>NVXV01000012.1 GCA_002734085.1 Fluviicola sp. | reverse complement strand
CCATAAATTTTAGTATATTCATCTTGCTTTTTTCTTCAAAACTAGACCGGCAGAACTTATTCTATTTACGTGCTGGTATTTTGTGGGGGAATCAGTTTAATTTTGTTTTTTTAGTAAAGATTCTAGGTTGTTAAGGATTTAAATACTTCCTCTAATGTTTTTTCTTCTTTTCTCAACGTTAGAATAAGTAAATTCTCTTTTTTCGCATATTCTGCAATCATTTTTCTCGCATCAATTTCCAAAGTGGTTTCAAGAATAAACGAATTCGTATCAACTGCCTCTACTTTTCGAACATATTTAATTTTTGCCAGCTGGTTCCGTGAAACCTCACCTTCAAATTCCACATAAATTACCTGTAGACTTTTATTATTCTGCAATTCAGAAGCACGTTCGTTCGCCACTAATTTACCGTTCTTAATGATAATTACTCGGTCACATATAGCTTCAACTTCTTGCATGATATGTGTAGATAACATGACTGTCTTTTGTTGACCAATCTTTTTAATGAGTCCTCGGATTTCCTCTAATTGATTCGGATCTAAACCTGAAGTCGGTTCGTCCAAAATCAATACATCTGGATCGTGAATAATGGCTTGAGCTAATCCCACTCTTTGTCGATATCCTTTTGATAATGCACCAATTACTTTGTGTTGTTCTTTTTGAAGTCCTACTAACTCAATTACCTCAGCGACACGTTCTTTGATGTTTTTAACCTTATATATTTTACCAATGAAACTCAAGTATTCTTTCACATACATTTCAAGGTAAAGCGGGTTGTTTTCTGGAAGATAGCCTATTTTTTCTTGTGTTTTTATGGAATCGGTTTTAATATTCATTCCGCACACTTCAACATCGCCTTCAGTTGCAGGAATAAAACCAGTGATAATTTTCATCGTAGTTGATTTACCGGCACCATTTGGTCCTAGAAATCCCAAAATCTCACCATTCTTAGCTTCAAACGAAATATTGTCTACCGCGGCTTGATTTCCGTAATACTTAGTGAGGTGTTTTACTGATATCGACATATCTTCAAGTTTATATCACGAAGATAGGACTAAGAATTCAGAGAGCGTATTTTTTCTGTTAAAAACTATTAACAAGAGGTGTTATTCTTCTTCCTTTGGAATGACGTAGACTTTAATTCTCAGCTTTTCTTCTTTTTTAGTATTTGCTTTAAGAATTATTTTGCGGTCTTGATTGTAAAATTTGTGATTGGTGTCAAACGTTACGAGGATAGAGTCTTTACCACCAGGAGGTACAGGCTTTTTTGGGAAAGTTACTTTGGTACAGGGGCAAGCAACTTGCGCTTCATCAATAATTAAGGGCTCCTCTCCCGTATTTTCAAACACAAAGTAATGCTTGAGTATTTTACCTTCTGGAGTTTTGTCCCATTTCTTGGTAGTACCTTCCAAAAAACTAAATTCCGCCATTTGACCGAAGCCAAAGGCGGAATTCAATGCTATAATTATAATCGCGAAATATAGCTTCATTGGGGTATCTTAGTTTGCTGGCGCTCCACTTTCATTAACTGGTGCTCCACCTTTAGGTGCTGCTTCAACAGTACCTTTAATTCTTATTACTTTAGTTGGCGCGTTTGTAGCATTTGACTGCAAAGTAACACTTTTGTTAATTGGGCCAACTCTTTTAGTGTCATATCTTACTTTGATTACACCTGTTTCACCTGGCGCAATTGGCTCTCTTGGCCACTCTGGTACAGTACAACCACATGAACCTTTTGCATTCGAAATCATTAAAGGTTCGTTACCAGTATTCTTAAACTCAAATTCACAACTTCCATCACCATATTGTTTGATGGTTCCGTAATCATGAGTTTCTTTTTTAAATTCAATTTGTGCTCCTGATTCAACTGCCGCTTCTTCTTGAGCAAACAATCCGTTAAATGCAAACGAAGTTGCAAAAATCAAGGTTAAAGTAAATAATGCCTTTTTCATTTTTCTATTTTTTATAAATTCTTAATTCAAATATAAGTCAATAAAACTGATGTTTACTGTTTTTAACAAACCCTTAACAGAAGTTATTGAATCACTTCAATAGGAACTGAATCATTGTTGTGGAGCTCTCTCAATTCCAGATGGGTTTTATCTATATGCTTCAGTCTAAATTCATAATCTTGCCTCTGCTCCTCTGTCAGGGTGTTTAAGCTCAAAAGTTTATTTAAATAGTACTCTAACTTTTCTTTATTATAGTTATCAAAATCGTAGTGATGCATCTGCATAATTAATATATCAGTTTTGTTCTCAGTATTTGGATAATGATGTAAAATAGAATCTCTCCACTTTACAGCTTCGCCTTCAATTTGCAATTGGAAATATAAACTTGCTATTTTTTCAAGAGCCGTTTTTGCGTAATCATCTTCTGGAAATGTTTCAAAGAATTTTTTGTTTCGATTAATCCCTTCATGAAAAACAATTCTGTCAATTTTAAAATTGGGATCTTCCATTTTCTTCTTGGTCAACATAAAAAGAGAATCATCTATTTCTTTTATACTTTCTTTCAATCCTTCAATAGTGATGTCACCTTCTTCATTTGACTGTAGTTGATCTTCAGTTTTATTGCCACATGACGCAAGAATAGTGACAGTTAGAAAACAGAGAATAAAGTAATTTATTTTCATTTTTATATTTATTTAGTACGTTTTTTAACGGGAAACTTCATTCTATAATTGATATCGACTTCGCCTTTAGAAATATTATTTAATTTCTTATTCAACATTCTCTTTTTTAATGGAGAAAGATGATCTGTAAACAGAATTCCATCTACGTGATCGTATTCGTGTTGAATAACTCTTGCCGCATAACCTTCATAAGTCTCTTCATGAAAATTGAAATTTTCATCAAAATATGTGATAAGAATCTTCTCTTTACGGAAGACATCTTCTCGAATTGTAGGGATACTCAAACATCCTTCTTGAAAGGCCCATTTTTCTCCAGACTCCTCTTCAATTATTGGGTTGATAAAGACTTTTTTAAATCCTTCCAGTCCTTTTGCTTTGGGATCTGGATTATCCTCATCCTCCTCTTCGGCAAATGGCGATGCATCAACAATAAACAAACGTATAGATTTTCCAATTTGAGGTGCAGCAAGACCAACCCCAGAGGCATTATACATGGTTTCGAACATGTCGTCGATCAATTTTTGAAGCCCTTCATAATCTTTTTCGATTTCTATTCCTTCTTTTTTTAAAACAGGGTCACCGTAAGCTACAATCGGTAATATCATTCTAATTTTTTTTACAAAGATAATAATTCACTAGGAAAGAATAACTCAAATCAACGAAATGCCCTTTCATTAAAAAGTACGTATCCAAAGCTAAGTTGAGTAGTAAACGGTTTATCTTGTTTTGGGAAGTAATTAGTGGATACTCTAATTGGACCAATAGGCGAATGAAAAATAATAGAGGCACCAGCCATGAACGTGCCTTCTTCTAACAAGTCTGAATAACCAAATCCACCATTTTCAAACTGAACAATTTGACGAAATGGTTGAAAAAAATAAGGCTCCAGTCTAAAGTCAAATAAATCATTATAACTAAAAATGATATTCAACCCAGCACCAGCATATTGAGGCGCTCTATATTCAGCCATAAAAAATGTTCTACTATCTGGCAAAGGAGAAAATTCTGTCATTGTTAATACTGAAGCCGTATAATTTGAAAAGAGTGATTGAGAATTAAAAACACTTTTTCCATAAATTCCAAGTTTGAAGAAATTTGTAAAATTAAAATACTGCTGACCCTCAAGGGATAAGTTTACCCAACGATGAGATTTTCGTAGATCATAGTTTTCTTCAGTGGTTGTTCCAGATAAACTTTGTTCTTTCCCTTGAATATATCTAAAGCTAAACTTAAGCATTGAGCCTTCATTTGCCCATTGTTTTTTGTTTAGTGTGTTGTTTTCAAATTGAAAGATTGCACTTTGCCCATTGAAATTTGTAATATCAGCAGTATCACTGCTATTAAAGGTTAAGGTTTGATAATACTCATCATTATTTTTGAATTCTCTAAAATCTAAGGACAATTTAGATGTGTTAGAAGCAGGGATGGCTAACCTAAGACCATAATACATTTCGTTTTGTACTAGAAAAGAAGGTTTTACATCTTCAAAAAAAGTTGAGAAACTTCTAAAATAATCCCAACTGTTTAATGTAAAGTATGGAGTAGCTCTAAACGGATAAAGAGTTGGCATATCATAATTGATATGAATTTTGGTTGAGCCATAAAACTTTCCAAAGTATGATTCTGCGTGAACTCCAACTGCTCCTGAACCAATGTCATAATACGACAGCCCAATATATCCTGTGTTTACGGGGCGTGAAGAGAAATGTCCTCCCACCCTAAGTTCAAACGGCTTTTCTTTAGTAACATCTAATAATAGACGGTGTGTTGAATCCGAATTTTTCTCTACCGTTGGGTATATGTACTTAATCTGCTGGCTGGAATATGCCCTAAAGAAGCGTTGACCAAATGTTTTTTCGTCAATAGGTTTTGAAATAGAATCACCAATAAAAGAACTTTTAACAAACGATAGATCTTGTCCAGAATTCACTTGTATTTCGTTAATAGACAAAGGTGAGATTTTCTTTTTAAATGCTTTTCGCTTGTTATTGACCTCTTCAATAGTTCTAGTTTTATGTACATATAATCGGATGCTATCTATGTATGTTTGAGCTGCCTCATACCCTTTTCTTATCGCAGTTTCAGCGTCTGAGAAATCAAATGTACTCACTTCAAGTTCAGGTGAAATAATTACACCGTTTTCACAGGGTAAATTGAAATCTGTTTTTTGCATAAACATATTGGTAATCTGACTAATCAGACTACTCTCGTTTGGAGGGGGCGCATTAAAAGAAACATTACTCCCAATTATATAATCATTGTTGAAGCATTCGTAGAGCACGTTTGCGGGAAAATTATTGTATAACCCACCGTCGAAAAGCAAAGTTCCATCTATACGTATTGGATTAACGTAGAAAGGATACGTCATGGATGCTCTAACTGCTGCATTTAATTTTCCTTCGCTGAAAACAACACTTTCTTTTTTTGATACATCGGAAGCAACACATCGAAAAGGTACAAAAAGCGAGTCGAAATTTTCGTTTACAGCTGCTCCAGTGACACCGAGAAAATTAAACATCTCGTAATCGAGTAGAGAAGGAGTAATGAAGTTTGTTGGAAGAAAACTCTGAAAAATACTGTCTTTAGAAAAGGGTACATCAAGCATTGAAGCATTATCATCTTTTCTTCTCAGCAGAAAATGATCTTCACTTTCAATATCGCCAGAGGACATCTTTAAAAATTTGTCGGATAGAATATACGCTTTTATTTCTTCTGGAGAATATCCACATGCATACATAGAACCAACGAGAGCACCAGCGCTTGTTCCTGCAATATAATCAATAGGAATCTCGGCTTCTTCAATAGCCATCAAAACACCAATATGTGCTAACCCAGTAGCACCCCCACCACTAAGTACAACACCTACACGTTGTGAAAATGAGCTCATTGGAAGTGAGCAGGCCATTAGGATTAAAATAATTATTGTCTTGTGTTTCAAGCTCCCTAAAAATGAGTTAATTTGCACAAAAATATAAGTTTTTTTACCATAAAACGAATAAATTAGAATCACAGTGCTTTTAGTTTTAGATCATTTAGGTGTTTTAGTATTCGCGATAAGCGGAATGCTTACTGCAGCAGATAGAAATCTGGATGTACTCGGAGGTTATATCATCGCTTTTATAACTGCTCTCGGAGGTGGTACAATTAGGGACTTATTGCTAAATGTAGATATTGCCTGGATGGATTCAATAACTCATTTAATAACTGTATTTGTAGGGGGGACCATAGGTTTGTTTTTTCAAGGTAGGCTGAGGGAATTAAGGAGAACTTTCTTTATCTTCGATACACTAGGAATAGCTATTTTTACTATTCTAGGAGTTCAAAAAGGTATAGATGCGGAACAATTTGCAGTAACCGCTGTGTTTTTAGGAATGATTTCCGCTACCTTTGGCGGTTTAATAAGAGATGTTTTGTGTAACGAAATACCATTGATTTTTCGTAAAGAAATATATGCAATACCTTGCCTCTTGGGAGGGTCACTTTATTTACTTGGTGATTATTTTGGTTTTGGTGGTCAATCCTGGTTATTGTGGTCGACGGCAGCATTCATTGCCTTTTTTAGAACATTTGCTGTGATATTTTCATGGAAACTACCTTTAATTAAAGAGTTAAATTAATACAGAATGAAAGATTTAAAAATTACGGTTAAAACACTTTATGGCTTCGAAGATATTCTTCAGGAAGAGTTAAAGGAGCTGGGATATGATAAAACCGAAAAGTTGAATCGTGCTGTTCAAGTTAAAGGTGGATGGGAAGATGTTTATCGATTGAATTATCGCTGTAGACTTGCAATATCCGTCCTGGTAGAAGTAGCTTCTTTTTATATTCAAAAGGAAAAAGATCTCTATGATGAAGCAAAAAAGATTGACTGGACATCTTTCTTTGAAATGGAAAAAACGTTTGCTGTCAAAGGAGCCGTTTTCTCAAATCTTTTTACACATACGCAATATCCTTTTTTACTCGTAAAAGATGCAATTGCAGATGTATTTCGAGACAAATTTGATGCGCGCCCCAATGTAAATATCAAAGCGCCTCAAGTAATGTTTGATGTTTATATCAAAGAAAAATCTGTGACAGTTTCATTAAATACTAGCGGAATTCCATTGTTTCAAAGAGGTTATCGTCAAGAAGTAGGAGATGCTCCTATGAACGAGGTTTTAGCCGCTGGACTATTAAGACTTTCAAATTGGGACAAAAAATCACCGTTAATTGATCCGATGTGTGGTTCTGGAACTCTTGCAATTGAAGCTGCATTATTGGCAGCAGACATTCCTTCTATGGTGGAGCGGCAACATTATGCTTTTAAAAACTTCAAATCTTTTGATGCTGAAGCCTGGGAAAAAGTTCAAAGCGAAGTAAATCGACGTCCTGTTGATTTAGGGTTTAAGATTTTTGCTTCAGACATTGATGCGGGAATGCTACAGAAAGCAAAACGGAACAGTAGAATGGCTCCCATCGGAAATATGATTTCATTTACGGTGAAAGATGTATTTGAGCTGGAGCCTCCTAGTGAAAAAGGATTATTAATTTGTAATCCTCCTTATGGAGAACGAATGGGAGAAGATGAAGATATTGCTGAATTGTACCAAAAATTAGGCGATGCTTTTAAAAACTCATTTGTCGGTTATGATTGTTGGGTGATTTCATCAAACATTGACGCAATTAAAAGTGTTGGACTTAAAGCAAGTAAAAAAATAAAAGTCTTTAATGGTAATTTAGAGTGCAGTTTTAGAGAATTTAAAGTTTTTGAAGGTTCTAAGAAAATTAAAAAGCCTTCTGAAAAGGAGGATAAAGATGAGCAGTCAGTTCAGTCGAAAAAGATCGAGCCAGTAAAAGGAGAGCAGATTAAAAAAGACCGCCTTGTTGAGAGAAAGCAAGAACATCCCATAGAAAAAAGGGAACGCCCTGTTGAAAAGAAAATAGAGCCTGTTCCATACAGAAAAGCAGCTTCAAAATATAAGCCTGTGAATCAAGAGGAGGCTAACGAGCTAGACGATAAAAAACCTGAAGCTAAAGAGAAAGAACCGGAGGAGAAAGTACAGCCTAAACAGAAAGAAGATTCAGCAGAGGAGAAAATGTCTTCGGATGAGGAAAACTTATCTTTGAAAGAAAAAATTGCTAAAATGAAAAAGTATCGCTCGAGAGATTAACGGTTCTTTTCTATTATTTATATCTGAAACAGTATTCAAGCTTTGGGAAAAAGCCCCATCAATTTAAAATAGTAGTTGTGAAATCAGTTTTAATTTCATAAAATCAGTACTTTAGTTTCGAGTCTAAACGGATTTATGCTAAAATGAAAGTAAGTATTCTACTGTATCAGAATTTGTCAAAAATTATTCGTTCACAAATCAAGAAGTATAGAAAAGAATATATCTTTGCACACTTTTTTGCAGAAATCAAATAAATTAGTTGAAATGACAGATTTATACAATTCATTTAATTTGAATGAGATATTTAAAGCTACAATGGTATTATTTGCCGTCGTAGATATAATTGGTTCTATTCCAATTATCATGAAAATTAAAGAAACTTCAGGTGATATTCATGCGGAACGGATTACAGTTGTTTCAATGATAATTATGATCGCATTTTTAATTGCTGGCGAAAGTATCTTGAAGTTATTTGGCGTAAATATAGAATCTTTTGCTGTGGCAGGTGCGCTTATACTTTTTGCTATGGCAGTTGAAATGGTGATGGGAATTGAATTATTCAAAGAGGCTCCTATAAAAGGTAAAAGTGCTGGAATTGTTCCTTTAGCTTTTCCGGTTATTGCAGGTGCTGGCTCGATGACTACATTGATTTCAATACGCGCAGAGTATGAAATGGTAAATATTATTATTGCCATACTAATAAATATGGTTGTTGTATTGATAGTTCTAAAATTAACACGAAGAATTGAACGACTGCTAGGTCCTGGTGGGATCGCTATTCTGAAGAAAGTGTTTGGAATTATTTTGTTAGCGATTGCCATAAAGCTGTTTGCTTCAAATATCACCAGTTTGTTTTAAGTAGAGATGACATCCATGCTTCGTAGTCTTTTCGTCACGATTTTTGTCCTTCGACATTTTTAAATATTTATTCTTAATAGCTCAGGAACCAAAAAATAAATGCGCGCCAAAAGTATTTTCTTTGTTTAACTACGCGTTATCACCCATGGTTAAATAAGTATCGTCCATAGCTGGACTTGTTTTTGAGGCTGTGGCATGACTTTCAGAGTTTATTGTAAAAAAAAGAGATCGTCTTTTTGGACGATCTCTCATTATGTTAAAGTGTTTATGCTAACTATTTATTTAGCCGCTGCGTATCTTTTAGTCACTTCGTCCCAGTTAATTACATTGAAAAAAGCATCGATGTAATCAGGTCTTCTGTTTTGATAGTTCAAGTAGTAAGCATGTTCCCATACGTCAATTCCTAATATTGGGGTCCCTTTACAGCCTTCTCCCATAATAGGATTGTCTTGATTTGCTGTTGAACAAACTTCTAGTTTTCCATTGGAAACACAAAGCCAAGCCCAACCTGAACCGAACTGGGTTGCTGCAGCTTTAGAGAACACATCTTTGAACGCATCAAAAGATCCAAAAGCACTATCTATAGCATTTGCTATATCCCCTGAAGGTTTTCCGCCTCCATTTGGAGACATAATCTGCCAAAACAAACTGTGATTATAATAACCACCTCCATTATTTCTAATTGCAGCGTTATCTTTACCTGCTACTAATATTTCTTCTATGGATTTACCTTCGTGCGCTGTGCCTTCAATCGCCGCATTTAGTTTAGACGTATATCCCGCATGGTGTTTTCCATGGTGAATTTTCATTGTTTTCTCGTCAATATGGGGTTCTAGTGCATCATGTGCATAAGGTAAATCTGGTAATTCAAATGCCATTTTCCTGTTTTTTTAAATTAATAAATCTGTTTCTACCAAATGTAACATTTTAAAGGCATTTTTGATTAAAAAAGGGACAAAAAATCGTTAAGTTTTTAAAAAATCGTTTCTAGGGAAGTAGTAGACTAACATCAATTGTACAGATCAACAATAAATTATTTTTTTACAAACTCATTATACTATCTGTTTATTAGATCCTTTTTGATGATGCTCCTGTAAACTGGTTTTACCAAAAATTAAGAAAAAATTAACAGAAAAATGCTGTAAATCGATTCAAAATCTTTAATTTGGTGCAATTGTAAACTAAAAATAATTGTTATGAAAAAAGTATTGATGTATGCTACGGCATTTGTTATGACGCTTTCAGTTGCTTCATGTAACGATGCTGAGTCAACAGATGAAACCACTGGTTCTGATGTTCAAAAAGAAATGGAAGATGTGAAAGAAGAGCTTAAAGAAACTGGTGATGAAATCGAGAAATCCATTGAAAAAGAAGTAGATGAAGCTAAAAAAGAAATAGACGAAACTATGGATGAAGGTGAAGAGAAAATGGAAGAAGGCACAGAAAAAGTGAAACAATCTGTTGAAGAGACAGTAGAAACGACTGAAGATGCTAAACCAGAATCAAAGTCAAAAATGAAATAAAGGCTTTAGAAATAAAAATTAAAAAAAGCGACTTGATTTCTCAAGTCGCTTTTTTATTAGAATATTGTCCCGTCCTGAAATAGCGATACACTAAAAACAAAGTGTAATGAAAATATCAAAAGAGACAGGGGTTTCAAAGCGTACACTTATAATCTGCAATTGTCGGTTTTCAATGTTTGCTAACCTTAAATATTGCTATGGGTATAGTATTATTTGGTAGATTTTATAGGATGGTTTTTGGTTTGGTAATTTTTGCTAAATTTATACACGAGTTATGTGTAATTAAAAAACTGTACACAACATATATAGTTTATAGCGGGTGAACGGCTAACTGCAAAGTTTTCGCTTCTCAACCAACTTTGATTCCAATGGACAAGAAAGTGCTTCGAAACCACTACAGAAACAAAATAGTATTAAACAGGCGGAACCCGAAAAGCCTTTTGTGAGAGTAGGGAAACTAAAGTAAATGAGAAATTATGAAATCTATTTTTATTTTATTTCTAATGCTGATATCTGTTATGAGTTTATCTCAAGATCAGGATCACATTATTCTGAACTCTGGAGACACAACAGTATGTAAAATCAAAAGTATTGGACCCAAGAAGCTATTTACAGTGGATGAAAATGGAGATACACAAAAATACAAGGCTCAAGATTTGAAAGGGTGTTCATATAAAGGAAAAAAATATATCGTTGGTAAAGTGCGTGGATCTATGTGTCTTCTTAAAGTGGTGATAGAAGATGACATGAGCTTAGTTGTACACATCAAACCCGTTAACACTAGAAGTACAAACGAAGTTACCAATACTAAAACAATCACCAGACAATACATAAAAACATATCTTGTTTTTCTAGATGGAACACCAAACGACTCCTACACCAAACTAGGGTGGTTATGGCGGAATAAACTATCTAAACTTGGATCAGATTGTTCAGGATTCAAAAGTAAAGTCAAAAAAGTAAAATGGGGAGCTTGGGATAATCCAAACGGAGAAATAACTGAATTGGTTAATTATTACAATGAAAAATGTGGGGATAGTTGATTTTCTATATACTATAGTTTAGCCTTAGATTTGTAAGAACTCAACTATTCTTGAAATTATCAGAAGTGTTATGAATGCACAACGGGTTAACTAATAATCTGTACTGGTTATTTAGGACTTGACATCTTTCTCATAATTACTGCTTGTCGTATTTGTTTTTATACTTCCAGTATAATTCTGTTTGATGATTTGTCAACTCAATAAATTTACCATTAATCATTCCTAATGAAACATTGTTTGTTTTCATTTCTAATGCATTTCCATCACTTACGAACAAGGTTGCCTTTTTTCCTACTTCTATACTTCCTGTAACTTTATCAACACCTAAGATTTCGGCTGTACTTAGCGATACAGCTCGAACAGCTTCTTCTTCGGTTAATCCATAAGCCATTGCACTACCGGCCAGAAAAGGTAGGTTTCTTGAATTCATAGTTTCCATTCTGCCAGAATTCTGTAAGCAAAATTTAACACCACCGTCTAGAAGTAATTTGGGTAATCGGTATGGTAAATCAACTGGGTCATCTTCGTTTTCTGGTAATGTGTGACCTCCCTTCAAAACAATTGGTATTCCTGCATCTTTTAATTGCCTAGTGATCATGTAAGCATCATATCCGCCAATAATGACTGGAAATTTTATTTTAAATTCACTACAAAACTCAATGATATCCAATAATGCTTTTAATTCATTTGCATGGATATAAAGTCTTTGCTCTCCTTCAAAAATATTTTTCATGGCTTCATACCTTCCGTCAAATTCTTCGGAACCCTCACTGTAAGCCTTTGCTGCTTTAAAAAAGTCATTAATTTCTTTCTTTTGTTCACCATATTTTTCATTCGCTTTTTTTGGAGCTGGCTCAGCCCACCATCCACCTCCTTGAAGTGTCTCTGGCCAATTTAAATGAACACCATCATCTACTTTTACAGCAGCGTCTTCCCAATTCCAGCCTTCCATGTGAACGATGGATGAAGTTCCGGATATCACACCCCCTTGTGGAGTCGCTTGCGCATAAAGTACACCGTTTGTTTTTACTGTTGAAATCACTTTTGACTCTGCATTAAAAGCAATAAGAGATCTGACATGCGGATTGAATTTACCCACCTCATCAAAATCTCGTGTTGCACGAACCGCATCAACTTCTGTTAGACCTAATGTCGAGTTTGGGGCGAAAAACCCTGGGTAAAGATGTTTTCCTTTTAAGTCGATGATAGTATCCCATTTAGCTTTGTCTACAGTATAGGCTAGTCCGTTTTCAACTAATACTATTTCATCTCCTTCAATGCCTACTAATCCTTGCTGAATTACTTTGCCATTCCCAATATGAACTGTGGCTTTCGAGAGTAGAATTCGGTCTTGTGCCTGAAGTGAATATGTCACCAATGCAATAATTATAAATGCTAATAGATATCTCATAATAATTTTTTTTCTTATTCAGCAGATTCACCTACGGTATCACAATGCCAATGTTTTTCTTGTTTTTTTACAAACGTCTTTTTCGGATCACCTTTTTTATTTGAATCGAGCATGGCGTTAATGATTCTTGCCTTTTCTTCTTTTAAGCGTACTCTTTTTTCCTCATCGGTTTCAATATCATACAATTGTTCTCCATCGATAAAAGCACGTAGAACTCTTGCATTTATACTTAGTGGGTTTGTACTCCATATTACAATGTCAGCGTCTTTACCAGCTTTCAGGCTTCCCATTCTATCATCTAGGTGAAGTAACTTGGCAGGATTTAATGTCACCATTTTCCAAGCCTCTTCTTCTGTCATTCCTCCATATTTTATTGCCTTTGCTGCTTCTTGATTAAGTCTTCTTCCCATTTCAGCATCGTCAGAGTTTATTGCTACTGTTACACCTTGTTCATTCATCAGAGATGCGTTGTATGGAATAGCGTCATTTACCTCATATTTGTATGCCCACCAGTCTGAGAATGTACTTCCACCTGCTCCATGTTCTCTCATTTTGTCTGCAACTTTATACCCTTCAAGAATATGTGTAAACGTATTCACTGTAAAGCCCATCGAGTCGGCAACATGCATCAACATATTGATCTCACTTTGAACATAACTGTGACAGCTGATAAATCTCTCGCTATTCATTACCTCCCAAACAGCTTCTAATTCAAGGTCTCTAGCAGGAGCTTTTACTTCTTTCTTTTTTCTTTGTTTTTCAGACAAACTGTTGTATTCTTCCCATTCTTCATGATACTTTTTCGCCCTAAGGAATGCGTCATAAAATACCTGCTCTACACCCATTCTTGTTTGAGGGAAACGAACACGATTGAAGTCGCCCCAATTCGATTGCTTCACGTTTTCACCCAAAGCAAATTTGATGAATTTTGGAGAATTGTCAACAAGCATTTCATTGGGACTGTAACCCCATTTTAATTTTATAATTGCAGATTGTCCGCCAATAGGATTAGCAGAGCCGTGGAGTAATTGAGAAGTTGTAACACCTCCACTAAGCTGTCTGTAAATATTAATATCATCTGATCGAACTACATCAGCAATACTTACTTCTGCTGAAACAGCCTGACCACCTTCGTTAACTCCCTTGGAAATTGCAATATGAGAATGCTCATCAATGATCCCTGTGGTAATATGCATGCCTTCACAATCTATTTCTACTGCTCCTGCTGGAATAGTAAAATTTCCTGTTCCAACAAAGTCTATTTTGCCATCTTTTATTATTACCGTTCCTTTTTTAACGATCCCTTTTGCTTCGTTTGTCCAGAGGGTACCATTGCGTAGTACATACGTTTGCTTTTCGGGCAGTGAATCCCAACCGTAAGCCATGTTCGGAAACCAGGGGTTGCTGGGTTGGATTGTGTCAGAAACGATAATGTTACTTTCTTCGTCTTTCTTTTCTTCATGTTTTTCTAAGCGAATCCCTGCCCAGGAAATCCATTCACCATCTGGCGTTTGGCCTTGTCCAAGAAAAGCACCGACTTTATTGTTGAATTTACCGTGAAGTGTCATAGCTCCTTGATATACATCGTCGTCAATATTGAAGTGAATACTTGCGTCACTTCCTTCGAGTGAAATGTTTGCTTTTACGTTATTCGTGTCGATTGAAGTGGTAATTGGAGTTGTTGTTGAATCAATTTTAGTTTTGAATGTTTCAACTTTTCCTTTCGGTTTTTCTTTGGTTCCATCAATTGAAATTACATAAGAAATATCCGCTAGAGTAATTCTAAATTTCCCACGGATATCTACTTCTGCTGGTGCGTTCAAGACATGTTGTTTTCCAATTGACCAGGATTCTTGAATTTCTGCGTCTTTATACTTAAAAGGATCTTTATCAAAAATGGAAAAACTTGCTAATTTCCCCTCTTCTAAAGTTCCTAATTCATCTGAAAGTTGAAAAATATCTGCGGGTATTTTCGTTAAAGCAGCAATAGCATCCTCACGACTTAATCCGCGCTCCATTGCTTTGTGCAAGTGTTTCCAAAATTCATCTGCTTTCTTATGTCCTTTAGAACTCAAAGCGAAATCAATGTTATGTTTTCTTAAAAGGTAAGGATTAGAAGGTGCTAACTCCCAATTTTTCAAATCACTCATTGGGATTTGACGAGAAACATAAGGATCCTGAACATCATAAGCTTCAGGAAAATCAATTGGAATGATCAACTTATTTTTCCAGTTTTGTAATTCATTAATTCTTTCATATTCATTTCCACTGCCGAATATGGTGAAGCCTAAATTAAACTCTTCGGCAATTTTTTGTGCTCTAAAAATTTCTAATTTATCTTTTACTTTAAAAATTAACGGTCTGTCGAGCTGATTATTTATAGCTTCTAGAGATAAGTTTTTAGGATTACAATCTTTGTTTTCGATATAATATTGTGCGTCCAACATTGCTTGTCTAAATAGTGCAATTGAACCCATCTGAGAAGAAGGGTAGGTTTGTCTTGAGTTACCCTTTTCAAACGAAAAGAATGCGCCCGATTCTGACTTGATGATAGCGCGTCTATTATCTAAATCTCCCAATGCAACAGCTGCTCCAGTCCCCCTCATTATTCCGTCAGGAACATGGGTGATGGCAATACCGAATCCCATTTCCTGAAGTTGTTTGGATGCTTTGGCATCTACTTTAAAATGTTCTGCAGCATTTACTTCTGGTTTTATTGACTCATTCCAATAGAAAGCTCCTTCCTTTTTACTATCTAGCTGGGGGCGAGGCTCCCATTTCGCTTTGTTTGGCTCTGGGACACCGACAGAAGAATAACTTTCAATAAATGCTGGAACAATTGTTCTACCTTCAAGATCGATTACAATTGCTCCTTTAGGAATTCTTACTAACATTCCAACAGCAGTGATTCTTCCATCCTGGATTACCATAGAACCTTTTTGAATTGTCTCTTCAGGACTAACAATAATTTTAGCATTTCTAAAAACTACCGCAGATGGGGTAGAAGGTTTTAGTCCATTTTCGGGTATCGGTAATTGAGAGTTTGCAGTTGAACTTAATAAAAGAACAAAAGAAAGAATGAGCAAATAGTTTAACTTCATGTCTAAAGTATATTTTGAATCTCGAAAAATAACTAATTCAATCAAAATACTTCGCAAAATAGTTTGATTTTAGGTATTTTTGAACCAAATTAACAAACATGAAAGGATTAATAGCTGCGCATTCAGGTTTAAGGTATATTGTTTTAGCATTATTGCTAATTGCAATCATTAACGCATTGGTAAATCTGAAAAACGAAAATTACTTAAAAAAGGATAAGATGATAAACCTATTTACCATGGTTTTTATTCATATTCAGTTGTTGTTAGGACTAATATTATACTTTTTCGGTCCAAGGGTAAACTTTTCTAATTGGATCCATGGTGTTGAAAATACGACATTCTTTGCTGTAGAGCATGCGTTAATGATGATTTTAGCGGTTATATTAATAACTCTTGGAAGAAAGAAGGCAGAAAAGCAACCGCTTGCTTCGAGAAAACACAAGATGATACTTCGATATTATGGTCTTGGTTTAGTTTTAATTTTTATTGCAATCCCATGGCCGTTTATTTATACAGAATTAGAAGGAGTAGGATGGTTTTAATAACGATCCAAACAATAGTTATATTATTGGTTAGTTCATGCTCTCCACCCACCATGACAAATCCTGTTACAGGAGAAGTGGATGGAGCCAAGATTTATAAGAGCTATTGCAAAAGTTGTCATGGTCCAAAAGGTGATAGAGGCTTAAGTAATGCAGCAGATTTATCTAAAAGTTCTTTAGAAGAAAATGAAATCCGACAAATTATTTTGTATGGTACGGATAATGGAATGTCTGCATATAAATCAGTTATTACAGAAGAAAAAGAAATAGGAGCTTTAGTAAAACACGTAAAAAGTTTGCAACAATAGTTAATGGAAATAGGAAAGATTAAAGAAGGTATTGAAGGAGAAAGCGCTGTTTTAGTTGGTGCAATAACTCAAGATCAAACCGAAGAAGAAGCAAGAGAACATATTAACGAACTTGCCTTTTTAGCTGAAACAGCTGGAGCAAGAACTGAGAAAATGTTTTTACAAAAACTTCAAGTTCCACACCCAAAGACATTTCTTGGAACAGGTAAAATTGATGAGGTCAAGAATTATATTCAAGAACATGAAATTGAAATGGTTATTTTTGATGATGACTTATCTCCATCACAACTAAGAAATGTTGAACGCATTCTCAATGTTAAAATATTAGATAGAAGTAATTTAATACTCGATATTTTTGCTTCGCGAGCAAGAACAGCCCATGCCAAAACACAAGTGGAATTAGCACAATACGAATATTTACTCCCGCGACTAACACGAATGTGGACTCACTTAGAACGTCAAAAAGGGGGGATTGGAATGCGTGGTCCAGGGGAGACCCAGATTGAAACAGACCGTCGTATTATTAAACAAAAAATCAGTCTTTTAAAGAAAAAACTCAAAGAAATTGACAAACAAAAAGCTGTTCAACGTGGAAACCGTGGTCAGTTAGTGC
Source organism: Fluviicola sp. (assembly GCA_002734085.1). Taxonomy (GTDB): domain Bacteria; phylum Bacteroidota; class Bacteroidia; order Flavobacteriales_D; family Crocinitomicaceae; genus Brumimicrobium. The sequence goes on along the minus strand of NVXV01000012.1, from coordinate 110,915 downwards.
GCGTTGCATTGGTGGGATATACTAATGTTGGAAAGAGTACAATCATGAATGCATTGAGTAAATCTGAGGTTTTTGCGGAGAACAAACTTTTTGCAACGCTCGATACAACAGTTAGAAAAGTAGTAATTGAAAACTTACCATTTTTGCTTTCTGATACAGTAGGTTTTATTCGCAAGCTTCCACATCAACTGGTAGAGTCTTTTAAATCAACTTTAGATGAAGTTCGAGAATCTGATATTTTAGTGCATGTAGTTGATATTTCTCATTCTAATTTTGAAGATCATTACAACGTGGTGAATGAGACTTTAGGTGAAATTGATAAGTCTGAAAAACCAACGATAGTCGTGTTTAACAAAATAGATGCATACACTTACACACCCCAAGATGAAGACGATTTAGAACCCAAAAAACAAGAGAATTTCTCTTTGGAAGAGCTTAAAAAACAATGGATGGCAAAATTAAATAACGATAAATGTGTGTTTATTTCTGCTGAAAAGAAAGAGAATTTTGACGAATTGAAAGATGTACTATACAGCGAAGTGAAACGTATCTTTAAAGAAAGATACCCTTATAATAATTTTCTGTACTAATTGATTTTGTGCTTCGGAAGGTTTTTTGTCATAATTTTTGATACAAAAATTTCGCCAAAAAGAATTGTCTATGCATTTCTCTAGCCGCGGGTTGAAACCCATGGCTAAAGAAATGTCGTATCTACGATACTCAGCTATGTTATTACTGAGTCCTGTGAGGGACAATCAACTTGTAACCATGGGTGAAAACATGGGCTAAAAGAACCTAAGACTAGTAAAAAGTCCTGTAAGGAGGATGTTTCGGTAAACAATTGGGGCTAACCCATTGTGAAACCCAACAGCGAAAAATCTTTTTGGCGCGCGTTTTTCCGTGAAAAACCGTGACAAAAAGCCTCCCGAAGCACACCCTCTATTTGTCATTCAAGTTCCAATCATATTCAGCATAGTCGATATCAGCGTCTTCGCTTAACTTTGTTTTTGAATACTTGTTGATATATGCAATTACCGAGGGAGCATTGTTTTTAAAATCTCCTGAGAACCATTTGAAAAGTTTAGAGAGTTTGGCGCTCTTTTCATTAATCACATTTTTAGTTTCATCATTAATGAAAATCCGCATTTGTTCGTCTAATTGTTCGTCCAATTTATCTGCCGTAAAAGCACCAGCTCTCAACCTTGGACAAGAGATAGATGCACAATTTACAGCTGCGTGTATTCTTGCATCTTCCCACTCTTTTCTTAAAATATTATGCTCTAAGTCATTTAAGTGATATTCTTTATCACCTATATTAATAAACTTAATATCCCAAGGAGTATTTACACGATAAATAGATCCCCCTAAATCTTTAATTGACTTAACAGGATAGTTGTCTACAATTAACTTTACAGTGTATGCGTTGTAGGCATTTATCCAGAAAGCCTTACGTTGATTTGAAGTCCAGGAGTCGTTGGGATGATTCGCTGATAATTGTTTTAAATATTTATTTAGCTTCGTTGAATCTTTAATCATTCCTTTATAGTCTAAATATCCTTTTTCCGTAACATGTTTTGTCGTGAGCTCATCCCAAATTTGATGTTTGTGAAGATCACTATTAGATTTTTCGACTTTCACTTCCTTTTCATCGACTTCTGTCGAATCCATATTATTAGTGTCGTTTGATGTGTCTACTTGTTCAGTTTTCTTGGTCTCTTTCTCTTCTATATCAGTTGAATTATTCTCTGTGATATCGGTTGAACTACTCTCAGTGGAATTAATATCTGGGACCGTGACATCTTTTTTCGCACTACAAGCGTATGTATTTCCAATAATTAGCAAGATAGCGACATTTAAAATTATTATTCTTTTCATATCAGTTATTTTTATTTTTAATTTCGAGGCAATGAAAATATCCATAATCATTCCAACTTTAAACGAAGAGGAAAAACTCCCTCAACTGTTAGACGTATTGTCCAAATATACTTACACTTACGAAGAAATCATCATCGTGGATGCAAAAAGTACAGATAAAACTGTAGAAATTGCAAAATCGTATCCAAAAGTCAATGTAATTGAAGATCATATTCCGAGTAGAGCAAAGCAGATGAATACTGGAGCTAATGCAGCAACTGGAGAGATTTTTTATTTTATTCATGCAGATGTGATACCGCCAAACTCATTTGAAGATGATATTCGAGAATCAATTAAAAAAGGAGTAGATGTAGGCTGCTATCGATTTCAATTTGATAAAAATGCGTTGCCTTTAAAATTTAATGCTTGGTGGACCAGGTTCGACTTTATGTTTTGTAGGGGAGGTGACCAGACTCTGTTTGTAAAGAAGTCAGTTTTCAATGAGTTAGATGGTTTCGATCCAGAATATGTAATAATGGAAGATTTTGATTTTATTCGCAGGGCACGCAAAAACTTTAAATTCAAAATTATTCCAAAAGATGTACTTGTATCTGCTCGTAAATATGAGCATAACTCTTACTTCAAAGTCAATGTGGTGAACCTATGGAGTTATTGGACTTTTATGCTAGGAGGGTCTCCTGAAAGAATAAAAATGAATTATAAAAAATGGTTGAAGTTTGAATCTTAAACTTTATACCATTACAAATTGATAATCTTCCAATAGAGCTTTTAAAGAGGGGTCTGGACCAAGAAATTGTCTCCCAAAGTCATCCATTTCTTCTTTTGTTTCAAGGGAAAGATTGTCTTGAATATGTTCTATCATACCCTGTCCAATTACAAAAGGAGTAAGATTTGGAATAATCTTACCATTTTGAAATTGACCAACGATGTGATATTCGTCATTTGTATTTATAGCCTCATCAGAAAAAATACAACGCTCCTTCCAGTCGTCACGCCAGTTTGTGTTCCACATGGCCTGACGTTTCTGAAAAAAATGCTGGTTACCCATTACATTTTCTAAAAAGGAACGAGATTCTTTACTCATTTTTTCAGATTGTTTTTGGGCACATGGAATGCAAATTGCGACTTCAAACAAAGTAACATCTTTACCTTCGGGTGTTCGTTTATATGCTTTTTCTATTGTATATGGAGTTTTTCCATCCATTAGCTCGCTTTCACATACTTTGCATTGAACAAACGGTTTGTCTTCAATATCGGAATTAAAATCTGAGGGTATGTCTAAACTCATGTTGTAACGTACTAAATATTTATTTCTTTTGGAAGCTTATCCTTCACTAGTTTTAGGTATTTCTTCAAATTTTGTTCATCGTCCTTATCCAAAATCAATAATCGATTATCAGATTCTACTATGATATGATTCTTTAGTCCTTGAATGATAGCTACTTTGTCGTCAGGAAGGTTTACTAAACAATCATGTGAACCTATCATAAAAGTATTGTCCCCTGAAACAGTATTTCCATTGATGTCTTTTTCTAAATGTTCATTTAAGCTACACCAAGTACCTAAATCTGACCAATCAAAATCAGAGAGAATTACATCTACATTTTTCGCATTTTCCATAACCGCAAAATCAATGGAAATATCTTCACAATTTCTGAATGCATTATTTACATATTCAATTTCGCCAGGTGTATTGTAGACATTGTAGTTGTCACAAAAATGTTCGTACAAATCAGGTTTGAATTTTTGGATAGCACTCAATATTGTTTTTGCACGCCATACAAATATTCCTGAATTCCAATAGTAGTCTCCACTTTTAAGGAAGATTACTGCGAGCTCTCGATTTGGCTTCTCTGTGAATTGCTTCACTTTCATGATTTGTCCTCCTACTAGGTCTCCATCTTGATGAAACTGGATGTATCCGTAGCCTGTATCAGGTCTAGTTGGCTTAATTCCTAAGGTGACTATTCGGTCATGTTTTTCCGCACGATTTATAGCTTTTTCTACAATTCTAACGAATTTTTCTTCCTTAAGGATTAAATGATCAGAAGGAGCAACAATTAAGTTTGCGTTTTTGTTGAGAGAATAAATCTTAGCTGCTGCATAAGTAATACAGGGTGCAGTGTTTTTACGTTCAGGTTCAGTGAGTATTTGAGATGATTTTAATTCAGGTAATTGAGATTTAACTAATGAAGTATATGATTCATTGGTTAATATATAAATATTTTCCTTTGGAGCTACATTTAATAAGCGCTCATAAGTCAGTTGGATTAATGTCTTTCCAATTCCTAATACATCTAAAAATTGTTTCGGCCTAGATTCCACGGATAAAGGCCAAAACCTACTTCCGACACCTCCTGCCATTATAATTGCATAATTATTCTCCATCTTCTTTTCCTTCATTTACCGGTTCAACCTCTGCTAATGCGCTAACTAAATAAATTTTTCTTGAAGTAACTTCTTCACAAAGGAACCGACTTCTTCGCAATACACCTCTTTGAAAAACTTTTTTCCCCAATTTAAACTTTTGGTTGTTTTTTAGCTGTTCCAAAAGTACTGAATTCTTTGAAGAATCATCAAATTCTTTAAGTGCACGATATAAATTCTTATCTGTACAGCTCGAAGCTTTTAAATTATTTAAGCTTCTGAGTAATGCGTTGTGAATGCTTTGTGGGAGTTCTTTACTCTCTAAAACAGGCAAAAGAAGTCGCTTGAATTCAGTTTTCCATTCTAATCCATGGGCTTTAATTCCTCTGCCATATTTAATATGAGTAGTCATGTGCGCAAATTCATGAATGGTAGTGATTAAAAACGCATATTTATTTAAGTCATTGTTTACAGTGATTCGATGTGTTTTTCCGTTGTGAGGAGGACGATAATCACCGTGTTTTGTATTTCTAGGTTTGGTGATTTTAAAGTTCACTTTTTCTGAAAAAAGTAATTCAACGAGATAAGGAGCAAATGTCTTTGGAACATATTTCTCAAAAGATTTGCATATTTGATCTCGCTTACTCATTTGAGTACAAATTTAATTGAAACCATCGTTTTTTTGACCTTCATCGTGGTTTTATTAAATTAATCTAATTGCTGAAATTTAAATTTATACGAATTTATGTATTGTTTTCAGGGTAAAAATTAACCTTGTTCAGGAATAACTATTAATTTAGCGGTAACCAATGAACTATATTGTAAACATAGGAAAGTATTTTCAAATGCTAGGGCAGGTTTTTTCAAAGCCAGAGCGTTTCAAAGTGTATTATACTCGTACAATGAATGAAATTGTTACGATTGGTGTAAACTCCTTAGCAATTGTAGCGATTCTATCCGTTTTTATGGGAGCGGTGATTGCATTGCAGACAGCTTCAAACATGGATAGCCCTTTATTACCAAAATATACTATTGGTTATATAACGAGGTCGAGCACGATCCTAGAGTTCTCTCCAACAATTATATCTTTAATATTAGCTGGTAAAGTGGGGTCGAATATTGCTTCTGAAATAGGGACAATGCGTGTGACTGAGCAAATTGATGCGCTGGAAATTATGGGGGTAAACTCGAGAAGCTTCCTGATTTTGCCAAAAATTGTAGCAGCAATGTCTTTCTTTCCGTTCCTAATTATCATTTCAATGGGATTGAGCTTGCTAGGTGGATATGCGTCAGTTGTTTATTCTGGACTTTCATCACATGAAGAATTTGTGTTTGGTATTCGTTCCTTTTTTAAAACAAGCGATATTGTTTATGCTCTGGTAAAAACAGTTTGTTTTGCGTTTATCATCGTTTCTGTATCATCTTATTTTGGTTACTTCACCAAAGGTGGAGCGTTAGATGTCGGGAAATCTTCTACCCAAGCAGTTGTTTGGAGTAGTATAGTGATATTATTAGCGAATTTTGTACTCACTCAACTAATCTTACTCTAGATGATTGAAGTCAAAAATGTAAATAAATCATTTGGTGAGAATCATGTACTCCATGACTTTAATGCAAAATTTGAAGCAGGTCAAGTAAATCTTATTATTGGTCAATCGGGACAAGGGAAATCTGTTTTAGCAAAGTGTATTGTTGGTTTACTTGAAGTGGATTCTGGGAGTGTACTCTACGACGGACGAGATTTTTCACAAATGAATCGAAAAGAGCGTAAGGAAATTCGAAAAGAGATTGGAATGCTTTTTCAAGGTTCAGCACTATTTGACTCTTTGACAGTTGAGGAAAACATTATGTTCCCTCTAAAGATGTTTACAAAACAATCCAAGAAAGAAATGCAGAAACGTGCTGATTTTTGCCTTGAACGTGTTAATCTTTCCGGTCGAAACAAATTACTACCAGCAGAGTGTAGTGGAGGTATGAAAAAACGTATAGCCATTGCACGCGCAATTTCTATGAATCCAAAATATTTGTTTTGTGATGAACCGAATTCTGGTTTAGACCCGAGTACTTCTATTGTAATTGATAACTTAATAAAAGAGATTACTTACGAATATGACATCAATACAGTTGTTATCACACACGATATGAATAGTGTTATTGAAGTTGGTGACCATATTGTTTTCATTCATACAGGTAGAAATTGGTGGTCTGGAACAAAAGAAGAGATTATAAAAACAGATAATAAAGAAATTAATGATTTTGTTTATGCTTCCTCTTTCATGAAGGAGCTTAAAGAAAAGTTGATTTCGTAATACTTTTCACTATGCTTATTTATCACAATCCAAGATGTTCAAAAAGTAGACAAACGCTTCAACTACTTGAAGAAAATGGAGTTTCTCCAGAAGTTGTTTTGTACTTGGAGGATGTTCCAAGTAAGTCAGACTTGAAAAACATACTTAAAAAGCTAGAAATTTCTGCCGAAAAGCTCATTCGCAAAGGAGAGAAAGATTATAAGGAAAATTTCAAAGGCAAAAGCTTATCCGAAGATGAATGGATTGATGCGATGATTAAGTTTCCTAAATTAATTGAGCGACCTATCTTTGTAAAAGGTAATAAGGCTGTTATAGGGAGACCACCAGAGAATATACTTGATATTCTTTAATTTGAAAAGCACTTCTTAAAACAGCACTGACCAATCTCAGAATGTTAAACCACTTTGCTAATTGTCGAACCAAATCGACAACAACTAAATATGTTCAGATCACTCAAAGAACCTCAATACAAAAATGCGTATTTTTGTATTGAGAACTTTTATGAAAACAATCAAAGTAAATAGGGGCCAGGTATTACAGCGACCAGGAGATTTAAATAGTAAATTCTATGAAGTGAAATCTGGTTTGCTTAGAAGCTATACAATTGATGACAAGGGAAAAGAGCACATTTTTATGTTTGCTTCTGAAGATTGGATAATGGCTGATAATGTGGGGCCTAATACTCCAGCAGAAATGTTCATTGATGCACTTGAAGATTCGGAATTAAACCAGAGGGAGAAAACTGAGAAGGTAGAGCCAGAGAATGAGAAATTAATCAGAAGAATTGCTGTCCTTCAAAAGCGAGTAATTATGCTTATGAGTGCTTCTGGTATAGAACGCTATGAGCATTTTGTAAAAACCTACCCTAATATTGTGCAGCGAGTACCTCAGAAAATGATAGCATCCTACCTTGGAATAACACCAGAAGCCCTAAGCACAGTTAAAAAGCAACGCCTTTCGGAAAAATAATTATCATCAACTTCATTTCTTAATCTACATTAATGCGTAGCCGATAACGCACCCATAAATTTGTGTCATTAATTCAAAAACGAAAGAATGATGTCAAATGATAAATTAGAGATTGATACTTCAAATTCGGAAGTGTCATTCAGTGTGAAAAAACTTGGAATATTGACTGTTAAAGGTCATCTCTCAGACCTCAAAGGAGAAATTGTATTTAATGAAAAGGATTTGAACAACTCCTTTTTTAATGTGAGTATCGGTTCCTCAACTGTAGATACTGGTAATCAAAAAAGAGATGAACATCTTAGAAGTAAAGACTTCTTCCATGTGAAGGAACATCCAAAAATCAACTTTATTTCTTCATCTATAGAAGAAGTCAATGGACATTATCAAGTAATAGGAAATCTTACGCTACTTAAGACGACTAAGCAAGTGGTGGTTCCATTTACATACAACGACAAAACTTTAAACGGACAATTTTCACTGAATCGGAAAGAATTCGGCTTAGGGGCAAAATTTCCTGCTTTAGTAGTTGGTAAAACCATTCAAATATCTATTAACTGTAAAATCAAATAATTATGGCGAATTATCACGAAGAACAAATCAATAAAACCAGAAAATAGTAGGATACACATTATCCATTTTATTCAGTTTTATGATACTCATGGCAGGAGTATTAAAAGTTATCGGAGAAGAAGTAATAGTTGAAAGAGTGAACAACTTTCCTAATTGGGGAGACAAATTGAAAGCAACTGATTACTAAAAAGTATACATGATTCGAAAATCCGTATAAGAGTTCAGGGCTCCTTCGTGCCGACCTTTGTAATATTCTTATTAATCACAAAAACAGAAAGATATGAGTATGAATCAATTTGGAAAACAAGGATGGACTCCTGACAGAATAAAAGACTTAAAAGGCAAAACATTTGTCATAACTGGAACTACAAGTGGAACTGGATTTGAAGCAGCAACAATATTGCTATCAAAAGGAGCAAAGGTTGTGATGCTGAATCGCAACAATAAAAAATCAAAAGAAACAATCGCAGCTTTAAAACAAAAGCTTGGTAATAATATAGATGTCTCCAATATACAAATGGACTTGGCTGAACAGGCATCTGTGAGACAAGCTGCGGAGCAGGTTCTTAAAACTGTTCCAAAGATTGATGCATTGATGTTGAATGCTGCAATTGCCCAAGTTCCAACTCAAACCATAACAGTGGATGGATTTGAGAGTCAGCTTGGTGTAAACCACTATGGCAACTTCCTATTACAATCATTGCTATATCCACGAATAGATGAATCGAATGGACGCATTGTGACAGTAGGGAGTATGGGATACAACTTAGGTATTAAAACCATTCAATTTGACGATATGAACTGGGATAAGAACTACTCTCCGAATGGAGTATATAGTCAGAGTAAATTGGCGCAAATTATGACTGTTTACGAATTACAAGATAGGCTTGAAAAAGCAGGAAAGACAAGTGTTAAAGCGTATGCTTGTCATCCAGGTGCTTCAAGAACATCATTAATCAAAACAAGTGGTAGTTTATTAACAAGGTTCATATGGCAAATAATGAAATTGACTCCAATGGTTCAATCAGCTGAAAGAGGTGCTTACCCAGAATTGATGTGTGCCACAGAAGAAGACTTGGAGCAAAAAGCTTTTTATGGACCTACAGGACGAGGATATTTTAAAGGTCCTGTTGGTGAATGTAAATTAGAACCGCACGCTTTGGATAAGTCGGTAATGGAAAAGCTCTGGGATTTGTCAGAAAAGGAAACTGGGGTGAAGTGGAACTTTTGAATCCGTCAAAAAACAACTAAATTTGAAGAATAGCAATGAAGCATTTTAGTACATTATCGTCATATTTCGAATACCTTGAATTGCCTCAACCTGAACATCCAATGTTCAGTGTTATGTCTGCAGCTGGAGATAATTTTCTACCCTGTCCGAAAGAAAGCTCACCACCTATTACCAATGATTGCTATACTATCAGTTTGAAAAAAGTTATTAGTGGTAAGTTGAACTACGGACGAACAAAGTATGATTTTACCAATGGCGCAATGTTCTTCATGTCACCAAGACAAGTACTGCAATGGGACAGCAATGCGGTCTTTGTACAGAAAGGGTTTTCAATCAACTTACATGAAGACTTTGTCAAGGGGACGGAATTAGCCCAACAAATCAAGAAATATGGTTTCTTTTCTTACTCTGTAAATGAAGCTTTGCATCTTTCTCCGAGTGAGGAAAAACAGATGGAATCCATTGTAGAGAACATAGTAATTGAATATCATAACAATCAAGATTCCTTCAGTAAAGACATCATCATATCTCACCTCAGTACTCTGTTGAAGTATGCCAATCGCTTTTATGAAAGACAATTTATCAATAGAAAGGAAATGTCGATTAACTTGTTAGAACAGTTTAATCATAGATTGGAGGAATACTACCAATCTGGTCAACTCCAAGAGAAAGGAGTACCCAGTATAGAGGAAATTGCCGATAGGATGTCTGTGACTCAGCGATATTTGAGTGATACACTTAAAAAGGAAACTGGTAAAACGACAACAGAACACATTCAATTATTCTTGATAAATGAAGCAAAGGATTTATTACTTGCTCCGAACGCCTCAATTTCCGAAACTGCTTATCAACTGGGTTTTGAGTACCCGCAGTATTTTTCACGATTGTTTAAGAAGAAGGTCGGAGTAACGCCTAAAGAGTATATCGAGAGCCACTCAATGAATTGATTGTCGAACCATTTTAGAAAATGTCGAACCAAAAAAGCCCCGTATCATTCTGATACAGGGCTTTCTTTTTTAATGCACCCCTAATGATTACATTGTCGAACCAAATCGACTCTAATTAATTGTTAGCAACAGCTTGATGAACAGCTACCAGTTTCTTGAATTGGAGGACATGGAACGGTTCCATAGGAACAATACACGCAGCAATCCCCTTCTTTGGGTTTAAGTAGTGCCTTACAATTTCCACATTCATAAAACCAGGAGCATGCATCCGTTGGCATTTCCTCCTCCTTTTTGTGTCCACATTCTGGACAAGTAATTTCTGATTTTAGTTCAACTGCCATTATAAATTCTTTGTATTGGTTACTGTATATCCTGTTGCGTTAATCGCCTTCGTTATTTCATCTTCATTGGTCTTATTCTTGTCAAATTCAACCACAGCATTTCCTTTGTTATAGGAAACATTAACCGTCCCTATACCTTCTAACTGGAGTATTTCACGGATAACATGCTCTTCACAGCTCTCACAAGTCATCCCGTCAATAGTAAATTCATATTTCTGAGCGTGTTCCGCACTAATTGAAGTTCCAGATACCTCATTATCATAAAACACATGTGAGTAGTATGGAAATGTCAACATGACTGCTGTAAAAACGGTTATGATTACCAAGAACAGCTTGGACTGCATGAAGCTCTTTTTCTCATCTGTATCACAGTTGCAATTAACTTCTTTCTTCGGTTTCAGTTTCTGATACCATGCAAACCCTAACGTCAAAATCGTGAATCCGATTAGGTAGGGTCTGGCTGGTTCCATCCATGAAAAAGTTGAAGCCATACCACTTGTTCCAGCAACCAATGCAATCACAGGCGTGATACAGCATAAGGATGCGGCTATTGCCGTCAGTAGTCCTACACCAGCTATTTTATTATTTGATTTCATACCAATTCAGTTTTTGTTTCATCTGTAAGAAGTGAGAAGAAGGAATCAAGTAAATGAGACTTTGCCTCATTGTTGGAGTAATAAATTGTTTGACCTTCTTTTACCGAATAAATAATTTGTCTGTCCTTAAGCTTTCTCAAGTGCTGTGATACTGCAGAGATTGATATTCCAAGAATATCGCTCAAATCACAAACACACAATCTACCTTCCTTTTGAAGCAAGTAGAGAATGTTAAAGCGAACTGTATTTCCCACAAGGTTCAAAACACTGGTCATGGATTCAATCTTCTGAGATTGCTCTTCCAATAACAGCTTACACTTATTAATCTGCTCTATATCTGCTTCTATTCTTATACATGAATTACTCATGCTACAAAGATATGATTAATTATTTTAGCAAATACTTAAATACAAAAAAGTGTCGAACCATTTTTCTTAACTATGATAAAGGTTGTAGAAGATTTAGTCCCGTCACCCTATTTTGGTTGAAACCAACAAAAAAGCCCTGGAACTCTACGTTACAGGGCTAAATGTACAGGGAATGATTGTATTGTCGAACTATATTGATGGTTAGTTCAACTTTAATTTCATTAGTATATCTGTCTGGTGGTCATCACCAAGTACAAAAATGTGTTTGTCAAATTCTACAAACCCATTTTTATGATAAAAATTAAGTGCTCGTTCATTCTTTTCCCAAACTCCTAACCAGATGTATTGTATTTTCTCTTGTTGTGCAATATCTATCGTTAGATTGAAAAGTTGTTTTCCTATTCCTTTGCCAATGAATTTATTGATTACATAAATTCTCTCAATTTCAAGTCCGTTTTCATTTTTCAATTCAGTTTGAGCCTGTCCAGTGTTCAATTTGAGATAGCCAACAACTTCTTCATTAAGCTTTGCTAAGTAGAATAACGAATCGGGATTATCAAGTTCCAAGAAAAGTTGTTGCTCGCTAAACTTTTCCTTTAGGTACTTCTCCATATCTTCTGGAGTGTTCTGCTCTCCGAAAGATTCCTTGAAAGTAGTCCTGCTGACAATTTGAAGGTCTTTTAAATCTTCTCTATTAGCTCTATGTATAGCAACTGTTCCCATAAATTTGCTAATGACAAATATACTGAAAGAATTATGTCGAACTGTTTTCTGAAAGTATCGAAACAAAAAAGCCCTGCAACTTTACGTTACAGGGCTTTGTACCCGGAGCGGGACTTGAACCCGCACGCCCCGAAGAGCACAGGATTTTAAGTCCGGCGTGTCTACCAATTCCACCATCCGGGCATTTGATTTATCTGACTGATAAATCTGGTAAATTATTTCAATTGAGCGGGCGATGAGATTCGAATGCTGATGTTTAATCAGCATTCTGACATCAGTAAACTGATCGTCAGAGCTCACGACCCTTATCTACACTAAAGTAAATAAAACTCCTATTTCAATGAGCGGGCGATGAGATTCGAACTCACGACCCTAACCTTGGCAAGGTTATGCTCTACCCCTGAGCTACGCCCGCTTATACTACAGTATTTCAAAACACATTCTACGTAGCGTCCCGTCCCGATTTAGATGAGTCTGTTTGAAGAACAGCATCGAATCTTATTCGGGGAGCTACGCCCGCTTATACTAATCTATTTCAAAAGCAAAAGAACGTTTTTCTTTAGCGGGGACAAATATAACAGTTATTTATTTTTATCAAGCCAAATGTCTTGAAATTTTTGAAATATTTAGTTCGTATCTGATTCTTCCTCAAATTTTACATCGTAAATAGATTACGTTCTACCTAGGTATGTTTGTATCGTAACATTAAATAATTAAGATTATGAGAGCGATATTTGATTACATGACGATTCAACACATTCAAATTGAAGAGAGAACACAAAGTGCAACTCTTGAAGTATCATTTTTACAAGCAGGTAAGAAAGTTCAGTCTACATTAATGGTGGATAACACAGACCTTAACCAGTTGTTTGCAAAATTAAATGCTAAAGGAATAGAAGTTTCTTTAAGTGATGATTTCAACTGCTACCCTACAGAAGAAGGAATGCTATATACTTTGGATATGAAAAGAAATGGATGGGATATGATAACATTAGATTACTTCTCTCCAATGCATGAGGTAAGACAGATTAGAGCGTAGGGCTAGAACTATTTCTTAAGAAGTAAATTAAAAATTTCTTTGAGATTAATGATCCTTAGTAAAAACAGACTAATCGTTCCGAAAGAAGCTAAGATTAAAAACCTCCAGGCACCGAATGCGTAATCTGTACTTAAAAAGCCAGTGAGTATCATAATTACAATAAATACAAATAATTTGAATGTATGTGCTAAATGAATTTTAAGTTGAAATACTTTCAAAACAATTAGAACCTGTGCAAGAGCAGTTCCAACCTGTGTAAAAAATGTAGCCATTGCAGCACCTTCAGCTTTATAGAGTGGAATTAGTATGAAGTTTGATATTACATTGATTAAGATTCCAAAAAGCGCCATTTGATTCAGAACTTTCATACTGCCATTTGCCGTTAATAATGAGCCAAATACATATCCAGTGGAAATGGGAATAAAGCTTAATATGATCCACTTAAAAGCATCACTAGAAGCAGAGATTTCTTGATGATAAATCAGCCTCATCAAGGATTCAGATGAAAATGCTGCACTTATTCCGACCATAATAGAAACACCAACGAGAAGCAAACCAGAAGCTTGAAGCACAGCAACCACAGATTCCCTAACCTTAATTTGTCTTGCAAAGATGGGTAAAAGTAAACCTGCAACTAAAAAGGCAAACATATTGATAGCGTCTAATAGTCTAAATCCCTGAGCATAGATTCCTGCCTGCTCTTTTCCGTCTGGTAAGAGTCGTTCTAACATGACTGCATCCATTCGTGTATAAAGCATCATAAGTAAAACCAATAAAGCATATGGTCTACTTTGTCTGAGTAAAGCTCTTGAAAATAAACGTTTAATTGAAAATTGAATTTTTCCAATTTTAACTATGGACAATATCAAGGCAATAAGAACAGTAAGACCATATGTTGTCGTTTGAGCATAGACAAACCATTCTATTTGAAATGATGTTGTAATAAGGGAGCTGTACAGTAATACTGAACATATGATAATTAATAATAATCGGTCTAATACTGAAAGAACAGCATCAATTTTAAATAAATGTAACCCTGCAAAATTACTTCTCAAATAAAGTAATACCCCAGAAAGAAATTGATTTAGCACGAGCATAACGAGCAAATGCATCTCAAAATTATTATATCCTAATATTAATGCGGTGCCTACAGTTATTGTGAAATAAACCAAGCCAAGTGTGGCTTTTAGTCCGAGTATAGAACCAATATATTTTGAAACTGTATTTGGATGTTGCGCAATATTCTTTGTATTGTAATTGGTAATTCCAATGTCTAAAAACATATTGAATAAGAATGAGAAATTGAGTAGAGTGAAATAAATCCCATATTGCTCAGAACCAACAACATTTTGAACTTCAGCATCAATCGCAAAAATATAAAATGGCTTAATCAGTACATTTAGTAGTACAAGCAGGATTAAATTACCATAAAACTTTCTTTGCATCGTATCTTTTTCTCTTGCAACGAAGCAAATATAACAAAAGCCTTGATGATTTGTGAGAAGTATACTTTTCTTTGAAAAGCTCAACAATTTTCAATTCAATACTGTTTATATCTCTAATTGAATTATATTAGAGACTATCATGGAGAAGTTTGAGAAAATATTAATTGCGCAGAGGGATTACTTTGGATCTCAAGCCACGAAACCTGTGAATTTCAGAATAACGCAACTGAAACGCCTGAGAGATGTGTTGAAATCAAATGAGACAAAAATGAATGATGCAATCTACGCGGATTTCAAAAAGTCGAGATTTGATACTTTTACGAATGAACTAGCACTTCTTTATTTAGACATTGATGAAGCAATCAGGAATTTACCAAAGTGGTCTAAAAGAAAAAGGGTAGGGACAAATCTGATAAATTTCCCAGCAAAAAGTTACATATATCCTGAGCCAATTGGATCATCTTTAATTATTGGAGCATGGAACTACCCATTCCAACTATCTTTTGCTCCAGTAATTGCCGCAATTGCTGCTGGAAACACAGTTGTTTTAAAGCCTAGTGAGGTTCCTTCTGCTACCAGTGCGATTATTTCTCAAATAGTCAATGATACCTTTGACAAGAAATATTTTTACGTGGTCGAAGGGGGTGTGCCTGAAACTACCGAACTTTTAAAACTAAAGTGGGATAAAATATTTTTCACAGGCAGTGTTCCAGTGGGTAAGATTGTTTATAAAGCAGCTGCAGAAAACTTGACTCCAGTAACGCTAGAGTTAGGCGGAAAAAGCCCAGCAATAGTAACAAGTAAGGCTGATATAAATTTAGCTGTTAAAAGAATTGTTTGGGGAAAGTTTTTAAACGCTGGTCAGACTTGTATTGCTCCGGATTACGTAATCGTAGACGAAGCTGTGGAGAAAGAGTTCATTTCGAAACTGGTAAAACGAATCGAAGAGATGAAGTTCTCGTTTGAAAATGAAAACTATGTTCAAATAATTAATGAAAAGAACATGGATCGATTATCGAAATTATTAGAGGAGGATAAAATTATTTATGGAGGAGAAATTGATATGGACAAACGCTATTTTTCTCCTACTGTTATGCGAGATGTTTCATTCGACGATAAAGTCATGCAAGATGAAATATTTGGACCAATATTACCAATTATTTCTTATTCAAATTTAGATGATGCCATTCGAAGAATAAAGCAATTACCCAAGCCATTGTCGTGTTATCTTTTCACTAAAGAATCTGGAACCAAACGAAAAGTGCTTCGAGAATTGTCATTTGGTGGAGGGGCTGTGAATGATACAATAATGCACATTACAAATAGTAAGTTGCCATTTGGTGGAGTAGGGTCGAGTGGAATTGGTAATTATCATGGTCAAGCAGGATTTGATGCATTCACGCATAATAAAAGTGTTCTTGATAAAGGCACTTGGTTTGATCCAGATTTTAAATATCCACCTTATTCTGAGAAAAAAATAAAATGGCTTCGTTGGTTACTGCGCATTTGAAATGTTATTCCCAAACGTTATTTGAAATATGTACCGTACCCTTGAAAATGGAAACTTTTTTATTCTCTTGATTTGTGATCGTAACTTGATAAATGCCGATTGTTTTACCTCGATTCAATTCAGTGCATTCCGCAGTGAGAACGTCTCCTATTTTGGCTGGCCTAGTATGTGAAATTGATGTCTCGATACTGACGCATTGCATTCCATAGCTATTTGCAGCAAAAGCCAGGGCGGAATCAGACAAGCTATAACTTATACCTCCATGAGCAATCGTAAAACCATTAACCATTGGCTCTTTAATTGTCATGCGTAATTTAGAGTATCCTTTTTCAATTTCAAGTATATCGATTCCCAGCCAACGCGAAAAAGCGTCGCCATCCATCATTTTGTTGACGATTTCTTGTGGAGTCATCTATTTTTGAATTGCGCGATTCAGAAGAGCGATCATTGCAACACCAACAATGAAAAGGTAAGTACCAGTTTCGTCTTCTAATTTTTCACCTTCCTCATCTTCCATACTAATTTCACTCAATAAAAATGAAAGTAAATTGGGCTGGTTACAAAGCGAAGCGATCAAGTCATTATCTTCAGTTTCCATGTACTCATCAAGCGTCTGAACATATTCTTCTTGAAACTCTTCAATGTCCTCATCTGTGATCTTCTTAAGTTTCACACCCTGAATAACTGCTGCTTCTGAAAAAATATTGAAGTAATAAATCAACAAGTCAAGTAGATCATCATTTTTGTATTCGATAGCTGAAGATAGTATGTATCCGACAAATGTTTCTTGTGCTAACACATGAGTCTCAGACAATTTTTCTAAACTATCTTCATCTAGTTTGTCTATTTTTAATACAGCCTCTTCTATACTTTTTACTTTGATTTGAGTCATTTTAATGGATGTTTTATTTTTTAAATACTGCTTTTAAGCTTAGGTCCATTGAAGAAACAGAATGTGTTAATGCTCCAGAAGATATGTAATTCACATCTGTTTCGGCGTATTTGCGAATATTATCAATAGTTATTCCCCCGGATGCTTCAGTCTCAATTCTTGAAGGAATTTTAGGAAGTACTGCCCTAATTTGATCTGGAGTAAAGTTGTCAAGCATAATGCGATCTACTTTACCAATTGCCAGAACCTCGTCCAATTCTTTTTCGTCTCGAACTTCTATTTCAATATTGATTTTTAAATTTTTTGATTCAATATAATTATTCGCACTTTCAATTGCTTTCGTAATTCCTCCTGCATAATCAATATGATTATCTTTAATCATTATCATGTCATACAAGCCAAACCTATGATTAAATCCACCACCTATAGTAACAGCCCACTTTTCTAGAGCTCTAATTCCTGGTGTCGTTTTCCTAGTGTCGAGTAGGTTCGTATTTGTTCCCTCAATTAACTTTACAACTTTATTTGTATGAGTAGCAATAGCACTCATTCTTTGCATGAAATTTAAAACTAATCGTTCAGTAGCTAATATTGATCGTGAACTTCCTGAAACTTCAAACACTATATCACCGTGTTTTACTACTGAACCATCCATCAAATGAATATTAATTTTAAGGTCTGGATCGTAGGTATTAAAGATCCGTTTTGCCAAAGCTACTCCAGCAATAATTCCTTCGTCTTTTACAAGTAACTTTGCATGCCCAGTTGCATTTTCAGGAACGCATGAGAATGAGGTGTGGTCACCATCACCAATATCTTCTTTTAGGGCAAGTTCAATTATTGAATCAATCATAGTACAAAAATACTTAGAAATAAAGATTTAAGGCTTTTAGTAGAAACTTATATTTACAAAAGGAGAAAATTAGTCTACCCACTTTGCACTTGTAAGCATCCTAAATTCTGGTCTACCATTTCCACCTACAACTTGAAACTTAATATCAATAGGTCTAAATTTATATGCTTCCAGGTTATGTAAAAGGTTGTTAACGAATGGAACTCTATGATCTGCCAAAACCGTTGTCACATATCTATTTTCATTTTTTGGCTCACCTAAAAGCAAAAATAACTGCTCTTTACCTTTTATCACACTAATGAAATGTGTTTTAAAACGACCCTTTCCTTTCAAAATATTGTCAACTATTTCAAGTTCTGACTTGTTCGAAACAGGTCTGATTTTTTTCCATTCTACATCAGTAATTTGATCAGCATAATCTGAAGAGCGTATTCGTGAAAATACTGGCTTATCATCCTCATAATATGTTTCTGTTTCTTTGTATACCACCGTGTTTGAATCAATCCATACATCTGCTTTTTTCACAACCGCAATTACTTCCGAATTATTGAAGTAGAAATGATTTTCTCCCTGTTCTTGAAAATTCCCCATTGAAAAATATTGAACCATTTTTGATGGAACTCCTTGATCGTTCATATAGGCATGTACTTCTCGAAATTCTGAGTTGTCGTCAATTGTTTTTTCCCAGCGTAGAGAACGTACCTCATTGAGTTCGGATATATTATTTTCTATTTCGTGCATCATATTATGGGATGCAGGTAATTCTTGTATAGTTGTATCAAGATCAACTTTATCAGAATTGTTATCGCCAGAATTTGTTTTTTGTTCGCAGGAAGTAAAAATTGAGGTAAGGATTACCGAGAAGATTAAAAAGTATTTCATAAATGTATTTTGTATCAATATTAATAAAAATGTCCGTGACTTAAAAGCCACGGACATATATGTTTTTCAGAATTAATTTTGCTACTTAAAGATAATCGTCATCTCAACTCGACGGTTAGCCTGACGACCTTCAGCAGTGTCATTACTTTCTATTGGTTGTGTTTGACCAAAGAACAACACGAACAATCTATCTTCACTGATTCCACGTTCCATCATGAATTCTTTCACGGCTTCAGCACGTTTCTTGGAAAGAATCAAGTTTGATTGAGCGTTACCAACATTATCAGTATGACCTGCAATTTGTAACGACCACTCTGGTTGTTTTTGAAGAACTTCAGCAAGCTCATTTAATGAAGGTATAGACTCTTCTTTAATTTTAGCTCGAGCTGTCTCAAACTGTAAATTATCAAATGCAGTTTTCAAGATCTCTTGAACTTCTTCTTCAATCTCAGGACATCCGTCGTTTGATCTTGGACCTGGAGTTTCAGGACATGCATCGTCTTTGTCTGGAATACTGTCGTTATCAGTATCTGTGTAAGGACAACCATTGTTCTCTTTCGGACCAGGCAAGTTTGGACAATCATCATCTTTGTCAAGTATACCATCTTCATCAGTATCTGGCCAAGGACAACCATTGTTTTCTTCAGGACCTGGAGTTTCAGGACAACCATCAAGGAAATCTAAAATTCCATCGTTGTCAGTATCAGGACAACCATTCAATTCTTTAGGACCAGGTACATCTGGACAAGCATCTTCAAAATCTGGAATACTATCGTTATCTCTATCAGGACAACCATTAAATTCTTTTAATCCAGCTTCTTCAGGACAATCGTCTTCTTTATCCATAAGCCCATCTTCATCTGTATCCGGGCAACCATTGAATTCTTTTAGACCTGGAGTTTCAGGACAATCATCTTCTTTATCCATAATGCCATCACCATCTTTGTCAGGACAACCATTGAATTTTTCCAAACCTGGCTCCATTGGACAATCGTCTGTTGCATCAGGGATACCATCTTCATCCGTATCCGGACAACCTCTAAATGTCCAAACACCTGGCACATCAATACATTCATCCAGTTCATCAGAAACCTTATCGTTATCAATATCACTTGGATGACCGTATAGAATAGGTACACGAACTCCGGCATAAACTCCTGCTCCTCTAACATTCCCTCCTGGGAACAACGTTTTTAAATCAGGTACACCAATTGTTAATGGACCAAGTCTAGCGCCTAGACCTGCTCTAAAACCACCATAAGTATGATATGAAATCGGAATACCCAACCCAAACCATTTAAAGTCATAAGAAGGCGTTAAAGAATATTGACTGGCAGCACGAACATTACTCGCATTCGTTGGGTTATTTACATTCATGTAAGCGGTTGCATTTACGTAAAAATCTTTCCAAATATTATAGTCAACTTGAATACTTAAGGCAGTTGGAGTATTCATATAATAGGTTTCATCTGTATCTTCATTTTCAGTCCAGTCGGGATCATTTTCAATTAAACTGTCTACAATGGCTGAAAACTGTCCTATAGTTTCAGCGTCTTCAAATATTTTTAAGTTCAAGTTTTCAGTATCAACACTAAAGTCTCGACTTCTACCTGCTTTTGTGAATCGCATACCACCTAAGTCTAGTAGTGATGCTCCAACACGAAGTTTATATTTTGTTTCATCTCGTCTCCAGATGTTTGTTTCTCCGTCCATGTCGTATTTGTAATCTTTCCAATTTGGACGCCATTCGTATACAAAACCTAAATCAACACCTAAACCTAGTTTAGAAGTCATTTGATAAAATTCGTTGAAGGAAAAGTCAACTCCACCATTTTGTTGGTCTTCAAAATATTTATCAATATTGTCAGAATAACCAAAGTTGAAATTACCTCTTAAGGTTGTTGCAGTATCTTTGTTCAATAATTGAAAGTCTAAATCTCCAGCATGCACATAACTCGAAGCGAGACCTTGGTTGAACTTTAAACGACCCCCCGCTTTAAAGAAATGCTCTCCTTCATCGGAAATAACCTGTGCGTAATTAACGCCATACTCAGCCCAAGCCATAGCATTTTGTGAAAGTAGCGACCCATCAATTTGTTGGTTCCATAGTGGTTCAAAGTCTAAGCCGTCTTCCGCTAACCTCGCAACTTTAGGGTGAATTTCGTCAACATTATTGATGAAACGAACTTTAGCCGAAAACCCTACAGCAATTTTTGGATTGATATGAAACATGAAGTTCAATACATCCAGTTGAACATTTGTATAAATACCTCTTGCCTTTGCATTTGGATCTTCATAATCAGTAACATCAGAAAATGCATTTTCATACAAATCTGGATCATCTTGCCATGCAGTGTCTTTTCTTAAGGAGTAAAGCCAATTTCTTTTTGGTAGAATGTCAGCATCAAAGTTTTTAGCATTTTGCCAGACGTCCACGTTAAAACTAAATAAATTAACATCCACGATGAAACGAGAGTCAACTATAGAGGCTGGTTGTAAATCAGCTCCCATGATACCTGCATAATTACTGTGGATTACTCCCAAATAGTTTTGTGAATTGGAAATGTTAGAAATACAGGTAGTGACAATAAAAACAAATAACAATCGAAAGAAATTCAATCTTTTCATAAGTTGTAGTTTAAAATTTTAATTTATGTACTGACTATGCTTTACACGTCCAAAAATACATAAACGTTTGTAAAAATAAAGAAATTCGTTATAATTCTATTTTATAGCAGACAATAGATTTTGAAATAATTGTGTAAATTGATAAGAGGTTCTGTTCTTCATTTAAATATGAAACGGCTCTTTCTCGCCCTTCTTTAGGGAACCCTTTCATTATTTCGTTATTTTGATTGTAGAGATTTATTTTATTTTGTAAATAATCCATGATTACGGTATAATGCTGTCCTTTAATTGAAAAATTGTCTATACTACCAACTTCGTTAAAAGGCAGGGAAATTGATTTCACTAAGTCATTTTGCACATTATAAATACTGATAGAATTATTGTTCTTGGTGTAAATGAAATTTTCGTCAACTTTAATAATAATACCTTCTGAGAATATTTGTGCGGTTTGATTTTTTGTGGCTTGGGAATAGATTTTTTTATCTTTTTCAAAGAATACTTTAACTACTCCTCCAGATTTTATAGCAAAATCAACAGTTGTTTTTTCTAATTTAGACGGTGCTGCAGGTGTTTCTAAGTATCCGAGAAACTGTTCATTCTCTTTATTTAAAGCCCAACAACGTAAATTACCAGAAATGTTAAGCGCATAAGGAGTGCCAATGATTGGGTGTCTCCCGACTTGGACAATGTTTAATTCTTGTCCAGAACTATTTAGCGTTGTAACTTCACCTTTTTCATTGCCAAATAAAAATCTCTTGGTACCGTTCCATATAAATTCACTTATATCAGTAGTAATTATATTTTCTGATTTGTATGGAAACCCACCAACACTGTTTCCGTTTAAGTCAATCAAATGAACACTATTTTCCGTCTTACATAGTACTTGGTGTTTACCGTTCTCAAATACATCTATTACCACTGGAGTTCCTTTTATTGGAGATTTAAGTGCTCCTTTCCAAATTAGTTTGCCATTTGGTCCAATCAATTTATAACTTCCTTGATTGTCATAAACGAAAATAGATGTTCCATTTCTTAAATGATCTGGTATGGGAAGAATCATTTTTGTTTGAAAATCTAACCCGTAGGACCATGTTGATTTTTCTTCTTCCAAAACTCTTTCTTGTGAAGGTTTTGTACTCACCTCAAATAACAAATCTTTTTTCCATGTTAGACTTTCCTTTTCATTGCGATCAATCAACCTTCGATTCACTCTTGTTGGTAAACCACCAAAAAACTGTTCTTTTCTCGTAGGGTTTAAAGCTAAAGTTTTTCCCAATTGATACTCCACTAAAATCTGCCTTGCCGTAGATTCGTTTTCAGTGAAGATCACTTTGTCTTCAAGCTCTATTGCATAAATACGGCCGTTTTGTTTAGATGGGAAATCTGAAGTAAATTGAAAACCTGAAAACGACTTTATATCATCCATTAATTCTACTGAATCTTCAACCGTTGACTTTTCAATTAAAATTAATGAAGGCTGTTGTTTAGATCGGTAATCAGTTACTAAAATCTGTTCTCCTTTATAAGTTGCAATAACAAATCCTATATCAACCCATGAATTCATTATGTTGGAGGCGTAAATCGTATCCGTATTAAAAGCATAAAATCTTTCTCTGAAATCGTAAGTGGTTATGTTCGATGGTAAAACGGTAGAAAATGCTGAAATATCATTTACGGCTTTTCCATACGTTGAATTTGGTGAACTACTTCTGTATTCATAAAAACCCTTATCTAGTGCATAAACATCTGTTCTGTTCCACTGGTTGTTATTTAAGGCCCAGAAATTAGCAGATGCTTTTTTATCTCCTTCGATAAAAAAGTTTAAATCTTTATCATTTGAACACGGTTCAAATGATTTTGAAATCAATAGTAAATTCTGTTCATTTTCAAACTTTGTTCCTGACTCATTGAAATAGGTTTTTACAACATCAATTTGATTTTGTTTCCATGAACTTTCTTTTTCTAGTATAACAATTGGTCGTTGTGCACTCAAATATATTTTTAGCTGTGAGTAAGGTTTAATATCAAATGAGACAATTGCATTTTTAAATGGATTGTTTTCTACTACTTTCAAATAATCCACGCTTTCAGTTTCAGCTTTTCTATTGATAAGTAAAATTGCCTCATCCTTTTCACAGAAAACTTTTCTTGGAGAGAGGGCATTGTCTCCTTGTAAAAAAAGATCATATACTGAAAAAAGTGTCCAAAGAATGGCGGCAATTACAATTGTGAAGAGGACAAACCGTTTCATGGTATACTTTTTTACAAAACTAAACGATAAAGATAATGTATTTTAACTGAGCTACTATTTTAGCAAACATTCAACTGTTTATTTTTATAAATCAAGTTGAGGTGGTGGTAAAAGTGTGAAGCTTTTTCTATGATAAGGCGTAATTCCTATATTTTGAATTGCTGCTCGATGTTTTTTTGTTGGATACCCTTTATTTCCTTTCCAGTCATACTCGGGAAATTCCTCGTGCAGTTTCTCCATATATGCATCTCGACTTTCCTTAGCAAGTATAGAGGCAGCGGCAATCGAAGCAAATCGCCCATCGCCCTTAATCATGCAATGATGTTTAATTTTCTTATAAGGATTGAATCTGTTTCCATCAATTAATAAAGATGTTGGTTTTGTTTTGAGTTGATCTAGAGCTAAATGCATTGCCGAAAAACTAGCGTTTAGGATATTGATTTCATCTATTTTAGTGTGATCTACGAATGCAACACCGTAACTGATTGCCTCAGATTGAATAATTGGAACTAATTTTTTTCGTTTTGAAGGAGTTAATTTTTTTGAGTCATTTAATAGTGGATGATAAAATTCCACTGGTAGAATCACTGCTGCAGCTACCACGGGGCCTGCTAAACAGCCTCTTCCTGCTTCGTCACATCCTGCTTCAATTTCTTCTTTATTGTAATAAGCTTCTAACATAAGCTCAAATTTGCTAAATTTATGGCATACATTTTGAATATTGTTATTAAAAAAAATAGATTTTGTTTGGTGATGCAACTTATTTTTATCAAATTTAGTCTATATAAAAATTAAAATTATGAAAAAGTTGATTACAATTTTAGCGTCAGTAATATTATCTTTTGGTTTGTTTGCTCAAAATGCTGAAGTAAAAGGCGATGAAGCAAGTCTGAAGGAAGATGTTGCTTCGGGAAACATTGAAATTATTTTTCCTGAATCTGCAAAAGCCGAAGATATTGAGAAATCAGCAGAATATTATGTTGACTACTTTACAGTAGATTACAATGCGGAAACGCGTTTAGCAAAAATTACGATGGTTGATAATACTTCTCAATCTCGAAGAGTAATTAAAAGACTTCTTCTTTCAAATAACGTGAGAACAATTGATTTTAATGGTGAGAGTTATTCTATTAATGATTTTCACTCCAAGTACATAGATTAGATTAAATATTTGATAAATTTTGAATCCGTTAACACTGGTTGTTAACGGATTTTTTGTTTAACCTAATTAAAACTAAACCATCTGGAGCAAAGAACTTTCTTTTAAATATCTTACTTTTGTAAAAAAAAATCATGAAGAAAAAATTTTATTTAGTAGGGGCTTTAGCAGCATCGTTGTTGCTTGTTAGCTGTAATGAAACTAAAGAAGAAGAAAATACCCAATCTGAGCCAATGGAGCAAAATGAGGGAGAAGAGAATAAGGAAGATTCTGAAGATCAAGAAGAAGAGAAAACAGAATTTGGAACAAAGAAAGTAGATGTTTCCAAAGCTATTTCAACAGAAGAGTTACTTGCTCAGTTTGAAGGGAAAACGGAGATGGAGGCTACTTTTAAAGCTAAAATCAACGAAGTTTGTTCTAAAATGGGATGTTGGATTAATATAAATAAAGGCGATGGAGAGACTTTTATGGTTAGATTTAAAGATCACTTTACAATTCCAACTGAAACTGAAGTAGGAACGGTTGCTTATCTTACAGGTACTGCAATTCAAGATACTATTTCAGTAGATGATCAACGTCATTATTTAGAGGATGCAAATGCACCACAAGAAGAGATTGATGCAATTACTGAAGATAAATACGAAATGACATTTATTGCAGAAGGAATCAAATTAGAGAAATAAAAACAGTTTATTTAAGTATAAAAAAAGCTCAGTGAGAATTCTCACTGAGCTTTTTTCGTTTTTTCAATTAAGTTTAAAAGTCATATTTGTTACTTTCAATCACTCGAGTAGCAATTTTCTGTCTTGCCTCTTTTGGGTTGAAGCTATCTGTTTTAGTGAAACGCTTAAGTCCCATCAACATCATTTTTGCTTCATCTCCCTCGGCGAAAGAGTTGATTGCATCTTTACCAGCTTTATTTATTTTGTCTGCTGTGTCGTAAAAATAGGTTTTCACAATTGCAATTTCATGCTCACAAGCTTCTTCTCCTTTTTTAGAAATAAGTTTTTCAACACGAAGAAGAACGGATTCAGCCATGTATGTCATGATTGACAAGTCAGCAATATTCATTAACACTTCTTGTTCTTTAGCTAATGTTTCCATCAACTTTTGAACTGCTGAACCAGCAACCATAAGAATCGTTTTCTTAAATCCTTTTAAAACTTTGTGTTCGTTTGCAAAAGTCCCTTCCGGAAGATCTCCCATATCAGGGATACTCATTAATTCACCTGCTACTTTCTGAGCTGGTCCCATTAAGTCAAGTTCACCTTTCATAGCTCTCTTTAGAACCATGTCAACAGTAAGCATGCGATTTATTTCGTTTGTTCCTTCAAAAATTCTATTGATTCTAGCATCTCTATATGCTCTTTCAACTGGAGCCTCTGCTGAATAACCCATACCACCGTATACTTGTACAGCTTCATCAACTACGTAATCTAAGCACTCAGATCCTGCCACTTTTAAGATGGCACACTCTGGAGCGAACTCTTCAATTCCTTTCAATGTTGCTTCGGCTTTTGATAAACCATCTTCCATGTACGATTCAATAGCGTCATCAATATTTTGTCCAGCTCTATACGTTGCAGACTCAACTACATATGCTCTAATTACCTGCTCAGCAATTTTATATCGAATAGCCCCATATTTCGATATTGGTCGACCGAACTGCTCTCTTTCATTCGCATATTTTATTGTATGTGTGATAGCATCTTTAGCTCCACCTAGAACTCCCGCAGCTAACTTTATACGACCAATATTAAGGATGTTTAGCGCTATTTTAAACCCGTTTCCACGCTCAGAAAGTAAATTTTCGGCTGGAACTTTAACATTATTAAAGAATACTTGACGAGTTGAAGATCCTTTAATTCCCATCTTCTTTTCTTCTGGATTTAAAGAAATACCTTCAGAGTCAGCTTCAACTAAAAATGCACTTAAGTTTTTATCATCTCCAATTTTAGCGAAAACAGTAAAGAAATTAGCAAAACCACCATTCGTGATCCACATTTTCTGACCATTCAATGTATATGTTTTACCATCATCAGAAAGTTCAGCTTTTGTTTTTCCTGAATTTGCATCTGATCCACTAGAAGGTTCTGTTAAACAATATGCAGCTTTCCATTCTCCAGTAGCTAATTTAGGGATGTATTTCTTTTTTTGCTCTTCATTTCCATAATATAGTAGTGGAAGTGTACCAATTCCTGTATGTGCACCGTAGGCAACCGAAAAAGAATACCCTTTTCCTAATTTCTCAGTTGCGAGAAGCGAAGTTTTAAAGTCAACTCCCATCCCTCCTAAATCTTCAGGAACAGACATTCCAAGCATTCCAAGTTCTCCTGCTTTGTCTAGGACAGACTGCATAAGACCTTCTTCCATTTTGTCGATTCGCTCAACGTGAGGTACAACTTCTTTTTCGATGAAGTCATCACACATTGACGCAATCATTTTTTGCTCTTCATTCCATTCTTCAGGAATGAAAATATTTTCTGGCTTTGTGTCACGAATGATAAATTCACCGCCTTTAATAGCCTTTTCTTTCGTTTCTGACATATTATTTATATTTTAAAATTTATTAATAGCTTTTTCAGTCGGGTAAATATAAGTGTTAATTTTTTACTATGCAAGCATATCAATTAAGAAAGTTTTAATTTTTTTTGGTAGTTTGAATGAATTAATTTATTGACATCCAAAATACAAAGGCAATAGGTTTAATTTAACTTCAAATTTTTCGTGTGAAAGATATCCATGAAAATCGAAAACACTTTTTAGTCTCAGAACTATTGAAAATTTTATCTTTGAAAAAAAGTTATTCAGTGAAGATTTTTCAAGGATTTGATGAGTTAATGAAGATACCTAACCCCGTTTTGACGATAGGCACTTTTGATGGGGTACATTTAGGGCATCAAAAAATAATAAATCAACTTAATGAAGAAGCAAAAAAAGTGGGAGGAGAATCTGTTCTTTTTACCTTTTACCCTCATCCTAGAATGGTACTATTTCCAGAGTCTCATGGTTTAAAATTGATTCAAACTCAAGTTGAGAAGTTAGAAAAACTTGAACGAATTGGCCTTCAGAATGTAATAGTTCACCCTTTTACAAAAGAGTTTTCCAGACTTACAGCAACTGAGTTTGTGAGAGATTACCTTGTGAATAAGCTGAAAGTAAAAATAATTGTAATTGGTTACGATCATCAGTTTGGTAAGAATAGAGAAGGTACATTGAAACTCTTGCAAGAGCTAGCTCCAATTTATGACTTCACTGTTATTGAAATCGGTGCTGAGGACATCAATGACGTAAATGTAAGCTCGACTAAAATAAGGAAAGCTGTACAAAATGGAAGTATAGAACGAGCGAATGAATTCTTAGGAGATTTCTTTAAATTAGGTGGGGAAGTTATTCATGGTAAAGAGGTTGGTCGATCAATTGGTTTTCCAACCGCAAATATTGCAGTTGATAATGATATAAAATTATTACCAAAAAATGGGGTGTATGCAGTTCGTGTTAAATTAGAGAATAGCGCAGAATTTTTTGGAATACTGAATATAGGTACGCGACCCACTGTCGACGCTTCAAATAAAGTATCTATCGAAGTATATATTCTTGATTTCGATCAAGAGATTTATAACCAGTACATTACTTTAAAGTTGTTAAAGTTTGTCAGAGATGAGGTGAAGTATGAAAATCTAAGTACTTTAAAGGATCAAATAGCGAAAGATGAAAAACTGGTGCGTTCTTGGATTGATGAGTTTGGTTGGTAGCTTTGTCTTCTCACAAAAACCTGTAGACACATTGAAGTATTATTCTTTTGATGAAGTGCAGAGCGCTCATCCAGATACAGTTTACGCTATTGACTTCACAAAGGAAAAGCTTGATTCACTTCCTAATGGATTAAAAGAGTTTAAAAACTTGAAAGGATTAAAGTTGACCAAGAATAAACTGACCGAGCTTCCTGACTATTTTACTGAATTTGAAGATCTACAGTTTTTTTATGGAGACAAGAATAAATTCACTTTTTTTCCTCCTCAACTCTTTCACTTGGAAAGCTTAGTTTATATCGATTTGAGTAGGAATGAAATGTCTTCTATCCCTGAAGGGATAAAGGCGTTAAAGAATTTAGAATATTTAGATGTGTGGGATAATCTATTTACCAAAATTGCCCCCGAAATGCAAACACTCGAAAAGCTCAAATGGGTAGACTTAAGAGGAACAACATTTGCAACCTCCTTTGTTGAAAAATGGACAAATGCAATGCCGAACACAACGATTAAATTTGATAGACCTTGCGATTGCCTGGAATGAAATAAAATTTTAGTTTTTGGGGAGTGTGAAATAAATAGAGCTTCCTTCACCTAAAGTGGACTCGACCCAAACTTCACCATGTAACTTTTCGATAATTTCTTTAACAATAGATAGGCCAATTCCACTGCCATAACTTTGGTTGTTATTATTTATTCGATGATACTTATGGAAGATGTTATGATGATCTTCTTTAGCAATCCCAATTCCATTATCTGTAACACAAAACTGCCACTTGTTGTCGATTTCTTTAACGTCTATACTTATAATTGGAGAAACATCAAGTTTTGAATACTTAATGGAATTATCAATTAAGTTTTGAAATACTTGATGAAGTAAATTCTTTGAAGAGTTTATCGTTGGGAGATTAGAAAAATTGATTTCAGCATTTTTCTCGTCAATAACTGCTTGAATATTATTTTCTATTGACTCCAATAATTCACTCAAATTAACAACTTCTTGTGCGTCCTTGTAATGATGTACTTTAGAAAATCGTAAAGTCTCACTTATTTTTTCATTTAGCTTATTTGAGCTATCCTCAATTATTTCAAGATATTTTACTGATTCATCTGTAAGGTTGTCTTTGAATTTAACTTGAAATCGTTGGATTAAAGTAGAAATGGTTCGTAAAGGGCTCTTTAAATCGTGTGAAGCAATATCAGCAAAATTTTCAAGCTGTTGATTTGATGATTTGATGTTTTCCTTTTCTATTTCTAATGATTCGTTGAGCCTCTCTAATTCTTTGACTTTTTCTTCAAGGCGTTTCTGATATCGATTAATGAAAAAATAAAGGAGTAGACTTGTAGTAACAACATAAAAGATTCCTTTGGATAACTGAATATACAGTTCTTTCGACCTAGAATTTCCAAATAAATATTCAGTGGCACTATCTGAGAGAATAATCCAAGCTACCCCAAAGAATAGATAAATAAGTGCTATTTTTAAAGCTGATTTCATTACTAGTTAAAAAATAAAAGTAATCAATAATTTAAGAAGGAATTAATAAAAATTGATTTATGTAATGAGAAAACAAGTATTTCCAAAATCTAAACTACCATTCTACAAATCTTCTTGCTAAAACCTTATTTTTGTAAAAAATCATATTCTATGACGCTCGAAGAAATTCAAAAAGATATCCAAGTTGGAATTCCAGTAAATGTTCCTCCTAAAAGAGATTATGATCCCTCTGTAAACCATGCTCCAAAAAGGAAACAAATTCTTACAGCTGAGGAGAAAAAGTTAGCTTTAAAGAATGCCTTAAGATATTTTCCGAGTGAACAGCATTCAGAGTTAATTGATGAATTTAAAGCTGAATTAGATACGTATGGTAGAATATATATGTACCGATATCGGCCAGAATATAAGTTGCATGCAAGAAATATAAAAGATTATCCAGGAAAATGCGATCAAGCAAAAGCCATAATGCTTATGATTCATAACAACTTGGATTATGCAGTTGCTCAACATCCTCATGAGTTAATTACCTACGGAGGAAATGGAGCGGTATTCCAAAATTGGATTCAGTACCGTTTAACCATGAAGTATCTTTCTGAAATGACTGAGGAGCAAACTTTAGTAATGTATTCAGGTCATCCGATGGGATTGTTTCCATCACATAAAGATGCTCCTCGCGTTGTTGTTACTAATGGCATGATGATTCCAAATTATTCGAAACCGGATGATTGGGAAAGATATAATGCTCTTGGTGTTACACAATACGGTCAAATGACTGCGGGATCATTTATGTATATCGGGCCACAGGGGATTGTTCACGGAACTACAATTACAGTGCTTAATGCCGGTAGAATGATTTCCAAGGAAGGAGAAGGACTTGAAGGTAAACTGTTTGTGACTTCAGGTTTAGGGGGCATGTCTGGTGCTCAACCAAAAGCCGCCTCAATTGCAGGATGCATTTCTGTTACGGCTGAAATTAATCCTAAAGCGATTGAAACGAGACACTCTCAAAATTGGGTAGATGAAGTTATTAATGACTTAGATGAGCTTTGTACACGCGTTAAGTCAGCTAAAGAAAATAAAGAGGTTGTATCTATTGCCTACCAAGGTAATGTTGTAGAAGTTTGGGAAAAATTTGATGAAGAAAATATATACATTGATTTAGGTTCTGATCAGACTTCACTGCATAATCCATGGGCTGGTGGTTATTACCCCGTTGGTTTGTCTTTAAACGAATCTAATGAGATGATGGCGACTGATCCTGATAAATTTAAAACATTCGTACACAAAAGTTTGATTCGTCAGACAAATGCCATAAATAATCACACCGCCAAAGGAACTTATTTCTTCGATTATGGAAACGCTTTTCTACTTGAAGCATCTAGAGCTGGAGCAAACATAATGGCTAAAAACAATATTGATTTTAGATATCCGTCTTACGTGCAAGACATCATGGGACCAATGTGTTTTGATTATGGATTTGGACCTTTCCGTTGGGTCTGTGCTTCAAATGACCCAGAAGACCTTCAAAAAACCGATGATTTAGCTTGTGCTGTTTTAGAAGAACTTAAAAAAGACAGTCCTGAAGAAATCCAACAACAGATGACTGATAACATTAAATGGATTCGTGGAGCACAAGAGAATAAATTGGTCGTAGGTTCTCAAGCAAGAATTTTGTACGCTGATGCTGTTGGTAGGATGAAAATCGCTGAAGCCTTCAATAACGCAATTGATTCAGGAGATATTGGCCCTGTTGTATTAGGTAGAGATCATCATGATGTTTCTGGAACTGACTCACCTTATCGTGAGACTTCAAATATTTACGACGGATCTCAATTTACAGCAGACA
The DNA here is from genome assembly GCA_002734085.1 of Fluviicola sp. Lineage (GTDB taxonomy): Bacteria > Bacteroidota > Bacteroidia > Flavobacteriales_D > Crocinitomicaceae > Brumimicrobium. The sequence goes on along the minus strand of NVXV01000012.1, from coordinate 78,864 downwards.
TGGCAATCCAGAACGTGATCGGCGATAGTTTCCGCGGTGCAACTTGGGTTTCTATTCACAACGGTGGCGGCGTCGGTTGGGGAGAAGTAATTAATGGTGGTTTTGGAATGCTTCTTGACGGAACAAAAGATGCTGATCGTAGATTGAAAATGATGCTTCACTGGGACGTGAATAATGGAATTGCAAGAAGAAGTTGGGCAAGAAATGAAGGGGCTATTTTTGCAATTAAAAGAGCCATGGAAATTGAACCAAGATTAAAAGTGACTGTGCCTAACATGGTGGATGAGGAGCTTTTTAATTAAAATTTTAAATCAATTAAACTCTAGAAAATAAGGATGAGTAATTTTTTTGTATATTAATAGAAACAAATAATTAATTCACTATGGGAATTTTAATAGCTGTTTTATTAGGTGCCGTTGCTGGCTGGTTAGCAGGAGTTATAATGAAATCTAACACTGGTGGTGTACTGTTCAATATAATTTTAGGTATAGTTGGTAGTTTTGTTGGGCACTGGCTTTTCCGACAACTAAACGTTTCCACTGAATCTACATTTTTAGGAGAGCTTATAACTGCAACAGTCGGTGCAATCATTCTAATTGTAATAGCTCGAATTCTTTTTGGAAAAAAGAAAAGAAGGAAATAGATTTCTAGGTTTTTTTAGGCGAGTTTGTTTCTTTTTCTATTTCTAAAGAAAGTGTTCCCTAAAACTCCAATTAGAATTAAAACCATACCCGCAATTCCGTAAAGTGAAATTACTTCATCGAAGAAGAACAATCCGAGGAAAAAGGCGTAAATGGAACCTAAGTATTTAAAAGGTGTAATCGTTGCTGTATTGTCTGCATGAAGCGCTTTGGTCATTAGTAGTTGTGCAAACTGAGTGAAAACACCAATAATTAATATTAACCACCATTCATTTCCTTTTGGGACTACGTAATCAAATGCGCAAAGAACAGCCATTACAGGAGTTGCAATTATTGGAAAGTACATTACAATCGTAATTGGATGATCTGTTCTGCGGCATTTTACAATTGCATTGTATGCAACACCTGCGCAGAGTGCAGAAGCAATTCCAACGGCGATCCACCAGGGGTTAATAAGTGAAACATTCTTATCCTCGCTCAGAAATTTAGACATCCCCATGCAGGCAATACCAAGAAATGCAATTGCAAAAAAGAGCCACTGTATAGGGTTGACTTTTTCTTTCAATAGGAAAATAGCGATGATCACGGTAAATAACGGACTTAAGTATTGAACAGTAGTAGCAATTGCAATTGGTAAATGATCTAGTGTGTAGAAAAATAAAGTGAGTGCAGTTGTACCAAATATCCCTCTAATGATTAGCCACTTTTTGTTGTTTCCTAAAAAAGGAATGCCTTTGGCTTTGATAATTACATAGCACATAACAAAAGTTATGATTGATCTGAACAATATAATCTCAGGGATTGGGTATTTTTGTACGTTAGAAATTAGATTTTGCTCAGGACCAAGTCCAAGTATTTTTACAAATGCATTCACGACTATAAAACATAGTCCAGAAAGTATTATATAAAGAATACCTTTGTTCATGAGTGCAAAGATAGAATTACCTTAGAGATTTAGTAATGTCAAAAGAACAGAATAAAACAGAATTTTATAATACTCGTTTACTAACGCTTGAAGTTGAACGTAAAAAATATTCGAATAGAGCAAAGCAGTGGGTGGTAATCCGCTTGCTTACATTTTTATCTATTCCCACCACTGTATTTTTTGGTTATCCGATTGGAGGATATTCGGCATTAATCATTGTTGTTGAAGTAGTACTCTTTTTAATTTTTGTTCGTAAAAGCGCTGAAAATAAAGAGCAATTGAATTTTGTTAAACACTTGATCCAAATTAACGAAAATGAACTAAAAGCAATTTCTGGAGACTATTCGGAATTTTCTAAGGGAGAGAAATTTATGGATGTTCAACATGCTTTTAGCTATGATATGGACGTTTTTGGATCCAATAGTTTCTTTCCCATTTTTAATAGAACAGTCACTTTTATTGGAGAAAAAATGTTAGCCAATAAACTTTTGAATGGAGACATTGCCCCAAAAGAAACAAATGAAGCTGTCGAAGAATTAACTGAACACATTTCATGGTCGCAGAAGTACAGAGCCTACGGTATGACTCTGGAGAAAGAACAGTCAACTGTATTGATAGGAGATTGGTCTCAGGGCACAGTGCAGGCTGAAAGTTGGATGAATGTTTTAAAATGGGTGATTCCTATATTGGCTTTTTCTGCTTCTGCACTTTACTATTTTGACCTTATAGGTGGACTTCAATTTGCAATAGCAGTTATTATTGTCATGATACCAGTCCGTCAAAGACTAAAGCAAACCAATAAGCTTCATCAAGAACTGGCGAAAATTGGACCACGTGTTAATGCAATGAAAGAGCAATTAAGGATTTTGGAGGAAGATGACTTTAAGTCATCGCTCTTAGGAGCATACCAATCCAAACTCTTTAAAGAGAAAGAAAATGGAAGTGAAGGCTTGAAGGAATTAGGTGTTCTAGTTAAGGAAATCGAGTACAGAAATAACATACTCATTGCAATTCTATTAAACTTTTTCTTTGCTTGGGATTTTAGAGTGACAATCAAAGCTAGTAATTGGCAGAAGAAGTATAATAAACACATTAAAGATTGGGAACATATTGTTTATGAAATGGAAAGCTTAATCTCTGGGGCAAACTTTAGATATAATTATCAATCTTATACAACTTACGCTAAACTTCAAGACGATGTAAAATCAAAGATTGAAATTAAAAAAGTGGGACATCCAATAATTGGAGTAGATAAATTGGTTAGTAACGATTTTGAACTGGGAGAAGAAGAGCAGTTCGCGATAATTACAGGTCCCAATATGGCTGGAAAAAGTACTTTTTTACGCAGTGTAGGTGTAAACCTAATGTTAGCAAAAGCTGGTTTTCCCGTAATGGCGGAAAAATTTGTTTTCCCCAATATGAACTTGTATTCAAGTATGCGCACAAGTGATAATTTAAGTGATGAAACCTCTTATTTCCATGCTGAACTATTACGGTTAAGATTTGTAATGGATGCTATCGAACGTGGAGAGCCAGTATTCATCATTTTGGATGAAATACTTAAAGGCACCAATTCAAAAGACAAGGAAGAAGGTTCTGCTAAATTCTTGCAAAAATTGAGTGACTTAGGTGCAAGAGGAATAATTGCAACACATGATTTATCACTAACAGAATTAGCGAACAAGAACAGAAGTATAATTAATTTGTATTTTGACACTAAGATAGAAGGAGAAGATATTTCTTTTGACTACAAGATGCGTGAAGGAGTTGCAAAAAATATGAATGCTAGCTTCTTATTAAAGAAAATGAAACTTACTGATTAATGGGGGGTGCAAGTGAAACTTTCCAAAAAAAAAGTGCCATCGGTACGAACAATTCTTAGCCTAAACATTTATGCTTTTGCTAAATTGCACGAATCGTTACAACGAGTGCTATAGGCACGAGCCATTTCTTAAAAAGCACCAAAAACACATTTGTAAGGAATCATTTCTTCATCTGTCATATTGTCAAGAAAAAAGATTTGGCAAAAAGTTTGACAATATAGAATCGAACAATTAATTTTAGAAACCGTTTTAAGTAACGGATAAACCAGAAATAAATAAAATAGTTATGGCAGTAGAGATAACAGATGCAAATTTTGAAGAAGTAGTATTAAAATCAGATAAACCTGTAGTAGTTGACTTTTGGGCAGCTTGGTGTGGACCATGTAGAATGGTTGGACCAATCATTGATGAAATGCACAGTGAATATGACGGTAAAGCGATTATTGGTAAAGTAGACGTTGATGCGAACCCTGGAGTTTCAGCTCAGTTTGGAGTAAGAAATATTCCTACAATCCTATTTGTGAAAAACGGAGAAGTAGCTGATAAATCAGTAGGTGCTGTACCAAAAGCACAATTAACTTCAAAGTTAGACGCACTATTGTAGTCGGATAGATTATATAGAAAAATATAAAATCCTTGTCAGTATGGCAGGGATTTTTTTGTTATATTAACTATAATAAATTATAAGTGAGGCCACCGAGCGGTGGTCGTTGAGTTCAGTTGAAATGAGTCGAGGTAAGACTAAATCATATTTGAATTAAAATACTGTAGGTCATCCGAAACTTCTTTATCTATCCAGTTAGGTAATGAAAACTTCTGTTCCTCACTGTTGAGTTCAATTTCTGCAAGAATCAACCCTTTTTTTGGAGAAAGAAATTCATCAACCTCCCAAGTAAAACCTTCGTGCTCGAAAAAATATCTGGTTTTTTCAATAAATCGATCACAAAACTCTTGGATCATTTCCTTTGCTTCATTAACTGGAATTTCATATTCAAATTCTAGTCGAGTAATCCCTTTAGATTTACCTTTAATTGTAATGTATCCGGAATTATTCTTTACCCGAACCCTAACTGTTTTGTTCGGATCTTTTTGTAGGTATCCTTGAATAATTAATTCTCCGTTAGACGGTCTAATAGCCTGCCATTTTTCTTTTTTGACAAGAAATTTACGCTCTATTTCAACTCCCATATTAACTATTTATATTCGAGCCGCAAGCTCAGCCAGTCGATTTGAATAACCTGCTTCATTATCATACCAACCTACTAATTTGATGAGGTTTCCAACAGTGGAGGTCAATAGACTATCAAATGTGCAACTAAAAGGATTTCCAATAATATCAGAAGATACAATCGGTTCATCAATATAAGATAAAATTCCTTTCAATTCATTTTCACTTGCATTTTTAAAGCGAGCGTTAATTTCTTCAACTGTAGGAACTCTGCCTTCAACAGTTATTGTCAAATCAGTTAATGATCCATCGGGAACTGGAACTCGAATTCCACATCCTCCCATATGGCCGTCTAATTCTGGAAATATTTTAGTCAGTGCTTTTGCAGCTCCAGTTGTAGTTGGTACTATTGACTGCGCCGCAGCTCTTGCTCTTCTTAAGTCTTTGTGCGGAGCATCATGAAGTTTTTGATCAGAAGTATAACTATGAACAGTAGTAATATATGCACTTTTTATCTGACATAAATCCTTTATGACCTTAATCATTGGTGCAGCAGAATTTGTTGTGCATGAAGCATTACTGATTACCTTGTCACTTGACTTAAGTATTTCGTCATTTACACCGAGTACAACAGATTTGATATTTTCACCTTGTCCTGGTGCACTGATGATTACTTTTTTAACATCTCCGGATAGATGCTTAGAAGCCGATTCCTCTGTTCTGAAAATACCAGTAGATTCAATTACGGTGTCAACTCTGTACTTACTCCAAGGAATGTCTTCGGGGTTTTTATGCTGCGTAAAAATTATCTTTTTCCCGTTTTCAAATACTAATGAATTCCCATCAACGATGAATGATTCTTCTAGTTGGCGATGTACTGAGTCGTATTTAAATAAATGAGCCAGCGTTTCAACATCCGCTAAATCATTTACAATAGCAACATCTATTTGGTCACTTTTCAAACTCAACCGTGTGAAATATCGACCTATTCGTCCAAATCCATTTACACCAATTATCTTCATGTATCAATTATTTCTTTGTGGAACAACAAATGTAGGGTTTTAGTTTGCCATATTCAAGATGTTTTTTATATCTTATTATATAGAATACAAGTTAAATAATCTCCATAATTACCGTGACACTTAGCTTATTCTTTCGTAATTTCGTGGTATGAAAAAACGGTTGTTTTTTTTATTTATATTTTTTCAATTCATTGCAACTGGACAAAACAGTTGGGAGTGGACAGAGTTGGCTGATATGCCGGACTCTACTACTAATAATGCTTTGTGCGGAGCACTTGTAGATGGAGAGAAATACGTTTACAGTTTTGGTGGGATTTCTGATTCATTGACTTATGCTGATATTCACCAACGTGTTTATAAATATAGTGTAATTCATAATACGTGGACAGAAGAAGTGTCTTTACCAGATACACTTGGGAAAATTGCGGCAGGGGCTAGTTTCGTGAATAATAAAATTTATATAATTGGTGGCTATCATGTTGATGAAAATGGCAATGAATATTCATCTGATCGTGTTCATGTGTATAACCCGTTTCTCGATACTTTTGAAGTAGATGCTGCACCAATCCCAGTTCCTATTGATGATCATGTTCAAGCTGTTTGGAGAGATAGTTTAATTTATGTAGTTACGGGTTGGAGTAACTCAAATAATGTCCCAGATGTTCAAATCTATAACCCTACTTTTGACTCGTGGTCTGTTGGAAGCGATGTCCCAAACGACAATAATTTCAAAAGTTTTGGAGCTTCCGGATATATTTTGGGAGATACAATCTACTATCATGGTGGTGTAGCTGGCTCATTTAGTTTCACCGCAAGAGAACATATGCGTAGAGGTGTAATCAATCCAGATGATCCGACAGATATTTCTTGGGAATATTTAGGTGATGCACCAGGGGGAAGAAACTATAGAAGTGCTTGTTCTGGGCATGGATCAACTGTTTTTTGGGTTGGTGGTGCCGAAGTAGCCTATAATTTCGATGCTATTGCATACAATGGGACTGGAATTGTAAATCCGAATAGAAGGATTTTATCTTATAATGTCCAAAGTGATGATTACTCCAATGTTTTTCAAACAAATGCCTCTGTGATGGATCTACGTGGAATCGCTAAACTTGGTGGAGGAAACTGGGTAATTGCGGGCGGACTCGATTCGTTACAAGTTGTTTCTAATAAAACATATTTACTTCACAACACTTCACTATCAGATATTGACGATGCTCTTCAACCACCCTTTTTCGAAGTAGTAGATATGGATGATTACTATCGTGTCAGGACGGAGAATGTTGGTAATGTTGAAGTATATGATATCGCGGGAAGGAAATTATTCTCCAAGTCAAAACAACTCGCAGACCTAATAATTCCCAAGTCCGAAGTAGCTTCAAATATGTTGATTTTTATCTATAATGATGGAACAAATGTTCCTGTGACCAGAAAAAAAGTGCAGCCCTAGTTGTTTTTTAAAGAAACAATTATCTTCGCAATAATGAATTACCTCTTAAATACCCCAATAGAATATTTAAAAGGTGTTGGTGCCGAAAGAGGTAACTTACTCCGCAGTGAAGCGGGTGTCGATAAACTTTGGGATCTACTTAATTATTTTCCTTTTCGTTATGTGGATCGGTCGAAATATGTAAAAATAAAAGACCTGCCAGAGTACCAGGGAAGTGCCGTCCAGTTAAAAGGTAGATTTACACATGTCGCTGAAGTTGGTCATGGTCGTGGAAAACGATTGAAAGCATCTTTCCAAGATGATTCAGGGGTGATAGAGCTGGTTTGGTTTAAAGGAGCAAAGTGGGTGAAACCTAAACTAAGATCAGGTGTTTTGTTTCGAGTTTATGGTAAACCAATCATCTATGGTAGTAAATGGAATATTTCTCATCCAGAGTTTATTCCGATGAGCGAGGTTTCGCATGAAAAAGGATTGCAACCTGTTTATAATAGTTCAGAAAAACTTACCAAAAAAGGACTTAATACAAAAGGTTTAGAACGATTAACCAATGAACTGACAAGTTCCATTCAAGGAAAAATCCCTGAAATACTTCCAGAATGGATTATAAATCAATACGGTTTAATTTCAAGGGAGCAGGCCTATCAAAAAATGCATATTCCAACAACAGCCGAAGATATTCAACGGGCGCGTTTTCGATTAAAGTTTGAAGAATTGTTATTCTTACAACTGGAATTATTGCTCCGTAAAAAAGGCGCTGAAGAAAAGTCAGCAGGTTATACTTTTGAAGAAACAGGAAGCTATTTTGATGAATTTTATAAAAGTCATATTCCTTTTGAATTAACGGACGCTCAAAAAAGAGTGGTCAAAGAAATTCGTGTTGACTTGAAACGAGGAAAACACATGAATCGCTTGTTACAGGGTGATGTGGGAAGTGGGAAGACACTTGTTGCTTTGCTGAGTATGTTGTTTGCCATAGGAAACGACTTTCAAGCAGCGCTAATGGCGCCTACTGAAATCCTAGCGCAACAACATTTTATCACCATCAGTGAATTGATGGAACCGTTGGATTTGAACGTCGCTCTATTGACGGGTTCAACAAAAACAGCTCAGCGTAAAGTCTTATTTGAACAACTTGAAAAAGGCGAGATTCATATTTTAATTGGAACGCACGCCTTACTCGAACCGAAAGTGAAATTTAAAAACTTAGGAATTGCTGTAATTGATGAACAGCACCGATTTGGCGTAGCGCAACGTGCCAAATTGTGGCGCAAAAACGTTAAGCCTCCGCATGTTCTTGTGATGACGGCAACACCAATTCCCCGAACTTTAGCGATGACTTTTTACGGTGACCTCGATGTTTCTGTAATTGATGAACTACCTCCGGGAAGAAAACCTATTAACACCATACATTATTTTGAAAGTAGTCGATTAAAAGCCTTTCAGTTGATTAAAGAAGAGATAGCTTTAGGGAGACAAGTTTATATTGTATACCCTTTAATCACCGAATCCGAAACACTGGATTATAAAAATTTGATGGAAGGTTACGAAGCTATCACACGAACTTTCCCACGACCAGATTATCAAGTGAGCATCGTTCACGGACAAATGAAACCTGCGGATAAAGAATTCGAAATGCAGCAATTTGCACAGGGAAATACACATATCATGGTGGCAACCACCGTAATTGAAGTGGGTGTGAATGTTCCAAATGCAACTTTAATGATTATTGAAAGCGCTGAACGTTTTGGGTTATCTCAACTGCACCAGTTAAGAGGTCGTGTAGGAAGAGGTGCAGATAAATCATATTGTGTGTTAATGACAGGAAATAAGATTTCTAAAGAAGCAAAAAAACGTTTGCAAACAATGGTGGCTACAAATGATGGCTTCAAAATTGCAGAGGTAGATTTAGAAATTCGTGGTCCTGGCGATATTATGGGAACACAACAAAGTGGAATTTTAAACTTAAATTTGGCAGACCTTGCAAGAGATGGACAAATCGTGACTGCAGCTCGTGAAGCTGCCCGACAAATCTTGGAGCAAGATGAAAAGTTGAAAATGGAAACTAATTTAGGTTTGCGTAATGAATTAAAAAGAATGATAAAATCCAAGCCAAATTGGAGTAAAATAGCGTAATTATGAAAAGCATTTTAGCAGTTTTAATAGGAGTGATAATCTCCACATCAAGTTGGTCTCAAGTTTCTGGTGACCTTAAAAAAGACAACCGTCAATTAGTGAGCGACCATAGTTTTGTTATGGAAGGAACACACATGGGAAAAGTTGTTTTCGACATTTCTGTAAATGCTAAAGGAGAAGTGACGTCCGCCAAACTAGTAGAAAGCGAATCTACACTAAAAAGTACTCCAGCCAAAATTAAAGCTAAAAATTATGTACTAAAATTCGAGTTTCAACCTGGAACTTGGTTTCCAAAATATCATCAAGGGAGAGTTGCTATTACTATGGTGAAGCCGAAGTAGATTTTCATTTCACCATTCATGAAGCAGGTCTTTTTAGAACTGTGAAAATAACCGAATTTCTAAAATTCATCCATTAAACACGTTTTGCTTTACATACGTTGCAAACAATCATTATCTTTGTGGCAAAGTTTAGAACTCAATGGAAATTCCAAAGACATACGATCCGGTAAAAGCAGAAGAAAAGTGGTATGACCACTGGATGAATAAAAACTATTTTCACAGTGAACCTGATGACAGAGAGCCTTATACGGTTGTCATTCCGCCACCAAATGTGACGGGTGTTTTGCACATGGGACACATGTTGAATAATACCATTCAAGATGTTTTGGTTCGTCGTGCACGTATGCAAGGAAAAAATGCGTGTTGGGTTCCTGGTACGGATCACGCTTCTATTGCAACCGAAGCAAAAGTGGTAAATAAACTGCGTACTGAAGGAATCAAGAAATCAGATCTTTCAAGGGATGATTTTATGAAACATGCTTGGGAATGGAAAGAAAAGCACGGTGGAATTATTCTGGACCAATTGAAAAAACTTGGTGCTTCATGTGATTGGGAAAGAACCCATTTCACGATGGATAAGGATTATGCTGATTCTGTAATCGATGTATTTATTGATTTATTCAAGAAGGGTAAGATTTACCGCGGAGTTCGAATGATCAATTGGGATCCTGAAGCGAAAACAGCACTTTCAGATGAGGAAGTATTGCACAAAGAAGTAAATTCTAAGTTGTTCCATGTAAGATATAAAATTGCAGGTACAGATGATGAATGGCTGACTATTGCAACGACTCGTCCAGAAACTATTTTAGGTGATACTGCCATTTGTGTGAATCCAAATGATGCGCGTTTTGCTAATTTGCACGGTAAATTCGCCATTGTACCAATTGCAAACAGAACCATTCCGATTATTCAAGATGAATATGTAGATATGGAGTTTGGAACGGGTTGTTTGAAAATTACACCAGCTCATGATACAAATGATTATGATATTGGTAAAAAGCACGAGCTTGAGACAATTGATATTTTAAATGCAGATGGAACCCTCAATGAGCATGGTTTGCATTATCAAGGTCAAGATCGTTTTGAAGCGAGAAAAGCAATTTCAAAAGAATTAGAAGATAAAGGCTACTTAATTAAAGTAGAAGACCATATCAATAAACTCGGATTTTCTGAGCGTACAGATGCTGTGATTGAGCCTCGCTTGTCTTTGCAGTGGTTCGTGGATATGAAAAGTCTATCTGGTCCAGCATTGGAACACGTAATGAATGGTGATATCAATTTCTATCCTGACAATATGAAAAACACATATCGTCACTGGATGGAAAACATCAAGGATTGGTGTATCTCTCGTCAACTATGGTGGGGACATAGAATTCCTGCTTGGTATTATGGCGAAGGTTCAGATGATTTTGTTGTGGCAAAAACAGAAGACGAAGCGATTAAGCTGGCTTCAGAAAAAGCTGGAAAATCGATTTCTGCTGGCGACTTACACCAAGACGAAGATGTATTGGATACATGGTTTTCAAGCTGGTTATGGCCAATTTCTGTTTTCAAAGGATTAAATAAGCCAGGAAACAAAGAGATAAAATATTACTACCCTACAAATGATTTGGTGACGGCTCCAGAAATTATGTTCTTCTGGGTAGCACGGATGATTATTGCAGGATATGAGTACATGGATGAATTGCCATTTAAAAATGTATACTACACAGGAATTGTTCGCGATAAACTGGGTAGAAAAATGTCTAAGTCATTAGGAAACTCTCCTGATCCATTAGAGTTAATCAAAAAGTATGGTGCAGATGGAGTTCGTGTTGGGATGTTAGTATCATCTCCAGCAGGAAATGATTTGCCATTTGATTCAAGCCAATGTGAACAAGGAAGAAATTTCTCCAATAAAATGTGGAATGCTTCCCGTTTAATTGACTCGTGGGAAGTGAAAGACATGGATCAGCCAGAATCTGCCAAACTTGCGATTCAATGGTTTGATAGTAAGTTCAACGAAACACTGAAAAACATCAATGAACAATACGATAAATTCAGAATTTCAGATGCATTGATGGCAACGTACAAGTTGATCTGGGATGATTTCTGTTCTTGGTATTTGGAAATGGTGAAGCCAGGATATCAGCAACCGATTGATACCGAAACGAAAGAAATTACTGTTCGATTCTTTGAGAAGTTATTGAAAATTGTTCATCCGTTTACTCCCTTCATATCAGAAGAACTATGGCATGTATTGCGCGAAAGAGAAGACGGAGATGATATTATAGTAGCAGCCTGGCCAGAAGTTAAATCGGTGAATGATTCATTGATAAACGATTTTAAAACGGTTTCAGAAGTAATTACGAATATCCGTAATATTAGAACTAAGAATAATATCGCTAACAAAATCAAAATTGAATTTAAGATTGCCAAAGGAGGTAAGCATCCTAAGAATATGGATACGATTCTTTCAAAAATGGGCAACTTTAGTTCATTGGATTATGTAGATAAAAAAGTAAATAACGCTTTTTCTTTTATTGTTCAGAACACGGAATATTTCATTCCATTTGGTGATGCAGTTGATTTGGACAGTGAGCGTGAAAAAATTCAAGAAGAATTAGAATACACAAAAGGTTTCTTAAAGTCAGTTCAAAAGAAACTGGGTAACGAACGTTTCGTAAATAACGCACCCGAACAAGTTGTAGCTTCAGAAAAGAAAAAACAAGCCGACGCCGAAGAGAAGATTACGATTCTTGAAGAGAAGCTGAAGGATTTGGTTTAGATTTTTTAACGAAATCTGTAAAATATTTGGTCTCCATTGCTGCGGGTTCTATTGCTGCCACTTCTATTGCTGCGGGTTTCAACCCGCAGAATAGAAGAAGCGCAAGTCAATCTCTTTTTGGCGCGTATTTTTGATTCAAAAATCGTGACAAAAAGCACTCTTTGGACTTATCTTTTTCCTCTTCATTAATCAACCACCTCCAACTTCGCAAACTTCAAAATCAATTTTTTCTGTCCAACCCGCGGGAAGAAAACTGTTGCTTTTTGATCAGGAGACTTTCCTTCAAGAGCAGTTACTTTGCCTTTTCCAAAACGACCGTGAATAACATTATATCCAACTTTCAATTCATCTGTAGTTCCAGTCGCTCCACTAGAAGATGGTATTTCTCCTTTTGTTTCACTAACTCGCTTAAGATTTCTTTGTGGTTTTCCCATCATTCCAAAACCTGGTGACCTATCTTGGGAAGGTCGTTTGTGACCACTTAGCGATTTTCCTCCGCCTGTGTTTTTAGAGTTATTTTCGTGATTCAGATATTGTTGATCTACTTCATCAATAAATCGACTAGGTTCTGCTGTGACAAGTTGTCCCCAACGGTAACGACTCACCACATATGACAAAGTACATGTCTTTTCTGCTCTTGTCATGGCAACATAAAATAAACGTCGTTCTTCTTCCAGCTCTGTTCTAGAACTGAGAGCCATTTGAGAAGGAAATAAATTTTCTTCTAAACCAACGATAAAAACATGTGGAAACTCCAATCCTTTTGACGCGTGAATCGTCATCAATGTGATTTTATTTTTGTCCTCATCTTTCTCTTGATCTGCATCTGTTAATAAAGCAACGTCGATAAGGAAATCAGCTAAAGTTCCAATTTCATCTTGTTCTTCTTTTGTGACAGAGAACTCTTTTATACCCGCAAGAAGTTCTTGAATGTTTTCATAACGTGTAACTCCTTCGGGAGATTTATCATCATATAAATCTTTTAAAATCCCAGTAGACTGAGCAACGTCATTTGCTAATTCATATGCAGAAGTGTTTTCTAACCGCATTGAATAACTTTTGATCTTCGTTACAAATTGATTGATTTTCGTTTTTGCCCCAGAAGAAATGGAAACAGGATAGCGTTGGAAATCTGAAATAATATCCCAAATTGCTACATCGTATTGACTCGCAGCCATCATTATCGAATCCATGGTGGTTTTACCAATTCCTCTCTTTGGGTAATTGATCACTCTTTTTAGTGCTTCTTCATCCGAAGGGTTAGCGGTAAGTCTAAAATATGCTATGAGGTCTTTGATTTCTTTACGCTGATAGAATGATAAGCCGCCATAAATTTTATAAGGCATATTTAGTTTACGCAGTGATTCTTCAAAAGAACGGGACTGTGCATTTGTTCTATAAAGTATAGCAAAGTCCAAATATTCAGCACCTGTACTTTGTTTTAAATCGTATATTCGGTTTACAATTACACGACCTTCTTCGTTGTCCGTCAAACAGCGTATCGCATTGATTTGATTTCCCTGATCATTACTTGTCCAGACATCTTTCTTAATCTGCTCGACATTTCGTTTAATAATACTATTGGCTGCCTCAACAATATTCTTAGTGCTTCGATAATTCTGTTCTAATTTATAAAGCGCGTAATCTGGATAGTCTTTTTTAAAGTTCAGAATATTTTCAATGTTTGCTCCACGGAAAGAGTAAATACTCTGCGCGTCATCACCAACCACACATAAATTTTCGTGGACAGCAGCTAATTTTTTAACGATAAGGTATTGTGAATAGTTCGTGTCCTGATACTCATCCACTAGGACGTATTTGAATTTTTGTTGATAATAATGAAGTACATCGGGAAAATCTCTAAGTAATACATTGGTTTGATAAAGCAAATCATCAAAGTCCATTGCTCCAGCCTTGAAACATCTTCTTTGGTATTCTTTATAAATTCTAAAAATTTCAGGTTTACGAGACATACGATCTTCACCAACTATTTCAGCGTTGGCTTCGTAAGCCTCAGGGGAAATCAAATTGTTTTTTGCACTTGAAATTCGTCCTTGAACAGCATTGGGTTTGTACACTTTATCATCTAATCCAAACTCCTTAATAATAGCTCTTAATAAACTGCGTGAATCCTGCGTATCGTAAATAGTGAAATTGGAAGGGTATCCTAGTTTATCTGAATTGTATCTAAGAATACGTGCAAAAACGGAGTGAAATGTTCCCATCGCAATATTTCTTGCCTCGCTATCTCCAACGATTTGACCAATACGCTCCTTCATTTCTTTTGCCGCTTTATTTGTAAAAGTTAAAGCCAGGATACTAAAAGAGTCAACACCGTTATGCATGAGGTGTGCGATGCGATAGGTGAGTACTCTGGTTTTTCCAGAACCCGCACCAGCAATGACCATCATAGGTCCGTTTATGTGTTCAACAGCGACGCGTTGACTATCATTTAAATCTTGGAGATAATTCATAAAACAAAGATAAAAAGAAAGGGTGAAGCAAAACTATTTGCCCGTAATTTCTTTTTATTAAGTGAGTATATATTCAAAGAAATCACTACTTTTATATTTTGATTTAGAAAACCAATCCAGCCAATTATAATCAAGGTGTTTATCAAAGTTTGAAAAAACAATTAACACCTCTCTGTTAAAATCTGTAATTTTTCTCTTTAAATAATTGCATTCTAAAATAAAATAACTATTTTTGCCCCCCTCAAAGTGTTTTTGGGGTAATTATTTATTGTAAAAAATTAAAGAGAAAATATGCCAACTATTCAACAGTTAGTTCGCAAGGGTAGAACAGCGCCGGTGAAGAAGAGCAAGTCAGCAGCACTTGATTCTTGTCCGCAGCGTAAAGGAGTATGTGTGCGTGTGTACACCACTACACCTAAGAAGCCAAACTCGGCAATGAGGAAGGTTGCCAGAGTACGTTTAACAAATGGTAAAGAAGTCAATGCTTACATTGGCGGTGAGGGCCACAATCTTCAGGAGCACTCCATGGTACTTGTACGTGGAGGGAGAGTAAAAGATCTCCCAGGTGTTCGTTATCACATTGTGCGTGGTGCACAGGATACAGCTGGAGTTGAAGGTAGAACTCAACGTCGTTCTAAGTACGGAGCTAAAAGACCAAAAAAATAAAACGTAAGTCATGAGAAGAAGAAAGGCGAAAAAAATACAGATACTTCCAGATCCTAGATTTAAGGATGAGACAGTAACTAAGTTTGTAAACAATATTATGTTGGATGGTAAAAAGAACGTAGCGTTCAAAATTTTTTACGATGCAATTGATATTGTAAACGATAAGGTCGAAGACCAAGATGGAATTGATGTTTGGAGAAAAGCAATCGAAAACATTACTCCTAGCGTAGAAGTTAGAAGTAGAAGAGTAGGTGGTGCAACATTCCAAATCCCAACTCCAGTTCGTGAAGGAAGAAAAGAATCATTGGCTATGAAATGGTTGATTACTTATTCACGTAAGAGAAATGAAAAAACGATGGCACAACGTTTAGCGAATGAAATTATCGCTGCTTCGAAAGAAGAAGGTGCTGCGTTTAAGAAGAAAGAAGATACATTAAGAATGGCTGAAGCGAATAAAGCATTTTCGCATTTCAGATTCTAAAGAGAATAAAACATGGCAAAAAGAGATTTAAAATTTACGAGAAATATTGGGATTATGGCCCACGTAGATGCTGGTAAAACAACAACTACGGAGCGTATCCTTTATTATACTGGTATCAGTCATAAAATTGGTGAGGTACATGATGGTGCTGCAACAATGGACTGGATGGAGCAAGAGCAAGAAAGAGGTATTACAATTACTTCTGCTGCTACAACTTGTTTCTGGAAATACCAAGATCAAGATTATAAGATTAACATTATTGATACTCCTGGTCACGTTGACTTTACTGTTGAGGTAGAGCGTTCACTACGTGTACTTGATGGAGCTGTTGCTTTATTTTGTGCTTCATCAGGTGTTGAACCACAATCTGAAACAGTTTGGAGACAAGCTGATAAGTATGGTGTGCCAAGAATTGGTTTTGTTAATAAAATGGACAGAGCTGGTGCTGACTTTTTAAGTACTGTTGAGCAAATTAAAGAACGTCTTGGAGGTAATCCAATTCCAATTCAATTGCCAATCGGTTCTGAAGATGATTTTAAAGGAGTTGTCGATCTTCTAGTAAACAAAGCATTTGTTTGGAATGAAGAAGATATGGGTATGACTTGGTCAGAAGTTGAAATCCCAGCTGACATGACAGAAGCTGTTGCAGAATGGAGAGCTAAATTGATTGAAGCAGTTGCTGAATCTGATGATGCTTTGATGGAGAAATTCTTCGAAGATGCTGATTCAATTACTGAAGAAGAAATGATTGCTGCTATCCGTAAATCAACAATTAGCATGTCTATCACACCAATCATGTGTGGTTCTGCATTTAAAAACAAAGGTGTTCAAACACTTTTAGATGCAGTGATGGCTTTCCTACCTGCTCCAATTGATGTTGAAGCGATAGAAGGAGTTAACCCAACTACAGGTGATGTAGAATCAAGAAAACCAAATATGGATGAGCCAATGTCATCTTTAGCATTTAAAATTGCTACAGATCCTTTCGTTGGTCGTCTTTGTTTCGTTAGAACTTATTCAGGTAAAATTGAAGCTGGTTCTTACGTTTTCAATACAAGAACAAATAAAAAAGAACGTATTTCTCGTCTGTTCCAAATGCACTCTAACAAGCAAAATGCTATTGATGTATTAGAATGTGGAGATATAGGTGCTGCGGTTGGATTTAAAGATATCCGTACTGGAGATACATTATGTGATGAAAAGAACCCAATCGTTCTTGAATCTATGGACTTCCCAGACCCAGTAATTGGAATTGCAATTGAGCCAAAAACTCAAGCGGATATGGATAAATTATCTGTAGGTTTAAATAAACTTTCAGAAGAGGATCCTACTTTCCAAATTTCTACTGATGAAGAATCAGGACAAACAGTTATTTCAGGGATGGGTGAGCTTCACCTAGAAGTTCTTGTAGATCGTTTGAAAAGAGAATTTAAAGTTGAGGTGAACGAAGGTGCTCCTCAAGTAAACTATAAAGAGCGTATTTCTGCTGAAGTTGATCACCGTGAGACATACAAAAAACAATCTGGTGGACGTGGTAAATTTGCGGACATCGTTGTTAAAATTATGCCACAAGACGACGAAGAGAAAGTAGGTCTTGAGTTTATCAATAACATTAAAGGTGGTAACGTACCAAAAGAATATATTCCTTCTGTACAGAAAGGATTTGAGGTTGCAATGAAAAACGGTGTTTTAGCTGGTTACCCAATGGATTCATTGAAAGTTGAATTGAATGATGGATCTTTCCATGCTGTCGATTCAGATTCATTGTCTTTCGAGGTTTGTGCTAAAATGGCGTACAGAAATGCATTGCCTAAAACAAAGCCTGAGTTACTAGAGCCAATTATGAAATTGGAAGTTGTAACTCCAGAAGAGAATATGGGTGATATCGTGGCTGACTTAAACCGTCGTCGTGGTCAAATGCAAGGAATGGATGATAGATCAGGTGCTAAAGTGGTAAAAGCAACAGTACCATTATCTGAAATGTTTGGATATGTGACTATGTTGAGAACAATCTCATCTGGTAGAGCAAGTTCTACAATGGAATTTTCTCACTACGATGTGTGTCCACGTAACATAGCTGATGAAGTAATTGCAAAAGTAAAAGGAAACGTTTCCGCTTAATTTATAAGTCGATGAGTCAAAAAATTAGAATAAAATTAAAGTCATACGATCACAACTTGGTTGACAAGTCTGCAGAAAAGATCGTAAAAACAGTGAAGACAACTGGTGCTATAGTTAGTGGACCAATTCCATTACCTACACACAAAAGAATTTACACTGTATTAAAATCTCCACACGTTAACAAAAAAGCGCGTGAGCAATTCGAATTATGTTCTTACAAGAGACTGTTAGATATTTACAGTTCTTCTTCAAAGACAGTTGATGCGCTAATGCGTTTAGAGTTGCCAAGTGGGGTAGACGTAGAAATAAAAGTATAATCTATAACAATTAAAGAATGCCAGGATTAATAGGAAGAAAAGTCGGAATGACTAGCGTCTACAGTGCCGAGGGTAAGGCTACGCCATGCACAGTGATAGAAGCTGGTCCTTGTGTTGTAACACAAGTAAAAACGCAAGATCGCGACGGTTATGAATCTATTCAATTAGGTTTCGGTGAGCGCCATGAGCGCAATACGCCAAACGCATTGAAAGGTCATTTCAAGAAAGCGAAAACTACTCCAAAGAGTGAAGTAGTAGAATTTGATGGTTTTGATCAAGAATTGAAAGCTGGAGAAACAGTTAGTGCTGACCTTTTTGCCGAGGGTGAGTTCGTAAGTGTTTCAGGGACCTCTAAGGGTAAAGGTTTTCAAGGTGTGGTTAAACGTCATGGATTTGGTGGAGTTGGTCAAGCAACCCATGGACAGCACAATAGAATGCGTGCACCAGGGTCAATTGGTGCCGCTTCTTACCCAGCACGTGTATTTAAAGGTATGCGAATGGGTGGTCAAATGGGAAACAAAACCGTGACTATCGAAAACCTCGAAGTATTGAAAGTACTAGCCGATAAAAATATATTGGTGGTAAAAGGTTCCATACCTGGAGCTAAAGGTTCAACAGTTATAATTGAGAAGTAATGGAAGTAAAAGTATTAGACACAAAAGGAAAAGCTACTTCAAGTAAGGTAAAACTTTCTGACTCAATTTTTGCAATTGAGCCGAATGACCACGCGATTTACTTAGATGTAAAGCAACACTTGGCGAATAGACGTCAAGGTACGCACAAATCGAAAGAAAGAGCAGATATTACTGGAAGTACGAGAAAAATTAAAAAGCAAAAAGGAACAGGAACAGCTCGTGCTGGTTCTATTAAGAGTCCAATATTCAGAGGTGGAGGTCGTGCATTCGGTCCAAGACCAAGAAATTATCATTTCAAATTGAATACAAAGTTGAAACGTGTTGCACGTCGCTCAGCATTGTCTTACAAAGCACAGAATGATGGTTTAATCATAATGGACGATTTTAATTTTGAAACGCCAAAAACAAAAGAGTTTAGAACAATTTTGAGTAACCTCAAATTGGAAAACGAAAAAGTTTTATTGGTACTCGGAAATAATAACGACAATGTTTATTTGTCAGCAAAGAATCTTCAGAACACTAAAGTTGTTCCTGCTGAATTGTTAAGTACATACGATGTATTGAATGCAAAGAAAGTAGTAATAGCAAAAGGTGCTATTGAAGCAATTGAAAAGATCTTAAACTAATTGGTGATGAACACAATTATTAAAAAACCGCTTATTACGGAAAAGGCTACAAATGATAGTGAAGTGAATAATAGATTCACATTCGTTGTAGATCGTAGAGCGAATAAGATAGAAATTAGAAAGGCCGTCGAGAACATGTATGGCGTTACTGTTGATACAGTACGCACGATGAATTATGGCGGTGGAAAACCCTCTGTGAAATATACGAACAGAGGTATCGTTGAGCAACGTAGCAAGCGCTATAAAAAAGCAGTGGTTACTGTTGCAGAAGGAGAAACGATTGATTTGTTTACTAATGTTTAATTAATTTAAAGAAATGGGTCTTAAAAAATTAAAGCCTATCACTCCAGGGCAAAGACACAAGATCATCGGTGATTACTCCGAGATAACAAAGTCTACCCCAGAAAAAGGATTAGTTGCTTCTAAAAAGAAGTCAGGTGGTCGTAATAACTCTGGTAAGATGACTATGCGTTATTTAGGTGGTGGTCACAAGCAAAAATATCGTGTTATCGATTTTAAAAGAGATAAGCACGGTGTTCCTGCAACTGTTAAAGCAATTGAATACGATCCAAATCGTACAGCAAGAATTGCATTATTGTTTTATGCAGATGGTGAGAAGCGTTACATTATTGCTCCGGAGGGGTTAAAAGTAGGAGACACAGTTGTCTCTGGTAAAGAAGCAACACCAGTAGTTGGTAATGCTATGTTTTTGTCTGACATACCTTTAGGTACTGTTATTCATAATATAGAAATGAAGCCAGGTAAAGGTGGAGCGATTGCTCGTGGAGCTGGAACTTACGCTCAATTGAATGCACGTGATGGAAAGTATGTTATCGTAAAGATGCCTTCTGGTGAAACGCGCATGATTTTAACGAATTGCCTTGCAACTATTGGAGCTGTCTCAAATTCTGAGCACAGTTTAGTAGTTTCAGGTAAAGCTGGACGAACTAGATGGCTAGGTCGTCGTCCTCGTGTTCGAGGTGTAGTTATGAACCCTGTCGATCACCCAATGGGTGGTGGTGAAGGACGTAGCTCTGGTGGACACCCTAGATCGCGTAAAGGTCTTCCTGCTAAAGGATACAAGACGCGTTCTCAGAAGAAATATTCGAATAAGTTTATCATCGAGAAAAGAAAGAAATAGGATATGAGTCGTTCGTTAAAAAAACCACCGTTTGTACATTACAAACTATCACAAAGAGTGGATACAGCACAATCCTCAGGTTCAAAGAGTGTAATTAAAACGTGGTCTCGTGCCTCAACAATTACTCCGGACTTTGTAGGATTTACAATAGCAGTTCATAATGGGAATAAATTTATTCCTGTATATGTTACTGAGAATATGGTAGGGCATAAACTAGGAGAATTTGCGCCAACGCGTAACTTCCGTGGTCATGCTGGAAATAGAAAAGATAAAAGAAGATAGAACTAAACTTCAGTATCATGGGTGCTAGAAAAAGATTACAAGCCGAGAAAAGAAAGGAAGAAAATAAGAGCATTGCTTTTGCATCGCTTAAAGATTCTCCTATTGCTCCAAGAAAAATGAGATTAGTTGCAGATCTTATTAGAGGAGTAGAAGTAAATAAGGCGCTAAATATATTGCAACATAATCCTAAAGACGCTTCTAAAAGCCTTTCAACATTATTGCGTTCAGCAATTGCTAATTGGGAGATTAAAAACGAAGATAAGAGCTTAGAGGATGAAGAGTTGATTGTGAAGACAATTGAAGTTTCTCCAGCTGGAATGCTTAAACGTATCCAAGCGGCTCCTCAAGGTAGAGCGCATAGAATTAGAAAACGATCCAATCACGTCAGAATCGTCGTGGATGGAGTTAAAAATTAGGAAATGGGACAAAAAACAAATCCAATAGGAAATAGATTAGGTTTTATCCATGGTTGGGATTCTAACTGGTATGGTGGATCTGACTATAAGGATAAAATTGTTGAGGATGATAAAATCCGTAAGTATTTGCACGCTCGTTTATCGAGAGCAAGTATTTCGAAAATTATTATCGAAAGAACACTAAAGTTGGTTACCGTTACTATCAATACATCACGTCCAGGTGTGATTATTGGTAAAGGTGGTCAAGAGGTTGATAAGCTAAAAGAAGAGCTTAAGAAATTGACGAATAAAGAAATCCAAATCAACATATTTGAGATCAAACGTCCAGAATTGGATGCTCATTTAGTTGCGGATAGTATTGCTCGTCAAATCGAAGCACGTATTTCTTTCCGTAGAGCAATTAAGATGTCTATCGCTTCTACGATGAGAATGGGTGCTGAAGGTATCAAAGTGAAAATATCTGGTCGTTTGAATGGTGCCGAAATGGCACGTGCCGAAATGTACAAAGATGGCAGAACCCCTCTCCATACGTTCAGAGCAGATATTGATTATGCATTGGCGGAAGCGCACACTACTTACGGTCGTATCGGTATAAAGGTATGGATCTGTAAAGGTGAAGTTTTTGGTAAACGCGATTTATCACCAAACATTGGGCTTGAGGCTCAGAAGAAAGGTGGTCGTCGTGGTGGCGGTGCTAAAAGAAGAAAAAAGTAAGTTGAATACTTAAAAAAGGACTGAAGATGTTATCACCAAAGAAAACCAAATTTAGAAAAGCGCAGAAGGGAAGAAACCGTGGTATTGCTCATAGAGGTAGTACTATTGCTTTCGGATCTTTTGGATTGAAAACCTTGGAACCAGGTTGGATTACATCCAGACAAATCGAAGCTTCACGTATAGCCGTTACTAGATACATGAAGAGAGAAGGTAAAGTTTGGATCAGAATCTTTCCAGATAAACCTGTAACTTCTAAGCCTGCAGAGGTAAGGATGGGTAAAGGTAAAGGTGCTCCAAGTCACTGGGTAGCAGTTGTGAAACCGGGACGCATTATGTTTGAAGCAGACGGTGTACCATACGAAACAGCTAAAGAAGCGCTTCGTTTGGCAGCTCAAAAGCTTCCAGTAAAGTGTAAATTCGTCGTTCGTAACGACTATGTTATGCCAGGAAAATAATAAGAAAAATGAAACAGGAAGAAATCGTTCAATTATCGTTAGAAGATCTTAATGATCGTCTTGATGAATCGAAAGAGAAGATGACAAAGATGTTGTTGACACACAATGTGTCTCCACTTGAAAATCCTCTTCAAATTCGTTCGCTTAGAAAGACAATCGCTAGATTGAATACGGAGTTGGTTAAAAGAAACAAGCAAGCTTAGCTTGCTAATTTAGAAATTGGCTTGAAATGGAAAAGCAAAATTTAAGGAAAGAACGTACAGGTGTCGTAACAAGTGATAAGATGGATAAATCTATCGTTATCGCTGTTGAACGTAAAGTAAAACACCCAAAGTATGGTAAGTTCATAAAAAAAACTGCTAAATTTGTCGCCCACGACGAAAAAAATGAAAGTAACCAAGGGGATACTGTCAGAATTCGTGAGTGTCGTCCTTTGAGTAAATCAAAGAACTGGAGATTAGTAGAAATTGTAGAAAGAGCTAAATAATCATTAAAAAATGATACAACAAGAATCAAGACTTGCAGTGGCCGACAACAGTGGCGCGAAAGAGGTGTTATGTATCCGCGTATTAGGTGGAACAAAACGTCGCTACGCTTCTGTTGGTGATAAAATAGTGGTCTCTGTTAAGAGCGCAATGCCCTCTGGCGGTGTCAAAAAAGGACAAGTAGCTAAGGCTGTGGTAGTAAGAACGAAAAAGGAAATCCGTCGACAAGATGGGTCTTACATTCGTTTTGATGATAATGCTGTGGTTCTATTGAACCAAACAGATGAAATGAGAGGAACTCGTATTTTCGGACCCGTAGCTAGAGAGCTACGAGAGAGCAATTACATGAAGATTGTTTCACTGGCTCCTGAAGTACTTTAAAATCGTAAAATCATGCAAAAGAAATTACACATTAAAGTAGGAGACACTGTCAAGGTATTAAGCGGTGAAGATCGTGGTCAAGAAGGAAAAGTTCTTGTTATCGACAGAGTAAAAGAACGCGCAATCGTGGAAGGTGTTAACGTTGTAAAACGTCACACTAAACCAGATGCAGCGAACCCTCAAGGTGGTATTGTGGAGAAAGAAGCGGGTCTTCACATTTCCAACCTCATGCTTGTTCATAATGGAAAACCAACACGTGTTGGTAGACATGAAGACAAGGATGGAAAGCTAGTTCGTTTCGCTAAGAAAACAGGAGAAGATATTAAGTGATGAGTTATACACCAAGACTTCGAGAAAAGTATCAATCAGAAGTAATTTCTGAGTTGACTGAAAAATTCGGATTCACGTCTAAGATGCGTGTTCCGAAAATAGAAAAAATTGTTATCTCTCAGGGTATCGGAGAAGCCGTTGCAGACAAAAAGCTTATAGATGGAGCTTTAGAAGATGTAGCAGCGATCACTGGTCAACAGCCTATAGCAACAATTTCCAAAAAGGATGTTTCTAATTTCAAATTGAGAAAAGGAATGCCTATTGGAACGAAAGTAACACTTCGTGGAGATAAGATGTACGAATTTTTAGATCGCTTGATTTCAATCGCTCTACCTCGTACTCGTGACTTCAAAGGTGTTCCTGCTAAAGGGTTTGATGGACGTGGAAACTTCAATATGGGTGTTAAAGAACACATCATTTTCCCTGAAATCGATATCGATAAAGTAAATAAAATTTTAGGAATGGATATTACGATCGTTACAACTGCACCCAACGATGAGGAGGGTAAAGCGTTGTTAGATGCGTTCAAATTCCCATTCACAAAAAAATAGTAGATATGGCAAAGGAATCAATGAAAGCGCGAGAGCGTAAAAGAGAAGCCCTAGTTGAAAAATATGCTGAGAAAAGAAAAGCATTAAAAGAAGCTGGAGACTGGGAAGCTTTACAAAAGTTGCCTGCAAACTCTTCAAAGGTGAGGTTACACAATCGTTGTAGTCTAACTGGTAGACCAAGAGGATACATGAGACAATTTGGTATCTCAAGGGTAACATTTAGAGAGATGGCACTATCTGGTAAAATACCAGGTATTAAAAAATCAAGTTGGTAATCTATATTTAGAAAAGATATGAACACAGATCCCATAGCAGATTTTTTGACTCGCGTAAGAAACGCGAGCAGTGCACGTAAGAAAGTTGTGGAAATCCCAGCTTCAAACACGAAGAAAGCAATGACTAAAATCCTTTTTGAAAAAGGATACATTAGCAACTACAAGTTTGAAGAGGACGATAAGCAAGGAGTAATAAAGATTGCATTAAAGTATAACCCATCGACGAAAACACCAGCAATTACAAAGTTGCAACGTATTTCATCGCCAGGTTTAAGAAAGTATAGTAACTCAAAAGAACTTCCAAGAGTGTTGAATGGTCTTGGTATCGCAATTGTGTCTACTTCTAAAGGTGTTGTAACTGATAAAGAAGCAAGAACGCAAAACATCGGAGGTGAAGTTCTTTGTTACGTTTATTAATTTTTAAAGCATTATTAAGCAATGTCAAGGATAGGTAAATCCCCAATAAGCATCCCGAGTGGAGTAGAAGTGAAGGTTGATGGAAACCTCGTTCATGTGAAAGGACCGAAAGGTGAATTGACGCAAGAAATAGATTCTTGTGTTAAACTTGAGCAGGAAGATGGAACATTAACATTCATCCGCGCATCGGAAGCGCCAGATCACAGAGCTAAGCATGGTTTATACCGCGCTCTAGTTATGAATATGATTGAAGGTGTAACGGAAGGGTACAAGAAAGTTTTAGAAGTAATAGGAGTTGGTTTCCGTGCAGACGCACAAGGTCAAATGTTGACTTTGGCTGTAGGTTACTCACACCCAATTATTCTTCAACTACCCACAGAAATTAAGGTATCTGCAGTAACCGAGAAAGGTAAAGCACCAGTTGTGATTTTAGAATCTCACGACAAGCAACTGATAGGACAAGTAGCTGCCAAAATTCGTTCCTTCCGGAAACCTGAACCTTACAAAGGAAAAGGTATACGCTTCCAAGGTGAGCAAATTAGAAGAAAAGCTGGTAAAGCCGCAGGTAAATAACCTTAATAAATAGAATTATCATGGCATTTAGTAAAATAGCAAGAAGAGCTAAAATTAAAAGAGGAATCAGAAAGAACCTTACAGGTACTGATTCGCTCCCGCGTCTTACCGTGTATAGAAGTAATAAACAAATCTATGCACAGGTAATTAACGATCTAAAAGGAGAAACATTAGTTTCAGCTTCCTCTCAGGGAGTGAAAGAATGTGAAAACCTTCCAAAAATTGAGCAAGCTAAAGTAGTTGGGAAACTAATTGCTGAGAAGGCTCAAAAAGCAGGAATCGAGAATGTGAAATTTGACCGTAACGGTTATTTATATCACGGTAGAGTAAAATCACTTGCTGATTCAGCGAGAGAAGGTGGACTTAAATTTTAAACGAAATGGCAGCAAAAGTAAACAATCGAGTTAAAACATCTGACTTAGAATTAAAAGACAAGTTAGTTGGAATTAACAGAGTTACAAAGGTAACTAAAGGTGGTCGTACGTTCAGTTTCTCTGCAATTGTAGTTGTAGGAGACGAAAATGGAATTGTAGGACATGGATTAGGAAAAGCAAAAGAGGTAACTGAAGCAATCGCTAAAGGAATCGACGATGCTAAGAAAAATCTAATCAGAGTTCCAATCATTAACGATACTGTGCCACATACACAGAAAGGAAAATATGGTGGAGCACGAGTTTTACTCAAACCAGCTTCTAACGGTACTGGTGTAATTGCAGGTGGTGCAATGCGTGCAGTGTTAGAGAGTGTGGGAATCCACAATGTATTAGCGAAGTCTCAAGGTTCTTCAAATCCACACAACGTGGTAAAAGCAACTGTAGATGCACTTTCTCAAATGAGAGATGCTGTAGCAGTAGCAAAACAAAGAGGAATCACAATGGATCAAGTATTTAACGGTTAATAAATTTCGAAATGGCTACAATAAAAATAAAGCAAGTTAGAAGTGCTATTAAACGTTCGAAACGTCAGAAAGACACGATTAAGGCATTAGGATTAAGAAAATTAAACCATACAATAGAAAAAGAGGCAACTCCTCAAATTCTTGGTATGGTGGCAAAAGTTCGACACTTAGTAGAAGTAGTTGAGTAAAACCTTAAAAATTGAAAGCAATGAATCTAAATAATTTAACTCCGGCAAAGGGTTCCGTAAAAAGCCAACGACGCATTGGGCGTGGTCAGGGTTCTGGATACGGTGGTACCTCAACGCGCGGACACAAAGGAGCGAAATCAAGATCAGGTTACAGTAAGAAAATCGGATTTGAAGGTGGTCAAATGCCTCTTCAAAGACGTGTACCTAAATTCGGTTTTAAAAATATTAACCGTAAAGAGTACAAAGCTGTCAACTTAGATATTATTCAATCTTTAGTAGATAGAAAAAAATTAACTGAAATCAATCCTGAAGTATTACGTGAAAACGGATTACTCGGGAATAGAGAAATGGTTAAAATCCTTGGAAGAGGAGAACTAAATGCAAAAGTTAAAGTTACCGCTCACAAGTTCTCAACAACTGCAAAAGCAGGAATTGAAGCAAAAGGTGGTGATTGTACAGAAATCTAATTAACTTTGCAAACTATTTTACCCAAATGAAGAAACTAATAGACAATTTAAAGAATATTTGGAAAGTTGAAGAACTTAGGAAAAGGTTATTTGTAACGTTTTCCTTAATTCTTGTTTTCCGAATCGGATCTTTTATCGTACTTCCAGGTGTGGATAGTTCAAAACTTGGAACTGAAGGAGCTGATGCTGGAACAATTGAAGGGCTTTTAGGTCTTCTTTCTGGTGGTGGTTTTACTAATGCTTCGTTCTTGGCTTTAGGAATTATGCCCTACATCTCTGCATCGATTATCATGCAGTTGATGGGAATGGCTG
The DNA here is from genome assembly GCA_002734085.1 of Fluviicola sp. GTDB lineage: Bacteria > Bacteroidota > Bacteroidia > Flavobacteriales_D > Crocinitomicaceae > Brumimicrobium. The sequence continues at coordinate 51,389 of NVXV01000012.1, read as the reverse complement.
TTCCTGCCGTTCAGAAAATGCAATCAGAAGGTGAAAGTGGTAGAAAACGTATTAATAACTATACGCGTATACTAACAATCATTATTTGTGCTGTACAAGCTCCAGGTTACTTAAGTTTGTATGTCGACTCAAAAGGAGCTATTCCTGTTGAGTTCATGAATGATCCACTATGGTGGGTGCAATCGGTACTCGTGTTAGTAGCAGGTGCAATGTTTGCAGTTTGGCTCGGCGAACGTATCACAGACAGAGGGGTAGGAAATGGTATTTCTTTATTGATTACCGTGGGTATTATCGCTCGTTTACCACAATCATTTGTTGCAGAAACAGTGAATAACTCATTTTTAATTGTAATAATAGAAGTGGTTGTCTTCATGCTGATTGTTATGGTCACAGTGCTGATCGTACAAGGTGTTCGTAAGATACCAATGAACTATGCAAAACGAGTTGCAGGTGCCAGAGGTGGTGCAGATGCTTCTCAAGGAGCACGTTCGTATCTACCAATTAAAGTGAACGCATCTGGTGTAATGCCAATCATCTTTGCGCAAGCAATTATGACAGTTCCAGTTATGTTTGCTGGACAGAGTTTTGGAATATTCGGATGGCAGTATAATTTAGTATTAGGTGTATTGATTATAATATTTACCTATTTCTATACTGCAATTATGATTAACCCAAAGAAAATGGCAGACGATATGAAACGTAATGGTGGTTTTATTCCTGGGGTTCGACCTGGAGATGAAACGGCTAATTTTATTGATACGTTAGTATCGAAAATTACACTTCCTGGATCTGTATTCCTAGCAATCATTGCCGTACTACCAGCATTTGCTGTGCAATTTGGTGTGGGTGATGGGTTTGCATTATTCTTTGGAGGTACATCATTATTGATTATGGTGGGTGTAGTTTTAGACACCTTACAACAAATAGAATCTTATTTATTGAATCGTCATTATGACGGTTTGATGGAAGGTACTAAAGTGAGAGGACGTAGAACTCAAGGAGAATTATCCGGAATGTAAAAGAGATTTATGGCAAAACAAGCATCAATAGAACAAGACGGTACAATTATCGAAGCACTTTCAAACGCAATGTTTAGAGTTGAGTTGGAAAATGGTCACGTAATAACCGCACACATATCAGGTAAAATGAGAATGTACTACATTAAAATTCTACCTGGAGATAAAGTGAAAGTTGAAATGTCTCCTTATGATTTAACTAAGGGGAGAATTACATTTAGATACAAGTAATTAGGAGGAGACTCCACAAAAAAGAGAAAAAATGAAAGTAAGAGCTTCAGTAAAAAAGAGATCTGCAGATTGTAAGATCGTTAAGAGAAAAGGAAGAGTTTACGTTATAAACAAAAAAAATCCGAAGTTAAAACAACGACAAGGATAAGTTAATTGTAAAATTATGGCGAGAATTGCAGGTATAGATTTACCAAAAAACAAAAGAGGAGTTATCGGTTTGACATACATTTATGGAATCGGTAAAAGTAGAGCTTCTGAGATTCTAACATCAAATGGAATCGATGAGAACATCAAAGTTGAAGACTGGTCGGATGATCAAGTTGGATCAATTCGTAATACAATCAACGAGATTAAAGTTGAGGGTGCACTTCGTTCTGAAGTACAGCTTAACATTAAGCGTTTGATGGATATCGGATGTTATAGAGGTGTTCGTCACAGAGCTGGTTTGCCGCTTCGTGGTCAAAGAACGAAAAACAACTCTAGAACGAGAAAAGGTAGAAGAAAAACTGTTGCAAATAAGAAAAAAGCAACTAAATAATAGTTAGTAAAATGGCAAAGTCTAATACAAAGAAGAAGAAAAACGTCAAAGTAGATGCAGTTGGTGAAGCGCATATTCAAGCTACCTTCAACAACATCATTATTTCTTTAACGAACACACAAGGTCAAGTAATTTCTTGGTCTTCTGCTGGTAAGATGGGCTTCAAAGGGTCAAAAAAGAATACTCCATATGCTGCACAAGTTGCGGCTGAAGAGTGTGCCCGTGAAGCGCATGACTTCGGATTACGAAAAGTGAAAGTATTTGTAAAAGGTCCTGGTTCTGGAAGAGAATCAGCGATTAGATCTTTACACAACAGTGGGGTTGAAGTAACAGAAATCATTGACGTTACTCCGTTACCACACAACGGTTGTCGTCCACCGAAACGTAGAAGAGTATAATTTTTAATAAATCAGAGGAGCAAGCTGGCGAAGGAGGATGCCTTAATTCCCAGTACCTCAAAATAAATTTTAATAATGGCAAGATACACAGGTCCAAAAACAAAAATTGCGCGTCGATTTAGAGAGCCGATTTTTGGCCCAGACAAAGCACTGGAAAGAAGAACTTACGGTCCAGGACAACACGGTCCAAATAAAAGACGTGGTAAGCAATCTGAATATGCTATTCAGTTAGCAGAAAAACAAAAAGCGAAGTATACTTATGGTATTTTAGAGCGTCAATTCTCTAACTTATTTAAGAAAGCTTCTGCAATGAAAGGTATTACAGGTGAGAATTTGTTGATCCTTTGTGAGTCTCGATTAGATAATGTTGTATACCGTCTAGGAATTGCTCCTACAAGAAGTGCAGCACGTCAATTTGTTTCTCATAAGCACATTACTGTAGATGGTCAAGTAGTAAACATCCCTTCATTCAGTGTAAAACCTGGTCAGGAAGTTGGTGTACGTGAGAAATCTAAATCGCTTGAAGCGATTACAAACTCTATTGCAGCAAATACAAAAAGTTACGATTGGTTAAATTGGGATTCAGCAAAAATGGCTGGTTCTGTTATGAATGTTCCAACAAGGGAGTTGATTCCAGAGAACATCAAAGAACAATTAATCGTCGAATTATATTCTAAATAAAAACAACGAATTAATATGGCTATTTTAGATTTTCAAAAGCCGGATAAGGTGATCATGATTGAGTCTAACGAACACGAAGGTCAATTCGAGTTTCGTCCGTTAGAGCCTGGATATGGTATCACTGTAGGTAACGCTTTAAGACGTATTTTGCTTTCTTCTTTGGAAGGATTTGCAATTTCATCAATTCGTATCGAAGGTGTTGAACACGAGTTTTCTACAATCAAAGGTGTTGTAGAGGATGTTACTGAAATCGTTTTGAATTTAAAACAAGTACGTTTTAAACAACAAATCGAAGGACAAGACGAAGAAACAGTTGTGATCTCTGTTGGAGGTCAAGATAAATTTACTGCTGGAGACATCGGTAAATTCACTTCTGGTTTCCAAGTTCTAAATCCTGATTTGGTACTTTGTAACATGGAACCTTCGGTAAAATTGGATATCGAGTTGACAATCATCAAAGGGCGTGGTTACGTTCCTGCTGAGGAAAACAAGACTTCTGGTGTACCATTCGGAACTATATTTATAGATTCTATCTTTACGCCTATAAAAAACGTAAAGTACGCGGTTGAAAACTTCCGTGTTGAGCAAAAAACAGATTACGAAAAATTAATCTTTGACATCATTACTGATGGTTCAATTCATCCAAAAGATGCACTTCAAGAAGCTGCTAAGATTTTAATTCACCACTTCATGTTATTCTCTGATGAGCGTATCACGTTGGATAGTGAAATCAAATCTGAAACAGAAGAATTTGATGAAACATCTTTACACATGCGTCAATTGTTGAAATCGAAATTAGTAGATCTTGACTTGTCTGTACGTGCATTGAATTGTTTGAAAGCTGCTGATGTTGAGACACTAGGTGACCTAGTATCTTACAATAAAAATGATTTATTGAAGTTCAGAAACTTCGGTAAGAAATCATTAACTGAGTTGGAAGACTTAGTTGAAGCAAAAGGGCTTTCTTTTGGAATGAATGTGTCTAAATACAAATTAGACAAAGATTAAGAACATTGATATTAAGCGAATAAAATGAGACACGGTAAGAAATTAAATCACTTAAGTAGAAAGTCAGCGCACAGAAAAGCGATGCTTTCTAACATGGCGTGTTCTTTAATTGAACACAAAAGAATTCATACAACCGTAGCTAAAGCTAAAGCACTTCGCGTTTATGTTGAACCTTTATTGACTAAGTCAAAAACGGATTCTACACATTCACGTCGTGTTGTATTTGGTTACTTACAAAGCAAAGATGCTGTAACGGAATTATTCCGTGACGTAGCTCCTAAAATTGCTGATCGACCAGGAGGATATACTAGAATTATCCGTATTGGAAACAGATTAGGGGATAATGCTGAAATGTGTATGATCGAATTGGTTGACTTCAACGAATTGATGTTGAATGCTGATAAGCCAGAAAAGAAAACTACTCGTCGTTCAAGAAGAGGTGGTGGATCGAAGGCTAAAGCTTCTACTGATACTTCTGCAGAGAAGAAGACTGAAACGAAGAAAGACGCGCCAAAAGCGGAAGCTAAAAAGGACGATGCTCCTAAGGCTGATACTAAAAAAGATGACGCTCCCAAAGCAGAGGCTAAAAAAGAGGCTCCAAAGAAAGAGACTCCTAAAGCGGAAGCAAAAGAAGAAACTCCAAAAAAGGAGTCGCCAAAAACAGAAGCAAAAAAGGAAGAGCCTAAAAAGGATGCTCCTAAAGCAGAGGCAAAGAAAGAAGAAAAATCAGAAGCAAAAAAGTCTGCCCCTAAGAAGGAAGATAAAGCGGATGACAAAAAAGACGATAAAGAAGAGAAATAGTTTTTCTTCTTACGCAATCAAACGAGGCTGTCTGATTTATTTAGACAGCCTCGTTTCTTTTATACTAACCCTAAGTCCAAATAAAAAATTATTCGCAATTTTGCAAATAAATAGTTCCAATGGCACATAAAGCAGGTTTTGTTAATATTGTTGGTAGTCCAAATGTGGGTAAGTCTACATTGATGAATCAATTATTAGGTGAAAAACTATCTATTGTAACATCTAAGGCACAAACTACGCGTCATCGTATTCATGGAATTTTAAACGAAGAAGATTATCAAATCGTTTTTTCTGATACTCCCGGGGTAGTTAATTCTGCATATGAATTGCACGATGCAATGATGCGTTATGTGGAAGCTTCTTTGAAAGATGCTGATGTACTTCTTTTGATTACAGACGTCTTTGAAGACTCTATGAATCATAAAGAGACGCTGGAACGTATCAAACAACTGAAGGTGCCGGTACTTTGTTTGGTTAATAAAATTGATTTACGAGATCAAGAAACCGTTGCCAAGCGATTGGAATATTGGCAATCAGAATTGCCTGGCGCACGTATACTTCCAATTTCTGCATTACACGGTTTCAATACAGAAGCTGTCATGGAAATACTGTTGGAGTTATTGCCAGAGTCACCTCCTTATTTTGATAAAGAGTCTATTTCAGATCGACCCATGCGTTTTTTTATATCGGAGATAATTCGAGAGAAAATCTTTTTAAACTTGAAGAAAGAAGTCCCTTATGCTTGTCAAGTAGAAGTGACCGATTACGAAGAAGAGCCAAACATTATTAAAATTCGCGCTGTAATTATAGTAGAACGTGATTCACAAAAAGGAATTATAATTGGCGCAAAAGGAAGACAATTAAAGTTTATCGGAATCGATAGCCGAAAGGATATTGAGAAATTCGTTGGTAAACAAGTCTTTTTAGAAACCTTTGTGAAGGTGGACAAAGATTGGAGAAACAACGAAAATAAGTTGAAAAAATACGGATATTAATCATGAGTAATATTATTGCAATCGTCGGTCGACCAAATGTTGGTAAATCAACACTTTTTAATCGTTTAGTTGGATCTCGTCACGCTATTGTGGAAGAGATGAGCGGTGTTACGCGTGACCGTATTTATGGTAAAGGTGACTGGAATGGATACGACTTTTCTGTCATTGATACTGGAGGATATGTTTCTGGGTCAGAAGACATATTTGAAGGAGAAATTCGAAAACAAGTTGAAATTGCAATTGAAGAAGCAAACGCAATTGTATTTGTAGTAGATGTAACTACAGGAATTACTGATTTAGATGAAACGGTAGCTACAATGCTTCGGAAATCTAAAAAGAACGTATTCACGGTGGCTAATAAAGTCGACAATACACAAAGAGTTGGATTATCTTCAGAGTTTTATTCTTTTGGACTAGGAGACGTTTATGATGTTTCTGCGACCAATGGCTCAGGAACTGGAGAGTTACTCGACGATATCGTAAAAACCTTTACTTCAAAAACAATTGAAGAGGATAGCGAATTACCACGATTTGCGATTGTAGGAAAACCTAATGTTGGTAAATCTTCCTTAGCAAATGCTTTAATAGGAGAGGAACGTAATATCGTAACTCCAATTTCAGGAACGACTAGAGATTCAGTAAATACTAGATACAATGCTTTTGGCTTTGATTTCATGTTGATTGATACTGCTGGAATTCGTAAGAAAGCGAAAGTACATGAGGACATCGAATACTATTCTGTTTTGCGTTCAGTAAGAACAATCGAGAGTGCCGATGTGTGTATCTTTATGATAGACGCTACGGAAGGAATTCAAAAGCAGGATTTGAATATCTATTACATGTGCGAGAAAAACCATAAGGGAATTGTCGTGCTCGTAAATAAATGGGATTTAATTGAAAAAGATCATAAGTCGACAAAAGAGTTCGAAACAAAGATTCGTCAGCAATTGGCACCTTTTAATGATGTGCCGATCATATTTACTTCTGCCGTAACGAAACAACGTATTCACAAGGCATTAGAAGCAGCGATGCGTGTATATGAAAATAGAGTTAAAAAAATTCAAACTTCTGTGTTAAATGAGGTGATGCAAGAAGTGATGGAACACAATCCTCCGCCATCAATCAAAGGAAAATATATTAGAATCAAATTTGTTTCACAATTACCAACCCACGCACCGGCTTTTGCCTTTTTCTGTAATCTGCCACAATATGTGAGGGATGATTACAAAAGATTTTTGGAGAATAAGCTCCGCGAGCATTTTGATTTCGAAGGAGTGCCTGTTAGGGTTTTCTTTAGGAAGAAGTAATGCTTTTGCTTAAAATGTAGATGTATAAAAAAATGCAGGATTAAAGAACCCTGCATTAAGAATACTATTTGCTTTTTAATTAATACCTCTGGTTAATCTTTTGGTTTGTCCTCGGTACCTTTAGAATTATCATTCTCATTATTCTGACTTTGATCTTCAGTTACATCCTTCCCCTTCAAGTAATCAGGAAGTTGCATTCCTGCCATATTGAACATGTCTTGAAGTGGCGGAACAGATTGGTATAATCCAGAAAGGAAGTTTGCCGTTGATGTTTTACCATCTTTACCAGAACCACCGTTTCCACCATCCCAAACAGTGACTTTATCAATCTTGATGTTTTTAATTGCTTCAGCCTGTGTTTTTACTAATTCAGGAAGTTTATCTGCAATCAATAACAATACAGCATCTTTTGAATTGTTGTCAGCAGCTTTCACAATCCTATCAAGACCTTCAGCTTGTTTTGTAAGTATCTCATAGATACCCTCTGCCTCAGCACGCTTTTTAAATAAGATACTATCTGCTTCACCTTTTGCAATACGTCTGATTTGTTCTGCATCTGCTTCAGCGTCAATTTCTACTTTCTGTTTGTCAATTTCTGCTGGGACAACAATTTCCGCATGTTGGAATGCACGTACGCGTTCAGCCCTTGCCATTTCAGATTCCTTTTCAGCTGCATAGGCTTCCTCTAAAGCTTTCGCAATTTGCACTTTTTCTGATGCAACTGCAGTTCTCTCTGCTTCTGCTTCACGTTGTCTTCTTACAGAGTCAGAATTAGCTACTTGAATTTTTGCTTCATTCTCTCCCTCAACGGCTCTTGCATTTGCATTTGCAACTCTTGTTCTTTGATCTTGTAAAGCCTCCGCTTCACCAATCGAACCATCTCTGTTTTTTTCTGCAACTGTTCTACGTGCATCGTTAATTGCGTGTGCTGCCGCTTCTTTACCAAGTGCTTCAATGTATCCAGATTCATCATTGATATCTGTAATGTTCACGTTGATCAATCGAAGACCGACTTTTTTCAATTCGACTTCAACACCGTTCGAAATATTCGTGAGGAATTTATCTCTGTCTGAGTTAATTTCTTCAATATCCATAGAAGCAACAACCAAACGAAGTTGACCAAAAATAATCTCTTTGGAAAGCTCTTGAATGTCTGGAAGTTTTAATCCTAAAAGACGTTCCGCCGCGTTTTGCATTACACCAGGCTCTGTTGATACACCGATTGTGAAGCGAGAAGGAACATTCACACGAATATTCTGCTTACTCAACGCATTTATTAAGTTAACCTCAAGTGATAAAGGAGTCAAATCTAAATATTCATAATCCTGAATTACGGGCCAAATGAACGATGCACCACCATGAATACACTTCGCAGATTGTCCACCGCCAACTTTTCCATAAACCACAAGTATTTGATCTGAAGGACAACGTTTATAACGCTTTATAAAAGAAAAAAGCAGTACAAAAACGAAAAGAATAGCAAACCCAATAGCAATTAAAGGTGCTGTACCTCCCATATCAGAAGTTGTTTCATTTAGGTTAAGTTGTAATAATAAAGTTTTCATTAAGTTATTTATTAGTTAATCGATCAATTATTAAAATTCCATTTGAAGTAACGGCTCTCACCGAAACTACTGTTCCCGTTTCAAGGTCTTTATCTTCATCCGTCAATGCTTCCATTTCTCTTAAAGAGCCTTGAATTCGAACACTAACCTTTCCAATGCGAGATCTTTCAGCACCTACGGTTAAATATACTTCACCTATAGCACCTATAGCATTTTGAATATTCAGTGTGCCGCTATCATTTAATTTACTAACAAAATAGAACATTGTAGCCATAATTAACATCATAACAATACCACACACTGTAGCTATTGCTATAGTTGCAAACTTTCCAAAATCAGCATCTAGGGCAGCAATCCCTGACCATCCAAAAATCGTAAAAAATGCGATTAGGTTTTTGATGGTAAAAAAATGGAATCCACCACCGTCGACATCAAAATCAACATCTGCGTCAACGTCTGCATCAATGTCACCACCTATAAATGTCGCAACAAGCATGATGGTGAAGAATAAAGAGCCTATCAGTGCAATTATCCAAAACGTTTGTTCAAACCAGTCTAAATTTGTAAACCATTCCATAATACTTCAAGAAAAATACGTGTGTGAATTTACATAAATATATTTTAGTTCACATGAATTATTTTGAAAATAGTACCAAATTTATTTTTTAGGTAAATAACAAAACGGCTACATCCGAAAATGTAACCGTTTTGCTGTAAACCAATAATAAACCTAACCAGAAATCTACTATAAAGACGTTATGTTTATTGAAATGGTTGGAAATTATTTATAAAACCTATTTTTTGTTAGTCTCTTTTTGTATCTTCATGGTTCAAATATGCATTAAATATGCCCTTTAATACGATTTTTGGTTGGTTAATAAAGAAAAGGATTCATCAAATTGAATTGTTCCGGAAGTACCCTATTGAAGTACAGGAAGAATGGTTTGAACGATTAATTCAACAGGGTAAAGATACTACTTTCGGTAAAAAGTATAATTTCGAAAAAATAAGTTCATATGAGGATTTTCAGTCAAAAGTACCGCTTCAAGACTATAATGATGTAAAGTCTTGGGTGGATTTGGCAGTTGAAGGAGAACCTGATGTATTATGGCCTGGAGAGACGAAATGGTTTGCAAAATCGTCAGGTACTACTTCAGATCGAAGTAAGTTTATTCCAGTAACAAAAGATTCTTTAGAAGATTGTCATTATAAAGGAGGAAAGGATTTGTTGGCTATATATTATTCACATTTTCCAAACACAAAACTTTATAAAGGAAAACATTTAGTTGTTGGAGGAACAGCAACACATAACCAGTTGCGCTCAGACAGTTACTCTGGAGATTTATCTGCAATAATTCTTAAAAATTTACCTTGGTGGGCTGAAATTAAAAGAACTCCTTCACGAGAAATTGCACTAATGAGTGAGTGGGAGCAGAAAATAGAAAAACTGGCCAGAGGCACAATTGAAGAAGATGTTTCTAGTATATCAGGAGTACCTAGTTGGACTCTTGTTTTGTTTAATCGAATCTTAGAAATTACGGGTAAAAAAGACATACGTGAGGTTTGGCCAAATCTTGAACTTTTTATGCATGGAGGAGTGAGCTTTAAACCTTATGAAGAAGAGTTTAAAAGAATAATTCCTCATGATGATATGCATTATATCGAGTCATATAACGCTTCTGAGGGGTTTTTCGGAATACAAGATAAACTTGATGGAGACTTACTATTGATGCTAGATTACGGAATCTTCTTTGAATTCATTCCGATGAGTGAATATGAGGGGACAGATTCAAAAACAGTGGTAGGATTAAAAGATGTTGAACTTGATAAAAATTACGCTATGGTTATTTCGACTAATGGTGGGTTGTGGAGATACATTATAGGAGATACTGTTAAGTTTACAAGCACTGATCCATATCGTGTAAAGGTTTCTGGTCGAACAAAACATTTTATTAATGTTTTTGGCGAAGAAGTGATTGTAGAAAATGCTGATTACGCCGTAAAACAGGCTTGTTTACAAACAGATGCATCTCTAAAAGATTATACGGCTTGTCCAATTTTTATGGAGGAAGGTAAACACGGTGGTCACCAATGGTTAATAGAGTTTTATGAGCGACCGAATGATGAAGAAAAATTTAAGAGAGTATTGGACGAAACGCTCAGAACAATTAACTCTGATTATGATGCGAAAAGAACAAACAACCTTACTTTGAACGTTCCTAAAATTCATTTTGTTCGTGAAGGTTTATTCGATGACTGGCTAAAATCAAAAGGAAAACTTGGCGGTCAACATAAAGTACCAAGATTATCAAACGATAGAACTATTCTTGAAGATGTTCTAAACGTCGAAAAAGGTATACTTCTTGATAAGAAAGCCTTGTAATGAAAAAGATTTTTACTTTACTATTTGTTTTTTTTACAATCAACTTAGGTTGGACGCAATCGCAATGGACCCTAATGCATTCTTATAACAATGATGATATTATTGCTTGGGATGTCGACCCCATGGGTAAGGTAATTATTTCCAAAAGGGACGTTTTAATTAAACTGGATACGTCTTTTAGTATTCAATTTTCTCAAAGCAATAAGCGATTCGGTGAAATATCAAAAATTGATGCTCGACATTCTTTAAAATCACTGGTGTTTTCCAAAGACCAACAGTTGGTTGGATTCATTGATAATACGCTAACATTTCAAGAGGGAATAATGGAATTGTCCGAAGAAGATATTTCTTATGCTACCGATGTATGTTACTCAAGTCAAACTAATCGTTACTGGGTGTATGATGCAGACAACTCTAAGCTTATTCTGTTTGATAACAGTTTGGGAAATAAAACGGAGATTAATAATTTGGCCGCCATAACGGGTGGATCTGAACCAACTAGTTTTTTCGAAAGTCATAATCAACTTATTTTATTTTACAAAGGAATAGGAACTTATATCTTTGATTATTACGGCACTCTTTTACGATTTATTGATGATAAAAAAATGGAGGCCATTCACACTTCTAAAGATTTTCTCTATTTCATTGAAGAAGGAAAAATGATTCGATTGAATTTGAAAACATTGAATAGAATTAGTATTGCTTTACCAATGAAAGACATTACTGAATTTAGAATATTTGAGAACTATGTTTTTTTTAAGAACTCAAGCGGAATTAAAAAATATTTTTTAAATCAATAATAGAATGTCGAGATTCAAACAATATTTGTATTTTAGTCATCCCAAATATTTTTGAATTATGCATATTGCAGTAGCAGGTAACATTGGATCAGGTAAAACAACGTTAACAGAATTGTTAGCAAAACATTTCGGTTGGGAGACTCATTTTGAGGATGTTGAACAGAATCCTTACCTGAATGATTTCTATGAAGATATGCAGCGTTGGTCCTTCAACCTTCAAATTTATTATTTGAATAGTCGAATTGCTCAAATTCAAGAAATTCAACAAACTGAAAAAACGGTTATCCAAGACAGGACTATTTATGAAGATGCGTTCATTTTTGCTCCGAATCTACATTCTATGGGCTTGATGACAACTAGAGATTTTGAAAATTACTTTTCGCTTTTCAACTTGATAGAGTCTTTCGTTTCTCCTCCAGATTTATTGATTTATCTAAGAGCAAGTGTTCCGACACTTGTAAATCAAATTCAGGAAAGAGGTCGTAATTATGAAGAAAGCATCCGTTTGGATTATTTAAAGCGTTTGAACGAGCGTTATGAAGCCTGGATTAGTACTTATGATAAAGGAAAACTACTTATCATAGATGTTGACAATAACAATTACCACAACAAACCAGAGGATTTAGGGGAAATTATTTCTTCTATTGATGCTGAAATTAATGGTTTGTTTTAATTGATTGAGACCTTCTTAATAGAATGTTTTGTCAAGATTTAAAATTGTCAAATTTGAGTAACCCAATTAAGATATTCAAGAGACATTAACTTTAAAGAGCATGAGATCTAACAACCTCCACTATCAAGAGTCAGGAAATTATAATACGCTAGGATTAATTGGAGCTTTTGTTGTGATTCTTTTTATTGCTGCAGGATTGGGGTATTTTTATTCCTTATTTATTTACTTCATTCCCATAATCTATTTCAACGTATTAATCACTGTTGCTTTAGGAATAGCGATTGGATTAATTAGTAGGTTATTATTCAGGTTAACACACAATCGGAATAAAATGAGTCGTTATGCCTTGACCATTTTGTTTGGATTGTTGGTTTATTATTTTCATTGGGTAGCTTATATTCTTCTGGCTTACCAAGAAGGGTATGTCTCTTTTGGAGAGTATATTCCAAAGTTAAATCTGATTCTTTCTCCCTCTTGGTTTTTTGGTGTCATTTCAGAGATTAACACCATTGGTTTGTGGGCTATGTTCGGCGGTTTTGTAGTAAACGGGATAGTACTCACAATAGTTTGGATTATTGAAGCAGCAATAATTTTCGGAGCGTCAATATTGTTGGTGTCAAAAAGTAATCTCGAACCATACTCTGAACTAAATAAAAAATGGTATCCAAAATTTACGTTGAATACTGATTTCGAATCTATTCCTTCGGTTAATTCATTTCTTCCTAAATTGGAAAACAGTCCTGTTGAAGCTATTAAAAGTCTCGAAAAAAGTGCAATACTTAGAATCGGAAAAGTGCATGTATATTATATTAAAGGTGAAACACATCAATATCTTACTCTAGAAAACATTTATTTAGATGATAAAGGTAAAAAGGAAACGGAGTTGATTATTGAGAACTTTAGGATTGATGAAATTACAGCTCGTCAGATACTAGATGAATTTAATCATAAACGGAATCGATACAGATTTTATTATTTTTAAGACTTTAGGTAAAAAAAGATTCCATATTTATTAAATGGTTTGAAAATTTCTTTTACTTCCACGGGATTAAAAACAGTAATGCCTTGAAGGATTCTACATCGAATATTCGTCCTTCGAGGATTTTGGGAGAAATCTAATTTAAACGAAAGGGATAGCGTGGTATATTCCTTTGAGGACAATTATACGTGGTATAATCCTCAAAGGCAAAAGAGGGGTGATCTAAAAATCTACATTTTCATTTTCCATTCCTTTTAAAGTGTTTCCAATTTCAGAAACTAACTTTACCTTTCGCTCATCAAAGTCTTCTTTTTTATGCTGCACTTTTTCTGCGAATTCACGAAGAATGATTTCAGCATCTAAGAAATGGTGTTCTTGGAAAGGTCCATCTAAGTTCTCAATAATAGTAAGACATTCTAATGCTATCATGAAATCGTACTGCGTTGCGAGCGTAACAAAGTCTACGAGATATTCAGAATAATCGACTTTACTATTCCAGATCGTTGTAAGAAGCGCATGGTGAATGTCTTTGAAGTTGTTATCAAGTAAAACATCCATAATAGGATCAACGCTTGTTGTTGATTTGATATCACTTAAAAATGTGATGATCTCAGCTTCCGCCTTTTCAGAAACGCCATCATTCCAAACTTCAAGAATAGGAAGAATGGCTTCGTCATCACCATTCACTTGCAGACCTTTCAAAGCAGTAAGAATTTTTTTCTCTTCTCCAGATCTCAAATCTGTAATGAGTGCATTCATTTTTGCTTTTCTTTCTTTCTCCGATGTTGCCATACCGCTATTATTTTTAAGAGACCGCAAAGATACAGAATTAATTGTGGAGAGCCATAGTTTATAAGTGTTTATGTATTTATAGAAATCATACTATAAAAAAAATGTAAATTAGTTGATGCATCCAATTATAACTATTTGACGTTTTGAATATATGATACCAATTCATGAGTTACAATCTCCACGATTAAAAAATATTCGAGTTGCAGAACTTGAAGAACAACTTCATTATAATACCTCTGAACTGCATAGGCATAATTATTTTGAATTGTTCATTTTCGAAAAAGGTGGTGGAGACCATTTGATTGATTTTGATTCTTTTCCTGTTCGTGAACGATCAATTCATATCGTTGCTCCTGGAAAAGTACATCAAATGAAAAGGAGTCCAAAATCCAGAGGGTATGTAATTCATTTTGATGAAAGTATCGCTTCAGGAAACAATACAATAATGGATTTTTTATTCGATCAGATATGTTTTGACAATGAGGAAATGTCTCCATATTACAACTTTGATTCTGCCACTGCCACTCGAATTACGCAAACCGCAAAGTTGATTTGGGAAGATTTTAATTCCGATAATGAATTGAAAGGTGAGTTCTTAAAAAATCATCTTTTTTTACTTTGTATTCTTTGTATGAGAAGTATTTCATCAATACATTCTACAAATTCTAAAAATCAAGATGTATATCAAAATTTCAGAAGGTCGTTGAGAAAGAATTTCAGAGAAATGAAAAAAGTTAAGGATTACGCAGCCGAATTAAATATCTCTGAAAAGAAATTAAATGAAATCGTAAGTTCAAAATCAGGTCATTCTTGCAGCCAGATTATTTATAATCAAATTATTCTTGAAGCCAAAAGATTGCTTCGTACAAATATTTCAACAAAGGAAACAGCCTATTCCTTAAGCTTCGATGATCCGGGACATTTTAGTAAATTCTTTAAAAATCAAACTGGTGTATCACCATCAGATTTCTAATTGTACATGAATTAGGAGGAATTTTACATTTACTTATCTAAGCATGTAGCCTAACTTTGTGGTATAAACTTTAAAACTATACATTATGAAAAAGATATTATTTGTTATTAGTATTTTGTTTACAATAAGTGTAACGGCACAAACAACATGGCAAGAAGTTTCAACACCTACAACTAAAAAATTAAACACTATTGATTTTCCATCGCCTACTATAGGGTATATTGGTGGAGAAGACAGCTTGTTATTAAAAACCACGGATGGTGGGGTGACATGGATAGAAGTTAATTTTTCTGGAATATCCTTTTTACCGAATGGTTATAACTTTATGGAATTGGATTTTGTAACTGAAGATATTGGTTTTGCAACAGTAGGGCCTTATACAGGTACTTATAAAACGGAAGATGGAGGGTCAACATGGGTACAATTAAACACTTCAGGTAGTTTGTGCTACAATCATGGCCTCTATTTTACAAGTCCATCTTATGGATTCGTTGGAGGAGCGGGCTGCTTTCAAGGAGAAAATATGGATAAATTTGTTTCAGGAAGTGCTTCTCCTGTGACTATAAATTCACCCGCTGGAGGTAATGATATTATCGTAGATATTGATTTTAACTTGAATAGTTTTATGCAGCAAGGATTGGCTGTAAGTAATGGAGGAAGGGTGCTTAAAACAACTGATGCAGGTGATACGTGGGACACAATACCTTCTAGTTTGGGAAATGATATACCATTAACATCTGTAACTATCGTAAACGACACTTTAGCTTACGCTGGATATGAAAGTGAATCAGCATCCTTTGGACTTTTAAGGTCGACGGACGCAGGACTTACTTGGGCTACAGATAATAATTCGGCAACTTTTCATTACCCTAAGTACCATGATGTATATTCTACACCATTTGGAACTGTTTATAGCGGAGGAACCTCAACTACCACTGGTGATGGAGTAATTCTAGAGTCGGATAATTCGGGTTTTTGGTCTATCCAGGATGTGGATCACCCTATTTACTGCATGACATCTTACAGCGACACTGTTGTTTGGGGAGTAGGAGATAGTGGTTATGTTGTAACAAATACTACTTTAGGACAATTATCGGTGGATGAAAATGAAGTAGAGGTAGAGCAAGAAATTATCTTATATCCAAATCCAGCCACAGATCAAATTACGGTTAAACTTCCATCAGATTTGAATAATCAACCATTTGAAATAGCCATTTATTCGCTTGATGGAAAAAGAGTAAAAACCATTTCAAGTAATGCGACAAATATTTCTATTTCGAATTTGAAAAGTGGTACTTATATCGTAAGGTTGAGGTCTGCTGAAACGATATGGTCCACAAGGTTGGTAAAGCCTTAAATTTGAATGAAGCCTTTTGAGTTTTTAGAATAATAGATAAAGAACAGTTTTACTTTTATTGATACTGGATTAACCAATCCAGTATCAATTTCTGTATTAAACTCCAAGAAATCGT
Source organism: Fluviicola sp. (assembly GCA_002734085.1). Lineage (GTDB taxonomy): Bacteria > Bacteroidota > Bacteroidia > Flavobacteriales_D > Crocinitomicaceae > Brumimicrobium. The sequence continues at coordinate 34,777 of NVXV01000012.1, read as the reverse complement.
ACTTTTATATCAAAGATTCTAGGGAGCTATGAAGATCAAAGATGAGTACATGAATTATTGTGGCATTGGTATAATGCAGCATAAAAGAGATTATAATATTGGAACACTTTGGCGATCAGCTTATATTCTTGGTGCCTCCTATATTTTTACGATTGGAAAAAGCTATAAAAAACAAACTTCAGACGTACTAAAAACATGGGCGAGGATGCCGCTTTTTCATTACGATACATTTGAAGATTTTAAAGCGAATATCCCTTACGATTGCAGAATTGTGGGTGTAGAGCTCGACGAAAGAGCTGTTCCTCTTAAAGAATTTGAACACCCTTACCGTTCAATTTATCTTCTAGGAGCGGAAGACAATGGTTTACCACCAGAGGTACTCGATCAGTGTCATAAACTTGTTCAGTTACCAGGGTCAATTTCCTTAAATGTTGCCGTTGCTGGAAGTTTGGTGTTGAATGATAGAGTCAATAAAGTACCTACAAAGTTGCCATGATATTTGGAGATGTTAAGACGGGGAGATCTTAAGATTTTAAGACGCTTTGTCTTGATGAATAAAAATGGTTTCTCTCCGAGTTAAATACTTAATTATGTCGCCCTTTCAGGGCTTTGGATGTCGTGATGTATTTCTAGAACATAGGTCGAAACCCTATGTTTTGATATTAAGCCCCTTCAAGGCTACAACTACTCGCAAACTATACTTATGTGAAAGTAGTTTACTTTTTTTTGTCCCTCCAGTATTAGTAAAACTATTTTAAATCAAGTCAATATATGTTAATAGCCCCAGAGGAGCGACATGTCATTAACCGTGGACGAGAGTCCACGGTTAGTAGACTCAAGCTCATACCTTTTTGGCATGTATTTTTATTAGAAAAATCATGTCAAAAACCTTTTGAAACTCAATCCTATATAAAACAGACTTCAGCAGATGTCCAAAATCTAAAACAAAAAAAAACCGCCAAACAAAAATGCCTGACGGTTTAAGTATTCTGTAAGAAGAATATTACTCTCCAGCTACTTCGAATTCAAATTCAACAGAAACTTCTTTGTGAAGATTAGCTTCTGCTTTGTAAGTTCCAACTTCTTTGATTGGTTCATCTTTAATTTTTAAAGATTTACGATCAACTTCAACACCTTCAGCTTTGATTGCTTCAGATAATTGAACTGTGTTTATAGAACCGAAGATACGTCCGTTTTCACCAACTTTAGCAGTAAGTTTAATTTTTAAACCTTCTAACTTGTTAGCAATCTCTTGAGATTCTTCTTTGATTTTTTCTTCTTTATGAGAACGTTGTCTCATTACTTCTGCATGCGCTTTTTTCTCAGAAGGGTTTGCAATAATTGCATATCCTTGAGGGATTAAAAAGTTCAATGCATAACCAGGCTTTACTTCAACGATATCGTCTTTATAGCCTAATTTATCAACATTTTTTTTCAATATTAGTTCCATCTTTCAATAAAATTAATGGGTTAATAATCGGCTTATTTTAATTGATCTCCAACGTATGGAAGGATCGCTAAGTGACGAGCACGTTTTACTGCCTTGTTTACTTTCTTTTGGTACTTTGACGAAGTTCCAGTAATACGACGTGGTAAAATTTTACCTTGTTCGTTTAATAATTTCAATAAGAAATCTGCGTCTTTGTAATCGACAAATTTAATTCCGCTTTTACGGAAACGACAATACTTGTCTTTCTTAATTTCAATGTTTACCGGAGTTAGATACCTCACATCATTCTGAGCCATAATCTCTAATTTTTTCTGGTTAAATACTAAGCATCCGCCGCTTCAGGCTTCGCTCCTTTCTTCATTCTTGATTTTCTTTTTTCTGCCCACGCTTTGTGATCAGAGTCCATTTTAACTGTAAGGAATCGCATGATGCGTTCGTCACGTTTGAAAGAAACTTCGAGTTCAGAAATAATACTTCCTTCACCCTCGAATTCGATTAAAAAGTAAAAACCAGTAGTCTTCTTTTGAATTGGATAAGCCAATTTCTTAAGACCCCAAGATTCAGAATGTTGGAGTTTACCACCGAGAGCTTTAACCTCTCCTTCGAACTTCTTTACTGCTTCCTTTGCCTGATCTTCAGACAAAACGGGAGTTAAAATGAAAACAGTTTCGTAGTTATTCATATAATTATTATTTTAATTGAGCTTGCAAAGATAGTTTATTTTTCTTTTAAACCGAAAGATGTTAGGAAATATATTTTTAGGATGAATTAAGAAGTACTTTTGATGCTGGACGTAGTGCTCATTTTTATAGGCTTCATGACTTTTCTTATTCACCACTATAATTTAACTTACCTTTGCGTTTGTATTAATCTCATTTGCATTGAAAAATTTTGAAGATATAGGCGTTCGCCCAGGTCTGGTAAGAGGTCTTACTGAATTAAATATTATAACGCCCACTGATATTCAGTCAAAGGTCATCCCTATTTTAATGACTGAAAAGACGGATATTGTAGCTCAAGCCCAAACAGGTACAGGAAAAACGGCTGCTTTTGGTATTCCTTTATTGGAGCAAATGGATGCAGACTCTGACGATGTGCAAGGATTGATTTTGTGTCCGACGCGAGAATTAGCTCAACAAGTGGCCAAACAATTGTTTCGATTCATCAAATATTCGGATAAAATTTTTATTGAGTCTGTATACGGTGGAGAAAAAATTGATCTCCAGATTTCAAAATTACAAAGACCCACTCAAGTTATAGTTGCTACTCCAGGAAGATTGATTGATTTGATCAACCGTAAGGCTGTAGACTTGAGGAAAGTTAAAACAGTAGTGCTAGATGAAGCAGATGAAATGCTGAGTATGGGATTCCAAAAGGAATTAGATCAAATACTGAGCGCATTGCACAAAGTGGAGAATAAATGGCTTTTTTCTGCTACTATTCCTCATGGAATTCAAGAAATTATTTCAAAACACTTGGCGGATGATGCCAAACGCATCGAGGTAAAACGAGAAGATGTGATGAATAAGAATATCTCTCATCAGTTTTTGATATGTGATGAATCAGAAAAGCTCAATATATTGCTCCTATTTTTAAAATCTCAACACAAAAATCGAGGAATAATTTTTTGTAAAACGAAAACTGCTGCTCAAAAATTGGCGAAGCAATTAATTGCTAAGAACATTTCTACTGATGCCATTCATGGGGATTTACTCCAGAAAGAACGAGATAAAGTCATGCGTGCTTTTAAAAATGAATCGTTGCGCATTCTTGTAGCGACAGATGTCTCGGCTCGTGGAATCGACGTCTCTGGTTTGACTTTCGTTGTGCATTATCAATTGCCCGAAAGTGATGAGTATTACACCCACCGTAGTGGTAGAACAGCAAGGGCTGGCAATGAAGGCGTTTCCATCTGTTTTGTGAATAATGCTGAGGCGAAGAAATTGCGTGAATATGAACGTACGTTGGGTATTAAGTTTGAGAAAATAAAGCAAGTACGTTAGAATAGATATATTTTCCTTATTTAAAGTGGTTTATAGAATGGTTTGATTATATTTGGTAGAGAAAGACGCTGTACGTGTTTATTACTCAATGTGCTATTAATGAGTTTAACAGCGTATATCGTGAATAATTAATTAAAACTACTATTATGAAAAAAACGTTACTATTACTTACACTATCAGTTGGTATATCTGGCTTTTCGCAAACTACAGTTTACACTGAGGACTTCGAAACGGGGAATTCGTTTACAATGAATACATCTGATTTAGGAGCTGCAAATACCAATAACACTTGGTTAATGAATAATACTTATGCTGGAGGATCAGGAACTTTAATGTGCTTAGGAATTCCTTTGAATTTTACTGTTGCGGCTACTCCTTCGCAGCCAGGAGGTATAACAGGATCTCCTAATAGTAACTATATGCATATAGCTTCACAAGCAGCTATTTCAAATGGAATAAATAATGCTTCTTATGTTCCCGCAGATGGAACATGTTTTTTTGCGGAAACAAATTTTTCAAAAATGACGGCACCGATTTCGACAACTGGATTAACAGATATTTCTTTTGATTTTTGGTATATCTGTGGAGGAAGCGCTGATGCTTTCGGTGAAGTTTATTATAGCCTTGATGGAGGATCATCATGGATATTGAAACAAAGTACATTAAATAACACCTCCGTTTGGACGCAATTGTCTTTAACAGATGCTGCGTGGGACAATCAAGCCAGTATACTTTTTGGATTTCGATTTGTAAATAATACAGCCACGGCTGGAGCAGAACCTTCATTTAGTGTTGATCAAATTGAGGTTATTTCGAATCCTTCTGCATGTACTGAAACAACTTCTAGTATTACAGAAACTGTTTGTGAGACCTATACTTCTCCAAGTGGAAACTACACATGGACGAGTTCAAATACTTATATGGACACCATACCAAATGCTGCAGGTTGTGATTCCGTAATCACGATAGATTTAACGATTAATAATGCGACAATTGGAACTGATGTTCAATCAGCGTGTGATAGCTATACATGGATAGATGGAAACACTTACACGGCGTCTAACAACACTGCAACACACATTTTAACAAATGCTGCAGGATGTGATTCAACGGTTACGCTTGATTTAACCATTAACAATTCAACAACTGGCACTGATATGCAAACAGCGTGTGATTCGTATACGTGGATAGACGGGAATACCTATACTTCAGACAATAATACAGCTACACATACATTGATGAATGCTGTAGGTTGTGATTCTGTTGTAACGTTGGACTTAACGATTAATACAGTTGATCCTTCAATAAGTCAATCAGAAATCATGTTAACTGCGAACGAATCAGGCGCGACATACGCTTGGATCGACTGTAATACAATGACTTTAATCAGTGGAGAAACCGGTCAATCTTATACAGCTACGGCAAATGGCGATTATGCAGCAATTGTTACTGCTGGAAACTGCACGGATACTTCAGCTTGTGCCACTGTCAACACAGTTGGAATAGATGAGTATCAGCAATCGGCACTCGTTCGTGTTTATCCAAATCCTAGTAATGGATTATTCAGTATTGCGTTGAGTAAAAACGCAGCAGTTGAGATAACAGATCTTACAGGGAAATCGATATTAAACCAAAATTACACTTCAGGTCAACACAGCGTTGATTTAACCAACTATAGCAATGGTATTTACTTGGTGAAAGTACGCGGTAACGGAGTCGTAAGTACCACAAAGATTATTAAGCACTAATAAAAGTATTTACTCCATATCATTCCATGAGCGGATTTTGAGTCATGATCGAAGGTTCAAATCGACTGAAAAATCCGCTCATTTTTTATGTTTCCTAATTACAAGTATTTACAAACGATTATTATCGGATAAAAATAGATAGCGATTCTTTCGGTATTGCTGAGGTAGATGTTAGAATAGCTGAGTAATAGATCTCGTTTTCAATTGAGTAAGTGAGTTGATGTAGTTATTTTCTTATTTTTGAATTGATAATATACCACAAAAGGTTCGTATATCTTTAGGCAGATTGTGAATGGATGTGCTTTTTGTGGATTGTGTAGATAAATTACCCACATTTTAAACAAAACCAATGATTAGCAATCTTATAGCCCAAATTGAAAATGATGAAATAGTTCTACCAGCAATTCAGCGGGACTTTGTTTGGAACGAACAACGTATAACTATGATGTTCGATTCAATAATGCGAGGTTATCCATTGGGAATTGCTTTACTATGGGAAACATATTTAGATATAAAGTACAGAGAATTCGATAAGGACTTTCATAAAGAAATTAAATACTCATTTAGAGACAATGATCAAAGAAGAAGAATTAAACTCGTTTTAGATGGTCAACAAAGATTGCAATCTCTTTACTTAGCATTAGAGGGAACGCTTGATGGAAAAAGAATATATTTCGATATTTTGAGCGGGAAAAAAGCAGATGATTTCAGAGAAGTTTTCTTCATATTTAGGTTTCTTGAATCTTCTAAAGTTCAAGAATTAAATCAAAAATCAATTGAACATAGAATTCAAGAAGAAACAGAGGAAGAAGAAAAAGATATAGAGGACACCTCGATATTTGTTTCTTTAAAAGAAATTCTCAATTCATCACCAGAGGGCAGACTTCATCTAAAAAATAAGTGGAAAGAAGAATATAATCTTACTGAAAAAGAGTTGTTAACTGTTGAGTTGAATATGAACAAATTAGTACATTCTATAACTAATGACTCAAATATTCTCAAAATTTCAACTATTGATGAAAATAAATCACGAGAAAGTCAAGACAGGAAAACCGAATCGGACATTTTAGAGGCTTTTGTAAGAATAAATCGACAAGGAATTGCATTAAGTAGGTCTGATTTGATTTTCAGTATGCTTAAACTCAATTGGAAAGAATCAGCAGAAGAACTTCCAGAGTTTATTAAAGAGATGAATGATGGGAACAATTTAGGAATCGATATAGATTTTGTAATTCGTTCTCTCTTCGCAGTTTCGAATATGGGTTCAAAGTTTGATGTTGACTTACTTCGCAAACATTCAAACGTCAATAAGGTAAAAAGCAACTACGAGCGGACTTGCAATGCAATAAGATCCTTAGTCGATTTTATGACGGATGATCTAAAAATATTAAATAGCGTTTTAATTGGCGGTAATCTAAATCTAATACCGATTGTCTATTATCTATCTTGTACTAAAGACAATTTAGTACCTAATAGTGAAATTGGAAATCTTAAAAAAGCTTTGTACATATTCAGTTTCACCAAACCATTTAGCCGATATGGAGACAGTCGAATTGGTAAATTTATTCGAGAGGAATTAAAACCATTGGCTGAGAAAAATGACAATTCTTTTCCATTGGATAATTCAATTTGGTGGGCAAATTATTGGGAAGGCTATAACCGTTTTGATATTAAGTTATTACAAAGGAATAGACATTTAACTTTACACCTACTGCAAGGAATGCAGGGAACGAAAGTAAAGTACAAAAAAAATTCACCTGAGATCGACCACATATTTCCTAAATCGACTTTGAGAGAAAAGGAATACGAGTGGTCCGAAATTGATACTATTGGCAATTTTTGGATTTTAGCAAAAACAAAAAATCAGAATAAGTCAAACAAACATCCAAAAGAATATTTTACAGATGTAGATGATAAAATTCTTGAAAAATCACTAATCGATAAAACATTATTTGATTTTTCAAAGTATAAGGCTTTTATAGCCAAACGAGAAAACGAAATACTATTGAAAATCAAAAAGAATATTAATATAGATAACAATGAAATTGATTTTCCTGAAATTTGGGAAACTGACGAAGATTCAGAATAAAAAATGTGAGTAACAGCACTTGATAAAACATGTGGCTGACAGTGGTTTTCGAAAGGTTAGTTTTCTGTGACTATCTTTGTCACAGGTAGACAGAAAAGTACTTCGACCCCCCCACATTTCTTAGCTGCAACCCAAAGACACCAGATTTGACAAAAAAGATACATGAAACAAAAACCAACAACAAAATGGAATCCAGAATTTGATACGGGCAATTGCAATAAGTGGCTGACTTATCTTAAAGGTCAGAACCTCATTCGAATTGAGGACAATGTGGGATACCTAACTCCTCCATTTGACATTGTGATTAGCAATGGAAAGTATAATGATATAGAAAAGACTTATGCTCCAAATGAGGAAAAAGGTGGATTGATGTTCGCTTCCATTTCAAAAAATGAGGGTCGTATTTTATTGAAAATTGAATCAATTGAGGAAATTACAAATGATGTTGAAACTGCTTTCCCCGGTTCATCTAAAAAGGGATCATACTTTCCTCATGCGGATAATTACCTAAAGACCCTATCGAAGAATTTTTCAGAAACAGACCCCTCCCAAATAAAATTGCCAATTCACTTTCATACTCATCCTACAAGAGACAAGTTTGAAGACATTAAATATTTTACACAACTATGGCATCCGTTGAATATGTCTTCAGCGGATATTAGGGTCTCTAAATCAAGGCATATCCAACTCAACAACTTTTCACTTTTCTATTTAAATGCAATAATTACAGGTGATTATAACGAGCATAGAATAATCTTTTATGGTAATAATGTCACACCTGAAAATTACACAGGTGAAAAAGCTAAGCAGATGTTTACGACTTTTAAGGAAATTACAGGTGAGATTGAAAACGAAAACTTGAGGAGATTTACAAGAATTGCTCTTGCGAGTTTAGGAGTTGCTGGGGCAATATACCAACCGTTACTGATTCCGCGTTTTGTGGATGAGTTTGTGTACGGTCTTGACAAGAAAGAGTTTTGGGGGAAATTGAAAAAAAACGGAACTACAACAATTCACATACCATTCAGAAGTTTAGAACAAGAAAATAAATAACTCCAAAACCTAAATAATTTAAGCAAAACTGTTAACAAACATTTGAAAGAAATTATGAAACTAAAGATTATACTTTTATTCTTCCTGCTATTCATTATTAGTAAAAATGATATGTATGCTCAAAAGCAGGAGAAAACTGCCTACGAAAAAAAGGTGACAGAATTAACTATAAAATATTTTGCTATTTGCTACTATGGAAATAACAAGTCATTATCCATGTTTGAAAAAGCTGAGTTGCAAATGTACACTAATGGAGAAGAGGCTAGAAGTTTTATTTTGGGATTAGGAATAATTAATTATTCGATGCACCATACAGAAAATGAAGTTAAAAAATTAATAACTCAAATAAATCGTGATTTTAAGTCAGCAGAAAAATTAAAAACATCGGTTGACTTTCAACGTGAAAAAGAAACCAAGCTGAAAAAAGAACGGCTAGCAAAAGAAAAGAAACATAAAGAAACTAGGGAGGTTTATTTAAAAACTGACAAAGGACGTATTTACAATAATATAGCAACTTCCTTTAGTAGGTGGAATGAAAAAGGAGAGTTTGAGAAAGAAGCTGATTATAAACATAGATTAAGTTCTCAATCAAAAGAGACTTTTAATAAAATATGTTATGAACAATTGAAAAAAATAATCGGAGAATTAAATTACAATTTATCGAATAAGTTTAAAAGAGATTTATCCACCTACAATTCAGAAGAAGAATATTTTACTATTAATTTTAAGTATAACGGAATTGCTTGGCAGAACAATTTTAGCATTCCTATATCCGAGGCAAAACAGTTTAAAGACAAATGGAATAGTTTAAACGTAGATGTTGACTACTATAATTGGAGCTTCGTTGACAATAGTATGTGCCCTACATTGGTAACTTTATTAGAATACGATCAAAACGATGATTTCTATGACCATGAAAGAGAGCAAAATAAAAAACCCATTAACAAATATATATTCCCATATACTCAAAAAAATAGTAGTGAAATCTCAATTAATTTCGATAATCTAGATATTAAAAATGAATACTTAAAAGGCTACATATTCAAATTCTCAGAAGTTAAATTAATTGAGCGAGCCATTAGAAAGGAAGAATTACTAATTGATTCATTAGAGCTTGAGACTTTTAATTTAAAACTAGATTCAATTTTCCAAGAGTATAATAATCAATTATTGAAAAACCCTTATAACTCAGACAAAATGGTTATGGAGTCTTTTGACAAAATTGGAACAGATTTAAAGGCTGATTATAATCAAACACTAACGGAAGTTCGTCAAATCAAATTCAACCAGTATAAGAGCAGTATACAAAAAACATTTTATGACTTGAATACTAAAATTGAAAAAGAACTAAAATCTACAAATCCAACAGAATTTTGTAGAATATATTTTACTATTAATCCAGACGAAAAAAATAAAGCAGACAAAAAATATTTAGAATGTAGGTGTAACTATAAAAGTCGTACTGATTTTGATATCAGATTTGTTGAGAGTAGGATATATAGCTGCAATTGTAGAGAAACCAAGTATCGCGAACATGCAAAATTGTTTTTAAATAAAGAGGAATTTGATGATTTTTACGATCAAGGAGAAGTAATATTTAATAAAGAAATTGAAGCTCGAAGTATAGAAAAAGAAAAGGAAATGGTAATTGCATTTATAAATGAAAATTCTTCAGACATTGAGAAATTAGATTTTAAAGATGTTAATAACAACCCCTCTGACAAATTTGTATCATTTTATTATAAAACTATTAATGACTATAAGTCTAAGTCTTATTATTTAGTAATTGTTGAGATTTTAATCGAAAACAACAATAAAATGAAAAAAGAATGGTTAAAATATGGTGATTTGTTTGCTAATAGAGTTAAGTTTTATGAAGCATATACAGAGGAGAATTATAAACAGAAATTGAAAGAACTAAAAAAACGAAAATGAATGGGCGAAGACATAACAGGTCTAGCATTCAATTCTCAGTGAACGAAGTTTTGGGAAATTAATTGTAATTTTGTAGCATTCTGCGTTTAAGTAAACTCATAAAACTTTTTAATATGAAAAGAATTCTATTACTGTTAACAGCTATTATTGTTGTCTCTTGTGGAGAACAAACAGAAAAAGAAAGAATTACAGAATTACTAAAAGCAAAAATTGGTAATGAGTTACCTTTCAATGAAGTGAAAATTGGAGAGATCGAAAATGGAACCGCTGTTATTGTAGATGATAGTTGGTGTTATTGGATTGATAAAAGCAATAAAATTTATTGTGTTAATGGTACTGGTAAATCGGTTTATGATGTTAAAAATTCAGAATGTGAATATGCCCCGATTAAAGCAATGTTTTCTGATATAGAAAAAATTGTAAAATAAAAACGTTTCAATAATGTTTGAAAGTAATGGTTTGGTCAGGTATATTTCGAAAAATCTTAAATTTTTTAGAATAGGTTTATAATTATTATAGCTAAGTACTTTCTATCGCTACTACTTTTAGCTTGTATCGTCCTGATAATCATTGAGCAAAAGACATTTAACTTAAGGCAAGAATACAGTGAGTTAGCAGAGGAACTATTAAAAGAATTGAAATAAAGTCAATGGGTAACACCGTATAAAGTTAATTGCTACTGCAAGTCTAATTGATAAAATAATTAGGGATTTTTTATTCCATTTATATTTATTTAAGTAGTTAAATAACGAACTAAACTTATAAAATACCGTTAAACTCAAACAAGAAAATGCAGAGAAAATACGAATTTTACCACGGAACTTCATCTTTATTTATTGAATCAATTTTAAAAAATGGTTTAGGTGGAATAAATCCAAATTTAAAATTCAAAAATCTTGAATTGCTAAAATTTATTTATGGTCAATGCGAGAACATATTATTTAATGAAGAAAAATATAATCTTTTAATGAGAGAAACAACTTTAGCCATGATTAGACAGACTGACTTACTTGTTAAGAGAGAGAATCAGAAAGAGGTGGCTTTAAATTATAGACATGAAAATATATATGTTTCATTATCTGAAATTAAAGCATTAACGTATTCCGTCACGAATAGAATTGGTAGTGAAATATTGCAGAGAAGTTATGATTTGTATCAATTATTACTTAAAAATAATGTATATATAAATATTCCAGAAGACCTAAACTATTACGGAATTGAAAAAATAGAAATTGAGAAAATAAGACCTTTATTAATAAAGACTAAAAGAGTCGAGAAAAATAATATAATTCAAGAAAACGGATATGATGGAGAGGAATTCATCGAATTTCTAAATGAACATTTTGATAAAATGACTGAAAAAGATAAATTCTTTAATTTTCAATATATGAACTTTGGATTAAAAAAATCCATAGAAATCGAACGATGCGAAGTTTATGAGATAGAGTTTAGTGGAAGTATCGAAGAAAGGAATTTTGAATATAAATTGATTGAATATAAAAACGTTTAAAGATTAATAATCTAAAACAAAAATAGAGAGATTCTGAGTTAAAAGGAGATTTTTATGTATTTTTAGCTAATAACTTGTATATTTTAAATGGTCGTTTTATTCTACTCAAACTTTTTTAACCTCAAAATATTATGAATAAATCTATTTTAAATGGTCTCAAGTTAAACGGATTTGACGATGAGCTTCAATCATTTGATGAGTCTCCATTTTTGAATAACAAAACTGTGAAATTAATTCGATCTTTCTTATCAGAAAATTTCTCTAAAAGTAAGTCTATTAACAAAACTTATTCTTCATATGGTTTGAAGCATATCGTAGAGTACAAAATAGGCGAATATATATCAAATGGTGAACTTATTTACTCTATGTTTATGGAAGGCTTTGACTTAAAGCGACACAACATAAACTGCTATTTTAATATAAAAACATCAGAAGTTAAAAAATTTCAGCTGTAAATTGGCTTATTGAAAAACATCTGAGCTGAACATAAAATCATTTTGGTCAATAACGTCACTCCTCACTCTCCCCAACAATAAAATCCATGGCAGTAACTCCAAACTCATTATTCGTCCAATGAATTAATTCTTGCGTGTCTGCAGATGCTTTAAAGAAAAACGCAGGATAACTTCCTTTAATAGCCATCTTCAACGCAGCTAAATCATTAGCTAGTTTAACATTGATGTTTTCTGACAATGTTTCTTTGTATTCTTCCAATGCAAGTTGGTCGTTGTTAATGATTAAAACGCTCACTTCGATGGATGGATGGTGCTTTTTAAATTCGTTGAGTTCTTCTCTTCGTGCTAAACAGAATTCACAGCCTGGAAGTGCAATCATTGTGAGACCTGTGTCGAAAGTTTTTGATTTTTCACTGGAAAGAATGACTTTTCGATAGGTGTTGGTGAAATCTCCTTCGTAGATTGGGTGGAACGCAAAAGCAATACCACAGCCTGCGACTAATATAAAGATGCTTGCCGCTTTTTTAAGTCCACGGGATTTGTCTTGGAGGAATGATTTGTTAGCTTGGTAGACTGAAAAACAAACGGTTAAAAATTGGATAAAATAGGGAAGTAGTTTAGAATAAGTATGATTTAAACCAATCGTTAATCCCAGCGATTCAACGTTGTTGTGCTGAAGAATAAAAACTGCAAGTAATAGTAAAAATCCTATAAAACGTATCATGCTATTGTTGATTTAAAGTAATATTAAAGTCTTCGGTCATTTCGAGTTTTCCATCTTGCTTTTCTTCGCTGCCAGGTACTTGAAATCCTTTTATTTTTGTTGTTTTTCCTTTTTCAATTAAGTCGGAAAGTTGTTTTGAGGTTAGTTTTTTGCCCATGAACTTGAATGGTAAAACAAACTTACAACCATTTTTATAATCCGCACAACCGTAAGCATTTTTCCCTTTGATGAGTTTCACTTGTTTACATTTTGGACAGTCTAAGGTTGTGATATCTACTTTTTTCGAAGCCGCTCTTTTCTTTTTCGGTTTCTCCTCCCCGCCTGCCGGACGGGCAGGTTTTTTCGAGTCATCAATCAGCGTGATGGATTTCTGTTTGGAGTTGAAAAGCACTTCATTGGTCAAGCCAACCACCATTTCCACCAACTCTTTTTTAAATTGATCGGGTTGAAATTCCCCTTTTTCAATCAATCGTAATTTGCGTTCCCAATCACCAGTAAGTTGAGGCGATTTTAGCGTTTCGTTGTCTATAATTTGGATGAGGTCTACACCCGTTTGTGTGGCTAAAATCGATTTACGATTGCGCTCAATATATCTTCTTCGAAATAAGGTTTCTATAATATTTGCACGTGTTGATGGTCGACCAATCCCATTGTCTTTTAGTAACTCGCGCATTTCTTCATCGTCTACTTGTTTTCCTGCGGTTTCCATTGCACGAAGTAAAGTCGCTTCCGTAAATGGTTTCGGTGGAGTAGTGGTCTTTTTATCAACACGTGGTTCGTGCGGACCTTTTTCCCCTTTCTCAAAAACGGGCATTAATTTTTCGTCTTGATCTTTGGTTTTCTTTTTATCCGCATCGTAAACGGCTCTCCATCCAGGCTCAAGAATTTGTTTCCCTGTAGCTTTAAATTCGAGTTTAAGAACTTCTCCTAAAACGGTCGTATTACTCACCGTACAATCCGGATAAAAGACAGCAATAAACCTTTTCGTTACAGTATTGTATACCTTTTGCTCATCAGGTGTAATCCCACTTGGAGTCACTCCAGTTGGAATTATTGCGTGGTGGTCTGTTACTTTTTTATTGTCAAATACTTGTTTGCTCTTCCTGATTTTTGCTTCTAAAAGAGGCGCAGTAAGTTCCTTAAAATACTGAAGTCCTTTTAGAATTGCAGGGATTTTAGGGTACACATCATCTGGTAAGTAAGTCGTATCCACACGTGGGTAAGTCACTAGTTTTTTCTCGTAAAGACTTTGAATGTGCTTTAATGTTTGATCCGCTGAAAAACCATTTTTCTTATTGGCTTCAACTTGCAATGCTGTCAAGTCAAACAAACGTGGCGGTTTTTCTTTTCCTTCTTTTTGTTCGAACGAAGTAATCTCAAACGGTTCTTCTTTTATTTTTTCTAATGCGTAATTCGCCTTTTCTTCCTTTTTGATTTTACCCAAAACAGAATTAAATTCCGTATCGCGATAAACCGTTCTGAGTTCCCAATAATCTTGTGGTTTAAAATTGTCAATTTCCAGTTGTCTGTTGACAATCATTGCTAAAGTTGGTGTTTGAACGCGACCAATGGAAAGCACTTGTTTTTGTTGTCCGAATTTCTTGGTAAACAGTCGTGTAGCATTGATTCCTAAAAGCCAATCGCCAATCGCTCTGGCACTTCCAGCAGCGTAGAGGTTATTGAATTTCTCCCCTTCTTTTAAATTGGCAAAACCTTCTTTGATTGCCTCTTCCGTTAAGGAACTAATCCAAAGTCGTTTGATGGGAACTTTACATTTTGATTTTAGTAAAACCCATCGCTGAATCACTTCTCCCTCTTGGCCGGCATCACCGCAATTTATAACTTCAGTAGCATTTTCGACCAATCGTTTTACAATGTTGAACTGCCTCTGAATTCCTTCGTCTTCGATTACTTTTATTCCAAATTTGGAAGGAACCATGGGTAAGTAACGTAAATTCCAATATTTCCATTCATCTACGTAATCTTTGGGTTCTTTCAACGTACACAGATGTCCGTAAGTCCAAGAAACTTGATATCCATTACCTTCATAGTAGCCATCTTTACGCTGTGTAGCTCCAATTACATTGGCTATATCTTTTGCTACACTTGGTTTCTCGGCTACACAGACTTTCATAGGCGTTATGTTATCTCCAAAAACGTTTTACTCGAAATGAATAAGGATTTTTATCGTCCGCTTCGTGTTCTAAAACTACCTCAACATTCCACCCACTTGAATCGACGAAAGGAAAATAAGTATCTGCTTCGAATGTTTCGTCTACCTCTGTAACGTACATTTCGTTCACCTGACCAGATTTAAGTGCGATATCATATACTTGAGCGCCCCCGATGATAAAACATTTTTTATCGTTGTTACTTTCGGCAACACTTGATAATTCGTCAAAGTCGTGAATGACAATTGCTCCTTCCGCTTCAAAATCTTCATTTCGAGTAAGTACGATATTCTGACGTTCCGTTAAAGGACGAAAACGCTCTGGAATAGATTCCCAGTTTTTTCTACCCATCACAACCGTATGGCCCAAAGTTGTTTCTTTAAAAAACTTCATATCTCTGGGTAAGTGCCAAAGCAAATCATTGTCTTTACCGATTTCTCGGTGTTTCCCCATTGCTACAATTAAAGATAATTCCATATTTATTTGCTTATACAGCGATTGGTGCTTTAATCGTTGGGTGCGGATCGTAATTCAATAATTCAAAATCCTCGTACGTAAAGCTGAAAATATCCTTTACATCTGGATTAATCTTCATCGTTGGTAAAGGTCGGTGATCTCTTGATAGTTGTAATTTCGTTTGTTCAAAATGATTGGAATACAAGTGCGCATCACCAAACGTATGAATGAATTCTCCTGGTTTAAGTCCACAAACTTGTGCCAACATCATTGTGAAAAGTGCATAGCTGGCAATATTAAAAGGAACACCTAGAAAAGTGTCTGCTGATCGTTGATACAATTGGCAGCTCAGTTTTCCGTCAGCCACAAAAAACTGGAATAAACAATGACATGGCGGTAAAGCCATCTTTTCAATATCCGCCACATTCCAGGCACTAACAATATGTCTTCTGGAATTTGGATTGTTTTTAAGCTGCTCAACCAAGTTTGAAATCTGATCAATCGTTCCGCCATTTTCATCTGGCCAGGAACGCCACTGATGACCATAAACTGGGCCTAAATTACCATTTTCATCCGCCCATTCATCCCAAATAGAGACTTTATTGTCTTTTAAATATTTGATATTTGTATCGCCACTGATAAACCATAAAAGTTCGTGGATGATAGAGCGGAGGTGTAGCTTTTTAGTAGTCACACAAGGAAATCCGTCTTCCAAATCAAACCGCATTTGATAACCAAATACAGAACGAGTTCCAGTTCCGGTTCTGTCTCCGCGGTCTACACCGTTGTCTATTATATGTTGTAATAATTTATGATATTGCTCCATGATCTTTACGAATTGAAAAACTAAAATTACTTCAATTATTTGAACAAATTACACGTTGTTGATGAAAGAGGTTCAAATGTGAAAAACTTTCGAAATTTGCATAATTTGTTTACTTTCGAAGTCGAACTAAATAGTTTGAATTAATATTAAAGTATGTTAGAAGATAATAGATGTTAGTGGAAAGACATTAGACTTAAGTTAGGTCTATTGTCTAACATCTAAAGTCTAACATCTCAAAAGAAGAACATATGCAGCGAATTGCCATTTTTTCACTCATTTTGATTTGTACCTCATGTTTTTTGGGGAACAATCCTTTTCCTAAGCGCTATTTGGGTGAATACTCTGCAAAACAAGAGGCTTATAAGGTTCAGATCAATGGTGACGCTATTGAAGTTCCAGAAGCTGAATTAGATTTAAAGTTGGAGTACAACGTTTTGTGGCTTACGACGCCAAAGCAAGTGATAAGAGGTTCATATACTGTTAAAGCGAAAACGGATCAATATTACACATTGATCGTAGCTTTAGATAACGGGGTTGTTGAAGAGTGGCAGTTACAGAGAAAAGGAGATAAGAAAATTATTCGAAAAGCGATAAAACCACAGCCTGAAACGATATTTTTAATGGATTAAATTACTTACGTCGAACTAATTTGATTCTTGGGTTAAAATCTTTATTCAACCAAAATTTGGCACCAACGGATAAAGCTAGAGCGTTTGGAAATCCAGGAACAAACCCAACAGATAAATCAACTTTTTCAGAGATCATATAATTATATTCAAATTCACAGGCGTACAATACTGTTTTGTATTGCGTAGGTTGAGAATATATTTCTCTTTCATTCCAGTACCCTCTATTTTCATAAATTCCAAATCTATTCCAGCTATTGCGATATACTAATGCAGGACCAATAGCAAAACTAAGGCGATGTTTTTGGTTCCCCCATAATCTTACGTTAACCCCTATATGTGAAACGCCCATAAAACCTGCTGAACAATCCGAAAAAATTCCTTGCTTTATTCTTACAGAAAGTATGTCATACCAAACAAGTTTTTCGTAGGAGATGTATCCTCCAAAATTGGCTACGAGTCGCGCTTTTTTGTCTAATTTGTAAGGCTGTATTTCAGCTGTGTAGTCGCCAAAAGGATGTGCAGTTAATCCAAAATATTGTACAGTAATATTAGATTGGCTATATACATTAATAGACAATATCAAAGAGAAGAATATGAGTAATATCCACTTCATTAAAAATTTAGTTTCTTTAGTATGAAAACAAATTGATTTAAAATTGACCTTATAAATTTATGGATCCAGTAACTTCTTTTGTGTTTATCAACAAATTTGGGTGCGTATTTATAGTAAAATGAAATAAACTTTCTTCCAAGAAAGAATTGTTTTAAAAACTTATCTCTAAAGCTACGCAAGACAAGAACCTCCGGCGCATCATAGGAACCGTAAGACATGGTTGCGATATAACACGAGCCATCATCACCACCTGACGACTCGGCACTTGATTCACTGCTAGCCTCACCACTAGCTTTCGATCCTTCTACTAGTGCTATAATTAATAACCAAACGATTAGTCCCACAGTTATTATTCCACCAATAACAATTAATAGAATCATTCCTAAACGATTTGAATCCGCTGCATAAGCTTCAACTCTATCGACATCTTTTAAGTCTAGGATATGCTCTGATTTGTTTGAATTTACCTCATTATTTTCAGTCTTATTAAGCGTTGAGTCTTTTGATTCTTGATCAGATGAATTGTTTTTTGAAAAACTACTAACCGGATCTGAAACGTACAGGTTAACTGCATAAACAAGGGGGTCTTTCTTTTTTAATTTCAAGTCGTTGTCTTGAAGTGAATCTATTTTTGATTTCCGAGTTACCTTTTCAAGTTTCCCGTAAATAGAAGAATCCTTTAGAGAGGGTGAAAGAACTTTATACGTTTCTTTTCCGTCGTGTATGTAAATATCGTTGCGTTCTATTGTTTCTGTTACTTCAGGAGAACTGATTGCTCGGTATCCGTTGTAGCTTACTCGATTAAAACTCGCACAACCAACTAGTACAAGAAGAATGAAGCCCAATGTGATGAAAATCAGATTTTTCATAAGTAAGTAGCTTTGTATGTAAAGTAATATTTAAATCAAATCTAAATAAAAATTAATTTATATTTTATGAATGCATAATTTTTTAAAAAATAGAGATGTTTGTATTATTTTAGAAATTCCAAGCATCTTTTGGTCTATTCTTATATAGATTTATTATTTTTACTCCAAAATTCAATTATTATGTCTGGTAACTTTTTTGACGAATCAACAGCTGCAGTAGCTACTATTTACACCATCTTTGCTTTAGGTGTAATTGGGTACATTTTATTCTGGGCTTAGGAAATTTGAAGGAGGAGCAATTCCTCCTTGTTTCGAATCATTGTAAATTTAAAATACTATAAAATTGAGAGAAAATTCGCTTAATGCGCTTTCGTATAACACGGAACGACCTAATTTGCATATTCCAGAGTACGGTCGCAATGTTCAGAACATGATTGATTACGCTAAGAAAATCGAATCACGTGAAGAACGCAATAAAGCTGTCCGCGCTATAATAGATGTGATGGGTCAACTTAATCCTCATTTGAGAGATGTTGAAGATTATACGCATAAACTTTGGACGCATTTATTTATCATGAGTGAGTTTGAATTGGATGTAGACTCACCTTATCCAATTCCTTCTCCTGAGAAATTGAAGGAGCGTCCTAAAGACATGCCTTATCCTAAGAACAAAAGTAAATATGGACATTTTGGACATTATACAGAAGAAATGATTCGTGAGGCTTCTAAAGTAGAAGATGAAGAAGAAAAAGAATATCTAACGGGTGTTTTGGGTAACTTACTAAAGAAGAATTACCTAACATTCCATACTGAAAATGTAGAGAATAGAGCAATTGCCCAGCATTTAAAGGAATTATCTAAGGGTAAGTTAATGCTTCAAAATCCTGAAGAATTGAAATCAACGAATCAAATTTTAAAACAATTTGGTATCGCTCCAACTAAGCAGCGTAGTAATAAGAAGCATTCGAAATCTAAAAAACGTAGAAAATAATAGTTCATGGCATCATTTGAAATCCACGGAGGAAAGAAATTAAAAGGTGAAGTTGTTCCTCAAGGAGCAAAAAACGAGGCATTACAAATTTTATGTGGTGTTTTGCTTACCCCAGAAAAAGTAACTATTTCTAACTTGCCTGATATCATTGATGTCAACAAGCTGATAAATTTACTCCAGGCAATGGGAGTGAAGATTGAAAAAGTTGAGAAAGGTACCTATACTTTTCAAGCGAAGGATCTTGACCTTGACTATTTGAAATCAGAAGATTTTAAGTCCAGAGCAAGTGGCTTGAGAGGTTCGGTTATGATTATTGGACCTTTATTGGCTCGTTTCGGGAAAGCATTTATGCCTAAACCTGGAGGAGATAAAATTGGTCGTCGTCGATTAGACACACATTTTGATGGACTCATTAAATTAGGGGCTAAGTTTAACTTTGATTCTAAAGAGCACTTTTATACAGTTGAGGCTAAAAAACTCGAGGGTTTATATATCCATATGGATGAAGCTTCGGTAACTGGAACAGCAAACATTGTTATGGCGGCTGTTTTAGCCAAAGGTAAAACAACGATTTATAATGCTGCATGTGAACCTTACCTACAGCAGTTGTGTAAAATGATGAACAACATGGGGGCTAAAATCACTGGTGTTGGAAGTAATTTATTGCACATTGAAGGCGTGAAATCACTATCAGGATGTTATCACAGAATTCTTCCCGACATGATTGAGATTGGAAGTTTCATCGGTTTAGCAGCGATGACTGAATCAGAAATCACAATTAAGGATGTAGGGTATGAGCACCTTGGAATTATCCCAACAATATTTAAGCGACTTGGAATAAAAATGGAGCTTAGAGGAGATGATTTGTTCATTCCCTCTCAGAAGTCATATGAAGTAGATACTTTTATTGATGGGTCTATTCTTACAGTTTCTGATGCGCCATGGCCAGGATTTACGCCTGATTTATTGAGTATAGTATTGGTAGTTGCAACGCAAGCAAAAGGAAGTGTATTGATTCACCAAAAGATGTTTGAATCACGTTTGTTCTTTGTCGATAAATTAATTGATATGGGAGCTCAGATTATTTTGTGTGATCCGCACAGAGCAACCGTTATTGGAATGGATAAACAAACACAATTACGCGGTATTCAAATGACTTCACCGGATATTAGAGCGGGGGTTTCTTTATTGATTGCGGCGTTGTCAGCAGAAGGTAAAAGTGTTATTCATAATATAGAACAAATAGATCGTGGATATCAAGATATAGATATCCGTTTGAATAATTTAGGAGCTGATATTCGCAGAATGTCATAAATCCTTTTGATTTTGAATAATTAGTGAAGACTTGTTTTCTCTTTATTTGAAATCCGATTTGACAACTTGATTTTGGCTTTGTTTTTGCAATATAATTAATGTATTTATTAATATTAGACCTATGAAATTATTACTTTCAATTACAACGTTGTTTCTTACATTCACTTTTTTTGCTCAACCTTCAAATGGAAAGCGAGCAATCGATTTTACAATCACAGATAAGGACGGAAAAGAAATTTCATTATCAGATCTAGAAGGTAAACTTGTTCTCATTGATTTTTGGGCGTCGTGGTGCGGACCTTGTAGACAAGAAAACCCTAATGTGGTAGAAGCTTATGAGAAATATCACGATGAGAAATTTGTTAATGGGAAGAAATTTGAAATTATAAGTGTTTCTTTGGATAAGGATAAAGCTAAATGGAAAAAAGCCATTAAAAAAGATGATCTTAAATGGAAATACCATGGATTGGATCAAGATGGAGCCGTTTCACGAATGTATAATGTACGCTCTATTCCCTATTCATTTTTAATCGATGGTGAAGGAAATATTTTAGCGCAAGGAAACGAGTTGCGCGGATTAAATTTACATATTACAATTGAAAAGTATTTGAAGTAGTTGGGTTCTTACTCTTACCTTGTACTCTTGCGAAATTGATTATTTACCACGGACATTATAATATAGAGAATCACAATGACGGGTAATGACCAAACCCATAAAGTCAAAATAAGAATTGCTGACATCAGTAAAAACAAGTAACGAATTATATTTTCTTTCCATTTGAAGCTTGAAAATTTTAAGGAAAAAAGAGGTAGTTCGCTCACTGTAAGAATTGAAAATATAACAACTAATGACATTAAAACTTGATCTTTAATCAAGGTCATTGACAAGACAGTTTTCCAATCTCCTTCGCCGAACCCATCCCATAGTACAAGTGCAAATGAGGCAAAAAATAAACTGTTGGCAGGGGTAGGCAGTCCAATAAATCCAGTGGATTGTCTTTCGTCTAGGTTGAATTTTGCTAGTCGGAACAAGCTGAAAAATGGAATCAATAAACCTATAAAAGGAAGGAATAAGTACCATCCTGTAAAATGAGGGGGGTAAGTTACGTTCATATTTCCGACTAAGTCATTAAAATAAACAGAGGTCCAATAGTTGACGTTATGTCCGAAAGTACCTTCGAACCAAAGGTCATTAAAGCTTCCACCGTTTACTGAAATAATATCCCATGCACCAGAAATAATAAGTAATACAAAAACAATAACACCAGGGGCTACACCGAATGTTACGAGGTCTGCCAGTGAATCAAGCTGTTTTCCTAATTCACTTTGTTTTTTAGTTAATCGAGCGACAAATCCATCTGCAAAATCACAAATGGCACCAACGAAAATCGCAAGTACTGCCAACTCTATCCTTCCTGAAAAAGTCATTATTATACTGCCAACTCCAAATAGAAGGTTAAATCCTGTAATAATATTTGCTGCGTTGAACATAAGAATACAAATTAACGAATTATGTTTTCATTATTGTTGAAAAATCGTCGCTTTGTTTGCAATTAATGAGATATATCCTTTGTTTTGAACAACTATTCATACTGATTTTACGTTATTGTTTTAAATTGTTCTTTATTTTGAGGGTACTTGATACAATTTTTAAGCAAATTTGCAGTTTTTCTGTTATATGAAAATTACAAAATATATTCTGGCTTTAGCCACTCTAGGGTTCACATTAAGTCTTTCAGCACAAGATGATGAGACAGTAGCACCTAAATATTCAAACGAATTTTTACAAATTGGTGTTGGAGCCAAAGCACTAGGGCTCGGTAATGCATTAGTTGGAAGTGTGAATGATGTTACTTCTGCTTATTGGAACCCTGCAGGGTTAACGCATGTTCAGAACAATTTGGAAGTTAGTCTGATGCATTCGGAGTATTTTGCAGGAATTGCAAAATACGATTATTTAGGACTAGCTCATAGTATCGATGATCAAAGCACCGTTGGCTTTGCAGCCATCCGCTTTGGGGTAGATGATATACCAAACACAACGCAACTCATTGATAATGAAGGTAACATTGATTATGATAGAATCACTTTATTTACTGCGGCCGACTATGCGTTTTTATTTTCGTACGCTCGAAAAACTAAAATTGAAGGACTAAGTATTGGTGGTACAGTTAAGATTGTACACAGAAGAGCTGGAGATTTTGCAAGAAGTTGGGGCTTTGGTATCGACGCTGGTGCGCAATACAATCTCAATAATAAATGGCATTTTGGAGCTATGGCTAGAGATGTTACTTCGACTTTCAATGCATGGATTTTTGATTTAGATGCGAACATGCAAGAGGTTTTTATCGAAACAGGTAACGAAATCCCTGAAAATGGACTAGAACTTACATTGCCTCGACTTATTTTGGCAGCTCAAAGAAGATTTGAAACTGGCTTTCACGATATTTATATAGCGCCAGAAATTAATGCTTCTATTACAACAGACGGTCGTAGAAATACGCTGATAAAGTCAGGTGTAGTAAGTGTTGATCCAGTTATGGGACTTGAAATAGGATGGAAAGATATCGTTGCGATTCGTACGGGAGTAAACAATTTTCAATACGTAAAAAACTTTGATGATTCACAAGACCTGGTTTTTCAGCCAAATGTTGGATTGGGGGTAACTTTTAAAGGAGTCACATTGGATTATGCTTTTACAAATATTGGAAATCAGTCAGAAGCGTTGTTTTCTCACGTAATTTCCCTTAAATTTGGTTTTAAGGACTCATTTAAAAAGTAAAATGAAAAAATGTCTAGTTTATTTATTATTACTTATACTACCCTCATTTCTTTGGGGGCAGCAGTACGGTAATGAATGGATTGATTACGGACAAAAATATTACAAGTTTACTGTTTTGGAAGATGGGATTTATCGGATTTCTTATCAGTCCATGTTAGATGCAGGTATTCCAGTGAATACGATTAATCCCAGTCAATTTCAAGTTTTCGGGAAAGAAAGAGAATTAACTTTATTCGTTGAAGATGGGGGAGACAACTCCTTTGATGGAGGAGACTATATTGAATTTTATGCTGAAAAGAATGATGGTTGGTTAGACTCTTCGCTTTATGAAGATCCGAATACGATAGGTAATCCAGCGTATAGTTTATATAGTGATACATTATATTATTTTTTAACATGGACTACGGGTTCAACCAAGCGTTTCATAGAAGAGTCTGATGTGAATTTTTCAATTTATAATGTAGCTCCCTTTATTATTCAGCATTCTGAAATAAACTATAACTCATATTATTACGGAGGTCTATCAAAATACTCTGCGTATAGCTCGTTTTTTGTAGAAGGTGAAGGCTGGGGAAGTCCTAATTATAATGGAATGAGTAGTGGATATACGCCACTAACTGTGCCGATTTCAACGCCTTCTTTGTATACCGGTGGTGGAGCTCCTGATGTTGAGTTTCATGCAAAATCAACCCGTAATTCAGATGCTGCTATACCAAGTGGTGGGAGTGGTAACCACCATTTAAGATGGCAAATAGATGGAACAATACTGTTTGATGAAATTTCTACGGGGTACGGACAAACAGTAGTGGACGAAACTATACCTCCTTCAGTTCTCTCAAATGGTACAACGAATGCGTTGTTTTATATTGTTGGTGATTTAGGAGTTGCAACAGATTATCAATCCCTAAGCTATGTGTCGCTGAAATACCCTAGAACGACAAATCTGAATAATAATTCTTACGGAGAGTTTTACGTGTTGAACAATGCTTCTCAAGCAAAAATTCGCTTGGATTTAACAAATACCAATATTACTAATCCTTCAGCATATGTTTTTGGAGGTAATGTTCCTCGCAAAATACCTTTTGTTAATAATAGTGGTATTTGGAGCGGGTTAATACCCAATACAACAGTGTCTCAGCGTCAAAAATTTGTTATTTCAAGTGAAGACGATATTGTGTCAATTTCTAATTTAAGCGCAGTAAATGGAACAGGTGATTTCACGAATTATTTATCATTTAATTATGAGAATGCGTATTTGATTTTTACATCGAAAACACTAGAGTCCAGCTCTGATGAATATGCAAATTATAGATCGAGTACTTTAGGAGGAAGTCACAATGTGATCACACTCTATGTTGATGAATTATCATTGCAGTTTGGGGGAGGTATACCAAAGCATATTTTCGGAATTAGAAGAGCTGCAAATTTAGCGTATAATTTAAGTACTCAAAAGCCAGTTGCTTTAATACTCCTTGGTAAAGGTATTCGAGAGGCAAGTAATCCAAACACTAGTTCAGCAGGGAGTGTACGAAAAAACAGTGCGATTTCATCATTAAACCTAGTGCCAAGTTTTGGTTATCCTTCAAGCGATGTTTGTATAACAAATAAGTGGAATGGTTCTAATAGTTGGACTCCTGTAATCCCTACTGGTCGTGTAGCTGCTCGTAGTAACCAAGAACTTATTGGGTATTTAAACAAATTGAAAATTTACGAGATCAATCAAAATCAAAATGATGTTTATAACAAGCCAAATAAGGAGTGGCAAAAACAGATATTACATTTTGGAGGAGGAGGAAATCCAGGTGAACAAAACTCGTTTAGAACATACTTGAACAGTTACAAACAAACGATTGAAAGCGAGTATTTTGGTGGGAATGTAACTTCTTACTTTAAAACTACTTCAAACCCATTCAATCCGCTATTGACTACGGAGGTAAATGATTATTTAGAGAATGGAATCTCATTAATGACATTCTTTGGACATGCAACGGCAAATGGGTTTGATCAAAGTATTGATGATCCTGAAAATTGGGGAAATACAGGAAAATACCCCATAGTTATTGGAAATGGATGTTATACGGGTGATATATTTACGTCATCAAATAATTCCGCTTCTGAAGATTTTGTTTTGATAGAAGAACTAGGAGCTATTGGCTTTATATCCTCTTCAAAAGAAGGATATGCTGGTCAATTGAATTTATATACCTCAGAACTCTATCGTCAGATGGGACCACTTTCGTATGGTAGCTCTTTTGGAAAGCAAATTCAAAATACAATAGAGGAGGTTGAAGGATCAAATAGCAGTTTTTTAATCGAGACAACCGTTACTCAAATGACTTTGCATGGTGATCCAGCAATGAAGTTAAATTGGCATGCAAATCCAGAAATTGATTTAACAGTTCAAGATGTGTTTTTCCAGCCTTCCCAGATCGATTTAACGACTGATTCTTTAACAATGAATATCGTGCTTACAAACCTCGGGCAAAGTATTATTGATACTTTCAATATGGTAGTAGAACGAAACTTCCCAAATTCAACTATTGATTCTGTTTATCAAATTCAAATACCAAGGCTTGACTTTAGAGATACCATTCAATTGAGAATGCCTGTTCAACAAGATATTGCGAGTGGAATGAATCAGTTTAATGTTCTTGTTGATCTTCCTTCGTTTATCAATGAGCAATATGATGAATTTAATAACAATCAAATCACGAAAGATTTTTTCATTAATATTGATGGAATAGTACCTGTCTTACCATATGATTATGCAGTTGTTCCGAATGATTCTGTCGTATTGAAGGCCTCAACAATTAACTCTTTGGCGACATATAACAATTACCGTTTTGAGATTGATACCACAGATTTATTTAATAGTCCATTTCGAAGGTATGCAATGAAAAGTGGATTGGGAGGAGTGAAGGAAGTATTCCCCAACGATTGGCAATTAGTTTCAAACAACGCACAAGCACCTTTACAATTGGAAGATAGTGTCGCCTATTTTTGGAGAGTTGCTGTTGATAGTACAGCACCACAATGGATTGAACATTCATTTCAATATATTAAAAATAAAGAAGGTTGGGGGCAAGATCACTTTTTTCAATTTAAGAAGGGGAGTTTTTCTGGGGTAGGTTATGAGAGACCGACAAGAACAAGAAGTTTCGAACCCTTAGAAGCAATTGTTTCATGTGATGTATATGATAATGCAAATACCGCAGCTAAATTCAATGAAACACTTTGGAAGTTAAATGGTCAGGTTGCAGAGTACAATTTATGTACAACTGCTCCTTCTTTGCATGTAGCAGTAATTGATCCTGCAACGATGGAGCCTTGGGGTACTTTTAATAATGGGCAAAATACTGATCATCAATTTGATAATGTCAATAATGGTTCTTCCTGTCGTGATCGTGTTGAGTATTATTTTATTTTTAGACAAAATACACAGGCTCAACTTCAGGCATTAGACACGATGATTCAACATAAGGTTCCTGATGGACATTATATCTTAATTTACTCTTCTATTCGAGGTGAGTTTGATGATTGGTCAGCAAATTATCCCAATTTATTTACAACACTGCAAAATATGGGGTCAGATAGTATTCAAGTTGGGATGGATAACCGCGCATTCATTTTCTTAACGCGAAAAGGTGACCCTTCGACAACACAAGAAGTTCTTGCACAAAACCCGGGGGAATTCATTAGTCTTACTGCAACAATAGATGGTTCTTCTGATTCAGGTGTGGAACGCTCAACGCTTATTGGGCCTTCTGCAGAGTGGGAAACGTTGTATTGGAAACAAGAACCTTCCGAAAACCCAACGGATGACAGAACTACATTGAGAATTAAAGCATTGGATTGGAATAAATCGGTCCAAATGGAAATAGATACTACTTTTACTTTGATTGATTCAATTGTGAACTTGAACAATTTAATTCCAGCGAATCAATATCCTTATTTACAATTAGAAGCGAGGTATAAGGATACTGTGAATTCAACACCTGCTCAAGTAAATCGATGGCATGTGTTGTATCAAACATTACCTGAAGCAGCTATAGATGGCTCAAACGGACATGTTTTTACCCCTGTTTCACAAGATTCACTTCAAGAAGGAGTTGATGTTTCTTTTGCTGTAGATGTGAAAAATATCAGTCATTTAAATATGGACTCTTTGTTAATCAACTATTGGGTAACGGACAAGAATCAAGTGATGCACCCTATTCCTTATAATCGTCAAGACTCTTTGAGAGCTGGAGAAGTGCTGAGAGATACAATTACGTTCTCATCGGATTATTTGGGAGGAAGTAATACCTTGTGGATGGAGGTTAACCCCTACAACAGCGGATTTAATAATACACTAAAAGATCAGCCCGAATTGGCTCACTTTAATAATGTTTTACAAATTCCATTTTTCCTGGAGGAAGATGATGTCAATCCGATACTGGATGTGACATTTGACGGAATGCACATTTTGAATGGTGATATTGTGAATCCTAATGCTGAAATTTTGATTACGTTGAAAGATGACAATCCATTTTTATTAATGAATGAAGATGCCGATACCAGTAATTTCGGTATTTTCTTAACAGATCCTTCTGGTGTTCAAACCAAAATACCTTTTATAGATGAATCTGGTCAGCAGGTTTTACAATGGATACCTGCCAATGAATCTAACCTGAAGTTTAAAATAATTTACAATGCAGATTTTGAACAAGAAGGGGAGTATGAACTACTAATTCAAGGTACAGATAATTCAGGAAATCTTTCGGGAGATTTGGAGTATCGTGTAAAATTTGAAGTAATACTAGCATCGACCATTACACATATGATGAACTACCCTAATCCTTTTTCAACAAGTACCAGGTTTGTATTTACGTTAACAGGAAATCAACCGCCTGATGAGCTTATTATTCAAATTATGACCGTTACAGGAAGAATCGTAAGAGAGATTACTGAAAACGAAATCGGTCCCATTCGGATTGGTAGAAATATAACTGAATATGCTTGGGATGGACGCGATGAGTTTGGTGACCAACTGGCCAATGGAGTTTATCTTTATCGTGTCAAAGCTCAAATTGATGGCGAGCCTATTGAACATCGATCTTCGGGTGCGGATAAGCATTTCAAGAAGAGTTGGGGTAAGATGTATTTGATGAGGTAGGTTTTCTGATTTTGATTTTAGTCAGGCTAGAATGCGATTCAATCGCGCACTAGCGGTTGGATTTTAGATTAGTATTTAAGAATTTAGTCTTAGGACTGAAATAAAAACTTAGTCTTCAAAACATTTATTAAATAAAACTGATTACTTTTGTCAGTGATGAGTAAAATGAATAACATTATTAGACGAACGCCCAGATATCGATTCTGGTGTATGTGTATTGCGCCCGCAATTTCGTAATAGTCTGTTAATGTTCATTTTATTTTAATCCAATTTTTTCCTTTTTTATTTTACATTATGTTAGTATCGAAATCTATATTCGAAAAGATCAGAAGTTATGTACTTGTGATAGATCAAGAAGGTAAGATTCTTCTTGCAAACGGTCCTTTTAGTTCACTACCTGGAGTTAAAAACAATTCAGTTGAAGGTCAAATGATTTGGGAGTTCATGAAGCCTTTCCACAAAAACTATAGAAAAACGGAATTAATTCTAAAACGTAAGATTTTGCTTAAAAATAAGCTTTCAACTCAATTTGAAACGCAACTTGAGGTGGGTAATAAATTTGAAAAACACATTCTGTGGGATTTGTCAGTAGACGAAGAAAATCGATATGTACTGATAGGGAGCGATATTACAGAAAGAAAAAATGCAGAAAAACGCATTCAAAAGAAAAATAAAGTTCTTCAGGAAACCCAAAAGGATTTTCTTGACAGTGTTAATTATGCACAAAAACTTCAAGAAGCAATTTTGCCAGACTTGCATAAAATTAATCAATATGCTTCTGAAAGTTTTGTATTATATAAACCAAAGGATATTGTATCGGGAGACGCTTATTGGTTGAGCAGAACTGATGAGCATATTTTTATCGCAGCAATTGATTGTACTGGTCATGGTATTCCAGGTGCTATGTTAACTATTTTAGCGCATAACCTATTGCGTGAAATAATCATTAAACAAAAGCAAACCGACCCAGGTAAAGTTTTAAATACTTTAGACAAAGAATTGACAGCTACTTTTAATGATGAGGGACATTTAAAACATACTCCAGATGGAATGGATATTGTCTTGATTCGACTAGATAAGGGTTCGAATCAACTGCAATACGCGAGTGCGTTGCGTCCTCTTTTTATTGTAAGAGATAAGGATTACTTTGAGTTGAAAGGTGATCGATATCCAATAGGATTGCTTGAAGGTATAGACAAGAACTTTAATACCTATTCTTTTGATTTAAAAGAGCATGATTCAATTTATCTATATTCTGATGGTTATGCTGACCAATTTGGTGGACCTAAGCATAAACAAGGTGGGAAAAAATTTACTAAGAAAAAATTGAGGGAGTTATTGCTAAGTATTCAAGATATGCCAATGAATGAACAAGTTGGGTTCCTTGATTATGTGCATAATAACTGGAAACAGGAAATGTCTCAAACAGATGATATCGTGTTGATTGGGTTGAAATATTTACAAGATAAATTATGTTTTGGGTAAATGAAAAAGAGGCTGTCTCAAATAATGAGCAGCCTCTTCTAAAGTCATATTCTATCTATTAATATCTGTAATGTTCAGGCTTGTATGGTCCTTTCACATCAACTCCAATATAATCTGCTTGATCTTTCGATAAAGTTTCTAATTCAACACCAATTTTAGCAAGGTGTAATTCAGCAACTTTTTCATCCAAGTGTTTTGGAAGCATGTATACTTCGTTGTCATACTTGTCTCCATTTTTCCACAACTCGAGTTGAGCCAATGTTTGGTTCGCAAATGAGTTAGACATTACGAATGATGGGTGACCTGTTGCACAACCTAGGTTTACTAAACGACCTTCAGCCAAAAGAATGATTTCTTTTCCTCCTAATTCGTACAAATCAACCTGAGGTTTGATTTCAGTTTTCTTTTGAGAATTTGAGTTCAACCATGCAACATCGATTTCATTATCGAAGTGTCCGATATTACAAACGATCGTTTTGTCCTTCATTTTCTTGAAATGAGGACCTGTAACGATGTCTTTATTTCCTGTAGTTGTAACAACGATATCAACACGGTCAACAACTGTATCTAGTTTTTTAACTTCAAATCCGTCCATTGCAGCTTGAAGCGCACAAATTGGATCGATTTCAGTTACAATAACACGAGCACCAGCACCTCTTAACGAAGCAGCAGATCCTTTACCAACGTCACCGTACCCACATACAACAGCAACTTTACCTGCCATCATTGTATCAGTTGCACGACGAATCGCATCAACTAAAGATTCTTTACATCCGTATTTGTTGTCAAACTTAGATTTAGTAACAGAATCGTTAACGTTAATTGCAGGCATTACAAGCGTACCTTTCTTCATTCTTTCATACAAACGGTGAACACCAGTTGTAGTTTCTTCAGAAAGTCCTTTAATATCTTTTGTCAATTCTGGGTAACGGTCAAAAACCATATTTGTTAAGTCACCACCATCATCCAAAATCATGTTTAATGGTTTACCCCCTTCAAATGCGTGAAGTGTTTGTTCTATACACCAATCGAATTCTTCTTCATTCATACCTTTCCAAGCAAAAACTGGAATTCCAGCTGCTGCAATAGCCGCTGCTGCGTGATCTTGTGTAGAGAAGATGTTACATGACGACCATGTTACGTCAGCTCCAAGCTCAACTAATGTTTCGATTAATACTGCGGTTTGAATTGTCATGTGAAGACAACCAGCAATTCGTGCACCTTTTAAAGGCTTATCTTTACCATATTCTTCTCTCAAAGACATCAAACCTGGCATTTCTGCTTCAGCTAGTCTGATTTCATTTCTTCCGTACTCAGCAAGGCTTATATCTTTAACCTTGTATTTTAATTTTTCCTGTGTTTGACTCATCTATATATGTTTTCTTAAAGTGGATTACAAAAGTAAGCAATTTTAAAGTTATTATCAAAAAACAAAGAAAAGTCAGAATAATTCTAATCGACACCTTCCATATTACACAGCTTATTCAAATCGGAATAAAATTTCTTTTTTGAAATGCGTTACCTTTTTGAAAAACTGACATTAAAAGATAAAAGACAATTATGAAAGCGATTTTAATTTTGATTTTAACAATCACACTAGGGGTTTCTGCTCAAGAGTATGTGAATGAAGATACTGTTAATGTTTACTCCGAGAATATATTGAATCCCGCTACAAGGAGCTTAAGAATCCCTGTAAACTTCAATGAATCAAAACTACTCTCAGAAATTCCTGACGAAATTGGAGATTTAACTATTGAGCGGGTGGATTTGGTTTATACCACATTTAAAGAAAGCCAAGATTTTGATCAAATTGGATTGAATCGAAATAGAATGAAAACATTTAAAAATGCTTTTTCAAACCTTGATTCACCTTTGATTCACCTTTGATTCAATGGAATATTATAGGTCAATCCTCTGCACAAACGGCAGAAACTGCTAAAGAATACTTTCACGGTTTTGTAGTTTATTACAGACCAAAACCAACTAAGGAAAGCATAGAGAATGAAATATCCTTTATGGATTCTCTTTTGGGAGAACCATTTGATTCGCATGTTAAGGTGAGAGATGTTGCGACGTCAACGACAAAATACGAGGATGAAAGCTCTACTTTAATAGCTTCTTATGACACACCGATATTAATGCCGTTAACGGAAAAAGAGAAAAATGTTGATGAAGATTGTATAGCTGCTTTTTCTGAAACAATGAATGTCAAACCAGCAGTGTTTAAACATTTTCAGGATAGTATATTAAGTTTGTATAATTGTAAAAGAATTCAATTCACTACAGAGGGAGAACTGAAGGAAAATGAAAAATCGACTTATAACTTCGTATATTATTTAATTAAAGAAGATTGTTACGATGTCAAATACATAACTGCTTCTTCTGAAGCTGAGCCATTTTGCGCTAGCTCCTGGATGCAAAATGCAGACTACAATGTTGTTCAAGAAACTTTCGAACGGAATCCGCAATGGGAAAACTCGCTGGTAATTATTGACGTTACTGGAAGTATGTCACCTTATATTGGCAAAACAATGTCATGGGTAAAAGCAACACAAGATTCTAGTCAAATAAGTGCTTTTGTATTTTTTAATGATGGTGATGCTACTCCTCATAATAAAAAAATCACAGGAAGAGTAGGAGGAATATATTCTGTTGTCAATGAGTCATTTAGTTCGGTGTATTCAGAGATGAAGTCTACCATGCGTAAAGGCGGAGGAGGGGATTGCCCAGAGAACAATGTGGAAGCCACAATAAAAGGTACGGATGAATTTCCCGAATGTGATGAGATTATTATGGTAGCAGACAATTGGGCAACTCCAAGAGATATGAAATTTACTTCTCAACTTAAGAAACCAGTTCATGTTATACTTTGTGGAGGAAGTATGGGGATTAATGAGGCTTATATACAATTGGCTTATGACACAAGGGGCTCAGTTCATACTATCGAGGAAGATCTTAATATGCGCGAAATTAAACCTGGAAAACAGTTTAAAGTAGGAAGTTCTTACTTTACATTAGTTAATGGTAGAATTGTTCGTGCCAAGCATAAGTAATCGAATTCAAAGATTTTGTTTTAGATTTGAAAACATTGTGTGGGCGTGGATTAAACGCCCACACTATAATTTTATTGAATAATTAACTTTCCAGTTTCTATTCCATTTTGAGTATTTGATGCTTTCCAGAAATAAACCCCTGGTTTAAGAGTGAGATTTATTTTGTTCTTTCCTGAAGTTATACTCGTGTTATGAATAATACTTCCAGTTGCATCGTATATTTCAAGATTGTAATTTGAACTCGATTCAATCACAAAATTTCCATTTGAGGGATTTGGATAAACGTTGAATATTAAATTGTCCTCCTCACTATTTAATCCAGCAACTTGAAACGTATGACAATTTGAGCTTGATGTGCATCCATTTAAAGTGATTTGGACTGCATATTCTCCACTTTGTTCAGGTTCGAATGTTGCATTTGTTTCCCCTGAGACAGGTGTATTATCTTCGCAGTCTATCCACTGATAAGAAGCTCCAGTTTCATTTGATTCCAAATAAAATGTATTTGTAGTTACAGATGTATCAATGATTGTAATATTTAATGTTGTTTCAATAATACTGTCACAACCAGCAGACGTAGTTAAATTACTGTTGTGCGTTGTCGGTGTTGAACTTGTTGTTCCATCAGGAAATGTGTAAGTGTCTCCTTCACAAATTGAAGCTGTTTCGGTGAGATTATACGAACTGATTACTTCCAATGTTGTTTCGATAATACTGTCACACCCGCTAACAGAAGTTAAATTACTTGTGTGCGTTGTAGCTGTAGAACCAGTAGTCCCATCAGGGAAAGTATAAGATCCACCTTGACAAATTGTAGCGACCTCCGTAAGACTGTAAGCATCGGAAATCTCCAATGTGGTTTCAACTATACTGTCGCAACCTCCTACTGAAATTAAGTTACTGGTATGAACTGTAGCAGTTGAGCTTGTTGTTCCATCGGGAAAGGTATAGGTGTTGCCCTGGCAGATGCTAATGCTTTCGGTAATATTAAATGAATTAACTATTTCTAGGGTTGTTTCAACAATACTATCACATCCATTCTGAGAAGTCAAGTTACTAAGATGAGTAGTCGCAGACGAACTGGTTGTGCCATCCGGAAAAGTATAAGTGTCACCTTGACAAATACTGGCATTTTCAGTAGTTGTAATTGGTGAAGTAACCTCTAATACTGTTTCAATAATACTATCACATCCATTCACTGAAGTTAAATTACTTGTATGAGTAGTGGCAGCCGAACTTGTTGTTCCATCAGGGAAAGTGTACGTGCTTCCTTGACAAATAGAAGCAGATTCGGTGATATTGTATGAGTTTACGACGTCTAGTGTTGTTTCAATAATACTGTCACACCCATTGACTGAGGTTAAATAACTTGTATGAGTAATCGCAGCGGAGCTTGTTGTTCCATCAGGGAACGTATATGTACCTCCTTGACAGATAGATGCCGATTCGGTAATATTGTATGAATT
>NVXV01000026.1 GCA_002734085.1 Fluviicola sp. | reverse complement strand
ATCTTAATAATCTGACTCGGTGAAAACTTACTCTTTTTCATAATTTACAGTTTAAATATACTATATTTTTAAACTGTCCAGTTTTTGGGGAAGCTTACAGAACTATCGAGTGATTTTTCTTTTAAAGTATATCCAAATCCAGCAAGTGATAAAGTAAGTATCGAAGCTTCAAGTTTGGAGGGTATTAAAGAATTCAAAATAATGAGTATCGAAGGGAAAGAATTGTTAAGGAGTGAATTGAATGGTTCAATCGACGTTTCAGTTCTTTCTAAAGGTTTATATACGGTTAGTATCCTAGGGCAGGACGGAGTTATTTTAGGAACAGAGAAACTAGTTATTGATTAACTATTGTTAATCGTTCAAACATTTTCGTTGGGTAATTCTTAAAATTTGTAATAAGAGTTTACATCAACTTATCTTAGTTGAATTTTGTTATTTTTAACCTCAACTAAATTCCGAATCACTACTTTTGCCTCAAAATTTATATAATACATAATACATGAGTGCATTAGGTAACCACATTTTAGTAGAGTTTATGCGTTGTGACCCGAATATAATGAATGATGTTTCGGCAATTGAACGCGATATGGTTGAAGCAGCAAGAAAAGCTGGGGCAACTGTGATTAACTCGACATTTCATCACTTTTCGCCTTACGGTGTTTCGGGTGTAGTTGTCATTGAAGAAAGTCATTTAGCCATACATACATGGCCTGAATATGGTTATGCAGCAGTAGACCTTTTTACTTGTGGCGAAATGGATGCTTGGATTTCTTTTGATTATTTAAAGGAGTGTTTCAAATCTGCTTCGTACTCAGCAATTGAGATGAAACGTGGCTCTAAGAATTTATTGACCAGAAATGATTTTGATATTTCATCTATGCGCCAACGAGCAGATGAATGGAAAAACCCTGATATGTATACTAGAAATGTTTGGTTTACTGATAAAGATGAAAATCAAGCTGTTTCTTTGAGGTATACAGGAGAAGTACTTCACGATGTCCAAACAGACTTTCAACGTGTACGTATTTTAGAGTCACCGAAGTATGGCAAGTTGTTGACATTGGATGATATGTTCATGACTACCGAGAATGATGAATTTCACTACCATGAAATGATTGCTCATCCTGCAATGTTTGCGCATAAGAATGTAAAAAATGTTCTTGTTATTGGTGGAGGAGATGGTGGAACGGTTAGAGAAGTATTGCGCCACGATTCTGTTGAAAAAGTTACTATGGTCGAAATTGATGGCGAAGTTATTGAAGCATGTAAGAAACACCTGCCTTCTATTGCTGCCGAGTTTGACAACCCAAAATTGGACCTAATAGTTGGAGATGGAATTGAATATGTGAAAAATGCAAGCTCTGAAGCTTATGATATGATCATTGTTGATGGTTCAGACCCTGTGGGTCCTGCTGAAGGGTTGTTTTCAGTTGCATTTTACAACGACTGCTACAAAGCACTTAATTCAAATGGTGTGTTAGTTTCACAAGGAGAATCACCTAAGTTCAATGAAAATGCTTTTGCCGATGTTCATCACACAATCAAAGGCTTATTTGGAGAGGGAAATGCACATGTTGCCCTTTTTTATGTTCCGACTTATCCAACAGGAATGTGGAGTTTCCAATTTGGAATTAAGAATGATAATATGAATCTAAAGGAGATCGACACTGATAAGGTAGATACGTTTGTTGACGCTCAGGGTTTAAAATACTATAATTCTGAAATTCATTTTGCTGCATTAGCGCTTCCTAACTTTGTTAAAGAATTACTGAAGTAATCAAGAGATATGAGTCAGTTTAATCCACATGATGTAGGTGTTGCGAATGGTAACATATTTGGCTTTCCCGTAACTGAGGAACAAGCGGATATAGTGATTATTCCTATATCTTGGGATGTCACAGCTTCATACGGTAAAGGAACGAGTCGTGGACCAGGCCAAATATTAGAAGCTTCAACTCAATTGGACTTTTATCACCCAAAATTATCAAAAGCCTATGAAACAAAAGTTTTTCAAACTTCGATTAATGAAAATGTTTTAAAGCTAAATGACCAGTTTCTTTTAGAGACTAAAAAATACATCGATTATCTGGAAAAGGGGGGGGAATTAGATAAAAGTGAACCTTTTCAAGATACTGTTAAAGCAGTAAATCAGGCTCAACTTGAATTAAAAAATGCGCTTAAAACAAGAGTGTCAGACCTTCTGAAGAAAGGAAAAATTCCTGCTGTATTAGGCGGTGAGCATAGCGCACCTCTTGGTTTACTAGAAGCACTGGGCGATCAATATGCCTCATTTGGGGTGCTTCAAATTGACGCACATGCAGATTTAAGAGTAGCTTATGAAGGTTTCGAACAGTCCCATGCCAGTATTTTTTACAATGCGCTTAAAATTAAATCAATTGAAAAGCTAGTTCAAGTTGGGATTAGAGATGTTTCGGCACTTGAAGTTGAGTACATTAATAAAAGTCAAGGTAGAATAAAGACTTTTTTCGATTGGAATTTGAAGAAGGGTCAATTTGAAGGTGAAACATGGGCACAACAGGTGAAAGAAATTGTCAGTGAATTACCACAAAGAGTTTATATTTCATATGATATTGATGCATTAGAACCTTCTCTATGTCCTAATACTGGAACTCCCGTACCCGGAGGGTTTAAGTTGGAGGAAGTTTCATTTCTGATTGAGACATTAGTGGATTCTGGAAGGGAAATCATAGGTTTTGATTTGTGCGAAGTTTCAAACGGTGATAGTGATTGGGATGCAAATGTTGGAGCGAGAGCACTTTGGAGTTTGGTTGTGGCTACGGAAATTACAAGAAGGATATAATTTTTTACTACTTTCGTAAATTAAAATTAAGTACTTGAATTAATCTTCAATGATAAGACTTTTAAATATTCTGCTACTTGTCAGCGCGATATCTCTAGTGACGTTGCTTGTATTTATTATGGTTGAAAATCTTAATGTCTTAAAACTTGCTCCTTTCGTGGTAATTAGTTTTATGCTTCTATCGGCTTCTTTTGTCTTAAAACTGTTTTTAAAGAATAACGAACTTCCTCGATTCATACAATGGGGGATAATCATTTTATCTGTATTCCCATTGTCTGTTCCATTGTTTGGACTTATTGATCCATTCCAAGTGGAAGGAAATTGGCCTTTAATGATTGCAGGGTTGGTTTTTTATTCTGGTCTGGGACTATTATCCATTTCAGGAATCTTTACAAAACAAAATAAGCCTCCTTTCTCTTCCCGAGTTTTATTGGTACTTTTTAGTCTTTTAATTGGGATGTGGTTCGTTTTTATTTTGTTAAAGGTGTCAGATAGTCAACTCTATAATTATACATTTATTTTTGGCGTAGCAGTTACAGTAATATATTTGATATCGCTAACCATTGGTATCGTTAAGAAAAACTAGTCTTCAATATAAGAACCAAACCCCGCGATTCGTTGTTTCCAGTAACTCGATTGATAGATGTCAACAATAGAAATACCTACACTTGTGCTAGAATGAATCATTTGTATTGAATTATTGTTTGTGGAATAAACAATTCCTACGTGAGAAACTCCAGAACCATTATCGAAAAAGACAAAGTCACCGGGTTTTACATGTTTTCTTTTAATTTTTTTAGCAGAGTTATATTGGTCTACGGCTCTACGATCAAGTTTTTTATTCAATTCTGTTTCCATTAAGTAACTTGTAAACCCACTACAATCAAAGCCGTTTGGTGAAGCCCCTGCCCATTGATAAGGTACTCCTATTAATTCTTCAGAACGCTTTAATAATTTTTCTCTGGGGGCACTTATAGTATTTTCAACATCTACAACAGACGAATTGAGTTCCTCTTTTTCTGTAATGGAAATCTCCTCTTCTTGTAGTTCAATTATGTCTGGTACATCTCCAAAAACTTCAACTAAAACACTTTTAAGAAGCTCGGCTTTATTTTTTTCTCCTTCAATTTTTAAATCAGTCAACCATTGTTGTAAATCACTTTTTAAAGCACTCATTTCATATTGATGTGCACGCAGTAATTGTTTTCCTTCAACGGTTTTTTGAATATCAAGAAGGGTTCTTTTCGCCTCAACAACTGCATATTTATGATTTTTATACCACCAATCATTCTGAGCTAACTGCAGTTTTGAAATTGCTAGGTAATAAGACGGTAAATATGAAAAATCGTATTGTGGTTTATCTAAAAGCTGACGCGATTTCCTATAAACGCTTCTATAATGACCTTGATCATACCGCATTTCTAACTTGTCAAACTCAAGAACTTGAGTCCACGCAATACTAAAGGGAGAACAAAATAATAATATGAATGCGAATCTTTTCATTGTTGAAATATTACACGAAGAAAACTATAAATAGGATTCCATTTAATAATTCTATGTAAAATACGTTAACACTTTGTTGTTTAAATCGTGACATGATTTGAACACTTAATGAATCAAAGTGTATATTAATAGTAACTCAAAACATGCGCCAAAAAATCACAAAACGGATTGATTTTTGAAGAGTTTTGATTAAATTCGAGAACTATGAAAATAAAATATTCAATTTTAACCGTTGTATTGTTACTAGGAGTAACAGTCTTTGGACAAGGTGGATTTGACAATGATCCCCAACTAAGAAAAATAAATGAAGTATATACATACATAGATAGAATGTATGTTGACGAGGTAGAAAATGAAAAAATAACAGATGCAGCAATTGTATCTATGCTAGAAGAATTGGATCCTCATTCTACCTACATACCTGCGTCTGATGTAGATCAGGCAAATGAAAGAATTGATGGTAGCTTTGTTGGAATTGGAGTGCGATTTAATATTTTAAAAGACACTTTACTCGTTGTAAATCCAATACCTGGAGGTCCATCTGAGAAAATAGGAATTCGTGCTGGAGATAAAATAATTAAAATTGAAGATGAAAACGTTGCAGGAGTTGGTTTAAAAAACTCAGGTGTTAGAGAGCGATTACTTGGAGAAAAAGGAACAAAAGTAAAGGTATCAATCGATAGAGGTGATGGTAAATTGATTCAATTTACAATTACGCGAGATGAAATCCCTGTTCATTCAGTAGTAAGCTCGTATATGGTTGATGATAAAACTGGGTATTTAAAACTTACCAATTTTTCTCGAACAACTGCAGATGAGGTTAAAGAAGCTATAAAAACCTTGAAAAATGAGGGAATGAAAGATTTGATTTTTGACCTTCAAGGAAATGGTGGTGGACTGCTTTATGCAGCGAAATATGTAGCAGATGAATTCTTAAAGGACGATCAATTGATTGTGTACTCTGAAGGAAGAAGACAACCAAAAAGTATTTTAAAAGCAGATACTAAAGGAAATTTTGAAGAAGGGAAATTAGTGTTGTTAATTGACGAAGGATCTGCATCAGCTAGTGAGATTCTGTCAGGAGCTGTTCAAGATTGGGATAGAGGTTTGATTGTAGGAAGAAGATCATTTGGTAAAGGTTTAGTTCAACGTCCAATTGAATTAAATGATGGTTCTCAGATTAGATTAACAATCGCGAGATACTATACACCTAGTGGACGTTTTATTCAAAAACCATACGATGATTTAGAATCCTACCGAAATGATTATTATGATCGTTTTTTACATGGTGAAATGACACATAAGGATAGTATTGATTTGCCAGATTCTTTGATGTTTAAGACACTTATTAAGAAAAGAACCGTTTATGGAGGAGGGGGAATAATGCCTGATGTATTTGTTCCTTTAGATACTCTTGAATATTCACAATTTTATAAAGATTTAAGCAGATCAGGTGTTATAAATACGTTTGCACTGAATTATGCAAATGATAACAGAGAATCGATTTCTAAAATGTTTACAGATGCTAAAGCTTTTAAAGATGGTTTTAAAACAGATGAAGAATTTATGAATCAGTTTTTTGGCTATGCAGTAAAAGAAGACACTTCACTTACTTTTGTAAAAGAAGATTACGAAATAAGTAAAGACTTATTGCAAATAAGACTTAAAGCAATGATTGCCCAGAATATATGGGATTATTCAGCGTTCTATCAGATTTTCAATGTAAAAAATGAAATCTTTATGAAAGCATATGAAGTTTTATCACAGGGTAAATATGAGGAAATGGATTTAACAGCTAAATAGATTTTGTGCTGAACGAAATTATTATCTTTGTAACTAAATAGTGAAAAATATCAGGAACAATGAAAAAAATAATTTGGAGTTTATCTGTATTAGTTTTGTTATTCTCATGTAACAGTAACGATCCAGATGTTGATTTAGATGTAAAAGAAGGCGAGAAGCGCTCAAAATTGGCTGCTGGCTCACAATCTGAAGAAGATTTGAAAGCAGCCGCGGCAAAAAGACGTGAAGAACAAGAAAAACTGGAAAAGGAACGGAGGGCATCGCAAACAACAATGGAAGTTACACCAAATGTTCACGATTTTGGTGTTATCGAAAAAGAAACTCCTGTAACTACCATTTTTACAGTGAAAAATACTGGCGATAATCCTTTAACTATTAATGATGCTAAAGCTTCATGTGGTTGTACCGTACCAAGAAAACCTGAAAAGCCAATTTTACCTGGAGAAACTGGGGAATTAGAAGTGACATTTACCTCTAAACCGAATCAAGCAGGACAAAATATAACTAAAACAGTTACGATTACTGCGAATATTCCTGGTTCAACAAAGACGGTTACCATAAAGGCAAAAGTTAAAGAATAAATTGTTAAGAATATAAATTTAAAGACTGCATTGAAAGATGCGGTCTTTTTTATTTGGTCTCTGTTGTTTTCTTTGAACAGATACCCAAAGCTCTGTATATAGGACAAAAACTCATGAGACTAGTCAATAAAAAAACGGTTCCAACAAAGATGGTAGAATAAGCTAACCAACCATTGATTACATCAGTAACAAAAAGTACAATAGCTACGACAAATAGTAAAAACCGTACAACGCGATCTGTATTACTTAAATTTGGATTCATTCGGTTTTACTTTTGTTTAACTTCTCCGTTCCACTCCAACATTCCACCAAGTAGATTGTATGTTGAGCTGAAACCCAATTGTTCCATTATACTACAAGCCTGACCACTTCGGTTTCCGCTTCGACAATAAATGAAGTAATCTTTGTCTTTGTCAAGCTTTTCCACTTCAGACATGAAATGTTCAGGATTTAGAATGTCAATTTCAATAGCATTTGGAATCATTCCTTCAGCACATTCTTCTGGCTTTCTTACATCCAGTATTACAGCGTTGTCGGATTTATTTAATTCTTCTCGCCACTTATCTTGAGTCAATTCTTGCATTTAAATAGGATTACAATGTTTTTTCAAAAATACATAAAACCTATTCAATGATTAAACTTTAGATGATTTATTAAAGAAAAGAGGAGAATTTATTCTGAACAATTTGCTTCTTTGCTAGCTGAACAACACGACATTTTAGCCTCAATTTTCATGTCTTGATTAGTGGCTTTATGATTTTCCCTATTGTGTTTTGCTATAACCATTTCCATTTTTGGGCTGATGTAGGGAATTCCTAAATTCATTCCTCTTAATATCATAAAAAACCCTAAGATTGAAACGAGACTTGCCAAAACAACTCGTTTATTAAAAAATGTAAATTTAGCAAACAGATCTTTTAATGCACCCAGAAATATAAATCCTGGAAGTGTCCCAATTCCAAAAACAAACATAAATAATATCGAATTCGCCATACTTCCAGTACTCAAAGCGGCAACAAGAGCAAAGTAAACCATTCCACATGGTAAAAATGCGTTAATCAAACCTATTCCCATGAGACGGATTGGTTTAGATTTTTGGGGTTTATTCTTGAGTAGTTTAGCCATCGCTCTCATTACCCACTTATTAATAAAAGAACCTCGAGAGGAAGATCCAATGAAGTGACCCCATGCAAAAACAACGATTAAAACGCCAGAAATAATACTTACCCACTGCAAAACTCCTAATAAATAGGCACTTACTCCTATAAGCCCAACTATAACTCCTAAAAACGTATAACCAATACTACGTCCAACAGAATAACTTGTTATTCCCCCTGCAACCGTCCATTTGGAATTACGATTTAAAGGAAGTGCCATAGCAATAGGACCGCACATACCTATACAGTGAAGGTTTGTAACTAAACCTAGTGAAAATGCACCAACTATTAATGTAATTAATTCACCCATATATCTTTTTTGATTTGGTAGGATTTACCATCTTTTTCCCATGTCGTTGTTAGAATATACTTTCCTTTCTTAAGTTCAGAACGCTCAATAAACGTGGCAGCTCCTTTTCCAGGCATAGATATATCTAGTTCTTGGTTGTTCCCTCGGAGCAAATGGATTTTAACATCCTGAGGCGACTCAACATTTTTAATGTGAATAAACAATCCGTCCTCAGAAATTTCAGTTTCAATTTTAGCGTCAGATAATTTTGCATTTGATTCAGCGACTATTTCATCTTCGTAGGCAATTTCTTTTTTATAGTAATCTTCACCAACTAAATCAGTATTGGCTTGCATTAATATGATTGCTAAAGTCAAAATAAAGCCAATAAATAAGACTAAAAATAGTGTAATTCCTTTTCCCCAATTCATAGTATCTCTATTTAATTCTATTTATAATAGTGGGCCAATAAAGCTTGTTTCTTTGCGAATCATAGTTTTACCGTCTCCCTTAATGTTAACGTAAATTCTTCGTTGACCATTTTTTAGTTCTTTACGAGGCAATTTTATCACAAACCTTTCCTCTAATTGCTCTTCTGGTCCAAGTATCAACGATTTCTTTGCTAAATCAATTTCTCCTTCTGAGTCCTCAATTTCCAGCGTAATTTTGTATTCATTCTTGGATTTATTAAGCAGATTTATTTCATATATATTACTTAATCGACCATCTTCTAGAACTTGATATGTCGAACCTCTTTGCTTTAAAATCGTTGCATCAAAATTTGTTCTGGAAGCAATCAAATACACCCAAACACCGAGAAGTATCACAAGTAATGTTGTATACGCCTTCATTCTAGGCGTCCATTTAAATTTTTTCTCTCCTTCGATATTGTTTTCAGAGGCATACCTTACGAGGCCTTTAGGTTTCCCAATAGAATCCATAATATGATCGCAAGCATCTATACATGCCGTACAGTTAACACATTCTAACTGAGTTCCATTTCTGATGTCTATTCCAGTTGGACAAACATTGACACATTGATAACAATCAATACA
The DNA here is from genome assembly GCA_002734085.1 of Fluviicola sp. Lineage (GTDB taxonomy): Bacteria > Bacteroidota > Bacteroidia > Flavobacteriales_D > Crocinitomicaceae > Brumimicrobium. The sequence goes on along the minus strand of NVXV01000026.1, from coordinate 20,315 downwards.
GTCTCCTTTACCAAGTTCTTCACGATCTTCGTTTTTCTTGAATTTTGCTCTTTTTTCACCTCTCTTATGGTCGTAGGCTACAACTATTGAATCTTTATCGAGTAAAACACCTTGCAATCTTCCATAGGGGCAGATAGTTGTACAAACTTGCTCTCTCATAACAGAGAATACACCATAAAACAAGAAGGTAAATACAATCATAGCAATAAAACCCACAATGTGCTCAGCTGGAGATGAGGTTTGAATTGCCCAAAGTTCTTCCGAACCAATAATATATGCTAGAAAGGTGTTTGCTATCAAAAATGAAATAAGGAAGAAGATAATCTGTTTAGAAACTTTTTTTAAGATTTTTTCTTTGTTCCAAGGTTGTTTATTCAGTTTTTTCTGATGTGTCCAATCTCCTTCAATCCAATATTCGATTTTTCGAAAAACCATCTCCATAAATATGGTTTGAGGGCAAATCCAACCGCAAAATATCCTACCAAACACCACGGTGAAGAGAATTACAAATACGATGGCAATAATCATCGTGAATGCGAATATGTATAAGTCCTGTGGCCAAAATACTTGACCAAAAAACACAAATTTTCGCTCAATAATATTAAATAGAATTAATGGTTCTCCATTGATATAAATATGTGGAGCACCAAATAGAAATGCAAGCAAAAAGATAGATAAAAGAACTCTTTTATTGTGAAACCATCCTTTAGGTTTCTTTGGGTAAACCCAAACACGTTTCCCCGATTCATCAACCGTTGAAATGTGATCTCTAAATGTCTCCTCCTCGTCCAGCTCCTTCATGTCTTATTTTTTTAATTTCCCCACTTACTTGTTCAGAGCAGGGAAATTATATGCTTATTTATTCTACACTCTCTTCTACGCTGATAGAATCCTGCAATTCTTCACGTTGAAGTGTATCTAACTTTTCTTCTGTAGTGCTTTTCAGATTTTCAGTAGTCATTAACTCTCCTTCAGGTTCTTTTCCACCTTGGGAAACAGTAACATCTTCAAGACTAAGTACGTAGGAAGCGACCTGTTGAATTTCAATAGGGTTGAAATTCTGTTGATGTGGAGGCATTCCATTAGATGTACCCAACTTGATGATTTTAAAAATATTCTTAACATCATTGCCATATAACCAATAGTCGTCGGTTAAGTTAGGGCCAACAGCACCACTACCATTCTCCTTATGACAAACTGTACAGTTATTTATAAATATAGCTTTACCGTTTCTAAGATCAGCTCTATCAATTAATAATGTTGCGTTTGTTTCATCTACATTCATGGCTTGTGACTTTAAGTATTCTTCAACTTTTGCATCCTCACGTTTCATCACTTTTGCATACTCAACTTCTTGAAGATCTCCTGTTCCTAGCACATGATAATGAAACATATAAATGATTGCAAATACAATAGAAATAAAGAATCCTGCTAACCACCATGGCGGCATAGGATTGTCTAACTCGCGAATTCCATCGTAGTCATGACCTAAATCTATTTTTGCTTCTTCTTCAATTGGGGTAGCTCCTGTAAGTGATTTCGCAAAACTATCTCTCCGTTTCTTTCTCTCCTTGATTAGTTTCTTGGCTTCTTTTTGACGCTGTTCTTCAGGTTTCATCATGTGAATGAATTTATAGAACATTCTAACCATATGAAGTAAAAATCCTAATAATAAAAGCGCTATGATTAATAGTACATAGAGTTCACTATTCTCAACATATAACCAAAGGTTTTCATTTGATGTCATAACTGGAGCTTCAGGTGATAATGCATTTGCCTGTGTAGCAAATCCACTAAATAAAATAATGAGAACCGCATTCAGTCCAGTTTTAGACTTGTTTTTCTCATACATTTCAGACATTCTTTTCTTGAAAAGATCAGATTTAACTATAGCGCTTGTACTTTTTGAAACGATAAGTATTGCTAAGAGTAAGAAGCCAATTATTGCCAGGAGTACGTAAAAAAGTGTCAAATTTTTTGCGTAGTCGGGAACATATATTAATTCAGGATCTATAGTTGGATCGTCTGGCATCACAACTGGAGGAGTCCAACCATCCACATAGTCAATGATAGCTTTCGCCTCATCTTTAGTTACTACTTGAATAGGCATGACAGTAGGGCTGTAATCTTTCACAGCTTTCGCGCGTTCACTGTTGCCTTCAGCGATTACTTTTGGAGAATTCAAAATCCATTCGTAGAGGTTTTCTTCTTCACCTTCCCATCGTGATTTTACACCGACAAGGTTTGGTCCTGTACCATCTTTTCCCATGATATGGCAAGTGTTACATTTCGCCTTGAATAATGCTTCTCCATCTTGACTAAATGCGATACCTCCATTAAAGCTATAGAAGAATACTCCCAAGAAAAATATGATATGTGCTAATTTCTTTTCCATGATTTCTAATTATTCACTTTTGTTATCGTTATACTCATCATCTTCGTCCAACGGAATGTTACTGAAATGATTTACTTCAGCTTTAGATATTCTCATTGTTCTCCAAATTACTACTGTGAAAAACAGAACGAAAATTAATAAGGAAATAATCGGATAGATCTCTATACCTGTTATCTCTGTTAAATTATGTTTGATATATCTTAACATAGGATTTGTTTTATTCTGTTATTATTTGAGTTGAATCCAAGTCCTCAGCTACCTTATCAATAGATTTGATATCAGTACCCAGACGCTGCAAGTATGCTATTAAGGCAATGATTTCTTTGTTGGCGATTTCTTCTGGAGTTATGTCACTGTCTTTATCAGCAAGACCCTTAACGATACTTGTTGCGATTTCCATAGATTGTCTCTCAACATCAGCCGTTGCTTTTTCTTCGTAACCTTCTTCATAAGGAACACCAAGTTTGCGCATTACCCCAATTTTGGATTTCAAGTCAGAAGCATCTAAATCATCTTCCGCCAACCAAGGATAAGCAGGCATTACCGTTCCAGGTGACCATTCTTTAGGTATAATCATGTGACCATAATGCCAAGAATCGGTTCTCAATCCACCTTCACGCGCTAAATCTGGTCCCGTACGTTTGGACCCCCATAAAAATGGGTGGTCGTAAACAAACTCTCCAGCTTTCGAGTATTCACCATAGCGTTCAGTTTCAAACCTCAATGGACGAATCATTTGTGAGTGACAGTTATTACAACCTTCTCGAATATACAAGTCACGTCCTTCTAGCTCCAGTGGAGTTAGAGGTTTTACTTGAGAAATTTTCTTGATGTTAGATTTTACTGCAATTGTTGGAATAATTTCTATTGCTCCACCAATAAGAATAACAATTAAACTGAATACTAGTAGACGAATTGGCTTACGCTCAATTGGACGGTGCCAAAATTCTCCTTTCGTATTGATTTTTTTGTTTCTGTTAGAAGTAACTTCAACAACTTCATCTTTAGAGAATGTACCTAGTCTTGCTGTTTTAAATAGGTTGTATCCCATTAAAATCGCACCGATGATATAAATCAAACCTCCTATAGAGCGCATTATATAAAATGGTTTTATCGCTTCAACAGTTTCTAAGAAGTCACCGTTTGCCAAAGTTCCGTCGGGATTAAATTCTTGCCACATCAATCCTTGGCTAAATCCAGCCCAGTACATTGGAATAGCCCAAAGAAGAATCCCTAACGTTGCAATCCAGAAATGCATATTAGCTAGTTTCTTGGAGTACAATTCACGTTTAAACAATACTGGAAATAGGAGGTACAACATACCAAATGCAAGCATTCCATTCCAGCCTAGTCCACCAACGTGAACGTGAGCTATTGTCCAGTCAGTAAAATGTGATAATGAGTTTACATTTTTAAGTGATAAAAGTGGGCCTTCGAATGTTGCCATACCATATGCTGTTAAGGCAACAACCATGAATTTCAATACAACACTGTCCCTTACTTTATCCCAAGCACCTCTCAGTGTTAGTAACCCATTTAACATCCCACCCCATGATGGTGCAATTAACATTATAGAGAATACCACACCTAAAGATTGTGCCCAGTCAGGTAAACTTGTATATAACAAGTGGTGAGGACCAGCCCAGATATAAATAAATATTAAGGCCCAAAAGTGAATGATCGATAGTTTATATGAATATATCGGTCGATTTGCTGCTTTTGGGACAAAGTAGTACATCAATCCTAAAAATGGAGTTGTAAGGAAAAACGCCACCGCATTGTGACCATACCACCATTGAACCAGTGCATCTTGAACACCTGCATACCACGAATAACTCTTCATAAATGATACGGGAAGTTCAAACGAATTGAAAATATGAAGGACTGCAACAGTTACAAATGTTGCCATATAGAACCAAATAGCCGTGTAAATATGCTTCACTCGACGATTTAAAATTGTCGCCATCATATTCCAACCGAAAACAACCCACAATAAAGTAATCGCAATATCAATTGGCCACTCTAGTTCGGCATACTCTTTACTGGTTGTATATCCCATTGGTAGGGTTATCACAGCTGATAGAATGATAAGTTGCCATCCCCAGAAGTTGATGTAACTTAATTTGTCGCTCCACATTCTTGTCTTGAGAAGGCGCTGCATGGAATAATATACCCCAGTAAAAATGGCGTTTCCGACAAATGCAAAAATCACCGCATTTGTATGTAGTGGTCTGATTCTTCCAAACGACAAGTATTTAAAACCTAAATAATCGTTGAAGAAATCTGGGAAAGCCAATTGTAAAGCAACAATTAGTCCAACTAACATACCTGTTAATCCCCAAATAATCGTAGCATATGCAAAATACTTTACGATCTTATTGTCATATCTGACTTGCGTTGTTTCCATTATTCTGTTTTTGATTTTTCAATTACTTCTTCATCATCGTATAAAATGCGTATACCAGGTGTGACGTCATCATCATATTGTCCTGTTTTATTTGCCCAAATAAATGAGAGCAAAAAGAAGATTGCCAAAAGCAAACTTACGACTAGCATTATGTATATAATTCCCATGATGCAAAGAAAGTATCTAGGTTGATTTATTAATATGACTCTCGTCAAACCGAAATATGACTATTATCAGTTTTGAAATTATATATATTAACACTGTTAAAAATCAAGTGATTACATTTTTAATCTAAATTGACACTTAGTCTTCAAAAAATACAATAGAATTCAAAATGACCTTATTGAAAAACTAATAAGTAAGCAGTTCATTTATCTTTAATAGGCATATACTCTATGTTATTGATTGTGAGTATGGAGAAATGAGGCTTTAGATCTTGCTAAAAGCTTTAAGTCATATTAGGTGGACTTAAAAAAAACTATTTTTATAATCAAGATTAAATCCTCATAGTTACCTTTGAACTGTGCAAGAAAGAAAAACATATTTTGTTGATGTTATCCTTCCGGTTCCTATACATAACTCTTTCACTTATCGAGTTCCTCTTGAGCTCAATGATTACGTGAAAAATGGTGTTAGGGTGGTTGTTCCTTTTGGTAAATCTAAGCTCCAAACTGGAATTATAATTAAAGTCCACGAGGAAGTTCCTACAAAATATCAGTCAAAATATGTTGAGTCCGTACTTGATGACGAACCTATCATTACGGGCAAACAGCTAAAATTGTGGTATTGGATTTCTGAATACTATATGGCTCCTATTGGAGATGTTATGAACGCTGCTTTGCCTTCTAATTTTAAATTAGGAAGTGAAACAAAAATCCAGCTTCATCCGGAATCAGAAGTAAATAGTGAACATCTTACTGATCGAGAATATCAGGTATTTGAAGCACTCGAAATTCAAGGAGAACTCGATTTAAAAGAGATTTCTGACATACTTCAAATTAAAACTATTCAACCCGTTATTAAATCAATGATTGATAAGCGGGTGGTTATTACGAAGGAAGAGTTGAAGTTTAAATACGCCCCAAAAACTCAGATCTTTATTGAGCTTACTAAGGAATTTCAATCAGATCAGGCGCTAGAAGTTTTACTAAATGAGTTTTCAGATAAAAAGCGAAAAGAAAAGCAAGTAGATGCTGTTCTGAAATTCTTAAAGTTAGACGGATTTAAAAAAGGAGTATCTAAACCAATACTAAGAACAGAACTAGAGCAGGAGGGAGCTTCTGTTTCGTCCTTAAATACTTTGGAGAAAGAAGGTGTTTTCGAATCAAAAAGATTAGAAATATCAAGAATCCAAGAAGGTAACGAAGCAGATAGCAAATTTAAAGAATTGTCCGAGTCTCAAGGAAGAGTGCTTGATGAGGTGAGAAATTCCTTTATAGAAAAAGAGGTGACTTTGCTTCACGGAGTTACTGGTTCTGGTAAGACGGAGATTTATGTAGAGTTAATCCAAGAACAGCTAAATCTTGGTAAACAAGTTCTCTTTCTCTTGCCTGAAATTGCATTAACAACACAGTTGATTGATCGCTTGTCACGTTACTTCGGTGAAAAAATTGGTGTTTATCATTCACGCTTTAACCAAAATGAACGAATTGAAATTTGGAATGCCTTGTTAAAAGGTGATACTTCAAAATTTCAGATCGTTATTGGTGCTAGAAGTAGTGTTTTCTTACCTTTTAGGAACCTGGGATTAATCATCGTCGATGAAGAACATGAAAGTTCATTTAAACAATATGATCCGAGCCCACGCTACAATGCCAGAGACACTGCGATTGTTTTAAGGTCATTTTTTGATGCGAAGGTATTGTTAGGTTCAGCAACTCCCGCAATTGAAAGTTATTACAATGCATTAGAAGGTAAATATAGCTTGGTAGAGTTACATGAACGTTTTGGAAATGTTCGAATGCCCGAAATATTCACGGCTAATATTAAGAAGGAAAAACAGCAAAAGACAATGCAATCTGACTTTTCTGGATTTTTAGTTGAGCACATGAAAGAAGCGCTAGAGAATAAGGAACAGATTATTCTCTTTCAAAATAGACGAGGTTACAACCCTGTTTGGGCATGTGAGGTTTGTGGTTGGAATCCTCAATGTAAGAACTGTGATGTTTCTCTAACATATCATAAGAATACGAATATATTAAAATGCCATTACTGTAGTTATTTTACTCCTCCAGTAGGTTCTTGTCCGAAATGTGGAAGTAATCGTTTAAAAATGATAGGCTTTGGCACAGAGAAGATTGAGGATGAATTGTCTATTATTCTGCCTGGTGTTCGTGTTCAAAGACTTGATTTAGATACAACTCGTCAGAAAAACAGTTATGAATCGATTCTGTCGGATTTCGATAATCGTAAAATTGATATTCTTGTGGGTACTCAAATGGTAACTAAAGGACTGGACTTTGATAATGTCTCACTGGTTGGGATTTTGGATGCTGATATGATGCTGCGTAGACCAGATTTCAGGTCTTTTGAGAGAAGTTATCAGTTGATGTCTCAAGTAGCGGGTAGGGCCGGAAGAAAATTGAAACGAGGAAAAGTAATTATTCAAACATACGACCCAGATCACTGGATTATTCGTCACGTCATCGATCATGATTATATCGGAATGTATAAGAATGAAATTATAGAAAGGAAAAATTATTTCTATCCTCCTTATTATAAGATGATTAATTTAACGTTGAAACATCGAAATGCTAATGAACTAGAGGTTATTGCTGATGATCTAGCGAAACGGTTAAAAGCATTTTTTGGTGATCGGGTATTAGGACCGGAATTCCCAGTTGTGAAGCGTATCCAAAATAGCTATTTGAAGGTAGTTCGACTCAAAATTGAGCGAGAAGCTTCACCGAAAAAAGCAAAGGCTAAATTGAACGAGATTATTGAGAAGTTTTACACGCAGCCAACAAATAAGTCGGCTAGATTAATTATAGATGTAGACCCCTTGTAACAGTTAATCACCAAGAAAAAGTTACATAACTCTCTCTTTCTAAATCTTCTTCAAAATCAATATCTGATTTTTCTTTTAGAAGAGAAAAGCTGATTTGCTGTTTCTTTAATGTTGAAATTGTTTCATTGATAAGATCGGGAGTACTCCAGCTCTTGTCTTGAAACAACGATGGAATAAAAGTTCGCATTCCGAGTAGGTAATAACCACCATCTATTGCTGGACCTATAACAACCTCGCTCTCATCTAACGCTTGGAAAGCATTGTGTATATCGTCTTCATTGATTTCAGCGCAATCAGAACCAATTATTAGAATCTTTTCAAATCCAGCATCAAAATTTTCTTTGAATGCAGTGGCCATTTTAACTCCTAAGTTTCCATCTACTTGAAGTTTTTTATGAAATATTGATTCGTCCCAGCGGTCATTATTTTGAATATTTTTTGAATAATAAACAAACTTTTCTGCATTTACTTTATTTGCAAAATCAGCAGTGTAATCCAAGAGTTGTTGATAAACATTTAATGCAGCTTCATCACCTATTGTTGATGCCAAGCGAGTTTTACATTTACCTAATTCTGGGTTTTTTGTAAAAACCATTAAAAGTTGCTTCTTATTCATAAACTGTTTCTGCTTTTTTTACCCAACGTCCCCAGAATCTATTGTAACCGTGAACTTTGGATGTTTCGTTATCTTGATCGTCAAGCATTTCTCTCGATTGATCAGCCCAGAGGAAGATTCCACCATAAAGATTTTTGATGTTTTTAAACCCTTTTTCATTTAACTCCTCTGCAATATTCTGACTTCTAACACCGATTGAGCAATACACAATAACCGTGATATCTTTGTTGAGTGTATCAACTGCTTTCCAATTTGGATCATCATACCCAAATAAAATTGCATTTGGAAGATGACTCACGTTGTATTCTTCAGGCTCTCTTGTATCTAAAAAAATAACATCGTCACTATATAAAATATTACTAGCGCTATCTGGTGAAATGGTTGGGAACTCATATTTTTTCTCAATCATTATCTTATAGTCAGGATCGATCTCTTGACCAAATAAATTGGTGAAAACGAATCCTAAAACAAAGAGAATAATCAATTTTAAATACATTGATTTTAATATTTATGTAGTTGTACCCTGACAACTTGATCCAGCGCCAGCAGTGCAGCCGTAACAATGTTGTCCTATCACAATATCTCTATCCATTAGTGTGCCATAATCAAACTCACTAATATGTTGACGTTCACTAGCTACTTTTAATTGGAGCATTTGATTAAAATCACAATCGTACAAATATCCTTCCCAATCTACAGAGAGCGTGTTTTTACACATCACATTTTCTGCAGCAATGGGGTTATAAGCATTAACCAATGTTTCCATGTAGTCTTCATACTTATTAGCAGCAAGTAAAAAGTCTAAATATCTTGAAATTGGTAAATTAGTAATTGTATATAAATTGTTGAATTGAATATTCCAGTCTTCTTTAAGTCGAACTTTGTAATCTTGTTCCAAACTCTTTTGATCTGGGGGTAAACTAGCTCCACCTGGATTAAAAACCAAGTGCAGATCTAAGTCTGAATTTTCCATTCCATAACCTAATTCATTGAGATTATGCAATGCTTCTATAGAACGATTGAAAACACCAGAACCTCTTTGTTTATCTACATTGTCTTTAGTATAACAAGGCATAGATGCGATAACTTCAATTTTATGTTTTTTGAAGAATTCAGGATAGGTTCTATACTTTTTGTTCGAAACTAGTATCGTTAAATTACTCCTTACGATTACTTTGACATCCCTTTTGCTCAGTTCTTCCACTAACCAAATAAAATGAGGGTTCATTTCAGGGGCTCCTCCAGTTAAATCGACGGTTTTAACTTTCGCTTGATCAACAACTTCTAACACTTGCTCGAGAGTCTCTTTTGTCATTATTTCTTTACGATCAGGACCTGCATCTACGTGACAATGTTCGCAAGTTAAATCACACATGTATCCCAAATTGAGTTGTAATATTTCAATTGGAGCTGGTCTTAAAGGGAACTGATCATGCAGTTTTAGTTTTTCTGAGAATCGCATTCCATGCAACCTGTCTTTTTCTAATAGCTGGATTTGATTGGATGCTTTTGCTAAATAATTACCTCGTCGTTGTAAAGATTTTAGTTTTTCTTTCTTTTTCGTCTTGACTTGAGTTGTATTACCCATAAAAAGTATTTGTTTTTTAATTTGTCGTATACTTAAACAATTCCTTTCAGTTTAAGTTTAGACTATAAACGTAAATATAAGTTTTTTGGATTTGCAAAACTGACTATATTAAAAAAATTCTTATCTTAACGACAAGTCAGTACAAACTGACAAATTAGCATGACATACTGCTGGTTGATTTAAATACTTGTTTTACAGGTGTTTGGTTTGTTTTGAAGGCTTATCGGTGATTATAAATGTATTTATTTGAGGAATAGAGGACTTTTGAACAATAGTTGTATTATTTAGAGTAGAAGTATTCAAATATTATATAAATTTAAACAAACAAATGAAAGTTTTAGTAATAGGAGGTGGAAATATGGGGTTGACTTATTCCGAAGGGATGGCAAGCTCTGAATTATTGAATAGAAGAAAATTAATGATTCACGATTTAAGTGCCGAAACAATAGTTCGGTTAAAGGAGAACCCATTGTTCGATGTGCAGGAAAAGTTAGAGGAGTGTTTACCTAAAGCAGATATTATTTTTATAGCTGTAAAACCATACCATTCCGAAGCATTATTTGAGAATATGAAGAGTATGGTTAACGACCAACAGATTTTTGTTTCTCTAATGGCTGGTGTAAAGATTGATTTTATCAAAGATAGCCTGGGTGTAAAGAAGGTGGTAAGAACAATGCCTAATTTACCAGCGAAGGTTGGAATGGGAGTTACTTCTTTTACTGAATCCGAAGATGTATCTCGGGTTGAATTGTTGATGGTTCGTAATTTACTTGATACCACTGGAGAATCTATTCATGTTGAAACAGAAGAGTTTATTGATAAGTCTACCGGGATTTCTGGAAGTGGTCCTGCATATGTCTTTTACTTCATGCAGTCTATGTTGGAAGCAGCTAAAAAAATGGGCTTTTCTGATAATGATTCAAAAGTGCTTGTTAGCGCTACATTTGAAGGTGCAGTAAAGTTGTTTAATGAATCAGATTTATCCCCAGAAACTTGGATGAACAGAGTTGCATCAAAAGGTGGGACAACTCGTGCTGCTTTAGACTCTATGGAAGATAATAATGTTGAAGAGTTAATTAAAGAAGCCGCGTATGCAGCTTTCAACCGGGCTGTTGAACTGGGAAATGAATCGTAATTTATAATCTAAATTTTATATAGTGAGTGATTTTAAGAAAAGAATAGTAGTTAAGGTGGGTACAAATGTGATGACAAATAAGAATAATCGCATTGTAGGCCCGATATTAAAGAATTTAGTAAGGCAAATTGCTTACCTCTACGAAAGAGATATTATTACAATTTTAGTTTCTTCAGGTTCAGCGATTGCTGGTAAAGAGGTTTTGGGTGATTGTGATGCGAAGGATGCTACTACGAGAAGGCAAATATTTTCTTCAGTTGGACAACCACGTATGATGAGACATTATTATTCAATGTTTCACGATTTCGGAATGCGATGTGCTCAGATTTTGGCAACTAAGCGCGATTTTGCTCCGGGTAAGTATCGTGAGAATATGATTAACTGCTATGAGGGCTTATTGGCTGAAGGTATCATACCAATTGCGAATGAAGATGATGCCGTCTCTCTAACGATGTCTATGTTTTCTGACAATGATGAGCTGGCTAGTCTCGTAGCTGAATTAGTAGATGCTGATATGTTGATAATGTTAACAGATATAGATGGATTATATACTGGACATCCCGAAGACGATGCCTCTCAGTTACTTCATAATGTTTCAGTAAGTCAAGATGTCGAAAAATATGTTCAAGAGTCTGAAAAAGGAGAAGGAGAAGGACGAGGTGGAATGGAGTCGAAGTTAAAAATTGCAAAGTCTACGGCAAATAAATCTATTCCAACATACATAGCAAACGGTAAAGAAGAAGATATTATTATTGATATTCTAAATGGTAAAAAAGTAGGAACTATGTTTTCTAACTCAAAAAATAAAAAATAGTTAAGTCAAATTTAAATTAAAAAAATACAAATTAACGAAATGGAATTTTTAGATACAGCCAAAAAAAATAAAGTATTACAGTCAATGATGGATATCATTGATAAGCGGAGAGACGAAATAATTGCAGAAAATAAAAAAGACCTAGATGCTTTTGAAAGAGATGATCAGGCATTGTATGATCGTTTAGTGGTGGATCAGGCAAAGGTGGATTCTATGATCAAATCTATAGGAGAAGTAAAAGACCAAGGTGATCCCGTTGGTAATGAAATTTCATCTATTACACTTGATTCTGGTCTGGAAATAATCAATAAAACTGACCCATTTGGCACTATTATGATTATTTATGAATCGCGACCAGATGTTACAATTGAGGCGGCAGTTCTAGCTTTTAAAGCTAACAATAAAATTTTATTAAAAGGTGGGCGCGAAGCTTACCACAGTAATGTTGTCCTAGTGAAGTGTTGGCATGAGGCTCTAAAGGAGAATGGTCTTGACGATAGTTGGATTAAAATGTTAGAGCTTAATAGAGAACAAACGCAAGAGTTCTTAAGAAATCCTTCTGAAAAATTAGATTTGATTGTGCCAAGAGGAGGGGAGCGTTTAATTGAATTTGTTAAGCAACATGCTAAATGTGCTGTTTTAATTAGTGGAAGAGGTAATAACTTTTTGTATGTTTCTCCAAAAGCGGACTGGAGAAAAACAGTTAAAGTAATTATCAATGCAAAAACAGATAAGATTTCTGGTTGTAACGCTTTAGATAAAGTTTTGATTGATAAAAATATTCAAAACTTTGAGGTAAAAACAAAAGAATTAAATGAAACGCTTACTAAGTTAGGAGTAGAGGTCTTATCTGATGAAGAAACTTCAAAAATACTCCCAGAGAACAATCAGATAGCTGGGAAAGAAACGTGGAGTGAAGAATTTTTAGCAATGAAAATTGTTGTTGGTGCAATTGATTCATTGGATGATGCAATAGAAAGAATCAATACTTATTCTGGAAAACATTCAAGTGTAATTATGACAGAGGATAGTGAAGAAGCTAAAAAATTCATGGAGCAAGTTGATAGTGCTGCCGTATATCAAAATGCTTCAACACGTTTTACAGACGGTGGACAAATGGGGGTAGGAGCTGAGTTAGCGATTAGTACTGATAAGCTTCACCATAGAGGACCACTTGGTTTGAAACAACTAGTGACAAACAAATACTATGTTTATGGTGATGCTCATATTAGAGAATAAGCTTATATAGTTAGGCATTTACGAATAAAAAAGGAGCGAAATTTAATATTCGCTCCTTTTTATTTGAGTAGATTTTGATTTTTACTTTAAGACATTGACATGTCCTACTTCTACCATTCTCTCGTCATTCTTTTTAGTCTTGAAAATAATCTTCCAAACGTAAGTGCCATCCCTTACAATTCGATCACTTTCAGCACCATAAGTACCATCCCATCCAACATCAGCGTTATTTGACTCGAATACTACTTCACCCCAACGGTTGAAAATTAATAATGTGTAATCGAATGGATCAAAACCGCTCGTAAATATTGGTTTGAAGACTTCATTAAAATCATCATTATCTGGTGTGAATGTATTTGGAACATAGAAAATCAACTCTTCAAATATTCTAACAACTGCATATGCTGTATCCTTACAGCCGTTTGCACTTGTTGCTATTAACTGCACAACAAATGTGTCTTCCACAGCAGGATAATCATGAGTAGGGTTAACATCAGTACTCGTTTGACCATCTCCAAAATTCCATTCATAAGTGCTCGCACCAGATGAATTGTTGTTAAAGTTTACATTCGTGTTTATGGTTGTTAAATCATTGGGTGTAAATCCAAAAGCAGCGATTGGATATCCAGATGTACAGATATAGTCATTTTCAGTAAAGGTTGACGTACACCCATTTGCTGAAGTTACCTCAAGCGTAACATCGAAACATCCAACATCATTGAATGTATGTGTGACTTGACCGCATCCAGAAGCTGTAGAACCATCTCCAAAATTCCAAGTACAATCAGTTCCAGGAACACTTGACGTATTTGTGAATGTGACAGTTACCGGAACACAACCATTAAAATTATCTGCGTCAAAAGATACGACTGGTAGTGGTTCAATAGTAACATCTACTTGGTCAGTTCCAGTACAACCATTAACAGTTGTACCAGTGACAGTATAGGTTTGAGTGGAGGAAGGATTGAAAGATACTCCATTCGTAACACCATTATCCCAAGCATAATTGTCTGCACCAGAACCTGTAAGAGTGACAGATGCACCTTCACAAACGAGAATGTCATTTCCGGCATTAACATTTGGATTTGGATGAACCGTAACAATCACTTGATCCGTTGCAATACAACCAGCTAAATCAGCAGTAACTGTATAGTTATTTGTACCGACTGCAGGACTAAATGGCACACCGTCATTAACGCCATTATTCCAATTTATAATAGCTCCGTCTGGATTATCTGCTGTTAATGTCACATCTTCACCATCACAAATCTCTTGATCTGGGCCAGCATTAACCGAGGGAGAGTTAGGATCTATTAAATTGATTGAAGAATTATCTGTTGTTGTACAACCATTTAATGTGACAATAAAGTCAGAATACGTTCCAGCAGACAAATTATTTATAAGAATTTCTCCAGCTGCATTAGAAGTCATGTTATTAGGCCCAACGGGAGTTCCTCCGTCCGAGTAGGTGACTTCATATACTGTATTAGGTTGTAAGCCACTCAATGTTATCGTACCATCGTTTGCACCACAAATAGTGGGGTCAGTTGAGGCAAGGTTGAATGTTGGAGTAATACTAATTGTAACGTCAAAAGTCTCTTCAACGAAACAATTTGGAGTAGTACCTGTCTCATCATAAATATAAATTGTAGTTGTACCAGGTGTTGTAATATCATCACCAGGGTTATACTGTGTACCTCCACCGTTTGGCGCATCATAATACGCTTCGTTTCCAGTTAAATCAGTACCGTTTATATTTGGAAGCGTGTAACTATCGCATTCAACTTGATCAGGAATAGAATTGATACTTGGAGTAATATTGATTGTAACATCGAATGTTTCTTCATCAAAACAATTTGGAGTAGTACCCGTCTCATCATAAACATAAAGCGTTGTTGATGATGTTATGTTATCACCGGCATTATATTGCGCACCTCCACCATTTGGGGCATCATAATACGCTTCATTGCCAGTTAAATTAGTTCCTGTTATTGCTTGTAAAATAAACACATCGCATGCTTCCTGGTCAGCTATTGGATCAATATCCGGCACAGCGTTAATTGTGATGTCAAATGTTTCAGAAGAAAAACATACAGGATCTGGTGTCGTATAAGTAATTGTGAAATTACCTGTAGCTGATGACAAATCTATTTCCCCTGTATTAGGATTAATTGTTAAACCTCCAGAAGCAGTAAAGGTACCTCCAGGGTCACCAGTGATATTTGGAAGCGGATCAGTTTCATCTTGACAGTATGTGTCTGGATTATAGTCAAAAGAAGCGTCTTCAACACCAGTGAAAGTTCCTGTAATTGAAGAAGGACATCCATTGTCATCAACTATGTCAAATGAATAGTTGTCACCATCAACTAGTCCAGATATAACAACTGAGCCTCCATCAGGAACTTGTGTTGTTGAAAGTGAGGCACTTGCTGGTTGCAGATTAGATATAGTGAAGTTTGATCCATCAAATGAAGGCACGCCACCATTAATGGTAACTGTTGCTTCGCCAGCCTGACAATCCTCTACGACATTTGTTGTTATCTCTTCTATAAATGAAACTTCATAGGTTGGTCCCATATCAAAGCACCAGTCTCCATTATTTAAACTAATAGCATAAACCCCATCAACCATACTATACATAGTTATAGGAACAAAATACAATGTCGAATTATCTCCAACGTTATTAACGATCGTCCAAGCCTGGTCATCTGTTGATGCGACACCTAGTAAACATGGATCTCCGTTGATGTCATTAGGGTCAAATACGGTAGGTGGACAATCATAAACGAATAACCATACTCCAGGATCATAAGTAGCTCCTGGAACATTAAAGTCTGCAGGAGGAAGAAAATCTCCGTTACCTGTTAAATCAAGTTCATCATTAAAACAGAGTAAATATGGATTAGTAGAGTTAGCACTACCATTTACTCCATCCGTAAATGACCCGACATCAGTACCACAAAAACAATTTTCTGGGTAATCAAATGGATTTGAGGTGATGTTACAAGCAGGATCATCTGTGAAATAGACATTTAAATCACAATTAGGAGTCCCATCAGAGTCAATCCCTGTAAGGGCATAATTTTGTGGAGACGTAAAAGGAGCATTAAATACTTGTTGATTCCCATTACAGTCTTCCACAATCATTTGGCCTGTGTTTGGTGCACTTTGAAACTCTATAGAACCTGTTATTTCAAATGTGTTGTCAACAGGATCACAAGCAGAAATGTTAGTAGATAAGAAAGTGAAAAAACATGGACAGTTAGGGGCTGTGTACCCTAAGTTCATTGTACACGTTAAATCATCTGTAAAATAAGCAGTTACATCACACGCTGCACCATCAGCATTTAACCCTGTTAAGTTATAGTTAGTTGGACTGTTAAATGGTGGATTGAAAGTTTGCTGATTCCCATTACAGTCTTCAACGATAAGCTGACCGGTTACTGGGGGTTGAGTAAATTCAATAATCCCATCTACACTGTATGTATTGGTAGCAGGGTCACAAGCAGAGACATTAGCAGTAAAATTATTCATAAAACAGCAAGAAGGACCCGTGCCAACAACAGCAGTTTCCGTAATACTTGTACCACAAACGGGATCTGTTATAGTTACATCATATGAATTAGGGCACAATCCAGTAACATTAGGTGTAGTTTGTCCTCCTGGGCTCCATGAGTATTGGTAATTTCCGCTTCCACCATCTGGCACTACGGATACTTCTCCATCACAATCACCTGGACAAGTTTCATCTACAGCGTTGGTGACAGCACTTAGAGGTCCAAATAATTGAACAAATTCTGTATGTGTTGTAGGGCAAGCTCCCCCAATAGAAGCAGTTATTGCGTAGGTACCTGGATTAGTATAAGTATGGTCAGGAGGATTATTTCCTGTAAAAGTTGTACCGTCCCCAAAATCCCAATCTGGAACTCCAATACTATTGTCATTAATACTTACAGTAACACTAGGACCACAAACCACTGTGTTTGGATTGATAGTGAAATCTGCTATGGGAGCAATTACAGCAGACCCATTTCCAACAGTGAAGTCCATAGTATTGGCTGAAGTAGAACTAAAATAATCAACCACAATAGCATAAGTTCCTGGAGCAAGATTATTAGGTGGACTAAATTCACCAGTTCCTCCAGGAGTCTGACCATTTGGATTGTTACCTCCAAAATCATAGTTGTAATTACAATTGATTTCTGTACCTGGACAACCACCTGAAATATCATAGAGAGCCCAATCTAACTCAACCCCTGTAGATCCACCAGAAGGAGTAGCAGTCCATTCAAAAGTTCCACCTTGTAACACATCAAAAGTATACCAAACATCTTGATTTACTGCTCCACCAAAACATGAAGGCCATGTCCCTGAAGGTCCTAAAACTGATATATCAGCGGTAATTGTACCTTCACAAATGGGAATTGCTCCTGCACAGGTATTTCCCCCAGTTGGTGGAGGATCATTGGATTCTATACAGAGTTCAAATGTACCATCTGTATTTGAATTTGACATAACTCCAATCCAAACCTGAGTTCCTGGAGCGAGCCCCCAGTTTGTATTTAATACATTCCCTCCAGCAGCAACTTCACAAGTTTCAAGAATACTCCCAGGTGTACCATTACACCCAACTGTATAAATTACAATTTGAGCATCTTGCATTGTGCCTGGATCGATTTGAAAATTATTTTGAGCACCATCAGCTACGAATGTGTACCAAACTTCATTTAACGTAGTAGCTGGATTACATGCTCCATAAAAAGTATTGTCTGAAGTAGCATTAGCATTTGTACCATTAACGCATGCGTCTCCGTTATTATCTAAATTGATTACGGTTGCTGTATTACAGTTATTACTTTGAGAAAATAGAATGTTCGAAATAAAAACTAATACAATTAATATAATAGAATTTTTCATGACTAAAAGTCTTTTGATGAAATGTAATTAATGCGTTCAACTGGTTTGAAGTTTTTGGCATTTATAATAGATCTTGGGAGTATTTTAACTCTCATTACATCTGATACTTTATGATAAACTATATTATTATCATCTCTTTTATCTTCAATAATGAGTAGTAGTTCTGCAGGAAAACTTGGTAAAGAACGAGTATCAATCATCTCAATCTGATAAGTACCTTCAAGTTTTTTACTTAGGTCTTCATAGCTGATTGAATCATTCAAGTTCGTATTCTCCTGACTAAATAAATTAGTGGGTATGGAACAAGTTAATAGAATGATACAAATAAAACTCTTGTAAAACATTTTCATAGCTGACAGTTTTTATGAGATTTGAAAATTTACTGTTTTGGGTTTGATATGACTTCTTCTTTAGACCTCATAACAGGTTCTAATTTCTTTTTCCTCAATAATTTTTCCTTAGTAGTGACTTGAATGGGTTGAAGACCTTTCTTTTTCAATTCACTAGCTTTTATTTTTTTGGAATTATTCTCGGGGGAGTGGTTTTTGTTATTTGTTTGAGCGGTAAGTTGACAAGAAATAAATATAACAGAAATTATAAATATCAACAGTTTCATAGTCCTTAATTTTGCATTTAGTTTAAACATGTTTTAGCTCTATAGATAAGCGTATTTAAAGCCTTCTGAAGTGTTAGCGGCACTGTTTTATATGCTTTACTTATCTACATATCAGAAAATTAAGGAAGATATTCTGATTTCACAAGGTTTTTATGATGAGCGGTGAATTTACAAGTTGCTGATAATCTATAAAATATGGGTTCCTTGAACAGCATTTGAAGTCACATAGATTTTTGTGTTACAAAAAAGCCATCCCGAACAATCGGGATGGCTTTCTAAATATCTATAAAATAAAAGTATCTACTTGAGTACATTCACATGTCCGACCTGGACTTTTCTTTCATCGTTAATTTTGGTTTTAAAAGTAATTTTCCAAACGTAAGTACCGTCTTTGACCAGGTCGTCACTTTCAGCACCGTAGGTACCATCCCAACCCACTTCAGAGTTGTTGGATTCAAAGATAATTTCTCCCCAACGGTTAAATATAAGTAAGTTGTAGTCGAATGGATCAAAACCGCTTGTGAATATTGGTTTGAAGACTTCATTGAACTCATCGTTATCTGGAGTGAACGTATTAGGAACATAGAAGATAAGTTCCTCAACGATTGGTACAAGTGCGTATGCAGTGTCTTTACAACCGAATGGACTGGTAGCGATCAACTGAACGTTGAATGTATCTTCCACACCAGGGTAAGTATGATTTGGATTTACATCCGTACTAGTTGCACCATCACCAAAGTCCCACTCATAACCAACAGCTCCTGTAGAGTTGTTAGAGAATTGCGCTTGATTAATAATGTTTGTTAATTGATCAGGACTGAAATCAAATGCTGCGTTTGGATAACCGCCCACACAAATATAATCAGCAACAGTGGAAGTTGAAGTACAACCATTGGCAGATGTCACCTCAAGAGTCACATCGAAGCAACCAATGCTGTTAAAAGTGTGTGTTACCTGACCACATCCAGTAGCTGTTGATCCATCTCCAAAGTTCCATGTACAATCCGTTCCAGGAACAGAAGAGGTGTTCGTAAATGTTACCGTTACCGGTACACACCCTTCAAAGTTATCAGCATCAAATGATACTGTAGGTAATGGTTCAACGGTCACTGTTACATCATCAGTACCCTGACATCCTTGTGCAGTTGTACCGATTACTGTATATATTTGAGTGGCGTTTGGTGTAAAGCTAACTCCATCCGTCACACCATTGTCCCATACATAATTATCAGCTCCAGAACCAGTAAGTGTAACTGATTCACCCTCACAAATTAGAACATCATTTCCTGCATTAACGACAGGATTAGGATGTACTGTAACATCTACCTGATCTGTTGAGATACAACCCAGTAAATCAGCCGTAACCGTATAAGTAATTGTTCCAACAGCAGGATTAAAGGCCACACCATCAGTTACGCCATTATTCCAAGAGATGTTCGCCCCATCAGGATTGCCGGCAGTTAAGGTTGCTTGTTCTCCTTCACAAATCTCTTGATCAGGACCCGCATCAACAGCAGGAGCGTTTGGATCAACAAGGTTAATAGAAGAGTTATCCGTTCCAGTACAACCATTCAGTGTTAC
>NVXV01000001.1 GCA_002734085.1 Fluviicola sp. | reverse complement strand
TGAATTAAACTATGACATTACAACTTCAGGTGGAAGCGTAACCTTTGTATTAAAAGATGCAAAAGGAAATGAGGTTCTCAATGAAACTAGATCAGCGGGGTCAGGTGATGACTCATTTTCTGGTGTTTCCGAAGAAGGGAAGAAAGGAAAGTGGTTGGTTGAGATCACATTGACAAATTTCAACGGTGACGGAAGCTATTCATTAACTCCTATTAATTAAAAAGAATCAGACTGAATAAGCCGAAAAAGTCTATAAAAAAAGAGTAGGTATCAAATAAATAAAAAGTATGAAAACAGTAAATAAATTGTTAATTGGACTAGTAATACTCGGAGGAGTTGCAATGACAAGTTGTAAAAAGAAGGGATGTACTGACCCAAATGCTGATAATTACAGTGTAGACGCTGATAAAGATGACGGAACATGTACGTATCCTGTTATCAATATGAATGCTTCTGGAAGTTCAGGAGATCTATCTGGCGGTGGAGGTACTGCTTCTAATACGCAAACATTTACTCAAAATAGTGCTACACTTGGCTGGGACATGAGTATAGATGCGTCTGCAGGATCTTTTAACTTAAGAGTAAGGGATGCTGATGGAGCAACGGTAATCAACAAAACCTTAACCGCTGGTGTTGGGGCTCAAGATGCTTCTGGGACAAGTTCAACAGGAACTACTGGTACTTGGACAACAACAATCACCTTAACTGACTTTACAGGAACTGGAGATTATTCTTTCCAATAAACAAAAATCCATCACAAACCATTAAAATAGTTTATATGGTAAAACGGTTGAGATGACATCTCAACCGTTTTTTTATTTATCACTTCTCCACATTAAGACCAATCATTATTTTGTATATTTCTATTCAATAAAAACTAATTAGAGATTTTATGAGCAAAAACGTTGATGAGTCAATAGCGTTTCCTTGTGGGATAACAATGAAAAACAGATTCATGCTTGCTCCACTTACCAACGAACAAAGTCACGAAGATGGAACGCTATCAGATGATGAATTCAGATGGTTAACGATGCGAGCTGAAGGTCAATTTGGCCTTGTTATGACTTGTGCTTCACACGTTCAAGAAATTGGGAAAGGGTTTTCTGGTCAACTCGGGATTTTTTCAGACAAACAGATTGAAGGTCATCAGCGACTTGCAAGTAAAATCAAGTCATTTGGTAGTTTAGCTGTCATTCAGTTGCACCACGCAGGAATGCGTTCACCTGAAAAATTAATTGGTCAAGCTCCAGTTTGTCCTTCTGAAAATGAAAAATCAGGGGCAAGAAGTCTAACCAAAGAAGAAATTCACCAACTGAAAAGTGATTTTATCTCAGCTGCAGTTCGAGCTAAAAAATGTGGCTATAATGGTGTAGAAGTTCATGGTGCCCATGGCTACATTTTGTCTCAGTTTTTAAGCTCAGAAATAAATCATCGGGAAGATGAATACGGCGGAAGTTTAGAAAACAGATCGCGTTTACTTTTTGAAATTATTGAGGATATTCGAAGTAAGTGTGGTAAAAACTTTTTACTTGGTGTCCGCCTTTCCCCCGAACGTTTTGGAATGGACTTAGGCGAAATAAAAACAGTTGTGCAGCAACTAATTGATACAGGAAAAATTGATTTTCTGGATATATCTCTTTGGGATAGCTTCAAGCTACCAGAGGATTTGACAAAGCAGTCAAAGTCCCTTTTAGAGCATTTTACGAGTTTAGATCGAAAAAATGTGAAATTGACCGTTGCTGGTAAAATTAGAACCGGAAAGGATGTGCAAAACATTCTCAATCAAGGAGTAGACTTTGTGACTATTGGTCGAACGGCAATTCTTCATCACGACTTCCCTTTACGAGTCATAGAGAATTCTAATTTTCAACCAATCGAAACTCCCGTAACAAGAGATTATTTGAGAAATGAAGGATTAGGTGAAAAATTCATTCGATATATGGAAAGATGGCCTGACTTTGTTTCGCCAGATATTGAAAATGTGAGCTAAATGGTTTATTATTTCATCAAAATCAGTCAATCTAACTTTCATTTCAATATTTCTTAATAATTTCAATCCTAAAATCAATTGAAGGTGTTACATTTGTCTCAGTAAAATTTTGGATCATGAAAACAGGTGCAGCGAACAAAAAGCTAGAAAAAGTTATTGCTTTAGTTGAGAAAAAAGGAATAGAAGCAAAAGGTCTTATCGAAGAGCTCAAAGAATTGAGAGAGTTTGCTTTAAAAGAGCAAGATCCTCTTTTGGCTAAAGTTACTCGTTTGTCATACGAGTATTTAACAGAGAAAAAAGCATACGATGTTCAAGCACAGTGGGAAGAAGATGAAGAAGGTGGCGAATTTCCTTTAGAAATTGATGATAAAGACAATCTTTTGTACTTATTGAACCTAATGGTGAAAGCGGATCACAAAATCAATCGCGAAGAGATTAAAGATTATAGAACAGCACTTAAAGAAGAGTTGTACTAGACACTAACAAATTATATATTATCGAAAAGGTATCATTCATGGGATGATACCTTTTTTTGTATTACTTTGTTTTTATTTTAATTTTCTAACCAGATACTTTGTTGGTAGGTAAGAAACCAAGAATCCAAGGACAGATACAGAGAGGATTATAAAGAATGCATCTGACAACGTTGTTTTCATTGGGAAGAATTCTCCAGGAGCACTTGGCATTCCCAAAATCCCAATATAAATTTGGATGAAGCAAACGATATAACCAATGGCTAATCCTAATATTATTCCTCTACCACTAATCATAAGCCCCTCATAAAAAAAGATATTGAATATTGTTTTTTTATCTGTTCCGAAGCTATTCAGGGTTTTAATATCTTCTTTTTTCTCTACAAACAACATTGTTATGGAGGCTATTAAATTAAAGGATGACAGAATGAAAATAAACACTAATATAAAGTAAACAATAATACGTTCAGACTGGCTAGTTTTAAAGATCAGTTCATTTTTTTCATAACTTGTTTTTACTTCAAAATCTCTTCCCAACAAGTCAATAAGTGATAACTTGACCTCTTCTACATTTGAATTTTCTGATACATCAACGTAAATAGCAGTTACATCTTCATCATATTCCAACAATTCCGTTGCTAATTCATATGGAATAACTACCTTTTCACTATTAACCTCGCGGTTATAATTCATCCTCGCTGCAACACTAATGTTTTTCACATTCAAAGGGTTTTTACCTGGTCTGATTTTTCCTTCTCTCAATGGTACGTGAAAAGTAATTAGTTCTTTATTCATATTTGATCGTGGAACATAAGCCTCGAGCTTATCCAACAAAGATGCACCGAATATAGCGTGGGGTTCTTTATTGAGATATAGAAATGGGTCTCCGTCAACAAGGTGCTCATCCATTTTAGTCATTTTAACAAATTCGGGATCAACTCCTAACATTTTCGCATGTACCCACTTTTTTTCGTGTTTAAGAATGACCACTTCCTCCAAGGCACGAACTATAAAGTTGACCCCTTCCTCCTTTTCGATGGCTTCTAAGTCAATAAAGTTTTGATTAAATGTTTTTGCTTTGGAGGAGCGTATGGAAATGTCAGGATCAAAGTCGCTGTAAAGCTTTATGACCATATCTTCTATACCATTAAATGCCGAAAGTAGAATCACTAATGCAGCCGTGGAGATAGTAATCCCAACCACGCTAATCATTGTGATTAAATTAATCACATTTCGCGACTTTTTCGCCTTGA
The DNA here is from genome assembly GCA_002734085.1 of Fluviicola sp. GTDB lineage: Bacteria > Bacteroidota > Bacteroidia > Flavobacteriales_D > Crocinitomicaceae > Brumimicrobium. Next base: position 728,858 of record NVXV01000001.1, on the reverse strand, counting down.
AATAACGTTTTGCTATGAAGCGAGCAACATCCATCTATTTTTTGAGCAATTCGTCAATTTTCATTGCGTAATCTAAAGAGTCATCAATCTTAAAGTCTAAGTCTGGAATATGCTTCATGTTTTTAAGTCTGCGTCCTACATCACCTCGAATTTTCCCTTTATTGGCTTGGATGTTTTGCAACACTTCTTCCTTTGGTGGGCCTGCAAAAATACTCAGAAAAACACGCGCTAAACTTAAGTCAGGTGTAACTCTCACTACTGTAGCCGTAACCATTGCGCCTAAACACAGTTCTTTGGCATTTCTTTGAAACACCTTAGAAACTTCTTCTTGAATAACGTTTTCTATTCTATTTTGTCTAATTGAACCCATACTACAAAAGTAATTAAATTTGATTTAGTGGTTGTTGTGTAATACGATGTGGTTTATATAAAAATATATTTCGCGCTTTCAGAACTATACGTTGCTCCGTATACATTAAAAACCGAGCCTATATTTTCACAAATCGTTTTGAAATCACATCCCCATCCGTAACATATTGAATAAAATAATACCCTTTATTCAACTTATTCAGGTTAACGGAGTATTTGTTCTCCCCAACGTTCTCAATCACAGCATGACATTTTTGACCCATCATATTTGAAATTTGTATTTCAGAAGGTTCGATTGATCGTGTTGTTTTAATATTCAATTGACTTTTAGCTGGGTTTGGAAATATATTAAAAGAAAGTTCTTCTAATAACTGTAAACTTGCTGGTCCATCAATTGTCGTCGAAAACATCTCTGTACACCCAGCATCGTCTGTTACTGTGACTTCATAGTCACCTTGACACAAGTCAAACGCTGTTGGGCCTGTTTGATTATCGGGGTCATTCCAAGAGTAATTATAGGGTTCTTGACCACCAGACAAAACAATTGAAGCCTGACCCGTACAGGTGCCATTATCAGGCTGTCTGAATATGCTAAACTCAAATGCATCTGGCTGCGGTACGAAAACACAATAATTATCTACCTGACCTAAATCATCTGTAACTTGAACACAATAGGTTCCACTCACCAAACCAGTGGCTGTAGCTGTTGTTTGATTATTCGCATTATTATCCCACAGATAACTATAGGGAGGCTGTCCCATATTAGCAACGATTGTAGCTTGACCGTCTGCCTCTCCGTGACAAGAAACAGATTGAACTTCTGGATACAATGCTAAACCATTGCTCGTTGGGTAGGTTACTACTGCTTTTAATACAACTGGTAAATGATCAGACATGTAATACAATGCATTGACCACTGAGTCTGGATATTGCGAATTAGAGCCAGAAAGTAAATTGCTGTTAAAGTGGTTTCCATCATTACCCACAGCATCATAAGAATTATTAAGGTATCTGAGACTGTCTGCACCAGACATCACATTCTGAGAAACTAATATTTGATCAAAACGATCATCAAGCCCACCTTTTGAACCACAGTCATAATTTAAGCTAGTACGAGTAGATTGTGTGTGAATACCTGAAAAAGATGAGTTATTATTCCAGTTTCCGGGGCTACTTATTGGATCAACCAAGGCAAGCGGTCCAGAAAGTAAATTTTGATAGCCATTTTCGGATGATGAATACACATTAAGGTCTCCACAGAAAAAATGATTACTACTCAAGGGTCGAGTAGCAATATAATCCATTAGCATTTCTGTTTGGTCAGCACGAGTTTCTTCATTTGAACCTCCACTACCCGCTTTGAGATGACACATATAAACTTCAATAAATGTAGTGTCATAATAAACTCCCAAGTTTGGATCATTGGCATACAAAACATAGTGATCAATCGCTCGTGGTGTTGTTTCAATTCTATCTTGACTCTTTAAAGTCAATTTATTTGTATTATAGTACATGCTATTATTCAAAGAGCCATCTTCAATAAAATTCGCCATCGCAAAATTATTTGCACCAAAAACGTTTAACGAATTGGCTAAAATACTATTTGCACCGGCAGCAGTTTGAACTTCACAAGCAACAAAAATATCAGGAGACAAGTATTGCAGCACTTTTCTTAAGGTATCTTGTCGATTAGGTACAACCGTATTTCCTCCACAATCATCACGACCTTCTGGAAAATTCAGTACGTTATAAGAAGCGATTGAAATGGTGTCTGTCTGAGCGAAAGAGTTAAAAACCAATAAAAGAGATAAAATTAACGTGTATTTCATGCTGCAAAGGTAAGACATTTGATTGTACGACTCAAAAAAAACATGTTAACTAAATTCAAGTTGATTATGAATAACTTCAATATTTAAAGAGAGAATGAAATCATTATTTATTAGAATAAATAGATGATTTAAATCTCAAATTAGTATTTTTACCTACATACTGAAACACAACACGATATGTTTGTAAAAAAGCCCTTTGCCCTACTTACTCTTTTAACTATTTTACTCTTTACTTCAAACTGTGGAGGTGATTCTGAAGAAGATTATGTGATTAATCCTGAATTCACTAAACATGTTTCTGCTTTTACTTCAGGTGTAATTTCTTCTCAATCCACAATAGAAGTTGAATTAACAAAGCCGTACGAAGGTAAGTTTGTTCCGAACGAGGCAATAAAAGAAGAATTGTTTAATATCTCGCCTGCTGTTGCTGGAAAAACAGTGTGGCTAGATAGCAGAACAATCCAATTCATACCCGATGATAAATTTGAATCAGGAGAAACCTATTGGGTTGAATTTGATTTAGCAAAAGTAGCGAGTGTTCCAAAAGACTTAAGCATATTTAAGTTTCCATTCAGTATAATTGAACAAGCAATCACTTTCGAAGTAGATGGACTAAGAGCTTATGATAGTGAATCAATAAAGTTGCAGCAGTTTCTAGGAAATGTAATCGCTGCAGATGCTATTGACGAAGAGACACTAAAAAAATGTATTGATGTACAGGTAAATGGTACGAAGAAAGAAATTAAATGGGAGCAGCAAGCTGATCCAAAAATGTATAAATTAATTGTTGAAAATGTAGAACGTACTGAAAAAGCTGGGGAGATAGTTGTTTCTTGGACGGGTAGTCGTGCTGATATAAAAGGTGAAGGAAAAATCACGCATGAAATACCCGCACTGGGAGATTTTAAAGTTACTAGTGTGAATGTCATTCAACATCCTGAACAGCATATTTTAATTCGTTTTTCAGATCCACTATTGAGTGATCAAAACCTAAATGGCCTAGTTGAAATCCGAGATTACAACAATGTGAGAACCGCTATTGCAACAAATGAATTACGCATCTATCCAACAAATCGATTGATTGGTGAAAAGACTGTAATCCTTAATTCCGCAATCAAAAACTGTTTGAGTTATAAAATTGGAAAAGATCAGCAGTTTACTGTGCAATTTGAAGAGTTAAAGCCTGCCGTACGTTTAGTTGGAAAGGGAACTATCTTGCCTTCTTCTAATGGAATGGTTGTTCCTTTTGAAGCTGTAAATCTTAAAGCCGTAGATGTTAGAATCATTAAAATTTATGAAAACAATATTGCACAATTCTTTCAAACTAACAATTACGATGGCAGTAGAGAAGTTAAGCGCGTCGGAAGAGTCGTTCGGAAAAAAACCATTTATCTGGGAAAAGGCAAAGCAATAGACTTCGGAAGATGGAATAGATTTAATCTGGATTTATCCGAATACATAAAAGTTGATCAGGGAGCGATATATCGTGTAGAAATAGGATTCAGAAAACACCATTCTACCTACACGTGCGAAACTTCTGAAGATATCGAAATGGATGAATCAGATTGGGATGAATATGATAATACTGAAAATGAGAAATGGGATTATGTAAGTGATTACAGTCATGGTTACTACTATAGTGATTACTTTTCTGGATATGATTACAATAAAAAAGATGACCCATGTTCTTATTCTTATTATAGAAACAAAAGTGTAACGAAAAATATTTTTGCATCTGACATCGGAATAGTTGCAAAATCTGGAACAAATGGAGAACTGTTTGTTGTCGTAACAGACTTAGTAAGTGCCCAACCCATTTCTGGAGCGAGTGTAGACATTTTTGATTATCAACAACAAAAATTGGTTACGTTGACAACGGACAGTGAGGGAATGGCTCGTTCAAAACGTCTGAAAAAAACACCTTTCTTTATTGTTGCCAGCGATGGAAGTCAAAAAGGATATATTCGACTGAACGAAGGCTCCTCTTTAGCAATTAGTCGTTTTGATGTTGGAGGTACAACCGTAAAAGACGGAATAAAAGGATTCATCTATGGAGAAAGGGGTGTTTGGAGACCAGGAGATACATTGTTTTTATCTTTCATTTTAGAAGATAAGGAAAATCTCATCCCAGAGAGTCACCCTGTTGTATTTGAACTATTTAATCCACGTGGTCAGTTATCTTACCGTACTGTGAAAAACGGATCGATTAATGGATTTTATGATTTTACTTCACAAACAGCTCCAGATGCACCAACGGGAAATTGGAGCGCAAAGGTTACTGTTGGTGGAGCTACATTCAACAAGTTAATTAAAGTTGAGACTGTCAAACCAAACCGTTTAAAAATCAATCTCGATTTAGAAGATGAAATTCTAAGTGCATCAAATAACATGGTTCGAGGAGATCTTAAAGTAAAATGGCTACACGGTGCACCTGGAAAAAACCTGAAGGCAGATATATCGGTTAACTTTATTCAAGCGAGCACAATTTTTGAGGATTTCAAGAATTATCATTTTGAAGATCCTTCAAAACGCTTTGACTCACAAGAAAATGTCATTTTCAAAGGGAAAGTTAACGAACAGGGGGTTGCTCGAATTAATAGTAAAATCGAGGCGCACCATCAAGCACCAGGAATGCTAAAAGCAGTATTTAAAACACGTGCTTACGAACATGGTGGGGATTTTAGTACAGATCAGTTTGCTGTACCTTACGCGCCATATGAAACTTTTGTAGGAATTCGAGAACCTCAAGTGTCTAGAAATGGAGCGCTTGAAACTGATACAACCTATAAATTTGATATTGCAACTGTTAACAAACATGGAAAACCATTGAGCGCTTCTAATCTCGAAGTCGAAGTTTACAAAATAGAATGGCGTTGGTGGTGGGAAAGCGGTATGAATGGCTTGGCTAATTATATAAGAAGAAGCAACGTTCGACCTATTTCAAAGGAAACGATTTCAACCAACTCTTCGGGTAAAACAAAAGCTTCAATCAGAATCAATAAGTATGATTGGGGAAGATATTTGATTCGTGTAACAGATAAAAACAGCGGTCACTCTACGGGTATAATGACTTATTTTGACTGGCCAAGCTGGATGAGTCGTGCTGGAAGAAAAACACCAGACGGAGCAAATATGCTCGTCTTTGCTGCGGATAAAGAAACCTACAATGTCGGAGAAAAGGCAAAAATCAGCTTCCCTTCTTCAAAAGACGGGCGCGCATTAATCAGTATTGAGGATGGCAAAAAAGTAAAAGATGCATTTTGGATTGAAACAAATGCAGGTGAAACTTCATTTAGTTTGCCAATCACTGCAGATTTGACTCCAAATTGCTATGTGCATATCACAATGATTCAACCGCACAGTCAGACAGAAAATGATGCGCCTATTCGAATGTATGGTGTAATACCAATTATGGTGGAAGATCCCGAAACGAAGTTAGAGCCTATCATAAATATGGCTGACGAACTCGCTCCAGAGTCTACTTTCAACGTTAAAGTAAAAGAAAAGAAAGGTAAAAAGATGACTTACACCATTGCTGTGGTGGATGAAGGCTTGTTAGATCTTACGCGATTCGAAACACCCGATCCATGGCATCATTTCTATAGTAGAGAAGCACTTGGCGTAAAAACCTGGGATCTATTTGATTGGGTAATCGGTGCTTATGGTGCAAAAGTAGAAAACTTACTTACAATTGGTGGTGACGGAAGCCTTAATCCAGGAAGCGACGAAACGATAAGGTTCAAACCGATGGTTCGTTTCCTTGGGCCTTTTGAACTACCAGCAGGAAAAGAAGCATCACATAAAATTTCGATGCCAAATTATATTGGTTCTGTTCGGACTATGGTAGTTGCTGGGCAAGATGGTGCTTACGGAAATGCCGAAAAAACTACGCCCGTTAAAAAACCATTAATGGCCCTTGCTACACTTCCGCGTGTACTCGGTCCTTCTGAAAAAGTGAGTTTACCAGTAACCATTTTCGCAATGGATGATGCTGTAAAGAATGTAAATGTTTCGGTTAAAACGAACAAAATGCTTAGGGTGGTCGGTGAAAAGTCTAAGACTTTATACTTCAAAACTCAAGGTGATCAGGTTGTCAATTTTGAATTAGATGTTGCAGAAACAATCGGTAAAGCAACCGTTCAAATTGTAGCAACAAGCGGTAAAGAAAAATCAACTTATGAAATTGAGTTGGATGTTCGAAATCCGAATTTACCTGTTACCAAGGTTGAAGAAACAGTACTCGAAGCAGGTAGTAGTTGGTCTCATGACATGCCCTTACACGGTATGAATGGAACAAATTCAGCAAAAATTGAGGTTTCTTCTATTCCTCCTATCAACTTAGAGAAAAGACTGAATTATTTAATTCGATATCCACATGGTTGTATAGAACAAACAACATCCAGTGTTTTCCCACAATTATATCTTTCTGATATAATGGAAGTAGAAAGTGAATTGAAAATTCGTATTCAGAACAACATTACTGCTGCAATAAATAAAATTCAAAAACATCAATTGAGTGATGGTGGTTTTGCTTATTGGATTGGAAGCAACTCTTCAAGTGATTGGGGAAGCTCTTATGCTGGACATTTCATATTAGAAGCTGAGAAAAAAGGCTATGCTTTACCCTATGGAATGAAAAAACAATGGATTAATTATCAACGAGACCAAGCGCAAAAGTGGAACAATAACAATAGCCGTTACTACAATAGCGATTTATCTCAAGCCTATCGATTATATACGCTTTGTCTAGCTGGTTCTCCAGAGCTTAGTGTGATGAACCGTTTAAGAGAATCAAACGACTTGAGTGTACAAGCAGCGTGGAGACTAGCAGCAGCATATCAAGTAATTGGTAAGAATGAAGTGGCTAAAAAGCTTGTTTCGAACCGAGCGACTCAAGTAAAACCTTATCGTGAATTAAGCTACACGTATGGTTCATCTACGCGTGATCAAGCTATGATTATCGAAACGCTCGTTCTTATGGGACAAAAAACAAAAGCGGCTTCTTTGGTAAAAGGTTTGTCCGAAGAACTTAGTAGTAGTCGTTGGATGAGTACCCAAACCACTGCTTATGCGCTAAAAGCAATCTCAGATTTCACAAAAGGAGAAAAAGGAAAAGGCGGATTAAATTACACTTATACCTATTATGGCGAAAGTGCGTCTTCTACTAAAAAGAAGGGAGATATTAAGTCTGAAAGGGTCATTAATATCACAGATTTAGATATAAAAAATGCACAAAAAACTGCATCAGTATCAGTGAAAAACAATGGCAGTGATCTATTATTTGTTCGCGTCATTGCAGATGGAATTCCATTGGCTGGAGATGAAGAATCATCTTCTGATAATTTAAATTTATCTGTGGTTTACAAAAACACCGCAGGCGACGTTATTTCTGTCGATCGATTGGAACAGGGAATGGATTTCGTAGCAGAAGTAACCATTTCGAATCCAGGAATAAAAGGAAATTATCATGAAATGGCATTGTCCCAATTATTCCCTAGCGGTTGGGAAATACACAATCGACGTATGGATATAGGAGGCGGCAATCAAAGTTATGATGCGTTCCAGTACCAAGATATACGAGATGATCGGGTGTATACTTATTTTGATTTACAGCGCAACTCAAGTAAAACATTTACTGTAAACCTACACGCGGCATATTTGGGAGAATTCTACTTGCCCGCAGTTAGGTGTCAAGCGATGTATGATAATACAATCTCTGCTTTAAGAAAAGGAAAACGAATCCAAGTTGTAAAACCAGGTTCTTAAAACGAAGGATTTAGAGTGAAGATAAACATTGGTGATTACACGTTTAAATTTGAACGCAACAAAAGCATCTACTTTGGTGTTTTTGTGTTCTTCGTTTATTTTTGGTTTTGTTTACCAAATCAACTCTTTAATTCTCCTACCTCAACGATTTTACTCGATCGTTCTGGTCAATTAATGAATGCTCAAATTGCCTCAGATGGACAGTGGCGTTTTCCAGCAATAGATAGTACTCCATACAAATTCAAAGAAGCCTTAATCTCATATGAAGACAAGACTTTTGATACGCATTGGGGTGTGAGTATTTCCTCCATTTTTCGTGCGATGTATCAAAACATTACTGCAGGTAAAGTTGTAAGCGGTGGAAGCACCATCACTATGCAGGTCGCTCGTATGTCACGTCAAAGCGAACGGACTATCTTCAATAAATTAGTAGAAATGGTTTGGGCCTATCGACTTGAAGTACGACATTCAAAGGCTGAAATTCTAAATCTTTATGCTTCAAACGCTCCTTTTGGGGGGAATGTAGTCGGGTTAGAAGCCGCATCCTGGCGTTACTTTAGTCTTCCTCCAGATCGTTTGTCCTGGGCACAATCAGCCACATTAGCTGTACTACCGAATGCGCCAGGGTTAATTCATCCAGGGAAAAATCGAGAAAAATTAAAAGAGAAAAGAAACCGAGTACTTGCAACATTGCTTGAGCGAGGTAAAATTGATTCTATTACCTACGATTTATCAATTGAAGAAAAGCTCGTAACAGCCCCAAATAACCTTCCAATGGATGCTCCACATTTATTGCAAAGACTTAATAAAGAAGGAAATAAAGGGAGTCGGATTAAAAGCACACTTGACCAACAGTTACAGCGACAACTGAACGAATTATTGACGCGTCATCAAAAACATTTAAATGAAAACTACATACACAATGCAGCCGTTCTAGTCATCGACCTAAAGACCAATGAGGTTGTGAGCTACATTGGAAATTCTGCGACAAAGAAGAACAAAGGGAAACATGTTGATATCATTCAGGCTCCAAGAAGTACTGGAAGTGTAATGAAACCCTTTTTATACGCAGCGATGACCCAAGAAGGTCAGGTTCACAGTAAAAAATTAATTCCGGATGTTCCTACCCGATATGACAATTTTGCCCCAAAAAATTATGAAGACAAACACGATGGAGCAGTTCCTGCCAATCAGGCGCTTTCGCGTTCGTTAAATGTTCCAGCTGTGCATTTATTACAGCAATATGGTGTTGAGAAATTTAAACATAAGCTTAATCAATTGGGGCAACACTTTGTAAATAAATCAGCGGAACACTATGGTCTTTCTTTAATTTTAGGAGGTGCGGAATCTTCGCTTTGGGATATTGCAAAAGCTTACGCTGGAATGGCAAAAACGCTCAATTATTTTGATGAACACAGACTCTATTCAAAAAACAACTGGGACGCGCCAAAGTACATTTATGGAGGTGATGAAAGTCGAGAGCAAAACGATACCAAATCATCAAACTTATATGATGCCGGAAGTATCTATCTAACTTTTGAAGCCTTGTTAGATGTGAATCGACCAAATATGGAGTCCTCTTGGAAACAGTTTTCCTCCTCAAAAAGAATTGCTTGGAAAACAGGTACTAGTTTTGGTAACAGAGATGCTTGGGCAGTTGGTTGCACACCAGATTACGCCGTTGCAGTTTGGGTGGGAAACGCAAGTGGTGAAGGTAGACCAGGATTAGTAGGTACACTTGCGGCGGCACCAATTATGTTTAATGTATTTTCAAGATTAGACATTAGTCAAAAATGGTTTGGAAGACCTCATGATGAGCTAACACCAATGAGTATTTGCAAACACAGTGGACATAGAAATACGCCTAAATGCACGCAGGTAGACACTATTTTTGCTCACCAAAATGCTCTGCGCTCTGAACCCTGTGGCTTCCACGAGTCTATACTTACAGATAAGCAGGAGAATTATCAATATCATATTAATTGTGCATCGGGTATCGAAACTAAAACAGTTTCGAAATTTGTTTTACCTCCTTTACAGGCCTGGTATTATCAAAGTAGTCACCCTGAATATAAAGGAGTGCCGCCTTTTCATCCCGACTGCAAAACAAGTGCTGAAAAAAATTATTTAAGTATTGTATACCCAGAAAATAATGGAAAGCTACTCGCCACAAAAGATCTGAGTGGAAATGAAAATGGATTTGTTTTCGAAGCCGTTCATCAATCTAGTAGTAGTAAACTCTTTTGGCACATTGACAACAAATTTATTGGTACAACATCTGTAATTCATAAAGTGAATTATCTACCTGAGCCGGGCGAACATGAACTAACTGTTTTAGACGAAAAAGGAAATGCTGTGAGTATTCAATTTGAAGTCTTAAACCAATAGAATTAATAATTACATTTAACTAAAAATAATCTCATGAAATATTTTCTGTTTCTATTCGCCGTTTATTCATTTTCAGCCGTGTTTACTTCTTGTGGAACAAGCGATATTAAACATACCGAAAACACCGTTTCCAAAAGGATAGACTATCTACCAGTGAAAAATGGTGTTCTTCACGGCGCTGGAGAAGAAGGGATATCTCAAGGTGTTGTAGGAATATCGAGTATTGAAGATTATAATGAATTACGGAATAAAATGAACTCCGTAAATGAAGAGCTTGAAGAAGATATCATAGCAGACGAGCGCTTTTTCGATGAGGAAATGCTCATTTTTGTCTTCGATAAAGTAAGAGGAACTGGAGGGTATACTTTTGAAGTAGAAGAAATAACTGAAAATAACGAGGTACTTCAAGTAAAGGCAATAAGCAAACCTCCTTTAGGTTCTGCAACAAGTGTAATGACTCAACCCTATCAAATAGTCAGTATAAATAAGTCTGACAAAGAATTAAGTTTAGAAGTTATTGAATAACTACTTTCTGGGTTTTTACCCAGCCTCCTTGTACAAGTCCAACCATATAAATTCCTGGTGACAAACTTTCCGTATCCAAGATGACTAAATTGTCCCCTTTTGCAGAAATTATATTCTGATCCATCACTTGTTTTCCACTAACGTCAGTAATAATAATAGTAGTTGGACTACCTATTTTTTGATCAAACCGAATATTAAGTACGTCTTCAGCAGGATTTGGGAAAAGACTAAATTCATTCACGTTTTCTTCATCTAAACCAACCAAAACTATATCGTCGGAAGGTTCACCTTGATACAAGTTAATGTCGTCTAAATAAAAATTATTTCCTCCATCCGCTTCAAGCTGAAACCTTACTCTAAAGTCTTCTTGATAATAGCTACTGGTGATATTTGTCATGTGAACAGTTGTCCAATCCTCTGGTCCATCTGGTGTCCAGTAATTAGCTGAAACTAACTCTGAAAGTAAATCTCCTTTTATCGTTTTCCTTTGAATCCAGGGATCCAGACACGATTGTGTTATAAATACCCTCAACCACTCTTCATTTGAGGCATTTCTTTTTCTATAAGCATAGCGAAAAGATAAGGTGATGTCTTCTGACTGCTGAAGTACAGATAAGTTTATAGGACCAGACGTCAAATTATCAAGTGACTCGTCAGGCTGTCCAAAGTTTTGTATAAACGCACTATTACTACCAGACAATGCACTGGTGGAGGAAACAACAAAAGCCGCATTCCCCCCAGCTAAACTTTCACTTGTCCAATAATCATTATTACTGAAAGTAGAATAATCTTCAAAACCTTCAAAGTAAGGTATCTGAGAAGTTGGTAAAACTTCAATATAATCTTCAACATAAACAGAGTCAGTTCCGACACCATTGTCTACCACCATTACTACATCGTAAAAACCAGGTGCACTGTAGCAGACTTGAGGTGATACATCAGTAGATGTACTTGGTGAGCCTCCAGGGAAATACCAGGTTATGTCAAAACCTTGCTCTGTATTTACCGTTTCTTCAAACAATGTAAAACAATAATCCTCCCCTGCTATTGGGCAATCTATATCAAATCCAGCATACGGATCACTCCATGTACAACCAAATTCTTCGTTTGTTTTTTCAATGGCGATTGCTCGTTCTCCAATGGCATCATCGATACCATACGATTTAACACTAAACCAAGTGCTTGTGGATGCAGGAATTTGAAGTACCGCATTTGTGTCGGTGACAAAAGTTAGGCTATCCATATATTTAGAGCCGAGCATACTCACTTCATACCCAATTGCGTCATCTACAGGATTCCAGGAAACCATCAATGAATCGGGACAAACCCACTCTAATCCTAAACTAGTTGGAGTAGAAATAACAGAAAATACATTTTCGTTTTCTCCAGAAATAGCATTTCTTTCAATTCTAATTTTAGCATTTCCAGTCACTGTACCAGACGGTATGAACCACACGAAATTTCTTTCATTTGCTGCAGCCGTTCCAATTGAATCCCAAGAAACACCATTGTTTTCTGAGAAATAAATTGTAAAAGGATCAGTTCCTTGAGGAGCATTCCATCTAATGTTGTGTGTTTGCGCTGAATTTAGTCCTTCACCTCCCGCAGGATAAGTAATATCGATGTCATTTTTTTCAAAATAGTAAATCACATGATACTTTTGTGGACCTTGAGGAATACTAAAACCACTAACAGATAAAAGATACTGACCTGCATCGGGATCAGCAATGGTTATTTGTTCCATATTATTCAAATTGTCGTCTCCGCGAACTGCATCTGCATCAAGACTTGCAACATTTGCAGTAGGGTCTAATACCCACGGCTCAAAAGTATTTCCTATAGGATCTGTCAATAAGGAATTGATATCATTTACCAAAGCAATTGATGCTGAAGTAGACGCTTCATCATCCGTCCAATAAACCATAATTCTTAACTCCCGTACATCGGAAGGAACATCAATTGTATGCAAATTGTTATCTCCATTATCAATTGTTCCTTCTAAAAAAGCACTGTCTTCAATAACCTGATAAGCTCTAAAACCATTTATACTCCCCCAGCCGTGTTTAAAGTCAGGACCAGGGTTTCCAAGGTCGTCGGCAGTGTTTAAAATAATTCCTTTCATTAAGCCAGCGTCTGGTATTTCTCCTTCGTTAATGTCTTTGTAAGCATCATACAGCTGAGTAATTGTACCTGCAACACCAGGGCAAGACATCGATGTACCTGTAAAAGAAGCATATTCATTATCGTAAATAGACGATAAAACTGAAGTTCCAACACCACAGATATCTGGTTTGATTCTTCCATCTGTTGCCGGTCCACGGCTACTCGAACCATTTAGGCTTCCCGTACTTGTTAAGTTACCAACAGCAATTACATTTTTTCCAGATTTATGACCACCAGTGATGTTTCCCCATCCCGATCCTGCGCCATATCCACAATCGTCAAAACCTGAATTTCCAGCGGAAAAAACATGAATTAAAGAAGGATACATTTTAACTTGTTCATCAAGTTGTTGGGTGAGATTTGTATAACCTCCGTTACAACCATTGCTGTAACTTTTTGATGTGATGTAAACATCCTCATCTTGATAAAGGGTGGGAACATCATCGTAGTTATTATTGCTACTGTTATACACTAAAAGATCAGCACCATGAGCCATTCCTTTTGCTCTTGGATTTAAATTACCTGCACCCATGATTGTACCGCCCACATGGTCACCATGATTGTTATTTGGTGAAGTACTACAAGAAAAACAATCAGATTGATCTATTCTACCTTCAAAATCAATATGAGGCCCCACAATACCATCATCTTGCATCATGATTTTAAACCCTTCTCCTCTATATTTCAATCCATTCTCAGCATTTGTCCAAAGAGTGTTACTTCTGTGGAGAGTTCTACCCGGAAGGTTTTCAGGCTCCCCCGGAGGCTGTTTTGCTTCTACATATTGAATGTATGAAAGTGCGTAAAGAGAGTCTAAATTCTTTTTTGATATCTCAACTTCGACAAGTTTTTGTGAAATTAAGCTGTCCTTAATTACTAGGTTCTTTTGTTGTAAATCCAATATAACCTTAGTATCATCTACACTTTCGAAATACTTTACAATAACTATAATGTTATTAACATCTTGAATAGCCCAACTCGGAATATTTCCGTTTGTCAATTCTTTCGAAGTCTTATACTTTGGATTTACATCAATAATTTTGTTAATCCTAAAACCATTTATATCTGAAATATTCGCACCCTCTTTAATAGAAGCAAAGAATGCATTTTTAGGTAGATATTCTAATAACTCCACTCCCAATTTTTCTAATCGCTTCCTTTGCTCAAGAGAAGGGAGTTGATCAAAAACAATAATTCTAAAACCATAATCATCAAATAGTTCCTCTTCAACAAAGTTTAGACTTGAATTCTCAACTTCGCTGATGTCGATAGTTCCCGATTTGAATAGTAATTCCTGGGCGTGACCTGAAACAGAAAAAAGACTGAGTAGCGAAACAAAAAGTACGTGTTTAATCATAGATTTTACAGTTTTAACAGATTGCAAATTACTTAACAATAATAAAAATACCTAATTGCATTAGTATTATATATGAAGTTGTAATGTTTATTACCTAATCGCTCACCTATTCAGATAATCATCTTTTGTAAGGCAAGATGGTATTTAAAATAATATTTATTTAGATATTTGTTTCATGCGAACACTCGTTATAGGAGATATTCATGGGAGTTATAAATCTTTGAAAAAGGGATTAAAACTAGCTGACTTCAATATTAATTCCGACAGGATAATTTGTCTAGGCGACTATATCAATGGTTGGGGAGAAGATTTTGAGGTGATTGATTTTTTAATAGAACTTAAAAAAAAGGCCGCTATACCTCCTATATATTTAATGGGGAATCACGATTTCTGGTTTCGCGAGATGATTCAAAATGATTTCAAAAACTTTAGAGACGTAGAATATATGAAAGCTGAATACAGTATGTGGTTCAGCAAAGGCGGAGAGCAAACATATAAAAACTATTTGTCCTTAACTGATGAACAAATAATTTACCATAAAGAACAGTTTTTTGATCATCTTAAGCGCTATTATATTGAAAACAATAAATTATTTGTTCACGCTGGATTTAATCCAAAATCAGGGTTTAAAAAAACATTAGAGAAAGATCCAAATGCCTTGTTTTGGAATAGAAGCTTATACGAAAAAGCATATAAAATTGAAAAGCATAAAAAAGCGAATGAAGCCAACGATGGAACTCATTATTTTGATGAGTTTGACAAGATTTATATTGGACACACACCTACAAACAATTATGGTTTCAAGCGACCTGAGCAGCTTTGTAATGTAATTAATTTAGACCAAGGATGTAAAACTAGTGGGCGATTAACAATATGGAATGATGATGATGGCACTTACTTTCAAACCAAAAAAAGAAAAGAGAAAGTGTAATATTTAGACTAAAATATTAAAAAAATCAAAAGATTATAGTATTATTGATGTCGAAACCTAATAAAATAATATGGATCACACTACTAGTTTAGACGACGGATTAACGGAAGGGAAACTTCATGAAATGCAGCCACTTTCTCAGAGAAAACTGTTTTTAAAGATAACGCTTTGGGCAACTGTTGGGCTCGGATTTGTTATGTTAATTGCGAATGCGGTATTATACTCTAGTATCGAAAGTTATGAGAGTGGAGACTTTTCTGCTATTGGAAAAATTGAGTCCTATGCATTTTTGGTCGTTGGTGTTGCAATTATATTCGCTATTTCTTTTATTCTAGCTGCGATTGCTGTCCCAGTATGGTTTTACAGAGCGCATGACAATCTTAAAATCTTAAAAAAGAAGCTCAGTTTCACCTCAGGATGGGCTGCAGGGTGGTTTTTTGTTCCCATTGCAAACTTATTTTACCCCGCCAAAGTTATGAAAGAAATACACAATGGCACAAACGTGGCTTATGATACGGTAAACAGAAAGTTAAGCTTAATGCCAATGGCAGGAATAATTACACTTTGGTGGGCTACATATATTATATCAGGAATTTTTACAAGGATTTCAAATAGCATGGTGGATGAAAACAGCATCGGCGGTTATGGAAATAACTATTCGATGTCATTAGTTATGCTTACCATTTCTACCATTCTAACACTAGTCTCGGCAATAGCATTGAATAAGTTAGTGAACGAAATAACGCAAAAACAAGAGGAACTAAGAACCGGAGAAAGAATATTTATTCCTATTTCTCAACGTGAACAAGCTTAAAGGAATGAACTTATCGCTTTTCTTTAATCCAGTAAGATTCTCTGAAAAGTAATAATTACCGATTAACAATTAGAAAATCAATATCCTCTCAATTATTGTGATGGGTTAAATCTATTCCACTTAAATATATAAATTTAGGATGAAAAATTTATGTAGTTTTGTCTGAGTAATGAAGCAACTGAAAACGATATTTAAAGCAACTTTTATTTATAAGTGGCGTGCAATTGCAACAATTTTATTTAATCTGTTGTTTGTGGTTTTCAACTTGGTTTCGCTCGTCTTATTTGTTCCTTTTTTGCAAGTAATTTTTCCCTCTGATGAAAAAATTGAACCGCTTTCCAGACCTTTATTAGATGAAAATGGGATGGGCGCATATATTGAGTATGTGAAGGATTACTATAATTACTTTATGACCAATATGGCTGTGGATGATCCAAAGTATGCCTTAATGTTTGTTTGTGTCTCTGTAGTTATCGCTTTCTTTTTTAAAAGTTTATTTCGCTATTTAGCTATATATCATCAGTCTCAACTGAGAATGGCAGTAGTTCGAGATTATAGAAATCAACTTTTCAAAAAATCGATGCGCTTACCCATGTCGTTTTTCACTGATGAGAAAAAAGGAGATCTTATGTCTCGAATGAATGGAGATGTCAATGAAATTGAAATTGCCGTAGTTTCTGTCTTAGAATTAGTTTTTAGAGACCCTATATCGGTTATAATCACAGTCTCAGTATTAATTTACTGGAGTCCTGCGCTGACATTGTTCTCTTTTATCCTATTACCACTTTCAGCATTAATCATTATGCAAATTGGAAAAAGCCTGAAACGGACAGCCACTAAAGGTCAAAAACAGTTGGGTGTTGTTTTTTCATTTTTAGACGAGTATTTAGGGGGCATTCGAATAGTTAAGGCATTTAATGCTACCGAAGATGCTATCAAGAAGTTTAAAGGTATTAACCTTCATCATCAAAGATTGCTAACTCGCGCCTTAAGAAAACGTGACTTAAGTTCTCCTTTAAATGAATTTTTAGGCGCAGTAGTAATGATTCTTATTGTTTGGTACGGTGGATCTATGATTTTAGATGGAGAAGCAAACCAAGGCTTTACAGGCAAGGAGTTTATTGGTTTTATTATTGTGTTTTCTCAATTATTAGTTCCTGTACAAAACATTGCTAAAAATGCAGCTAATTTGAGCAAAGCAAAGGCTTCCCAAGAGCGTATAGAAGAAATTCTGCAAATGGATGAAAAAATATTTGAAGCACAAAATCCTGTTAAGATTAACTCAATCACAAAAGGTTTAACTTTCAAAAACGTATCCTTTTCTTACGGAGAAGAAGCTGTGTTACACAATATTAATTTTGACTTGATTAAAGGAAAAACAGTTGCCCTTGTAGGTGAGTCTGGTAGCGGGAAATCAACAATCGCTGATCTACTACCGCGTTTTTACGATGTAGGTGGTGGTGAAATCCTACTCGATGGAGTAAATATTAAAAATGTCAGCTTACACGATTTGAGAGAACAAATTGGAATTGTTAGTCAAGAGTCCATTTTATTCAACGATACGGTATTCAACAATATCGCTTTTGGGATGAAAAATGTCACTCGTGACTCCGTAATAGAAGCAGCAAAAGTAGCTAATGCACATGACTTTATTGTAGGTTTAGAACAAGGTTATGATACTTTTATAGGTGAAAGAGGGAATAAATTGTCTGGTGGACAAAAACAGCGTGTTAGCATTGCCAGAGCAGTATTAAAAAATCCACCTATAATGATTTTAGACGAAGCAACATCAGCGCTCGACACCGAAAGTGAGAAGCTTGTCCAAGATGCATTAGAGAACCTAATGAAAAACAGAACTTCACTTGTGATTGCACATAGATTGAGTACTATCAAAAATGCGGATGAAATATTGGTTCTTAAGAAAGGTGAAATTGTGGAGCGCGGAACTCATGACGAACTGTATGCTAAAAAGCATCACTATTACAAGTTAAGTACCCTTCAAGGGTTATAATTAACCTGTCTTGCCGTTTCTTTTATTATCCTTCGACCATTGTAAAGACATATTTAAAAATGCACTGACTAAAGGATGCGGCATTTCTCTTGTACTACAGATTTGGGGAACCGTCATACAGGCAACACAGTACGGGTGATTCTTTAGACTTACTACCTCAGGTTCTTCAAATTGGTTTTCAGCTTCAATATCAATTAACTCATTTTTCAAATAAGTCAACAATTGAGGATAGATGGAATACCTAGCCGAACCGAGTTCAACACGCGGTAAATCCTTATAGAGTTTTAGTAGTTCTTTTGATGTTGGAATGACTTCAATTTTTTCAAACTGAGATTCTGGAGCGAGATTATCTGAAATTAGCTTTTCTTGATTTGGATTAAGGTTATACTTTCTTACAAGTACTTCAAGTAATGTTTTAAAGCCCTCCCCCGTAACAAAAACGGGAACATTAGCTTTGATAGCGGCATCTAATACTCCACTCAAGAAAAACACATTTTCATACGGCCCAGGAGCAATCCATATTCCATCGTAATTTACATATTGACTATCTTTAAATCCTGCCGCTTCATGAATTCTGATCCAATAATAGTTGACCTCAATATCCAACAAGTTTTGAGAATGCTCAATGGCTAAGTTTGTCGCATGGTGCGAATTGTAGGTGAAGTTAAAATCTCCAATAATTGCAATTTTTAATCTCTCAGCCATATCCTAATTCAAACAAAATTTTTCAAAAGGTATAAAAAAAAATGGTCAAATCCTTAGGAATCGACCACTTAACAAAATATTTATCTATAATAATGGTTGATTTTATCTAACTAAATATACAACCCTTAAAAATTTCTATTTCTTAAAATACCCTTCAAATACAGCGTTCTCCATTAGGATTGTATCTGTTGGATTGTCTATATCATCATATAATTCCAATGAGAAATTAGCTACGAATTTCATATAGTCTCCTTCTTCATCTGATTCTTGAACCAAAGATGTAAAAGTGAAGTCTTGAGGCGCACCAGAATCTTGGTAACTTCTCCATACATTACCAGAACCATCTCTAAATACAACCTCTACACCATTCTCCGCTTCAAATGAATAAGGAGGATTAGTATTAGAGTTAAAAAAGGTTGTGAACTGTTCTACAGACGGATCAATACTCGAATCAGCATTAAAATTAAGTTTACCAATTCCGATTTGAATAAAATCTAAAGCAGCATTCGATTTCATGGCACTGTAATAAGTGACTGTTGAAAGCTGTGGAGTAGGTAAAATTTCCTTTGCTTGAGTTGGCTCACAATAGTAACCATTTACATCTTGAATCAACTCGTACTGAGAACCTTCAAGTGTTGCTGAAAACGAACTGTTTAATTCTACCTCTTCTTTGGGTGGTGGAATAACTTCATGTTCTATACATGAAAATAGTACAGTTCCTAAAAGGAAAACGCTTAATGTCTTATAAAATTTCATAATTAACGCAGTTTATGTAGCTAATATACGAAATCTAAACCCAAAAGGTTGTGTTTTTTAACAATTATCTTGATAATCATTTTCAATATTTTATTCATTTTCTACCGATTCAAATAAAATTATCCCTATATTTTCTTTGTGACGACTCTATAGCGATGCAGGCTTACTTATAAAAAAGGGGCGCTTATTTCAAAATACTAACCCCAGTGAATTTAAAAGTATTTTGAATCCGAAATATTTAATGCGCTTTTATACTGGTTGAGTAGTCGCTTTTGATAATCCAGTAGCTTTATATTTCCAGAAATGATTCCAACTATTCTTCTATTTGACAACAAATAGTTAGAGAAATGCTCTCCATATTCCTTTTTAAGCAACTCCTTGATAGGCAAAAACACATTGTTTTTAGCATGTTCGATCTCCTTTCTCACTTGCGCATTTCTCATTTTTTGCTCAGAAGTAATTGGTGGTCGTGACGATTGGTCTTTTTTAATGTTTTCTTCCTGAATTGTCTTTTCTGCTTCCGCTAATAAAGACTTTAACTTTGTTTCGACCTTTTCGTTACGAATTTTTGGATGAACACGTTTAATTGTGATCCATCGGTTCACTTTTTCAGGGTTCTTTGCTAAGTCGATAAAGATATTCTTATCAATAACTTTATAACTCGGTCGGTTCAACTTACTAGATAAATAATCTCTATATTCCATCAATATAGAATATCTAATCCATTCACGCATAGTCAACTGCTTTCTATCTTTAAACGGTACGATTTCAGGTTCTGCTCCGATGGTCCAATCCTCCGATTCAAATTGCTGTTGTTCTTGCTCCATCCATTCGGTTCTCCCCATTTTTTCCAGTTCGGCCATTAGGACATCTCGTAATTTGGGTAAGTCAAAAACATCCTCCGCAGCGTATTGAATTTGCTCCGCTGTTAGTGGTCTTGCAAACCAATTACTTTTTTGTTGACTAGACTGAGCTTCTAAACCAAGTTCCTCGACAAGTGAATTGCTCAAAGAAAGTGTTGGTTTATTTAATAGTGTTCTTACAACTGCCAAATCCAACACATTTTTTGGTTGACAACCAATGTGATGAAGTAAACGGATATCTTCACCAAATGCAAAACATACTTTTTCTATTTCTGGATTTTCCAGTATCGGGAAGATTGAATCGATTTTCAAACTACCTAACGGATCAATTAAATAGCATGTTTTACCGTCATAGACTTGCATAAGACACAAGTTAAAACCGTATCTATAATGATTCTTATCGAATTCTAAATCAACGTATAATTTGTCGGATAGTTCTAGTTTGGAAAGAGCTTCTTTAAAGGATAGTTCATCATCTATATACGCAATACGACTATCCATATATTAATTCTCTCTATTCATTAATGCTTCAGCAATACTCAAAAGCTCAGATTTACACTCATCAGGAACACTTATTTGGTTCATATTCTCTTTTGCTTTCAAGTAATATGCATCCATTCTCTTTTGAGCAGATTGTTTAACACCTAATTCATCAAAAAGAGTGCGTGAATTATTCACTTTTGTTTCTCCCGTTTGGTTATCTAAAATATCATTGAGTTGTTTACGCTGATCATCATTTGCTAATTCCTGCGCTTTAATAAGAAGGTAGGTTTTTTTGTTTGACAGAATATCTCCTCCCACTTGTTTGCCAAATTTGTCGGGATCTGCATATAAATCTAAGATATCATCTTGCAGCTGGAAGGCAAGGCCAACGTTCATTCCAAATTCATAGATTTTAGCCACATCTTTACTGTCAGCTTTGGCAATAACAGCTCCCATTTCAAGTGCCGCCCCTAATAAAACAGAAGTTTTTAAGCGAATCATTTCAATATACTCATCAATAGAAACATCATTTCTACTTTCAAAATCCATGTCCATTTGCTGCCCTTCACAAACTTCTTTTGCCGTTCTAGAGAAGACAGAAAGTAATTCAGGCAACACATCTACTTCGTGTCGAGCCAACTGTTTATATGCTTCAACAAAAAGCACATCACCAGAGAGAATCCCAATATTGTTGTTCCATTTTTCATGAACCGTATTTTTTCCTCTCCTTAATGGAGCATCATCCATAATATCGTCATGGATCAAAGTGAAATTATGGAATAATTCGACTGCAACGGCAGCATTTATTGCTTTTAAACCTGGTTCGCCAAAAAGGCTGCATCCCATAAGTGTCAATGTCGGACGAGTTCTTTTCCCTCCTAAATTCAAAAAATAGCGAAGTGGGTCGTATAAGTTCTTAGGCTCTTCAGGAAATGATAGTTCGTCAATTTTCTTTTGTAAAACTTGCTGATATTCTAAAAGCTGTTGCATTGCGCTAATTAATCTTTAATTAAATTGAGTAGGTAAGCTCCATATCCACTTTTAACAAGCGGTTTTGCCAATTGTTCCAGCTTTTCTGCATTTATAAAGCCTTTGCGAAAGGCAATTTCTTCAATACATCCAATCTTTAAACCTTGACGCTCTTCTATAACCTGAACGAATTGACCAGCCTGCATCAAGGAAGCAAAAGTACCTGTATCAAGCCAAGCCGTACCTCTATCCAATACAGCAACTTTCAGATTTTTTCTTCGCAGATATTCTGCGTTTACATCTGTGATTTCATATTCTCCTCTGGCTGATGGTTTAAGGTTTTTTGCTATTTCAATTACATCATTATCGTAAAAATAGAGTCCAGGAACGGCGAAGTTCGACTTTGGGTTTTGAGGTTTTTCCTCAATTGATAGTGCGTTCATCTCCTCATCAAATTCAACAACACCGTATCTTCTCGGATCCGAAACATGGTAGGCATAGACTACACCCCCATCTGGATTATTGTTTTCTTGTAATAAGTCGTCCATACCGACTCCGTAGAAAATATTATCTCCTAAAATAAGTGCTACTTTATCACTCCCAATAAAAGACTCTCCAATTACAAAGGCTTGAGCTAAGCCATTTGGTTCTTCCTGAACTTTGTAGGTGAACTCACACCCCAGTTGTTTTCCATCACCTAACAATTTTTGAAACTGTGGCAAATCATGTGGCGTTGAGATAATCAAAATTTCTCGAATCCCCGCACTCATTAATATTGATAAAGGGTAATAAATCATTGGTTTATCATAAACAGGCATCAATTGTTTACTTACGGCCAAAGTTAGTGGGTGTAACCTCGTTCCTGAACCTCCTGCTAAAATAATTCCCTTCATAATGTTCGTTTTTTAGAGATTGATTTAATCGTCGGTATCCTTTTTTGTATTTGGATCTACTTTCAAATCATCTAAGTTAATATCCACTTCTTCGTCGTAAAGGAAAACATAGGGCTGTCTAAAAGCTTTAGTTGCCACCCTGTTTTCCAAACTTAATAGAAGAGAAGGTAAAACCGCTAAATTTGTCAGCATTGCCACTAAAAGTGTAAGTGAAACCAGCATTCCCAGTGCTTGTGTACCACCAAATTGAGAGAGTGCAAACATTGAGAATCCGAAAAACAGAACGATTGATGTATAGAACATGCTCAATCCTGTTTCGCGCAGAGCATTTATTATACAAGCCTTCGTGTCATAGCTTCTTACTTTGAGTTCTTGTCGGTACTTTGCTAAAAAGTGAATTGTATCATCAACTGAAATGCCAAAAGCAATACTAAATACTAAAATAGTTGATGGTTTAATCGGAATTGTAAAGAATCCCATTACACCAGCCGTTACCAGAAGGGGGATAAAGTTAGGAATTAAAGAAATTATAACCATTCGCCAAGATCTAAACAACAAGGCCATTAGAATAGCGATAATACCAATAGCTATCAATAAACTTGTGAGCAGGTTTTTTACTAAATACTGTGTTCCTTCTGCTGCAACGACCGATGTTCCAGTTATAATAAACTCGAGTTCCTCCTCGTCTATTGCTTTCCTCAAGGTAGAATCAAAATCTTCTTTATCGTAATAAGTTTCCAATAAATCTGGATTTAAATCAAATTGAAACTGTAGCGAATCATTTCCATCAGCTAGCAAATAAGTCAAGTTATTTCTATATGCGCTAGATACCTCAAAAATGGAGTCGATATAGTTTTCTTTGCCCGACTTATATTTTTTATAAAAAGCTTCCACTTTTTCTTTATCTGGATTTAGGATGCTATCTAACTTTAAAGAAAGGCTATCAATCTTGTCAGCAATTTCATACGATCCTATATCAATGATTTGCATTCGAATCCGAAGTGTTGTACGCGCTGTATCCACTAACTCTTTTAGTGAAAATCCAATGCCCACATTTGGGAAGTACTTTTCCGATGACTTTAGTATTTCACCCTTATTTTCTAATCCAGACAAATATTCTTCTAATTTTTTCTGTTCCGGCATTAGGCCTTCCTCCTTCAGCGAATCCTGATTTTCTGATGAGATTAAATCGTTCGCAATTTTTGGAGAATTATAGATTAAAGAATCGTAATACTTTTGATTTCCAGCGTTTACTGAGTCACGGTATTTATAAATTCTCTTCGTTTTTGCTAAATCCGTTTGAAATTGATCTACATATCCTCCGAGACGTCCCATGTCACGACGGCTTATCAATGTGTACTTATCTGGATTATTTCCATAATAAGCCATGTTTACAAACTTCATGAAATCAACTACAGACAGTGATTTACTGAAAAGCGTATCGTTTTTGAGCAGCGTTTGAATATCTTCAATTTTAGTTAGCATCTCATTGCTAAACTTGCGACCGTCTTTTTTATAATCGACAAGAATTTCAAAAGGAACGGCCCCACCAAAATTATCTTGAATAAATTCTATATCTTTCAAAATTGGATCTGATTCCGGCAAATCACTTGTTAAATTACCAGTTGCTTCCATTTTTGTTATTCCCCATGCACACAGAGCTAAAACAATTATGGTGACTACATAAACGTGCTTTCTCTTGAAAGTTGAAAGAAAAACAAGTTTTTCTATAATTGCTTTTGAAAACGTTTTGTCTAAATGTTTTAAATGTCTAGATTTCGGATTTTTAGAAAGAGAAAACACAATCGGGATAATACAGATTGATAGAACAAAAACCATCAGAATATTGATAGAAGCAATGATCCCAAATTCGGTCAGCTTTTCTGAGTTGGTAAAAACAAAAGTTGAAAACCCTAGAGCTGTTGTAAGATTTGTTAAAAATGTTGCGTTCCCAACCTTTTGAATCACTCGTGAAAGTGCTTTTATTTTATTTCCATGATCTTTAACCTCACGGTGAAACTTAGTAAGTAAAAAGATACAGTTGGGAATTCCTATTACAATCATCAATGGAGGAATCAAGGCCATCATTATAGACAGCTTAAATCCTAACAAACCAATACTGCCTAGTGACCAAATAACAGCAATGAAAACCACTGTTATACAGAACATAACAACTTTGAAAGACCTAAAGAAAATGAACAACAGTAGTGAAGTCACTGCAATAGCGAGTCCAATAAAAATATACATTTCACTGATCACTCTCTTTCCTATAACCACCCTAATGTGAGGCAACCCGGCAAAGTGCATCTTACCAAACACTTCTTCGTAAGCCAAAGCGATGTTTTCGGCATCAATTACTACACCCGATTTCTTTTGATCACTTAGAAATGATTCGTCAATAGAAATAAGCATAAGAGAAACATTGGCGGAGTCATTATAAAGAATTCCATCATACAAAGGAATTTTTCTTACTTCCTTGCGAATTTCCTCTATTGATTTTTCATCAAATGTTTCATCTGTAAATATTGGGTCTGCTTCAAATTTGCCTTGCTTTGTTCTGTTTTTTAAAGTAAACAAGTCTGCCTCAGACAAAACAGAATTCACCCCATCTAAACTTAGGATTGAATCACCTAATTTTTTCCACTTTAGAAAATTCTCTTCTGTATATAAGTTGTCTGTTTGTACCGCCAAGATAAGTGCGCCTCCGTCCTCACCAAACATTTTTTTGAATTCCAAATAACCATCCTGTGCAGGAGAGCTCTTTGGAAGCATATTTCCATACTTATTGTCTAGTTTTAAACTTGTAAACGCAAAATACGCGAAAAAAGCTGTTAGCAGCGCAATAAGTGACAAAATAATCACCCTATTTCTTAATATAATTTGTGAAAGCTTAAACCACATGCAGTTCTAATAAAATTAAAGAAGCAAAGTTAATTAATTTAGGCAAACCTTAAGAAAATGGAAAGAATTTCAAGGTATAAGGATAAAAAAGCTTTCAGGTCTCGCCGTTTGAATAAGACTATAAGTTGAACTTTTTTCTCGATTCTAAAAATAATTCAGAAATAATAGCTACAGTCTAAAAAAACAAAACTCTCGCATAGTTTTTATTTCGCTTGAATTGAAAGCTACTGCCCAAAGGAATTAGACTTGAAAAAGGATTTCAAAATAGATTGCTTTTTAAAAAAGGATTACTCGTTTAATTTGTTTTTAGATAATGTAAAAAAGAAAGTCGTTCCTTTATCTATCTCCGACTCTAGCCATATCTCCCCTCCTAAAAACTCAATACTTCTTTTCGCAATCGAAAGTCCAATACCCGTACCTTCATACTGATCTCTGTTGTGCAGTCTTTGGAAAATGATAAAAATCTTATCATAAAATTTGGGGTCAATCCCTATCCCATTATCACAAATGGAAAACTCCCATTCATCCTCTTTTTCAATTACTTTTACTTCAATAATTGTTGCAACATCTTTCTTAGAATACTTAATCGCATTATCAAGTAAACAATGAAAAATCTGAGTAATAAGCGCTTTATATGTTTTTAGTGAGGGTAACTCATCTGAGATAATAGATACTGAATTTTCAGAAATCAATTTTCTTCTCAACTCTTTAAAATCTGAAATCACATTGTTTAGATTTATTTTCTCTTCTTCCTCTCTTGGTCTATTAGCTCTTGAGTACTCAAGTAGATCAAGAATAATTTGTTTCATTCTCTTCGCTCCATCCGTCGCAAAATAAATGTACTGAAGCGCCTGTTCATCCAGTTGGTCTCCATACTTTCTTTTTAATTGATCCATGAAGCTAGATATCATCCGAAGTGGTTCTTGCATGTCATGGGAAGTGACAAACGCGAATTGTTCGAGTTCTTCATTTGAACGTTCAAGTTCGAGAGAATAGCTTTTAAGAGACTCGTTGAGTTTCTCTAGCTTTTCTGCAGATTGTTTACGGGCATTAATATTCCTAAAATACGTAGACACACCTCCTTGAAATGGATAAACATTAACCTCGTACCAATTGTTGTCACTCGGGAATAAATATTCAATTGAGTCTGGCATTCCGGTTTTTGCCACTTTTTTATAAATTGTCTCAAATGATGTATCTTTTTTCTCGGGGAAAACATCCCAAATTAATTCACCAATCACCTCTTTTTTGGACTTTTGAAAAAGCTGTTCTGCCTCTTTGTTAAAATACTTAAACCTCCAATTCGCATCAATCACATGAAATGGATCCGAAATACTTCTTAAGATCTCCCTTATTTGAAGTTCCAATGATTTCGAGGCTTCAATATCCTGAATACTACCATAAATCTTTATGCATTTCTGTAAATTCATTTTTGGTTTTCCAATGATTCGAACCCATTTCTCTTTATTTTTGGCAGTAACAATAACAGCATCATAGTCAAAGGGCATTCCCTTTTTAACACAATCTTTAAATTTAGCTTTAACCAAAGGTCTAAAGTCCTCTCTACAAAAATGAATAGCGCTATCTAAGTCATTTATAACTTGATTCGATTCCAACTCAAGAATTTCATCGACCATTTCAGATTTATAATTTTCTTCAAACTGCAAATCAACTTCCCAACTTCCAATTTTTGCTATTTGTGATACCTCTCTGAGAAGTTCTTCGTTCTTAACTTCTTTAGTAACGTCTAAAATTACAGAGTTAAATACTACCGTCCCATCAGCTAAAAATTTGGGTGACCCAAGACCCAGGTGCGTTTTCATTTCACCTGTTGGCATTATGTATTTCCAGCGGGCAGTCCATTTTTGTTTGAGTTCTACAGCTTCCACAATTGATCCCTGAACTTCTTCCAATTCTCCCCCAGCTTTGATTTGTTCCCAAACCAATTGGTTGTTTTCAATCACTTCTTCTGCTGAAACCCCCCATACCTTTTTAGCACCTTTAGTTACATACTTCAATTCATCTTTTCCGTCTGGATATATAAAATATTGGAAAACAACTCCTGGTAGATTATCTGCCAAAGATAAAAGTCGAACTTCCGCTTCTTTTCGTTCCGTTATGTCTTGTGTACTTCCAAAAAACTTAACACATTTTCCATCACTAAACTCCGGACTTCCAATGACTCTCACCCAACGTTCTTTTTTATTTGCCGTTATAATAATAGCCTCAAAATCTACGACTACTCCTTGAGTGGTGCTTTTCTCAATGGAATCCCTTACAAGCTCTTGATACTCTTTTTTGTAAAAATTAATAGCTTCTTCTAATTCAGGTACAAAAGTTTCAGGATCAGTTTCATGCAGATGATGAACCTCATCAGACCAAAACAGTTCTTCGTTTATAAAGTCCAATTCCCAACTCCCAATTTTGGCTAACTCGTTGGTCTGTTTATTTAGTTTCCTCAGCTTTTTTTCCTCCGTAATATCTCTAGAGTTGGAAACAATCCCATTTACTGCTGGATTATCCAACATATTGGTCAATACAGTTTCAACCCATCGCCATTCTTTTTTGTCATTTTGAAAGCGAAACGGTTCCACCTTAACTTTACTAGTAGATTCTAATCTCTGTAGGCACTCCTTCACTCGATCGGTATCTTCAGGATGGATGAATGCAAAGGCGTTTCGACCAACAAATTCTTCAGGGCTAATACCTAAAACTGCTGTGCTTGTTGGACTCACATATTTATAATTCCCTTCTTTGTCCAATATTCCTATCAAATCTGAACCATCCTGAACTAACGCTTTAAATCGTTGCTCACTCTGGTACAGTAGGTCTTC
Source organism: Fluviicola sp. (assembly GCA_002734085.1). GTDB lineage: Bacteria > Bacteroidota > Bacteroidia > Flavobacteriales_D > Crocinitomicaceae > Brumimicrobium. Next base: position 700,301 of record NVXV01000001.1, on the reverse strand, counting down.
CTGTTCTATACTTTCCTTGTTATCTCTAGCCACACAGTATACTAACCTAACCTTAGGGTCCCATCTCGCTGACCAAGAGTTATAGGCTATCCCTCCATCTTTATTCTTATAACGATTTACTAACGTTTTTATATCTTGGCCTGACATAATACTAGCAGCAATTTCAATGGTTTTCTTTACATCTTCTTCCAAAAGAAAATCAACATATGGCTTGCCAACCAGCTCTTCAGGTGAATACCCCCAATGATCTTTGGATGCAGCACTTACATGAACGAATTTTCCTTCCTCATCAATCGAACAAAAAACATCTAAAGAAGCATCAATCAATTCATTTGACTCATATCTTTTTTTCACAAGTTGAGTGATCTCTCTGGATTCACAAGCTATAGCGCAAACATTATTATTCTCTCCATAAATAGGTTTAAAAGAAATTTGATTATACTCTATTTCTTTGGTCTCAGGATGATAGAATTGCTCTTCAATATCGAAATATTCTTCATCCATTGCTCTAGTATAATAAGCACGCCATTTTTCGACATCCTCTTTACCGAATTCTTTGATAAAAGCAAGGTCACCTAATTTTTTTTCAGAACCAGTGGTCTCTTTCATAAAACTCTGGTAAGCAGTATTTGCATAAATTAAACGGTAATCAAGATCAATTATCCAAATAAGATCCTTGCTTTGATCGAGTACACGCTTTGTTAAATGGTCTTGATTCATATTAAGTCCACATATTTTTAATTACTTCTAAGCTCATAGATATAGGGTAAAATAGGTAAATTTAACAAACATACTAAGTTACTACCCATTGTTAATTTATTTTTTCTCATTTCTTGACTTTTGTCAAGGAGACTTACTTTTGATCATGTAGTAGATTTGTAGCATTAAATAATTCTTCGTCTACTTTAATTTCGAATTACCTATTGTATCAGCCTTAACTTCAGATAATTTTTCTTTCTAAGAGTCTCCTTTGAAATCTAAAACTATATCAGTTTTCAATTCGAAAAGTGCTTATTAACTTGATGCCAAAATACGAAAAACCATTGATGTCATTATTATCAATCCATTACAACAAGCTTGTCTGTTGTAATGATTTTATTATTCTGTACTAAGTGAATAAAGTAAACACCACTCGGCATATAGTCTCGACTCAGTTGAATACTTTGACCTGAAATATGCTTTATGCTTTTAATCTTTCGTCCCTCCACAGTATAAATCTTGATTTCCGCATTACTTACTGGACTCTCAAATTCAATGGTCGTATATGAATTGAAAGGGTTTGGAAAAATATTCATCGACTTATTTTCATCTTGAACGGGGGTATCAAGTCCTGTTATATTGCAATTTAGATTTACTGCAATTAGAGGTGATCCAAAATATGCAGATGGAATAATAACATCTACTTTTCCGTCTTCATTAAAATCTTCTATTACAAGAGAATTTGGACTACTCATTGCTGTAAAGTGCTCATACGCATCAAATGTACCATTGCTATTTCCTTTTAATACCGAGAATCCGTTGCCTTCCTCTACAACAATATCTTCAATTAAATCATTGTTCGCATCCGTATGATATATATAAAATGGACTAAGGTGTGTCGAATAAAAAACAGGAGTACTAAAGGTACCATCTCCATTGCCAAAATAAAGTTCAACCCTTTGACTTGAATTACCGCTATTGGCTACAATTAAATCTGTTGCCCCGTCTCCATCAACATCGTTGGAAGTAATACCTGCAATGAAGTTATTTGGATATGTCATTGAAAAGATGGAAGAAGACGATGCGAACGTTCCATTTCCGTTACCTTTTAAAAAAGATAATTCGGAATTGGTAGCGGTTATGTGTGTGGTAGAAACAAGATCTAGTATCGTATCATTATCAAAGTCAGCAATGACTACATCATTAACTGTTAGCCCCGCTAAATAATTTGTCGCAGGTGAAAAAGAACCATTTCCCAATCCCAACAAAACGAAAACGCCATTACCACATGCTTCTATGATATCAGGAATACTATCGTTGTTAATATCTTCGCTATAAATCCTTGATGGGGCGCCTCCCGCAGGATAGGAAGTAGAGGGTTGAAATGTACCATCTCCATTACCAATCAACACAAAAATAGTTGTGTTATTGGCAGTAACAATATCTAATTGTTCATCTCCATTTAAATCTGCAGAAGCAATACAAAACAACGTGCCTGACAAACTTATTGTATCTGGACTACCTAATGTTCCATTTCCATAACCAGGAATAAATGAAATATTCTCTCCTACACTGTTAGCGGTAACAATATCCAGATGGTCATCAGCATTAAAATCCCCAGATGTCACATCATATATGGCACCAGACGAGCCATTGCTATAGATAGGCCCCGTATTTGGATCATAGAAACAAAAGGATTGAGCGTCTATCTTAGCGGAGATTAAGATAAACGGTATCAAACAAATGAATGTTTTCTTAACTAATGTCATAAAGTTTTATTGTTATGTATTTTATGCTTCTCCTAAAGTTAAGCATTTATTTAAAAAGAGATTAACCGAACTTAAATAATACTTGAAGCTCACCTATTACTACATTCTTTACAATAGATTTCTTTTATTTCCTCATCGTCAAAAATCTGGAAATTTAATGCTGGGTTATTGAAAAAGGTACAGAATTCATCCCCTGAATATCGCCTTATTTTTTTAAAATACTTCAAATATCTATTCCGCGGTAGATTCACTCCTGTAAGATGAATGAGTTTTAGAAAAAAGATCAAATCATTCGGATTCATTGTTTCGTCTATTTTTCTTTTGGTCAAATTTAAAGCGTATTTGTACTTCCAAAAGAAAGAATAGTAAGAGGCGATTTCAAATGTTTTATCTACATCCAATTTTGCATATCTAATGTACCGCTTCACTTTGTTAAAATAGTACTTACTCTCTTTTCTTGAACCTGTTTCATTCCAATACGACCAGTCATATGCTGTTGCTATATTTAGTAAAATTCGAGCTTGTTGAACTTTGTCTATTCCTTTCCATTTGCGTATAGAGTCGTAAAAAGCAACTTTCTTGTTTTCGTAATATCCTAAATTATATAGGTAGTAATCTATTATAGCCATAGAAGTGTTAAGATCTCGATCATTTTCTTTTAAAATGAGAAGATCTGAAAGGTTAGAGCGAAATTTTTTCAATGAATGGCGGGTCATAGTCTCTGCTTTAAACTTCATCAACGCAAGATTATGCAGTAGTTTTAAGTTCCTTTTTTCATATGGAATGTCAACAGATTCAATTTCTTCGATTGTCATATTGCCTTCCAATAACAATCGATATTGTACTCGTTGTAGCTCAACAATTTGATTGGTATTCCTTCTCTGAATAGATTGTTTCAATTTCGTGTTTACTTTTTCGGCATCATACATTCTTTCTAAATCATTCCGTGTTACGAGTTCAATACTGACATATCGATGATTTTCCAATAGAAATTCTAACTCAGTACTTAGTTCTTTATTAGATAATTTTTCTTTTAAGGTGGAATCGCTTAACAAACCCAGATTTTCATACTTCGTTCCAATAATGTCACTCCTGAAGTCTTTAAAATTTTCGGTTGCCGTGACCTTTACAAGGGAGGAGTCAATCCTAATAGCTACTAATTCTTGAAGTAAATAATCGGCTCTGTTTTTATAAAGTAAAGTATTATTTTGTGTACTTCCTTCAATGCTTGCAAATCCAGTTATCTCAATTTTTTGTAATGTTTTTCTTTCCTGATCAATTAGTTCGATGATTCTAGTATGACTGCTATCAATTGGTGTGAGTTTATTTTTATCAAAATACAAACGCTTCGAAATCGTGTCTATTTTGTACTCTTTGAAAACAGCATTTGAAGGTTCAAATGCAAAATCCAAAGGAATTTCCGCATCAAATTCAGAGGGGAGAACATTGAACATAATATTCATACAAGGGCGTTTATTCTGAATTACCACCAGATTCACTTCAAATTCTTCATCGATAAAACCAGGCACCTTCCCTAACACAATACGTGTTTGATTTAATGGGATTCCCATGTAGTCTTTTTTATAAACCGGTTCTAATAAAACACCGCGAACATTGCTCAAGCCATTGAAATAAGAATTCGTATCACATGGATATTGCGATTTCACAACAATATCAGCGGCTAATCCATCCCGCCATGGGTTAAAAAAGCGCATCCGTGAAATAGAAAAACCTGGTTTAGGTATGAGTCCAAACAACATCCTTGGAGGAGTATAGGTAAAAACAATGGTACTATCTTCCAAAACACTTACCATTCCTCTAGGTGGTCGAACTCTACATCTCCAACATCTAGATGCTCGGTAAGGTTTGAATTGAACTGTATCGCGAAATTCAGCATACTTATCCTTGTATTTTGCACCACCGAATAACTGACAAGCATAGACTTCTCCATTTTCACCGATGGAAACAGAAGTATAGGTAGTTTTAAAATTAGGATTAATCATATTCGCATAATGCGGTGGAGAATCTTTCCATGCATTCACAAGCTCCTCGGCTAATTTTTCGTACGTATTTATTAGTGGTTGTTTTTTATCATCTACTGTAGAATGAAGATTCAAATTATTCAATTGAACATTTTCGCCGACAATATCAAATTGAGCGCCATAGAAATCAACTCTGTTTTTTGGGGTTTTCTTTTCTTTTAGGCGTTGCTTATGCGTCAATTTTTCCTTTCTGAGCATATAGGCCGAATGATCATCCGCAGCAAATGATAAAGCAAAATCTGTTTGCACTTTTTCAACCTTGGCCTTTTCTCGATATTTATTTAACTCCTTTTGAACAAATTTATTCAGTATTTCAGGATCAATGTTAGCACTATTAAGTGAGGTTTGGGCTCGGCTAAAAAATACACTCCCTATAAACAAAAGTAGAGGTAAATGTCTTAAAAAAAAGGAGGTTAAAAATCGTAAATTCATTTATCCGGCTGATTTTTTCTAGCGATATCGCGTGCAATTCACAAACATATTTAAACACTTTACGCTCAGATACCCACGCTAAATGACGAAAAATTTTCCTGCTTTTTAAAGAATATAATCATCCGAATTCACGATTACTGAAATACAATTTAACTACTGGCCACTTCTGTTTCAAATCCAAATTTACAAAAAACACTACTCAGGAACAGTCCCACCGTAACTTTTCCAGTTACCTGCGTTTGATCCGTAATCAAGCATGAAATAAATTTGCCCAGTGTTTCCATCCATAGCGAAAAAAGCTGTGCCATCCGTACGGGAAGATGCTTGAAAACTAACAAAGGAGTTTTCTGATTTTGGTAGTACACCTCCATAACTTTTCCAGTTCCCAGCATTTGATCCGTAATCAAGCATAAAATAAACTTGTCCAGTAGCGCCGTCCATAGCGAAGAAAGCAGTACCATCAGTTCTTTGAATTGTATAAAGCGCCAGGTTTTTCTCTTGGGAGTTTCTATCTATGGTTTTTCCATAATTTTTCCAGTTCCCAGCGTTTGACCCATAATCAAGCATAAATGAAATTTGCCCGGTAGCTTTATCGATGGCAAAAAAAGCAGTTCCATCTGCTCTTTCTATAGATTCAAATTCCAATTGCTGTGCCGAAAGATTCGAGATTGAAAAGATAAAGAATAAGCATAAAATTAATTTTAACTTTTTAGTAGTTTTCATATTATTTACTTTTGATTATAATATTTTGAATAATGGTTTCAACGTTCTCAGGGTCTACAATCCAGTCATTTTAATCCAGTACACTTGCTTAAACCCGAATAGTTCAAATTTACAATAAAATCTCGAAATGCAGTTCACTAAGGCTTGATTGCTAGAACTGTGTTGTGCTGTGGTTATTTTTTTTAATAGTTTTATTTTAATATGTATTTTCTTTATAGGCTATGTACCTAAGAATCAATTTGTACAGATTTTCTTTACCGAAGTACGCTGACATCGGCGTATATCTGAACAATTTATAATTTTGATATATACTATAAAAAGTAAGAAACTCATCAACTGAAGTGTCTTTAACACCACCAACAAGATTTCCGCGATATTCAAATCTAACCGTATCTTTTGATTGAGTCACAATTTCCAAATGAATCAAAAATGGTGCGCCGTCAATTACAACAGTCATTTCATCCCATTTTTTGCTTTCCTCTGTATTGAATTCTTTAATTTCAATTTCTATAGTATCTGAGTCAGCTATGTACTTTTTTAAATCATTATACGCAACAGAATGTGTTAAATGACCTAAGTAGTTCTTCTGATTCGCCATTTTTATTAAAGAATCTTTGTCTTGTTTTGATAATCCTATTTTATAAATTTTTTGGGCTGACATATTCAAAAACATTTCATACGAATCTGTTACATTCTCTTTGTTTGTTGTCGKAAATAGCTTTTTTGAATTCCATCTTAGCCTCCAAACTGACTTCGTTTTTGAATATTTGTGTTTTATTCTTCCGTTTTCATATTTATAAATTTCAGATTCTCCATGCACAGAAGGCAAATAGGCCAATGAATTAATCCAGGTAAATGATTGTATTGAGTCAAGACTTTTACTTTTCTGTGAAAATCCTAAGTTGAAAAACATACAACTCAACACTATGATTATTAAAATTCTCATTTAGTCTATCGGTTCTCTATATATTTAGTACATCGGCTAACGGTCTAGGCTATGAGTAGTTGCGTGGGTTAGTACTTAACTATGCAAGTACGCACCAAACTGAAAATCTGCGAGGATTTTCAGATGTAGTCGAGAACAAGCAATTACTTATAGCCAATGTTGTGTACAGTTATTTAACGAATATTTTGTCTTCTGTTCCGTCAACGTTTATTTGATATAATCTATATACACGTTTTCCGTTCACTTTTTCAATTTTATTATAGAGTATAATTTTACCGTTTGGGGATATCTCGGCTCTCATTTTATCCACATCAGTATGTGATATTTCTAATAGGCTATTATCATCTAAATTCAGCTCGCAAATTTGTGGCTTATCTGATTTATAGGATATCAAATATACTTTTTGTCCATCACCAGACAATGAACCTAATAGATTGTGAGATTTTCCTTTTGTTAATTGTTGTTTGTTAGTTCCGTCTATTTTTATTTTATGAATTTGGTAAGTACCACTTTCAGATGATTGATAAAAAATATATTTACCATCAGGAGACCAAAAAGGAGCAAAATCATTTGCAGGACTATTTGTCAATTGAAATAGACCTGATCCGTCCCAGTTCATTATGTAAATGTCAGTAGCATTATCTTTTTTTCGTTCAAAGGCTATTTTTGAACCATCACTAGACCATCTATGAGTTCCTTCAAAGTCATCCGAATTCGTGATATTTCTTATTTCTTTTGTTTTTAAGTCAAATGTGTATATATCAAAGTTGCCATTTTTGTCGGATGCAAAGGAGATTAAAGAACTTTGAGGTATCCAAGCAGGCATTCCTTCATAGGTTGAGTCAGAGGTGATTTGTTGTATGTTGTTACCGCTATTATTATCATAAAGATAAACATCAAAATTTCCTTTAAGATTGGAATAAAACAATACTCGATTACCATCTGGTGACCATCTTGGGTCATGATAATCAATAGAATCCTGACCTTTAATTACTCCAGAAAAAATTAGAATAGTTAAACATAATAGATAAAATTTCATAATTCAGTTTTTTAATTGTACACAACGATTAGTATATGCGTAGTGCGACCGATAGGGAGCATTATCGTATATACAATGTTGTGTGTAGCCTTTATTTTAGAATCTTACTAATAATCCACCACCCCAACCGTAGCGGTTGTTATAATTACCTTGAATTGAAAAATTTCGAGATAAGATGTATGATGCTCCAATTAACCATTGCGTTTCACCTTCATAAGATTTGTCACTTTCTAAATCATTGACCCATCCAAAATCCGCTCTATACTCGTATTCTCCTTCGAGAAAAATTCTAGGAAAAATCAATAGTTCTCTGTCTAAACGTATTCTTGGGCGCAGTTGATGGTCCATACTCACATCGACATTAAATCTGTAAGGCGTGAAATATTTAACTCCAACCAATCCTACAGTATTAAATGTATCATAAGAATCTGGTGTTGAAGTTTCGGTATTTACCCCTGCATACACGCGTACCCAATCATTGAGATATCTGTTATAATTTACTTCTATCTCGGCATTTTGGTTATAATCAAACTCGGCACGTAGTCCAAATTCGTTGCGGATGTTGCTCGACATCAATAAAAGTTCATTAAAGTTTGAACCTCCACGAAGCATTCCCCACGAATAGTAATGGTCTGTCTCGTCAATTAGGTTTTGTACTGGATAAGGTTTCATCCTTTCATCTCGTGGTGTATCATAGCTAAATACTCTTGCCATACCACCCAGCATATGATATAGTACGTGACAATGAAAGAACCAATCACCATATTCTTCGTTATAAAATTCAATGACAACTTTTTGCATAGGTGGAACATTGACCGTGTGCTTTAATGGTGAACGCTCTCCATTTTCATTAATCACCCTAAAATAATGTCCGTGTAAATGCATTGGGTGATGCATCATTGTTAGGTTATTCAAAGTAATTCTAGTAACCTCTTCACCTTTTATTTTAATCTTATCTGTTTCAGAAAGTGGTACGCCATTCATACTCCAAACATAGCGTTGCATATTACCTGTTAGGTTAAGTAAAAGGTCGGTTACAGGTATGTTTGCCTTATAGGTCGTGTTTTCTTTTGCCTTTAAAAAATCATAGTTGAAATAGGTTTTACGAGTGCTGTAATCGAAAACGGAACTGTCTTCTTTCATCGGCTTTTTATCGTCCTTCTGCATGTCCATTTTCATCTGACCATCTTTCATTTTCATCCCATACTTTTGCATTAACATTTCGGGGGTCTTTTTCTTTTGATTGCCCACCATTGCAGGTGCACCCATCTTCATATCCATTTTTGTCATTTGCTTCATCATTGCCACTTTATCGGGTCTGTCTATTACAGTTGCTGGATACAATTTTCCGCTACCCAAGTGAATGGATGTATTACCAGAACCATCTTGCGCTGTGGCAGTAATTTCTAAAGTGCCTTCTGGAATGGTTACAATGACATCATAGGTTTCGGCAATTGCAAAAAGAAATCGGTTTTTATATTCTGGTGTTACATCCACACCATCACTCGCAACTATCATCGGGTTACCACCACCAAAATCCACCCAATAATAAGATGAAGCAGATGCATTGATAAAACGTAGTCGTACTTTTTCACCTGTTTTAAACTCTGGATATTCTGCAAGTTTTTTGCCATTGGATAAGAACGCAGGATAGTAGATGTCTGCAATATCTGCACCTTCCATTCTATCACGCCAAAACTTAAATTGTGCTCCCAGTGCACCTTCTTTGATGACTCTACTTAATGGTACTGCTGTCCCTTTTTTAACCTGATACCATTCGTTTCCTCGTTTAAGGTTTCGCAGTACATTCATTGGTTTTTCGTTTGTCCAATCGGAAAGGACTACGACTAAATCCTTATCATATTCCAACGTCTTTTCTTTAGGATGAATGACTATTGAGCCATAAACTCCTTTTTGCTCTTGTAACATCGTATGGGAATGATACCAATATGTACCAGATTGATTTATAGGTATTCTATATTGAAATGTAGTATTTGGTTTTATAGGTGGCGTAGTTAAATAAGGAACACCATCATAAAAATTAGGAAGTATTAAACCGTGCCAGTGTACAGAGGTTTCTTCATCCATTTTATTGGTTACATTAATTATGGCAAGGTCTCCTTCATTAAATTCTAGCGTAGGACCTGGAATTCCACCATTAATGGTCATTCCGTTTGCGGTTACACCTGCAAGGGTTATTTCATTTTCTTCGATAGTAAGGTTATACTCTTTTATGTTTCGACCTTCTTCCTTTCTATCTTCACCATTTGTCCCAACTTGGGCCACAACAGATGAGCTCAGGGTTAAAAAAATTACGCCTAAAATTAAATGTTTCATATCGTTCACTATTATTTGGTTACACACAACGTGTGTATAAAAAACATATGTGTTTTATCCGCACTATGTCTTTTGACCCAAATTTAGTTACTAAAACCCTATAAAACAAGTGCATCAAAAGGTTTAGACAAATCAATTATCCGATAATAGTCGTTTGTAATTGATTGCATTCGGCTATACTGTAACTACTCCGACTGATCCTTCTTCTTCACCATTGTCAAAATTGTTGCAAAACCAACCAATGGCTCTTCCGTATCTTCGTCCAACATTTCCACAAACCACTTCACGATACCGCGTTTGATTTTTGTTTTTGGGTCGTCGTCTTTTTCTGTTACGTCATTTGGAATAATTTCTTTACATGTAAAACGCACATGCATTTTTGAACCTGCATACACTGGTTTCGTGAATCGTAAATTGTCAATTCCATAGTTCAATAATACTGGATTCATGTCGTAACTGTCAACAAATAACCCTGCAGTAGCACTCATTAAGAAATAACCATGTGCCACTTGCTCGTCGAACATTGTTCCTTCAAAATTAGTATCTCTTTTATGTGCATAAAAATTATCTCCTGATAATGCCGCAAATTGGTCAATATCATCCGCCGTGATTTCTCGTGCTTCTGTAATCAATTGATCTCCCACATTCAATTCTTCAAAATACTTTTTGAATGGATGCTCATCCGTGATGTTTCCTTGTGCTCCTTGTTGATATACCTGCGTAATTTCTGTAATTGTTGTGGGATGTCCTTGAATGGCTGTACGTTGCAGATAATGCAAAATTCCTCGCTTACCTCCCATTTCTTCTCCACCTCCGGCACGACCTGGTCCACCGTGTGTTAATAATGGTAGTGGAGATCCGTGTCCTGTACTCTCTTTCGCACATTGCTCGTTCAACACAAGAATTCTTCCGTGCATGTGCGCTGCGTTTACCGTATATTCTCTTGCAATTTTATCATCTGCCGTAACGATAGAAGAAACCAAAGATCCTTTCCCCATTTCGGAGAGTTGGATCGCTTCTTCTAGGTCTTCGTATCCCATTAATGTCGAAACAGGGCCAAAAGCTTCCACGTTGTGTACATCTGTTTTATTATACGGATCGTCGTTTACAAATAAGATCGGTGAAAAGAATGCGCCTTTGCCTCTATCTGCTCCAACTACATCAAACTCATCCATGTTTCCATACACAATTTGTTGTGATTCTGCGAGTTTGTTAACGCTTTCTCTAACACGTTCTACTTGTAATTGAGTGGCAAGCGCTCCCATTCGAACACCTTCCTGTGAAGGATCTCCAATCGTGGTTTTTGCCAAACGATCGCTCAATGCTTTTTGAACGTCTTCCATCAAATTATTTGGGACGAATATTCTGCGAATCGCTGTACATTTCTGACCCGCTTTTACCGTCATCTCTCTGGCAACCTCTTTTATGAATATATCGAACTCAGCCGTTCCCGGTACAGCGTCTTTTCCAAGAACTGTAGCATTTAATGAATCTGCTTCCAAGTTAAATGGAACGGACTCTTCTAAAATTCTGTCGTGTGCTTTTAGCATTTTTCCTGTTTTAGCAGATCCTGTAAAACTCACTACGTCTTGGTTATTTACATGGTCGATAATTCCGCGACCTAAACCACAGACAAGTTGCAATGCACCTTCAGGTAAAATCTTAGAAGCAATGATGTCTTGCACCATTAACTCTGTCAAATAACAAGTGTATTCTGATGGTTTCACTACCGTTGGAACACCTGCCATTAAGTTCACCGCTATTTTTTCAAGCATTCCCCAAATCGGGAAGTTGAATGCATTAATATGTACTGCAACACCACGTTTTGGCACCATAATGTGGTGACCGATAAAAGTTCCGTTTTTAGAAAGTGGAGCTGCTTCACCATCAACATAATAAGGCAAGTCTGGAAACTGACGACGAAGCGAAGCGTTAGCAAATAAGTTTCCAATTCCTCCTTCAATATCAATCCACGAATCAATTTTTGTTGCACCGGTTGCGGCACTTAATTGATAATATTTTCCTTTCAACTCAATCAGATGAAGCGCTAATGCCTTTAACATTCTTCCACGCTCGTGGAAAGTCATTTTTCTTAGTTTCTCTCCTCCTTTCGCACGACCGTAAGCTAAAATTGCCTCATAATCTAATCCTTTTGATGATGTCTCCGCGAATTGTTCTCCTGTGATAGCGTTGTAAAGAGGTGTTTCAACGCCTTCTCCGGCAACCCATTCTCCACAAACGTAATTTTTTATCTGTTGCATAATCTTTGAAATTCTTTTTTGAGCACCTAAGATAATGATGTTTGTTTAATTAGGGAGGTTTGTTGTCCACAGATTTGTGGGATTAGTTGGATTGCAAGACGTGAGTAGGGTGTAGATCAGTCCACAGATTCGTTTGATTTACACAGATTGTAGTGTGTTGGGGTGGGGCAGTCTACAAATTGACAGATTACTCAAATTGTAGGATGTGAGTAGGGTGTGTTGTTGTTCACAGATTTTTGGGATTTATCGGATTGTAGAGTATGAGTTGGGCGTGGATATCATTTTAAAATTATAAATATCGGTATCCCAAAAGGGGATGTGTTAGTCCAACCAAGCTGTGCACACCACCACGTAATCACATTTGAGTAAATTTGTGACATTTGTGGAGAAAAAGTGAGCGATAGCGAACCAAAAGAAATATGTGGACAAATATATCCGTGGAGATCTAGAGCTGGGAAAAAATGTATAGCGTTTCTAAAGCAATTTGTCTGCAGCGTTCATCATACATTTCAACTTCTTGAGAAGTACCGTCAAATGCTTTGGGGTCTTGGTAGGTTGTGGCGATTCTTTTTTCTGCGCCAGGTAAAAAAGGACAGTTTTGCTCGGCGTCGTCGCAGGTCATTATTGCGGCGAAACTTTGTTGGGGAAGTGTTTTGTGGTCGAGTGTTTTGGAGAAACAGATAATGGTTTGGTTTTCTCCGAAGCTGACAGCATGTTTTGGGTTTTGTTCTTCTTTGGCTTTATCGATTTTAAATCCTATTCGACGAAGTGCTTCAATTGCATTGGAGTGAAAAGCCGTTTGTTCAGTTCCTGCTGAATAGGTGTTTACGCTATGTACATTGTAAAAACCAGCAGCTACAGTTGCCCAGATTTGTCCGAAGTGACTTCTTCTAGAATTGTGTGTGCAGACGTAAATCAAGTTTGTTATTTCTTTTTTCTTTTGTTTGATGTAGGAAGAGATATTATTTAGAGTTTGTTTTCGCTCTTCACTAATTTCATCAAAATTGGTTGTGAGGTTTTGACAGTATTTTTCGATTGGTTTGTACATATTTTTTGTTTGATGGAGTGAAATTAATGAAATTCTGGACTAAAGGTTTTATTGAATTTGTTATTTAATGAAAAGATAATGTTTTGATTTATGGAAAGACATGGTGTAATGTGTCGTACCTTCGGCACTATTGAGGGATGCTTCTTTTCTTTTTGGCAATAGTATGGTGTGGTCATTGACACAAGCTGCCAGTTATGTTACTATGGCACTCTATTTCTGAAACCTGGTATATACGCTTTATCTAATTCGTAGCTGATCTTTTTTGTACTTCCCATTCTTCGCCGTACTTTTGCAGTCAACTTTTGAATAACGATGGCAAAAATTCGCGATATAGAATTGGGAGAGTTTCCTTTGCTCCTTGCTCCCATGGAGGATGTAAGTGATCCTCCGTTTCGTGCATTGTGCAAGGAGAACGGAGCAGATTTAATGTATACAGAGTTTATTTCGTCTGAAGGGTTGATTCGCGATGCTGCTAAAAGCGTGCAAAAGCTAGATATTTTTGAATATGAACGTCCTGTTGGGATTCAGATTTTTGGAAATGACATCGAAAGCATGAAACAAGCTACCGAAATTACTGAAAAGACAGATCCTGATATTATCGACATCAATTATGGTTGCCCTGTAAAGAAGGTGGCATGTAAAGGCTCTGGTGCCGGAATTCTTCAGGATATTCCCAAGATGGTTCGCATGACTGCTGAAATTGTGAAGAGTACTAAGCTTCCTGTGACTGTGAAAACACGTCTGGGTTGGGATGAGAATACAAAATACATTGTTGAAGTTGCCGAACGTCTACAAGATGTTGGTATTGAAGCTATTTCAATTCATGGTCGTACGCGAAAACAAATGTATAAGGGAGAAGCAGACTGGACATTGATTTCGGAAGTCAAGAATAATCCCAGAATGAAGATCCCTGTTTTTGGAAATGGTGATATTGATTCACCTGAAAAAGCAGTAGAATACAAAGAGAAATATGGCGTTGACGGACTGATGATTGGTCGCGCAAGTATTGGGTATCCTTGGTTTTTTAATGAAGTAAAGCATTTCTATAAAACAGGAGAACATCTCCCAAAGCCAACCTTACAAGAGCGAGTAGATGTTACTCGTCGCCATTTAGATATGAGTATTAAATGGAAGGGAGAAAAATTAGCACTTGTCGAAATGAAAAGACATTACACCAATTATTTTAAAGGAATCCCGCATTTCAAGCCTTACCGTACTAAGTTGGTAACTACTTTTGACTTGAATGAAATTTACGATACGCTTGATGAAGTGATCGAACGATTTGACGAAACAGAGTTTTTGGTTTAGTTGAGTGATATAGTGAACAGTGACATCGACTAGACACAAGTGCCGACGAATTCAGTAAGCCCGTCTTAGTGACGAACTCTTAGGGCATGTAGAGTTCAAATTGCATTAACTACTTTTCACTAAAAATATCTACTTACTAAATAATTCGTCACTAAATATCGACTCGCAATATGTTGTCAATCGTTACTGGCACTTCTCTTATTTTCAGGGATATAAATTTATCATTGGCAATACCGTAAATCAGACATCCTTAAACTTAATAAAGATCGTCGTATTCCAATTTTCTTCTGATGAAATATTTACGCTACCTTCAAGATGTTCTATTAAGGTTTGAATAAGTTCCATGCCAAAACTCTCTTGGTCAATCTCTTTGTTTATACCTACCCCGTTGTCTTGGTAAATCAATTCGAACTCATTATCTCCAACTTCATTTAAGAAAATTCGAATTTTTGGATTACTATGATCACTTGTAAATGCATATTTAAATGAGTTGATTATTAATTCATTTAATGCTATCCCTAAATGTATCAAGGTTTCAATTTTGAGCTTTGGTTTTTGCGCATCAATTTCTATGTCAATTTTTGGATTACCAGAAGATTGTTTTAAGCTTTGAACTAATTTTTCTAAATAGTCCTTTGAGTCAATTTCTGAAAAAGTCTCTTGCCTGTAAATAATATCATGTACAATGGACATCGAGTTTATTCTATTTACAGCTTCTTCAAAAGATTGTCTAAGGCTTTCATTTTCTATAGAGTAGGACTGAAGTCGAAGCAAGCTAGACACAATTTGAAAGTTGTTTTTTACTCTGTGGTGAATTTCTTGAAGCAACATTTTTCTTTCATTACTTTGTTTCGTTATTAGTCGGTTTTGTTGTTTTGCAGAACGCAATCTTTGTGCAGAGATAAAGAGTAGCGCCAATAAAAGTAGTGTAACAAGACCTACAGCAATATAAAATATTTTTTGCCTTTCTGCCCTTTCGGCTAAAAGTTGCTGTTGTTGCTCTTCTTCTTTCCTATCAATTGCTTTTTCTTTTTCAAACTGGTACTTTAATGCTTCTTGCTGTGCTATTTTTTGAGACTCTTTATTATATTTTTTCGCATCCATCTCCATCTTTAAGGATTGCATTTCAAATGCTTTTTCCCAATCGCCTGTTTTTTTATATATGTCCATCAAAAGTTCTGCAGAACGACTTATAACTTTAACATTATTGATACTGTCTCCTATTTTTAAAGCACGAGACCCCATTTCTTTAGCTTTGTCTATATTGTTAGTAGCAAAATAAACTTCCCCCTGATTATACAGAGTATGTCCTAATCCTTCAAGATTATTAAGGTTTTCTGTTATAACTTGTGCATTCGAAAAATAATCAATCGCTCTTCGATACTGTTGTTTATGTTTATATAGTGACCCAATGTTGTTTAATACAGTAGCGATTCCCAGTGAATCTTTTAGGGCTTTTCGAATGGATAATGCTTTTTCATATAACTTTAAAGCAGTTGCAGTATCCCCTAACATTTTATTTAGACCTGCATAAGCATTTAAATTAAGTGTTTCCAGTTCTTTGGCGTTAAGGGCCATACTTAATTCTAGCGACTCTTCAATATATTTAACTGCCAGTTCAATGTTGTCTTGCTCCCGATAAACCCTAGATAAATTGTTTAAAGTGTAGGCCTTACCCAAAGAATCATTGAGTTTTGTATAAATCTTTAGCGCTTTATGGTAATCAACTATTGCTTCAGAGTTATTACTCATTTTAGTAAGTATGACAGCACTGTTATTTAAGCACTCGGCTTCTTGTTTAAGTTTATTGCCTTGAGAAAATACTTTTCCCGCTTTTTTAAAAGCCCTAAGTGCTTCGTTTAATTCACTTTTTCTGTAGTGAAAATATGCAATCACCATATAATGCTCTCCACAATAATTCATTAGGTTAGAGTCAATAACACCTGATTTCGATGTGTTTTCAAACGAATTGCAAACTTCTAATCCCTTTTCGATATAGTAATACGCACTGTCATTGTTTTTACCAATATGATTTGTTGCTAGTTTAGAAAACGCTTTGAGTCTCGTAGAATCAGATTTTTTAACAGAGATGTCCTTGTACAAGGAGTTTTGCCCTAAACAATGTTGTCCAAAAACAATTAAGGTGGTTAGTATAAAAACAATATGAATCTTAATTTTATCCAAATTAATAATACATTTAAACGCTGATTATTTTTAGCAAGTTAACTTAAATTATTTAAATATTCAAACCTGCTAATTAGTCTGGTTCGGTTTGTATACTTTCTGTGATTGACAAAGTTGTTTTAACTTCCCAGTTTGCACGAACCGTTGAAGGACTCATAAACCACATCGTTTTTTCTGGTTCCTTTGAAGTAAATAAGTTTCCAGTTGACCACCATCCATTTCTATCTTGGTCTATAACAAAGTAAAAGCTATATCTTCCAGGCTGAAGGTTTTGAAAAATTGTTGATTGATCTTCTACTCCATTAAAAATGACTTCGTCAAGTACATTTTTCTTTGCATCCATCAAATATAAAATTCCATATGGTGGAATTGAATCAAATTCAACCTCAAGATTCCCCACTTTCTCAATAGGTTGAACATTATAATTAATGAAAACTGAATCTTTTTGATTTGTATTATAACCATTTAACCCATTTGGGTAGATAGTAAATTCAACCTCATCAACATTTAAATTATGTATTACTTTTAAAGACTTATCATCTATTCTATTCACTTTAAATTCCAGCGGTTTAAAAACTGTGTCGTTTCCTGTTTTGTATGTGGCCTTCATCAGACTTTCGTCGTATTCTAAAATTGGCTCCTTTAAAGACAAAGTCAATGTATCAGATGCTTGAAGGGTGTAGTTTTTAATATTTGATTCTACTTCATAGGTATAAGGAGTTTTGAAGAAAAACTTTTTTGTAATTGTATCCTTTCTTTCTCCGTCTTCTATTATCACACCATAATTTCCAGAATTGTTTTTGTTTAAAAAGTAGTATGTGACAGAGTCACGAAAAACATTCCACTCTGATCCTATGGGTTTTAAATTCAAAAAATCAAAGACAATAGATGTATCCATTGGTTTAGAAAAACTCATGCACCAACTGGCTGGTTGGATAACCTCATTACTCAATACTTCCCACTCGCCTGTTTCTGAAGGAGGCATTAGTCGCATAATTGGACCTGTAACAAAACTCGTGTCTCCGTATACCTGTTCGTCTAATCCAGCGCGTTTTTCAGTAGGATCCATCCGGTTGTTTCTGTTTTCATCTTGAAATGCATAAGCATAAAAAGGGCCTTTTTTTAAGTAGTTAAACACTGCAACACCTTTTTCATCTGAAGAAGCTATATATCGTGGTTCAACTATAGACGTGTCGTCTAAGAGTTTGTTTTCGTAGAGTCCAACGGTAATGTCTTCAAGTGGTTGATTTGTAAAAGCATCTACAACTTTAACCGCTGTCTGAAGTGAATCTAAAAAAGGACCTGTAGAGAATACATAAACCATAAGCGAATCATTTTGCTCAGTAATATCCTTGACAGCACGATTCAAATAAACTGCATACGTCGTATTTTCTTGCCATTCACCTTCTGTCTTTTCAAGGACTAATGACTTTCTTTTAATTGAAGGCTCTAGCGTAACATCATTGGGAATCAATCTAATATTTTCTCCTGGTTTGTTTAGCGCAATAAATTCATCAAAGGGGATGATAATTTCATCAGGATAGGTGTTCTTACTTGCCATTGGTGGTTCTATTTCAGAAAGAATCGGAGTTGGTGCTGTTTCATCTACAGCCCCTCCTGTAATTGTACCTACCTGACCACATGAAGCAATCAAAAGAGTAGCTAAAAGGAATTGAACTATAGAATGGAAACGAGCCATTGACAAAGTTTAGTGAGTTGTTGTTCATCAATAACATCAAAATCAGCTAATTTATTGCTATCAACATCTAAAACACCAATTACTTGATCGTTTTTAATGAGCGGTACAACAATTTCTGACTTCGAAGCTGAACTACAAGCAATATGACCAGGAAATGCCTCGACATCGGGAACTAATAGTGTTTCTTCTTTCTCCCAAGAAGTTCCACAAACACCTTTGCCCTTTTGAATTCTTGCACAAGCAACGGGACCTTGAAAAGGACCAAGAACTAGTTCTTCATTTTCAACGAGATAAAATCCAACCCAGAAAAAATTAAAAGCTTCTTTTAAACCTGCAGTTATATTTGCAAGGTTTGCAATCTGATTTGGTTCTCCTTCACAGAGTGCCTTGAGCTGTGGCAACAAAGATTCATACATGGATAATTTATCCGAATTGTCTATATGTAAATCTTCTGCCATCCGTAATTATCGTTTACGAGGTGCTTTTTTACGCCCTTTATGCATTTGAGCCATTCGCATTTGGTTCTTAGATGCGACCATACCCATTTGTTTCTTCATCATGTCAATTTGCTCTTTCAACATGTTATTTTTGTCTAGTTTTTTCGATTCAGACAAAAGTGTTTGAGCCTCTCTTTTTCGACCTGTTTGCATACAGATTCCTGCCAACTGCATTTTTGCAACGGCGGTGTCTTGTTGTGTTCTTAACCCTAAATCTAATGCTTTACGAATCAATTGTTCACATTTTGCAAAACCTAAGTCTTGTTGAAGTCCCAGCATTCCTTTCAAATAAATCACATAGGCATGTTGTTTTTTTGGTAAAAACTGTGGTGACTTTATTCTATTTAAGTATTTCCAAGCCTTCTCTTGTTTACCCAGACGCATTTGATATAATGCTAAGATCACATTCTCGTTTCTGAAGAAAGAAAGAATAATCAACGCTGTCACTAAAATAAAGGTAATGCCCCAGCCCCATGATCCAACATAAAACAAGTAGACATTAAATCCTACTGCTGCGAGAGCCAAAATTGTTCTAATAATAAATCCTATCATAATTTTAATCTATTGTTGCTATACACTTTAATTCTATCGCAATCGGTGTTGGTAGCGAAGAAATCTCTATTGTCGTTCTACAAGGTTGATTGTCTTTAAAATATTCAGCGTAAATCTTATTGTACATATGAAAATCTCTTTTCATATTCACTAAAAACACTTGGACATCAACTAAGTTTTCCCAACTCGACCCGGATTCTTCTAGAATCGCACGGACATTATCGAAAACAGCTCTACATTGCGCTGCAAAATCAAACTCTAAAAAGTTTCCGTTTTTATCTAATTTCAATCCTGGAACATGTGAATCAGTATCATCTGACCCTGCAGTTCTAGGCCCAACACCCGATAAAAAAAGTAAGTTTCCAACTTTACGAGCATGTGGATATAATCCAACAGGTTTAGGTGCTTTATTCGTGCTAAATTTTCCTTGGTCTGCCATACTTTTCAGTTTTGTGGTGCAAATATACGGAAATGAGTTTGTGTAGAATCACTTCACCTCAATACAATCAGCAATTTCTTTTGCTTTTTTTCTTAACTCGTCCATGTTTGAACCAATTTCATCATAGGTAAAAGCAATTCCCATTCGACGGTATTTTCTAGTCACAGGCTTACCAAAAATGCGAATATCTGATTTGTCAAATGCTCCAGCTTTTTCGAAACCAGAATATTCAGGAGTTTTTTCTTCCGCTACTTCTGACAAAATCACAGCATTTGCTCCATTTCTTTGATGGGCTATTTTTTGAATTGGTATTCCTAAAACGGCTCTTGCATGTAATTCAAATTCCGTAAAGTTTTGTGTCCCCGCAAGAGTAACCATTCCAGTATCATGTGGACGAGGTGAAAGTTCTGAAAAATAAACCGCCTCTTTTCCTATGAAAAACTCAACTCCCCAAATTCCGGCACCACCTAATGATTTCGTTACTTTTTCAGCCATTTCTTGCGCCGTTTGAAGGTGTGCTTCCGACATTGGTTGCGGTTGCCAACTCTCCTGATAATCTCCTCGTTCTTGTCTATGGCCTATTGGCGGACAAAATAACGTTTTACCGTTTTGTTGAGTAACGGTAAGTAATGTGATTTCAAATTCAAAGTCAATGAAGGCTTCAACAATCACCTCAGCTCCATCACCTCTACCTTTCGTTTGAGATATTTCCCATGACTTTTCAATGTCTGCCTCCGTTTTTATTACCGATTGTCCTTTACCAGAAGAAGACATTAAAGGCTTAACCACACAAGGCATTCCAACCTCATCTACTGCCGCTTTTAATTCGTCTAAACTCTTTGCATAGCGATATTCAGCCGTACGAATATTCAGTTCATTTGCCGCTAAATCACGAATTTTCTTTCGGTTCATGGTATAATTTGTAGCTTTCGCAGAAGGGACTACTTGTATTCCTTGCTCTTCAAATTCATAGAGCTTTTCAGTTCGAATGGCTTCAATTTCTGGAACAATAACGTCTGGACTGTGTTTGTCTACAGCTTGTTGTAAAGCGTCAGCGTCGAGCATACTAAACACTTCAAAATCATCTGCCACTTGCATTGCGGGGGCGTTTTCGTAACTATCCGCAGCGATAACAGTGTGCCCGTATCTTTTCATTGCGATGGTAAATTCTTTTCCTAATTCACCTGAACCTAAAAGCAAGATTTTTTTCATTGATTTTTTGTTTGGGGTAAAGGTAGAGAATTTTTGAAAAATGGTAGGGAAGAGTTGTGGCACAGAGTTCCGCAGAGAAGCACAAAGATTCGCAGAGGGGTGTGGGGTTGTGGCGCGGAGTTCCGCAGAGGGGGCACAGAGGGGCATAGAGATTTTTACTAATTATTTATCCTCGATTGATTACTCTTTTAATACCTTTTTTCAAAACTATAGTATGAAAGTTGAGAATTAGTCCTAGTTTGAAATTACCCAATCTTAAATATGTTAGTGTTTGAGCTAGGTGAACATCAGTTAAATTTTCAACTGCTTTTAATTCAATAACGACCTTGTTTTCAACTAATAGATCAATACGATATCCATGATTGAGTTTTACTTCTTTATAGACAATTGGCATTGGAACTTCCTTTTTAATATCTAGTCCATATTGTTCTAGTTCATATCTTAGGCATTCTTGATAAGCTGATTCGAGTAATCCAGGACCAAGTTGCCTGTGGACGTCTATAGCGCATCCAATGATGATTTGAGTAAGTTGATTTTCGGTCATTCTGTTAGTTTTCTTATTTAAATTAACGAAAAAGATTCAATGGATATATTTATTTCAATGAAAAACCAAAATACTCCTCTGTGGATCTCTGTGAAATAACTTATTAATGCAAAAGGCTAGCACGGATAATTATCCTCAGCGGATCTCTGCGCTCCCTCTGAGCAACTCTGTGTAATAACATTCTAATTCGATAGCTGTTGTAAGAAATATTTTCTCTGTGGATGATCTCTGTGCACCCTCTGCGGAACTCTGTGAAATAGCTTTTTTACGTAGCAGTCATTCGAAAGGCATCTTACTTAAACACCCGTTCATCAACCGCCTTATTTTTATTCGCCAATTGACCACAGGCGGCGTCGATATCTTTACCTCTACTCCTTCTAATGTTTACGATGATGTTTCTTTGTTCTAGGAATGCCGCGAAAGCGTCTACTTTTTTGGGGTCAGCTTGTTGGAATTCTCCATCGTCGATTGGGTTGTATTCAATGATATTTACTTTGCACGGAATGTTTTTACAAAATTCTGCTAATTCTCTGGCATCCGTTAATTCGTCGTTGAAATCTCTAAAAACGATGTACTCATAAGTCACCCTCGTTCCCGTTTTTTCATAAAAATAACGCAAGGCATCGGCTAAAGCTTCAAGGTTATTGGTTTCGTTGATTGCCATAATCTTATCCCGCTTGTCATCATTTGCGGCGTGCAATGAAAGCGCTAGATTTATTTTGGTTTCATCATCCCCCATTCGCTTAATCATCTTTGCAATTCCAGCCGTTGAGATCGTGATTCTTTTTGGAGACATTCCAAGTCCTTTTTCTGAAGTGATAAGGTCTACACTTTTCATAACATTGTTATAATTGAGCAAAGGTTCACCCATACCCATATAAACAATGTTTGAAAGATTCGTTTGATACTTTTCTTGCGCTTGATCCCTCAAGTAAACCACTTGGTCCACTATTTCTCCAGCAGAAAGATTCTTCAAAAGTTTCAATTTACCAGTTGCACAAAATTTACAGGCTAAGCTGCATCCCACTTGAGAAGATATACAAGCAGTCATTCTCGATTTTGATGGAATGAGAACACCTTCGACAACTTTACCAACACCCACATTGAAAGCACATTTTATAGTACGGTCGGAACTGATTTGTTGTTCGTCTAACGAAATATGATCGATAAAATAATGCTGTTCCAGCTTTTCGCGTAAACCAACACTTAAGTTTGTCATCTCTTCAAATGTAGCAGCATTTTTTTGCCACAACCATTCAAAAATTTGGGAAGCTCTAAATGCTTTTTCACCCATTTCCTTCAGCTGATCTTTTAATTCAGCATTTGACAGACTTCGTATATCTAATTTCTTTTCCATAAAAACGATTGCAAAGGTCGTGGATATTTTTAGAATGGGCAAATAAACAAGAAGATATGGTGAATGGACTTAATATATTGAGATGTTAAGACATAGAGACATTAAGATCTTAAGACGGACTTAAAAAACATCCGTCTTGTTCAATCGAATGAACAAAATCATAGAAAATCCTTCAATTTGTGACAAAAGTCACTATTAAAAAAACAGAAAGACATTACCTTTGTCGTATGTTTAAGAAAGGAACTAGATTATATAGTATTTTCAGTGCAAAATGTCCAGTTTGTCATGAGGGAAAAGTGTTTACATATAAAAATACTTTTCATCCTAGTAAGTTTGACAAAATGGAAGATAAATGTAGTGTTTGTGGTCATAAATACGAAATGGAAACTGGGTTTTTCTACGGAGCGATGTATGTTGCGTATGCTTTAACTGTAGCGATATCTGTAGCAACTTTTGTGATTACTTATTTAATTTACAACGATACACCCTATTGGGTTTATATCATAAATATATTAGCTGTTTTGATTATTCTAGCTCCAGTTAACTATAGGGCGGGAAGGATCATCTGGATGAATCTTTTCAGTAGTTATAAGCCAGATGTTCTTGAGAAACACCAAAAATCAAAGTTAAAAAATGAGTGATTTTAAGGAAATAATAAGTGGCGACACTCCTGTATTAGTTGACTTTTATGCAACTTGGTGTGGACCTTGTCAAACCGTAGCGCCAATTATAGATGACATAAAAAATGAATATGGAAAAAAGCTACGGGTATTAAAAATCGACGTAGATAAAAATAACGCTGCCTCAGCAAAATACAAAGTGCGAGGTGTTCCAACTTTTCTTCTTTTCAAAAAAGGAGAAATAGTCTGGAGGTCCTCAGGGGTTCACTCTCGTGCAGATTTTAAAAAACAAATTGATCAAGTAATCTAATTCAGATTACGAAATCTTTCCTCGCATTTGTTTATTGCTTACTAAATTATTCATGTAACGAATGTACTCTTCTAGGTTAGAAGTTAACATCATTTTAATTGCTTGTTTACGCTCTTTCTTTTTCATAATTCATAGTTTTCCTACAGCAATTCACATTTCATGCCAAACTAAAAATTGACTCCTAACTAGTTGAACGCCGAAATGACATTTTTTAAGCTTTTTAATCAAGGCTCATTTTTGACCTACACAGATTAAAAATTTATGTAGTTTTGTTATATGGATGAACGCTTGGGGAAAGCATATAAGCTGTGTAGTAAAAAAGTCATTGAGGAGTTGTTTGAAAACGGATTAAAAATCAAGCAGTATCCATTTGTACTTCAATACAAACAAATTGATTTGCCTACAAAAAAAAACTTTCAGATTGTTTGCTCGGTACCTAAGCGAATACATAAAAAGGCTGTCACCAGAAACCGCATAAAAAGACTAATGCGAGAAACAGTGAGGAAAAAAAAGTACATTATTGAGGAGGATTTTCCACATAATAAAAAACAGTTGGCGCTTTTTTTAATCTATACGGGTAAAGAAGAAGAAAATTATTCTTTGTTGTTAGACAAAATAGAATTATTATTCGAACGTTTAATGAAAGACGACGACAACAAACAAGAAGAAATTAAAAATATTTTATGAAGCAGATATTACTCATATTGGTTATTAGTTTGCAGTTCAACACATCAGCCCAAAGCAATGGTTTCGAGGTGATTAAAAACTTAGAGCTCATTGATTTGATTTACATGAACTTAGAGAAGTATTATGTAGATGATCCTAAAACTGGTGAAATCTCCAAAGTAGCAATTGACGCTATGCTTCAAGAGCTCGATCCCTATACTGTTTTTTATCATGAAGCCAACATAGAAGACTACCGAATGATGACAACTGGTCAATATGGAGGGATAGGAGCTTTGATAAGAAAAGTGGACGAATACGTAATCATTGCAGAACCATATGAAAACAAACCGGCACATAATGCTGGATTAAAAGCGGGAGATAAAATTCTTGAAATTGATGGGCGCTCCATGAAAGGAAAGTCTAACGAAGAAGTTTCAACTGCGTTAAAAGGGACAAAAGGTTCAGTTGTTAAAGTAAAATATGATCGTCCTATGGCGGGAGAAGGAGTTGCTGAAGTTACTCGTGATGAAATAAAACTACCAGATGTTCCATATTCAGGAATGGTGGATGATGGTATCGGATATATTAAATTAAACTCTTTCACTCAGACCGCATCAAAAAATGTTAAAGAAGCTTATGAAAAACTTGCAAGTCAAGGTATGGAAAAAGTCATACTAGATTTAAGAGGTAATGGCGGAGGCTTACTTATTGAAGCGGTTGATATTGTTAACTTTTTTGTGCCTAAAGACGAAGTTATTGTTAAAACCAAAGGGAGGATTTTAGATGAAAACAGAACTTATTTAACTAGAAATAATCCCATAGATTTAGACATTCCTGTAGTGGTTTTAGTAAATGGTACATCTGCCTCTGCTTCCGAAATCGTCTCAGGTTCAATTCAGGATTTAGACAGAGGAGTGATTATTGGCTCAACAACTTTTGGTAAAGGATTAGTGCAAAGAACTTTTGATTTGAAATATGGATCAAAAATGAAATTAACTATCGCAAAATACTATACTCCCTCAGGGAGGTGTGTTCAAAAACTAGATTATTATCATAATAACGAAGGCGAAGAAGTAGATGAAATACCCGATTCATTGATAAATATCTTTAAAACAAAAAATGGACGAGAAGTTATTGATGGACGAGGAATTGAACCAGACGTAAAAATTGAAGGGGAAAAACTTGGCAGAATCACTGCAGTATTAATGGGTGAAAACATTGTATTTGATTTTGCCACAAAATTTGTCAATGAAAATCCTAGTATAGCTCCAGCAAACGAATTCGTTTTAAGTGATAAAGTTTATAACGATTTTAAGGACTTTGCGCTTACAAAATCTTTTGATTATACAACTGCTTCCGAAGAACAAATGAAAAAGCTTCTAGAAACAGCTGAACAAGAAGGGTATGATGATGAAATTGTAAAAGAATATGAAGCCTTATACGAAAAAGTTAAGGCTTCAAAAGAAAAAGATTTAGAGTTGTTTAAAGATCAAATCAAAGATTTAATTCAAAATGAGATTGTTTCCAGATACTACTTTCAAGAAGGTCGTGTTGTAAATGCTTTTCTTGATGATGAATCATTAAAGTCTGCCATTGAAGTACTAAAAGATGAAAAGCGTTACAATGCTATTTTGAAACCTTAAACTTTATTTCTACACTACATGTTTGACAAACTCACAGGTCTCCCTGCCCATAAGTACTTACAGGTTTTAGGTACATTTATTTTGGCCGTTGGGTTACCGCTAAACAAAGTGGTGATGTCAATAGGTACAATTTGGTTAGCAACAAATCTTTTGTTGAAAGGAGATTTTAAAGCTTACATGAGTAATTGGAAAAAACAACTTGTAGCTTGGTTTATCGTTGCAATTTTCTTAGTTCATATAATAGGTTTGTTTTATTCTACTGACTTAGATTATGCTTTTAGAGACATTAAAACAAAGTTGCCTCTTCTAGTTATTCCATTAGCTCTAATTGGTTATCCGTTGATTAAAGAACATATTCACATTGTACTTAAAGGATTTTTAGCATCATTACTGATTACGTCCGTCATCAATTGGCTTAATATGTCGTACTCAAATAATACTGGAGAAGTAGTGGATTTTCGCGATGTATCTCTTTTTGGATCACATATTCGATACGGTTTATTGATTGTTATGGGGGTAGTAATTTCGCTTTATTATGTCATGAAGCAACCAAAACTCTTTTTTATCTGGATACCTTTAGTTTCTTGGTTTACTTATTATACTGCCATTGGACAAGTGCTGGGTGGTTATATAGCATTTGTTTTTGTCATTATTGCTATTGTCGTGTACTTCATTAGAAAATTTAAAACTCGACTAAAAAGAGGAGTCGGTTTCACCCTATTAATTGTGCTTGTTGTCTTAGGGAGCTTTTCTGTAATTAACTACTTTTCTCCGAATCAAAGAGATATTGTTTTTGGTGACCTTCCAGCGTTAACTGAAAAAGGTAATTCATATTATCACGACACCACTTTTTTGTGGTTCGAGAACGGGAATCATGTTATGTCTTATATCTCTGAGAAGGAATTGAAAGAAGCGTGGAACAAACGATCTGATAAAGCATACGAAACCGTTGGCCCTAATGGACACAAGTTAAAATCTGCATTATTTCGATATATGTCATCCAAAGGGTTAACTAAAGATGCGGAGGGAATGAAACAATTAACAGTTCAGGATATAAAAAATATTGAAAGTGGTAGAACAAGTATAGATAATGACTCCAACTCTCCTTTCAAACGTTTTGAAATATTACGAAATCAAATTCAAAATTATACTATTGGTGGAGATCCGGATGGTAATTCTTTACTTCAGCGATTTGAACATTGGAAAGCTGCTATCGATATAATTGAAAACAATTGGCTTTTTGGTGTGGGGACTGGAGATGTTCAAGAAGCATTTAATCAGAGTTATACAAAGAATAACTCTAAACTCGATCCTAAACACTGGAATAGAGCTCATAATCAACTACTAACATTTTGGGTGAGTTTCGGGGTGATAGGCTTTTTGCTCTTCTTCGTATTTTGGAAATACCTTTTCTTCCTGTTTTATAATAGAATAAATTTTCTTGGAATTTGCTTCACATTTATTGCAGTAGCTTCTTTTCTGTCAGAAGATACTATAGAAACACAACAAGGAGTAACATTTATTGCACTATTTATTGGTTTACTGTTGGGCTTTAATAAAGACAAGCCTAAAAACCTCATTATAAAAAGCAAATATTTTTAATATTCGATTTGCAGCCACATTATGTAATTCCTATATTAGAGCATAATTTCAAACAAAATTCATTAAAATTACTTACAATGGCTACGGTATTCGAAACACGATTAATAGGTAATATTGGTCGAGACGCAAGTGTTAAAACAATGGACAGAGGAGTTGTTGCTATCAATTTTCCTGTTGCTCACAATAAAAACTGGAGAGATAAAAAAACAGGCGAATCTCGCACCAAAACAACTTGGGTGAATTGTACAATATGGAAAAAAGAGGGTGCAAATATGAGGATTTTAGACTTTCTTAAAAGTGGTGCTTTGGTTGAACTGTTAGGCACTCCCTTTGCTAAAGCTTATCCACAAGATGACGGCACTATAAAAACAGAAATTCGCCTTAACATATCAAAAACAAATATACTACGGCCAAGTAAATCAGACTCCTCAGAAAACAGTGATGATAATTACGATGACGATGATAGTAATGTAGAGGATTTCACTCTCGGAGAAGATGATTTTTAATTAATTTTACTTCGTTTTTATTTTGAGAAAGTATAGGTAAAAGTAACTCCACCAGTGAGAATCATCTATAAATAAATATTAATTATTCTTGTACGAGTTTACTTTTATTGACTCTAATAATTCCAACTTTTTAACATTTTTAAAATAGTGTTATTGAAGCTACTTCAATAATTATTTTTTTGTTTTTTGACTGATACCACACAAAAAAAAATTAGTTTTGTTTTAAAATTGAACAATATGGAGTTTTGGGATACAGAGTATTACGGTAATACTCTCTTGGATTACACTATTTCGCTAGGTATAATTTTAGGTACTGTTATTGCCGCAAAGTTACTGTATTGGTTATCAAAGAACGTCATTAAAAAAATGACTCAAAAGACCAAAACGAATCTCGACGACATCATCGTTGATATGGTTGAAGAACCAGTTGTTTTTGGTCTTGTCTTGTGGGGAACCTGGTATGCTCTGGGTTTATTAAATTATCCCGTTTCTGAACTTTCAGCTGCCGATATTGAAGAAGGAATAAAAATACCCTACTCACACACCAGACAGTTTGTTAATCATCTTTTTAATTTCTTGTTGGTGATTAACATTACGTGGCTCATAGCACGAGTAGTTGACGCCTTGATTGAGGAATACATCGTTCCTTTAACAGAAAAAACAGAATCTGACCTCGATGATCAATTGCTTCCTTTGTTTAGAAAAGGATTGAAGATTATTGTTTGGACAATGGGTATAGTGGTTGGCTTGAATAACGCAGGTTACAATGTTGGAGCAATCATTGCTGGTCTTGGTATTGGAGGTTTAGCTTTTGCACTTGCTGCTCAAGATACAGTTAAAAACTTCTTCGGTGGAATCATGATCTTTGCCGATAAACCTTTCAAGATTGGAGAGCGGATTCAAATTGGTGATATTGATGGGTTTGTTGAAGAGATTGGAATCAGAAGCACACGTATAAAAACGTTGGCGGGTCGTTTAGTTACAATTCCCAACTCTATGTTTTCTGAAGACGCCATTGAAAATATAGATAAAGAACCCACCCGCAAAGTAGTCCTTAATTTAGGATTGACCTATGAAACGACTTCTGAACAGATGGAGCAAGCGATGCAGCTACTAAAAGACATTTCAGCTTCACATACGGATAAAATTAATGAAGAAGTGTTGGTTAGCTTTAATTCTTTCGGAGACTTTTCCTTGGGAATTCTATTTATCTATTATATCAGAAAAGAAGCTGATATCCTAGACACTCAATCCGCTATGAACTTAGATATCCTTAAAAAATTCAATGCCGCAGGGCTGGATATGGCCTTCCCAACGCAAACTGTCTATCATCAGGCGGTAAAGTAAAAGGTGTGATTTCTTTAATTATCTTATGTTATTAATATAACCTGTTTTTTAATAGAAGGTTATGACTTTAAGTTAGTATTTTTCTATTTATGTTAAAATTTTGGTTGTTCGTCGAAGTAGTTATATATTTGCTCGAAAATTAATAAGCATTATGAAAAAAACAATTCTACTATCAACTATGGGGTTTTTTATTGCAACCTCAACCGTAAATGGTCAAGAGCAACAAAATAAAAAATCTGATTATCAAAAAATTGAAGTCTCAAAAAAGGAAGAGACTACACTTAAAAAAAGTAAAGCTGTAACTGCAAAAAAAGTAACAATCCAAAAAGTCGAGGCTGTGAATAGGAAAAAACTTTCTAATTCAAAAGAAGCTACTCGCAAAGAAGAAAAATAACACTATTATTCAATACTTAAAAAATAATACTATGAGTTTTTTAAAAAACACAATTTTTTTACCCTTCATTGCTTCACTTTTTGCAATGAATTATGCTCAAGCACAATCATGTGACACCTTGAGAAATTACAACCCAAATGACGACTTTTGGCAATTAAGTACTGCAAGTGGCTTTATTTTAGGTCACGATATGTTTACTGCAGGCCCAGATACGTATAATGCTACAACTTGGTCAGAAAGTTACACAGTTGGAGCAGCAACAGAAGTTAGAGCAATACGATTTGCTCCATGGAAAGCTGAAGATTTAGGTACTGTTGATTCAATAGCGTTTAATGTTTATCAAGATAATGCTGGTGTACCAGGTGCAATTATTTCAACTGAATGGATTCGTTATGATGAGATAACAGCGAACCAATATAACTTTTTAGAGTTTGCTACACCTGCTGCTGTAAATGGAACTTTCCACGTTGGTTATGAATTAGATTATGATGCTACACAAGATTCATTTGCACTTTTAGGAACTCAACCTGCAGTAAACTATACACAGTTTTATGCTGATGGAACAGGTGGTCTACAGGGATGGTATGAAGTTTCAACAGTTTATACTGATGGGGGAGGAGCTCCTTTAAACACAGCATTTGTATTAGACGTACTAACATCTACTGGGACGGCGCCAACAGCAGATTTTGACATACTACCAGCATCTAGTGCTATATGTTTGGGAAGTGATTTCAATGTAGATGGTGCTGCAACTACAGGTGATGTGGATATTTACTCTTGGATTTTAGGAGACAATCCTTTTACGACAGACTATGATCAGGCAACAGGTCAAAATGCAACATTAACACCAACTTCATCAACACCTTCTACTCAAGCAATTTATTTAATTGCTGATGGGGCATGTGTTTTTGATATTGCCGCTTATTTGGTTGATGTTTACCCAGCAGTTAACGCTACTGTAAGTGTTTCAGATCCCACATGTGGACTTAACAATGGTGGAATTGATATAACTGGTTCAATAGGTGGTGATGGAACGTATTCTTATTCTATAGATGGAGGAACAAATTTTCAAACCCAAACTTCTTACACAGGTTTAGCCCCTGGATCATATGATATTGTTGTATCAACAAATGGAGGTGGATGTGAGTATTTAGAGACGGTTACATTGACTAATATACCAGCTGAAACTGTAACTGCTGGGGCAGATGAAGCAATTTGTGAAGGAGATGCAGTAACAATTACTGCTTCTGGAAGTGGTTCTATTGAATGGTTTGACGGCGGAGGGAACTCTGTTGGAACAGGTGCTTCTATTTCAGTATCTCCAACTACAACAACAACGTATGATGCTGTTTTAACTGACGGTAATGGATGTACAGATACAGATCAATTGACAGTTACTGTTAATCCAGTAAATGATGCAACTTTTAGTTACTCATCTGCGACACTTTGTCTAGGTGGAGCAAACGAAACACCGACAATTAATGGTACGGGTACTTTTACAGCAACACCTGCAGGATTAGTATTTGCTGATGCTTCAACTGGAGAAATAGATATGACTTCTAGTACTGCAAACACTTATAATGTAACTTTTACAACAACAGGAACTTGTGGTGAAACATTTATGGAGACAATTACTTTAACTTCATCTCCAGATGCTACATTTAGCTACAGTGCAGCTGAGTTTTGTGCAGAAGTTGGAACAGAAGCTCCTTCTTTCCCATCAGGTTCAAGTGCAGGCACATTTTCTGCAACTCCTGCAGGTTTATCAATCAATGCTTCGAATGGTACAATTACTTTAGATGCTAGTACAGCCAATACATACACAGTAACAAACACAATCGCAGCTTCGGGTTCTTGTCCTCAAGTAGTTGCTACGGAGGATATAACTATAAATGCTCTGCCAACAGTAGATGCAGGTGCAGACCAAGAAGTTTGTGATGGTGATCAAGTTACTTTAACAGCTACTGGTGCAGACACATACACTTGGGATAATGGAGCTAGTCAAGGTGTAGCTTTTACTCCTTCTGTTGGAGTAACTACTTTCACTGTAACTGGTGAGATTACGGCAACTGGATGTCAAAATACAGATGAAGTTGATGTTACGGTTAATGAAAATCCAACTGTTGATGCTGGTGTAGATCAAGAAGTTTGTGACGGAGAAGAAGTTACATTGACTGCAACGACTTCTGTTGGAACTGTTTCCTGGGATAGTGGTGTTACGGATGGAACTCCATTTACACCTACAGCAACTGCAACTTATACTGTAACTGCAGATAACAATGGTTGTACGTCAACTGACCAAGTAA
The DNA here is from genome assembly GCA_002734085.1 of Fluviicola sp. GTDB lineage: Bacteria > Bacteroidota > Bacteroidia > Flavobacteriales_D > Crocinitomicaceae > Brumimicrobium. The sequence goes on along the minus strand of NVXV01000001.1, from coordinate 667,819 downwards.
CTGTTACAGTTAACGATTTGCCATTAGTAGATGCTGGTGCTGACCAAACTGCTTGTGCAAACCACGACCCAATTACATTGTCTGGTACTCCAGCGGGAGGAACATATTCAGGTACAAGTGTATCAGGGAATGAATTTGATCCAAGTGTTGGTGCTGGAACTTATACTGTAACTTATACATATACTGATGGGAATGGTTGTGAAGCTTCAAATGACTTAACAGTTACTGTTGATGGTTGTGCTTCAATTGATGAAAATAACATCAACGAAAGTATTACAATTATGCCAAATCCAGCAACAGATTATATTGATGTAGTAATGGAAGGTACAAACACCATCAATTCAATTCAGTTATTATCTGCTGAAGGAAGAGTGGTTGAATTGAATACTTCTACTTTAGATGCAAACACGACTCGTATAGATGTTAGTGCTGCAGCAAAAGGAACATACTTCATTCAATTAAATACTTTGAACGGACAAATCACTAAAAAAGTGATTCTTCAATAAGAAATAATAGATTAATCACAAGAAGCCGTCCCAAACTTTCGGGGCGGCTTTTTTATTCTTAATATTCAACCTTGCTCTTCCGGAGTTTCAATTTCAATAGTTCTCCTATCCTTTTCCGGCATTGTGCCAAAAACATAATCCCACAAAGGAGACGAAACACCAAATGCTCTATCGTGCTGCTCATAGTGATGAGTGTTATGATGTGCCCACCAAAACCTATATCTTTTTGAAGGTGACGTCTTATGAATGTTATAATGAATATTCATATACGCGATGTATGCAATAAGAAATCCTGATGCAAAAACGAAAGCAAATGCTCCCATAATAGCATAAAATAACCCAAAAAAAACGGACGCAATTAATAACGATGGTACTACGGGAAGCACTAATCGTGACTCATCTGTTGGATATTTATGATGTACTCCATGAAACATATACTGAAATCCAGAGTTAAATGATGCATCCTTAATTTTATGATATAGAAATCGATGCATAACGTATTCTGCAAAAGTCCATGCGAAAACTCCCAGAAAAAAACCGCCAATAATTAACAATATGTTACTATTGTGGTAGTGATAGTAGTAAACCAAGCCTGATAAGGTGAGAATTATATACAACACATTTACCACTACTGGATGCGTTCGAGTTAAGAATTCAAGATACTTATTCTTAAAAAGTTTTGGACTTTTCTCATTTGGGTATATTTCGATTTTTAAATTATCCATAATTATTCTTTAGAAATCTCTCCTAAATAAAATAACATTTTTCTTGTCTTATTGACTGTATACAGCCAGTTTTAAGATTTTTTAAGAAAATAAACACTGGTAATTTATAAGGCTGTTTTGAATTTGAAAAATGTGCATCAAATTAAAAAATAAAGAGTCGGATCCAAAAAACAGATACAAATTGTGCATGACAACGTTGATAAAAAAGCACAACAAAAAAGCCAAGTTGATCATATCAACTTGGCTCCATTTAATATATAATTTTAATTTATTTTTTTGCTAATTTTCCCATAAGACCTTCCCATTCTACTAAGTGCATCTTAAGAGTACCAACTGGAATTTTGGCTTTAACAAGAACTGGGATTCTATTTGCATCATTGGTAACCCAAAACTCTACATCATCGTCATTCTCAAAATAACGTCCTTCTTGAACAACAGGCTGAAACTTTAAACATTCAAATTTACCTTTTCTTATTTTAACCTCTTCGATTCCGACGAACCTTACTTTTAACGGCCAGACTTCTCCATCCATGAAACACTTAAACTCTGTTTCATCGCCTGGTTTCATGTTCTTAAAGTCAAGAGTTCTAGCAAAATAAAAGGATGAAATCATATCTTGAATACCCATAGGTACTTTATATTCCTTTCCCTCGGCAACAACTTTTTGTTTGTCCTGCTTAAAAGTATATTCTTGATTTATTTTATATCCACCTTCATTAACATCTCTTTTAAACAACCAGGGAAATGCACCTGATTTGTCAATATAAGATTCATAAACGTCCTCTACTTTATAGAAGAGATTAAAAGCACCTAAGGTTTTACCCTCACCCTTAACGTGATACAATGGACGACCGTTCGCGCCTTTCTTAGAAGTTTCTTTTACCGTTAGTATTGCTTCCCCAGCATCCATAACGCCATAAGTAATACGATAACGCAACTTTTCACCACTTTTGAAGCTTTTAGATTCAATAGTAGGGTACTTAATTTGAGTTGAACTTGTCATACCGAACAAGAACACTACGATAACTGCTATTGAAATGAATGTTTTCATGACGTTTAATTTTATAATTCACTAAAGTAAGTTACAAAAAATCTGCCAAAAATGAAAACATCGATTTAATCTATTGAATTGCAGCTTTTAGTATCCTTCCAAAATGGAAAACATCTTCATAAGAGTTGTACAAAGGTGCAGGTGCAATACGAATAACATTAGGTTCCCTCCAATCCGCAACTACTCCAGCGTCAGACATAGCGTCGAACAAATCTTTTCCTTGTCCATGTGCCAATATTGATAATTGCGCTCCTCTTTTATTTGGATCCTTTGGGGTTATAATTTCAAAATTTGCTTTTTCGCTTTTTGCAGAAATATCATTTATAACAAACTCTAAATAGGCTGTCAAATCATTTCTCTTTAGGGAAATATCGTTCATTCCAACCTCATCAAAAATATCCAAAGAAGCCTTATGAGCTGCCATACCCAGTACCGGGGCATTACTTAATTGCCATCCTTCTGCTCCTTCCATTGGTTTGAAACCTGGTTCCATTTTGAATCGCACATCCTTATCGTGTCCCCACCAACCAGCAAATCGAGGTAATTTAGGATTATTTGCATGTCTTTCATGAACAAACATTCCCGAAACACCACCAGGACTAGAGTTTAAATACTTGTAAGTACACCAAGCAGCAAAATCAACACCCCATTCATGTAATTTTAATTCAACATTGCCTGCAGCATGAGCCAAATCAAAACCAACGGTGGCACCCACATTATGTCCAGCTTCTGTGATTGCTTTCATGTCAAATAATTGACCTGTGTAATAGTTTACTCCACCGATCATTACAAGTGCCAATTCATCACCCAATTCATCAATTTTTGAGTAAATATCTTCCTCTCTAATCGTATGCTCTCCTTCTCTCGGAAATATTTCTACTATTGTCTCATCTGTGGAAAGACCGTGAAACTTCACTTGAGACTCAAGTGCATATTGATCTGATGGAAAAGCCTTTCCTTCACATAGAATTTTAATTCTCTTCCCTTCTGGTCGATAAAAAGAAACCATTAACAAATGTAGGTTGGTTGTCAAAGAATGCGTGATAACAACTTCCTTAGGTTTCGCTCCAACAATTTTGGAAGCTTGTTCAGTTAGTATCTCATGATATGAAAACCAAGGGTTTTTTGCATGAAAGTGTCCTTCTACACCCCACTTTGCCCAATCATCAAGTTCTTGTTGAATGTATTCTTTTGTGCGCTTGGGCTGAAGCCCAAGAGAGTTTCCAGTAAAATAAACCATATTGTCTCCCGCAAAATCAGGGAAGAAAAATTCATCTCTATATTTTCTTAATGGATCTTTTTGATCTTTTTCTTGAGCAAATGCAAGTGTATTTTGAAATTCGGACATTTTATTCAATCTTTTGAGGTCTCGAAATTACTAAAATCCTTAATAGATAGACACTTTTCTATTGAGAATTCAGTAGAATATGATTCTAATATCCACCTTTAATAACACCATATATTAACATTCTTTTCTCCTCAAACATATGTTTTTGAAGTTGTATTATTATTTTTCTAGTTAGGTTCACTGAGCTTTTACATTTTTTGTAAGGATTTGTTTTTCAATGGACTACATTAGGTCTACATTTTCGATCAACAGGGCAGTTTGGACTGTTTTAGAGGGTTATTTGTTCCATCTTTGTATTTGAATTATAAAAACAATGTTATGAAAAAAATGATATTTTCAACGATTTTGTTCTTTACTGCCTTTATGGTAAAGAGTCAAGTAGCGCTGAATTTTGATGGTTTTAACGACTATGTACAAACGGAGTACCTAGGTGTTACAGGAAATGGAGCCCGAACAATAGAAGTTTGGTTCAACCGCGATATTGCAACTACAAGTCAAGGAATTATCGCTGAAAACGGTCAACCAGATGGTCCTGGAACACGATTTACATTCAAGGTGCAAAATAATCACTTGAGAGTTGAAATTGGAGGTCCTGGACTTAGTCTGGAAGGAACTACATACTTATCTTCTGATCAGTGGTACCACGGTGCTGTAGTATTTGATCCGTCACTTTCAACCAATCAATATAAACTATACTTAGATGGTATTCTTGAAGCTGAAGGTGACTTTGCCGGAATAAATACAAACACAATAGGTAATTTACAGATTGGAGGTAGAAATAATGAAGTAGGAATATTTGATGGTACACTTGATGATCTTAGATACTGGAGTGTTGCACGAACTCAACAAGAAATTGCAGACAACATGAATGAAGAACTATGTTCTCTTCCTCCAGAATTAGGAGCTTACTTCAAGTTTAATGAAGGAACACCTGATGTTAATAACAGCTCTATTTCAACCCTCTTAGACGAAGTTTCTCCAGGGAATAATAATACTTTAAACAACTTTGGATTGACTTCTTCATTTGGTTATTCTAACTACGTTTCTGGTAATGTAACAGGCTCTTTAGATCTAAATATAATCGAGGTAACTTCTTGTGAAGATTATACTTGGTCCGAAGATGGAAATACTTATACAACTTCAGGAGTGTATGATGTTGTTTATACCAATATCGAAGGCTGTGATTCTATAGAACGATTAGATCTAACTATTCCAACAATAGATAATACAGTTACTCAAAATACCAATGGAACGGTTTCAGCAGATCAAGCGGGAGCAGAGTATCAATGGTTAGATTGTGATAATAATGACAGCCCTATAAATAATGCCACAAGTCAGGCTTACCTGTCTTCATTTAATGGAAATGTTGCCGTAGAAATTGATATTGATGGATGCCTCGACACAAGTGCGTGCATTGCAGTTACAGCTAACACAAATAACAACACAGCACTAGCACTTGATGGTGTTGACGATTATGTTGAAACAAATATAGCTGGTGTATCAGGAAATGGAGCTAGAACAGTGGAAGTATGGGTCAAAGTTCCTGTTAACAACCCTAATTCTCAATCTGTATTAGTAGACTGGGGTACTTTTGCTACCTCAAGCCGATCTACTTTTAATGTGTTGAATCAAAAATTACGTCTTGAAGTTGCAGGCGGTGGAATTAACGCAAACACTGAAATTAATGATGGTCAATGGCATCATGTGGCTTATACTTATGATCCAAATGACAATGATACAGTACGTTTTTACATTGATGGAATTCAAGATGCTGCTGGTCAGATAAGTAACGTTTCTATAAATACTGGTACCGACGAGACAATTCGAATTGGAAAACGAATCGATGACAATAATTTACTAAATGGTGAAATTGATGAAGTACGCGTTTGGGATGTCGCACGTTCAGCAAGTGAAATAGCAAATAACATAAATGATGAGTTCTGTACTGTACCTGATAATATGATTGCGTATTTTAGGTTTAATAAAGGGATTCCTTTTGGTAATAATGCAGGGATTCAAAACGAGACTGATTATATCTCTTTTGACACGTTATCTGCAACCTTAACAGGTCTTGAACTTGACGGCAGCTCTTCAAACTATGTTGTTGGACCACTACTTGGAGAGGGTTATCAATACAACTTTGTACAAATGGTTGAGTGTGGAGAATTCACTTGGACACTAGATGGTAATACTTACAATTCAAGTCAATTGGTCGAAGCAACTGTAACTACACAAAATGGTTGTGATTCACTCGTATTTCTTGACCTCACAGTTAACGAAACATTCTCATTCTCTGAAACAATTACTGCTTGCGAAGAATATGTTTGGGCTGAAGATGGTAATACATATAATACTTCAGGACAGTATACTGTATCATATACAACCCTTAATGGTTGTGACTCAACTTACATGATTGATCTGACTATCAATGCCTCTGAAGAAACAGTTTTAACAGAATCTGCATGTAACTCGTACACGTGGGATGAAAACGGATCGACTTATACAAGTTCAGGCTTATATCAGGTTGTCTTATTAAATCAAGCAGGATGTGATTCAATCATTACACTAGATTTAACGATCAATACATTTATGGCAACGGTAATGAATAATGGTGACGGTTCCTTTACTGCAGATCAAGGTGGATTAACATACCAATGGTTAAATTGTGAAAATAGTACGGTAATTAATAATGAAACTGATCAAACATTTACACCAATTGAAAATGGTCAATACGCTGTAATCGTTGATAATGGAACATGTGTTGACACAACAGAGTGTATTACCATTAATAATGTAGGTTTAGAAGAGCAGGAATTAAGTTCAATAAGTTTATATCCAAACCCTACGAGTGATATTTTTCATATTGATGGAAGCTTTCAGGAAATTGATAATGTAAGAATTTTCAATAGCGTAGGTAAAGAAATTAGATTCAAGACAATCGATTCATCTAGCTTTGATCTTCCAGATTATAATTCAGGAGTCTATATTGTGCAGATCACAATGTCTAATGGTTCGGTTTACACCAGAAAATTAATAAAAAAGTAAAACTCGGTTTTAACTATTGCTTAGCGCGAAAAGGGTTGTTGTAAAACAGCCCTTTTTTTGTTTTTATAACTACGATTATCCCCGTTTAACTCTAATTAGAAGGTATTTTATCGAACTATGTTAAAGTACTAAACCAACCAATACTTCAACACTGATTTCAACATTATTTGAACGTATAAAGCTATCATTGATCTTTCATCCTTTCATTTATAAGGAAAAACATAAACTAACTCAATTTAGAAAGTAAAAAAGAGAAAGTTCTTCGAATTAGGACCAACAGAATTGTACTAATAGCTACTACATAATTGTTTAAACGATACTTAGAGGTAAGAGGCGATTTAATCTTGCAGCGTTCGCTTTTTACAATACTTGTCTATTCCTAAGGTAATGGTGTAAGTAAACTGAAATTAGTTACAATTTTAAAATCTTTAGCGAAAACACTTTTGATTTTCCAGAATGAAAACAAGCCAATTATTTTATTTATTGGCATAAAAAAATAGAATCAGCTTCAACTCTTAAATTGAAAATAAATTAACTCGAAATAGAACAAACAGCAGATCGAAAATTGCTATTTTCGGAACTCATAGTGCCTACTTAAGTGGCCAAACGAATAACTCAAATACAGTTGAAATGCACCAACAGAAGAAGAAGCAGGAATTAAGCTTGAAATATTACTATCGTAATTAAACCCTATTTCAAAACCTTCATTTTGATATGCAACCTGAAGYAATAATGCATCATGATATCGATAGTAAATTCCGAACTTCATGTTAATACCATCTTCATAGATTAATGAACGAGATGGCTCCTTTATAGCATAAATAAAAGTAGATCCACCCGTAATAAAATAATGATTGCCCTGAAAGCTCATGTATGCATTTGGAGCCACCCGAAGCCTTCTATTTCTCGTTTCAAACTCAGCTCCTGAATGCAGTTGTAAACGCATATTTATATTCTCGTTTGAGGAAATAAGTGAGTGTGTCGTCGGTCTCAATATATGGTCTAAGCTCAATCCTAAATTAAAAATATTAGATCTATTAAAACGAGTTTGAAAAAATAAACCCGAAGAGAAATCTAATTTGTATTCACCTACATTTACCAGAAAACTCTCCTGACTATTTATAGACTGATCAAATGATGTACCTGTCCATTGATTGCCCCACGACCCATTGTTTACCGTACTTCTTTGGAAAAACTTTGGTGCAACTCCTATGGATAAAATACTATTTCTACTTGTTCTAATGGCGTAACTAATTGGTAAAGAGAATGATGTTGTATTTATCTTACGGGACGTTTTATCAGAAGAAAACAAAGCGTTCAATGTAAAAAAGCCATTTTTCCCTGAAAGCATCCTTCCAGAGAAATAGGCATTATTAGTCTGCATGTTTGCCCCATCAACTGTTAACCATTGCAGCCTCATATCGGTAAATAACTTGAAGTTTCTTGCACTCTCACTTGTGAAAGCAGGATTAATTAAAACCTGAGATTCATGCCAAAAACTTGAATGGCTTTCCTGTTGACTAATTGTGATCTGAGTAACAAAAATCAGACAAGCTCCTAAAATTATTTTTTTTGTAATCATCTTATTAAGTTTATTGTTCCTTCTTTAATTCGATTGAAATCATTAACCAAAGTATATTTAAGGATATAAACGAAAGACGCAGAATTTGACATCTTCCCATTTACTTCTCCATTCCATCCTTCAGATTGATTATCAGAATAAAACACAAGTTGACCATATCGATTGTAAATCTTCAATTCCAGAGACTTAACCCCGAATCCTTCAACATAAAGTACATCGTTAATTCCGTCACCGTTTGGTGAAAAATTATCTGGGATTTCAACAAAATCATCGTAGTTAATATGAACTATGGCTTCGGCAGAAGCTACACAACCAAACTCATCGGTTACTTCAACAATATATGAAGTTGTGGATGCTGGAGAAGTATAGGTGGTATTACAATTATTGCAATCTACAAAGTCTGACTCCCACCAAACAGAAACATCATCATTATAAACAATTAACTCTGCCGTATCTTCATAACTTATTTCTTGATATGCAGTCAAGTCAATGTAAGGTAAACCTCTTACGAGATAGTTGGATATTGTCGTATCTGATCCATAAATGTTTTCACCAACTAACATAATTTCGTAAGTTCCATTATCATCAAAACAATTTTGATATGCTTCTGCAACATTTGAAGCATGAACCAATTGATTATTTATATAAATGGAGTAATTGGTATTAGCGGAGCCATCATCACTTGTGTTATTTATAACTACACATTCACCTTCACAAACATAAGGTAAATCTGTTGTAAATGAAGTGGTGGGTGGTAAGCAGGGGTTTACAACAATCCATATTGTATCAGAATCTGACCCTTCATAATTGGTAACTTCCAAAACTACAGGGTAAGTTCCAGGGTTAGTATATTGTATATCATGCGGACCTGCACCATTCGCTGTTGATGGAGTTGCGCCATTCATTTGCCAGTCCCAAGTATGAATAGAGTCACCAAGACTTGCATCAAATAAAGTAATCAACTCATCTGGACAAATTTCCAGTGTCGTAGCACTTATGATTGCAGTTGGTGGTTCACATACATCCACATCTACTTCTAAAGTATCACTATTTAAACAACCATTATTGTTTTCAGCTGTTGATATTAAAGTATAAGTCCCTGCATTAATAGAGTTAAAGTCTACATTTGAATTGCTCTGGTTTGAAAGATATATGGCACCATCGCCTGTCCAATTGAAAGTAACGTTTTGATTACTCACGGCTTCAAGTGAAAGGTCTACGCCTCTACAGATTTCAGTTTCCCCCATGACATCAATTGTTGGTATTTCAAAAACATCGAGATCAACAGTCGCTGTATCCGTACAACCAAAATTTGTAAAACCAATTACTTCGTATGTAAACGTTCCAGGACTTTGCATAAACGGTATGGCATTTTGAATCCCCTGATTCCAAACATATTCATCTGCTCCAGTTGCAGTATAAGTAATGGTATCATTTGCACAAGCTTCAGTGATTGGATTATTAATATTAACATTTGGGAGTGGCATGATCTCTATCACAGTATCTAAACTAGAAATACATCCATTAACCGTTGTTCCAATTACCTGATAATTCTGAGTCTGAGTTGGCACAAAGCTATCCCCATTTTGCACCCCTTGATCCCAGCCGTAGGTGTTTGCTCCGCTTGCCGTAAGTGTTAATTCTTCACCAAAACACAATGAATCATTTGTAGCATCGATTGATAATATTGGCAAAGGAAACACATTTTGTGTAGCAGTTAATTGCACTTGTCCATTGCAGCAATTTATCAAACCTGATAAAGGCTCAAAATCAAATGTAGCTGATTGTTGCGGAAGAAATATCGTATCACCATCTTCAACGTTGACAGCTTCATACGAGTTTGTTCCATCACTGTAATTTATTGTTATGGTTGCTCCAGCTGTGATGTCAAGAACTACAAAGCCTTCTTCATTTTCACATATATCCAAATTCGTTGCAGAAAATGAATAGTCCGTATCCACATAGGCTAATGTGACATATCTCGTCGAATTTACTGGGATAAGTGTTGTTGAAATCCCTTCTATACTTACTATTCCGTTTGAAACTGAAAAAGTAAGTCCATCAGCTTGGCTTAACACATTCGCATTTAAAAAATCATCATTTGTATCTACTAGTAGTCTGATTTTAGTTAATTCGATTCCAGCTATTGACGAACATGTATCTAATTTAAGGTCTAAATTGAAGTCCTGGTCAAAATTAGTATTTGAAATTCTTATCTCTCTAGCAATTCTAGAAGTTACCCCAGCAGGCATCTCTTGGTTTGAACTTCCAGTTCCACACATAGGGGCAGCATTATGACCAGCCATAATGTAAGAAATATCAGAGTTTATAATGCCTATATTATCTTCATTGGCCGCTTCAAGATTATTAATATATAGTCGAATACTATCATCAAAGCTATGGGATTGTTTTTGTAGTAAGCCTTCAATATCATCACGACCTATCCCAATAACATCATTGTGAAAACCTGGATCAGCGTCTGCATCCCAAATAGTGTTTCCATCAGTACTTACATAATCTCCATAAATTCCCCCCAATTGATTATCAAGCGTCACACCATATTTCACTGCTAAATATGTATGAACCTGAGCTAACTCAACCTGAGTTAAGTCTCTATTAAAAAAGATAATTTCATGCAGAAAACCATTATATGCTGAGCTCTGAATCGTTGGAGAATAGCCAAAATAGAGTCCATCAGAACTTGAAGACTGGGATGGTACACTTCCGGTAGGGATTAAGCTTCCTTTGCTATAACCTTTCATTGAGTTTGTAGAAGATCTATTTCCAGTATAAGAAATAATATTAGGTGCATTATCTTCTACCCAGTCTCTTGTTGCATTTAGAGAATTAATCGGTAATTGTCCAAGAGCAATTCTACCCGTTCCATTCAAATTTCTGCACTGTATCGCGTCAGAATTGGCGTTATACAAGGTTAAGTGACCATTTGCTGATGGCGGTGTGGGTAAATAATAAGAACAGAAATAGCTTCCTTCGTCACCAGAATAGGCATTTTTTAATAACTCTGGTGGATTCAAATTTCTCAAGCCTTGAACTAATGCAATGTTTTGACCTACGTAAGAGTTTCCATCAAACTGAATTGTTCTATTATAATTAGAAATAGAATTTACAGGGTTAACTTGTAGTTGAGGAAATGGAGTCTGAGGATCTTCAACCGTTACAGCGCCTGCGCCATTCGGATATTGTGTTGTCCAGTTCATAACATTTCCAGCAGCTAAATCATCTGCTCTAAACCATGCAGTAAGATTTACTGTTCCAACACCCCCGGGTGACAACTGACTAAAAACACTCAGTGGAAGCGTTAAAAACACAGTGAAAATAAAATTTCTTATCGTCATAACTATCTATTTAAATGAAAGTAAGTATGTCCTTTAAACTCTTTACCATTAATCCCTATAGCTGTATATTCTATAAAGTAAACTCCCTCGGAAGCATCGCCTCCATCCCATTCAAAATTCTTATCTGAAAACTCAAACATTACATTACCCCAACGGTTAAGAATTGTTCCATACATGCTTTCGACGTTCTTAGTTTTAATAAAGTAGGTGTCATTTGAACCATCGTTATTGGGAGTGAAGATATTGGGAAGATCAACGGAAATTTCGCCATCCTCGAAGTTAAGTTCTGCTGACCATGTATCTGCACAGGCTTCATTCGAAACTGTTAAGCTCAAACTATAAAATCCACCATTCGAATAATTGTATTGATGATCACTTGGTATTGATGAGGTGTTACCATCTCCATATTCCCACAAATAATCAGTTGCGTTTGTACTAAGATCTTCAATATCTACTGTTATTGGAGCTATACCACTTCCAGGTGTTACACTAAAATCAGCAAAAGGCTGTGCAAAAACTTCAAATTCTACAACTGCCGTATTTTCACATCCGAATTCACTAATTCCAGTTACTTCATATTCATAAATTCCGGGAGTTAAAGTAAAGCCAATACCGCTCTGAGCTGTTGGTGTCCAATTGTAATTATCCGCTCCACTAGATGTTAGCATAATTTCTTCATGCTCACAATATTTCTCTTTTGAGCTAGATGCGGACACAGTTGGTAATTGATATACTTGGACTAAGGTGTCAAAAATTATCTCACACCCTTCATCAGTTGATGCTACCATAGAGTAATTTTGATCTGTAGTTGGAAAATAATATGCCCCGTTTACAATTCCATTACTCCAGACATAATCATCAGCTCCAGAAACTTCGAGTTGAATTGAGTCACCTATACATATTTTAGTATCAAAAGGAGTAATTACATATTCTGGAAGACTATTTACTACTTGCTCATAAATTAAATTATCATTCGTCTCGCAGCAATTAATAAGGCCTACTATTGATTCAAATGAATAAGTTGTTGTTGAGTTTGGGCTTAAAAACAAAGTGTCTCCGTCTTCAATTTGAAGTTGGTAGTTGTTGACCCCATCAGTATAAGATATTGTCTCTTGATTCGATCCGTTCAATTCAAAAACAACCCAGCCATTCTCTCCCTCACATACAGGTCCACTCACTTGATTTAGTTCATACTCTAAATCAATATATGCTATAGTTAGAAATCGAGTTGAATTCACTGGAATTAAGTTGGTAGAAATTTCCTTTATAGAAAGTATGCCCCCATTTACTTCGAATAGAATTCCATCATTTTCGCTGTAAGCTACAGAATTTGTAAAATCATCATCTTCACTTACCAAAACGCGAATATTTGCTGTGTTGATTCCAGCAATACTAGAGCATGTATCTAATTTTAAGTCTACATTAAACGGTTGATTAAAATCAGTATTTGTTATTTTCAGTTCTCTCGCAATTCTTGAGTTTACTGAGTTAATTAACTCTTGATTACTTACTTCCGTACCACAAAGTGGGGCGTTATTATGACCTAGTAAAACATAGGATATATCAGCATTAATATTCCCTACATTGTCTAAGTTTTTATTTTGCAGTTCATCAATGTATAATCTAATGCTATCATCAAAACTATGAGATTGCTTTTGAAGTAATCCTTCAATATCATCTCTTCCGATTCCTATAACGTCATTATGAAATGGCGCATTTATATCAGCGTCCCAAATAACAGAAGCATCTGTTGCCAAATAATCACCATTATTTCCGCCATTGACATTACTTAGTGTTGCGCCATATTTTATTGCTAAATATGTATGAACTTTAGTCATTTCCAAATCTGTGAGATCTTTATTAAAAAATATAATTTCATGTAGATAACCGTTGTAAGCAGACGTTTGAATAGATGGAGAATAACCTACTGAAAAACCATCATTTCCAGATGATTGTGAAGGAATCAATGGTGTTGGTAATTCAAATCCTTTATTAAAACCCTTTAGAGAAGATGAATTTGATCTATTACCTTTATAAGAAATAATATTAGGTAAATTATCCTCATCCCAATCTCTTGAGGCAGAAGTACTATTCGTAGGTAAGAGACCTAATGCTATTCTACCTTTAAGGTTTAAATTCCGACACTGTATTGCGTCATTGCCTCGATTATAAAGAACCATATGCCCGTTTGCTGAAGGTGGCGTTGGCAAATAGTATGAACAAAAGAAGCTCCCTTCATCTCCAGAGTAAGCGTTGCTCAATAACTCTGGTGTTGATTGAGCATAAAGACCCTGCACAGTATTAATGTTCTGTCCCGTAAAATCATTATCAATAAAATGAATCGTGTTGTTATAATTTGACACCGCATTTGTAGGTGTTGACTCCAATTGTGGATATGGTGCAAACTGATCTTCTAGATTCAGCAAAAACAAACTGGATGAATGGGTCTCCCAATTTGTTACATCACCATCAATTAAGTTCTCTGGAGTGAACCAAGCAGTAAGGTGAGTCGTTCCAATACCGCCAGGAGAAACCTGAGACAAGAGAGTAACTGGAATCAAATAAAAAGCTGTAAAAAAAACACGTATCAAATTCATAGTATTTCATAGTTTTAATGAATACTACAAATTTAGACTAGAGGAATCTTATAGGTGAAAAAAAGAGGTCTACATTAGGTCTACATTGTGAGTTATTCCATTGATTTAAGGAATTCTACCATATCTAATTCTGCAGGCAATTTTAGTTTCTTCCTTATTCGATAACGAGACATTCGAATTGCTTTATAGCTAACATTTCTCATGGTTGCAATTTCTTTGTTTGACAAACCGAGTCTAATTAATCCGCATACTTGTTTGTCAAGTTCTGTTAATTCAGGAAATTGTTTTTTAAGGGTGTCAAAAAACTTGTAGTTAAGTTCTTCTATATTCTCCTGAAATTCTTTCAGTTGATCATCAACGATCATATTGTTATTTGTATATAAAATTAAAGATTTTATTTCATCTTTATACTCATCATCATCCCATTTCTGATTTCTTATCTCCGACAACCTTATTTTCACTTCAGCCAGCACATCCTGTTTTCGAGAAATATCAATTGCGAAGTCTGTTAAATCCTTATTCTTATATTTTAATTCAACTTCTTTCTTTTCTCTTTCAAGACGCTCCATCTCAAATCTATTTTCAGCTAGTTCTTTTCTCGTTCTGAAAAGAACTATTCGCTTCCTCCCATATAGAATTAATGCGATAATAACGATTATCAATGCACTCACTCCAAATATCAACCTAAACTGATAGTACTTGTTCTTTTCCTGAAGGACCTTGTTTTCCTTCTCTTTAAGTTCTTTTTGTTGACGTTGATAACTAATTTGGGCATTCAATATGTTCTCTAACAAACTTTTTTCGATTTCTATCCTATTTTTTTCAGTTTGACTTTCCTCTATTTTATTAAGAGAATCGTATGAATTATAATACTTTAGTGCGGAATGAGTACTCCCTTCATCAAGCTTGTTTAAGAATAATTGATAGTATAAAGGCACAAGTGAATATTGACGTAATTCACTAAGTTTTTTTGTTCTGGGATGATGTAAACATTCATTAAGAACTAGATTTGCGTTATAATAATCACCTTTATCACGGTAATATTTAGAAAGTTCGATTGCTGCGTTAAAACCTAATTCTATTTCACCTTCTTCAAGACCAAAGTGCATATCTTCCTTTAATAGAACCTCACCTACCTTTGCACTGTCTTTGTATTGTATTAATATACCCCCTAAATTTCCTTTGAGTAAAGCAAGTTGGTTTGGTTGTTTGCCGACAAGAGTGTCTAAACTATTTAAATATTCTATTCCTTGTCTAAAGTAGAAAGCTGCTTCTTGTAAATGATTTGTCTGTGATAGGAAGACTCCAAGATTATTTCTTGCAAGCACCTTATAAAAAGGACTATTAGATTCATTAACAACGGCTAACGCTTTTTCATAGTACTCCAATGCCATATCAAAATCACCTTTATCCCGTTGAATTTCTGCAAGAGAGAAATACTCTTGAGTTATTGCAGCTAATGAACCTTCGTTCTTAAAAAAATCAAGATTCTCTTTGATAAGTTCGATGGCAGAATCGTGTTTACCAACATATAGAAAAATATCGCTCAATCTTCTTCTTATCTCTATACAGTGCAAAAATTTTTTGGAGCAAAGTGAATCTACAGCATACTGATACCACTTAATTCTTTCAAAATACTCACTTTCTTGTGCATAATATTTCCCAACCAATTTAATCTTTGAGGATAATAATGAATCTAGGCCTTCATCAATGCAATATTGACCAAATTTATTAAATGCTATTTTTACTTGACTCAGATTAGCAGCATCAATTTCTAATGAGACATCATTCCATAAATTTTCAACGTGACTCTTATGCTGGTTCTTTTGTGTAAAAATGAAGTGGGACAAAAATAAAAAGCCCAATAGGATGAGTATGTTTTTTGAATTCGACATCATCTACTGGGCTAATTTAACTTTTTTTTGTTCGTTTAAACTATAGTTTTATCATCTTATTTTGTAAAACACCATGATTCGAGATAAAACGGAAAACATATATCCCAGACGACCAATTCTTAGAACCTATTTGAAAGAGAGAAGTATTCTTGCTTATTCTGTCGCTTTTTATAACCTGGCCTTTTGAATCTATAATTTCGTAATCCCCATATAAATCTCCTTTTAACTTAATTTGAAAGTCACCATCAGAAGGATTTGGAAAGACTGAAATAGATGGGGCATAATGAACTTCGGATTTAAGATTAGCGCTTTCAGTAACAGTAAACTGATGTACATAGTCTCCACCAAAGTCTCCTTCGAAATCTTTAAGAAGAGTGCCATTTTCTGATCGGAATTGCATATAGCCTGAACCATCATTATTTGCCCAAAAGCTAATCCCATCATCACCGCTATCTTCTACGATATATTTATAGCATCCTTGGGAAAACTCAATAGTGTCTAAATAGGTAGTATTATTCAAAAGACTATTTCTTTCGAAAATTATATTTCCTTCAGAGTCTTCAATTCGGTATGAATTCTCACTGGCCGCATTATTCGTTTTAAACCTAATAATAAGGGTTGAGGGTACTTGTTCAGTCACCTCGAATTTAGACACGTAAGAGTTATTATGCGCATATTCATCAACGATCCCATTTACTTGTTTGACCTCAACACTAAATTGATTCGACTGACTCGCCATAGTGTTTTGCCAAAAACCTAATGGAGCGGGTAGATTTATAACCATTTCTTCTAGAAATGAAATATTTCCTGTCCAGGTATACTCCACAGGAGTATCTCCGTTTATAGCGTACGAGAATAAAACAGTAGAAATTACATTCGTTCCTGTATTCTGAATTTTGACTTTAGGGTTATCACAAACGGGATTGAATCTACCATATTTGATTAGGTCATTTGGCGCTTCTACCTCTACAATTCTGGCATCCGTAGAAAAATTTGCTGGACCATAAGCAACAATCTGATTATTCACAATATAATTTGAAGTACCTGATGCACCATTCACTCCGTAATCTACTTCGATATTATTGCTTGATATATAGTTAGTTACATCCCAAGTCTCAACATCAGTTGGCATACCTGGACACCATCCTGCACGATCATAAATCCATGTTCCTCCTTGAGGATACATTGGGTTTTGAGAACATTCTTTCCAAACCATCCACTCATGAGTAGATTGTCCACTATTTACTTCGAGGTAATGATCTCTAGGTATAAATTCTCCTTGTTGACCGTGTCCAGTAATAGCAGATTTCACTATAACCTGAGCCGCATCTGAAGGCAATGCTATTGTTCTTGGTGCAAATACATCGTCTGATTCAATCAATGTGTAACTTTTCGAGTCAACTTTCCAAATTTGCCTCAAATCCAATACTTCTCTCGTTGGAGTTCCATGTATAAATAAGAAATCAATATCAATCTCTTCTTGCCATTCACCCCCTCTAGACATACTTAACCCTCTATTACCAGTAAGTATTGGATAAAAATCAGTTACATCAAAATACCATGTTTCACCTTCTTCACCTAAATCCAAATTTATTCCGTATGGCGTAACAAGGGATAAAATTTCAAGTTTACTTGGTGTGCGTTTAAAGTAATTAATTTCATCATTATTCAATGTTTCCTGATTAGTTCCAATCGTATTATTTAAGAGCTGCCCATTTAAATCGAAAGTACTTGTTGAATCTGGCCAGTACTCGTAAAAAACGGATGTAATATCACTTTGAAATGTCCCTGGGTTGGGCGTTAAAATATTCTCGACTACAATGTAAGATGGTTTAGCCAAACTGTCTAATACTGTTATATTATTGATTGTCAATTCATAATCTGCTTGAAGCAAATTAATATCAGGGATAAATTTATTGCCAATCATATCAAGTGAAGCATCATTGTATGATCTTTGTCCAAAAATTCCGATTCCATGAATTGTACCATCTCTACTATTCGCAGACCTATCAACAACGTTTTGTCCCCCGTCATCAAAAGTGTAGTTCAATTCCAACGAAGAAAAATTTGGATGGTCAAGACCAACACGTTTAAATCTCTGCTCATTAATTGTAGTAGAAGATAATGCCGAACTCCAAATTCTTACATCATCCATTTCACCATTAAAGTCTTTATTAAAGAAACCTCTAGAAATCAACACGTTTTCCATAGAAGCTGTATTCAAAGTTAAGTTATTCAGCTGACCTATGCCATCATTCTGACCATCAACATAAAAAGTAACATCGCCCAAATCAGTTCCATTAAAAACAGCGGCAACATGATGCCACTCATTGTCGTTTATTGGTGTGTTAGCAATAACAAATCCTCCAGCAATTTCAACCCTTAATCTACCATCATTGTGCAATCTAAAAGTAAAACGTTCACCCGTTGTGTTTTCTCCCCATGAAGTAATGTTGATGTTCTCATCTGGTGTCTTTACCCAAGCTTCGACTGTTCTAGGGTTACTTCCGCTTATTCCTTTATACTCTTCAACCTCGATATAGTTTCCATCGATGAATCTGAAGTGTTGATTGGTTGATGAAGAGAGTGTTTGAATCTGACTTAACGTTGATGAACCAAGTGACAGATCACCACTCAGTCCTTTGGACTTAATCATAATGAGGATATTTCCTCCAGTCCAATTGAATGGTTGGTAGAAAGGAATTTTATTTATTCCTCCTTGAAAGTTCCATTCATTATTATAAACTTCAGTCCCAGAACCAATCTGACTCAAATCCGCGGCACTAAAATCAGAAAAACTAACTTCTTGCATTGTCATATTGAGATGGTCAGCACTCACTAACGTTGAGACATTGTTTAGTTCAATTGCATCAATATTACCCAGTCCAATCCCTGAAGCAGCTAGTTGTGATGAAGTTAATAATATCATATTCACACTTCCTTTCGGATTACTGTTAATGATACTGGTTTCATTATTAAAACTAGATATTGAAAAATTATTTTCGCTATTTACAGTGTTTATGCTCACCTCATAGATATCCTTTTCAAATCGATTAAATGTGGGCGTCGTGTTATAAGTATCGTCTTCATCTGTAAATGGAAATACGTTGTATCTGTCAATGACTGCTTTAACTGAATCTATTCTTGATGAATCTGTAATGTATGTATTACATGAGTAATCCCACTCTCCACATCCATCATTTGTTTGACCTTGGATTGGAGATGAAACTTGAGCGTCTTTGCAACGCATTGTGTATTTCATCCAAATCCGCTCAATTTCATTAGCATTGAATGTTGGAAAAACTAGCTGTGTATCTCTTGTCGTACTGGAAAAAGTAAGACCATCAACTGTTGTAGTATCACCTGGAACTTGAGCAAGGCAAATATTGATACTTGTAATAAGAACAATAATTAATAATGTAAATCGATTCATGATAATTTGTTTTTCCCAAATGTAAATTGATGTGCTCGAAATTCCTTAATATATAAGGTCTACAATACGACTACAAATCATAAGTAGAAAGTGTGTTCTTAAATAAGTGGCGTTTAAGTTTGTCCTAATTTTAATTAGCAGGATACATTAAATCAACCAAACCTTGGAAACTTGTCGGACAAATTAATTTTATTGATAGGAAAAGTGCTGTTGCTTTGGAAAGCAAAATTAAACGGTATAAATCGAGAGCTAAAATTCAGGAGATTATCCGTGATAATCCACCATTTTAATTTCAGCATTAGCTACGAATAATTATTTCTATAAACTTCATTGTAGAAATGATTTATTATGTAAATTTGCACCCCTGATTAAAATGCCCGGGTGGCGGAACTGGTAGACGCGCTGGATTCAAAATCCAGTTCTTTCGGGAGTGCGGGTTCGATTCCCGCCCCGGGTACAAGACGGGACAGGTTCTTAAAACTAGAGCTTGTCCCGTTTTTCTTTTTTGCCAAATCGTCTTGTATTAAAGGGATACTTGCAAATAGCATATTTACTCTTGTGGTTCGATAACGGTGATTTTTATGATCATACCGAATTCCCTCAGGAAAAACGATTTTTTGAATTCTCTTTTTAACCTCTAAATTTTCTTCTCTCCATATTTCAGGGAGTTTCACAGTTACAAATATTATATTATGGTAGTAAGAAAGCCTATCTCAGAATTTAAGTAAATTAATATTCAAAATTATTTTTATTAAAAACTTTAAAAAAATTAACATATTTTAACAATTCAACATTAAGCCATTTAAACAAAGAAGCATTAGGTTTGTGGCACTTAAACATTTAATATTATATGAGATCTATACCCCCTTTAACTTTAAGTTCAGCACTGACCCTAACCAATGGTTCTTCGGTTTTTCCTGTTTTTATACTCAATTTTAGGTAGATAGGTTTTATAGTTAATTAAAGGAATTTAAATAATTATTGTTTTAAATAATCTTTCTTAGTATGAGAAAATTAATAGTAGCTTTTGTTGTGTTGTTTTCGGTAAACCTCACTTTTTCCCAATTTGATTCTGCTGACATTACAGCTTATTTCACGGAGGATATTCAATCAGTTGAATTTGATTCAATCATTAATGTAAGAAAAGTAGAAATAAAAATAGCGAACCTAGACTCATTAGCAATTCATGGCGTTAATATTGAAATTTTAGAGGCTAATTCCGATTATATTATGAGTCGAAAAATTGGCAATAAATACAAAGCAGGAACAATGGACTTTGTTTCATATGCGAATGGGTCATATATTTTAGATATTGGCTACTTTAATGACGAAATAGAGCTAAAAGTTTTAGTGCGTTTGGAAGATTATCAAAAAAACTTGAGTGAATTAACCGAAATTACTTTAATGCCTTATGAAGAATAAGATACTATTATCTATTTTTGCTGCCTTTTTGTTCCAAACTTATATATATTCTCAGGTAACACAGCAAATACAACCAGGCCCAATCAATGGAAAGGATGCCTTTGTTGCTCAAATCTACCCATCTTACAACTTTGGAAATTACTCAGATCTAAACATATTAAGAATTATTTCTCGAGGTTTTTCGAATACAGTAAGATCCTACATCGAGATTGATTTGTCAGCCATACCTTCTAATGCTATAATTATTGATGCTAAATTAAAACTATATAGATTCTCTGGTTCTACTAACTCCACAACAATTGAAGTAAATAAAGTAATTGAAGATTGGGATGAGAATAGTATTACGTGGTCAACTGTACCTAACGTAACAAATTTAGATGTGAAAACTCAATTGGTTTCTCCTACAAATAACATATTTCATATTATAGATGTCACTTCACATGTTCAAGAATTTGTGAATTATCCAAGTCGAAATAAAGGATGGAGAATAAAACATCAAGATGAAACTTCGAGTAAAGAGGTGGAATATCGTAGTAGTGAATATCAGTCTGATATTACTAAGCGACCATTAATAGAAGTGTCTTACGTGCTTCCAATAGTGATTACGATGAACCAGATAACTCATGCAGACACTCCTTTTTCAGGTAATGGTAGTATTTCGGTAAACGCATCAGAAGGTGACGGAACATACACATATCAATGGATAGATGGGTCAACAGGAAATGACATTCCAGGAGATACAGTCTCAAGCATTAGCGGACTATCTCCAGGTTGGTATGGAGTAGAAGTAGCGGATGGATTGGGTAATGTATCTTATATGGCCTTTATTGTTGGAGCAAAATGTGGGATTGTTCAGATTGAATTTCAGCCTGATGGTAGGTTTATTGATTTCACAAAACTTATTACTGGAACAGACAACTACAATGAGCCTTATGATGATAGAAATTTTTCAACTTCTACTTTGATAGATGCAGAAAGGAGATTGAATGCTTCATATGATTTTTATACTGAAAGTCTTTTTAGAAATAAATTAGTAATTCCAAATAATATAAATTTGAATTCTGCAATTCAACACTTTCATGGTGCATATCACTACTATTCTTTTGGGAATCGAAGTAACTTAAATAGTGTTGCGGAAGAGTGGTATAAAGATATTGTGACATGGAATACACGACCTCCTTATGATACAATAATAACAACTATTCCCACGTCAACATCCCAACATCAAGACGTTGCCTTAGATTTAACTAGTTTATATGAAACCTTCCAAAATGGTACGGCTATAAATTACGGACAAAGTTTAGTCTTAGATTATCCTCTTTCATCGACTAACAGACGCATGCGATACAGAAAAAATAGTACTACTGCTTCAGAGCTACCAAAATTGGTAATTACCTTAGGTAAAGACTGTATCTACGCCCATCTAAAATATGAACTTGATGGATTTTATCACACAATGAAAGACGGTGAAATCAACTTTGTTTTTGACCAAGAATATGAAGGAGAAAATTTACAATTTAATATTTATAACAGTTTAGATGAAATTGTAAAAACTCAAGCTGATTTTCCTGTTGTACCTACAAGCTACGGCAAAAACTATATAACCATAGATGTTTCAACGGTAGATTACTGCATTGGAAAAGGCTTCTTATACCTTGAGACAATTAATTCAAAAGGAGAAAAAAAATACTTACGGTTTTATAATGATTACTTTGTTGATGGTTGTGCTCTAGACAACTTAGAATATGAAGAAAATAATCCAACTGAATAACAATGATAAAAAAAATTATTTCAACTTTCACACTCATTATTTCAATTCTCGCGTTGAGTTTTGGAGTTTATTTATACAATAATTCTAAAACTATAGCTTGGTTTAATTATAATGAAGTTTATAATAAATGTGAGTTAAAAAAAGAACTTGAGGAAAAGTTGAAAAGAGTAGTAAGTCGAAGAGAGAGTCATCTCGATAGTCTAAAGCTTAATCTTTCTCTAATGTCTAATAAAGTTAAATCTGGAACTGCTTCTAAAGAGGACTTAAACCTCTTTGAAGACATGAAAAATCAATACTTGAGTTATCAGGATAATTATGAAAGAGAAAACGTTCGCTTAAAAGAAGAATATTTCTCTCAAATAAGATCTGAATTAAATGAGAAGTCAAAGTCCTTTGGAAAAGAGAAAGGTTTCGATTTTCTCTTTTCAGCTGTTGGTGATGGCTCATTAATGTATGCAAAGGAAGGAGAAGAAGTAACTACTGATTTTTTAAACTATCTTAATCAGTGATAAAATTAATACACATATCAATATTTATATTAACTCTGACTCTTGTTTCCTGTTCTGGTCAACAAGTTGAGTTTGGGAGTTGGAAAGCTTTTCAATCCTATTTAAATAACCCACAAAATGGATTTGTTCTCAAAGAAGAAGTCAAAGGATTCATTTACGAAGTTAAAATCACTCCACCTACAACTGAATCAAAAGAAGAGTTAACCATTAATCTTAGGATAAATCGCGAAAATGGAACGGCAGTATTAAATGACAATCAGTTTTCTCAAACAGAAATTATGCAGATAGAGCATTACTTTTCATTTGGAATAACTGATGATATAACTCTATCAAGTCCAGGTATAAAAGCAACACCTGCCTTTGTCCATTATGAAAGAAATTACCAGCTCAAACCATCAATCGATATTATTATTGATTTTAATGGGATTAAACAAGGTGAAGACTACTCATTTAAGTTTACTGATCGAGCGTTTAGTCAGGAAACAATTGAATTTCAAATTAATCAAGAACTTTTAAGCATTTGCAATGTCGAAAAATCATAAAGGAGTAATATTAAAACTCAGAGAAAGTAGAACTTTCAAAGGTATAACAGCTTTTGTTTTACTCAATTTTTTATTTGAATTGGTTCACCCGAGTGTGTCGCTAGCATTAACGGAAGGTCCTTCTCAACCAGAAGTACAATCTTTCGAACCGATAAGCACAAATCAGATGGTAAATCTTTTTACAGGAGACTTTAATTACAATATTCCTTTGATGAATGTACCAGGTCCAAACGGTGGTTATCCGATTAACATCGCTTATAATGCTGGAGTATCTATGGATGATGAAGCTTCCTGGGTAGGTTTAGGTTGGAATATCAATCCAGGTTCTCTTGTACGAAATAAGAGAGGGTTACCCGATGAGTTCTCAAGTGAAACTGAAAGTGGTTATTGGTCAGGAGGTGATTTCATTTATACAAAATCTGACATGAAAGAGTCTTGGACAATTGGAACAAGCTCAAGTTTATTACTTGAAATCGCTGGAGCAGACCTGGCAAACACCCTTGCTCTGAGTGAATCTCTTCGGTTTAATAATTACAATGGGCTGAGTATGTCTGTTGGAGCTGGTCTTCAAGGATTTAGAAGCTCGCCTTGGAATTTAGGATTAAGTTTAGATAGTGATAACGGTTTAGGAGTTGATGCTAGCTTTAATTATTTTGCTGAATTTAAAAATAGTTTTCAGAATTTTGAAGTAGGTATTTCTTTTAATGGAAACTTAAGTTTAGATTATAGTTTAACAAGAGAAGTTACCAAAACAAGAAGTGAAAGTGGTGAATGGACTGGTTCCAAATTTGATAGAGGTGTGAAAAAAGGGTCAAGCTTAAGTTTTGCTCGTAATAACTTTTCACCATCTATTGGAAGAGAAGTAAATAATTATAGCTTAGCACTAGATGTCACAATTACCCCTGCAACTTTGCCAGCAGCAACAGCTGGGCTTGGTTTTAGAGTTTCCTATAACACACAAGATTATAACGATATAAGTAAAAGCGGTATCAAAAGACCAGTAATGGGATATGCCAGTTCAGATTCTCGTGCTAATAATGACTATTACACAAAAGATTTTGTTCGTGAAAATGATGGTCAGATTACTAAGGAATCAGCTGTTCTACCTTCAAGCTATTATGCGTTTGACTCTTATTTTTCATCTGGGCAGGGCTTAGCTGGCTTTTTTAGAGGAAGAAGAAATGATGTTGGTGCTGTTCATGACGTTAAATTAAGAACGGAAACAAATGGTATTCAGGTTAATATAGAGGTTCCAGCCACTGCCCCTTTAGTACATACTGGTACAGGTGTAGCCATTCCATTTGGATGGGACAATCAAGGACGCTGGGCTTCTGAAGATGCTGCTTCAGCTACAAACGAACTTGCTTTTGATTTTAACGATGTAGAGGGGTATGACATCCAAGAAACACATTATTATAAAGTTCATGGAGAACAAACTCTGAAAGATGAATCCAGTTTAAATTATGTGAACTCAACGGATTTAGCTTTGGCTACCTTTGAACCCAAATCAGGTCTTTACACCGCCAAAAGAAGAATAAAACAAACAACGAATAATCATTTTTACAATGACAGGGATTTTGGGAATTCTGAAAGAGAAGTGAGAAACACACTAGTTCATTCCTTTAAAAATGAGGAGGTTGCTGGAATTGGAGAGTTTGACATTAAACATTATGAATATAATGGTCCAATTGACTATACATCTCAACCATCAAATCTTAATAGAGAAAAGCGAATTCTTTCCTTGAAAGAATCGAATGGTCAGTCTAATACGCATGACGTTTATATAGATAAGCACCATGCCGGGTTTAAAGTACTAAATGAAGAAGGCGCTTATTATGTTTATGGTCTCCCTGCCTATAACAAGAAAGAAGTTCAAAACTTATTTTCAGTCGATGGAGAAAACACTAATAATTTTGATCCTTTGAACACCAACATTGTTGATATTGAGCAATCAAATAATATGGTAGATTATAAAGCAAATGGTTCTCATAAGTTTATTGACAAAAAAACGACTTCACCGTACCCTCATTCTTATTTATTAACTTCTGTTCAAGGTGCAGACTATGTTGATGTCACAAATAATGGACCTACTGATGATGATTTAGGTCATTGGGTAAAGTTTGACTATGTAAAATATGCCGATGATTATAAATGGCGGGCACCATATGCTGGAGCAAATTATTCAGATGGACAATCCTATACAAGACAGGATGATAAAGGTTCATATCAATTTGGAGAAAAAGAAATGTGGTATGTCGGTCGAGTGGAAACGAAAACGCATATTGCCATTTTTGAACTCGAAGAACGTCAGGATAATTTAGAGGCGGAGAGCGAACTTATTAATGTTGAAAATTTACCAAGTATAGACAAAAGTGATAACAAAAGTGGTTTGATGATAAAGACAATTAAATTGTATAAGAAACAAGATTTTCTAAATGATCCTGTTAACGCAACACCAATAAAAACAGTACATTTTGAATATGATTATTCATTGTGTAAAGGAATCCCAAATTCCGTTAATAGCAGTGAGGGTAAATTAACACTAAAGAAAGTTTGGTTTACTTATCAAAATTCTGAACGAGGTAAGTTTAGCCCCTATATTTTTGATTATACAAATGTTAATCTTCCTGCACATTTACAACACCTCAATGACAATACGAATAACAACAACTTCAACTATGTGAATCCAGATTATTTTTATAATGCTTATGATCCCTGGGGAAATTTCAAACCTTATGAAGGTTTAAATAGTGACCCTATGACTAGTGTAGGTTATGGAACACATTCGAACTTTCCATATGTCAATCAAACGCCAAATGGATGGAGGCAATCATGGATGGCTAACACCTATGTTGGATCTGATGCAACAGAATTCAATAGACAAGTAACAAAAGAGGTCAATGACCTATTGGCTTCAACCTGGTCGCTAAGGTCTATCACCCTGCCATCAGGAGGGGAAATTAATATCGAATATGAATCAGATGATTACAGTCATGTTCAACACAAAGTCGCCAATCAGCTATTTAAAATTGTCAAGTTAGGAGATTTTACACCACCAGATCAGGTATATACTGGAGGAAGTGAAGATTTTGATGATTCGGAATCTATAGCTGACGAGCATAGAAGGAGAATCTATTTCAAATTAGAAAAACCCCTTGAGAAAGTTTTGACACCTGAAGAATGCGCTGAGTCTATATACAGAGATTATGTGGAACCAATGATACAAGATGAATCTGGACAAAGAAATTTATATTTTAAATCCAGAATGAGACTCACTTTTAATTCAAATAATGAGGTTTACGATTATATCCGAGGATATTTACCTATAGAAAAAAGTTTAATGAAAGTTGAGGGAGGAGAGACCCATTTTAATTTTGGTGTTCTCGAGGAAGATGTAACTCAAGGAAATGGCGTTTCAGCTACATTTTTTGATAATGGAACTGAATATTATTCTGTAGGCTACATCACCATTCAACCAGGCCTCAAAAAGAATGGAAGTTATTTTAATAAATATCATCCAATGGCGTTATCGGCTTGGACATATATGCAATCTAGCGCCCCTAAACTACTCAACCCCGCCAGTATTCAGTCATCTGATGAACCTGAAAACGCAGGGGATATTGCAGCAATGTTTACAAATATTCTTAATGTTGTTCCTCAAACAGCGAGCTCGTTTGGTTTTATAAGATCGTACTGCAAAAGTAAAAACTTTGCTCAGTTTATTGATCTTGAGAATTCAGGCATTCGTTTGGCGAGTCCTGATAAAATTAAATATGGCGGTGGACATAGAGTGAAAAGTATTTCGATAACGGATAATTGGAGTACTGCTACTAATGGAGAGAGTTCACGAACATACGGGCAAGACTATGATTATACGACCACAGATGAATATGGAAATACAATATCAAGTGGTGTAGCACAATATGAACCTCAGGCGGGTGGTGATGAAAATGCACTAAAATATCCCGTGCATTTTTATGGTAAAAACAAACTGTTTACCAATAATAATTTGTTTACCGAAATGCCTGTCAATGAATCGCTCTTCCCCGGAGCACAAGTAGGGTATAGAAAAGTAAGTGTGACATCAATAAACACCAGAGAACAAATCACCAACAAATCTTTGGGAGACCCTACCAGAGGGAGAACGGGAGGTGTTACAATACATGAGTTCTATACGGCCAAAGAATTCCCCACAATAATAGATTATAGTGTCCTCTCTGAAGAGAATGACACAAAGAGTGTATTTAATGTTCCAATCCCTATTCCATTAATCGGAACAATACGAAGAAACTACTACCATGGTTCTCAGGCATTTAAAATAGAGTTAAACGATATGCACGGTAAACCAAAATCAGTGAAGTCTTTTGAGACAAATAATTATGAAATTAATGCTGAGCCAATAACAGAAAGCGCATACGAATATCGTTCTAAACCCTTTGTATATCAAAATGAACAAGTCCAAAAACTTGTAAACAAAGTAGATGTTATACCAAAAGACAATGCTGATTTCACATTAGCCACTACACAAAAGATGATGGGTGTGGATGTAGATTTATTTACTGATCAAAGGGAAAATAAATCATTTTGGAATCAAATTGGTTTGGATTTTAATGCAGACATAATTAGTATAGCAGGACTACCTTCATTTTGGCCGAGTTACAATAACCATAAAACACTATTCCGAACATATGTAACCAATAAAGTGGTACATCGAACAGGGATTTTGAAAAAGAGTATTTCAAGAGATTTACAAACAGTAAACGAATCTGAGGTTTTGGCCTATGATGAAAAATCGGGAATTCCAATTCTTACAAAAGTGAAGAATGAATTTGGTGATAGCTTTTATAAGTCTGATCTCCCTGCTTATTATCAATATGATAAAATGGGACATGCGTATCAAAACATCAACTATACAGTGGTTGTAAATGGAGAATCTGTAAATATAGATCAATCTGGGAACGGACAATTTTTACGGTTCTCAGCCAATTCTGGTTTTGCAGATGTATTTGATCACTTAGTGCGAGGAGATGAAGTTATTTTGCAAGGAATTTTAATTGATCCTGGAAAAGAATATGCTACTATAAGCACCCCAAGTGATAATGCTGATCGTAAAAAAGCATATTACTTAGGTACTGAATATGATAATCAAGGAAATTTAGTCGGTGTGCTTCATTTCCCTTTTGGTCTCAATACGAATTTTGACCCTATTAATTATCCAGGACTTGAAGAAAGTTATTCTATTGACAATGTATATCCTGTAATCAAAGTGATTCGCTCTGGACGAAGAAATCATTATTCACAAATAACGGCAAGCTATACTACGAAGGATTTGATTGCTTCAAATGGCAATCAGGTAAATGTAGGTAGTGGAACCCACGTAGTAGCAGTTGATGAAATAAATGATGTTTTATCAGCAGGGGCTTCTCTTTATAAAGACAATTGGTTGACACGTGCCACCGACCTTTCCTGGAATGGTGTTGTGGAAAACCCTTACCTATCAGGAAATAGTGGAATCTGGAGACCTTACAAATCTTACACGTATGCAGGTAAGCGAAATACCCAAACGGATTATACTGTTGACAACACTTCAAGCGACCCTAATCTTCGTGAAGATGGCTTGATGGACAATGTTCCAATGTTTACCTGGGATATTGGGAATATCGAAGATTCTATTAGTGACTGGGAGTGGGTAAATGAAATCACTCGTTTTTCACCTGATGCCTATGAAATTGAAAATCGTAATCGATTAGATATTCATTCATCTGCACTATATGGGTATGATAATTCATTAACGATAGGTGTAGGAGGAAACGCCGAGGTGAGAGAAATTGGTGTTTTTGACTTTGAAATGAGTTCAGATCCTTCAATGACGTTTAGTAAGCAATTGAATCAAACCAATTTGAATTTCGATAATGCTCATGCAGCTTCCTCACTGATGAATATCAATCAATGCGATATTGAAAAAGCAACCATTGATGGGAGTAACCTGATTAAAGTAATAACGGATATACCATTTTCACAATTTAGTCTTTCAGACTATGAGCAGAATGTTGGACTGACGCTAACAAGTGAAGAAGGAGTCTATAAAGGAAATGAAGGTTTTTTCCTGAATGGTACACACAATGGTAGTGTTACGGACGAAGGTGGTTATGCGGCTATCTATGTGACTCCGTTTATTGATAATGTAAACGCCAACAATAACCTGCTTACAAATAGCCAATACCATGGGAAGTTATCATTGTTATCAGAAAGCAATTTCGTTGATGCTCCTTTGAGTATCTCTTACACTACTGAATCTGCTCATACGGGTGATCAATCAATGGAAGTGAATGGTCAGGCAATGTTTGACCAACCTCGTTTAAAACTGAAAAAAGATAAAAAGTATATACTTTCAGTATGGGTGTCAAGGGAAAACACAAACGTAGTTTCTTTCGAAACAAGTAATTTGATTGAGCTGGGTAGCGTTGCAGGTGGGGTTTTTGATCCCAATGGAATCAATGTTCATAACGTAACGTACAGTAAAATAATTGAGGGCTGGCAAAAAGTGGATCTGGAGCTCTCAGCACCATCAAATAATCTTGTTTTGGGCATCCAATTTAATCCGGGCATAGATAAGCTCTTTGTAGATGATGTCCGGTTTTCGGCAAAAACAGGTGGGATTTCCACCTATGTTTATGGCGCGGATGATTTGTGGTTGAGGGCTGAACTGAATGCAGATAATTATGCCACGCTTTACTATTATGACGAGGAAGGAAATCTCACCCTTAAAAAACAAGAAACAGAAGAAGGTATCTTTACAGTAACTGAATCACGCGGACATGTATCTGAATAATAAAAACATATTGGTATTTCTTTTTGCAATGAGTTCTTTGGTACTTTTCAGTCAGGACTTAACAAGTGATTTGGAGAACATCTCAAAACGCTTAGAAAAAAGCAATGAAACCCAATTAGTCACTGAAGTGAAAACGTATACTAAACGTGGTGGAACTTTGATCTACAATACGAAAGCAGAATTGTATAGAAAAGGAGATTCTACTGCTACTACTTTAGGGGATATTCAATTCCTTGAAGTGGGAAAGTATCATATTCGCATTGATGAAGAAGAAAAAGCGATTCTAATTCATGATAAATCCCAAAACACATCTGATAATCAAGAGATCTCCTTCTCCAAAAAGGATCTGAAATCAATAAAAGAAACCCTTGAAGCATTGCAAAACCAACAAAATAGTTCAGGCAAAATAAAATACGCTTTGGTACAAGATAAGAATGAAATCAGAACCTATTCGTCCACAAATACTCCAGGTCTCAAAGAGGTTCGGATAAAGATTAATCATAAAAAAAACACATTGGTTTCTATTACTTATGAATATGGAAATGATGAAGAAGAAGGAAACTTTGTAGAAATTAATTATTCCACTTTTTCTTATTCCATTGGTAATGAAAAAGTATTCGATTTAGAACAGATATTTACAATTAGTGGAGGGAAGTACAAACTTTCACCAAAGTATCAACACTATCATTTATACACAGAATTATGAAGCAGCTGAAACCCTTACTTCTTTGTTTATTGCTCTGTATTGGAGTTGCTCAGAACTCCAGTGCAGGATCTGGTGCATGGAGTCAAAGAAATCTCTTGGAAAATGTTATTTTAGGCATTGACTATACCATCAATGCGCCCTCTCATTCAGGGCAAGAGAGCCATGTATACCTGAACCGTGAAGGACTTGTACACCTGAACTATTCAAGAGAGCAACAATCTGATTTGTCCATGTATGATCAGTGGCGGATTGAAGTCACTGTTGAATATAAGGTTAACGGCATAGCAAATCAGCAAGTGCTTGAAATTGCTTATGAGAACAATAATTACATTTATTCAGATTACGTAAATTTTGACGTCAACCAATTTTCAGGTTATGATGTGGAAGTAATTAACATTGAAGGTGAATTCTACGATACTTCAACAAGCAGTTGGATCACTGTCTCAAATCCCCAAAATGACAATCGATTCCCTGATGATGTAGAACTTGTATTTGAGTTAAGAAGTGAAGAATGGTATGGATTAGATGTCGTGGGCACAAACCCGGAAAGGGTAATGATGGGTTTTGATCCGAGTACATTCAGAGCCAATTGGAGTTATATTCCAGGTGCCGAAGAATACGACTTTGAATGGGTGTGGATAGATGCAAGAAGTGAAGAGTATGACTTACTGACCAATAGCACACCTCCAGCAGGAACAGCAATTTGGGAATGGGCCTTTCAGCTCAAAGAACCATCAAGGGTTCGACTCAATAAAACACATCATACCATTGACAACACTTACCCCGATGGGAAATTGTTTTTTAGAGTCAGAGGAGTAACCAGGTTCAATGAAACCGCTAATGGCGGAATTATCGACCAAATAAAATTGGGACAATGGACCTATTTTTCAAGACCCTCCAACTTTGGTGTCATTGCTGAATGGATAACGCATGAAATCATCCCAAACGATGCTTTTGAACCCGAGAAAAATTGGACCTATCAGGTGGCGTATGCCGAGAACGGGAAAAATGTAAGTTCTGTTTCCTTTTTTGATGGGAGTAATAGAGGAAGACAAAGTTTGTCCTATAACACTTCCAATGATATTACCTTAGTGAGTGAGGCCAAATTTGACTATGAAGGACGCCAAACCATCAGTGTATCACCAGCTCCTGTTCAAGGCAGAAAGCTGGGATATAAATCGGCTTTTAATTTAGCTGACCCTTCAAGTGGATCAGTAACACCCACTTTTGAAGAAGAACATTATGATTTTTATACACATACACCCACATCAGCTGTGCCTTTAGCCAGTACCGATGCAATTGATCCTACCCGTACACTTGGCGCAGGACAGTATTTTAGTGAAGACAATGTGTTTACCGAGGATCTTTTTCGTGCAGCTATACCCAATGCCGATGGATATGTATACAGTCAAACCGTTTATAGAAATGATGGCTCAGGGCGAATTAAAGAAGTGGGAGGCATTGGATATGATTTCCGTGTCGGTGGAGAGCATTCAGCTAAAAAATACTATGTTTCCCCAACAGCTACAGAGTTAATCAGACTTTTTGGAAGCAATGTGGCAGAATCTCCACAAGGCTATCGTAAAGAAATTGTGCGAGATGCCAATGGTCAATATTCTGTTTCCTATTCTGATAAACGTGGAAACGTGATTGCTACAGCTATAACTGGAGAGTCTCCTGATAATCTAATTGCACTTGAAGATCAAAATACAGCCTCAGTAACCACAAGTCTCAATAGTAACAACATTGCATCTACACCCTATGCGTCTATAGCGGAACATACGTATTTTAACAGTATAGAAAATGCAAATATTACGGTTAATTATAATCTAAACGGAATTATTGAAACCATCAACTCTCAAACGGTTAATGTGGGTGGGCAAACTGTATCGTTACCTGAGCTCTGTGCTACGTGTAAATACGACCTCGAAATAAAAGTACTTACACAAGAAGGTCTTCCTATTTATTCTACAAGCTTTCCAGCAGAGCACTACGTGACAAGCATCGACTCTGGAAATTGCTATAACCCCGACGGTACGATTAACACCTCGGCAACTCCCGCTCAGGAAAGTGTAACGTTAACTTATAACTTAGTTGCCATTGGTGAATACCGCATCATCAAAAAATTAACGGTTGATCAGGAAAGTATGACCCAGGATTTTGAAAACTTACTGGATGCTTCGGGTGTAAACGATCCTACCAACTTTGTAAATGAATACATGAGTAACATAGATATCTCCGGGTGTTTTACCGATTGTAATGACTATTGTACACACCTTAGTAAATATCAGTTTTTGGAAGATAATCCAGGATTAACCTGGGATCCGGAAAATAATCCTACCCAACAAGCAATGATAGATAACTGCGTGTTAAACAGTTGTAGTGAAGATGAATTGTATGAAAATTTCGGAGGTGAAGCAGGCGATAATCCTACTATCACACCTACTGAATACAGTTGTGAGGCAAAAACAAATCAAATGCTCCAGCAGATTACGCCAGGTGGTGTTTTTTATGACAACGTTAATAGTATGTTTTGGGATAATCTATTACAAAACCCCCTTTATTTTAATGGTAATCCAAACGCAACGGTTACTATTGATGGCACTAGTTATACCTTGAGTGAATTGCAAGACCCAAATAACTACGTAGAAGCGATGGATCCCCTCTTTTTACTCCATCACCGAGAATACTGCCATTTGACCTACTGTAATCAGGTGTCAGAAACATTAGATTATAGTTTTAAGTTGATATCAGAGATCGGTGATGCCAACTGGTCTTCTTCCAATTTATTTTTAGCGCCCTATGACCAGGTCTATACAACTCCTTCCTTTAGCTATGATCCGTTCAAAAATCATGCATGGGATGATGATGGGAATGGCAATAGTATGTTAGAGGAAAATGTTGATAACTACCTAGACAGCAACAACTTTCAATGCCCCTCAACGGGAATAAATTACACAACAGGCAGCTTATACGATTATGTTGAGTATTTTGTTAACTGCATGGAACAAGATGATCTTGACAGCAATATCGTTAATTCCACCTCCTACTATGAACAACGCAAACGCTTTATTTTTATAGGTCTCTACAATCAATTAAAACAAGATTTAATTGAAGAGCACAAAAACACAGATAACCCTTCCTGTTATTATCAAACGGATGACAATGCGGTATTTAATGGGCCGCTCAGTGAAGATCAAATGAACGATCAAATTTCAGGGGTGGTATCAGGAATTGTAAACGGATCAGACTGTGATTCGCTTGCATTTAATAATACGCAAAACTGGATTCAGCAAATGCCTGAAGACTGGATTGAACCCACAATGCAAAGCTGTTTAGAAATACTTCAATCCAATTCGTTATATGATCCTGCGTTCAACGAAGCTACGTTAATTAGCAATTCCAACCCAGGGTCTGGAACAGGAAACCTCGAACAATTGTTTTATGATTATTCAATCGCTACTTGTCCTGAAAACTCATGGGGCTGGTTCTTCGACCCCGACCCCGACGGCACCAACCCAACAGTAGATGGAAACGCAGAATACGAAGAAATTTATAGCCTTCTGAGTACGCATTGTACGGATACAATTTTGTACGGTATAGAGATAGACCCCGTACCTACAAGTACCACAACAAACATTACAAATCAGAATTTCACAAATTGTTTTTGGGAAATACTTGCCTTGATGAATGATGGAATTGATGCGCTCAATTTAGCGGGTACAGCACCTGTGAGCACACAAATTACTGTAGCTCCGCCAACGTATCAGAATATTGCTGATGAGTGCGGTGGACTCTATGGTGTTTTAAATTTGAGTAGTGATACATTAGCAGGTGTTGTATTTAATTTTGACAGTGATCCAGCATCACCTATTCAATGTGATTTTGCCTTAAAACTAAAGTATTTTGATTTACCAAATGATGGCATCTTAGCTGAAGATATTCAGTACATCGAAAACCCTGTGAAGTATGCTAACTATACACACACAGATGGAATTACTTATCCTCAGGTCATCCTTGTTGATGTTGTATTAACCTCAGGTGAAGTGGTGAGTGGATTTATGTATGGCGATGAATTTTGGTGTATTGGAATTGGTGATTTTACCAGCCAGACCTTCACCGACTTCCCCGATTTATCAGACGGCCTCCCCGACTATGAAAGCGATTGTATTGAAGCTACCCTTGGTCAGGCCGAAATTGATGCCAATACTTATTACAACGGTATGATCAATGACGTGCAGAACCAGTTTCAGGAAGCAATGGCAACATGTATCACAAGTGCTACTGAAAACCTGACCTTAACTTATGAGTTAAAAGAATACAACTATACTTTGTATTACTATGACCTTGCCAACAACCTCATTCAAACCGTACCGCCACAAGGTGTGGATGTACTTGGTGCTGCTCACTTTGATAGCCAGGGCGTTTGGGATAATACTGAGCCAGTACATCAAATGGAAACACGTTATAAGTACAATGGTTTAAATACATTAGTTGAACAATATACACCAGACGGTGCACATTCTGATTTTGTTCTGGACGAGCTCTACCGCGTTCGCTTTTCTCAAAATGCAAGACAAGCCGCTTCCGGTTTAGCTTCTTACACTAAGTACGACGAGCTGGGAAGAACCATAGAGGCAGGTGAGTTTGAAATCCCTTCAGGAACAGGCATGACAGATCTTGACTACCTCAATACAAAAACAGAAGATAATAATTTCCCAGGCATTCTCTTGAGAGGTGATTATACAATTACCCACTATGAAGAATCCTATCCCGATGATAATGGAGACATTGCAGCACGATTTACGGGTGGCCAGCAAAACCTAAGAAATGCGATTGGTGCGGTAGAACACTATCAGTCCGAAGTATTTGGAATTCCTGCCGTGGGACAAGGATTTAAAACCGTGGTTTCCTACAGTTATGATGCCCATAAAAATGTAAAAGAAGTCGTGACCTCCAACTACGACTTACGACAAATTGATCAGGAACATAAAAAAACAGACTATGAATACGACCTTGTCTCAGGCAATGTAAACGAAGTCATCTATCAGGAAGGATATGAAGATGAATACCATCACCAGTACCATTACGATGCCAACAACAGATTGGTACGTGTATTTACAAGTGATGACCATGGGATCACGTATGAAAAAGACGCCAAATATTTTTATTATCTGCACGGAACACTTGCCCGGGTAGAACTCGGTGAAGACGAAGTACAGGGAATGGATTACGCCTACAACCTGCAAGGTTGGTTAAAAGGAGTGAACGCCTCTACCCTGGTTGCCAAAAGAGACCTTGGAAACGATGCCGCCGACGGAATAAATAAACACTTTGGGCGCGATGCCTTTGGTTTTGCTCTCGGTTACTATGCCAATGATTATACCCCGATAGAGAATATTACACCGTTTGCCAACACAGCTCAGGTACAAGCACTAAACCTAAACGATGAGCCTACCGCGCAAAACGGAAACAATCATGGAAGTCTTTACAACGGAAATATCTCACACATGGTCGTAGCGATGAGTGATGCGAATGAAGCACCAATGGACGTACTTGCCAACAACTACCGTTATGACCAATTGCAACGCATCAAAGCACAAGATGTGTATTACGATGCTAATGTGATGCTCAGTAATGATTTTTCAACGGCTGGACTTTACAGAACAGCAGGCGGAGAAAGCGCCTACCAAACCCGTTACTCTTTTGATAAAAACGGAAACCTCGCCTCTTTAAAAAGAAATGGCAGTGGAAAAGATCAAAATGGGAATACCATTGCGCTTGCCATGGATGAGTTTACCTATAATTATTACCAAACATCAAGCAATACCGCTTCCACTACAACCACTCCACAAGAGTCGAACCGCTTATCACATGTGGGAGATGTAATTGGAGCGAGCAATTACGATACAGATGTAGACCCTGGGCAAACCACTGCCAATTACAAATACGATGCTTCCGGACAACTGATTCAAGACCTTGACGAAGAAATCGAACAAATCAAATGGACCGTTACAGGAAAAGTAAAAGAGATTCGATTTACGTCTGGTTCTTCGAAAAACGACTTAAAATTTGTTTACGGTCCCATGGATATGCGTGTAATGAAAATAGAATATACCAACGAGAACTCTAAAAATAGTATTCGTACGTATTACAGTTATGATGCGCAAGGAAATGTAATGGCGACGTATAAGCGAACTATCCTTGCTAATTTTGCGGGAAGTGGAGCAAACAGTGATTACACAGATGAGTTTGTTTTAAATGAACAAATGGTCTATGGATCTTCTCGAATTGGGATGGAGCAAAAGAATCGAGTGATCACAACTGCCGAGGTAAACGAAACAACGGGTACAATCAACTTTGAATTGGGCGAAGGTGTTTCATGGGATCTTGTTACACAAGAATCGTATAACCTTACTTTTAGAAAGCTCGAAGATAAAGTTTATGAGCTCACCGAACATAGAGGTAATGTAATGGAAGTCATCACCGATAGAAAATTACCTGTAGATGATGGTGTTTTTGATGTGAATGGAAACCTTACTTCTACTACGCAAGATGGCGTTGTAGATTATTATGCGGTAAATGTGATTTCTTATTCTGATTATTATCCGTATGGTGCATTGATGGATGACAGGAATGGAAGTACGGGAGATTACCGTTATGGTTTCCAAGGACAAGAGAAGGATGACGAGGTGAAAGGGGAAGGAAACTCCATTAATTACAAGTATAGAATGCATGACCCAAGGATTGGGAGGTTCTTTGCTGTGGACCCGTTGGCTCCTAAATATCCTGAATGGACTCCTTATGCATTCAGTGGTAACCAAGTAATTGCAACTAGCGAATTAGAAGGCTTAGAACCAGAACAGCGTTATGATAAAAATGGAGAAGAAATCATACCTGAAGAGGGTGATATTCAGCCTGGTGTCCCAGGAGCAAATACATCGACAAATAACTCTTGGAGAGCATATCGATGGTCGAGAGTTAGTGATACGAAAATGGAATGGGTAGACCTTGGCGAGTTGTCCCTACATAGTAGAGATTATCAAAATGGTTCAAACTATTTTATTACTAGTTCTAGCTCATCCCTTCCGCGTGGTACCGATAATGTAACTTTAGAACAGGGGGTTGGAGGACCAACTACTTTGGTAAAAAGCTTTCAGATAAATGGAGTAACTTATTCAGCAAATTATAAAAATGGAGGTTTTATAGGGTACTGGAATAAAGAAGGTGGGTTATTTTCAGGTCTATTAACAAAAAATGGCGGTTATGCTGGAGATAGATATGAATCAGAAAGAAACAACCATGTATACTATAAAGAGGCATTAAAACTAGGAATAGATGATTTGTCTGATGATTTGTTTAATGACTATTTGTTTGAGGTCGTACAAAATACTACGGTAGGTTTATTTGAAATGTGGGCAGGTGGTAGAATGGGGAACTCAGTTGAAGGACCAATAGATTTCTTTGCAAGTCATGACAATTTGTTGGATAAAAAAATAAGACTACTTCTAATGATTAAAGGACCAGGAAACTACTTGACTATGCCAACTGGCATGGGATTCCCTAATAGTCCTAATGGCGGGGGAGCCATATTATATCAGTATTTTTTCAAAGGTTATGCAGGAGAAAATGCTCAACCAGTTTTTGAAATTACTCCATTAACATTTGATGATGCTTTTGGCACGCCATTTACAGAAATACAATGGGCACAATTCTAATTATTTATATGAAAAAGTATTTTATATTTTATGTTTTGGCTATAACTGTTTTTATTTCATGCAACAGCACCTCTAGTCCTGAGGGTTTTTCAAAGAAATCTATTCTTAATCACGACATGAAAGTTATTCGTGTAAGTAGCTACCCATCTTCCATTGATAATAAAATATCTAATAGAAAAAGTGATAATTTCCCCGACTCTTTAATAAAAGAAAAAAAAGTCTATATTAGAATTAGACATAATTATTTTCCGGGTACGAAGAAGATAGATTACATAGATACAGCTGGTTATAGATGTACAATCACTAACGACAGTTTAAAACTATTTTGGGATCTTAAATTTGACTCAAATTTGAAAATTACTCAAAGTACTGTGTATACATTTGAGGAATTAAAGAAAATACTGGATTCATATGATGGATATCAATGATTTAGTAATGTACTGCACATGCACACTCTAGGCAATACTGCAACAAAGGTGTTCCAATATTGGTCAGTACTATTTTAGAGGGGATTAGGTAGGTTTTTTAATTGAAGAGTTCTTTTTTTTAGAAGTAAAAAACGTTACCTTGGCTCGAAATGGTTATGGTCAAGATGACCCCCATGGACATGCGTATAATGAAAATTGAATATACCAACGAGAGTTCTAAAAATAGTATTCGTACGTATTATAGTTATGATGCACAAGGAAATGTAATGGCTACATATGAACGAACCATTCTTGCCAATTTCCAGGGAGGTGGCGCAACAAGTGACTACACAGACAAATATGTTTTAAGTGAGCAGATGCACACTCTACGTGATTCCGCAACAATACCGTTCCAATATTGGTCAGTACTGTTTTAGAGGGGGTTAGGTGGGTTTTTTAATTGAAGAGTTCTTTTTTTTAAAAGTAAAAAACGCTACCTTAGCTCGAAATGGTTATGGTCAAGATGACCCCCTATGGACATGCGTATAATGAAAATTGAATATACCAACGAGAACTCTAAAAATAGTATTCGTACCTATTACAGTTATGATGCACAAAGGAATGTGATGGCGACGTATAAGCGTACTATTTTGGCTAATTTCCAAGGGAGTGGTTTCCTACAGTTATGATTCAGCTTGGTTTTGGGGTAATTTAGAGAATATTGAAACAGTCATATATGGAGGGCTAAAAGTTGAATAAAAGATGAAAAAACTAATATATACAATAACTCTTTTCATAGTATTTTCTTGTATCCAAGAAAAAGACTATAATCCAATTCTTTCAAAAACACCAATAGTTAAAAAAGTTAAGCAGAGGGTTTATAAAGACTCCATCAACCATATAAATTTTCATGATTTAGAGATTCCACAATTATTTGATTCATATGATCTAGAT
This sequence comes from Fluviicola sp., assembly GCA_002734085.1. GTDB lineage: Bacteria > Bacteroidota > Bacteroidia > Flavobacteriales_D > Crocinitomicaceae > Brumimicrobium. Next base: position 627,420 of record NVXV01000001.1, on the reverse strand, counting down.
GATGACCATGTAAAAATGTACAATGACTCTATGTCAATTCTTATTATACCATTTTCTGAAAGTGATTTATTTAAAACACTTAGTTCCAATAAATGGTTTAACAAGATGCGGAAAAAATACAAGCTGGAAAATTCTTATGAAACTTTAAATTTCATTTATAATATTACGCCACAAACTGATATATTAGAAAAGGACAAATTCCTTGCTTTGAAAGAAACATTATTACCTATAGGTGTTAATAAAGGGTTTTATGAATTAAGATTCTCTTGGAGTGACGGGTTTCAAACAGGAGCTGCACATAGTGAAATTAAATTTATTAACTTATTTACTCCTGAATTTGAATACTACATAATTTTTCGAAAGGTAAATGAAGATATGTTTGATAAGTTTGTAGGAAAACTTAATAGGAAAACTTCATGACTGGCGGTAGTGTATCCAAAGAGTGGATAACTAATATTTATTGATCAAAATATGAAGATGAACTAGGTCCATCAATTGAATGGTTAAGAAATAATAACAAATCATGGGGTGACATCATAAAATCTGCTCAGACCCCAGGAGGAAAGGATTTAGGTTTTTAATTAGATTAATATATGGAAATAAAAACTGTAGTTTTAGGTAACGAATATGATAGCGATTTAATTGAACGGCTAAAAACCGTATTGTTGAATATGAACCCAGAATTAAAGGAAAGAATAGAAGGTATTGCAGGTTCACAAGACTTCATAGAGTATAAATTTGTATTTAACGGAAAGGAATTAATTATAAACATAGAAACTTATGTAGGTATATCATTAAAAGGACCTTCTAAATTAGTGGATTCAATTTCAAATAAAGTAAAAGCAAATAAACTGTGACGAGGGTAATGTTTCAATTTGCATCTGTGCACACTCTACGTGATTCCGCAACAATACCGTTCCCTGTCTGCTGCTAGGTACGGCAATACCTGTATCATCCATTCGGAATTGGTCACTCCTGTTTTTTTAGTGATCCATTTAGATAAGCACGAACTCTTTTAAACTTCAGGGTAATTATTGAGGTGATTTACCCGAGTAATTGAAAACAGTCTTGTTTTTACCTTTATTTTTAGTATGTGGGTAATATTTAAGTTTTTTTACCCTGATTTATTGTGTAAGTCAAAATTTACCCCTATTATTGTTTCTTGAGTAAAAAAAACACAATATTACCCATATAAAACACAATAACATGGCCTACGATAGAAATACTCCATTTAATGAATTACCAGTTCTCCCTCCAACTGAAGATAGAATTATAGACACCGAAGTATTAAAAAAATGGGGCATTGCTCGTGCAGCAATTGCAAAACTGGACGGCATTACTAACACCTTGGAAGACCCGAAAATAATGGTGAATACAATTGCACTTCAAGAGGCAAAGGAATCTTCCAAAATTGAAAACATTGTTACTACCACGGATGCACTTTATGAAGCAATGGCACTTTCAGCAACTGAAACGAAAAGTGAAGCTGCTAAAGAAGTTCTCAGATATAGGGAGTCGTTAATGGAGGGGATTAGTTTAGTTGAGGAGAAAAAGGAGCTAGACATTGAGGTTTTAATACGCTTATTTCAAATCATTAAAGAATCTACGGCTGGGTTTAGAACTGACCTACAAGAAGTGTTTCTAAAACGGGATGGTTCAGATGCACATGCTGGAGAACGGGTTTATACTCCACCCCTTGGCAATGCACTAATAAAAGAAAAGCTGAACAACCTGATTGAGTTCTTAAACGATGATGAAAAGTACGATTTTGACCCGTTAATTAAAATGGCTGTGGCTCATTATCAATTTGAAGCAATTCACCCATTCATTGATGGAAATGGTAGAACGGGAAGAGTAGTAAATGTGTTATACCTTGTTAGTAAAGGGCTCTTAAAATATCCTGTAGCGTATTTTAGTAGATACATTAGTCAAAATAAAGAAGAGTATCAGTACTTACTAAAAAGTGTTACTGAACGATCGGACTGGAAATCATGGTTATTGTTTATGCTAGATGCCGTAACATCTACAGCCAACTATACGATTTATAAAATTGAACAGATCAATGAACTTAAAAAAAGAACAATCGACTTTGTTCGTGAAAGGAATCCCAAAATAGACAAAGAATATGTTGAAGCAATTTTTGTTCAGCCCTACATAAAGTCAGTTCATTTAAGTGAAAATGATGGGTATAAAGTTAAAAGTCGAAAAACAGCAACAAGAATTCTCGATAAATTAGTTGCCATTGGAGCTTTAGATCCTCCAAAAAAAATTGGTCGTGAAATTGTTTATATCAATTCTACCTTGATTAATATACTTTCAGACAATGATGGTTAAAGTTGCAACAAAAACGAAACCTAAGTCAAATTAATGTTTACTCTTTTAATAACTCAAGAAAACCAGAACCAATAAAAATCGGAATTTTTTTAGGAGTGCGAGCTTTGACGTTAGAATCAATAGCATTCGATTCCCGCCCGATAACAATTAATAGTGCGCTTCTTTGAGGTTCACTTTTTTACTTAACAGTCTTACTCATTAAAAACAGTCTGCATCACCTCCAAAGACTTCGGCGTTTTAAAATTTGAGATGTGTTGTTTGTAGTAGTCGATTAGATTATTGATGAGTTGCTTACGCATCGTTTTACTAATCTTATATTTCATGAATTCAGGCTTATTTTTGTTCAACAATTCTTCTAAAATAGGAATGGTTTCATCTTGAATAAACACATGACCTTTCGGTTGAAAACGTGTTAACTCTCCTTCTTCCAAATCAAAGTAAATCGGGTTTTCTTCCAAAATATGTGGTGAAAAGCCAAGTAAATCTGCAAATTTAATCAAAAACCAAATCGGGTAATTCGTTATCTCAGTTGTATCGTCCAACCATTTGATTTCTGTAATTAAAAAACGAAACAAACGTGGATCTGAGTCGCTTGATTTTAAACATTGAGCAATTAGTTCAGTAAGGAAAAAAGCGAGTCCCCCTTTGACTGGATGGACGGGAATGCTTTGTAAAACAGGTTGAGGTGAAATCGTAGAAATTTTTCCAAGTTCACTATCTGGACGTTGGTAAGACTCAATCTCAACTATACTCAGTGGATGTAAAATATTTCCTTTTTTCTTTTTACCTCCTTGAAACAAAAATGGTTTAAACCCTTCGTCCAAAGTGTAAAAATGTAGAATTAAACTTGTTTCACTATAGTTAAGTTTCTTTAAAAGAATTCCTGTTTGGACGCTCTTCATAGTCTAATTTATAAAAACGACCTTCCCCACTTTCCGCCCTTTTACATCTTGGTCATCAATGCTCGTCCAAATTAAATAAACGCCAGTTTGAACACGCTCTCCTTGCAATGTTTGACCATTCCAGGTTGCTGTTCCACCATTAGAAATGGTTTGATAAACCAGGTTCCCAGCTATGTCAGTAATTTTTACATCAGAATTATATGCAATTCCTTGAATGGTAACAGGTCCAAAATAATCAGGTCGAACAGGATTTGGAAACACCTTAACATTGGTGTAATTATTATCGCCTTGAGATGCATCAGATCGATATGAAATTAAACCGTCATTTGTTACAAAGTAAACCTCTCCGTTATTATGGTCTATTGTTATATCGAGAATATTGTTGTTCAACAAAGGACTATTTTCAGCAGTGAAATTTTGAACAACCTCCAATCCATCTGGCTCTAATAAAAAGACTCCTGAATTTGCAGTACCTATCCATTTCCTATTAGCGCCATCAATTTCTATATCTGTAATTTGAGTCGTTCCTAAAACAATTTCCACATTTTCTCCAAATTCAATGAGAAGTTTCTGAAAATTATATTCACCTGATGATGCGTCAAAAACATTACTAGTATTATACAAAACGCGCATCCCCTCTGGAGTACCAATCCAAATATTGTTATCAAAATCAACTGCAATTGCTTCAACCGTAGACGTTGGTAAATCACCACTATTTGCTGATGTTGTAAAAATCTGATAACGATCATCACTCGCATCTCCGATACTCTCTCCATGATCAAAGGCGACAAGTCCAAGATTATCAACCGCCATCCATTTGACGTCGTTATTATCAACAACAAGTCTCCTGGTCCCTTTGTTTTTTACTTGATTTCCCATATCAAAATCATACCAACCTCCATTTTCATCCCGCACTTTTAATGGTCGTTCAGATTCAGCGTTGGCTACCCATAGATTTGAATTGTCATCAAATGTTACATCTGTTATTTTTCCAACCCCACTCGATCCAGATCCGCCCAGAGATGTAAGTAACGAATTTGAATAACCAAATGTGTCGGTAATCGATCCTCCTTTCATTATTACGAGTGGTAGCTCTGAATATGTACCAAATGCAACCTCCTCTGAGTTTGAGGGGTTAATACTCACTGAAATAAAATCCCAAATATTTTTGCCTTGCAGAATTGCTTGATTATAGGGGTTGACAGAGACCCAGGATTCATCTTGTCGTGTGTAACCACCTTCTTGTTTAAACGCAGGACTCGTTCCATTTACACCTCCGGAAGAGATGGCTAGCTTGCCATCATTCCAATCCGCCCTGTAAGCTAAATTGTATCGAGGGCCTTCAAAAATTATTTGAGAAGATTCAAAAGCGTTTCTTGCTCTTACAAGACCAGATGCATCATCAGCAATATAAAAATATTCTCCTACACGAACTGCATTATTTGGGCTGGGAAATACCGTGTTTTCATATTGAAAAACATTCTGTTGTTGAGATAAGTCACTCGTAAAAACTACCACTCCAGTCTCTGTAGATACCAATAACAAATTACTACTAACATTTAGGCTATTTAATTCTACTCCATCTAAAAAAGCATTCCATTGACTTCCAATATTTCTAAAAAGTGTATCCCCATTATATAAAGGATCCTTATAACTTAAAAACAAGCTGTTTTGATAAGATTCAATCGCATTATACACACCACCTGATCCCGTATAATCAATAACTGTATTTATTTTTGACCATTGACCAGGGTCAGCTAAAAAATTATTGTTCTCTGCCCCAACATACAATCCTCCTTCAGTAAGAGCATATATACTATCATTTAAAAAAGTGATATCGACAATGCTCTCGTCTAAAGTAGTGGGATTATAAGTATCTCTAACTTCTAGTTTTGACAAATTAATCACAACAATTCCAAATCCAGTTGCTAAGTATGCGCTGTTACCTTTACAGACAATTTGGTTTATTCTTTTTACACCATTTATCGATGACTGAAGAATTGCAGGCAAATTGATTATTTTCTCACCTTGAAGAAAATCCAGGTTTCCATTATTATATCCAATTAATACTGTTTTGGAGTTGGCATCATAACCTAAAGCAGTTGGAGATATGTCAGATAGATAATCTGCAGCAGTTCTAATAGATTGCTCCCCAGATTCTATATCATATTCTAAGAGCCCCCTTGACAATGCAGCGTATACAGTACTATTATCTCCCTCGACAACATCTAAAGCCTCGTAAGGCGAAATATGCATTCGCCATTTACCCATCCCCACTTGTGAGAAAACCAAGGTTGAGCAGCATATAAGTATAAATAATATTCCTGTTAGTTTCATGTCTTTGAAAAACGTTGAAGTTTCAAAATTATTTGATTTTTTAATTCTATTATCAAAAATTGATGTTTTTAAAGTTACTTTATTGAAAATTTTTTTAGAGTAGTATTAATTTGATTCACTTTTTTATTAGTTTAGAAATCATTTTAATTAAACTATCCGTTATGAAATCAATTTATTTTACGTCTACTGTTTTTTTAATATTATCAATCGTGTACTCTTGTCAAAGCGCAAGCGAAAAATCAAAAACGAATTCTGAGCAACAAAAAACTGAAGCTTCTGAAGTATCGGCAGGTGATTTTAAGAAACTTGCTATTAATCCATGTAATTTCATTGATGAAACATTAGTCACAAAGCATTTTAATGTTGCTGCTAAAGACCTTGAAAAAGATGAGCACGTAAACGAAAGACTAAGCTCGTATGACCACTGCACATACAAATGGGAAAAAGAAAATATTGATTCAATCAACAAGCGTAATCAAAAAATACTATTGGATGCGATGAAGTCCGGAAATACAAAAAACGCAATTAAGGCGGGAATGGCAGTTGAACAAACGCATAAACTCGTTGGTGTTACTAATTTGAAACTGTATGAAGATCTGGAAAAGGCAAGAAAGTATTTCGAAAATAGTCATAAAAAACCTTCAAAAGAGGATTTAGAAAAATTAAATAAAGAGTTTGATAAACAAGCTGAAAAAAAGGATCTTTCCGAAAAACAAAAAGAAGTAGGAAAAGATTTGGGAGGTGGAATTTCAGAAAATTTGAAATTCCAAAAAATTGAAGGTTTAGGTGATTATGCTTACTGGGATGATCTCGGTTCAAAAGTGGATGTACTTATTGGAAAGATTCAATTTGGAGTTAAAATCCATACTGGAGAAGGAACTAAAAAAGATATTGAAATGGCAACAATAATTGCAAAAGAGATTCTTTCAAAGCTTTGATTTTACTCTTATTTCCCTTTTTTCTATATCTATCCAAGAGAGTTTAATTATTTAAATCTTTTTAGTGTTCGATTCAACAATAAAACAATAACTAGTTATTTACCTGCTTCTATTCTTGAATTGTCTTTAAATAGCAATATATTTGCATAAAAATTGAGAATTATGAGTTTAGTTACTGTAGGAAGCGTTGCCTTTGACGCTATTGAAACCCCTTTTGGAAAAACAGATAAAATTATTGGTGGAGCGGGAACATATATTGCGTTTTCTTCTTCATATTTTATGGAGAAACAAAATATTGTTTCAGTTGTCGGAGAAGATTTTCCACAAGAAATGCTTGATAAATTAAAGACAAGAGGTGTAAACTTGGAAGGCCTCCAGATCAAACAAGGAGAAAAAACGTTTTTTTGGTCAGGGAAGTACAATAACGATATGAATTCTCGTGACACGTTAGTAACAGAGCTTAATGTACTGGAACACTTTGATCCAATTATCCCAGAGTCTTACCAAGGTTGTGATTACTTGATGTTAGGAAATCTAAGCCCTCAAGTTCAACTTTCTGTAATTGAAAGATTAACTGAAAGACCAAAACTAATTGCAATGGACACCATGAATTTCTGGATGGATATTGCAATGGATGATTTGAAGAAAACACTTAAAGAAATTGATATTCTTATCATCAACGATGAAGAAGCACGTCAACTTTCGGGTGAATATTCTTTAGTTAAAGCAGCAAAAGCAATTCGTGCGATGGGACCAAAATACTTGATTATCAAAAAAGGTGAGCATGGGGCACTTCTTTTCCATGAAAGCAAAGTGTTTTTTGCTCCAGCGCTTCCGTTAGAAGAAGTTTTTGATCCAACAGGAGCGGGCGATACATTCGCAGGAGGATTTATGGGATATATTGCTTCAACAGACGATTATTCTTTTGAAAATATGAAACGCGCAATTATCGCAGGATCTGCAATGGCGTCTTTTTGTGTTGAGCAATTTGGAACAGAAAAATTAGAAAATTTATCGAAACAAGATATTGAAAATAGAATCACAGAATTTGTAAAACTTACTGATTTTGATATGGTTCAGACTGTATAATTATTTGAGATACTTATAGGATGGAAAAGAAAGCTTTCATTGAGGCATTAACTGCTTTGACAGAACAAGAAGACGTTATCAACGCGGGTCGTGAAGTAAATGAATTGCGTTCGCAGTTTGAAGATTATTTGCTTGAAGAAACACGCAAATATCAAGTCGCGCAGCTTGAAGCTCAAGAAAAAGAAGAGGCTTTCGAAGAAGAAGACTGGATGACTCCTTTAAAAGAAGAGTTTTATACAATCTATATTCCGTTTAAAGAAAAACGGAAAGCGCTGATTGAAACTAAAAAAGAAGCTGAAAACGAAAACCTCAAAAAGAAAAAAGCGCTCATTTCCAAACTTAAAACAGTAATTGCCGAAGAAGAAAATATTGGAGCAGCTTTTAGTGCACACAAAGATATTAATGCTGAATGGAAAGAAATTGGAGATATCCCGAGGGATAAACGACATGATATTCAACAAGAATATAGTAGACTTTTAGAAGAGTTCTTCTACAATATGAACATCTATAAAGAAATTAAAGACTACGATTTTAAAAAGAATTATGATGCTAAAAAATCTGTTGTAGAGAGCCTTAAAGATCTTTTAGCTATTGAAAACATAAAAGAAGTAGAGTCAACACTTAAACAACTTCAAAACGAATGGGAGGATATAGGTCCAACTAAAAAGGAACTTTGGGAGGAGTTAAAAGAGGAATACTGGACTTCTGTTAAAAGTCTCTATGATCGTATTAGAAAACATTACGACGAGCGAAGAGAGCAAATGAAAGAAAACATTGCACTCAAAAAAGCGATCATAGAAAAAGCGCAGGAACTCGTTGCAAAATCTCGTGAGTCAGTAAAAGATTGGAACTCTCATACAAAAGAGATTTTAGAACTTCAAAAAGAATGGAAAACAATCGGTTTCGGTCCAAAAAGTGAGAACAAAGCCGTTTGGAAAGAATTCCGCGGTATCTGTGACCAGTTTTTTGAAGAAAAAAGCGAGTTTTTTAAGGAGGCGCAATCAGAGTTTAATGAAGTTGCTGAAAAGAAGCAGGCGCTAATCGACCAAGTCGAGCAGTTAAAAACAGACACTAATTGGGGAGGTACCACCAAAAAGATCATTGACATTCAAAAACGTTGGAAAAGGATGGGTAATGCGGGTCAAAAAAATGAACAGCGATTATGGAAGACTTTTCGAGCAGCTTGTGATTTCTTTTTTGAGGCTAAGAAAAAACACTACGAGTCCCTAGAAAAGGAATTTGAAGAAAACCTCGAAAAGAAAAAAGAGCTAATCAAATCAATTGAAGCTTATAAACTCCCTGATGACAAAAAAGAGGCAATCGAAGGGTTAAATAACTTTTCAAAATCATTTGCCGAGATCGGATTTGTCCCGGCAAAACAAAAAGATGAGATCTACAAGGCATATAAATCTGCCCTTGATAAGCATTATGGAAATCTTGATATAAAAGGAGAAGAAAAAACAAAAGTGATGTTTGAAGCCCGCTTGAATACCATCAAAGGAAGTGGAAATTCGGCTGCACTTTTTGCCAAAGAAAAAGAAGCAATTCGTAGCGACATCGAAAAAATAAAACAAGAGATTATTCAGTTTGAAAATAACCTTGGCTTTTTTGCAAATTCGAAAGGTGCAAACGCGTTAAAAGATCAAGTGGAAGCAAATATTGCAAAGGAGAAAAAAAAGATTGAAGCATTAAAAACTAAACTCAAAATGATTCCAAATGAATAAATTCTTTAACATTTGGACACTTATTTTTACAATTCTCACAATTCCTTTTGTTTTCGCAGTAGGATGGAACATAGACTTTTCTTTTTTTGGATTAAATGTACCTGGAGAAGAGTTTGAATATGCTGATTTATCATTTAATATTTCGGCGGGAATCATTTTTATTTTAGGTGTTCTTAAAGCATCTAAAAAATGGGCAGGAATAAATATTACGCGTCAAAAAAAAAGGTTTGTTTTTTTATCAAACATCAGTAGGTCACGATTAAAGCGAGTAATTCTATATAATATTTTAGAAATGTCGTTTCACTTGATTTTTGCGTTTTTCTTTATCGTTGTAATGGAAACAGCAGTCTTTGTTGGACTTGTGTTCGTTTTATTATTTCTCGAAAACCTCATCAATACATTATTTGGTGTTTTAAAACAAACCTATTCAATAGGAATTACATCAAAAGCTATCATCTTTGTTGATCGCGATGTAAAAGCAATCTATTTCAAAGGATTAAAGAAAATTTCTAAGCACCAACAAACAATTTATTTTGAATACGTAAACGATTTGGTACTTCATGTTCCAACCAATTTAATACCTCAAGAGAGGGAAGATGAATTTTTGGAAACCCTCCAACGCATCGTTGACCCAAACAAAGTTTTTTATACTGGTTTCTAGTCATTCGTGATCGAAAAGTCTTTCTCCACTACAAATCTGTATGTTAGCCACTTATCATTTAATTATTTTAAAATTATTCAAAAAGTCAAATAATTGTTAAATTTGATGCAACGTTGATCCATCCGAAGACGTTGTTATATTAAACAATTGAATATTATGATGAAATCTTTTTTATTAATAGCTATTATTTCTATAGCCAGTTTTGGTTTTTCTCAATCTTCACATGACGATAGGTTATTGGAAAAATATTCTGAAAAGGAATTAACTGAGTTGAAAACAGAGCAGCCAGAAGAGTATCAGGTTTTAGTCAATGCTCTTGAAAGAGGAATTTTTATTGGAGAAATTCCTACTCAAAAAGGAAAAGACGTTCAATTTGATGGAGAGTTAGATATCGATCCATCAGGAGATCATACATTTATTTCTTTAGGAATAGAATTAAAAGAAACCAACTACCAATATTTTAAAATAAAGGGAACAAACATGTTGGTTGGTGTTCTTCCTAAAAGTTTACTCAAATAAAACATTATTAAAATGAAATTAATTATAAGCTCATTAGTTACACTTCTAACCATAAGTCTTTCTTACGGTCAATACAATATTTCGGGGCCTGACTTTGATCAATCAAACCCATTAGATTGTTCGTCAATCCCTGATCCTACTGTGCCAAATTTTTATGATGACGGTGGTTCAGCAAATGATTACTCTCCAAATTTTAATGATACGGTAACGTATTGCCCAGATTTACCAAACGGACCTAAATTGAGTGTTCTATTTGGTGTAAACGGTGCATTTACATGGGATGTAGATGGTAGTGATACGCTTTATGTTTTCGATGGTCCAGATGTTACCGCACCTCTTTTAGGCGCTTACAATTCTGACACACACCCAACGGGTTTTAATCATATTTCTAGTTTTGAGGACAATCCTTCTGGATGTTTAACTTTCGTGTTTGTGAGTAATGGTGCTAGTGAAGGTACAGGTTGGGAAGCTAACATTTCATGCGTAAGTCCTCCTCAACCTATAGGTCCACACATCGAAGCTTTCATAAACGGAAGTGGTGGTGACGCTCTCAACCCAGCAGATACAGGTTATGTTGATGTTTGCCCTGGAGATTCAATTCTTTTTGTAGCAAAACCAGAATTACTTTATGCCTTTGAAAACACTGGATATGGTTATTCTCAACATGTTGATGACTTAAATTATCAATGGGATTTTAGTGATGGAACGGTAGGAGCAAATAACGACAGTGTTTGGTTTGTCCCTCCAAGTAATAATGGATTCCTTGTGCAATTAATCATCGAAGATGATTTTCCTCAAACCGCTTTTATGGTTTGTAAAGCTAGGGTAAGTATTCCTCCGAGCTTTGAAGGAACTGGTCCGTTAGAGGATACTGTATGTTTCAATCAAGAAACTGCGTTGTTAGGCGGAACAAATGGCCAAGACACGGTTGGAGTGGATTTTCCAGGTGGTAGTTTTGAATTTGGTGGTGTAGTAGCTGGATTAACTCCATTACCTGATGGCTCTGGAGTGAGTTATTCTACCGACATTTCAATGTCTGGTTTTAGTCCTGGATCAACATTTACAAGTACAACTGATTTACAAGAAATCTGTATCAATATAGAACACTCTTACTTAGGGGATTTGGACATTGTATTAATATGTCCGAATGGTCAGGAAATGATCATTCATGAATACCCAGGTGGTGGTGGAACCTATTTAGGAAATCCCTGGGATGGAGCCCAGCAAGGAAATGGAGCAGGTGACGGTTTGATGTATTGTTTTGATGCCACAAATACGAATGGTTTTCTCGTAGATGGAACAACGCAACCAGCAACAAATACCCCTGGAAATACAATACAACCTGGCACCTATGAACCAGAGGGCGATTTTACAGACTTAATAGGTTGTCCTTTGAATGGGGATTGGACCATTGAAATCACTGATAACCTAACTATTGATGACGGATACATTTTCGAATGGTCACTCAATTTTGATCCATCTTTATTCATTAATAATGAAACCTATCAAAACTCCTTAGTTGATTCATACTGGTCTCCAGACCCATCAATCACCTCTGGTGTTAATAATGATACTTTGATTACAGTTCTTCCCGACGCACCTGGCGATCATTTTTATACTTTTAACGTAGAAGATGATTTTGGTTGTGTTTATGACACAACAGTAATGCTGCACGTTTTAGATACTGTGTCTATTGTAAACAGTTTGGACACAACTGTATTATGTGCAACAGACAGCGTTCCTCTTTGGACAACGGCTACTGGACTAGAGCCTTTTACTTATACTTGGAGTAATGGAGACGCAGGTGACACAACTATTGTTCCGGCTTTTGATGATGGAATTACTGAATACTACGTAACAATTACGGATGCATGTGGAATCGAAACAATTGATACCGCCTCAGTTAATTTAAACCAAACATTGGCAATAGACACTATGCTCCAGTTCCCATCAGAGTGTGGGGAGGCCACTGGTGCCGTCTCAGGTCAAGGAAGCGGATTTACGGGTACACCCGATTATGATTGGTCTGGTCCTGGTGCAAATAGCTCAAATAATATAGACGCCTCTGTATGGGAAGACCTCTCTTCTGGTTGGTACTACTYTACTATTGAGGATGATGTTTGTTTTGTTGAAGATAGTATTTTTGTAGAGCAAGATCCACCACCAACAGCTGATTTTGATGCAAATCCTCCCGCTGGTAACGCTCCATTAGATGTAACTTTTGTAAACAACTCTGATCCAGCTGACACATATGATTGGGATTTTGGAAACGGTGATGGTGCGCTTGTAAATAATTTAGATGATCAAAACACAACCTATAATAATGAAGGTGTTTATACAGTTACTCTAACTGTAACTGAAGGATCATGTTCAGATCAAGCCACGCAAACAATTGTTGTAAATCTGCTACTACCATTAACTTACGATTTGCCAAATGTCTTTACGCCAAACAATGATGGATCAAACGATGTTTTTACACTTAACGCCGTAAATGCTACAGATTTAGAACTCGTTATTTTAAACAGATGGGGGAATGTAGTTTACGAAAGTGAAGGAGACGTTGATGCTGCTTGGAATGGTAAAGTTCAAAACGTTGGCCTTGAATGTAACGATGGTACTTACTTCTATAAGTTTACAATTTATGGTCCTCAAGGTGAGGAAATTGAAGAACATGGATTTGTTCAATTAGTGAGAGATTCAAAATCAGAATAATTTATTAATACTTAAGTAGGAGGTTGACCACAAATGATGGCCAGCCTCTTTTTTATGTGTGAACTTTTTTCATTGGCTTTTCCATAAACCAAATAAGCAATATATATAAAACCACAAATAAGTTATGGACTATTATCTTCGTCCAGCCTTCTGGGATATTTATCCAACTTGCAACAAAGAAAAAGAATAACGCTACTCCACTATAAAGGACAAATTTTCTAAGGTTATAAGGAATTGGATAATGTTTTTGTCCTAATAAATACGACGCCACCATTTGACCGCCATAAACAATAAAAGTTACCCATGCACAAGCAATGTAGCCATAAATAGGAATAAAAATAACGTTTAGGGTTATAGTAAATACCGCACCACCGATGGCGATATAAGCGCCAAACTTTGTTTGTCCACTTAGTTTATACCAAATACTTTGGTTGATATAAATACCTAAAAACACATTGGCTAATAAAAGAATAGGAACAACTTTTAATCCTTCCCAAAAATTCGGATTAGGAATAAAATATTTGAAAATATCGAGGTTTAAACTCACTCCAAGAAAACATAAAAATACAGCTCCCACAAAATAGTTCATCACCTTGACATACGTCTTGTTTCTATCTTTACTTTTGGATTCTGCGAAGAAAAATGGCTCAGCAGCATAACGATAGGCTTGTAGAAAAATAGTAACCAACATCGCCAACTTATAACTTGCACTATAGATTCCAACTTGCGCTTCTCCAAGCTTTATTGCAGCTTCTCTGCCCAGTTCATCAGCGAAGGTGTTTGCTGTTAAGTGTTTTAATAAAACACGGTCAAGTGTTTCGTTAATAATAAATGCAAAACCAGCTAATGCAAGAGGAAAACTATAACGAAGCATCGCCTTCACTAATGTAAAATCCAGTTTAAAAACAATTTGAAGAAAATCTTTGTACAAAAAAGCTGGTTTAACAAGTGAAGCCAGAATATTCGCAATCAGAATAAACCAAATACCCTGTACTGGGTTCTCCTTATCAAAAACAATAAGAAGCAAAAACAAGTTAAGGCCAATGTTGACTCCAATATTTGTGAGCTGAATTATTGCAAACTTTTTTGCCCTCTCCTGAGCCCTCAACTTTGCTAGAGGTAGCGCTGAAATAGCATCGATGGTAACAATAATTCCCAGAAAAATAATGTATTCTGGATGATCACCATATAGCATTTTTTCAGCCAGAGATTGATGAAAAACCAACACTATCAGCAGAAATGCACCATTAACTAGTAAAACACTGAGAAATGAGTTGTTAAAAACGTGTTTTTTGTCTTCTCGATCATTCAGAAACTTAAAATAAGCAGTTTCCATTCCAAAGGTCAACAACACCATAAAGAACGCCACCCACGCATAGAGTTCAGCAACAACACCATAATCAGCGGGATCCTTGAAGACATATTCGCTTGTGTAAAGTGGAACTAATAAGAAATTCAACAGTCTCCCAACAATACTTGAAAGTCCGTAAACTGCCGTTTGACCCGCTAATTTCTTAATTGGATTACTCATTTATAATACTTCTGAGTGCTAAGATAATATATTCAGAATAGCCGAATGAGTATTATGAAAATTTAGCAATTTACAAGTTACTCAAAACCATTATTGCTAAAGTTCGGTTCTCCTAGTTAAAATTTGCTTTGCGTTTTTCCAAAAAAGCTGTTGTTCCTTCAACAAACTCATCCGTCCCGAAACAGTTTCCAAATTCAGTAACTTCAACCGTGAATCCATTCAAGCCATCTACATAATTAGCATTAATTGCTTTTATGGCAGATTTTATTGCCGAACCAGAATTGTTACAAATCTTTCCTGCTATTTTTTCTGCCAACTCCATAAGTTCAGCTTGAGGAACTACATGATTCACTAGCCCCCAATCCTTAGCATCATCTGCGCTGATCATACCGGCAGTTGTAATCATTTCCATAGCTTTTCCCCGGCCAACGAGTTGTGCTAATCGCTGAGTTCCTCCATAACCTGGAATCACTCCAAGGGATACTTCAGGTAATCCAAGTTTAGCATTGTCTGAAGCAATTCTTATATGAGAAGCCATCGCTAATTCCAACCCCCCACCAAGAGCAAAACCATTAATCGCAGCAATAACAGGTGTGGTTAAATTTTGTAAGTAATTGAACAAAATCTCTTGTCCATTAGCTGCCAATTCTTGTCCTTGTTCGACATTATAATTTGCAAATTCTTTTATGTCTGCTCCAGCCACAAAGGCTTTCTCTCCAGACCCAGTAAGTATAATAACTCGGGTTTTTGAATCTTTGTTCGCAGACTTTAGTGCTTCATGAAGCTCCTGAATTGTATCTTTATTTAAAGCATTTAGTTGTTTTGGTCGATTGATTGTAATAATATGGATTAAGTCTTTTTGCTCTGTTGTGATATTTTCGTAATTCATGATTCTATATTTTTCGCTAATATAGATATTCAAAAGGTAAACTCAAAGTGTCCCAATCTGTTCAAAATATATACTTATTTTTGCTATAATATTTTTACTATGAAACAGGTTCGTTGTCCGAATTGTCAAAAATGGTCTTCAAATACTGAAGCGTGTGAGTTTTGTGGTGAAGTATTAAATGTTGAGAAAAGAGAAGAAATTAGACAACGTAAAGAAGGTGGTATAAAAAAACCAGAGCCTCCCGGGAGACTACAACAGTTTTTAGAATATACACGAACTTCAAAAAATCCATTGTTACGATTACTTTATTTTCTTACAATATCGATTTGGGGTATTTACGTTGGTTTTGTTGTTTTGATCATGTACATCGCAGTAGCTGCATCCGGATAATGAAAACTGTTTATCATCCCTTATTTTTATGTATCTTCTTCATCTATTTGATTTATTATACTTTAAAGATGTTGCAGGTTCAAATGCCAGAACTGGTTACGAGTTATTTGGCAGACCTATTGAGTTTATTTATTGTGAATACAGTTGTTTTACGGCTAATTCGATTAGTTCAATCAAACAATTCCTTAGAAATTAAACCTGGAATGGTCATTATCAGTATTGTACTATTCAGTGGTTTTTTTGAATTCTACTTACCAGCTGTTAACGATTATTACCACAGAGATTATTTAGATATCGCCTGTTATTCTATAAGTGGTTTTGGTTTTATTATGTGGAGAGGAAATCAAGTTTATCTAAAATAAGCCGCTTTCTTTTTGACTTTCTTCATAACCTTCATCAGGAATCAAATTTCCATGATCAGCAGCATTTACTGCTAGTTCATCACATCTTTCATTTTCAGGATGACCTGCGTGACCTTTTACCCAGACATATTTCGGATTGTGCATTTGATGCAAAGGCAAATATCTCTTCCATAAATCAACATTTTTCTTGCCTTTAAATCCTTTTTTCTGCCAATTAAAAACCCAACCCTTTTCAATTGCATCGACTACATACTTAGAATCTGAGTAAATTGTTACTTTATGTTTTGATGTCTTTAAAGCCTCAAGAGCCACTATTACTGCTAACAACTCCATTCTATTATTCGTTGTCAAACGATATCCTTGAGAGAGCTCTTTTTCTTTGCCTTGAAACCTTAAAATTGCGCCATAACCACCCGGACCTGGGTTTCCTCGCGCGGCTCCATCCGTATAAATAGATATACTCATGGGTCAAAAATACACTTTTGCAGAAAATTTAAGAAACTTAGGAAACTTTTTTAAACAAAATAGTTTCCTAAGTGTTTTTTATTTGTAGTTTTGCATCGCAATGGAAGAAAAACAGCTAGAAATAATTAATAAATCAGCACTACTTTTCCTGAAAAATGGAATAAAGTCGGTGACGATGGATGATTTAGCCAAAGAATTGGGTGTCTCCAAAAAAACCATTTACAAGTATTTTGACGATAAGAATGATTTGGTCACTAAAATCGTAGAGTCAAAAACAAGTTTAGATCGTCAAGCATGTAAAGAAGCCCGATGTGATTCGGAAAATGCCATAGATGCACTTTTTAAAATCAGTGAATTTGTTTCTGAAATGATGCAAAATGTACATTCTTCAGTGTTTTTCGATTTACAGAAATATCATCGAGATGCTTGGGAGGTTATGGAAGAGCATAAACTCAATTTCGTTAAATCACAAATCAAAGAAAATATCGAACGTGGTCAAGAAGAGGGCTTATATATACCCACTTTAAACCCCGAGGTTATAGCATCCATTTATATTTCGACCATGGACGGACTATTCGATGGAGAAACATTTGACCTCGATGCTTTTAGCTTTAAAAAAATATTTGATGAGATCATTCATTTTCAAATCAGAGGAATTGCAAATAATAAAGGGTTGACCTATTTAAATAACAGATTAAACAATCAATAAAATGGAAAAGAAAATTTTCATTCTGGCATTTTTAACTTTGACTTTTGGGGCTTCATCTCAAGAATTTTCACTTTTTGAAGCTCAAACACATGCAATAGAAAATGCCGAGGACATCAAGCGTGCAGAACTCGATTTAGAATCAGCTGAAAAACAAGTGGTAGAAACTAGAGCGATTGGTTTGCCCCAAATTCAGTCTGAAATGAACTTTCAGAACTTTTTAAACATACCTGTCCAGGTTGTAGACGGTTCTTTTATCGGACAGCCCGGTACGCTTGTTAGCTTTAGAGCGGGTACAGACTACAATGCAAATGCTGGAATTACAATGAACCAATTAATTTTTGACGGCTCCTACATTATTGGCCTTAAGGTTTCAAGGTTTTATACTGAGTTTGTATCAACAAGTATTAAACGTTCTCAGCAACAAGTGCTTTTTGATGTTACTAGAGCCTATGAAATGGCATTGATTAGTGAACGAAATAAATCTTTTATTGATACTCTGGTTAAAATAACCGAGGATTTAAAAGAAAAACAAACCCAACTTTTTGAAGTTGGATTAATTCCTCAAGAGGAAATTGATCAAACCAACTATTCTCTGTTAACTGCAAAGACAAATCAAACAGCTGCCGATTTAGCGTATAAAAATGCGCTTACCATGTTGAAAATGACAATGGCGTACCCAATAGACAAAGAGATAATTCTTACTGATGAATTAGACAATTTATTACAAGAACAGTTAACTGATTTGTCAGGAAATATTGAAAGTAATTTACAGCTTGAACTCCTTCAAAAACAAAAGGTACTTTCTGAATACGATTTGAAAAATATCAAAATGAAAAACCTGCCAAGGTTGTCTGGGTTTTTCAATCATCAATATAATGCTTACCGAAATGAATTCACATTTTTCGATACAAATGAAGAGTGGTTTTCACAAACGGTTTGGGGAATAAACCTTACCATCCCAATATTTTCAAGTGGTGATCGTTGGGCCAAAACACAAAAAGCAAAGATTGCAATTAAACAAGATGAGTATGCAATTCAGCAGCTGGAACGTTCTCTTCAAGCCCGAGAAATTCAAATCCAAAACAATTTGACAAGTGCTAGACAGAATTTAGAACTACAAGGTGAGAACATCAAATTAGCTCGTAAAATTTATGACAATTCTTTAGTGAAAGCTGAAATTGGAAAAGAAAATAGCATTTTGGTAACACAGAAATATAATCAACTAATTGCTGCACAAACGCAGTATGTAAATGCAATGATGGACGTGTTCAACGCAAAACTTGAGCTCGACCAGCTTTATAATAAAATCAATAGAAAATAATATCATATTCAAACGATGAAATTAACAGTAAAAACAGCAGTATTTTTAGCTCTAGGTGGAATCCTTTTTTCATGTGGTCAGCAATCTGACATTGAAAAACTAAAAGAAAAGAGAATAAATCTTAAAAAACAAGTAGCGACTTTAGACGAAGAAATTAGAAGTCTCGATACAACCAAAACAACTTTTCTTCCGCTTGTTAGACCAAGTGAAGTAAAAGTTGGAGACTTTAAACATCAAGTAATTGTTCAGGGTGAGGTTAAAACTGATAAAGCAGTAACATTAAACGCTGAGGCAAATGGTCGGATTGAATCAATTAACGTTAAAGAAGGCCAAAAGGTGAAAAAGGGACATGTCCTCGCTAGAATTGATACTGAAATCTTATCTAGTAATGTTCAGGAGGTAAAAACTCAATTAGAATTTGCTGAATATAATTACAAAAAGCAAAAAGAGTTATTCGACAGGGGCGTTGGAACTGAATTTGAACTTAAACAGGCAAGTAACCAACTCAACACGTTAAAATCAAAATTGAACACGCTAGAGACGCAAAAATCAAAGTCAGTTGTAAAAGCTCCTTTTGACGGTGTTATTGATGAAGTATTTTCCAATGAAGGAGAAATGGCAGGAATGCAATCGCCTTTAATGAGAATTGTGAATAATGAAGAAGTGCGCATCGCAGCAAACATTTCGGAACACTATTACACAAAGATCAAAGAAGGAACGCCTGCTAAGGCTTTTATTCCAACTTTAAATGATACATTGGATTTAACAATAAGTTCAACTGGAAACTTTATTCATCCAACTAATAGAACGTTCCGTGTACAAGCAAATGTTAAAGACAACGAGTTGCTTTTACCGAACATGTTAGCCGAACTTCACGTCACAGATTTAATGATTGATAGCGCCGTAATTGTTCCTGCTGAAGCTATTCTTAAATCACAAGAAAATGAAGATTACGTTTTTGTTTTAACGGAAAAAGATAAGGCCTTTACAGTAGAAAAAGTGATAGTAAAAATAATTAGCAAACATAAAGGTCAAGCAGCAATAGAACCAATAAGTCGCAAACTTCGAGCAGGTGAAAAGGTGGTAACTGAAGGAGGTAGAGGAATTACAGATGAAGACATCGTTAGAACGTTTTAAAAATAGATCATGGACGACAATAAAATAAAAAAGTTCGGACTATCTAATTGGTCCGTTAAGAACACCAAAACAGTATTTCTAATTATACTTATTCTGTTTTTTGGCGGGATTATGTCTTATCAATCCATGCCAAAAGAAAACTTTCCGGAACTACAGATTCCAGAAATTTATGTAGGAATTGCAAAGCCAGGATCTTCTCCTTCTTTCATGTCTGACAAGATTGCGGAAGCAATTGAAAAAGAAGTCGCTACAATAAAACTTGTTGATGAAATTAAAGCAACGTCACAACATGGCTACACAACAATTCGAATTAAATTCGATTTTAAAGTTGATGTAAACAATGCGTTGACGAAAGTGAAAGACGCTGTCGATCAAGCAAGAACGGAAGCAGACTTCCCAGAGCTCCCTGTAGAACCAAATATTTTTGAGATTAACCCAAGTGATTTTCCAATAATGAATATCAACCTAAGTGGAAAAGGACCAAAACTACTCAA
This sequence comes from Fluviicola sp., assembly GCA_002734085.1. Lineage (GTDB taxonomy): Bacteria > Bacteroidota > Bacteroidia > Flavobacteriales_D > Crocinitomicaceae > Brumimicrobium. The sequence goes on along the minus strand of NVXV01000001.1, from coordinate 606,906 downwards.
AGAAATTGGGGAAGATTTAGAGGAGCTAATAGAAGATTTACCAGAAATCAACGAGGTAAATATCCGCGGGGTTCAAGATCAAGAAATGAGAATAGATGTTGATCGACTCAAAGCCGAGGCAGTAAACGTCTCTTTAACTGACATCGAAAACGCGGTTCAAGCGGAAAACACCACTATATCGGGAGGTGAAATTCTTATGAACGGTATGCGTAAAACAATTATGATCGATGGCGAGTTTGAAAATGCAGAAGAGCTCGAAAACATTATTGTAAAACAGGACGATTACATGCCCGTAAAGCTTCGTGATATTGCCCAGGTTTACTTCGGAGATGGCGATACAACATCGTATGCGCGTGAATTTGGAGAGCCTGTTGTAATGCTTGATATCATAAAGCAAGGAGGCGAGAATTTATTGGTTGCTGCAGAAAAAATTAATCAAATTGTTGATGAAGCTAAAGCAAACAACACAATTCCTGATGGGGTTTCTGTATCTATTACGAATGATCAGTCAACTCAAACCAGAGACATGGTTTCCAACCTTGAAAACTCGATCATTTTTGGAATTATTTTAGTAACTCTTGTTTTACTCTTTTTCTTAGGAGCAAGGAATGCAATCTTTGTTGGTGTAGCAATACCTCTATCCATGCTGATGTCTTTCCTCATTCTTGACTCAATGGGAGTTACGTTGAATGTTATGGTGCTATTTTCATTAGTATTAGCTCTTGGAATGTTGGTAGATAACGGTATTGTAGTTGTTGAAAACATCTATCGTCTTATGGACTCTGAAAAACTGCCGCCAATGAAAGCTGCAATTTTAGGAGTAAGTGAGGTAGCTTGGCCAATTATTGCTTCAACTGCAACCACTTTAGCAGCCTTTATTCCTTTAGCCCTTTGGCCTGGTATCATGGGTGAATTTATGAAATACCTTCCAATTACTTTAATGATAGTTTTAGGTTCTTCATTGTTTGTAGCACTTGTGATTAATCCGGTTCTAACAGCATTGTACATGAAAGTGGAACAGGGTGCACCTAAAAGAGCGAAAGGAACTTTATATGCGATTGCCTTTATAGTTATTGGTGTGTTATTTGTCTTTTTAAACGTGGTTACTTTTGGAAATATATTAGCGTTAATCGGTATTGTTTCCATACTGAATATTTATGTCTTTTTCCCTGGCACAACATACTTTCAAAATAAAGCTTTACCTGTTTTGGAAAAGTATTATCATCGTTTTTTAACTTTTGCTTTAAATGGCGCTAAACCTGTACTATTTATTATTGGAACGTTTGTCTTATTAATTGTTTCATTTGTTTTAATAGGCGTTTTTCAACCAAAAGTGGAGTTCTTTCCACAAAACCAACCGAAATATGTAAATATATTTCTGACACACCCTATTGGGACTGATATAAAGGAAACAAATAAATCCACTTTAATTTTAGAAGAAAAAGTAAATGATGTCTTAGCGCCCTATTTAGCTGATACTGTTGGCAAAACCAAAGATGAAGAAATCATTCAATCTATTATTTCTCAGGTGGGAAAAGGAACAGGAGACCCTTCTCAAGGCCCGGGAATGGGTGACAGTCCACATAAAGCTAGAATTACTGTCAACTTTGCTGAATTTGAATACAGAGATTCTATAAACTCAACTAGTTTTTTACTTAAAAAATTACAAGATGAATTAAGAGGAACTCTGCCTGCTGACGTACAAGTATCAATTCAGAAGAACTCGATGGGGCCACCACAAGAACCGCCGATCAATATTGAATTAACGAGTCTTGCAAAAACAGATTATAAAGCTTTAATCTTGACGTCGACAGAAGTGAAAAACTATTTGGATCGCCAAAAAGTTCAAGGCGTAGATGAACTAAAGCTAAATGTTGAAGCCACACGACCTGAAATTCCTATCGTGGTTGACCGTGAACAAGTGAGAAGACTTAACGCTTCCACAAGTCAGGTGGGAATGTCAATTCGAAAAGCATTATTGGGCCAGGACGTAAGTACCTATACATTGGATGAAGAGAATTATGATATCGTCGTCCGTTTTAAACAGGGTGATCGTTATGATTTAGACGCTTTGTTAGATCAAAAATTGATGTTTAGAAATAACAAAGGTAAATTATTAAATATTCCGATTCGGAGTGTGATCAAGGATCCAGAAGAAAATATCTCTTACACAGGTGTTGAGCGAAAGGATCAAACCGCAATGGTTGTAATTACCTCAGATGTATCTGAAGGATACAACGCAAATGAAGTTGTCGCTGAACTCAAAGAAAAAATGCTGGATTATCAAAACAGTGGTGAGTTACCGGCGGATGTAAAGTATAAGTTTACTGGTCAGCAAGAAGAGCAAGCTAAAGAAATGGCTTTTTTAAGTAAGGCGCTTTTAATAGCAGTCTTCCTAATTCTATTAATCATTGTTACGCAGTTTAACTCTTACTCAACGCCAGCAATTATTTTGTTTTCAGTGATACTTTCACTAATTGGTGTATTTATTGGACTTATTTTGAGCGGTCAAACTTTCGTTATTATGATGACGATGATTGGTATTATTTCACTGGCTGGTGTAGTAGTAAATAACGCAATTGTACTCATCGACTATACCAATTTAATACGGAAGGAAAAGCGAAGCGAGTTAAACCTAACAGAGGACGAATTACTACCCGATGATGAGGTTGTAAAAGCAACAATTCGAGGTGGTGAAGTCCGTTTGCGACCAGTTTTACTTACAGCGATAACCACAGTCCTTGGTTTACTACCTTTAGCTATGGGGCTAAACATTGATTTTATTGGGCTACTTACAGATTACGATCCCAATATATTCCTTGGTGGAGACAATAATATGTTCTTCTCTCCTATGGCTTGGACCATTATTTACGGATTGACATTTGCGACATTCTTAACCTTGGTTATAATTCCAGCAATGTATTTATCACTTTATAGATTTAAAGTTTGGTTGTACAGAAAAATGGGGTGGAAATTAAAGTCAAACGTATAATAAAATAGATTTTAAATCTCTAGGAGAGCAAATGCTCTTCTGGAGACTTATTTATTCAGCCTCCATCATTCGTTCAAATGAACTCCATAAATCCTTGGCTGTCTTGTCCCAGGAAAATTCTTTGGCGCGCTCTAGCCCTTTAGATTTTAACTCTTCTCGCAGATTTTTGTCCGTAATTAATAGGTGCAACTGTTTATATATGTCATCCACATTCATTGGATCACAGAATAATACTGCATCACCACCAACTTCTGGCAATGCAGTTAAGTTCCCGGCCAAAACTGGAGTGCCAGATTGCATGGCTTCAACTAAAGGAATTCCAAAACCTTCGAAGTAACTCACAAATGCAAAAACATCTGCAGCTGCCATAATTTTTGCCAATTCCTCTAATGGAAGATGTCCAGTAAATGATACGTGTTTTTTTATACTATCTCCTATTTCAATTTGCTGTGATTCCCACATAGGTTCACCAACAATCAAAAGTTGATGGGTTAAATTCGTTTCTTTTTTCAATCGTTCAAAAGCGACAATCAATCGCTGGAGATTCTTTCGTTTGTGTATTGCTCCTACAAATAAAATATAGGGACTCCCATTAGTTAACTTTTTTTGAATTGCACCTCCTTCTTCACCGTTGATTGGTTGAAAAATTGATGATACTCCATTATAAGTAACGTCTATTTTATTAGAATCTACACCATAAGTTTTTACAATGTCTTGCTTTGAGTATTCAGAAACTGTGCAAATACGTTTCGCTTTCTGTGCAAATTTTGGAAAATACTTTTTTAGGTATTTCAATGCTCCCTTTGGAATATCTTCTGGATGATGTTCAAAATTCAAATCATGTATTACCGCTAGTTGTGGAACATTCGTTTTTAAAGAAAGATAGCCATCTGGGGAAATAAAAGCATCACATTTATACTTTTTCAATGCACGTGTCACCGCATGATCAAACCAAATTTTAAATAATATTGGGTGTCTCGCTGGTGGATTTAATACAACAGGAGTAACATTTTCAGCAAACACAAATTTTTTATCAAATGGCCGATCAAAAAAGAACACAAACTCATGCTCTGGATGATTTTTCACAATGCGCGAGATAGTTTCATAGGTATACCATCCAAACCCCTCCATTTTCTGAGAAAGTAAGAATCGTGTATTTACAGCTATCTTCATGTTTTGTTTGGGCTAAAAATAAGTAAAATGAAATAATAATGTTAGATGGTTATAAATTGGAAATGTACGGATTGGAAAACTAAACCCTACTTTCAAGCGTTTATAAAAGAAAACAACATGCAAAAAAACATAATTCACTTTCTGATTATTTCCATTTTAGCTTTCGGTTGCAGCGCAAATGAACAAAGTACGACAGAAAACACGAAGTTAAAAGAGGGTAAATCGTCTTCAGAAAAAGTAGAGGAAATAGAAACGAACGCCGTAGCTTATTTCGCAAGCGGTTGTTTTTGGTGTGTAGAAGCTGTTTTTGAATCAGTAACTGGTGTAGGAGATGTTATTTCTGGTTATAGTGGGGGCAAAAAGTCGAATGCTAACTATCGAGCCGTAAGTGCAGGCATTACAGACCACGCCGAAGCTGTTGCGGTGCACTATGATTCCACAAAAATTGATTATCCCACGTTACTTAAAGTCTTTTTTGGTTCCCACGATCCTACTACTTTGAACCAACAGGGTCCAGACAGAGGAACACAATATCGAAGTGCTATTTTTTATCGAAATCAAAAAGAAAAGAAGTTAGCAAAAGAATATATAGAACAGCTCTTAACCGATAAGGTATTCCCAAAAATCACAACTGAAGTTGTTGGTTTCGATGCTTTTTATCCTGCAGAAGATTATCACCAGAACTACGAAAAAAAGAATCCAAATAACTCTTATGTCCGAAATGTTTCTATTCCAAGACTAAAAAAGTTTCAGAAACAATATCCAGAATTATTGAAATAATCATCCTCTAATTTCTGAATCTGCGTCTTTTTCTGTTCTTTTGCTTTAAATGAAAAAAGGAAACAAGTTTCTCGTTTTAACAGGTGTTGGTGTCCAAATGATGGTTACTATTTTCCTAGGGGCTTATTTTGGAAGAATACTAGATGAAAAATACCCCGCAGAGAAGAAGTGGTTTACAATGGGACTTACTATTTTTGCTGTTTTTGTCTCACTTTATTTAGTAGTCCAACAATTAAAGAGCCTTAACAAAGATGATGAGTAAATATTTTTGGAGATTTTTATTGTCTTCCTTTGTCCTATTGTCCATCTCATTCTATATCCATTTTGGTTATATAAGTGTTTTAGACGAAACTACGATGTACAAGTCTTATGGAGTAAACCTGATTTTGGGAATAATCGTTTTTGTTGTGATTGAGTTTTTAAAAAAATCGCACACCAATATATTAGGTTTTATTTTTCTGGCTGGCTCGCTTTTTAAGTTTCTCGTCTATTTCGTTTTTATCTACCCCTTGTTGATTGAAACGGGCGAACTTACTAAGCCAAAGTTCTTTATATTTTTCATTCCTTATTCAATTTGTCTTGTACTCGAAATTATATTTTTAGTTCGATTAATGAATAATGAAACTAAATAACCAAAAGGTTAAATAATAAGTGATTTTCTTTTCCTTATTAGATTTTAATTTATAATTTTGCACCGATTTTTACAGGGTCTAATTTTTAAGAAGGAAGATGATTTTAAAGTTTATTTTAAATACGTTCATTTTGACGATGTTAACCTTTAGCCTTAGCGCGGAAGAAACAGGATCGCACGAACATTCAGAAGGTGAAAAAGGCCTAACGAAAGAGGAAATAGATGAAGGTATTGATCATCACCTTCAGGATGCACATAGTTTCCATTTAATGACAAATGAAGAAACAGGTGCACATTATGGATTTCCTTTACCCGTAATTTTATGGGATGATGGATTACATATGTTTATGTCATCTGCTTTTCATCACGGAGAAGATTTGGTGAAGTCAGGTGATAAAACATTTATGCTTTTTCACAATAAGATTTATTCAATTAATGAGTCTGAACCCATATTCATTTCTAAAAAGCGTGATACTACGATAATAAACAAGGAAGGTAAAGAGGAAGAAATAACGGTTACGGATACCATCCATTCATATTCTTACTCAGAATTTGAGCAAAATTTTATCTCGCACGAAGGACATTTACCAGAGGAGGCTTTTATTGCCAATGCAAAACCAATCGATTTTTCAATCACAAAGAATGTGTTTTTGATAATAGTAATTGGTCTTATATTATTCTTAATGTTCTTTTTTGCAGCTCGCTCATATAAAAAGCATGGATACCTTCCAAGTGGATTGGGGCGTTTTTTAGAGCCGATCATACTGTTTGTAAGAGACAACATTGCGAAGCCGAACATCGGAGAAAAACATTATAAAAGATATATGGGCTTCTTGTTAACCGTATTCTTTTTCATTTGGATTGTTAACTTGTTTGGGTTAACTCCGATAGGTGTAAACATCACAAACAATATTGCTGTAACCTCTGCTTTAGCAGTAATGGTTTATTTGATAACAACATTTACTGCTAAAAAGAATTATTGGTTGCACATATTTTGGATGCCAGGGGTTCCGGTTCCAATGAAATTTATATTGGCACCGATTGAGTTATTAGGAACAATTATAAAGCCGTTTTCTTTATTGATACGTCTTTATGCAAACATAACTGCGGGTCACATTGTGATAATGAGTATTCTAGCGATGATGATGTTTTTGTCAAGTTGGATAGGTAGTTCGCTATCCTTTTTCTTAGCAATTGTGCTAGGAATTTTAGAGTTGTTGGTTGCTGCACTGCAGGCTTATATCTTTACAATGTTGTCGGCATTGTATTTTGGTTCGGCTGTGGATGAAGGTGATCATCATTAATTAATTATGGATTTATAAACCAAAAATAGAATAGATTATGGAAATTCCAGTAATGGTAGGAGCAGGTTTAGTAGTAATCGGTGCCGGAATCGGAATCGGTAAGATTGGTGGTTCAGCAATGGAAGCGATTGCACGTCAACCTGAAGCTACAGGAAAAATTCAAACAGCGATGCTTATTGCAGCGGCGCTTATTGAAGGTATTGGATTTGCTGCATTATTTGCAGTAGGTTAGATCACTAAAACGAGAGGTTCAGCGGTTGGCTGACCCCTCTCGTTTAATTTAGATTTATAAATTAACGAATATGGAAAAATTAATAAACGAGTTTTCAATTGGGATGTTTTTTTGGCAGACCTTACTGTTTTTGGTCTTGCTTTTTCTTTTGCGTAAATTCGCCTGGAAACCAATTCTGAAGGCAGTAAATAGTCGTGAAGAGAATATTCAGGATGCGTTAGATATGGCCGTAAAGACCAAAGCAGAAATGAAAAAACTGCAAACGCAAAATGAAAACCTTGTTAAAGAAGCACGTGTAGAGCGTGATCAAATGATTAAAGAAGCGAAAGAAACAGGTAACAAACTTGTGGAAGACTCTAAGAAGAAAGCAAAAGAAGAGGCTGACAAAATCATTGAGAATGCCAGAGCTTCAATAAATTCTGAGAAGAATGCAGCGATTGCAGAACTGAAAGGACAAGTGGCTTCAGTAGCGCTTGAAATAGCTGAAAAAATGCTTCGTGAAGAATTGTCTTCAAGCGATAAACAAAAAACGTTAGCTTCAAAACTTGCTGAGGACATCAGTTTAAACTAGACGCATGAAAGGATTTAAAGTAGCAGGAAGATACGCACAATCATTATTGGAACTCGCTGAAGAGCGTAATTCCACAGATGCTGTATTGAAAGATATGGAATACTTGATTAGCGCAACAAACGAGAGCCGTGATTTTCATGTGTTCTTGAACAGTCCAATTATCAACTCTACTAAGAAAAACAGTATTTTGGATAAAGTATTTGAAAACTTTCAAGAGCTTTCGATGAGTTTTATTCATTTGATTACTAAGAATCGCCGTGAAATGTTATTACCTTTGATCGCCGAAGAATACAGTGCGAAGGTAAATGAAATGCGCGGGATTGTTCCGGTTTCAATCACTTCAGCTACAGCTTTAGACGCCAAAGTTAAAGCAGATATTCTAGCTAAACTAGAAAAGGGGATTGATGGAACAATTGAATTAAATGAAAAAGTGGACGCCGAATTAATCGGTGGATTTGTAGTTAGAATGGGAGATACTCGTATTGATGCAAGTGTTTCCAACCAATTAAAAGAATTAAAACAACGTTTAACACGATAATTTAGCGAATGTTCGCTAAAAAAAGTTTGAAAAAATGGCAGATATAAAACCAGCAGAAGTTTCTGCAATCTTAAGAGAACAGCTCTCCGGATTTAAATCGGAAGCGGAACTTCAGGAAGTAGGTACCGTTCTTCAAATTGGAGATGGTATTGCACGTATTTACGGACTAGGTGGAGTTCAATACGGAGAATTAATTGAATTTGAAGGTGGACTTCAAGGTATTGCTCTAAACTTAGAGGAAGACAACGTAGGAGCCGTACTTCTAGGTCGTTCTTCTCAGGTAAAAGAAGGTGATACTGTAAAACGTTTAGGTAAAATTGCCTCTGTAAAAGTAGGTGAAGGTATCGTTGGACGTGTTGTAGATACACTTGGAAATCCAATTGATGGTAAAGGTCCAATCGAAGGTGAACTTTTTGAAATGCCTATCGAGCGTAAAGCACCTGGTGTTATCTTTAGAGAACCAGTAACTGAACCGCTTCAAACTGGAATCAAATCGATTGATGCGATGATTCCAATCGGTCGTGGTCAACGTGAGTTAATTATTGGTGACCGTCAAACAGGTAAAACAACCGTTGCAATTGACGCGATCATCAACCAAAAAGAATTTTACGATGCAGGTGAGCCTGTATACTGTATATATGTTGCAATTGGTCAAAAAGGATCAACTGTGGCTGGAATTGTTAAGAAATTAGAAGAGGCTGGAGCAATGGCGTATACAACGATTGTTGCATCTAACGCTTCTGATCCTGCGCCAATGCAGTTCTTTGCTCCTATGACAGGTGCTGCAATTGGTGAGTACTTCCGTGATACTGGAAGACCTGGTTTAATTGTATTTGATGATTTATCGAAACAAGCTGTTGCTTACCGTGAGGTATCACTATTACTTCGTCGTCCTCCGGGTCGTGAAGCATACCCTGGTGATGTATTCTATCTTCACTCAAGATTGTTGGAGCGTGCTGCAAAAATCATCAACGATGATACAATTGCCTCACAAATGAACGATTTACCTGATGCTTTAAAAGATAAAATTAAAGGTGGTGGTTCTTTAACTGCACTTCCAATTATCGAAACACAAGCAGGTGACGTTTCTGCATATATTCCAACAAACGTAATATCGATTACAGATGGTCAAATCTTTTTAGAGTCTGACTTATTCAACTCGGGTATTCGTCCAGCGATTAATGTAGGTATCTCTGTATCTCGTGTAGGTGGTTCTGCACAGATAAAATCAATGAAAAAAGTAGCGGGTACACTTAAGTTGGACCAAGCGCAATATAGAGAACTTGAAGCGTTTGCTAAATTCGGATCTGATTTAGATGCTGCAACAAAAGGTGTACTTGACAAAGGTGCGAGAAACGTTGAGATCCTGAAACAAAATGAAGGTGACCCGTTCCCAGTGGAGCGTCAAATTGCTATCATTTATGTGGGTACAAAAGGATTGATTCAAAATGTTCCCGTAGATAAAGTAAAAGATTTCGAAATCGAATATCTAGATTACTTAGATGCAAAGCACAAAGATGTTATGGATGAGCTTAAATCAGGTAAGTTAACTGATAATGCTACAGATACACTTGCAAGAGTGGCAAAGGAGCTAGCTTCAAAATATTAATTCGATTAATTGAATGCTAATTTTGTAAAAACAAATGGCAAATTTAAAAGAAATAAAAAGTCGTATTACTTCGATCAGCTCGACGATGCAGATTACGTCTGCCATGAAAATGGTGTCTGCTGCTAAGTTGAGAAAAGCACAAGATGCGATAACTCAATTGCGTCCTTACGCTCAAAAACTGAAAGAAATTCTTGGGAATGTAAGTGGTACTTTGGATTTATCTGAAAACCGTTTTGCTGAAGAACGTGATGTCAAAAACGTACTTATTATAGGTGTATCTTCAAACAGGGGCCTTTGTGGTGGATTTAATAATAACATTACTAAAAAGATCAATCTTCTTATCAAGAATGAATACAGCAATAAAAATGTTAATGTATTAACTATTGGTAAAAAAGTAAATGATGCTTTTAAACGTGGAAATTTAATAATTCGTCCAGAAGGTTTAGGTGAAGCTGAAGATATGTTTAACGACTTAACTTTCGAACGTGTGGCTGATCACGCTCAATATGCTATGGATGCATTTGTTGAAGGTAAATTTGATAAAGTAATAGTAGTTTACAATCAATTCAAAAATGCAGCGATTCAAGAAGTTCAAGCCGAGCAGTTACTTCCAATTGAACCTTCTACAGAAGAAAATTTAGATAAAGCAGGAGACTATATTTTCGAACCTTCAAAAATTGAAATTGTTCGTGATTTAATTCCGAAAACATTAAAGCTACAATTGTTTAAAGCTGTTTTAGATTCTCAAGCTTCAGAACACGGAGCTCGAATGACTGCGATGCATAAAGCAACGGATAACGCTAGCGAGTTGAAGAAAGATTTAACACTCGAATACAACAAAGCACGTCAAGCTGCAATTACGAACGAAATTTTAGAAATCGTTGGTGGTGCCGAAGCATTGAACGGCTAGTTACATTCACAATAATTATATTAAAAGCGACCGATATGGTCGCTTTTTTTGTTTATGGGTATTCCTTTTGGTAATCAAACAAACCATTTGAAGCTTTTCATCGTTATTTGTTGTGTACCCTGGTAAATTATTATACATTGCGCACGCTAAAATATATGAAACTCCCAATTATGAAAAATATACTTGTTTTTACAACCCTGCTTCTTACAGTGTTCACTTCGTTTGGACAAAACGCCGATAATTGGTGTGGATTCGATCCAATCCTTGAAAAAAACATAAGTGAAGATCCGAATTACTTAAGCGAAATATCACAAAAGATACAGGATATTAGACAGCAAGCAGCACAAAACCCTGCTCCGAAAGCAGCAGTTTACACAATTCCAGTAGTATTTCATATTATTCATGACGGCGGAGCGGGTAACATTTCGATGGAACAAGTCCAAAGTGGAATTGATGTGATGAATGAAGATTTTGCAGCATTAAATACTGATGCAGCAAACATTAGAAACACAGCTGACGCACCTTTTTCTCCACTTCTTTCAGATGTTCAGGTAGAATTTAAACTGGCTAAACTTGACCCCAATGGCAACTGCACAAATGGTATACAAAGAAAGTTTGCTCCTCAACTTGTTAATAATGCTGGTGAAAATGTAAAATCATCGGCAAATGGTGGCTTAGATACATGGCCAAACGATTCATATTTGAATATTTGGGTAGTTAACTCTATCGATAACGGAGGGCAACAAGGAATTACTTTAGGTTATGCTTTTTTACCATACAACAATTGGGGTGCTGGCCATGGAATTTTAAACAGACACGATCGTATAGGTCGAATTGGAACTGCGGTAAACAACGGAGGCAGGACCTTAACGCACGAAATGGGACATATTTGTGGTCTCTTCCATACTTTTCAAAGCGGCTGCCACTCTAATGACTGCAGTCAAAATGGAGACTATATTTGTGACACACCACCCGCTGAACAGGTTTTCGGATGTCTTTCATCAAATAATACTTGTACAGACGTTCCAGCGAATGATTATTTCGCCTTTGATGCTTTTGATATGAATGAAAATCACATGGCCTATTCGTCGTGCAGAGTAATGTTCACAGAGGGACAAAAAGACTTAATGCAGAATAATTTCGAAACTATACCAAATTTTATCTCACTTACGTCTGCAGCAAATTTAACCGCTACAGGTGTCAATCTTCCAGATGTTATTTGCAAATCCGATTTTTCCGCAAACAAACAAGTCATTTGTGCCGGAGAGTCTATTGATTTTACAGATATGTCTTACCATGGTCAAACTACTTGGAATTGGACATTTGAAGGTGGAACTCCGTCTGCATCCACAGATCAGAACCCAACAGTTTTATACAACACGCCTGGTTTATACGAGGTAACATTGGAAATTTCCGATGGCTCAAATAACGCGACAGAAACCAAAACAGGTTTTATTAAAGTGTTAAATGATTCAGAAAACCTTCCTTTTTATGAAGACTTCGAAGCAATAAGTAGCTTGCCATCCAACTTTTGGGTTACGGAAAATTTTGGTGAAGACGCAGGCTTTGAGATTGGAGGTGTAGGATTATCTGGAACACAAAGCGCAAAACTTGAAAATTTTGGACAACCACAAGGAGGATTAGATGATTTAATGTCTTCTCCAATAGATCTATCAAGCATTACAGATGAAGTAACGCTATCTTTCAGATATGCCTATAGAAAAAGAAATTCCTCAAATGAAGAATGGCTGCGAGTTTTTATTTCGAACAATTGTGGCGATACTTGGATCCAAAGAAAAACTTTAAAGGGTGATGTTTTAGGAGAGGAAGTTGCCACCTCATCTTGGGAACCAAGTTCAGATAATGATTGGGTAACAGTGCATATGACAAATGTTACCGGATCTTATTGGGTAGAAGATTTTAGAATGAGATTTCAATTTGAAAATGACGATGGAAACAACTTCTTTATAGACGATATAAATATTTATCAAGGATCTCCCTCAGATGATGTGGTTTTAAATTTATCAAATGAAAACAACATTTCTGAACTGTATATATACCCAAACCCTACAGATCAAGAGTTAAATGTGAAGCTAAATTTAGAAAAATCACAAGGCTTAACATTTTCATTAATGAACGCACAAGGACAAGAAGTTTTAAATAGATTTATCGCAGGAAAAAATGGACAAAATTTAATTGTTTTAGGAACAGATAATATTTCTGAAGGAATATATTTCCTAAACATCATTTCCAGCGATGGAACAAAAAATGTTAGAAAAATAGTTTTTAACTAGATAGTTGTTAACTATTGTTTACTTTAATCAATGTATACTACCATTTAAATAAAGGTTTTTGTTTTTTCTTAACAGTTCCTTATATTTACGTTGCTATACAAATTTAAAACTCAATTATATGAAAAAGTTATTACTCTCCCTTTCTTTGTTCTTGGGGTTAAGTTCAATCTCAATTGCGCAAGAGACATACCCTTGTCATACGGATGAAAAGACTGAAGAGTTTCTACAGTCACTTACACCACAAGAAAGGGTACAATATGAACAAGATAGAGAAGATTATTTACAAGAAATACAAGATTATATTGCCGCTCACCCAGAATTACAAACAAATTCAGGTTCCAGAGCTGTTCAATATACTATCCCAGTAGTCGTCCATATTATACATGCTGGCGGGCCTGAAAACATCTCAAACGAGCAGGTTGAGGACTGCATACGTATTCTGAATGATGATTTTCAATTACTTAATTCTGATGCAAACAATGTTCAGTCTGAATTTGCTTCATTAGTTGCAGACATAGAAGTTGAATTTAAACTTGCTCGTAAGAAACCAAACGGGGACTGTACAAACGGTATTACAAGAACTTTTTCTACAGCAACTAATGGAGGTTCTGGTAACGACCGTATTTCCGCAGTTCAAAATGAACACGGAAACTGGCCAGGCGATAGATATTTAAATGTATTTGTAGCTGCTGATATAGGCGGTGCCGCTGGTTACACGTATACTCCAAGTACTTGGATTGGTAATGGAATGGGCAATGGAATTCACATATTACATAATTATCTTGGTAGTATTGGTACTGGTTCATCTTTTGCTAGCAGGGCTATGACTCATGAAGTGGGGCATTGGCTCAACCTATCGCATCCTTGGGGGCCTACAAATGACCCAGGAGTTGCTACTAATTGTAGCAGTGATGATGGAGTTGGTGACACTCCAAATACCGAGGGGTGGACTTCTTGTAACCTTCAAGGTGAAACGTGTGGAAGTAAGGACAATGTTGAAAACTTTATGGAATACTCATACTGCTCAAAAATGTTTACGCTTGGACAAAAATCTAGAATGCAAGCAGCATTAAATTCTAGTACGGGTGGTAGAAACAACTTGAGTACAGCTGGAAATCTTGCATTTACTGGTGTAAACGAACCTGAAATTATGTGTCAAGCAGATTTCATTGCAGATAAACAAGTGATTTGTCCGGGTCAGTCTATTAGCTTCTCTGATTATTCATACCATGCACCATCAGGATGGGATTGGGAATTTCCAGGAGGTTCACCAGCAACTTCAACAGATCAAAACCCAGTAGTCACATATAACACACCTGGAACATATGAAGTTGTGCTTACAGCAACGGATGGAACAAACAATGCAACAGAAACGAAAACATCTTATATCACTGTTTTAGAGAATAGTTCAAACCTACCATTCATGGAAGGATTTGAAAGCTACTCAAACCTTTCAACTTCACCGTGGGCTGTTGAAAACCCTGATGGAAATGGTTTCCTATTAGAGAGTAGTTTTGGTCATTCAGGACAAAAAAGTGTTAGACTAAATAATTTTGGTCAGCCGAGTGGTCGATTAGATAATATCTATTCTCAACCTATTGATTTGAGTACTATAACAGACGAAGTAACGCTTTCATTCAGATATGCTTACAGAAAAAGATCGTCTAGTAACGAAGAATGGTTACGAGTATTTATCTCTAATAATTGCGGTGAGTCTTGGATTCAACGTAAAACGATCAAGGGAGATAACTTAAGTGAAATGACTGCATCGAGTTCGTGGGAACCTACATCAATCGACGACTGGACAACAGTTCACGTTACAAACGTAACAAGTTCGTATTGGGTAGAAAACTTTAGAATGAGATTTGAATTTGAATCAGACGGAGGTAATAACTTCTTCCTTGACGATATCAATATTTACCAAGGTACTTCGGACGATGAGCCGCTGTCAGTTGGAAATGAAAATGCATTGATCTCAGAATTTAATGTTTATCCAAATCCAGCTACTGACGAAGCGAATGTCGTATTCTCTGTTGATAATGCTCAAAAAGCATCGATTGAAATTGTTAATGCTATTGGACAAACAGTATCAACGACAAACATAAATGCGGAAAGCGGTAGAAACTTAATCATGCTAAATACTTCAGGAGTTGAAGCTGGCGTTTACATGGTAAGAGTTACTGTTGACGGTGTTCAAAGAGTTAAACGACTAATGGTTAAATAAAATAATATATCTAAGAACAAAGCGACCTCCAACTTTGGAAGGTCGCTTTTTTTGTTTCATTACTTTTTTTAATTTATTTTCCTTCTATTCATAATAGTACCTTTTAGGTATTATTTATCTTTGCACCTTAATATTATGAATAACTAATACAAGTCAAATGAGTACAGCATCACTTTCCGATCAAGAAATACTTCGAAGAGAAACACTTGAAAAACTGCGTGAATACGGCATAGATCCTTATCCTGCGGCATTATACCCCGTTTCCCACAAGGCACTTGAAATAAAGGAGAACTATAAAGAAGGAGAAAAAGTGATAGTTGCTGGTCGTTTGATGCGTAGAAAAATTCAAGGAAAAGCTTCTTTTGGTGATCTTCAAGATTCTACTGGAAGAATTCAGTTGTACTTCAATCGAGATGAAATTTGTGAAGGAGAAGACAAGTCGATGTACAATGATGTATTCAAAAAAATGCTTCATTTAGGTGACTTTATAGGTGTTGAAGGAACGCTTTTTAAAACACAGGTGGGCGAGATTTCCATAATGGTGAAAGAATTTAAAATGCTTTCAAAATCGCTTAAACCGCTACCACTTCCAAAAACAGATAGTGAAGGAAATGTACACGATGCATTTACCGATCCAGAGCAAAGATATCGTCAGCGTTATGTTGACTTGGTTGTAAATCCTCAAGTAAAAGAAATCTTTGTAAAGAGAACAAAGCTATTTAATGCGATGCGTCAATTTTTTAATGATGCCGGTTACATGGAGGTAGAAACGCCAATATTACAACCGATTGCAGGTGGTGCAGCGGCAAGACCGTTTGTTACACATCATAATGCGTTGGATATTCCTTTATACATGCGTATTGCTAATGAGTTGTATCTAAAAAGACTAATCGCCGGAGGTTTTGATGGAGTATATGAGTTCTCAAAAAACTTCAGAAATGAAGGAATGGATAGAACACATAACCCCGAATTTACTGCAATGGAAATCTATGTGTCATACAAAGATTATAACTGGATGATGGAGTTCACAGAGCAGCTATTAGAGCATTGTGCGATAGCCGTAAATGGAACAACAGAAGCAACTTTTGGAAAACATAAAGTGGACTTCAAAGCGCCTTACAAAAGAATCACCATGCGTGATTCGATACTTGAATTTACTGGTTTCGACATTTATGAGAAATCGGAAGATGAGTTGAGAGCCGCGGCAAAATCAATGAAAATTGAGGTGGATGAGACAATGGGTAAAGGAAAGCTGATAGACGAAATATTTGGTGAAAAATGTGAAGGAAACTATATCCAGCCAACGTTCATCATCGATTACCCAAAAGAAATGTCTCCACTTTGTAAGGAACATAGAGAAAACCCAGATTTAACAGAGCGTTTTGAGTTGATGGTTTGTGGGAAAGAAATTGCAAACGCATATTCTGAGTTAAACGACCCAATTGAGCAGAGAGCCAGATTCGAAGAGCAAGTCAAATTAGCTAAAAAAGGGGATGACGAAGCGGGAGAGTTTATCGATCAAGATTTCCTAAGATCTTTAGAATACGGAATGCCGCCAACATCAGGGTTAGGTATCGGAATGGATCGTTTAGTCATGTATTTAACAGATAATCAGTCGATACAGGAAGTTTTGTTTTTCCCACAAATGCGAGTAGAGAAATTTGAAGAAGCTGGCCCAGAACTGAAAGAAAACGAGCAATTGATCATTGATATACTTCAAAAAGAAGAGAAAATGGATCTTAATGTTTTAAAGGAAAAAACTGGTTTGAGTAATAAGCAATGGGATAAAGGATTGAAGGGGTTGAGAAAACATGATTTGATTAAGGTGGAAAAAATTGGGGAGGAATTGATTGTGCAGCAATCATAATATTTCAATTCACCTAATTTATAATCATGTTGAACAAATATTAATTAACTTTGCGGGCATGAAATTCTTCTTTATAAAAAAGTAGAACAGACGAAAAACGACTCATGAATATCAGTCAGAAAATTAAAGATTACGTTCTATTTACGAAGTTTAGACTGTCGTTTTCGGTAATCATTTCTGCACTATCAGGTTTTCTTTTTGCTGGCGGAGGAACTGGACTCGAAGTTTTTTATTTACTCGTTGGTGGAATTTTAGTAACTGCCGCAAGTAATGGTACCAATCAAATTATTGAGCGCAAACTTGATATTTTGATGAATCGAACAAACAAACGTCCACTTCCGCAAGGTAATATGAGCGTCCTTGAAGCAGTGATAGTAGTTGTTCTAAGTCTTGGGGTGGGTTCTTGGATGCTGTATGAATTGAATCTCAATTCAATGATTTTGGGACTTACGGCGTATGTCTCTTATGCATTTGTCTATACTCCACTCAAACGCGTTACACCATGGTCCGTAATTGTCGGGGCTTTCCCGGGTGCAATACCTCCAATGCTAGGCGCGATCGCAGTCACAAACGAATTTGGACCAATGCCCGGAGCTTTATTTTTCGTTCAGTTTGTTTGGCAACTCCCTCATTTTTGGGCCATTGCATGGATTTCCCATGAAGACTATCAAAAAGCAGGTTTTTACTTGTTGCCTTCTAGTTCTGGAAAATCAAAAACATCCGCTTTTCGAATTGCGCTTTCGGCATTGATGCTTATTCCTTTTACCCTTTTTCCTTGGGTTTTGGATATGGTTGGAGTATTTAGTGTATTAGCGGCTTCCGTTTTAGGATTGTTTTTCTTTCTTATTGCCTATAAACTTTATTTAACACTAGAGGATAAAGACGCGAAAAAGTTAATGTTTGCTTCTTTTATATACTTACCTCTTATACAGTTTGTGTATGTTATTGACAAATACTTCTTTTTTACCAACCCTTAGTACTTGAGATTGTTAGTATGAAAAGAACTTTTGTCCGAAAAAAATAATAAAATGAAAGATAAATTTGAAGATTCGTACCCTCCAGAGGTCCAAGAAAAATCCAAAAAGAATTTGGTTTGGGTGACTGTATTTAGTATTCTAATGTTATTTGCTGGTTTTACCTCTGCTTACATTGTTTCAATGGGTGGGAGTTTCTGGGTGAAGGTAGCACTGCCAACAGCTTTTTATATGAGTACTGCTGTTATTATTGTTAGTAGTTTAACTTTATACTTGGCTACAAGAGCGGCCAAAAATAAAAACGTATCAATTGCTAGAGCCTTTGTTTTAGTAACGCTTCTTTTGGGTATTCTTTTCGGGGTGCTACAATTTGTGGGTTATAATAAACTCGTGGATAATGGAGCACATTTTATCACACACATAATCGTTAGTGATGGTCGTTATGGAGATTATTTTGAAATTAAAAAAGACGGACAATTTTTGGAAGTCGAGAACAATCAATATGTTTTTCAAGGAAAACAATTGGAAGGGGAAGGCTTAAAAGAACTTCAAAGCTTTGCTGCTCAATTCATGAATAATGATAAAAATGAGTTGGGAGGTATTGACTATGGTACAAAGTACACTCTTTATTTTAATGAAGAACCTTTGGCACTCGTTGATGGAACGCTTATCCTACCCAACGGCGAAAATATTGGTTTACTTAATTACGACAGACTAAGAGCACTCTCAAGAAATATCGTTGACAATAGAGTCGATTTCTTTATGCGAGGAGAAATGGGGAAAGATTTTAAACTTTTATATAACGGTAAGGAGCTTGAGTATAAAAACAGAAAGCTGTATCTCGACGGAGAAGTTTTACCTAACAATTATCAAAATAAACTCCTTCGAGGGAATCGAGATACAAGTACAGCCTATTTTTACATTATTACTATTTTACACCTCTTACACGTTGTTGGTGGTATAATTTGGTTAATGGTAATGACAAAGCGCTCATTTACAGGGGAAATCACAGAAAAAAATGCACTTTCATTAAAGGCCGGATCAATTTTCTGGCACTTTTTAGGTGTTTTATGGATATATTTATTACTATTTTTGGTTTTTATTCATTAAACTTGCAAAAAACTCTTAAAAATGTCAGGACACGCTTCTAAAGAAATTGATACTACTGCGTCATGGGGAGGGAAAGTTTCTCCATTCAGCGTAAGTTATGGTAAATTAATGATGTGGTTTTTCCTCGTTTCAGATGCTTTAACATTTGGAGGGCTACTTGTTGCATACGGATATACTAGGTATACCTTTGATGGAATGTGGCCAATAGGGGAAGAGACTTTTGAGGCACTTCCTTTCTTAGGAAATGGTTTCCCACTTGTATACGTGGCATTAATGACTTTTATTTTGATCGTTAGTTCCGTAACTATGGTATTAGCCGTAGAAGCGGGTCATAGAATGGACAAAAAAGGAGTAATCAAATGGATGTTGGCTACAATTATCGGAGGATTTTTCTTCGTAGGTTCTCAGGCTTGGGAGTGGAGTCACTTTATTCACGGAACTGAATTTGGTCGTGTACAGTTGAGTGACGGTTCTTCAGCAATTGTTAAGGGTGAGTTTGGAGATATAGAAAGCTTTGAAGTAATTGAAGCTGGAGCGCATTCACCTGCGGCTGGAGAGCTAATTACAAATGAAAATATTTCAGAAGCGGATGGTGATTTAATGCACGCTTTCCACCATGCAGCTGAAGAAGGACATCTAGAAGGGTCAAATGCTACTGATTTAAAAATTCATTTACACGATGGAACTGTCGCCAAAGTTAATCGCGCAGCAGACAAAGATTTACAACTAGTAATCAAAGAGCCAGGTACAAAATACGCTGTATCTCTTCCATCTGATAAAGAGACTAGAATACATGGAGAAGAGGCAACGGAACTATACTACGAGGCTATTACAGCAGGTAAGGTGATTTACGGAGCCAATATGGAACAGAATGAATATGGTCCTAAACAATATGGACAATTCTTCTTTTTCATCACAGGATTTCACGGATTTCACGTATTCTCAGGAGTCGTAATAAATATTTTAATCTTTATTGGTGTATTGAGAGGAATTTATCACAAAAGAGGTCATTACGAAATGGTTGAGAAAACTGGATTGTACTGGCACTTTGTCGATTTAGTTTGGGTATTTGTATTTACTTTCTTTTACCTTATCTAAGTTTCAAAAAAAGATTTAACACATTTAATTATACGTTATGGAAAGAGACGATGTTATAGAGTATTCTTTGGACACCCACCACTCGGAGGAAGAAGGAAAAAAAATAAGAAAGAAAATATGGTTTGTAACTTTGTTACTGACTGTTGTGACTGCTGTAGAGGTATTACTCGGAGCTTTTGTAAAGCAAGGAGGTTCAATGTGGACGACGGTGAAGATTATCTTTATTGTCTTAACTTTACTTAAAGCAGGTTACATTGTATTGACGTTTATGCATTTAGGTGATGAGAAAAAAGCGCTTAAATGGATAATACTTTTACCCTATTTTATATTTATAGTTTACTTGATGTTTATTGCTTTCAATGAAGCAACTGCTGTTGGAGCTGAAATGTAAATCAATCAAAAACATATTAGCGTGGCTAAAAAAAACAATAAAGCCGGTCTACTAAAACCCCTCCTTATGGTTGTGCTGGTTTTCGGACCGGCTCTTTTTTTAATATTGATCTCATTAGGTCAATGTGAACATAAATTCCAGACACTACCTGAATATGGAGATATTGGAGAATATGAATTCACAAACTCTGAAGGGGACATTATTTCTAACGAAACTCAAAAGGACAAGATCACTTTGTTTACGACCATTCAAACCTCATGTCCTCAGCAATGTGCCATAGATATAGCTAAATTAAATTTACTGCTCTATCAAGACTACAGAAAGAATCAAAAAAATATGGGTCATGTTAAGTTTGTTTCAATTGTAACCGACTCAGAAGGCAATCCTGTAAACAACCTTGATGAAATCATATTTACATTAAATGACATCATTCAAGGATTTGATCCCTCCATTTGGAATGTTGTTACTGGTGACCCCAAACAAGTTTATGATATCGAAAATAACGACATCAATTTGTATAGTGCAACTTCTGATAGCTCTTTTGCAGAAAAGCCTTATTTGGAAACAATGCTTATTGTCGATAAACAAAATCAACTTAGATTGGTTAGAAGAGGAAACCAAGAAGGCCTAATCAGAGATTTCAAACAACATGTGGCGTTACTTCAAAAACAATACGATAAAGCCGCAGCTAAAGTTGAAGAAAATGAAGAATAGTAGTCTTTTTTATATTTTAACTCTCAGTTTTTTTATTTTGTCTTGCGAGAATAACCCCAAGGAAAATAGTGATACTTCGGGTTTGCCATATATTGGACACCACGATATCGTTTATGAAGAAATGGAAGGATACCAACCGGGAGATACAATCTACCATTCTGTACCTGAATTCAGGTATCTCACACAGGATTCAACCTATTTGAATTCAAATGATATCTCGGATAAAATTTGGATTGCAAAATTCTTCTTTACGCATTGCCCGACTATTTGCCCACCCATGACAGCAGCAATGCAGGAAGTGAATAGAGAACTCAAAGATAATTCCAACGAAGTTATTTTTCTATCATTTAGCATAGATCCTGATCGAGATACTCCCAGCCGATTACGAACGTATATAGAACGCCATGAAATCGAAGCGGATAATTGGTATTTTCTTACAGGAAACGAATCTGAAACTCACAAATTGGGCGTAGATGGTTTTCGAATTCACGCCGAAGCGAATGATGCATCTCCCGGCGGGTTTGCACATAGCCCGAACTTTGTCCTTGTTGACAAGAATCAAAACATTAGAGGTGTGTATGACGGATTAGAAAAGAAAGATCGCGAGCGATTAATTCAAGATGTACGAAAACTTTTAGATAATTAGTATGAATAGAACCCTTCCCAATCCTGAAAAAGTTAAGCAGTTTAGAAAATTAATCATTGCATTATCTATAATTATTCCCATTGCGGTAGCTCTTTTATTTGGAATTAAGATAGAAGGTGTTGATTTCACGTTTTTACCTCCCATTTACGCAAGTATTAATGGTTTAACAGCCATTGTGCTCATTTTTGCATTAGTTGCGATTAAAATGCGGCGCATTACCCTTCACCAACGCCTAATTCAATTTGCTCTTTTACTTTCATTGTTATTTCTAGTGGCGTACGTTTTATACCATATAACATCAGATACTACATTGTATGGGGGCGACTATAAAATAACTTACCTCATCATACTTTTTTCACACATCATATTGAGTATAGTTGTAATCCCCTTAGTCCTCTTTGCCTATCTCTTTGCCTGGCAAGGTAATTATGAACGACACAAAAAATGGACGCGCTTTGCTTTTCCAATCTGGTTATATGTTGCAATCACGGGTGTTGTGGTTTATCTAATGATTTCTCCTTTTTATTAGAGAACAAAATTCTCAACATCTTGTTATCCTGTTAAAGCAAATAAGATGTATCAATTCAAGAGTAGCCAATTCGTCAAAACAGACCTTGAAACTTGTTGGGATTTCTTTTCCTCCCCAAAAAATCTTCAAAAAATCACCCCTGATTATATGGGATTCGATATCAAGGTAGACCTTCCAGAGAAAATGTACGAAGGGCTCATGATCGAATATACAGTGAAGCCTTTATTAAATATTCCCATGAGTTGGATTACGGAAATAAAATATGTCCACGATAAAAAGTTATTTGTAGATGAACAACGCAAAGGACCCTATAAACTATGGCATCATGAACATCACTTTAAAGAGGTAGAAGGAGGGGTTGAAATGACAGATATCGTAAGTTATGAAATCCCGTTTGGTTTTTTAGGAAGACTGGCTCACCCCATACTCGTAAAGAAAAAATTAAAAGAAATCTTTGATTATCGTTTTAAAAGAGTAGAAGAACTATTTGGTTAACTTTTCTTCTCTGAAAAGTGATAACACTTCTATTAAATCCGTACAAACTTTGTCTGCAAGCGCTATTTTTGGGTCGTATCCATGTGTCCCATCTGGAACGGCAATTACTTTCATTTTTGCTGCCTTTCCTGCAATAACACCATTTAATGAATCTTCGATAACCAAGCACTTTTCAGGTACTGTATTCAAATCAAAGGCTGTTTTAATATATATTTCAGGATGCGGTTTTCCATACGTTAAGTTTTGTGCCGAGTTTGTCACATCAAAGCATTTTTCAAGACCCAATACCTTCAATGTGGCATTTAGTAACACCTCATAAGAAGACGTTGCTAATCCAATCTTAAACCCAGTATCCTTCAAGTATTCTAGTAACTCAACAACACCTTTCATTGCTTTGCCTTTAGATAAAATCACATGTGTCATTTCAGCCATTATTTCATCTACTACATCTGCTTTACTTTTTATTTCCCAAGGGTACAATCCATACCAATAATCGACTACCTCATCAATACGGAGACCCACCGTTTTTTCACCGCCAACAGCAACAAAATCAATGCCTACTGAAGCAAATATTTTAATTTCAACTTCTTTCCAAAATGGTTCAGAGTTAATTAAAACACCATCCATATCGAAAATTACCGTATTTATGTTTCCTAGATTCACTCTTATATAAATTTATCGTTGAATTCGATACAAAAAAGCAGCGTCCGAAAGCTTCTCTTCAATTTCCTCAGAAATATAAATGAACTTATCGTCTACAGTAATGCCTTCTTTTTGCGTAAAAAAGTCAAAGTGAAAAACCGTGTCTGACTTTATAAACGCTTTACCATCCCATTCAAAAACGTACACTTTTGAATATGTCATTAAAAATAAAAGGTCACCGAAGAGTACTCCATCAGTTGCGCTATCTTCAATCCAGCTCGACGCTTCTAAGTGAATAACAGGGTAGATCTTTGGGGTTTGAATTCCCGGCTCAGTTGACATTCCATACACCTTTATTATCCCATCAAAAGGTACCGTCCGGTTTTTTGTAAGTACAAATAAACTATCGTTTCTAAAGATTAGTGTTTCTGCATCGTAATATAGGTTTTGCTCTTCAGGGGGAAAGTTTTCTTGATCGGGATAATTGAAACGAATGGAATCAGCTACTGTGAGACTATCGGAAATAACTTTCTGAATCGATACACTATAAATAGTTTGATCCGTTCTTTTGCTATCATTATTTCCAATGTCACCAATAAACAAGGTTGAATCGCCATCGTAAGAAAGTGCCTCCCAATCCACATTTGTTGCGTTGTCTATTACGCATTTGTTAAGAAGAATTCCTTTTTCATTAAAAACATAAAGTGCATTTTCATTTCCTGAATCATTCAATGATATAAATACGTCCTTATACTTTAATAAAGCTGAAGACTCGCGCAATTCGTCTGGCAATTGGGCTATTTTCTCTTGAGAAAAAGTAAACCAGCTACAGAATGTAAAAAGTAATAACGTTATTCTCACAATCAAATTTTTGATGAATATATCAATTTGTAAGCGAAAACAATGCCTAAAATCAAATGCTTAATAAAATTTATTCTTACCACTAAAACTAGTTCGATGAATAATCAACTAAAGCAAACGTGTGAGCTTAAAGTTAAAACGAATTCACTATTTTTACGATTAAATCAGAATTGATAATGTTAGCTCCCGGCTCAAAAAATTGGATTGCAAAATATTTTGAATTAATTCAAAATGGAGAAATAAAACTATCATTCAATATTCCAGAGGGTGTTACAAAAGAAGAGTATCTTCATACAGCACTTTTTCAGTCTGGTCTGGTATTTGGTTTTGCCTCTGATTTTTTATTCTCAAGACCGAACTCTTCAAGTAGTTGGACCACTGACGAAAAATTAAAACTGCTGTTATTTGAAGGACTTTTGATTGTTTATTTGTCTGAAAACGAAGATTTCGATCAGGAGCAATTCGAGGAGTATTTACTACAATTTTACGCTCAATATAAAGAAAGTGCCACCCTCAACGTATTTCAGCTTTTCGTAAAAGAAACTCCGAGTATTAAGTTAGAAAATATTCTGAAACGTAGAGTTCATGTTCGAAGAACCATTAAAAACCAACTCTGGGTTAATTATTTATACAACAGTTTAGTCTTTCTAGATGTTCTTGCTTTTAGAGAGTTTCTTTTGAATGGAATAAAACTAGAAGACACATATAGCAAGTTTGCAATGGGAGTTTTAAATACCGTTGGGGTTGCTTCTCTAGCAGATGGAATTATTGAATCTCAAGAACAAACCATATTAGATGTTTTCACGGCTTCAGCAAACATAAGTGAAGAGGACAAGAAAATATTCAAGTCAAACTTTCTAAAAGGTGATTTAAACCTATCTTCAATTGAACTCCCTGATGATAACGATGTCCTTTATAAATTGTACTTGCTCGATGTGGCAACAATGACGGTACATTCAGACTTGTCAGCTTTGGATAGTGAAATTGTATTCCTTTATGAACTTTGTAACTATCTTCTTATCGACACAGATACACTTCATAAAGCTTTAATATTGATTGAAGGTTTCGTCATAGAAAATAGTCATAAAGTTACTTTTCTAAGAGAATCTTCATCGTATGATCAGCTGTACGGTAACTTTTCAAAAAGGTGGATCAAAGTATTAGGCCGGAATAAAGACAAGTTTATTGAAGAATTACGAGAAAGCAAAGAATTAATCGCGCTTGTAAACAAGTCCTTGAAAGAAGAGTTGACTCCTGAAGAAAAAGAAAAGGTAAAAACGCAATTTAAAGACCTGGTAAAATCAATGCCTGCATTAGCCATCTTTATGCTTCCAGGAGGAATGTTAATTCTCCCAATCATTTTAAAAATAATTCCAGATTTACTCCCTACAGCCTTTAAGGGAAATGAACCAGATAAAAATAATTAACTATGCTGGAAGGTCAATTGGCTTCACACTTTTAATTGATTTTGCCATATAATCAGTAATTGGCTTTGGGTGTCCTTCTTTGTTCGTTCTGAAAATATAATTTACACCATCAATCGTGTGCATTCCCACACAGTGGTATGAAACATGTTCTGTTCCAACATTATCAGACGGCACAGCACCATCTACTTTCAATGTCGATTTATAATAAATAAAATTGTCAGATTCTTCAATGTATTCAATATCATAAATATGAGAATGATCTTCTAAATTTGCTATATGCGCCGCAAGAGCATCGTCATCACCCCAATCTTCGATGTGCATGTGAAAGTTTTGACCTAAGTATAAATCCCATTTGTAGTCATCCATCTCATGAACAACTTTTGGATCAGTCGCAGCACCGATATTAGCTGTTGCATCGGGCAAATAAATCATTGCGTTGATTTCGTATGGAGCTAAACTAAAAGCTTCGAACTCATATAGTTCATTGTCTTCGTCTTCATACTTTACATTTAAATCACTCCCGTCGTCGTCCTTCGTTCCTCCACAACTTGTTGAAAGTAATGCTAAAACAATAAGGCTCATCCAAAATACTCTCTTTTTCATAATGTGTATAATTTAGTGCATACGCTTCGAAAATAATAAATTAATTGCTATTTGCGCATAATAAAGTATTAAAATGTTGTCTTTTAAATTGAGGAATTGGGAAAACAATAATTTATTAGAACTGTTATAAAACCGTGTCAAGACACAAAATAATAGAAATAAAATCATACTGGAACCCAGGCTCATACCCTAAGAATAGAGTCATAATTGAGGCACATTCAATAGTGTGTCTGAAAAATCTCAAAGGTTTCGATAGAGAAGTAAACGACATTCAACAACTACTTTGTGTAGAATAAATTCCACACTTTGTTGTTTTTTTACACGCCTTAGGAGGTTTATCATTTTCAAAACACTCATTCAAAAAAACTTTTTATTCTGTTTATCAGCTTTTTACAAGCATCAACTATTTATCTACCTAGGTATTTTAATTGGCACAGTTTTGTCTAAGTAATACTCATAATACTTTAAACAAAAATTATGTCAACATTAGAATTTAATGATACCCTTACATCGATGGAGTCTTACTTAATGGCTTTTGCGATGAATTACACAAGAAATGTGGAAGACGCAAAAGATCTGACGCAAGAAACGATGTTAAAAGCGATTCGATACCGAGATTATTATACGCCAAAAACAAATTTTAAGGCTTGGATTTTCACAATAATGAGAAACATATTCATTAATCAATATCGCAGAAAAGTAAAATCAAAAACAATTTTTGATAACTCTACCGATCTATTTCTATTGAATAGCTCTACTGAAAAGAGAAACTCGCCTTACAACCATATTGCTAGTGGTGAAATCGCAGAGCAGCTTGCTAAATTAAGTGAGGAATATAAAGAACCTTTTGAAATGCACTACCTCGGCTTTAAGTACAAGGAAATAGCAGAAAAATTAGATATACCTATCGGAACGGTAAAAAGTCGTATATTCATAGCTCGAAAGAAGTTAATGGATTTATTACCAGATTATCGTTATTCTAATAATTAATGAAAAAAAGAATTACTGTTATAGGAAGTGGTGTCGCTGGCTTATCTTGTGCTAGTTTTCTAGCAAAAGAGGGTCACGTAGTTACTCTTATAGAGAAAAACAGTTCCATTGGAGGGCGTGCAAGAAGGTTTGAAGCAGAAGGATTTGTATATGATATGGGTCCCAGCTGGTATTGGATGCCAGACGTTTTTGAACGATTTTATAATCAATTCGGATATAAAACAGAAGACTTTTATGAGCTAAAAAGGCTTTCTCCTAGCTATCGAGTATTTTGGCAAGACGACACTTTTGATGATGTTCCTTCAGATTTAAATGCGTTTTATGCTTGGTTTGAAAAATTAGAACCTGGAAGCTCAAAAAAACTAGATAAATTTCTGAAAGAGGCAGCGTATAAATATGAGGTTGGAATTAATGACTTAGTGCATAAACCGAGTTTAAAAATAGGTGAGTTTGCTGATATTCGAATTGCAAAGGGAGCCTTCAAAATGCATCTTTTTTCATCCTTCTCAAAATACATTCGAAAATATTTTTCTCACCCAAAGATTATAGAATTACTAGAATTTCCTATTTTGTTTTTAGGCGCTATGCCAAAAGACACACCTGCACTTTACTCTCTAATGAATTACGCAGACATCAAACTCGGTACTTGGTACCCAGTGGGGGGAATGCATAAGTTTATCGAAGCTTTTGAACGAATTGCTCGCGAACAAGGTGTTACAATTCTGACGGAACAAGAAGCGGTTGGTTTCAACATTCAAGAAGGTGAAATTATAAGTACTAACATTAAAAATAGAACTTCTATCGAAGCCGATTATATCGTTTCTGGGGCTGATTATGAACATACAGATAGACTATTGGCAAAAGGGTACTCCAATTATTCGAAAGACTATTGGAATTCAAGGTTAATGGCTCCTTCTTCTTTATTGTTCTACCTTGGAATCGATAAGAAAGTTGATAATTTACTTCACCACAACCTCTTTTTTGATGAAAGCTTCCAAGTTCACGCTCAAGAAATTTATAAAACACCAAAATGGCCTTCAGCACCACTATTTTATGCTTGTTGCCCATCTAAAACCGACGATTCGGTTGCTCCAAATGGAAAAGAAAACTTATTTTTATTGATTCCGTTAGCACCAGACCTGGAAGACAGTGAAGAAATGCGTGAAAAATATTACGATATCATAATGGATCGTTTGGAAAAACGAACAGGGCAATCTATAAAAGATGCTGTGATTTATAAAAGAAGTTATTGTTTACAAGATTTTAAAGATGATTATCACGCTTTTAAAGGTAACGCGTATGGGCTCGCCAATACTTTGCGACAAACTGCATTTTTAAAACCAAAAATAAAGAACAAAAATATCAGCAACTTGTTTTATACTGGACAGCTGACAACTCCTGGGCCAGGGGTTCCGCCAAGCATAATATCTGGAGAAGTAGTCGCTAAAGAAATCTTAAAAACCATCTCGAATCAGAAACAAAAGAAAAACCATGAGGCAACTGTTTGACAATTTATCTTCTGAAATAAGTAAATGTACTACAAAAAAATACAGTACTAGCTTCTCTCTGGGAATTCGATTTTTGAATAAAGAACTCCACAGACCAATTTACAACATTTATGGTTTTGTTCGCTTCGCGGATGAAATTGTAGACACTTTCCACGATCAGGATAAAAAAACATTGTTGAAAGAGTTTAAAGAAGAAACATACAAAGCAATAGAGCGAGGAATTTCATTAAATCCTATTTTAAATGCTTACCAGGAAACGGTGAGCAAATATAAAATTCCGCTGGAGTTGACTGAAATCTTTTTAAGAAGTATGGAAATGGATTTGGATAAGTCCAAATATACCCAAGAATCATATGAAGAGTATATCTTAGGTTCTGCTGAAGTTGTAGGTCTTATGTGCTTAAAAATATTTGTGAACGGTGATGAAAAAGAATACGAAAGGCTTAAACCAAGGGCAATGAAATTGGGCTCTGCTTTTCAAAAGATAAACTTTCTTAGAGATCTTCAAGCCGATTACAACGAGTTAGGTCGCACCTATTTCCCCGGTGTTGCAATGGATAACTTTAATGACGACGTAAAAACAGCAATCGAAAAAGACATTGAGGCTGATTTTGCTGCAGGTTACGAAGGAATTAAACAACTGCCTAAAAACGCAAGGTTTGGAACATATATGGCATACATATATTATTATAAATTATTCAAAAAGATTAAAGACACTCCTGCTCATGTTATATTGAATCAGCGCGTTAGAATTCCAGACAACAAAAAGTATCGCTTATTCGTCTCTTCTTATGTAAAACACAGTTTAAACATGGTATGATTGATGGAAGAGGTGGTTTTAGTTGATGAAAACGATAAAGTCTTGGGCACAATGGAAAAAATCCAAGCCCACCAAGAAGGACTTCTCCATAGGGCGTTTTCAGTATTGATATTTAATGATAAAAATGAAATGCTCATCCATAAGAGAGCTACAGATAAATACCATTGTGGAGGTCTTTGGACAAACGCATGTTGTTCTCACCCCAGACTAAATGAAGCGACAATAGACGCAGCAAAAAGAAGGCTTACTGAAGAGATGGGTTTTACATGTGAACTGAAATATATTAACTCTTTCATCTATAAAGTTAGCTTAAACAATGATCTAACTGAACACGAATTCGATCATTTATATGTTGGGAAATATAACGGTCTTGTGGAGGCCAATCCAAAAGAAGTAGAAGATTGGAAATTTGTCTCACTCGATCAAATTAAAAAAGACATAGAAAAACAACCAGATTTATATACCTTTTGGTTTAAAAGTATAATTTCAGAACACCTTGATAAAATTGATTTCAAATGGTAAAAGTAGGAAGACGTATAACATTTAATGCAGCGCATCGGCTAAACAACCCAAACTGGTCAGAGGAAAAGAACACTGCCGTTTTTGGAAAGTGTAATTCTCCCAATTACCACGGTCACAATTACACATTGGAAACTTGGGTTGAAGGAGTTATTAATCCCGAAACAGGCTATGTTATTGATTTATCCGAACTTAAACAGATTCTCAAAGAAGAAGTGGAAGAACCTTTCGATCATAGGAATTTTAATCTTGATGTTCCCGAATTTGCAAATCTGAATCCTACTGCTGAAAATATTGCTAAAGTAATTTACGAAAAATTAAAACCGAGGTTAATGCAGTTCAAAGTGGTCGTACGTCTATATGAAACTGAGAACAATTTCGTAGAATACACAAAAGATTGAATTTGAAAACACTCAGTTTAAACGACATACAAAACTTAGATAAACGGTATCGTACACAGCTTATCAACTGTGTCACAGGTATAAAGAGTGTTAATCTAATCGGCACTAAAAACAAACAGGGACATACTAATTTAGCTGTTTTTAATTCTGTCATACATTTAGGTTCACATCCACCTTTGGTGGGGTTTATTCAACGACCAACATCAGTTGTGCGACATACATTCGGAAATATTACTGAAGCCTCATACTATACAATAAATGCAGTTACTGAACCCATAACAATGCAGGCACATCAAACTTCAGCCAGATACAATGATGAAGAAAGCGAGTTTGATGAAACTTCACTTGAGGCTGAATATCTAAATGGCTTCTACGCTCCATTTGTCAAGGATTCTCCTATAAAGTTAGGTATGCGTTTAGAGGATGTGATACATATTCCGGCAAATGACACAAAATTAATTATAGGGAAAATAGTAGAGCTTCATGTTGACGAAGCTTTTATAGAGAACGACGGTCATCTTGCTTTAGAAAATATGCCAGTCGTTGGTGGTGTTGGACTCGACACTTACGTTCAAACGAAAAAAATTGAACGATATAGCTATGCAAAACCAGATCAAATACTGAAAAAATTATAAGATGGTCATTTTTTGGCACAGAAGGGATTTACGTACGTTTGACAATGCAGGACTCTACAAAGCGCTAAAAAGCGAAAAGAATGTTCAGCCTATTTTTATTTTTGATGAAAATATTTTAGAAGAACTCCCAAAAGACGACCAACGCGTTTTATTCATTTATCAAGAAATAGAAAAACTTAAAAAGTCCTACCAAGAAGCAGGGGGTGATTTGTGGGTTTATCATGGTGATCCAGAAGCTATTTTTGAGAAAATCATCGAAGAAAACAGCATTTCTAAAGTTTATACCAATCGGGATTATGAACCCTACGCAAAAGAAAGGGATAAAAATATAGACACTTTACTCAAAGAAAAAGACATCGCGTTTATTGGGGCAAAAGACCACGTTATTTTAGAAAAAGACGAAGTACTCAAAGAGGATGGTGATCCTTATCGCGTTTTTACGCCGTATATGAAAACGTGGAAATCCGTTTGTACTGATTTTCATTTAAAATCGTATCCCACAGAGAAATACTTCAGTAATTTGAATTTAGTTGAAAACCCCGAGGAGCTTCTTTCTTTAAAATCTATGGGGTTTAGTGACAAACAAAAAGTGGAATTTCCATCCAGAGAAGTAAACGATGAGCGAATAGAGGAATATCACGAAAAGCGTGACATCCCAAGTATCAAAGGAACGACACGTATGAGCTTGCATTTGCGTTTCGGAACGGTCTCCATTCGAGAATTAGCGCGAAAAGGCAAAAAAAACGAAAAGTATTTCAACGAATTAATTTGGAGAGATTTTTATCAGATGATTATTCACCATTACCCTGACAGCGCCACGAAATCCTTTAAAAGAAAATACGACAATATCCCCTGGGAAAATAATGAAGTACATTTTAAAGCGTGGTGCGAAGGTAAAACAGGCTATCCTATCGTAGATGCAGGTATGCGTGAATTGAATGAAACTGGTTTTATGCATAATCGCATTAGAATGGTTGTGGCAAGCTTCCTCACAAAACATCTACTCATTGATTGGCGCTGGGGAGAAACTTATTTTGCAGAAAAACTCCTCGACTACGAACTCGCCAGTAACGTCGGTGGCTGGCAGTGGGCTGCCTCTTCTGGAGTCGATGCGCAACCTTATTTTCGCGTGTTCAACCCTGATAGTCAGCAAAAGAAATTTGATAAGGATTATAAATACATTAAAAAGTGGGTGAAAGAGTTTGATACTGAACAATATCCTGAGCCAATTGTCAATCATAAGGAAGCGCGGGAAAAGGCGATAGAAACATACAAAAACGCAATTAATTAAATGGCAATAAAAAAAGGAGATCAATGTCCAAAGTTCACCCTGAAAGATCAGAATGGTGAGCAATTTAATATAGAAGATGTTTTGGGTAAGAAGAACTTCGTCCTTTATTTCTACCCAAAAGACGATTCTCCAGGGTGTACACGACAAGCTTGTTCTTTTAAAGATGCGTTTGAAGATTTTGTCGAAATCGGTGCACAGGTAATCGGTATTTCAAGTGATGATGAAGAAAGCCACAAAAAATTTGCAGAAAAATACAATTTGCCATTTACATTGCTGGCCGATAGCCAGAAAAAAGTGCGCAAGATGTTTGACGTACCCACAAATTTATTGGGATTGATTCCTGGACGTGTTACGTATGTAATTGATAAAAAAGGGGTTGTTCAAGGTGTGTTTAATTCTCAAATGCACTTTGATAAACACGTTTCAGAAGCGATGAAAATATTGAAAAATATTAATTGACATTCATAAAATAATGCCCACTCGTAAAATTAAAATGGATGGTAGAAATGCACAGCCGTGCGTGCCTACCATCCACCCACTTTTTATACGTCTCTACCTTGTTACAATTTCACGAATTTCTTGGTGCTTACTAAAGCACCTTCTTTCATTACCTTCGCAAAATAAATACCATTTCCAAAAGAACTTATATCAATTATGTAAGCGTCATTTTGCTGCTTTACAGCAATTAATTTTGATCCATTTAAGCTATAAATCACTACCTCATCCGCATTTCCATTATTCATTCGAATTGTAATCTGGTTTTCCGCTGGATTTGGATATAAACTTGCAGAAATTAAATCTTCCGAATCCACAGACAATGCGTTATTGTCGTGTACCAAATCGTACCTTTGATTGTCGAGCACTCCTCGCATTAAATCCACTTGTCCTTGCGTAAAGCTGTTTTGACAAGTTTCAGCAGAATAATCCATATAGTTCTCAATCATATCTGGCAAATCAGTACCTTGAATATTATCTGTACATGTATTTTTAGTATCGTCACAATCAAATTGAGATTGGTCACTTGCATTTGGAGTGTCGTCAATTCCATCTTGTTCAGTACATCCTCCATCACCCCAAATATGACGTAATCCTAAGTAATGTCCAACTTCATGTGTCGTTGTTCGACCTCTTACATCGATAGCGCCTTGCCCCATGTCTAAAGCGTTTGGATTGTTGTCTCCGAATGCCTGGTATTGAACTACTACTCCATCGCTCAAATTAGGAACACTTCCTGCCGGCCAGTTTGGAAGACCGCTAGGAGGTGTTGCAAAACCTAATAATGCAGGCGTATTAAAGATCTCCATATTACATACCCAAATATTCAAGTAATGCGTTTGATCCCATGGGTCAATTCCACCTTCTGAGGTTTGTTTTACTTTTTCTAAAGTACTGAAGTCTCCTGTCACTAATCCTAAATCACCAAATGTCTCTTGAGCCGTTTCAGTTCTAGTGATACCAGAAGTAGGGTTTCCATTAGGGTCAAAATCAGCTAATCTAAATTCAATATTTGGACTTCCCTTCACAATATTAAAATCTCCACGCATATTCACAGTATCTGCATTTAAACGCTGATAATCTTCATTTAAAGTTTGGATTTGTCTGTTAATTACACTGTCTGCTAAATTTTGATTTGGTGTGTTGTAAACAATGTGGACTACTACTGGTATAGTGTAAAGTTGACTTTTATTTGTTTTCGCTTGTTGGTGAGCTTTTGCAATTTGAAATTGTTCCTCAACGTGGTTTTCAAAACCAGGCGTAATACTTTCTTGATATTCTATCGCTTTGTGTGAATAACAACGTTCAATCTGATTTATCTCCTGAGCAAAGAGACTCGAAGTAAATAATAAAGCTCCAAATAGTATAGTTTTTTTCATGGCTTTGTTTTTTTCGAATGTATAAAAGACATGAGAATCCTACCGCGAGAACTTTACTAGCTGCATTATAAAATGATGAGTGGAATTATTCTATTGAGAGAAACTACTTTCTTGACTTAGGAAAATAAGCCCTTTGTCTAATCAAAACCATAATAACCCCAATAGAAATTGCGGCATCTGCAACATTCCAAATTGCAGGAAAAACTTGAGATCCACCGAGCCAAGGCATCCAGCCTGGCCAGGTCGCATCAAACTGAAACATATCCACTACGTTTCCGAATAAAAATCCCTGATGCCTGACCTCCACAAGTTCTGAGGAGCCATAATACGTACATTCCGCCCAATTTCCAGACCCTTCAAGTCGATTATAGGATAAACAGGGATCAAAATCAGCACTAAAGATAAAATCATAGAACATTGAATCGATTAAATTTCCAGTTGCTCCAGCTAAAATTAGGGCTGTTACAATTAGAAATTCAATCTTCGCCTTTTGTTTAATCTGCTTTATAATGTAGTAGGTAATAGCAGAAATAGCAACGATTCTAAAAATAGAAAGGAGAAGTTTTCCCCACATTCCACCACCCAAGGTTGCTCCAAAGGCCATTCCCTGATTTTCAACATAATTTAATTTAAACCAATCTCCCAGTAAATTTATACTTGAATCATCAAAGGAAAAACTTGTTTTCATCCAAATTTTAACCGCCTGATCTAAAATAAGAACGAGAAGTACTACACCAAAGGTGATCAAATATCTTTTTTTCAAGACTTAGTCTTTTTGTTGATTCTTTGCCTCAATGCTTAGTGTTGCGTGTGGAACAAGTTTTAATCTTTCTTTTTGGATCAGTTTTCCAGTAACGCGACAAATACCGTAGGTTTTATTTTCAATTCGTACAAGTGCATTGTTTAAACTCTGGATAAATTTCTCTTGTCGAGCAGCTAATTGAGCCATTTCTTCTCTTGACAATGTTTCTGAACCATCTTCCATCATATTAAAAGTTCGTCCTGTATCATCCGTACCGTGATCGTCTTTATGCGAAAGTGAATTTTTCAAAAGCTCCAAATCTTCGTGCGCTTCTTCAAGTTTACCAGAAATAATTTCTTTAAATTCGTTTAACTCTTCATCCGAAAATCTTGTTTTTTCCTTTGCCATATTTATATAATTTTTTGCTTTGTTCTGTTTTCGATTCGAACAAATATAAGCGAAATTCGTTTTCTGTCAATAGTATTTATAAATTGTGAAAAACTATTTTTACAATTTATACTAAAGATAGACAAAAAATAGCATGGATATTATCAAATCATTACATTGGAGATATGCCGTTAAAAGCTTTGATCCAAATAAAAATTTAACCCCTGATCAAGTGGAAAGGGTGAAGGATGGACTTCAGCTTACCCCAACTTCTATGGGGTTGCAATTAATGCAGTTTATCATTATTGAGAATCAAGATTTAAAGAATCAAATTGTGCCTTTTGCCTACAATCAAAAACAAGTGGCTGATTGTTCACATCTTTTAATCTTGTGTCGGAAAACGCACGTTGAAGAAAACGATATTCTATCATTTGTGGAAAGAACGGGAGAGGTAAGAGAACTCGACAACCAAAACCCCACTCTCCTAAATTATGAGAAAATGCTAAGAAATAGTTTATCTTTATCTATCGAACAACAAAAAGCCTGGATGGAAAATCAGGTTTACATTGCACTTGGCAATCTATTGACCGTTTGCGCTGCTGAAAAAATCGACGCGTGTCCCATGGAAGGCTTCCAACGAGCACAGTTAGATGAGTTTCTTGGACTTCCAGAAAAAAATTTAAACGCAGTTGTGATGTGCCCTATGGGTTATCGATCTAAGGAGGATAAATACAGTAGAGTAAACAAAGTCAGAAGGTTAAAGGACGATCTATTTACAGAAATTAAATAAACGAATAGCAAATGAATAATTTTGATTATTACAATCCAACGAGAGTCATATTCGGGAAAGATTCCTATAACCGTATTTCAGAACAAATTAGTGAGGTTACAAAAGACAAAAAAATACTCATCACATACGGTGGAGGAAGTATCAAGAAAAATGGGGTTTACGATAGTGTAATTAAGTCTTTAGCGGGATACGAAGTATTTGAGTTTTCAGGGATAGAGCCCAATCCAGAATACAACACATTGATGAAAGCTGTAGACATGGTTAAAAAGGAAAACATCACTTTCGTTTTAGCCGTGGGTGGAGGTTCAGTTATTGATGGAACAAAATTTATCGTTGCTGCTTCCAAATACGAAGGTAATCCATGGGATGTTTTAACGCAGAAAGAGGGGTGTAAATTCACAGAAGCTATCCCTTTTGGCACTGTTTTAACACTTCCAGCAACAGGTTCAGAAATGAACTCTGGTGCCGTTATCTCAAGAAGCGAACTCAAAGAAAAACGTACTATGGGTGGTCCAATGACTTTTCCAACGTTTTCTTTCTTAGACCCGACTGTTGTAAGTACTTTACCTGAGCGACAAATTGCCAATGGGATTACAGATGCTTTTATGCATACATTAGAGCAGTATCTCACCTATCCATCAGATAACTTGCTTCAAGAGAGAATTGCAGAAGGTATTCTATCAACACTCATTGAAATTGCTCCAGAAGTAATGAGAGACCCCTCTAATTACAAAGCGGCAAGTAATCTTATGTGGTGTGCAACTATGGCTCTAAACGGGACGCTAAGAGCTGGTGTGGCTTATGATTGGTCTACTCATATGATCGGTCACGAACTAACTGCCTTACACGATATCGACCATGCAAGAACATTGGCTATTGTTGCTCCCAACTTGTACAAAGTTAAATTTGAAAATAAAAAAGAAAAGCTCAATCAGTATGGTCAACGAGTCTGGGGTCTTCAAGAAAATTGTGGAGAACAAGCCATCGAAAAAACGAGGTCCTTTTTTGAATCTCTAGGAATAAAAACAAAAATTTCGGACTACACTTCTGAGTTTTCTGAGTCTCCATCGATTATAAAAGATCGGTTTGAAGAAAGAAACTGGGATGGAATTGGTGAGCGTGGAGATTTAACGCCATCTGAAGCTCAGAAAATTGTTGAATTAAGTATCTAAACAAGTAATTATGAATGTAAAGCCCCCTTTTGTTTTGCGTGACAATTACTCTGATGAAGTTTTAAAACTTCTCAAAACAGTTACGTTAGGCTCTAATGGGGCACGATACAAGCATCGACATATAGAAAATAGAATTTCAAAACTCTATAAACCACTTTATCTCAATATTGAAAGAAACAATTCTGTATTGGGAAATATTACATTTTGTAGAAGGGAAGTCGGTTGGTACGTTCGATATTTTGCAATGGATACATCTTTTCAATCACCAAAATCTATTCAGACACAATCAAAATCGAAAAAAAACTCGCTAAAAAAGAAAATCTCTACCTTTTTTGATCAAATATTTGATGAGGAAAATGCACCGCCACTTTTATACGCTTACATTGATCCTAGAAACGATCGTTCGCTATGGATGAGTCAAAATTTTGGGTTTTATGCAGCCGCTCAGATAGCAACGCAAACATTTAGTAGAATTCGACCAAAAGTGAAAACGGATGTTCAACAACCTAAGGATTTTTCTTTTATAGAATCTAAAGTTAGAGAGGAAAACAAAAAGAAACCCCTTTATTTTGAATATCACACATTCAGAGCAGAAACCCCTTTCTATGCACTTACAAAAAATGGTAAAACAGTTGCATTTGCAAAAACACATCAAGCAGAATGGGTAATAGAGCGTTTGCCAGGAAAAAGCGGGAATTTATTAGTGAATATTATTCCTTTTGTACCCGGGGTTAGAAAAGTTGTTCGTCCAAATGCACACAAATTTACAGTCATCGATTCTGTTTGGGCACTTGATAACGACAAAAATTATTTAGAGGAACTCTTTGAAGGAATACTAGAAAAAGAAAACAAAAACACCTTGGTTTGGTGGGTAGATCAAAAAGAAGAACTGTATAAAGATGTAAAGGATACTATTAACTGGGGCCTACTCCACAAAATAAACGGGGTAAATCAAGTTGATTTAGTTGTAAGGCGAAAAGATAAGTCAAAACTTCCTTTTGTATTGCCTACGTATGTTACTGGATTCGATTTTATTTAATCTTCATCAAGAGATGGAAAGTATATTCTTGAGTCCACAATAATTGCAGCGGGAAAATGTTCTCTTAATTCTGCTCTCAACTTTTCTGCCTCTAAAGACGTTCTGAAATTTCCAAGTAATAAATTATAGTTCGGCGCATCATACTCGATATAAGTATCATAGTTGGAATCTATCTCTAGAACTTTCGCTCTCGCTTCATTTACCTTTGTTTTATTCTGGTCGAAAAAAAGTTGCACTCTATAACCGTCTACCTGAGGTGCAGTTGCGGGAGGGATTGTGGTAGATTTAAACTCAATTAGCTTATCAATTCTTTTGTCCTTTTTAATCTCGATTTTACCTGGTTCAATGTTTTGTGCCTCCACGGTGTCTTCCTGATGCCCAACTACTGTAGTATCATTATTATTCCACCACTCCCCTTCTTGTGCAAAAGAGTAAATGGTTGAAATCGAAAAAACTAAGAATAAGATTACTTTCATGATCGTCTAATTTCAGTTACAAAGTTACATAATAATACGATTCTTTCAACTAATGTGCCATACTGCAATTAAGAAGAAACATATTATAATTGTTTGTCACCCAACACAAACATTAAAAACAGTTAAATTTTAAACACTTGAAAGAGACTTTGTTCATTTCTTTTCATTCTCGAAAGAACTCCTTACCTTTGCATGAATCAAAAATTTAAACAAATGGCTGAAGTTATGTCAGGAATTGATATTAAGCAAGTTTTAGATCAACTTGGAATAAAGAACGAAACAAACAAGGGTGCTTCCACAGGAGTAAATTGGCTAGATACTACAGGAGAGGTGATTGAATCACACACACCGGTAGATGGGTCAACAATTGGTACTGTTAGACTAGCAACTAAAGAAGACTACGATAAAGTTGTAATGAAAGCACACGAAGGCTTTCTAGAATGGCGTAAATGGACAGCTCCTCAAAGAGGTGAGATTGTTCGTCAGGTTGGAAATGCTTTGAGAGAATATAAAGAACCATTAGGAGCGATAGTTTCTTACGAAATGGGTAAATCATATCAAGAAGGTCTTGGTGAGGTGCAAGAAATGATTGACATCTGTGATTTTGCAGTAGGTCTTTCTCGTCAACTTCACGGTTTGACAATGCACTCTGAACGTCCAGGACACAGAATGTATGAGCAATATCATCCACTAGGAGTGGTTGGAATTATTTCAGCATTTAACTTCCCTGTTGCCGTTTGGAGTTGGAATACAGCTTTAGCATGGGTTTGTGGTGATGCTTGTGTTTGGAAGCCATCTGAAAAGACACCTTTGACTTCTATCGCTTGTCAAAATATTACTGCAGAAGTATTTAAGAAAAATAATGTGCCAGAAGGAGTTTCTTCAATGGTTATTGGAGATGCTGAAATCGGTAAAGCAATGGCTGCTGATAAACGTGTTCCTTTGGTTTCYGCAACGGGGTCCATCCGTATGGGTCGATCTGTAGCGCAAGAAGTTGCTGCTCGTTTAGGGAAGTCTCTATTGGAGCTTGGTGGAAACAATGCAATGATCATTACGCCAGACGCAGATCTTAAAGTAGTGGTTCCAGGTGCTGTATTTGGTGCTGTTGGTACTGCTGGTCAGCGTTGTACTTCTACACGTCGTTTGATTATTCACGACAGTATTTACCAAAAAGTGGTAGATACACTTACAAGTGCATACAAACAAATTAAAATTGGTAACCCACTTGATGAAAACAATCACGTTGGACCCGTTATCGATAAAGACGCTGTAAACAACTACCTAAACGCTATTGAAAAAGCGAAACAAGAGGGTGGTAAAGTACTCGTTGAAGGTGGCGTACTAGAAGGTGAAGGATATGAATCTGGATGCTACGTAAAACCAACGATTATCGAGGTTGAAAACCATTACGAAATTGTACAAAACGAAACATTTGCTCCAGTATTATACGTTATGAAATACTCTGGAGGTGTAGAAAATGCAATCAAATTCCAAAATGGAGTGGTGCAAGGCCTTTCTTCAGCAATCATGACAACCAACTTAAGAGAAGCCGAACAGTTTCTTTCAGCGGAAGGTTCTGACTGTGGTATCGCTAACGTAAATATCGGTACTTCAGGTGCTGAGATTGGTGGTGCTTTCGGTGGTGAAAAAGAAACTGGTGGTGGACGTGAGTCTGGTTCAGATGCTTGGAAAGTATACATGAGAAGACAAACCAATACGATCAATTACACCAAAGAACTTCCTTTAGCTCAAGGGATTAAGTTTGATTTAGATTAGTATTTAAAAGTATAATTCTATATAAAAAGCTCCGTGTTTCGACATGGGGCTTTTTTGTTTTCTGTTAGTTATGGTTTATAAATTACTGTATATTTAAGGTAAATAAAACGCCATAAACTTGCGTATATACAACATACGTATGTTTAATAAAAGAAGGTTTATGGCCGTTATAAGTAAGTTATAGCTAATGAACATAAAAACTATTTTTTTAACAACTTTAATTTTTGTAGGGTGCATCACCTGCGAAAATAATCATGTGTCCAGTGAACAGGAGCCTTCAATTGTTGGGGTTTGGAAAATAAAGTCTGTAGAACATTTAAAGCCACGTGATTTATCCCCTGAAGCATTTAAACCTATAAACGACAGTACTCTGAGCTTGACACAAACTTTTGGTGTAATGACAATTAAAAAATCAAAAGGTAAGTTAATGAAATTTACTGAAAATAATAAAGTCATATCAAATATAATGGACTCTGTTCAGTTAACACAGTTTGACTTTAGATATTCATATAATAACTTGGATAGTTTAACAACGTTTTCAATAGTTCATCCAAAAGACAGTAGTAAAATTTATATGCCTACGAAAACATATTTTGAAGACTCGTATATGGTTTGGATTGTTGATGATTTTAGTTTGGTCAGACTGGAAAAGGTTCAATAGCTATAACATCGGTCTAGCAATCAAGCCTTAGTGAAAGGCGTTTTCGATAATTAATTGTAAATTTGAAGTGTCGGGTGTTTAAGCAAGTGAGTGAGTTAAATCGGCTCGATTGCCAGTCCGAAAAACGTTAACAACAATCATAATGATACTAAAGATAATTATACCACTGTTTATCATTGTAACACTCACCTCTTGTAATAATAAGAATGATGCAACAACTAACGAATCCACAAATTATGAAGATTCTGTTCTTCAATCAAAAGAATATATTGATGATTATAAGAAATTGCCTTTATCATGCTCAGAAATCCTAACAAATAAAATTGAAGACTTTTATACAAGAGATGAAAAAGATAATATCTCTAATATATATTCAATAAGCGGTAGACTTTATCCAGATCACTATTCGAAAAGAGAATCAGATTTGATAGAAAAGTTTTCTTTTTTCATTTATCGCTCAGATACTGTTGAAAACATTCATTTTGGCGTTAGACAAAGAACGTCAGACATTATATTTCTTAATGAATTAAAATTAACTGATTTAAAGACCGTTATTACTAAGGAAGAGCATTCTGTGTTTTCCGCAAATTTAACAGAAGTCGAAAAACTTGGATGTGTTGACTTGAACATGGACGAGGGCTTATCAAACGAAGTTGAAACTCATCGCTCAATAGGTACATTTGAAAATAATGAAAAGTATTTATGGGTAGTTGACTCTATTCAACAAAACCAAGAAACAAAAAGCTTATTCTCTGATATTGATACTTTTCGAGTTGTTGACAATAAATATATCATTTCAACAGATAAGAAATTGGAATTTTTCTTCGCTAATTATTCGGTGAATTTGATTGATTCGACAGATACAGTAGTCGGTCGTTTTATCTCTTATGCAGACAATTATAGAATTCTTCTTGAAGAACAAGAGGGTTCGCACCCTTGGATATACCTGAAGCGATTGAAATGACAGTTATTAACATCGGTCTAGCACTCAAGCCTTAGTGAAAGGCGTTTTGGATAATTAATTGTAACCTTGAAGTGTCGCGTCGCGTGTTTAAGGAAGTGAGTGAATTAAATCGGCTCGATTGCCAGCCCGAAAAACGTTAGTAACCATGAGATCCATACAAATTATATTTTTATTATTTATTGGCATGAGTCAAGGCCTCACTCAGGATAATGCTACTGAAATACTTGACTCTAATGATTTTAAAATTCACTTTAAGTTCGTTGATTCTAGCCATGCAATATTTATACTTGATGAATTTGAGTATCAGCGCGTAAGACTTGTTAATTATTCGATAAAAGGTGACACCTTGTTACTTAGTGAGAACAAAGAAAAGCTTTCCATTTCTACGGCGATATTTTATGACTTCAACGATACTTTAGATGAGTCAATGATAATGCTCCAGTCTCTTTACAAACACCAGTTC
The DNA here is from genome assembly GCA_002734085.1 of Fluviicola sp. Taxonomy (GTDB): domain Bacteria; phylum Bacteroidota; class Bacteroidia; order Flavobacteriales_D; family Crocinitomicaceae; genus Brumimicrobium. Next base: position 563,783 of record NVXV01000001.1, on the reverse strand, counting down.
GAGGATGGTTATGGGCTACCTAAAGGGGTTGTTTTCAAAACACCATGTGGAAAAACTTCGTCAATAGACACTACAGATTATAAATCAACATCAATACTAAATTGTAGCATGCGTCGATTTCCTCTAGTAATTCAAAAGCAGTATGGAAAAGATGTAGAATTAGAAATTGATCTTCCAGAAAACACAAACCACGTTATGATTAAATTCGTTGATTTATTTACAATTGAATTTCCTTATTGGTTATTGTTGCCCGCATTACCTATTGAAAGAACTATCAACGGAAATGAATATATTTTAGTTTGGGAGTAAAATAAAAACGGTTAATAACACAGGTCTAGCAATCAAGCCTGAGTGAACAGCGCTTTAGAAATTTAATTGTAAATTTGAACTATTCAGGTATTTAAGCAATTGTGTTGGGTAAAATCGGCTCGACTGCCAGTCCTGAGAACGTTAACTGCAGTTACCATGCGAGCAATTACACTCATATTCCTCCTTTTCGTTTTTGATGCAGTAGCTTGCACGTGCATTGGTAATGAAACCCTAGACGAAGCTCTTAATTCGACAGATATAGTTTTCAAAGGAGTTGTTAAGGAAATTGAGGTACGTGACAATTTTAACAAAGAGGAATACGAGTTATATAAAAAATATCTTTTAGAAATAGATTCATCCAAAAATATAGATTCATCGCAATTTATTACAAAGGAACTTTACTATCAAATAGAAGTTGAGAAGACCTATAAAGGGAGAACTAAAAATATGATAGTCACTATACAAAGTGGAATTGTAGGGGCAGATGACTGCAAATATAGGTTTGAAATCGGAAAAACTTATTTTGTCTTCGCTGAATATGAGCGTACGGGAAGAAAATTCTTCAGGAGAAAGAATATCGAAACAGATGCTTGTCAAAAAAATCAATTGTATACTTTAAAAAAGGAAAAAGAATTACTGAAGATAATTGATTAAAATGCAGTTAACATAGTCTAAAAAACACTGCTACAATTACATTTCGAATCATAAATCATCCAAGAACGAACATCACCTACCCCTCCTGCATCGCCTTCTTCGACTTACGATACGTATAAGAGTTATAAATACTTCTCTTCGCAAAACGAACTTGCTTATCCGAATTCACCAACTTTTGAAAAACACCTCTGTTCACACCGAAATATTCGTATACCGATCCGTCCGTGAAAGTAATTTCGAGCAGAAGACCTTTGTGCTTAAAATCGGCTATACCGCATTCATTAATGATTGTACTATACTCCTCTTTATTTGCCTCGTGCGTTTCAGGTGCGATACTTACTAAAAAATGATAACCATCAACCACTTTTTGACCCATTAATTTTGCTTCTTCTTGCTTCGGATCACCATCCTGAAATTTATCTGGATGCCACTGCTTTACAAGACTTCGGTAGGTTGACTTCAATTCGCTCAACTTGATTTCACTATCAACTTCAAAGAGCTTTTTATATTCATTTATACGTTTCATGATTATTTAATTACGGATTTCCAGAAAATGGAAAGAAAAGACTATGGCTTGAATAGGCCTGGAATAATTTACTTTTTGACTATAAAAATTATCTAAAAACCATTTTTAGAGGTGCAAATGTAGTTGATTTTAATTGTGATTATCATTTATTATCTGTTTTTCACATATATTCAGACTTATTTAGTCTTAAACATCTCGCATTCAGAAGATCCGATATTAGTCACAAACCATTTTTCCACCGTTAAACTGAAGGATACTAACAGGTATTAAATTTCTCTTAAATATATAATAATCAGGGTTCGTGTGGAATCGGTCATAAACTAGGGGTATGGTCGCATTTTGAACCGCGCCTTTCATCTCCATCTTAAGATTTAGGACTAATTTACAGCTGTCAAGTTCTGTTCCTTCTAATAGCTCCAGTTTATCAATTTTTGCAATTAAACTCTTATTCTTTTTATTTGTCACAAAATCTATTTCTTGGACTTTCACATTTTCCAACCTAATGTTTTTGGCAATTATCTGGTGTTTTTTATCCCCTTCATTCGGTGAATAGTGCTCAAAAAAGCCTTCTTCCCCATAGAACAAATCTTTCCATTCTTTATTTTTAGAACGATTGGGCAGCGATTCACCTGACTTTTTCTCAATAAAATCTGCTAATTCATACGTTGCCAGCATCGACCCATTGTAGGTCATGTGTTGATTCGAATTGTATGTGCTTTCAAAACTCTCTGTTCCAAACATATCATGATATTCAGAAGTTTGAAGGTTGAGCCATGGTTTATTCGATTTTGCTATGAGTTTTTCGAGTTCCTTTTTCCAACTCGAATAGTTTTCAATGTGCTCTTTATACATGGGAAGTGTAAGGAATATCAACTCAACACCCTTTTCTTCACACAATTCAACAATCTGATTAACGTATTTCTCAGTATACTCATTCCAGGTATAATCTTCCCCTTGAACACGCGCACCTTTTTCCTTGTATATATTAAGAACGGAGTCCGTTATACCCTTTGTGAATCGAACAAAACGTCCCAAATATAATTCATCTTCTCGTTTTTCAGAAAATCGGCTGCGGGGGTCTGTGTTCTTCTCTATTTGTTCGTAGTTGGTAAGTAAATAATCGTGATTTCTTAGTGTGTTCGACCAGGCATATCCATAGTTTTTTGAAGCAAACAGTTTTGGGGTTGACATTAACTTCACCCAAAAATTCTTTCGTGCTGAAAAGCTTTTAAACTGATCAGATAAAGCTCCATCTTTTAGGGTATAAGGGTTGAATTCATCTATTCCATAAGTCTCTACTACAACATGTGTCGGATTCGTGCGCTCCAACGCCTCTTTCAAAGCGAAATAAGTATCTCCGATGTATGTACCTGGAGAGGCAAGAATAAAAGCGTTAGCGCCTAGCCTAGCACTTAGGTTTTTGGGATTAATGCCTGTATACAAATGTGAGTTTCCAACGAGTAGTATATCTACATTATGACTTTCTGTAAAATCATAAAAAGCATTCCATTTTTTTAAAGTGTGATTGTTTTTGTCCTTTGGATCAAAAATTCCTTTTGAATCAGAAATATAAAGTCCTATTGCAACCACTAAACAAATTGCGAAGAACTTAATTGCAATCAACAATATGGGTCGTTTTCTTGCCACAACCTTTTTTGGTGTAGGCGCTTTCTTTGGGGTTTTATGTGATTTCTTCTTACTCAAAATTGAAAATAAATAAAATTAGCATCATTTAACCCAACGCCATACGCGCCAAACAATAGTGTGAAGGTCACGAGAAACAAATAGACTCCCCAACGGATAATGGCATTTCTTTGATAAAACCAGTCGTAAAGGTTTGCTCTGTTTTCTTGAATAATCTCAAACACAAAATAAAGCGCGATGATCCACCACACCAATTTAAACGTGGTTTCATTTATTCCAAAGTCATAAAGTGTTAATTCGCCTGTGGACGAGAAAAGATTCCCCATCATGGTCATCGCATCCTGGAAGGTTTCTGCTCTAAAAAATACCAGTGATAATGTCCACATCAGAGTGACGAACAAGCTAACAACAATTCTCTTTACGCCCTTTTGACTTTTAATCGCAAGAAACCGGTCGAGTAAAACAATAAACAATCCATTTATCGCACCCCAAATCACAAAGTTCCAAGAAGCGCCATGCCACAGGCCACTTAAGATGAAAACAATCATAATATTTTTAATCATTTTCGCTTGACCTTTCCTGTTTCCTCCAAGTGGAATGTACACATAATCCCTAAACCAGGAGCTCAAACTAATGTGCCATCTTTTCCAAAAGTCTCCAAAAGAGGTGGCCAAATACGGACGATTAAAGTTTAGTGAGAGTTTAAAGCCAAGTGTCCGCGCACTACCAATTGCAATGTCAGAATACGCTGAAAAATCCAAATACAATTGTAAAGCAAAGAATAAAACGGCCACTATAGCAGGTAGTCCACTTGCTTCACCTAAGTTTCCATAAACCTCATCAATGAATATTGCTAATCGATCAGCAATAACAATTTTCTTGAATAACCCCCAAGCCATCAGTAGCAATCCACTACGCATCATTTGATAGTCTGGTGTATGAATCTTCTCAAACTGCGGAAGTAAGTTTCGCGCTCTTTCAATCGGACCCGCAACTAACTGTGGGAAAAATGAAACAAATGCAAAAAAAGAGGCTATGTTCTTTGTGGGCTCCAAGCGTTTATAATAAATATCGAAGGTATAACTCAGTGTTTGGAAAGTATAAAAACTAATCCCAACTGGCAATATGATATTGAGTGATGGTCCGCTTAAATCCGTTCCGAAAAGTGAAAAGGCTTCAGTAAAACTATCTATAAAGAAATTGAAATATTTAAAAAAACCTAAGAAGCCGAGATTGACAATAACGCTTAACGCCAGCCATCGTTTTTGAATTTTCTTATCCTCCGACTGAAAAATCTTTTGACCACACAAATAATCAATAATGGAGCTAATCACAATCAACGATAAAAACCGCCAATCCCACCAACCATAAAAGACATAACTCACTGCAATCAAAAAAACGTTGCGCGCATTAAGATGCTTACGAAACACTAACCAATAGAGAAAAAACACTATTGGGAAAAAGATTGCAAAGTCTATTGAGTTAAAAAACATCGTTGAATTTCGTATTGCGCTTAGCAAACATAAGAAAAACATTGCGTGCAGCTAATAGGTCAACCAATTATTTTTACGCGCTGCATCAGTTTTACAGTTTACTATCTGAAATTTTAGGTATTAGAAATCGCTACTCGGATTTACAAAAAGCGCAGGATAAACTTCACTTCAACTCGTTCAGTGCAGCTCTCGACAAGGTTTGTTAAACAAAAAAAGGCTGGCCATCTTCATCCTCACACTCATTCTCATTCTGATTTTTGGTCCCACCTGGGATTACTTCGATTCGCTAGCGCTCACTCAGCATAAACTTCTCGCCCACTTTAGTCTTAAAAACAAAACCCCCAGTAACCAATTAATGTTACTGAGGGTTTTTTAGTGGTCCCACCTGGGCTCGAACCAGGGACTTTCTGATTATGAGTCAGATACTCTAACCAACTGAGTTATAGGACCTGAATAATAAAAGTTTGACCTTTTAAAAATTCGTGAGGGCAAATGTAATATTATAGTCTTTAAAAAGCAATTAGTTTTAATGTTTTTGTACTAAAGTGGGTTGATTACATCAAATAAAAAAACCCATGCGAAATCGCATGGGTTTAAAATCTATTGATTTGTTTGATTATCTAATTCCGTGTGCTCTTAGTTTTCTATTGTCAACCACTTCTGCTCCTTGAATTAAGGCGCTTCTATGTTGGTTTTGAATAGTTGTAGTCTTCTGAGAATTTAACTGCTCTATTTCCGTTGAGAAGTCTGTTGTTTCTTGTGCATCAACCGTGTTATCTACACGTAACACAAAAACTCCACTGTTTCCAACAACGGGAACCGATGTTTGACCATCAATCAACCCTGAAAAGGCAGTTCCTATTATTTTAGGCTCTCTACCTACAGCAACATTGTTAGAAGAGAATGTTAATCCTTCTGATTGGTACTTCGCATTCATATTGTTTGCTAATGCTTGTAAATCTGTTTTTCCTACCATTTGATCTACTAGGTATTGAGCTTGTTTTTCTTTACGCACTTCAGACTTCATTCTGTCTTTCACTGCTTCAAAAGTTGGAACGCCTTCTTCAACGATCTCATTCACCATAGCAACAATAATTCTATTATTATCGCGAATTGGAGAAGATGAAAGTTGACCTTCTTGAACTCCTTCTTCGTATGCCAATCTCAATATTCTTCCTTCAGCAAGATCACCGAAACCATTTGTTCTTGGGTTTTCATCATTAAGTGTTATTGATCGAACGGTGTAACCATTTTCAACTGCGAAAGTGTCAAAGATGTCTCTTTTCTCATCTATATCTTTTGCATTCTGAAACTTGTCGTCCAATTGATAAATCATATCTGATACTTCAGAGTTTACATTATCAGTTGTCGTTTTCGTTGGTTTTACTGACTTTACAACACTTGCTAATATTGGTCGCTTCGTTTCTTTACGTCCTAATACTTCTATTATGTGAATTCCGTAGCTCGTTTTAACCGTTCCAATTGTACCCACCGGTTTTTCGAATGAAAAATCATTGAATGTAGGAACCATTTGTCCTTGAGGGAAATCCTCGTACTTTCCTCCATTATTCTTAGAACCTGGATCTTCGCTGAATTCAGTAACCATTTCTTCGAAGTTATTGTTAGCACGAATCACTCGAACGATACTGTCTGCTTTTTTCTGAGCAGCTTCTACTTGTTCTGGAGATTTTGCATTTAACAAAATATGTCTAACCGTAGCTGTTGGTTCGTTCACAAAACGTAAGATTTTAGAAATTTTAATTCCTTGATTTGTTACATACGGTCCAACGACATCTCCTGGTTCAGCGTTTTCAATTTCATCAGACATTGATCGTGGGTAAGTAATACCTTGACCAGATCCTTCAGGTTTCGCAATTCCTGATGAATCATTTCTGTATTCTTTTACCTCACTATATCGCATCACAAAAATCGAATCCTTATCTGTTTTCTCAAACTTAGGAACCATTTTATTCATCAAACTAATTACATCTGCTGAATCCTCTTTACTTGGAGTCACGTTTGTAGAAAAATAAGTCAGCTTTCTTGAAGCTTTTTGCTTATACTTTTCTTCCGTTTTATGTTCTTCGTAATATGCTTTTATTTCTTCTTCGGTAACTTCACCGATTGCATCTTGAGGCACCTTAGTGAAACTTTGGTATACATAAGATACATTTTTCACTGTTTTTTGAGCTTCATACTCTTCTTTCCCCTCTAACGTTGTTGTATGAACACCAGCCCCCAAAAGAGCAAGGTACTTTTCATTCAAACGCAGTTCACGAACGTATTCCATCGTTCCTTCCAATTGCTTTATTTGATCAGGGTCAGTAGATTCTTCCATTTGTCGAATCGCTTGGCGCAATTGATCTGGAGCAAACTCCCCAGTAACAGAGTCTTTAAACTGCATTGAAACACTTGAAGGATCAAATCCGTTTTCTCCGTAGAGTACATTTTCAAGTTCAAATTCATCTACTATAAGACCAATCTCTTCGTATTCTTTTTTCATTAGTTTGTTGGCAACTGCAGCATTCCATGCTTGAGCACGAGCGTTTTTCTCGTCCTCTTGGGTGAATTGTGGCTGAGCTTGCGGGTTCTGTTGTTGTTTTGACTGAAATATATTCTGTCTAGCATTAGATAGGAAGTTGTTATACTCCTCTTCATTTACTTTTTCGCCATTTACGGTACCTATACCATAAACATCTTCTTGCGCACCACCTCTAAAGACACTGTCTAGGTCACCAACGATGAAAGCAAGCATCGCTATTCCAATCACGATCACAAGGAGCCATGATTTTTCACGTATTTTTCCAATTAAAGCCATTTGTTCAATTTAATTTGAGTTTGCGAATATAATGATATGTATCAAAATATGAAACAATAAGCACCCTGAAAGTTAGGAAATATTAATTATCTAGTAATTCTACTTTGATTATTTCAATCCGACGGTCAGAAACACTTTCAATTGTGATCCGATAATTTTCAATTTCCAAGACAGTTCCTTCCTCTGGAATCGACTCTAAATGATGCAGTACTAAGCCTCCCAATGTTTCATATTCAGGTGACTCTTCCAGCTCTAAGTCAAAAGATTCATTCAAGTAATCAATATCTTGCCTGGCCGAAAATAAAAGTGTTTTATGGTCAATTCTTTTTTCTAAAAGTTCATCGCTATCGTGCTCATCTTCGATATCTCCGAAAATTTCTTCCACGACATCTTCAATTGTAACTAATCCAGAGGTTCCACCATACTCATCTACTACAATTGCAATATTTCCATGTTGTTTGGCAAAAAGCTCCAACAAATCTTTTGCTGGAATTGCTTCGGGGACAAATGCAATGGGAATTAATATTTCTTTAATTCTCGAAGGTTTTTTAAACAGTTCAAAGCTGTGTGCATAGCCAATAATATTATCAATTGTGTCGCGATAAATGAGAATTTTAGATAACCCTGTTTCTATAAATTTATCTTTCATTTCATCTACAGAACTTTCCACTTCTAAGGCAACAATATCCGTTCTTGGAATCATACAGTCTCTTGCTTTGACTTGAGAGAACCCAAGGGCATTCTGCAAAATTTGCATTTCGTTATCCAGCTCACTCTCTTCATCCATCCTTTCATTTAAGTCTCGGACATAATCGTTTAGGTCTACTTTTGAAAAAGCAGTTTTCCCATTCTTTGTGTCAATTCTAAATATCTTTAAAAATCCATTGCTTAAAAACATTGTAAAAATCGTTAATGGATAGAGTACAGTGTATAAAACAACCAATGGAAAAGATAAGACCTGAAGTACTCGGTTTGGATTGATTTGAAACGTTGCTTTTGGTAAAAACTCTGCTGTGAACAAGATAAGAAGAGTAGAGACAATTGTCTGAATTGTTAAAATCAATGCTTCATTGCCATACACGAGGTCACTTATAGAAGGTTCTAGTAACTTTGCCATCCATATCCCATAAACAACAAGTGCGATATTATTTCCCAAAAGCATTGTTGCAATAAAACGGCTGTCATGCTTGACGAAATTAGACAAAATTCTACCACTAAAAGTCCCTTTTTGACTGTCTAATTCAATTTTTAATCGGTTGGCCGTAACAAAAGCAATCTCCATCCCTGAAAAAAAAGCGGAAGCGGCTAAAGCGATAACAATGATAACGATACTCGAAGGATCCATATAAGACTAAACTTCCTCGAATTTAGTAAATATTTTGTTGAAACAATTATTATAGGTCAAATCCGATATCTTTTCTATAATAAGAATTGTCAAATTCAATTTGCTTGATACTCTCATAAGAAATTGCCAGCGCTGATTCAATGTCTTTTGCAAGTGACGTAACAGCCAGCACGCGTCCACCTGAAGTCATAACTGCTGGACCATCAGAAGTTGTTCCCGCATGAAAAACTAAGCTGTTTTGGACACTATTTAAACCATAGATAGTTTTACCTTTTTCGTATTTCCCGGGATATCCTCCAGAAACCATCATAACTGTTGCACAAGCTCTTGGATCAAACTCAACATCTCTTTCTGAAAGCGTTTGGGTTGCCACACCCTCAAACAAATCAATTAAATCTGACTTTAGACGTGGTAAAACAACTTCCGTTTCAGGATCTCCTAATCGACAGTTGTATTCAATTACATAAGGATCACCACCTACATTGATTAATCCGATAAAGATAAATCCACGGTAATCGATATTGTCTTTTTTCAATCCCTTTACAGTGGGAATAATTACTTGATTGTATACCTTGTCGGAAAATCCACTTGCCGCAAAAGGCACAGGAGAAATCGCTCCCATTCCACCAGTATTCAAGCCTGTATCGCCTTCACCGATTCTTTTGTAGTCTTTTGCTTCGGGAAAAATTTTAAAACCATCTCCATCCACTAAAACGAACGTCGACATTTCAATACCTGCTAAGAATTGCTCAATAACAACCTTCGTACTTGCATCACCGAATTTCTCGTCGAGCAACATACCAGAAAGTTCTTCTTTTGCTTCCTTTAAAGTGTCAAGTATCAACACCCCTTTCCCAGCAGCGAGTCCATCTGCTTTTAAAACATAAGGAGCTTTCATACTTTCTAAAAAGACCAACCCTTCCTTGAGCGTTTCTTTCGTGAATGTTCCGTATTTGGCTGTAGGTATATTGTGGCGCAACATAAATTCTTTGGCAAAATCCTTACTCCCTTCTAACTGTGCCGCAACTTTATTAGGACCTATAATTGGAATGCTTTTTAGGGCATTGTCTTCACCAAAAAAATCTACTATTCCATTTACCAAAGGTGCTTCTGGACCCACAACTACCATGTTGATATTATTGTCTAAAACCGTTTGCTTTACATCTTCAAAGTTATTCGGATCAATGGAAACATTCGTTCCAATACTTTTTGTCCCTGCATTTCCAGGCGCTATAAATAGCGCTTCTAATGAACTGCTTCTTGATAACTTCCATGCCAAGGCGTGTTCACGACCTCCAGAACCTAATAGTAAAATATTCATAAATTTCTTATAATAAAGTACAAAGTTAATATTTAAGAAGAATGGTGACAAAAAGAAGTACGATTTAAATAATTATATTTGACACGATTTTTAAAAATCGTCAGAATTTAAAATAAGTCACAATGGAGATTACTCCCGAAATTAAGGAAAAGTTAGAAAAAATAAATGCCAAATATGCTGCATTAGGACAAGACATGGGCTCTTATTTAGACGGACTGTTGTATGCGGACACTGTTAAATATTGGGATTATATTGCCATCGATACACTCTTGAGTTTACAAAAACCCAGAACTAGTTTTCCCGACGAAGTGATTTTTATCGTTTATCATCAAATTACAGAGCTTTATTTTAAATTGGCATTAAGAGAGTTTGAACAAGTCTCAGAAAAAGAAGACTTAACAGCAGAGTTTCTTGTAGAACGCACCACAAGAATAAACAGATACTTCGAAGCACTTACCAAATCCTTTGAAATTATGGTTCAAGGAATGGAAAAGGAGCAGTTTTTGAAATTTAGAATGTCCCTTTTGCCAGCCAGTGGTTTTCAATCGGCTCAATATAGATTAATTGAAATTGCTTCGACAGATTTCATTAATTTAGTGCATAAGGATGTACGCTCGAATTTTAAGGGTACCGAACCCATCAAAGAAATGTACCAGAATATTTACTGGAAAGAAGGAGCAACAGAATTAGATAGCGGTAAAAAAACATTAACCTTAGAACAGTTCGAAGAAAGATATAGCGACGAGTTTATCTCTTTTGGAGAAAAGCATATCAATACTAACTTGTGGCAATGTTATAAAAGTCTTCCTCAAGTAGACCAAGAACGTGATGATGTAATTATAGCGCTGAAACAAAATGATGTTAACGTTAATATCAACTGGCCTTTAGTGCATTACAAATCGGCTGTTCGTTATTTGCATAGAGCTCCTGACGACATAGCCGCTACTGGTGGAACAAATTGGCAAAAATATTTACCCCCTCGTTTCCAAAAACGCATCTTCTACCCAGAACTTTGGTCAGAAGAAGAAGTGAATAATTGGGGTAAAACATGGGTTGAAGAAGTATTAGGAAAACAGTCATGAGAAATTTAGCTTATCTATTTTTAGGTTTTATTATTTTGTCTTTTATCGGTTGTAGTGATGGTAAAAAGACAATTACAGACAATAAAGAAAGCAAAAAAGACACCTTAGTTATTGAAAACAAGAATATCCGTTTTGGATTTGATCTCGATGAATACGAGGTTTTTTACGATACTATTCAAAGTGGTTGGACACTAAGTCATGTTTTATCTCCATACGGCATTGATCAATTTACAATCAATACAGCTGCTGCAAAAGCGAAAGACAGTTTGATTGGACTCAATTATGTTCTCACGGGAAAAGCATTCACCGTTTTAACGGAAAAAGGAGATACTACACATAAAGCAAAATATGTTGTTTATGAACCAGATGTATTTTCTTATATCACCTTCGATTTCTCCAAAGACTCTGTTCAAATATTTAAGAAAAACAGACCCACGGAAATAAAAGAGAAAACGATTACTGGAATGATTTATCCCAACTCTAACCTTTCTATAGAATTGAATAAGAGTTTTGAAACATACGCGATGACCGCTGCACTTGCCGATGCTATTGAAGGCGTTTTTGCCTGGAGTATTGACTTCTTTAAATTGCAAGCAGGAGACCGATATGCTGTTGTTTACGATGAAAAATCAGTAGACAGTGTTGCCTATTCCATTGATAAAATCAACTATGTTTGGTTTGAGCATGCAGGAGAAGGTATTTATGCTTTTTATTTTAAAGATTCAACGGGAACTGTGGAAGGATATTATGACGAAAAAGGACGAGAAATGAAACGTCCATTTTTAATGTCGCCTGTAAAGTTTGCCAGAATCAGCTCGTCTTTCAACAGAAACAGGTTTCACCCCATTTATAAAACGAGAAGAGCTCACTTAGGAACAGATTACGCGGCTCCGACAGGTACACCGATTTTAGCAACGGCAGATGGAAATGTAACTAAAGCCTCTAGAAGTCGCGGAAATGGCATTTATGTGAAACTACGACACAACTCTACTTATGAAACGCAGTACTTACACATGAGCAAAATAGCTACAGGAATTCATCCGGGTATTCGTGTAAAACAAGGACAGGTGATTGGTTATGTTGGTTCAACCGGTGCTGCAACAGGGCCTCATGTTTGTTATCGCTTTTGGAAAAATGGGAAACAGATCAACCACAGGGCCGAGAAATTCCCCAAATCCGAACCGATGAAAGAGGAGTTAATTCCTACCTATTTAAAGTACATTGAGCCTTTGAAAAAGAAGTTAGACCAACAAATTTCACAGATTCCTGACTTATCTGAGTCGTAACATCTTGCTTAAATAATTTTAATTTTACTATATTGATGGAAATGTAAAAGTTCAATCAATGAGTCAGTTAAAAACTATTATTTATAACGAAGAGAATAAACCAAATCAATCAGAAAAAAAAGCTGTTGTTGATTTTCTATATACCCATTTAGAAGAATTTGGCGACCCAAAAGAGCATATTGAACGTGCTGTAAAATACGCTGTTATGGATGCTCCGTCTTTTGGGGGATTCGTTTTGGTGAATTATGTAGATGATCAAATGGCTGGAGTTGTCGTAATCAATAAAACGGGCATGAAAGGCTATATCCCTGAAAACATCCTGGTTTATATTGCTGTGAATAAAGATATGAGAGGAAAAGGTGTTGGAAAAGACCTAATGGAAAAAACAATTGAAGGCTCACAAGGTAGTATTGCCTTACATGTAGAAGCAGATAATCCCGCAGTAAAACTGTACGAAAAGTACGGTTTTACTAATAAATACCTTGAAATGAGGCACTCTAAATAAAAACAACCGATGGCCTATATTACATTAAACCGAGATAAACTAAGGAAGAACTACGCGTATTTAAATAGTGTTTTTAATAATCATGGTATTCAATGGTCTATTGTTACCAAGATGTTGTGTGGGAACGATTTATTTCTAAAAGAAGTACTTGACCTGGGAATAAAGCAGGTCTCTGACTCAAGGGTAACAAATCTAAAGCACATTAAAAAAATTGATGACAACATAGAAACCGTTTACATCAAACCTCCTTCTAAAAGGTATATCAGTAGCATTGTTGAATTTGCAGATATCAGTTTAAACACTGAAATCGAAACCATTAAACTGCTTTCAAAAGAAGCGAAAAAACAAAACAAAACGCATCAAATCATCATCATGATTGAGCTCGGTGAGTTACGCGAAGGAATTATGCGTGAGAATATTGTAGGATTCTATTCGAAAATTTTTGAGCTTGAAAATATTCGCGTAGTGGGAATTGGAACGAACTTAACTTGCCTCAATGGTGTGCTACCAAATCAAGATAAGTTAATTCAACTGGGATTATATAAGCAACTTATTGAATTGAAGTTTGGTAAGAAAATACCCTATGTTTCGGGCGGTTCATCGGTAACTATTCCATTAGTTTTAGATAACATTTTACCCAAAGATGTAAATCACTTTCGTGTGGGAGAAACGTTGTTTTTAGGAACAGATGTTTATCACAACACCCCTTATGACAACATGGAGCACGAAGTCTTCTCGTTTTATTCCAGAATTATTGAGCTACATGAAAAACCACTTGTCCCATCCGGTAAAATGGGGACAAATGTCTCGGGAGAAACGAACAAAGCAGATGAGTCTCATCTTGGCGAGCGCTCTTTTCGCGCCATAATTGATCTCGGAATGTTAGATGTCGATGAAAACCATATCACACCAAAAGATGGTTCCATTGAAATCATTGGTGGAAGTTCGGATATGTTTGTGCTTGATTTAAAGGACAATAAAGAAAATTACAAAGTGGGAGACTTGATTGAGTTCAGCACGGATTATGTCGGGACGCTAAGGTTGATGAATTCTAAGTATATTATTAAGGAGGTGGTGTAGGGTGTTTTGCATTAAAAGAGGTAAAAATACAAATCACTCAATTTCAACCTCCTCAAAAGACCTATTTTCAATATCAAATATGACAATTGATGAGGTTACCAATAAATCTAATCCTTCCATTTTCTTATAAGATAATTTACTATAAATTACTTTTGTTCCATCTGAATTAGCATTTCCATAATAATATCTTTGTGAAGAACAACCACAGGCTAACTTTTCAAGTTGTCCCGTCCAGACTTGTAATTTATAAACCCCATCTAATAGACTAATCAAGGCTTCATCTTCATTAAGCCAAACGAAGTTATAAATCATCGTATTTGTACCAAAATATGGATCATGTGTCTTTAATACTTCTTTACTTATAGGGTCAACTATTAAAAAAGTTTCGTTTACACGACAAGCAATATTATTTTGCTTTTGCCATACTGAAAGACCACTCCAATCAATATTGATAGAGTCTAGCAAGTCGCCTTCAATACTCCATACTTTTCCAGGATAGAACCCGTTAGTTGTAAAGCCGTGATAAGTAATGAATTTATCACCTTCATCATTAAATTTAGGGTGAAATTGAGTCCCGCCTGAAACAAGAAGTGATAGCTCACTGCCGTCAGGACGTACTCTATATAATCCGTTATATCCTCTGGTGAAAATAATCCAATCTGACTTACCCCATTCTGGAGTACCAAAAATAGTTCCCTCAAATATTGTTGATTTAGACTTYGTAATCAAGTTATATTTATAAAGAATTCGTTGTCCATTTTCTCCCCATTCGGCAAACATGATTTCGTCATTATTATTAGGGTTAAACCTTGGAAATGATAAATAAATTGAGTCATGAATATGATTATATCCAGTGCTATATCCTTCTATGGTAGGTATAGGTTGACAATCACAAGTATCTGCTATATTTTCTTGTGCAATAAAAGGTACCTTATCCTTTCTACAAGAACTAAAGAAAGCACCTAAAATTAAAGCTATATATATTACAATATTTTTCTTCATTTACCGAAAGTTAAATAAATTCCAGCAGTTAACCCAGAAAAGTTTAGACGAGGTGCATTTTCTTCACTGAAAAAATAGCTAAATTCACCTCCTTTCAATTGAGAAGTTTGGAGGTATTGGTACCCAATTTTAAGACCTATACTCGAAAAATGGGTGTTTTTTGAAATAATATAGCCAATTTTAAATTGACTTTTAAGGTGAATTCCCGTGACTTTGTTTATTTCTTTACCCGTCCCCATTACTTTATCTTTAATTATATTGTAAAATATAGAACTTGAAAAACTATATCCTACACCAACATCAATTGTTGATTCCACATTTGATAACCAATCATATTTTTTCCAAAAAGCTGATTTGCTTATAAAAAAACTTGACTTTAATCCTAAAATTAAACTGTTTACTTCAAAATGTCGAGTCCAATAAGATGTATCAATAGGAGTACCGAACTCGCCACCACTAATATACATAAATTCATTTTCCGACTTTCCTAGGAAATAATCTCCATATACACCTACATTGAAGTAATCACTTAATTGTAGGTTAATTGAAAGCCCGTATCCCATTCCACTAGTGATTTCTGAAAACTCATTACTAGTTAAAATTAAAGAGCTATTAGAATTAACATTGTCTACGCTTTCGTTAAATTCATCCATGCTATATTGATTGCGATTTGCGCTAAACTCAACTCCTAAAGCCCCTTTTTCTTGAGTATATGCTATCACAGGGATTAGAAAAACAGATATGAACAAAATTATTTTTTTCACCTTCCTATACTTAAATATAAACCGATGTTAAAACCTGAAAAATCAAGCTTTGTTTTTTCATTATTAGGAAAGAATAATCCCCCCTCTGCTTGTAAGTCAGAAGTGACGTAATATTGATAACCAAGGTTAAGTCCAATACTTGAAAAATAATTATTCTTAGTGAGTATATATCCAATTTTGAATGATGAAGTGAGCTGAACCCCTTGTGCATGATAATACCCTTTAAAGTCTTCATTACCATAATCTTCAGATGAGTCATAGGTCATTAAGCTGGTCCATCCATAACCTACTTGTATATTCAGGGCGCTTTCAATTTTTTTTAACAATGAATATTTAGACCAAAAATTCATTTGATTAAATATGAGTTTTGCATTTAATCCAGCATTATAAGATTGAGCTTCGTATCTCCGTTCTAAAAATAATGTGTCATTTGGTATTCCATTGCCCCCTTGATAAAAAACAAATCTTAAATCGCGTTTTACAGAACCATACTGATAACCACCATAGACACCTAAACTTATAAATTTAAATGGACGATAAGAAATGGACATCCCGAAATTAAAGCCTTCCGATAAAGAAATCCGTGAAAGCTCATCGTATAAACTAGTATCTATAAAAGCTGGATCATTGATTCGCTCATTAAATTCATTCATCTCATACCCTCTAAAATCAGTGTTGAATTCGATTCTAAAGGTATTACCGTTCTGTGAAAGAATAGTAAAGGGAAATAATATGATTATAAGAAGTTTTTTCAATATTCTAATTTTTGTAGAATTTTGTAGAATTTTTGTAATCATCACCTAATAATTGTAGGTAATAAAAACCATTACTTAATTCTTCTATATTGATATTGATGTTGTTTGAATCATTCTCAACATTTATCTCTTTAACAATTCTACCTGAGGGATCAAATATTTTTATTTCTTTAACATTGGCAGTTAGAGGAATGTTTTTTACTGATATTTCAGAGCTTGATGGGTTAGGATATACAATCAAATCATCATCTTTTGATTCCGTTTCAAGGTCTGCGTTAGGAGTAGTATCAAACAGATGTAAAGCATAAGTATATTGCAAATCATTAGGGTCTTTTGGAAACCAATAAGTCCCATCCCCATAATTACCAACAATTTTCCAATACCAAGCTGTTACGGTTCCAGTAACAGAATTATTAATTATATCAACCGTATAGTTTTCAGCAAAAATATTGTTATCATAATAGAATAAGTGGAGACTATTAAGACCATTATTCGATTGACTACCAAATGTCCTAGATTTCACTTTCCACCAATCAATTATTTCATTATTGCCTGACGGTGTGTAACTGACATCCCAGGTCACCTTATATAATTCAGCATAAGAAAACGGGGTTTGGTTTGGAATTCCAATAGCTTCTTCTGCACCAAATATGTATATCGTTGGTTGAGTAGTAGTTCCTACAAAAGTTGTAACTCCATCCCAAATATGATAGTTTTGATGTCTTACAGTATACGGACGTGTAACTTGTTTAACTGCTTCTTTGGCATTTACTAATCCATAACCATCATCATGATCATATTGATTAGGAGTCTTGTATGTTGTTTTTTCTAAAATATTTTCAACATCTTCAGTACTAAGTACGTTTTTATAGTCCCAATGATCACCTGGGTCATGAGAACTATACATTAAGGCAGCAACACCAGTAACATGCGGGGCAGCAGCGGAAGTGCCATTGAAGCAAGAATAATTTCCAAGATTTTGTATCAGGGGTGTGTTACACCCTGACATTTGAGGATCTGTATTATTTTGATTAGTTGTTGTTGATACTAAGTTCAATACGCCAGGCGCCATAACATCAACATAACATGCTGGTGAGGGATTATTTGCAGATTTCCCATAAGAAGAAGCCCATGAATTATCAGGACCATTAGAATTAGCACCCGAAATTTTCCTATTACCGTCGTCACCACTGGCAACAACATTAATAATCCATTCTTCATCGATGTAGCAAGCAGGATACTCCAAAGGATTCGAATTACCTAAATTCCCTCTTGCAGCAACATTTATAGTATTATTCCGCCAACTAACCTTCAGCGCATCTTTTACTTCTGGATCAGGATACCCTTGACTTGAATAGCTATGGTTTGCAAGATCTAAACCAAATCCATAATTACTAGTTGTGTTAGATGAGCCCTCAATCAAAGCTTCAGCAATAGTACTTGAGGTTGTTACCCAACTATTGTAAAAAACACCTAAAGAATACAACTCAACCCCTCTTTTAGTAAACATTGACTCATTAAGGGATATATCTCCTCCAGCTATACCAGCAATACCAATCATATCATTTCTGTATGCCCCAATTATACCTGCAGTCTTAGTTCCATGGGTTGCAGATATTGAGTTTCCATCGCTAATATCACTAGTCGGTGTAAGGTAATTTCGACCTCCAATGATTTTTGAATTTTGTAAAAGCCCTGAGTATCCAAATTCTGGATGTGAGTAATCAATAAGGTGATCATATATACCAACTTTTACATCATGATCCCCCTTTTGCCCACTGGCATTCTCAATTATCTCCCATGCTCCTTCAACATCAATATCCGCATCTGGATAAGTAATATTAGGATGGAGACCTAGCTGATAACCTAAAGTATAAAAAGCATCATTAGGAACATCTGTATTTTGATAAATAAATTCTAATTGTGAATGATGAATACCAAAAATAGATTTAAGCGTATCAGCAATTGTTTGTTCATCAAACCCATCAGGTATTTCAACAATTAAAGATGCCCAAAAATCAGGTAGTCGAATGGTATCACCTTGCCTAGAAATAGACATTGAATCTGCAGTTGTAGCTCCTCTATGCACTTTATAAGTTGGTATTCTCTCCCAATTAAAGCTTGTTAAGCTATTCATTTCAACAATAAAACTAGAATCAACAAATGACTCTAAGTCACCAGCAATAAAAGCCTTTTTATCTATAGTCGAAAGATTTAGCTTTGATTTATCAAATCTTAGTATAAGATTATTATTTAAATATGGAGCGTCTCCATTTGAGGGGGTAACAACAGTCTTCTCACGTAAAAAAAGTGAGTATTTTACGGTAGTATTCTTATAAACTCCATTTTGATGTTCACTTTGTCCAACAACAATAAGGTTACCTCCATTATCAATAGCCATACTATTTGGCACATCGTCATTCTCATTTACACCATCAAAAATAGCTTCACATGTCAAGCTCCCTGAAGAATCTAATCCGATAGTTAAGTAGTCGAGGTTTGTATTATTCATTGATGAACCCGTTACAAAAATATTGTCTTGATTATCAACAACTAATTGTACAGCTCTATCATTACCATTATATTGACCGTTATATGTCTTAGTCCACAGAAGAGAACCGTTATTATCATATTTTAAGATACAATAATTCTCAAATTCTAAAGAGTCAGAAACATAGCCTGCCACTATAACATTGCCCTGACTATCAACTTTGATACCGTTTCCAGCATCATTCAAATTGTTGAAATCAAAATGCTGTTCCCATATTAATGAGAGTTGACTATTTAACTTATAGGTTACAACATCATACCCAGTGCTATCATTTTGAACTCTACCCGTTAAAAAAATGTTGTCATTATTAATCGTAATATCATTTATTTCATTTACACCAACAGTAGAACTTCCCGAGCTTCTTCTTACACTTAATTGATTGCCATTGCTTAAAGAGTATTCGATAGTGGCTACTTCCCAACTAATAGGTGAAATACTATCTTGGCTCCCACCCGATACATAAACACTGGAAGATCCTATTTTTATAACACTAGCTATATCATCTAATTGCAAGTAATCATATGAGGATTCCCAAATCATATTTCCATTTGACTCATCAATAGCTATAGTGATATAATCATAAGATGAGTTTTGACCTTCACTTGCGCCAGTAACAACAATCATTTGGTCATTTCCAACAATACCAACTCCAAAATCTTTTGCCCCCTGATTGTTGGGATTATCATAAGTATAACTCCAAATAAATTGCCCATCAGTATCATATTTTCTTACAAACAAATCAACATCGTCATTTGCTGAATTAGTCATTGCACCAGTCAAATAAATATTGGCGTCGTCATCTAAATAAAATTTTGCAGCCATATCATCCATGTCTGCTGCACCATTAATAATATTTTCCCACAATAAATTCCCTCGTCTATCGAATTTTTGTAATAATAAGTCATGATTATTATTTGTATTAATGGTGGATCCCGAAACGTATACATTCCCAAAAACGTCCGTTTCGGAGTGATTTTGATAAAATGTAGCAAGAAGCCCACCCTGTCCAATCCATGATTCGGATAAGTATGTTTGAGTGTTTTGACTTTGGGAAAATTGGCTTAAGATTAGGAAGGATAATAAAAGAAGTCTCATAAATAGTGATTAAAGTGTTAGTATCTGGTTCTTACTGATTACAAATGTAATAATCAAAGATTAATAACCAAAGAAATTTAAAAATATTTCATTTCCAATTAGGGCTGTGACTTTAAATTATTAAATTTTCCAATCAATCACAGTCGCGCCATGCCCCTTAAACAAATCCCTCGTGTGCTCATGACAAGTAAACAATATCACCTGTCGGTTTTGAGCGAAATTCGTAAGCACTTTAGCTAAATTTTCAGCCCGGTGTACGTCAAAGTTAACCATGATATCATCTAGCACAACAGGTAGGGGTTCTGTGCTTTTTTCATATTCTTCAATTAACCCCATTCGCAATGCCAATAGTAATTGTTCTCGAGTTCCACGACTTAATTCTTCAACGGTTTTTTGCTTTCCCTGGGCATCAATGATACTCACATGCTTTTCGCTGAGCGAAATTCTTAAATCTTCATAAGCGTTTTCAGTGATTGCTTTGAAATATTCTCTGGTTTGGGTGATTACTTCAGGTTGTTTTTCAGCTTCATATTTTTGCTTGCTTTCGTTCAAGATTGCCAAGGCCATTTTTGTAGACAACCATTCCTTTGTTTCTTCAATAAGTCGGGTTTCTAAGCTTTCCTTGTTGTTTTGCAGTTCGTACATTTCGTCGGGCTCAAGTATATGTCTGATATCCGTCGTGACCGAAGCAAGTTCCCGATTCATCTCATCGAATTGATTCTTTATTGCTTCATAATCTTGTTCGGTTGCTTCTTTTTTCGTGTTGAGAAGCGAAGGTGTATATTCTTCTAGTTCATCAATAGTCGACTCAAGCTTTTCTGCCCCGCACAATGTTCGAATGTTTTTGGCTGCATTTGACTTCTTTTCTTTTGCCTCTTGGAATTTCTGCTGTAACTCAAAATGATTGTAAAGCTCGGTCTCATTTTCAACGCCTATAGTAGCTAACACTTCGTCCAAGTTTTCTTTGTATCGTGTTATTTTTGAAAGAACAGCTTCTTTATCATTTATCTTTTGGAGGAGTGTTTCATCTAATGCTTCGCTCTTTCGTTTTTGGTCTTCGTTTTCTTCGATTTTACCAATGAGGTCATAAATAAATGGAGCTTCTACTGTTTCGATTTCTGGTGCAACCGTGCGTAACTTATCTTCAAAGGTTTTAATCAATGACGCGTTGTTTTCAACAGACTTCTCCGCTTCTAAACAAGCTCGGTGTTGTCGCTTGAACTCTTCCACGTTGCTAATGAAATCGCCTGTTTGTTGTGGCGATAAATCTAAAGGTAGCGCCGAATATTTCAATACTGCTTTCCACCTTTGGTCTTGCTCGTTGAATGACTCGTTGAGCGATTGTAGTTCTTCCGAAATTGATTGCCTCTCTTTTTCTTTTGTGTTCAATTGCTCTGAAACTTCTTGCTTCTTTTCAAGTAGGTCATCAAACGTACTGATTGCTGTATTTAACTTATCTATCCGCTTATTGATTTCTGTTGGATTTTCAGTAGTGAAATTAACAGGGCTACTCTTCGAAGTAAACAAGACAACGAGCAAACTGATCAAAGCAATTCCTGTAACAATTCCTCCAGCAATGAGATTCACAAAAAACAGTCCTCCTCCAACAAGTAGAAAAATAAGTGCTAAATACAAAGGAGTCTTGGAAGGTTTGCTTGAATTCCCTCCCGCTTTTTCAAGTGCTTGTTTGAAAGCGGTATCTAATTCAATACGTTCTTTATTTGCTTTTTCTCGAGCCTCTTTTGAGCTGATTGAATGCGCCTCAATTTTACTTTGCAACTGTGCATTTTTCTCTTTCAATGCGTCACGTTCAAAAATGATTCGTGCTTCAACTTCTTTCTTTGTATCGCGTTGACGTTCTAATTTTTGTTGTGCCTCAACTATTTCTGTTGCTTTAGATTGGATGTCAAAAGCACCCTCTAAATCAATGAGTTGTTCTTCTGAAATTGTTGACCCGAGTCGTTTAATAATCGTCTCTTTGTTTGATTCAGCATTGGCACGTTTTTCCTTTTCATTTTCGTTTCGTGCTTTTGCTTCTTCATATAACTTGACCGTAGTTTTGAAATAATCCAGTAAGTGTGATTGTTCTGAAAGTGCTTTGTCCCACTTTAACTTTGACTTTTCCTCGGTAAGTTGTTCAATTTTTTGTTTTAGTTCCTCAAGCTGCTGCTCTTCGGCTGAAATCTGTTTCT
Source organism: Fluviicola sp. (assembly GCA_002734085.1). GTDB lineage: Bacteria > Bacteroidota > Bacteroidia > Flavobacteriales_D > Crocinitomicaceae > Brumimicrobium. The sequence continues at coordinate 541,361 of NVXV01000001.1, read as the reverse complement.
TAACTGTTTCAAATTGCTCCAAAAACTTTTCTGAATGTGTTTTTAGGTCGCCGATATCCTTTAAAACTGTTTGCGCTTCTTGATATTCCACAAAGGCGGTATAAGCCTTTGATAAATCTGAATATTTGTTTTTCGCTGTACTTAATTCCTCTCGATTTTTCCGAATTGAGTCGAGTTGACGCTCCAATTCTTCCTTCTTCTCCGATAATCGATTATATTCACCTAGCTTGTTCTTTAATTGAAGGATAGCCTCCTCTTTCTTTTGTATTTTATCGACTAACTCAGGTAAAACTTGAGTTCTACCACGGGCTTTGAAAAAATTGTCTGCATGGTCAATCAGTCCTGATTCAAACTTACCAAAGTCCACCCCAGATAATCCCATTCCCATACTAAAGATACGATCTTCCATACCAGAATCGCTTAACTGCTGAACTTCCATGAGTTCATCCAGCGTTATTGCATATACATTTTTGTATAAATCAATAGAAGCATTGCCTATTAACTGGCGATATATATTAATGTTTGAAGTCTCTTCGTTTTTATAATTAATCAGCACATCCTTCGCATTCCCACTTCTGTAAATTGAAAGAGGTTCGTTGTTACTACTTTTTAGCCAAGCCCTTCCACCGTGCTTTCCTCCATTTATCGGTGGTCGACGTTCATCCAAAAACCTCGGATAATCAAAAAGTGTAAAGCGAATAAAGTCTAAAAGTGTAGATTTTCCTGCTTCGTTCGGTCCATAAAGAATATTGACACCATCACTGAAACCACTAATTTCCCTATCGTGAAACACGCCAAAGCCATCGATATGTAACCGATCTATTTTCATGCTTCGCTATCGTTTTGGATAAGACCATCAATGCATTTCCATTTTGCATTGGTAAGTATGGCGTCAAGCTCCCTATTCAGCTCTTCTTCAATTCCAGCGTCTTTCAAACTACGTCCAACTTTAGTTGACTCAAGTTCTTCTAAAAGGCTGTTTTTCAAGGCTTCAAGAGACGCTTTGTCTTTACCATAGTGTTCAAAACGCTGGATTAAATCACCAATAAAATCACTGGATTGCTTGCGCGCTTCTAAATCAATTTCTGGAGTCGTTTCAGGAATGAACTTATCGATATAGACGAAACTTGTCTGGTAATTATTTTCGTTGTTGAAATCACTGACCAATTGTTCCATCTCATTTCTCTTGGCAAATGTGGAATGTAGCGCTGTCTTGCCAGATAATTGTAATCGAACCAAATAGGACTTACCATTTTCTATTAGCTCTTGTTTAAGAGCGTTTATTTCATTAAAAAAAGCAGACATGCTTTCAAGTCCAGCAACATCAAGCGATCTATATTCGTAAACAATATCAGAGAGTGAAATAAAGTCGTGGTTCACCAACTTCCCTTGATTTACAGTAACAAGAGAACACCCTTTTTCGCCTGTTTCATTAAAGTGACGTCCCTGAATATTTCCAGGATAAACTACCGTTGGGTTTTGCGCTGAAAGTACTTCTCGTTTGTGAATATGACCTAGTGCCCAGTAATCAAGGTTGGAAGCTCGTAAATTATCCATTTCAAATTTACAGTAGGGCGTATGCGCATCATTTCCTGCAATTGTTCCGTGCAGAAGTCCTATTGAAAAAGGCGTTTTATCATTGCGCTTGAACTTTTTCGCTAGATTATTAAATTCTTCTTTTTGTCCAAAACTAACGCCATACACTTCTGCAATCGTTTTGTTTTCCTTCACAACCGAATGTTGTTGAACCTCATCCGCTTCAAAAAGAATCACGTTTTCTGGCAACTGCAAATGTTCCGACCAACTATTGAGCGGATCGTGATTACCGCAAATAATATAAACAGGGATGTTGTTTGAATTTAACCGTTCTAGTCCTCTCACAAATCGATACTGCGCACTTAAACTACCCGACTCGCTGTCAAAACTATCCCCCGCAATCAAAAGAAAGTCTATTTCTTCATCGATTGCTGTTTGTATAAGTTTTTCGTAAGCGCGAATTCCGTGTTCCACCAAGGCATTACCCAGCGCTTCATTCATGTGACTCACCCCTTTATAAGGACTCTCGATATGTAAATCGGCAGCGTGTATGAATTTAAACTGAGACATGTAAAACGGCTTTGTTCAAAGGTAAGAAAGATTTTCTTTCCAATCTGAAATATGTTTTACTTCTGGTCTAAAGTATCTTTTGCCGCTTTCAATGCTCTTAAATCTTCCAAAGTAATCCCTAAACTATCGGCAGTATGTTTTAGCTCTTTAAGATCTTCAACTGATATATCTTTATCATCAAATAGCGCGTCATTCGTGTTGTTTTTCAACCAAATCGTGCTTTCTTCAATCGCTGGAATAGTAGCTGTGGCTGTTATCTTTACTGGCTCATAGAGCAATGACTCTGATTTTATATCTTCGGGAATAAAATCTCCTCTCTCATCGTATGTTTCCAATAAAATGATGAGAATACTTAAGGTATAGACCATTTTAATTAGTCCAAAAACAACACCTAAAATCTTATTTACCGGACTTAGATTAACGACTTTGAGCATTCGTTCAATCATTTTACCTGCGAAAAACACTATGGCGCCAACTGCGAGAAAAGTGAGTGTAAATGCTACAACAGGTAAGTACTTGCCCTCAATATCAATATTGTCTTTTATAAGTTTTGAAGTCCAATCGGAAAAATGAATTCCTGCATAAATACCAACCAGTAAAGCAAGAAGAGTAAACACTTCAATCACCAAGCCTTTTTTAAAGCCTACCCATGCAGCGTAAATCAGCGGCACTATAATGATGATGTCTACGAAGTTCATAATGTAAAGTTAAACGCAAAATAATTTGGTTTAGCGTTGACATGCTAATCTTGCTAACAATTGAAATTGAATTGCGATATTCGATGTTAGATTAAAGGCTTTAGACACATTCCAAAACCTACTAAACACCAAAATAATTTTCAGAAAACCTTGACTTAGGCTATATTCGTAAACACCTGCTGAATATCGTCGTCATCTTCGATTTTATCCAGCATTTTTTCTATGTCTTCCAATTGCTCTTCTGTGAACTCAACTGGTGAAGTAGCGTAGCGCTTAAGACTTGATTTAGCAACTTCAATATTTTTTTCTTCAAGTGCTTCTTGTAAAGTCCCAAAACTTGTATAATCCCCAAAAATGTTGATTGTACCTTCTTCTGTTTTTTCAATCTCTTCTAATCCAGCATCTATTAGTTCTAATTCCAGTTCTTCCGTGTCTAAACCTTCCGTTTCTTCAATTTCGAAAACGGCTTTACGGTTAAACATAAATTCTAGAGATCCATTTGGAACGACTTGTCCGTCTGCTTTATTGAAATACGACTTTACATTTGCAACTGTTCGCGTCGTGTTGTCTGTTGCACATTCAATATAAACCAGCACTCCATGGGGTCCTTTACCTTCATAGTTGACCAACTCATAATTCTCAACGTCTTTTGAAGAAGCGCGTTTGATTGCTTTTTCAATATTGTCTTTGGGTACGTTTTGAGCTTTCGCATTTTGAATAGCTGTTCTCAATGATGCATTCATGGCAGGGTCTTCCCCTCCTTCTTTAGCGGCCATTGTTATAACTTTCAAAAGTTTTGGGAAGACTTTAGACATCTTATCCCATCTTTTCTCTTTAGATGCTCTTCTCGCTTCAAATGCTCTACCCATAACTGTATAAATTTATGAATCCAAAGTTAAACTTTTCGATTGAAAAAGTAATAAAAAAATTATCACTAATGATGGTTTTAACTATCCTCCCTCTGTATCCCCCTCCAAAGGGAGAAGCAAAAATAGTCGCGATAGTGTTTCAGAAGAGTGGCTTTATAAATTGGAATAGCCTATATTATCCTACTGAATATCTCAATTTTGTCTCTTCGCTCAAATCGGCTTTGAGTTGTGGTAATAACTCTATAGTTGTTTTTACAATGCTATCAGTATCATATCCAGCATCTTTGTACAATTCTTGTTGCGTTCCGTGATGAATGAATTTATCTGGAATTCCCAAACGTACAACTTTTGCTTGATAGCCCTGATCCGCCATAAATTCAATCACAGCGCTACCCATTCCTCCCATAAGACATCCGTCTTCGACAGTAATCACTTTATCAAACTTGCTGAACACTTCGTGGAGTAGGTTTTCGTCAATTGGCTTTACAAATCGCATATCATAATGAGCCACTGAAGCACCCAATTCTTTTAATTCTTTGATTGCCTCTTGAGCAAAGTTTCCAGGATGACCAATCGTTAGTATAGCAACATCATCTCCTAAAGTGACACGTCTTCCCGTTCCAACTTTGATTGCTTTCATTGACGTTTTCCATTCTGTCATCACACCTTTTCCTCTCGGATAGCGAATACTAAATGGACCCATATCGTCTTGCTGAGCAGTGAACATCATGTTTCGCAACTCAGCTTCGTTCATAGGAGCAGCAACTGTCATGTTTGGTATACTTCTCATGTATGCTAAATCATACGCGCCATGATGGGTTGCTCCATCTGCACCAGCGAAACCAGCACGATCTAGACAGAAAACAACGTTTAAGTTTTGCAATGCCACATCGTGAATCACTTGATCATAAGCACGTTGCATGAAAGACGAATATATATTACAGAAAGGAATCAGTCCTTGCGTTGCTAAACCAGCAGAGAATGTTACAGCGTGTTGCTCGGCTATACCTACATCGAAAGCACGCTTGGGCATTGCTTTCATCATGATATTCAAGGAACTACCAGAAGGCATCGCTGGAGTAATCCCCATGATTTTGTCGTTTTTTTCAGCTAATTCTACAATCGTGTGTCCAAAAACCTCTTGATATTTCGGTGGCTGTGGAGAAGTGGGAATAATCTTTACAATTTCACCTGTGTCTTTATTAAAAACCCCTGGTGCATGCCATTGAGTAGGGTTTCCTTCTTCAGAAAACTTGAAGCCCTTGCCTTTTTTAGTAATACAATGCAGGATTTTTGGCCCTGGAATACCTTTTAAATCTTCAAATATTTTCTTTAAGCCAATAACATCGTGTCCATCCACAGGTCCGAAATAACGGAAGTTAAGCGACTCAAACATGTTACTTTGTTTCAGCAAACTTCCCTTCAAAGCAGTTGAAACCTTACTCACAACTGAACGCGCATCAGGACCGAATTTCGATAATTTACCCAACATACTCCAAACCTCGTCTTTTACTTTATTGTAAGTATGTGAAGTTGTTATATCAGTTAGATAATCTCTTAACGCTCCAACATTTGGATCAATTGACATGCAGTTATCATTTAAAACCACCAGAAGATTGGCGTCTTTTTCAAATCCAGCATGGTTTAACCCTTCAAATGCAAGTCCTGCAGTCATGGACCCATCGCCAATTACGGCTATATGTTGTCTGTTTTTTTCTCCTTTATAATTATTGGCAACCGCCATACCAAGCGCTCCTGATATTGAAGTAGAAGAGTGACCAACACCAAAGGTATCGTACTCGCTTTCACTTCGTTTTGGAAAACCACTAATTCCCCCTTTCAAACGATTTGTATGAAAAACACCTCTTCGTTCGGTAAGGATTTTATGTCCGTAAGCTTGATGACCAACGTCCCAAACAAGCTGATCATATGGCGTATCAAAAACGTAATGTAGTGCAACAGTAAGTTCAACGACACCAAGGCTCGCACCAAAGTGAGAATTCCCTATTTCTGAAATTACGTCAATAATATACTGGCGTAATTCCTCAGAAACTTGAGGTAATTCCTCCTCAGTAAGTTTTTTTAAATCTTTCGGATTGTTTATATCCTTTAATAGTTGACCAGCTTGATAATTTGCCATTTATAATCTTAATTAAAACAAAAGTACACTTCTGCATCCATCAAACAAAACACATTTGTGATAAAAATTGTTCTAACTATTAACTAGAACATGTTAAAAGAGTTGCTTATAAGCCATTTGTTTTAAGATTTATTGTGAGTTTACGGGTCTCTCTTACTCCTCAAATTTCGGAACCAAAACAAAAAACGTAGTTCCTTTGCCCTCCTCTGTTTCAAACCAAATTTCTCCGTTGTGGTTTTGGACAATTTGTTTAACCATGGCTAAACCAAGTCCTGCTCCTGTAGTTTTTGTTGTAAAGTTTGGGACAAAAATCTTGTTTCTTGCCTCTTCGGAAATACCAGTACCGTTATCTTCAACGCAAATTAAGAAGTTTTTCCCATCTTCCTCAACACTGATTTTTATAACTGGCTTTTCATCTTCAGCTGTTGCTTGAATGGCGTTTTTAATCAGATTATTGAATACACGCAGCATCAAGTCTTTATCAACAAAAACGATGATCTCTTTCAAGGATGTTTCTAAAGAAATAGCAAGATCATCTGATTGGTAAAGGTTGATCGCATTGTGAATCATCGGAATTAAATCTACCCTTTGTTCATTTGCCTTAGGCATTTTTGCAAAATTTGAAAATTCATTCGCGATTTTGGTCAACGTATCAATTTGCTCCACCAGTGAATCTGCAATTTTGTTAATTTTATCTTGTGCCTTTTCAGAAGTTGGATCAAAAGAGCGCTGGAAATGTTGCAGGCTCAATCGCATAGGTGTTAAAGGGTTTTTAATCTCGTGGGCCACTTGTTTTGCCATTTCACGCCAAGCTGTTTCTCTTTCGCTTCTTGCCAACTGCATTGCTTTAAGCTCAAGCTCGGCAAGTTTATCATTATAGTCTTTCACGAGCGCACCAATTTCATCATTTCCTTGGTATGCTATGGGTTGATTTTGTTTACCAAGCTCTACATTTTTAAAGCTTTCTTGAATCAATCGCAGTGGCGTTGTAATCCAGCTCGCTACGAAAATTGCAATAACAACAGTAAAAACCAATAGCAGCACAGCAATATTAATAATGGCAACAATGAAGTCGTTAATTTGGTTTTCGTAAGCATTTTGTTTTGCGAAATGTTGAAGATTTAAATATCCCAGGAGCTTACCATCATTATTAATAAAAGGGAGGTATGCAGACAAATAATCTAACTCCCCTATGCTTTCTCGGTGTATGTATTCACTCTTCTTGTTTAGGACCATTTCTCGATAAGCAGAAGGGTTCATGTGCTTTGCACTAATTCCTTTATCGTATAGTTTCGGTTGAGAGCTCGCTAATAGTTTGCCATCTAGACCATATAAATTTATATCAGTTACAAATACAGTGGAGAATTTTTTCAGAATATACATCATGTAATTCCCAAGAACATCTACATCAAGTTCTTCTTTATCTCCGAGTTTTTGGCTTACTTCAGTCTCAACAGAACTCGCTTTTTCCTTTAAGTTTTCAAAAGTGTACGTTCTATACTGATTTTGGGTATAATTACCCGCTACAAATGCGAAAATCACAAATGCAAAAACAACAATACCAATTAGAACAAGTTGGATTTTAAGAGATAACTGAAGGCTTTTGAAAGGGAAAATGACATTCCTCTTAACAATAACTAAAACGACAAGTGTAAAGAGGCCAAAAAACAAAAACAGATACGAAAAGGTTGTCATCTTTTCAATAATTTGTTTTTCAGGCTTTGAAATAATTACCGTCTGCCCACTTTCTTCCTGGTAGATATAATGACTAACATTGTTTGCGGTAACAAACCCTTTATTTAAATCGTGTTTTTTTGTGAAAACAGATTGATTTGTAGGATAATTATAACTTCCAAAAAGCATTACAAGGTTTTGCTCAGAATAACGTGCAATAGAATAATCCTCTAAATCATCTAACGCGTAAGTCTTTTCGTTCATTAACAAACGAGGAAAGCCAATTTGTTCTGGAATTTTCTTTGAACGAAACAATATAAATAAATCAATAAAGTTTCCTTTTTTCGACTGAATCGTTTCTTTAGCTACATAACTTAATCGATCGTGATAATCTTCAATGTAGTAAAGTTGATTCGCTATTGAAGACGATACTCCATGTTCATTAATAATGTTTTTGACTTCATCATACGTTTTCGACTGGTTGGAGGTATAATCTATAAGTGGCTCGTGCAAACTATCAAAAAAGAAAAAACTCATCTCATACCTTTCCCAAAACCCATTGAAGCAACACTCTTCTATTTCCTCAATAAAAGCGTGAGAATTATTCTCCTTTGGTTCGTCCAACATCTCTAAAAAAACCGAGTTACTCTTCAGTTTTTCTATTGTTGAGAGATATTCAATTTCTGTAGTAGGGTTCTGATCTGTAACAAGTTGATTTGCATAAAGCTCTCTCTTCTGGTGTTCGTTAGACTGATTGTTTTCAAACAGAATGAAGGCGGCATAAAAACTAATTACAACTAGAAGCACTAGCTGATACTTTAAGGCATTTTGGCTTTGCTTTTTTGATACAATGAAGAACAATAATCCAGTCAACAGTATTGGCCAAAGTGCATTATAAATATTTTTTTGAAAGAAGAAAATCTCTGCAAAGAAATAAACACACCCTGTTAGAAACCATAAAAGCGCAACTGTATTTAATCTCAGGTTTGTATTCACAATTTTTCTTGTAATAGCAAGAGCAAGAAGATAAAAACCGAAAAACAATGAAGCAATTAATAACAGGGCAATGAAAGAGTAAATACTAAGTGAGAAGACCTCATCAATAACAAGAGAAATAGTACTATTGAGCACAAGTGATTCAAAAATCCAACTGATAAAATAAGACAAGGGGAAAAGAGAGAAGAACAGTATAATTAGAGCGGGAAGATTCATTAAATATGACTTGCCTGAAGAAATGTGATGATAAAACCACCAGAAAATAGTCAGAATACAAACAATACTGATTATAAGGCTACCTAAGCTGGGAAATAACTCAGAGCTTGCATAAAGATTCGGGTTATAAATTTCAAACTCCGTAAAAAGTTGGATCCATCCATACTGAACAGAGCACCATCTTAGAACAATTAAAATGATAGGAAAAGCCATGAAGAGCCATGGATTTTTATTTGAGTACAACATTAGAAACCTAGCAAAAGCGATAACTAGACTAAAAACCCCTAAAACATAAAGTACAAAAATTAATATCTGTTGGAAGTCAGTTATTAATTTATTGTTTTTGAAAGAGATGTAAAAAAGCGGAGAGCCTTTTTCGTCATAAATAGGTGTTGAAGACTCTTCTTTAGATGTAAAAATATTAATGTCGTCTGGAAGTGATAAGCCTTCAGTTAGTGTATTTTGTAAACTTTCGTTTTCATAATAGTATTTGTGTTTTATTTTAGAGGTTAATACTAAGGTTTCGTCATGTATTTTTATAATATCCGTCAAATAAAATCCATTTGAGAGATTAATCAGTTTGGGAAAGTCGTCTAAAGAAATGGTATCTGACAAACCTGAAAGTGGGACTTCGTTGTTATTCCAGTAAACCAAGGAGTCGTTGAAAAACACATTTACGTTAAAAGAGGTGTTTGACAAAACATCATTTTCCCATAACTGTTGAATTGTTGAGGTTGAAATTACCTTATTAGCCTCTTGTAAGAAAAGTTGTTGTTTTTTGCGGAGAGAATGTATTGAATTTTGGAACTGATCTCTCTCACTTTCTATATTAGCATTATAAAAAAGGTTGTAAAAGCCCCATGAAAGTAAAATACTTACCATAGAAACAATTAACCATTTAAATTGTACAGCCTTTTTTTTCACTTCATACAAAGCTACTGAATTCAAATGATTTAATGTACTTTCTGCTTTGGTAAAATTTCTTCTAAAACAGCAAGTAAGCGAGTAAAGTCTCTTTCTGAACGACTATCATTGTGATAGATAAAATCAGCTTTTGTTTCGTGAGGAGCAAGATACTCCTCATAACAAGGTGTAACATGATTCTCCCATTGATAAAGGATTTCTGATCTAGAATATCCTCTTGATTCTAAGTCTCTATAAATTCGTCTATCCAATTGAATGGCTGGATCAACATCTACAAAAATGCTAAAGTCTAATAATTTATGAACGGCTTCATATTCGAAAACAAAAAGTCCCTCAACAATTAATAAATCTGAAGGTTCAATCGTTATTAAAACATGTTTTTTATTCCCCGCATTAAATTGATATTCAAAAACTTCGATGTTTTCACCTCTAACCAACCTTGAAAGGTCCTTTTTCATCTTTTCCTGATCTAATGCTGTGGGTAGATCAAAATTTACAACGCCTTTTTCATCTTTTTGCTGTAATTCAATGGATTTATAATAGTTATCCATTGAAAATACTGAGGGGGAATACTCGTTGTAGTGATCAGCCAAACGATTTAAAAGTGTTGTTTTCCCCGAGCCACTTCCTCCACAAATACCAATTACAGTCATAATTATTTTTCCTTAAAAATCACGCTCCCTTCATTTCCTAGTTGATTATAGTCAAAAAAGAAAACTTGATCATTAATAAGATGGACAAAATTAGTGGTTTTATTTTCTAAAGCATACACAGATGGATTTATTTGTAGTTTATCTAAGTCCAATCGATCGAACATTATGCTTTCAACTGTTGAGCCTTCAATTACGCATGCAGCCTTTGAGTCTTCAATTGAACCAATAATAATCAACTTATTAAGGTTATCGAGCCAAGTTAGCTTTGCATCATAGTTTCTAGATTCTTTTGCTGGATTCTTACATTCATTTAAAACAGAAATCTGACCCTCCTTATCCGCACCATATATTTTCAAACATCGGTCTTTTGAATCATTTGCCGCAACATAAAACCTATTGTTGTTATACAAACCAATTGCAAAACGAGTCAATAACTTTTTATTAAGTTGTTTTTGATAATACGATCCACAGAGATTGTTATTGATCACTTCTGACTGAATAGGAGCAAAGTCAGAGGTTAAAGAAAAACTATATTCATTCCCTTTTTCCGCTTTTGGTGAGATGGGGTAAAAATGTATACGCTTTCCTCCTCCTTGCTTTACAAGTCTTGAGAAATATATATTTTCTTCATCAGCTCCTGAGTAAGTGAATCGACCCTCGCGTTCATCATCAATAAGATCAGGATGGGTGTTTGGGCCTTGTGAATGATATACCCTATTATTATGGTGCGTAATCGAAACAAAAAAGTTTTCAATGATATCTTTATCTTTTACTTCAAGTGAAAAATGAAAAACAAGTGCCTTTGGGGTGTTAACAACCTCTTCAACAACTAATTCATCTGGAGTTGTATATCCGTAGGTTCGAAGAATTTGTAAAAGATCAAATTTTGTGGAAACAACACTGCCACTTCTATTGAGCTGAATATAGCTAAACTTACTATCTATTACCTCAAAGTTATCTACAAAATAAATGTAGTTCGAAGATTCAGATAAAATCAATGAGGGCATACTATGGCTAGGATAAATGGTTTTTCTCCAATTGACTTCTCCCTCGTTATTTAATAGAACAATTTCATAATCTCTCGTTCTATCTTTTGGGTCACTATTCATTAAAATTGTTCCTTTATCTTTCCACTCTACAACACTATGAAACGGAGATTTGCCTTTTTCTATCTCAATTTGAGTACGAGAAGAAAAAGCTACAGACAAAAAAAGAAGGAAAGTTAAAATACAGATACTATTGTTTTTCATAAATTATACAGATTGTGACAAATAATGGTGAAAATTGAACAAAATGACAAAAAAACTTTATACTTTTCTATTATTAACGTAAATTTAGCAAACTATAATAATTAAATAGAACTATGAATAAGATTTTCATCATTGCCTTAATAATATCTTTTTCCATAATTGGAATGAGTTTTTTAGAAGATAACAAGCTGGAAACACTATCAATTGGATCAAAGGCGCCGCTCCAAGATCTCACAATGAAATCAACAAGTGGAAAAAAGCTTGATCTCAAATCTCAACTAAAAGATAATGGGCTAATCGTTGTTTTTTCTTGTAACACTTGCCCTTTTGTAATAGGTGGTGAAAACTTTCCTGGATGGGAGAAAGATTATAATGAACTTAGTGCGCTTTCCAACCAAAACAGCATAGGATTCGTTCTTATAAATAGTAACGAGGCAAAAAGAAAAAAAGGAGATGGAATGAAGGATATGATAGAGCGTTCCAAAGAAAAAGATTTTAGAATGCCCTATTTGTATGATGCACAACATAAATTGGCAGATGCATTTGGAGCAAAAACAACGCCTCATATTTTCATGTTTGATAAAGACATGGTTTTAATTTATGAAGGTTCCATTGATAATACCTGGAAGCCAAAAGTAGATAAGAAAGAAACTTATTTGATTGATGCAATCAATTCGCATTCAAATAATGAGAAGATAAAACTAAATAAAACAGCACCAAAAGGGTGTAGCATTAAACGCAAAAGCTAAAATTATAAAATCAAAAACTATGAATTTGAAGTATACTTTTATTGCAGTGGCTTTTTTCCTATCAAGTATAGGAATAGCACAGCAAGGAGATGGTGGAAACCCCAAGGGTTATTCGTACACCATTAAAAACAATAAGTCCATTGACACAAAAGTTTTTCAAGAGCCAGATATTAGTGCTCTAAGGGCTGAAGATGAAATCAATGATGAACTAAGAACTGGACCTTGGAGGTTCGGCTATAATAATGAAACGTCTTTAGATATCCATAACTCAGGAACTTGGTTTACATTGCCAAATGGTGATAAAATTTGGTTAATAGAGGTAATAGCAACAAATGCTAAGACAGTTAATTTATCCTTCAAAAACACTGAAATTCCAAATGGTAACGAATTGTATATTTACAACTCTGATAAAAGTTTTATCCTCGGAAAATTCGAATCAAAACACCTATATAATGGTGAGTTAGGTTCTGAGTTAGTTCCAGGAAGCAAGGTTTTTGTAGAGTATTATGTTCCGGCAATTAATTCTGACAACATTGGAAACGTAGAAATAAGTCGTGTAACTCATGGTTACAGAACAGCTGGAGAATACCAAGAAAAAGCATTTGGAAGCTCAGGGGCTTGTAATATGAATGTCAATTGTCCCGATGGTGCTGATTGGGTAAACCAAAGAAATAGTGCTTTAATGCTTGTTTCAGGTGGTAATGGCTTTTGTTCTGGAGCTTTAATAAATAATACAGCTAACGATGGAACACCATATGTACTAACTGCAAATCACTGTTATTCAAATCCTACAAGTTGGGTTTTCCGCTTTCAATGGCAATCTGAAAACTGTCCAAACCCAGGTTCGTCTCCTTCATTTGAGTCGCTTTCGGGAGCGGTTTTAAGATCGAGAAGAACACCTTCTGATTTTTGTCTTGTCGAAATTACTGGAGGGCTTGACAACGGAACTGTGCCACAAACTCACACACCCTATTTTGCTGGTTGGAACAATGCAAATGCAGCACCTACTTCAACGGTAAGCATTCATCATCCTTCAGGAGATATAAAGAAAATTTCATTTGACGACGATCCATCTCAAGCGGTTCAAGCAATGGGGTCATCAGAAGCTAATAGTTCTTGGGAAGTGTCATGGGATAGAAATACAACCACTGAAGGAGGTTCTTCAGGTTCGCCATTGTTTGATCAAAACAAAAGAATCATTGGACAGCTTTGGGGAGGCGGTGCCTCATGTCAAAATTTAAATTCTCCTGACTGGTACGGTAGAGTATACAATTCCTGGAATCCTAGTGGAAGTACTAATGCAGAACAGTTAGAGTATTGGTTAGATCCAAACAACACAGGGGACGCTGCAATTGACGGTTATGACCCTTATTTTGATCCATCAGATTACGATGTGGCACTAAGTGATATTAAAGGAGCAGATGGAATAATCTGTGGAGATGCTGCTTATCCTGTAGTTACAATTAGAAACAACGGTGCTCAAACTCTTACTTCGGCTGTAATCACATTTAGTTACAACGGAGGAGCAAACCAAGTTATCAATTGGACGGGTAACTTAAGTACCTTTCAATCAGAAGATGTGTCGCTTCCTTATTTTGGGGCAGTTAATGGAAACAACAGTCTAGATGTTAGTGTTTCAAATCCAAGCGGGCAGGTAGATGAAGATCTTTCAAACAATGATGGTAACACGAGCTTTACTGCAGTGATCGAAGGAGAAACTATTTTAATGGACTTAACACTGGATTGTTATGCCGACGAAACTTCATGGAGAATCGAAGACTCCAACGGTGATATTTGGTACAGTGGTGGCGGCTATGAAAACCCTGGAAACACTACTGAACTCGTTTCAGAGAGTTTCTGTTTACTAGAAGGTTGTTATGATCTAATCATCGACGATACGTATGGTGATGGATTGAACGGATCTTCTTTTAATGGTTGTGACTTTGATGGAAGCATGGAGCTTACGAGAGCTAACAATGGAGATTTATTGGCGGAGCTCACCGAAGCAGATTCAGATTTTGGTAATAGCATTACATTTCCTTTCTGTGCAGAAAACACTGCGAACTTAGATGAGCAATTATTAGAAAACAATATTCGTATTTACCCAAATCCATCAAATGGGCAATTCCAAGTGAATGTGAGCGTTGAAGGTAAAAAAGTAATCACTCTTGTTGATTACACAGGTAAAGTAATAGCTCAAAAAGAAAGTACTAAAGAAGTCTTTAAATTTAATGAGTCACACGTATCTTCAGGAGTTTATATTGTTCAAATAAAAACGAATCAAGGCGTATCAACTAAAAAAGTTGTTATCGACTAATAAATAATATATTGTTTCTATAAATCCGCAAAGCTTAAATTCTTTGCGGATTTTTTTATACCCTTTACTCTTTCGTTTTATTGACTTTATGATTATATTCCATTTTTATGTAGCTTTAACCAAAAATATCAGGCCATATGAAAATCACTTTTGCAGGGGCGGCAGGTACCGTTACGGGAAGTAAATTTGTTATTCAATTGTGGGACAATAAAAGAGTTCTACTCGATTATGGCATGTATCAGGGGCTGGGAAAAGAAACTCATTCGCTAAATGCTGAAGAAGTTATCGATCCATCAACAATTGACGCTATATTACTATCCCATGCACATATCGATCATTCAGGATTAATACCCAAACTAGTAAAAGATGGGTTTGAGGGTCCTATATTCTGCTCTGAGGCTACTTATGCCCTCTGCGAAATAATGTTGAGAGACAGTGCATTTATACAAGAGGCAGATGTAAAATATTCCAACAAAAGACACGGGCGAAGCGAAGAAAATCAATATGAGCCACTCTACAAATACAAGGATGTTGAAATTGCATTGGATTTATTCAAGGTTGTAAAAAACAATGAGAAGGTTAGTATCATTGATGGCATTGACGCAACCTTTATTCCTAATGGGCATATATTAGGTAGTACAGCAATCTATTTAGAAATAGATGAAATCAGTGAAAAACATACGCTTTTATATACTGCTGACATAGGCAGATACAACACCTCTTTCATTCGAGACCCTGAAACAGCCCCCCAAGCAGACTACATATTATGTGAATCCACGTATGGCGACCGATTACATGATAGAACTGTTGATGCCGAACAGGAATTATTAAACGCTGTTTTGTATACACTAAAAGAGAAAAGAGGAAAGTTGATAATTCCCGCATTTAGTTTAGGGAGAACGCAAGAAATTGTCTTCACACTTAACAAACTAGATCTTCACGGTCTACTTCCCGATATCAAAATATTTGTAGATAGTCCTTTAGCAACCGATGCAACCAATATCACTAGACAGTTTTCACATTTATTGACACGAGAAGTTCAACGCTTCTCAAAATCAAGAAATGACCCTTTTGGATTTCAAAAACTCAGTTATATAAAAGACAAAGGTGAATCACAAAAGCTGAACGCATCGAAATCACCTGCTGTAATTATCTCCGCTGCTGGAATGGCAGATGCTGGAAGAGTAAAACATCACATCTATCACGGAATTGAAGACCCTAAAAACACCATTCTTTTTGTTGGTTACGCAGAGCCAAACTCATTAGGTGGTAAATTGCAAAATGGAGATAAAAAAGTAACTATTTTTGGAGACGAAAAACAGGTGAAAGCTGAAATTAAAGTAATTAACTCTTTAAGTGCACATGCTGATTATGAAGAAATGATTTTATATTTAAAAAGTCAAAATGCAGGGAAGGTTAAAAAACTATTTCTTGTACATGGCGAACGAGATGTACAAGAAAAATTTAAGTTGAAACTAGAAGAAAACGGTCATCATTCTGTGATTATTCCTAAAAAAGGTGATATTTTTAGTACATGAAGAACTTAATACTATTTTCTTTTTTAATTACTCTATTAATTGCTTGTAGTGAAAAGCAAATATCAAAGCCTAATGCAATAGTCAAAACTCCTCCCGTAAATAAAGGAGTAATAGACTGGGAGTTTTTTACTCCTGATGAAATCAAGAATATTAGTTTTCCAATTTGGATAAATGATTCCATTACTTTGAAGAAGGGCATTCAAAAAATTCAAATATCCATTCATGAATTTGGGTTCAAAGAAGATTCCGTTTTTCAAGATACAGTTCCATCAACAATATATGAAGTGAGCTTTTCAAAAGGACAGTTGAGCACAATTTATATTAAAGAATTCTCGGAAGAAATAGAAATAGAAGAGCAGTGGTTTAGATATCGGCAGGAAAAAGATAGCTTAGGTTATTCTCTTCCTAACGTAACAAATAAAGTTATCTATGAAGGCAATGATTTTCTTCCTATCTTTTCTACTTTACAAAATGCACAAAAGTATCTGAGGCTAAAATTTGATAAAAAAGATAGTTGTACTATTCAATACACAAACACACTAAGTGCAGATAAGGAAAGACATATATTCCTTACAGATTCAGCAAATTGGAATGTTCACTTTATTGATCAAATGTTCGAGAATCCAGAAAAAAACAAGTATTTCTACGGTATTCCTTCCAAACACATTGAATCATTTAGAATAAAAAACATGGTAGAAAAAGAACAATTATCTACTAGTAAATATTTTGAAAACGATTGTATTTACCAGCGCTCATCTTTTAATAACGGATTTGAAAACAGAAGAACTTTTATCTACGATGAAAGCGGGAGAACTACTGGTTTTATTGATAGTTTAATAGTTGAACCAAACGATTTTATTGAGCGTGTTGTTTCAAAGATTGATTATAAAGATGGTCTACCAGTATTTATTTCTTCTTTTAAGTCAAGGGATTCATTATTTAAAGATCCAATTAAAGAGGTAAGATTAAAATATACCTTCGATGAATAAAATTGTATCATTCAGTTCATTTGTTATACCACTTTTAGTGGGCCTTATCATTAGTGTTTTTCCATATCTTGGCTATTCATTTCAATTTCTACCTGGAGATCTAGGCGACACTCGATTTAACATGTATTTGTTGGAGCATGTAAACCATTATTTTATGGGTGTAACAGATGATTTCTGGAGTGCTAATTATATGTACCCTGAAGCTGAAGTCATTTCTATGTCTGATAACTTATTAGGAAGTGCTCCTTTTTATATGATTTTCAGAACTTTTGGGTTAACTATTTTTACTTCCTTCCAGTGTTGGGCTATTTTAATGGCATTATTAAACTATTGGGCCGCATATAAACTTTCCGACTACCTGCTTAATAACAAATGGATTGCTGGGCTATCTGCCTTTATATTTGCTTTTTCTGTCGGCTTAGCTTCCCAAATGAATCATGCTCAAACCTTTCCAAGGTTTGCTATCCCATTAATGATTTTAGGACTATTGTTATGGAGAAAACATCTAAATTGGAAGTATTTCGCCTTTTCAATAACCATGTTAGTGTACCAATTTTATTGTGGTATTTACTTGGGTTTTTTATCCGTAATTCCATTTTTAATAATCTTTGGGGTCATCATTTATTCCAATTACAAACCTTTATGGAATTCCCTAAAAAGCAAAAAGACGTTAATTCTATATTCTATATCAATTTTAGTAAACCTATTGTTGCTATATAAGTTATTCGCCCCTTATCTTCGCAGGTCACAATATGCTGATATGCATACATTCAGTGAAATCAGTCACAGTTTGCCAAGTATAAAAAGCTATTTATCTTCATCGCCTGGAACATTGATTCATAGACCTCTGGAAGAATTTATTGGAAAAAGTCATCCTGCATTTTGGGATCACTTTATTTTTCCAGGATGGCTTGTAATTCTTTTTTTCGTTCTATCATTTCTTTTTCTTTTTAAAAGATGGTTCGGAAGGAGTAACTTTTTATCAAAAGAACACTATTTAGTCTTGCTAACTGGGTGTTTAACTTTTATAATTTTCCTGAGAATAGACAACTATTCTATTTACTTTTTAGTACATCAGTTACCCGGTTTTTCAGCAATGCGATCTCTAACAAGAATAATAAATGTTGAGCTTCTATTTTTTGGATTATCCTTTTCCACAGTTCTTCTGTTTTTAATAAAAAAATGGCGAATTTCTGGTTTTTTAGTTTTTATACTGATTTTACCATTGTTAACCATTGACAACTACATCAAGTTTGACTCCGCATATCGTTTTTCGAAATCAGAAGCTCAAGCTCGGCATAATCACCTTGTAGAAAAAATGGATCACCTTCCTGAGGGAACCGTTATTTCTTATGAACCCAAAGAGTTAAAAGACCCAGGGCATCACTATCAACTCGATGCGATGTTGGCGGCTCAATCACTTAATTTAAAATCTGTAAATGGGTATTCAGCTCAAGCTGCTCAGTATTTCGACAGATACTGGGGCAAGCCAAATAAAGAAAATAGACTCTTTTGGTTCAGTCGTTTTCCAAGTTCTGATACCATTTCTGTTGTCGTCATCAAATAATTTAAATTCATTTTTCGTGAATAACTTTTAATTTCTTCTTCTTAATTCCTTCAATTAAGATTTTCCTTTCACTTACATTTGAGGTAAATCAAAATACAAGCAATGTTTTTAGAACAATTCCCTGAAGACGGTAAACGACACGGTTGGGTAGAAGTAATTTGTGGATCGATGTTTTCTGGGAAAACTGAGGAGTTGATCAGAAGACTGAGAAGAGCAAAATTCGCGAACCAAGAATTGCTTTTATTCAAGCCAAAAATTGACCGTCGGTATAGTGAAGAAAATGTTGTTAGTCACAATGGAATTAGCTTTGAAGCAATTCAAATCGACTCGTCTAAAGAGATATTAGGCCATTGGAAAAAAGAAAGAATTGTGGCCATTGACGAAGCCCAGTTTTTTGATATGGACGTCGTTAATGTTGTCAACGAACTTGCCTCAAAAGGTGTTCGTGTTGTTTGTGCTGGATTAGACATGGATTTTCAAGGAAATCCATTTGGACCCATTCCAAATTTGTTAGCTTCTGCCGAATATGTTACAAAAGTGCATGCTATATGCATGTCCTGCGGAAATCTAGCACAGTTTTCGCACCGAAAAAGCAAAGAAAAAGAACAAGTTCTCGTTGGCGCTGTTGATGAATATGAACCGTTATGTCGTTCTTGTTATAATAAAATTGCACATTGAAACTAGGACTCACAAACAAAGAAATAGCGACCATTGTTGATGGTGAAATCCTCAGGGATGTGAATGGGAAAGTTGATATTCTCATTTACGATACAAGAATGATCACCTCTAATCGTGCAGGAGTATTTTTTGCACTTCAGAATAAGAGAAATGGTCATATTTTCTGTCAAAGAGCGTATGACAAAGGAGTGCGTTGTTTTGTTGTTAGTGAAGAGGTCGAATTACCAAACGACACTTGCATAATCAAAGTTGAGGATACACTATGTGCCCTTCAAACTATTGCTAAGTACCACAGGAATCAATTTTCTTATCCTGTCTTAGCAGTTACTGGGAGTTTAGGAAAAACAATGATTAAAGAGTGGCTGTATTTCTTAATTAAAGACCATTATAAGGTCGTCCGTAGTCCAAAAAGCTATAACTCTCAGTTAGGTGTTGCAATTTCTCTCCTAGAAATGACTGAAAAGCATGATTTTGCAATTATTGAAGCCGACATTTCCCACCCTGATGAGATGACTAAGCTAGAAGAAATGATTTCTCCAACCTTGGGTGTTTTTACAGGTGTAGGGAAAAATTATGAGGATAATTTTGAATCTAAAAAACAACATAACGCCGAACACCTCAAATTGTTTAAACACGCGAATATTACTTTTGCATTGAATGAAGAATACAGCACACTTCGACGAAGTAAAATCAATGCGGAATTAACGGAGATCGAAGCGTGGGATGAATTTAGACCTTCAGATAGTCCTTTTGCAAAAAACATAACGTTAGCGCTATTTGTAGCTACTTTCTTAGGTGTATCTAAATCTGAACTTTTAGAAAAAATCAAGTCGCTTCCTAAATTATCAGATCGATTAGAGGTGTTTGAAGGTCAAAATGACAATTTGATTATTAATGACACCTACAATATTGACATTGATGCATTGGAGCAGTCATTGGAATACCAGTTTTCTTCTGATGAAAGACAGAAAAAAGTTGTAGTACTGGATTTATCCAGCCTAAATACAGAAAGAAAAGAACAGATTTTATCTTTGGTGGAGAGCTATAAGCCTGATGAATTTTTTATTATCAAAGATACGACTATCCCAAAAGAACTTAAGGAGTTAAAAGGAGTAAGCATCTTGTTCAAAGGCCCTTACGACTCTCCACTAAAAGAGTTAGTTAAACAATTCAAAAACAGAAAACATGAGACGTGGGTAGAATTTGACTTAAAAGCTGTAAAGCACAATATTGATCTTATTCAAGCTAAGTTGCAACCCAATACACAGGTATTAGTGATGGTTAAAGCCTCGTCTTATGGAACAGGTGATGTAAATATTCCTCACTTTTTGCAACAAATTGGTGTCGATTATTTGGGCGTGGCTTATACCGATGAAGGAACAACACTTCGTGAAAAAGGAATCCAACTTCCCATATTAGTGATGAACACGGAGCAAAATGCATTTGACGATATCACCAAGTTTTGTCTCGAACCTTCTATTTTCGATATGAAAAACCTTATTGCGTTTAGAGAACATCTTTTGAAAGAAGGATTGTCGGAATACCCAATTCACTTAACGTTCGAAACTGGAATGAACCGATTAGGGTTCGATGCTGAAGACCTTCCTGAGTTACTTGAATATTTAAGGAATCAGCAAGAGATTAAAGTAAAAAGTGTTTATTCACATCTTGCTGATGCCGACAATACAGATTCAGCCTATACGGAAAATCAAATTCAACAATTTCAAAACATAAAAGAAGCAGTTGAAAAAGTGTTTTCATATAGGGTTTTGTTTCACATTTTAAATAGTGAAGGCGCAAGTAAATTTGGTGACACCGCAAGCTTTGATATGGTTCGACTTGGAATTGGTGTTTTTGGCTACACCTCTACCGCAAAAGAAAACGTACTATTGCCTTCAATGAAATGGAAAACTACTATTTCTCAAATAAAAACTTTAAAAGCAGGAGAAACTGTCGGCTACGGTAGGTCTTATAAAGTGGACAACGAAATTAAAATCGCGACACTTAGAATTGGATATGCAGATGGTTTCCGACGTAATTTGAGTAATGGCGTTGGTAAAGTGTTTATTAATGGTAAGCATTGCCCCGTTGTTGGAAATGTATGTATGGACATGACTATGGTTGATGTTTCAAACGTTGATTGCGAAGCGGGAGATGAGGTAGAAATTATCGGTGACCATATCGATATGGAAACTTTTTCAAAACATTTAGGAACGATACCTTACGAGGTAATGACCAGTATTAACAAACGTGTTGCTCGCATTTATTTGAGATAATTATTTTTTTCTTGGCTCTTAAACCAAATATTAAAGACAATTACCAACCAAAGTTTATTGTACAAATAGGATTTCCCACCGAGGTACTCTTCTTTTAGGCTTACTATTTTTGGGACATTATAAATACCGACTTCCTGGAGAATCTCTTGATTCACATATTTATCAAGCAACGGTTTTAATTCATTAGACAACCATTTTTGCAGTGGAATACCAAAGCCCCACTTAGGCCTGTCGAAATATTCTTTAGGAACGTATTCGTACAAGATTTCTTTTAAAAGTAGTTTCGATTCCCCCTTATTGACTTTGAGCGATTCGTCCATGTTCAAGGAACACTCAATCAAATGGTGATCAAGCAATGGAACTCTTGCTTCTACTCCATTTAGCATTGTTGCTCGGTCTACTTTTGTCAATAAATCATCGGTGAGATAATAATTCAAATCAAAAAGCGCTTGGTTCTCTCGCGGCGATAATTTTCTAGCAACTTTTGAAATTTGTAGTTCGCTATAATCCGTTTCAAAATGAAAAAAAGACTTGGTTTCTCGCTCCGAATAATAGTATTGATCAACAGAAAAAATGTGTGTATGCAGCGCTGTTTTTTTATCAAACCTAAAATATTCACTCGCTCTTTGCAATCGAATTTTCCCCGAGTTACTAAGTGCAAAAACCATTGGTGATTTTAACGATTTAATCAATGAACTTGATAGCCTTGATGCCCATTCATACATACCATAACCCAGAAACTGCTCGTCGCCACCGTCGCCGGTAAGTACCATTTTAACGGACTCACTCGCCATTTTAGCGACAAGATATGTTGGGATCGCAGAAGTGTCAGCAAAAGGCTCTGAATACCATGATGGGATCAGTTCTATGAGTTCTTGTGCATCTTTTTCGGACAGCGTATACTCGTGATGATTTGTTCCGAGGTGGTTGGCTACTTTTTTTGCGTATTCACTTTCATTGAATTTGTTTTCCTTAAAGCCAATTGAAAAAGTATTTATTTTTTCCTTTGTTTGACTTTGCGCAACAGCCGCGACCGTAGAAGAATCAATTCCACCACTCAAAAAAACACCAAAGGGCACATCGCTTTTTAGTCGCAATCGAATACTTTCTTTGAGTGTTTTATGGTACTCATTTTTGGCAATTGAAAAATCTGAAACAGTTGACTTTTTTACCTTTTCATTGATATTCCAATACCGTTTTATTTCAAAACTATTTTCTGAAAGAAAACCAGCATTTCCTTTTGGGAACTTGTTAATATGTTTATAAATCGTTTGTGGTTCAGGCACATATCCTAGCCTAAAAAAATGGTGAACCACTTCATTATTCCATGATAAATCCTGTGCAAGTGGCAGCAACGCTTTTATCTCTGAAGCAAAAGCAAAAACCTCATCTGTCTTGATATAATATAACGGTTTTATCCCTATTCTATCTCTGAAAAGATACAGCTCCGATACTTTTTCATCCCAAATAGCAAAAGCAAACATTCCATTAAAGCGATCGACGCATTCACTTCCCCATTGGATAAATGCATTTAAAACAACTTCTGTATCAGACGCTGTGAAGAACTTATAATCAAGTGTTTTCAGTTCTTCTCGCAAATCTTCAAAATTGTAAAGTTCTCCGTTAAAGACTATCGTATATCGCCCATTCTCAGAAGTCATCGGTTGATTAGCATTGTCTGTAATATCGATAATGCTCAATCTTCGATGAACGAGTCCGCAAACTTTGCTTCCATCTAAAAAGAGTCCATCAGCATCAGGTCCACGATGAGCAATAGCCTTACTCATATCCTCCAATTCCCGATTGGAAATACTATTTGTAAATGATACGATTCCGCCTATTCCACACATATAATGATTATAACTGAGAGGTAAAAATAAGGATTTAGAAGAGAATCGATAATAACTATTTAATTAGGATACAAAACACCTCTCTTTCTATTTTGAAAAATCTACATTATAACTATATCAATTGTCACATATTGAATTTTAAATTACTTTTGTTTAAACAACTAAGCGTAGGTAAATTTGATTAAATCACCCATAAAAATATTTGTTTTCATAATTGTTGTTTTCATTGTGGTCAACAACTTTGTTTTTATGCCCAATAATCCACTTAGCTGGGATATTTTTGGTTATTACCTATACCTTCCTTTTTCTTTTATTTATAATGACCTCACACTGCAGAACATTGAAGTCCTTCAGGGCATTGTAGAGACCTATAGCAGCACAGATACACTTTATCAAATTTTCCCGCTGAGTTCGGGAGAAGGATATATGATGAAGTATACTTTAGGTTGGTCAATAGTCTATTCTCCCTTTTTCTTCGTTGCCCACATTATAGCATTAATGACAGATTACCCCGCTGACGGTTTTTCTGCACCTTATCAAGTTTCAATCTTTATCGGTTCAATTCTATATACATTACTTGGGATTTGGGTTTTTTCAAAAATTTTAGTTCACTTTTTCAAGCAACGGATTGCGATTATCTTATTATTGCTAACTGTTTTTGGCACCAACTACTTGCTGCATAACACCATGTACGGTCAAAATTCAATGTCGCATAATGTACTGTTTACTTTTTATGCTATCGTGGTATGGTGTACAATTTTATGGTATAAGCATAAAAAATTCAAACATATCATTTTGCTCGGAGTTGTTTGCGGCTTGATGATTCTGATGCGACCCACAGAAATAGTTTGTCTTATCATACCGCTATTTTGGCCAGATAAATCCATTCATTCTCTGAAAGATCGTATATCCTTTTTTAAACTATATAAAAAACAGATTATTTCTTTTGCTTGTATTGTAATTTTAATTGGTCTCCCTCAGCTCATTTACTGGAAACTAGTTACGGGTCAGTTTATCTATACGGATTATGGAAATGCAGGGGAAGGTTTAGATTTTTTGTCCCCACACACCATAGATGTGCTTTTCAGTTTTCGTAAGGGTTGGTTTATCTATACCCCTCTGATGTTAATTGCTACGGCCAGCTTTATAATACTTTATCGGAAAAATAAAAAATATTTTTTTCCTCTTTTTCTGTTTTTTGTTTTAAATCTATACTTAGTTTCGAGTTGGTCCTGCTGGTGGTATGCAAGTTCTTTTAGTCAAAGAGCATTGATTCCGTCTTTAGTAATCATGGCTATACCTTTAGGTTACTTTATACAAGCTTTACTTAGATCAAATTTAATTACAAAAATCTCTGTTTTTATTGTGATGGGCGCATTGGTATTTCTTAATGTTTTTCAAACCATTCAATTCCACAAAGGTGTTATACCTGGAGATCGAATAACAAAAGAGTATTATTTTGCTGTATTTGGAAAGTTAAGTGTAGACCAGAAAACAAAAGATGATTTACTGCTCATCAACCGCAATATTGATGACAAAGAAGGCATCCCAAATTTAGAAAAATACGAGAAGCGTACGCTTTATGAAGAGGGTTTTGAAAGTCTTGGAAATAGCATAAAACAATCTTATAGTGGAAAGCATTCATTTAAACTAGACAGTTCAACAATTTATTCAGAGCCTTTTGTTACGCCTTATCGTAAACTCACCGATAAGGATCATGTATGGATAAAAGTACAAGCAATGATCTATCCTACCGAACCTAGTATAGAAAACCCAACTAGTCTTTTCGTTTGTTTTCAGTACAAAGGAAGACCCTATAGTTGGAGAGACTTTTCCACATCAAAAAACCCTCTACCAGCTAATAAGTGGAGCGAAATATCAATGTACTATCTTACACCTGAAGTTAGAACAAAAGACGACAAACTAAATGTCGGTTTTTGGCACAGAGGAAAGCTTCCCGTATATGTTGACGATTTAAAAATTGAGGTCTTTGAAATGAAGTAAACTTTCATTTGATTGACAATCATGTCTTGTATTTTTCATTAGTTTTGGTCTAAGACTATTACTGTTTAGAGTGAAGCAAATATTAAATATTGGTATTAAGGATTTTAAGGGGTCGGTTCATGATTTGAAGATTCGAAAGTTATTTAATGGGCTCACTTTTTTTGGCATTTTTACTGCAATTTTTCAGGTTATCATTTTCTATGAACAAGATAAATTAGCGACATTATTCCATTCTATCTACGGCGTTTATTGTTTTATTGCGATTTATCTTCATCATCTTGGCTACTTCAAGTTTGCAAAAATTTCCACGGTTATTGTGGTTATTATATTTGGGACTTTAGCATCTGCAAGAATAGGTAGTGAATACTATCCTCATATCGCATCCTTTGGTATCATTGGAGGGATTTTTGTTTTTTTTGATATCAAAAAAGAATGGGGGTACCTACTGCTTTTTACATTAATGCACGCTGCTGCAATGATTTTAGTTGAATCAGATGTATTAAAAAACCCTGCAATTGAGTTTGAAAATCCAAAAATACTAAGGGCGACAATAGTTATTGGAACAGCTCTCTTTGTAGCCATAGAAATTCTTACAATTCTTCGATTAAGCTGGTTAACAGAAAAAGAAATTATTTCAAATTTGAAAAACTCAAATACTGAATTGAAACAAATCAACGAAGAAAAAACAGTAATGCTTCAAGAGATTCATCACAGGGTAAAAAACAATTTACAGGTGGTTATAAGCTTGATTAAGCTCCAATCAAACAGCGTTGAAGACAAACATACAATTGCCACATTCGAAGAGTTGAAAATGCGTTTAATTTCCATCGCTAGAATGCATGAAATGATGTACTTATCTGAAAAGATAAATAAGATTGACTTTAAAAGTTACGTTCAAGAGTTAAGTGAAATGGTTTTGGAATCAACGGATACAACAAATGATGTAGATTTAAAAGTAAGCACAAACGTTGATCACCTTTCAGCAGAGGGTGTGGTTCCATTGGCACTCATCTTAAATGAATTAATTACAAACTCGATTAAGCATGCATTCGACGGTAGAAGTGATAATAAAATTTCTGTATCGTTTAAAAAGAATGATGACAATCGCTACGTCTTAGAATATTCAGATAATGGAAGGTGGAAAGAAAAGAAAGTTAAAACAAATGGTTTTGGTCTGGAATTAATCGAGCTGCTTGCAAATCAACTTGATGGAACAGCAAAAAAAGTCTCAACAGAAGATGGCACCAAATTTACATTCGACTTAATCATTTAATTCGTCAAGTGCACAATTATCTTCAGATACAGTAAACAATGTGTTTTTTCCTAGTTTTAGAGTGTTGTTATCATCAATATGCCCAGCTGGAAAATCAAAAGCTATCGGAATGTTTCTGTACTTAAAATGTGCCAGGATGATTTCATCTAAAGACTTTCCAAAAGGAACTTCTGTGTCTTTAATATTGATGAAGCTTCCTAAAACTAATCCCCGTATTTGATCTAATATTCCACTTTTTTCCAATTGATAAAACATTCGATCAAGTGCATATAAATGCTCTCCTACTTCTTCGAGAAACAATATTTTATCTTTGTAATCAGGCATATCAGTTGTTCCAATTAATCCACACAATACTGCTAAGTTTCCTCCAACCAATTCTCCTTCTGCCATTCCAGTTTTATTAGACGTTGAACCATTCCAAGAATAAGAAAGTTTCTCGCCAGTCAAGGCTTTAACCATAGAAGTAAGTGCATTTTGAGAATTGTCTTTGTAATTTAAGGGCATTGTTGCGTGTAAAGAAGCCACTCCCAAATTGGTTAATCGTTGGTGAAAAACAGTTACATCACTAAAACCAACAATCCACTTTGGTTGATCAAGGAAGTCGACCCAGTTAATGCGATCTACAATTCGAACACACCCGTAGCCACCCCGAGCACAAACAATAGCTTTTACTTCTTCATCGTTGATTGCATTTTGAAAATCTTCAACCCTCTCCGCATCGCTTCCAGAAAAATAATTATGATTTCCCATACAGTGCTTTCCAATTTTAACTTTAAAGCCCGCATCTTCCAAAAAAGTTTTTGCGTGGCTTATCACATCCTTTTCAATTGCCTTTGCAGGCGCTACTATCGCAACAGTATCACCTTTTTCTAATTGTTGAGGAATTTTCATCATAACAAAAGTAATTTAGTATGTTGTGGTCATATCTTCGTCTACGACCAAAATGAAATCTGCAACCGCTGCATTGTCTTTTTCAAGTGTATTTACATTTTCTTGCAACACTGTAGTTATCGTTCCAATCCTCAAAGACTCCTGAAGCTGTTTTAAATACCAGTAAATGCCCTCAAAGTTATTGCTATGGTAAGCTCCATTGTAATGAATAAACATTGCGTTATCACGTTTAAAACGCTGATAAATAAAATGCGCCATTGTTGCATCTTTTATAGCCTGAGCCTTTGGGAAATTCTCATTTGCGTGATCGCTCATCATGGTTTGCATTGCCTTGTACCCCGGGAGTTCTGGATCATAGGGGATAGGTAAGGGTGCAATCCATTCTTTTTCTTTCTTTGGTAAACTATCGAGGATTTCAAACCCATTTTTATAAACCATACTTGCATATCGTCTGGGTATATTTGTCGCAATAAAATTGATTACATTGTCTTTTGCATAATCGAGCAGCGGCTTGTAATCTGTTTTATAATTTGTCCAGAGACGAGCTACTGTGTCAAGGCCTTCATCATCTAAAGCGCCAGATAAATAGCTATTAACTGCATTTTGATTGTCCTGTTCAAACATCTCCCCACCCATAGCGATGTTACCTTTTTCATGCATTTTTTTTGTCAGCTCGAGTTGCATCCAGTGAGAAATAGGGTCATTATGAAGTTCACCGAATAGAATTACGTCTTTTTCACTTAAGGTTGAAACCATTTTTTCAAAATCTACTTTTTTCCCTTCCTTATTAAACAACTGATAAGCTTGTAGTTTCTGCCCATAACTAATAAGGATGGGGCTAAATGATAATAACAAAAAAATAGATCGCATCATACTAACTGTTTAATTAACAAATTTCTTATCGAACTACTTTCAAAAGCCGACAATAAAAAAACACCTGCAAATAGCGAACTTAAGAAAAAAAATTTCACATCACTCGAATACCAGTGTTTAATATAAAGTAATTTTCGTCTAAACGCCTAAAAATAGTTTATATCTTTGCATAAAAGTTGGCTATGGAAGAGAAACACTGGCAAAAAAAATCAGAAGAAGAGATAAAAAAAATTGTTTTCGGCGCGTTAGATAAAAACATTAATTACGTTGATAAAAACGTTCTTGGTGTTCCAGCATCTTATCTTGATGACAAAGTTTTTTCTCAAGATGCGAGTTTCTTAAAAGATGCGCCTTTTTTATCTACCTTAATAAAAAATCCAAACCACATTGGTTGTCACACGATTGGTGAATCAGAGTCATTCTTTGCTGGAACTCAAGAAATAGAAAGAGAGCTCATCGACATTTGTTCGTATGACATTTTGAACGGAACCGACGATCATTTTGATGGGTATGTAGCCTCAGGAGGTACCGAAGCAAATATGCAGGCGATATGGATTTACAGAAATTACTTTAACTCTGAGAAGCGCTTTGAAAACGATGAGATTTGTATTCTGTGTTCTGAAGATAACCACTATTCGATGGATAAGGCTGGAAATGTTTTAAATATTCCAGTCCAAAAAGTGAAAGTAGATGAAAACAATCGAACAATCTCAAAAGAAACTGTAGAAAAGGCGATTAAAGCTCAACAAGACAGAGGTGTTAAGGCATTTATTGTTGTAGCCAACATGATGACCACAATGTTTGGATCTGTCGATAATCCCGATGTGTATTCAGAAGTGTTAGATCGTCTAGACACTCCTTACTTTATTCATCTAGACGGTGCATACGGAGGGTTCTACTTTCCTTTTTCTCAAAAAGAACACCGCTTAGATTTTCGAAATACTAACGTATCTTCAGTGACTCTTGACGCTCACAAAATGGCACAAGCTCCTTATGGAACAGGTATATTCATCATTAGAAAAGACCTCATCCATTATGCAAACACCAAAGAAGCTAGTTATGTAGAAGGGGAAGACTATACACTAATTGGTAGTCGTTCTGGAGCAAACGCTGTTGCTGTGTGGATGATTCTTTCAAAGTATGGCCCTTTCGGCTGGATGGAAAAGATCTTTGTTCTACAGAAGAGAACGGGTTGGATTTGTGACCAGCTTGATCAATTAAACATAAAATATTATCGCCATCCTTCCTCAAATATTATCACAATTAGAAGTGAACATGTCTCAAGCGAAATCGCAAAGAAATATGGACTCGTTCCAGACAACCACGATAACCCCAAATGGTTTAAAATTGTGGTAATGGATCATGTGACAATTGAGAAACTGAGTCTTTTGGTGGAAGACTTGAAGTAATTATTAAGCCCCAAAACTTTTCCGTAATGAGATATTGCTAATGGGTTTTTACTAAAAGCCCTTTATACCGTATTGAATAAGAGGTATTACCAACATTTTCCTATTCAACTGGTTTAGGCGAACACACCGTTATTCTGAATATTCACAATTAGCTCTTCAATATTGACTCTATATTTTCATTTTGAAAATTTATTTTTCATTTTGAAGAAATTCTATTTTGCTCAACCCTACTAAAAAAACCACTATACACCTATATAACAATGGTTTGTGCGTTGTTTTATTGTGCTGTTTTTTTCTGGAACTGCATTTGAAGCTATACTTAAGTAATGGTATATAACGCCGTAAAGAAAAATTATCATGTTAAAAACAGAAGAAAAATATCGTATCTTGGTGGTTGATAATGACAATAGGTTTTTAGAAAGAATCTCGACTATATTAAGGCATTTAGTTAAAAGTGACGAGACGAGTGTTATTTGTAAGCCTGATGTAGAAAACATCGATAAACTAGTCCAAAAAAAAATGGACTTTGCTTTTTTAGATGAAAGGGCTTTTACTAATGATGCTTTATTGTCAGGTTTATATAATACAAACCCGAATTGTTTGATTATTCTTATGATTTCTGACAACGGGGGTCAAAACATTAAAGAGATTATTAAAACGTTTGAAAACCATAACCAAGTGTTTATGGGGCAGTACATATTAAAGGATAATTACCCTGATTATATAATAAAAATTATTTGCAAGAAATATTTACAGAAAGTGATTCATTTAAATTAATTCATATGAATAAAAGAAACTCTTTTCAATACAAAATTGTGACTATAATGATCATTGTTGTGCTGCTTGTTACGATAATGGGTGTTTTCACTTATCGTCAATTTTCAAATATTATCACCGGAATTACAGAAGAAACTAGGGTAGATATGCGATTAGTTACTGCGAAATCATTAATGAATGATGTTTTTACAGCGGAAAATAACGCAAAAACATATAGCCTAATTAAGGACACGGTTTATTTAGAAAAATTCTATGAAGCAACAGATAGAGCTCACAAAAAACTGGATAAACTTTACAGTTATAGCTCACAAAAACAAATGCTAATAAAAGATGTGGACTCCTTAGAATCATTAGTTACAAAAAAGTTTAAGGGTTTAAACGATTTCTTAATCTTACAAGATAAATTTAGAGTACAAGCAGCTTTGGACAAAGTAATTAGAAAAATAGAAAAGTCACCTTCTATTGAAAACAACAAAGAGAAGGGATTTTTATACAGTCTTTTTAATCGCAATACGGATACTCAAAAGAAAGAAAACAAGCTAAATGAAGAAGTATCTGTTCAAGAATTGAGTAACGAAATAAAAAACATAAAAGCCGAAGAGAAAAATATTGAGACTGAACTTAAAAAGAAAGAGTTGGAGTTTTTAAACTCAGATATTAAGGTCAACATAAAAATCAATGAGTTATTGAATAGTATAGAAGATAAGGAGCTTATAGCCATAAACAAGCAAACCGATAAGGCAGAAGAAACAATGCAAAAGACCAATCGTCAAATAGCTATTTTTTGCGTTTTAACCGCTTTACTCTTAACTTTCATGACTTATCTTATCATCAACTACATAAGAAACAATACACGCTATAGAAAAGCACTAAAACGTGCAAAAGCTAAAGCAGAAGATTTGGCTGAAACAAAAGAGCGTTTCTTAGCTAATATGAGTCACGAGTTAAGAACTCCCATGAATGCCATTGCTGGGTTTACAGAGCAGCTTTCAAAGAGTAAACTTAATACAGAACAAGAGGAACAGCTGAATATGGTCAGAAAATCAATAGATCATTTGTTATATTTGATAAATGATGTGTTGGATTTCACAAAGCTTCAGGCTGGAAAATTAAAGCTGGAAAAAATAGGTTTTAAACCAAAAGAATTTGTTGAGGATGTGGTTACTTTTATTAAACCTCTTGCCGCTGAAAAAAAGACAAAAATTATATGCAACATTAATACTCCCGACAAATTAATACTTCTCGGAGACCCTTTTCGCCTTCGTCAAATTTTACTTAATTTGATTAGTAATTCTTTAAAATTTACTGATAATGGAAGTGTTACGATTACTCTTTCTGAGATCATGCAAAACAACACAAATACCACAATTCGTCTAGAGGTTAGCGATACGGGAATAGGAATGAGTGAAAAACAACTTACAAAAGTGTTTCAAGAGTTTGAACAAGCAGAAGAAAGTACATCTAGAAATTACGGAGGAACAGGACTCGGGCTTTCTATCGTCCATATGCTTGTTAAATTGCATGACGGTAAAGTAGAAATTAATAGTCGTCCCAACAAAGGAACCACTGTTATAATTGAAATTCCATATCAAAAAGGAAGTGAGGTAGATATCACAAACGTGGAACGATTGGAAGGTGAAAAGAACAAAAAAATAACTATCCCGAAAGGTTTAAAAATACTGATTGTGGATGATGAAGAATACAATAGAAAGTTATTAGTGACAATATTAAAAGGTCAAGCCTCAAGCTTTACAGAAGCGAGCACCGGAGTTGAAGCAATTAAAGAATTAAAGTCTAATAATTACGACTTGGTATTAATGGATACTTATATGCCTGAACTTGATGGTGTAAAATCCACTGCAAAAATTAGACAGATGAAAAATAATGTTCCAATTATTGCGCTTACTGCTGCGGTAACTGAGGATGATAGAAAAAACTACACAAATGTTGGAATGAATGGGTTTGTTGCTAAACCCTTTAAAGAAAATGAGCTGCTTTCAGAAATAAAAAGAGTTTTAAACATAGAAAATATTAGTAGTACAATTTATCAAAGAAGCGAACCTATTCATGGTCATAAAAAAATTGATTTTTCAGCATTAAAAGCTCTTAGTGACACAGATCAAGGTTTCTATAGAGAAATGTTAAATACTTTTTTAACCTCTACCTCTGAAGGAATCGCAGGAATTGAAAAGTCATTTAAAAAAGAAGACTGGAAAATGTTGGCAGAATACAGCCATAAGATCTGTACACCTGCTAAACACTTATCGGCAAATCTTCTTTATTCTCATTTAAAAGAACTCGAAACGAAGTGCAAAAAAGAAGAACAATTAGAAACAATTCAAAATCATATAGAAGAAGTAAAAAAAGAGTTTAATTTTATAATGGCGGAGATTAAAATTGAATTAAAAAAACAGTATGGGAAATAAGTCCTTCTTGATTTTTGTAGTAGAAGATAACGAATGGTACAACAAATTGCTTGTACATAGCCTGTCGCTAAACCCAGATTTTGAGATTCAAACATTCTTCAATGGGAAAGACTTGCTGAATGCGCTGCATCAAAAACCAGATGTTATTACTCTTGACTATCGTTTACCCGATATTAACGGGGGGGAGATATTGAAAAAAATTAAATCCTTTAATGAAAACATCGAAGTGCTGATTATTTCAGAGCAAGATGATATTGAAACTGCCGTAGACTTATTAAAAACAGGCGCGTATGATTATTTTGTGAAATCAAAAGATATTAAAGAAAAGCTAATTAATACTGTTAGCCACATAAAAAAGAATGCACATCTAAAAACCCGAATTAACTCTTTACAAAAAGAGGTGCAAGGAAAATATACGTTTGAAAAATCAATTATTGGCGATAGTCCGGCGCTTAAAAAGGTATTTGAATTAATGAATAAAGCTGTTCAAACAAATATAAACGTAACAATCAGCGGTGAAACAGGAACAGGTAAGGAAGTAGTTTCAAAAGCGATTCATTATAATTCTCCACGAAAAGACAACCCTTTTGTAGCAATTAACATGGCGGCAATACCTTCAGAGTTGATTGAAAGTGAGCTCTTTGGTCATGAAAAAGGTGCTTTTACGGGTGCTGCCACTCGTAGAATAGGGAAATTTGAAGAAGCAAAAGGAGGAACACTTTTTTTGGATGAGATTGGTGAAATGGATATGAATTTCCAGGCGAAATTATTACGCGTCCTTCAAGAAAAAGAGATTACACGTGTTGGAGGTAATAAAGTTATTAATATTGATTGTAGAATAATAATCGCAACCAATCGGAACTTACAAGAAGATGTGAAGAATGGAAAATTTAGAGAAGATCTCTATTATCGTTTAATTGGGTTACCTATTCACCTTCCAGCATTACGTGAAAGAGGTCAGGATATATTGTTGTTGGCGAAATTTTTTATTGATAATTTTTGTAAAGACAACAAACTAAATACTAAAACTATTTCTGAAAACGCAAGAAAAAAATTGCTAAATTATCACTGGCCAGGAAACATTAGAGAACTAAAGTCTATTGTCGAATTAGCCGCAGTGATGTCTCCAGACCATGAAATCACAGCTGAGTCTATTACTCTTGCCACAACAAATGCTTTATCTGATATTTTAACTGAAGAACTAACTCTGCGCGAATACAACAGAAGAATTGTTAATCTTTATATGGAACAATATAACAGCGACACTAAACTTGTTGCCGATAAATTAAACATTGGTCAAACAACAGTTTACAGGTTGTTAAAAGAGAACAAAGAACAAGAATAGTTCAAGCTTGAAAGAGTATATCTTTCCTTAATAATTCATCGATATTATTACCATTTTGAATCTGGTTTTTTCAATATGAAAATTCACGCCTCCCACAAAAATGCGTGACCATTTGTTTTTCAGTCGTTTATGTTTTTTTAGGCTCTATGGCATAACTATAGCACTTAACCCAGTGAACCCATAAAAAAGTAAAGTTATGAAAACAAAGAAAAATTTAAAAGTAATTATCGTTGAAGACGACTTATACTATAACAAGGCTCTAACTAAGTATTTACAATCCATTTGTAATTCATCTGTTTATCCTGAGTTTAATTTTGAAATAAAATCATACACCAATGCGCATGACTGTATTGAGGAATTAGACGATGATACAAGTATCATGGTGCTGGATTACTATTTGATTAATGAAGAGGAGACGGATGTACTTTCGGGTGCAGACATTGTTAAGGAGGCCAATGAACACTGTAGTAATTGTGAAATTATTATGATAAGCGCACAAGAAAGTCCGCACAATACTAGTGAGTTATTACGCCTTGGGGTTTATGATTATGTGGACAAAAACGTTAACTCCAAGAATAGGCTTGGGGCAGTAATACAGCGATTAATTAACGAAAAATTCAGAGGTCAAAAAGAAGTGGTTTAGTTAGTAGTGGAAACCACTTCGATAAAAAAGGCGCAATAAATATTGCGCCTTTTTAATATTTATTTAATTGCTTATGCTAATGCTCCACTTTCCTCTTCATAAGAAGAAACAGCAGGGCAAGAACACATTAAGTTTCTATCCCCAAAAGCATTGTCTACTCGTCTTACAGAAACCCAAAATTTGTTTTCCTTTACGTAATCAAGAGGATAGGCTGCTTCTTGGGGGCTGTAAGGATATTCCCAATTTCTATTGATGATACAATCAGCAGTGTGTGGTGCATTTTTCAATAAGTTATTTGCCTTATCAGCATGACCATTTTCAATTTCTTTAATTTCCTTGCGAATACTGATTAAAGCGTCACAGAATCTATCTAACTCTTCTTTATCTTCAGACTCTGTAGGCTCAATCATTAAAGTTCCAGCCACTGGGAAAGAAACTGTTGGAGAGTGGAAGCCATAATCGATCAAACGCTTTGCCATGTCTGCTACTTCCACATCCGCACTTCGTTTAAAATCACGACAATCTAAAATCATTTCGTGCGCCACGGTATCATTTACACCTGTATACAATACATCGTAGTGGTCTTTAAGTTTCGCTCGAATGTAGTTGGCATTTACAATTGCCATTTCAGTTGAATGTTGTAATCCTTCAGCACCCAACATTTTAATGTATGCGTAAGAAATAAGTAAAATCAAAGCACTCCCATAAGGAGCACCAGAAATACTGTGAATAGCATCACTCCCTCCTGCTTCAGAAACAAGTTGACTTCCTGGTAGGAAAGGCGCTAAATGAGCGCCAACACCAATTGGTCCCATTCCAGGTCCGCCGCCTCCATGAGGAATAGCAAAGGTTTTATGCAAATTTAAATGACAAACGTCAGCTCCAATATTCCCGGGGTTGGTTAATCCAACTTGAGCATTCATATTCGCTCCGTCCATGTACACTTGACCACCGTTATCGTGTATTAATTGAGTAATTTCTCTAATTCCAGTTTCATATACACCGTGAGTTGATGGATAAGTCACCATTAAAGCACCTAAGGTTTCACTGTGTTTTTCTACTTTCTCCTTTAGGTCAACCATGTCGATATTGCCCTCGTCGTCACACTTAGTAACCACAACTTTGAATCCGGCCATAACAGCTGAAGCGGGATTAGTTCCATGAGCAGAAGAAGGAATAATACAAATGTCTCTATTCATATCTCCATTTGCTTCGTGGTATGCTTTTATAACCATTAAACCAGCATATTCTCCTTGAGCACCAGAGTTGGGTTGTAATGAAACAGCGTCAAAACCAGTTATTTCACAAAGATCTTTTTCTAATTCTTTAAACACTTGAAAATAACCTTCAGCCTGCCAAGTAGGGGCAAAAGGATGCATATTAGCAAACTCCGACCAAGTAATAGGCATCAGTTGAGCTGCTGCATTCAGTTTCATTGTACAAGACCCTAAAGGAATCATGGAGTGAACCAAGGACAAATCCTTGTTTTCCAGTTTCTTTAGGTAGCGCATCATTTTTGACTCAGAGTGATATTTATTGAATACCTCATGTGTTAAAAACGGCGCATTATTCGTGAAAGATGGATTTATTTTATCTTCAACAAAAAGAATTTCTTCTACTTCTTGAGCATTTGCTTTTGCTAATACTTGGATTAATTCTTCTACTTCTTGTTCGTTTGTGCGTTCTCCTATACTAATACAAAACGTATTATCATCTACATAACGTAGATTAATCATATTATCTGTTGCAATCGCACTAACGTCTGTACAAGAAACGCCTTCTGGAGTTTGCACGTAAAGTGTATCAAAATAATCAGCGTGCAAGATTTTATAGCCCGCTTTTTCAATTCCATTATGAACTGTTACTGCTTGATTGTGAATCGTAGTTGCAATTTCTTTTAATCCTACCGGACCGTGATAAACTGCATACATTCCAGCCATAACAGCTAGCAAAGCCTGGGCAGTACAAATATTTGAAGTTGCTTTATCTCTTTTTATATGCTGCTCTCGTGTTTGAAGCGCCATTCTGTAGGCTATTTGATCATCCGCATCTTTTGACACGCCAATAATACGACCTGGAACGTAGCGTTTAAATTCTTCTTTCGTAGCGAAGTAAGCAGCATGAGGACCACCATATCCCATTGGTACACCAAAACGTTGAGTTGAACCACAAACAACATCGGCGCCCATTCTTCCTGGAGCTTCTAACAGTACCAACGACATGATGTCTGCAGCAACAGCTACTCTAATATCTTTTTTATTCGCTTTTTTAGTAAAGCTTTTAATATCCTTGATTCGACCTAAAGCGTCTGGATATTGAATCAACGCTCCAAAGAAATCATCACTTGTAAATTCATAGTCTTTTGGCTCACCAAACACAAGTTCAATTCCAAGGTTTTTCGCTCTTCCAATTACTACATCGATCGTTTGTGGGTAACAAAATTCAGAAACGAAGAATTTATTTTTTCCTGCTTTAACATCACCTCGACTTCGAGCATTGTAAAACATAATCATCGCTTCAGACGCTGCGGTTGCCTCGTCTAATAAGGATGCATTTGCGATTTCCATCCCAGTCAAATCCAATGTCATGGTTTGGAAATTTAAAAGCGCTTCAAGTCTACCTTGAGCAATTTCCGCTTGATATGGTGTGTAAGCTGTGTACCACCCCGGGTTTTCGAGCACATTTCTCTGAATTACGGGTGGAACATTAGTTTCACTATAGCCTAAGCCAATGTATGATTTAAATACTTTGTTTTTTGAGGCTACTTCAGCTATATGATCTAAGTATTGCTTTTCTGTCAATGCAGCGCTAATATTTAGAGGTTTCTGAAGCCTAATCCCTTCGGGAATCGTCTTGTTAATTAACTGATCAACAGAATCAACACCTATTGCCTTTAACATTTCCTTCTTTTCACTTGAAGAAGGACCTATATGCCGTTTCGAAAATGCACCCATTCGTATTAATTTTTAGAGACTACAAATATACGTTTTCTGATATGCCTGTAAAACTTTTTAATAAATATAAACAAGCTTACTGAAAATTATTAATCCCTCAACAAATGACTATATGCTTTAGTTATTCATAACGTAGTTAAAAGAATGATTTGTCTAAATATTTACATTTCATAGCTATAGGCTTCATCGATATTTTCAGTTAGCTTTGTTCTATTCAAATGGGACTAATTCGATTTATAATTTATGGCAACGTATTAATCAGTTTATCAGCTGGTATGCTCTCTTTAGGTTTAGTTTCTTTTCTTGGTCTTAATAAGGCAACACTCTATTTTTTTAGTGTGTTTTTTGCTACATTATTTATTTATAATTTTCAAAGAATTCCCAGACTTGATGAAGTCAATGATGAATTTTCAGACAGACATATTTGGTTAAAGAAAAACAAAACCATTTTATACTTACTCATAATCGTTGGACTTGTTGGGTCTGTTATTACCTACTTTCAGTTTTTAACTGTTCAAAACGACTTATTGTTTTTAGTTTTAATTGGTGTCGTTGGCATATTGTATGCAATAAAAACCATAAAGGGTAAGGCTCTGAGAGATTTTCCTTATCTTAAAATACATTTAATTGCCTTGACCTGGATACTAGTAGTTATCGTTTGGCCACTAATTAGGGAGGAAATAATAATTCTCAATCAACTAGCTTTAATTGTTGGACTATATTTAATAATGGTTGC
This sequence comes from Fluviicola sp., assembly GCA_002734085.1. Taxonomy (GTDB): domain Bacteria; phylum Bacteroidota; class Bacteroidia; order Flavobacteriales_D; family Crocinitomicaceae; genus Brumimicrobium. Next base: position 502,540 of record NVXV01000001.1, on the reverse strand, counting down.
TATTACGATTCCTTTTGATGTTAGAGACTTGAGCTATGATGATTTGAAGAAAAAAACTATGCCTCAAGTAATTGGTATTAAATGGAGTAAAATTGTTGCGGTTGTACTATTGTCGACTGGCTACGCTCTATTCGTTATTCACGCTTTCTCGCTTCTCAAAAACCCCTTTTTCTATATTTCTTTTATAGGGTTTTTCATTTTGATAATAAACTCAAACACAAAACGAAAGGAAATGTATTTCTCTGGTTTAATTGATGGGTGGGTTCTCTTTTTAGGAATAATGTTCTTATTCACTAACGGCCTCTAAAAAGGTATATACCGCTAAATGATCAGAATAGCCACCATAATAATTAGGCCCACCATAGGTTTTACTCGGAGTTTTGTCTCCACTTGGGTGCTCATAAAGTAAGAAGTCTTCATATAAAACGTGTGCCTTCTTATCTTTAACACCTAAAGTTTTTCCTCGCACTAAGGCAGGTGAAATAATAATTTGATCTAGTGCTCCCCATTCTCCTCTATAATTATGTGTTCCCTTTCCTTGCGAGTGATACGGAGCAAGTAGATTAACAAATTCGTCATTTTTTGATGTTTCAAATGATTTTGCGTCAAGTATATCAACTATAGATTTGTTTGTGGGATAATCATTAAAGTCTCCCATAAAAATAATATTGGCATTTGGACTAATAGATAAAATACTATCCGATTTGTTTTTTAATGTGCTCGCTGCCAAAATTCGTTTGTGTTCGCTTTCACTTTGTCCTCCTCTTCGTGAAGACCAGTGATTCACAAAAACATGGAGTTCAACGCTGTCTTTGAGAAACCCTTTCACATATAAAATATCACGTGTTTTAAACTTCTCGTTTCCTTTTATTCTAACTGGAACAGCTTCACTGTGCAACAAAAAGAATCTTTCTAAATCAAAAGCCAAAGCGACATCAATGCCCCTCATATCTGGGGAGTCAAAATGAGCAATTCTATACTTAGTATTTGATAATTTTCCTGTTTGAATTAAATCAAGTATAACAAATCTATTTTCAATTTCTGCTAAACCAATTAATAATGGGTTATGATTACCTGGTGTTGTAATTACTTCTGAAAGCTTTGTAAGTTTATCAGAATACCGCTTACTATTCCATTTTTTTGAACCATCTGGAGTAAACTCATCATCATTCGTTCTTGGGTCATTAATGGTGTCGAATAGGTTTTCTACGTTATAGAAAAGGACAGGATGGCCTCCAAAGTTTTTGAGGGGTGTCTTTTTAAGTCTTTCTTCGGTTAATGTTTTCTCAGACTTATCAGCGCTGACAAGCTCAAAGGAAGGATTAATTAGATAGTTAAAGCCTAAAAACAAAATTGGAATCAGAGTCAAAAACCACTTTCCTTTTTGCAGTCTAAGTTTTTTAAGCAAAACATACATAATCGTAAAAGAGAGAACAAACACCAATATCCATGGTGTAAGTAAAGAAATAGTTCTATCGAATCCCCAGTTTAATAATGCAGCAGAAATGGCTTGGTTGGAAAAGACAACCAAAAAAGAAAGAACCAAATAAATAAATGTCATACTACAAATTAAGTTTCTCCTTCAGCTCTTTTGGAAGTGCATCTTTGTGTAAATAGATATTAATTGTCTTTAGCTTAAAATAGTTTTCTGAAACATATAAATATCCTTCACACATATTTCCAGTCCCCCAAGAATTCTTCACGAGGAAAAACTTTGTTCCGTTCTTTTCTTTGTATAAACCAGTGATATGCATTCCATGGTCATCAGTAGTTGTTTTATTGTCATATTGTTCCTGGCGCATTTCAGAGGTAATCTTTTTTTCTTTTACCGGATTCAAAAAGGCATTTGATTTTTTATCAGCTCCAGCATCAGAATAGTTTTCATTATCCTCACCTCTAACGTCAATTGTTGACTCGTCCTCTGGAACAATCGCTAAGCTTTTTCTAAAGTTAAATCCTTTTTCAGAAACATCTGCTCCCCACGCCACAGTATATCCATTTTCCAAAGCATATTCTGCGGCTTTTTGTAGGTCTTCAAGCGACACATTATAACTGGTTCCCCATGCCCAGTTATCCTGAATCGCAAGCATGCATTCGTCATATTCATTAAAATGATTAAATGACGTCAATGAAACGTAATCATCCATGTTAAGACCCGTTTCTTTTGCATAACTTTTTGGTGTATATTCTTTTCCGTTAAAAGTAAAGGTCGTTGGGTCCTCTCCTAAATAAGCATCTAATATTCCATCAAACCCAGCTTTCCAAGAGGATGATAATGGTCGATTTCCTTTATTGTCCACATATTTAAGTATTCCCTTCATATATCCGGAAAGTCCTTTATACAATTCTTGATGGTTGTGCTTTTCTAGACCGTAACCCAATCCATCGTAAACTTCATTTGGAACGATTCCATAATTTCTAAACACCCAGGGAATATCGTGAAAAGCTCCCCCTTGAGCAAAGTTTATTTTTCCATCCATTCTGATGTACTTTTCAGCTTTTCCTTCATACGATTTACGAACAACGTACATTTGGGAAAGAACAGGCGGATTTTCATTCCCCATTCTAATCATTTCAGACTCGAAAAATGAAAGTGCTGAAAAACTCCAGCAGGTACCTGTTATTCCTTGAGAAAGAACTGGTGTTGCATCTAAATGGGCAACCTTCTTAAATTGATACTTTGAATCTTCTGCATTTGTTGTTTGAGCGTAGCTAGAGGTCACTAGAGTAATACCAATAAAAGTAAGAATGAATAATTTTTTCATAGTTTATAATTTATTAAAAGTCTAGATTATATTATTTTTTCAATACCCAAGACGAGAGACCACTTGAGTTTGCTTTATCTTTAATCTTTAGAACCCTCTCCTTTGATAGAGAATGACCCGCAGACACCCTGTGAAGACCTCTATGAAAGTCAACGATCAATGAATTAAAGCCTTGGTTGTTTAATTCCTTAACTAATGACGAGGCATTCTCTTTGTTTTCAAAACACCCTACAATTAAATGATATGCATTTTCAAGTTCTTTTGTATTGGAAGTCGCAACTTCATTTGATTCCTGTTTTAAACGCACTGGAACAAATAAGTCATCATCAATTGGGTACGAAAATATCGTTGTACTCTCAGAAAGTTGGCTAGTGATTTCTTTCATTGACTCGCCATTTCTAACTGTATCTATCTCTAAAGATTCTCGCTTTTCATTTGAATTGTAAAGCGGTTTAATGTTCTTATTAAAAGGATTAAAATCTTGTGAATAAACAACACCCGATTGCAAAACATCTGTTTTCAATGGAATCCAGAAACTGTAAAAACCGATTGGAAGAAGTACAGCCGCAGCCGCATACTTAATAACGGTTTTTAAAACCTTGTTTTTAGGTTTTACTGGCTCAGAAACTTCAGTTACACTTTCTAAAGCTGGGTCTGACTTTTGAACTGGATCAAGCGATATTACTTTAGTTTTTTTATCTTCAGTTTTAGAGACCTCTTTTTCTTTCTCCTCGGCTACAAAATGAACACTCGAAAGTCCATACGATGAAAGTAATAAGTTGAAAAAACGATCTTGTTCAAAGGAAATAGCTCCCGCTTTATTTGTAAACAAGAACCCAACATTCTGAAAATGTACGCGTTCTCCTTTATTAAGCGTTGATTTAATTTCTCGAACTTTATCTGAAACCACTAAAGAGGCCTCATCGAAAGAAATATTTCTTTCTTGAGCTAAGGTTGAAATGAGTAGGCCGTCATTATTATTCAAGTTTTTATTAAAACTCAGCGCTTTTTTTGGCGGAGTAATTACTCCTTTTGCAACATCTATTTGAGCCGAAACAACCTTTGCGACAAACCCACCAAATTCGGGAATTACAACACAATTGTTTCTCAATAATAAAATTCCAATAATATCGCTCAACTCACTCATGAAAACAAAGATATAAAATAATCCGTTTAATATTCAATCTATCGATGATGGTTCATACTTTTAATCTTTTAACATGCGTACTACTGCCTCAACATCTTCTGGTACATCAATGTTTGGCGTTTCGATTAATGTTTCTATAACTCGAATATTAAAACCATAATATAACCACCGTAACTGTTCTAGGGACTCTGTTTTTTCAAGTTTTGTCGGTCGAAGGTCAACTAGTTTTGATAATGTCGAAGTTTTAAAGCCATATAAACCAATATGTCTCAAAAAAGGATATTCATTTTCGTTTCTTTCAAAAGGAATAGCACTTCTCGAAAAATAAAGCGCATTTTTTTTATGATTTACAACAATTTTAATTCGGTTGTTATCTTTATATTCAGCTTCAGTAATTTTAGGTGTTCCGAGTGTAGCAATTTCTACACTTTCATCATCAAAAGCACTGATTAACTGATCCAGTTGTTTTTTGTCTACTAGAGGTTCGTCTCCTTGAATGTTCACAACAACATCATAATCAGAAAACACATTAATTACTTCTCCACACCTATCTGTACCGCTTTCATGATTTTTAGAAGTCATTATCGCTTCTCCACCAAATGATTCAACGTGATCAAAAATCCTTTGATCATCCGTTGCTACAACTGTTTTATCAAATAAGGCTGCACCTTCAACGCCATCGTAAACTCTTTTTATCATTGACTTACCATTTAAGTCAATAAGTGGTTTTCCAGGAAATCTAGAGGATTCATAGCGCGATGGAATGATTGCTAATTTCTTCATGTTTAAAATTTTGCTTGAATTCGCAATATAAATTGTCGTGGCGCTTGAATGTCGCCTGGCCTTGTCATATACTCGCGATTAAAGACATTATTGACGATAAAGTTAATCATAAATATGTTGTTTATTTGATATCCAACTCTTGCATCAAACACAATATCACCATCGTCATGTTCTTCCCGATATTCTTTTATACCTGGCAGAACCGGCGTGTTCCCTGCGAAAGGAATATTAATCCCGTTTTCAAAAGTACCATCTATGTTTTCCATAAAGCTATTATACCTTCCACTGAAACCTAGCATTACTCTTTTATATTTAAACTGAATATCCCCTTTTGCTAAATGCCTAAACCTATATTTTAACATATTGGAAGAAGTATCAGAAAAGCCACCATTCCCATCTTCACCATAAATATAAGTAGAGTCTGTATTTAGTGATATTGGATTCATATATGTATACCCCATGATCGTCGTAATCTCAACAGGACCAATATTTCCAGTTCCATTAATAGATAGTTCAACCCCAGCAATTCTAGCTTTTTCTGCATTTTCAGCTCTAAAACCAAACCATTTTGCTGGATAACCTGGATCGTTAGGGTCAAAAATATTAACAGGGATAGAGTCTGGTTTAAAATAACCAAACGTAAACTCCATCATGTTTTCATATTCATTAATGAAACCAGATACATCAATAAACCCTTTGAAGTTTTTAATTTTAAACCCTTGTTTTACACCTAGCTCTGCTGACCAGCCTTTTTCGGGTTGTAGATCATTATTTGGGAAAATATTTAATGCGCCTATTGATGTTGAAGCAAATCTTTCGGCAACGGATGGATACCTAAACGCTTGTCCAAAAGAACCTCTTAAATGAGTGTACTCAAACAACTCGTAGTTCGCTCCAATACGAAAAATCGGGCGAATGGGGATTCTCGCTGATGAATCTTCCCGTAAATATGTGTAGGAGTCAGGCTCTAAATCATTCTGTTGGAAATATTCTCCCCTAACTCCTCCAGTTAAGTTAAGTTTTCCGAACTTTTTTTCTAACTGCGCATAAATTGAATAGTTTTTAGCGTCATGATCTCCATATAAATCTGAACGAACAACATTTGACACTCCCGTTAATCCAGCAGTCAAAAGGTAGTCGCGTTTAAATTTTCTTTCAAATTTATAATCTGCATAATACATCGATGCTGCAGCGCCTTGTCCTTCACCTTGAACTGATTTATTAAGTGTATAATATAATCTTGTTTGAACATTATGCTTATTGCCAAATTTATCGTACCACTTAACATACGGATCCACCATAGCGCGTAAACCGTTAGTTCGAGAAAGTGAAGAGGAATCACTATAAGGATCAGCCGTTCCGCCTTGAGGTTGGTAAGCCAAACTATCGCTTTCCCAAACAATAAAAAGCCCCTTTCTTTCCATATTGACAGAATAGTTGATACCTGCTTTTAATCTATCAAACCGTTTTGGCTTAAAAATAAAGCTGCCGTTAAATCTAAATCTTTCTTGTTCCTCTCCAGATCTATAACCATCATTTCTTAAATCATACGCAGAAACTGTAAACCCGAAATTTTCATACATTTTACCGTGATACGCACTGAATTGTCTTGTGAAAAGTGATTGACTTGACCATCTCAAACTTTTGCGTTCAGGCTGGTCATATACACCAACTTGATAGTTGATTTTTGTCTCACCCTTAGTTGTAGGCTCCTTATCCCTAAGAGAAATGATTCCATTTAAAGCTCCACTTCCATATAAAACAGAAGAGGCTCCTTTTAGCACTTCAATTTGAGAGATGTTTTCCAGTGGAATGGACTGCCATTTTGCATCGGCGGCATCAGCAGAAAGCAAAGGTGCGTCATTCCATACAACCATTACTCTACTTCCAGCTCCATAAGAAAAACCACTTCCACCACGAATACTAATTTGTCCATCCATAGCATACGCCCCAGGAGCTTGATTAACGGCCTCCTCCACATTCAAAAGCCCCTTGTTTTCTATGAGTTCAGGCTTTATTATTTCCAACGAAACAGGTATGTTTTCAATTTTCTGCTCTCTTCTAGAAGCCGAAACAACTACTCCCTCAATGCTTTGGGTTAAAGGTTTCATTCTAACTGTTAAAGGTTCAGAGCTCTCTTCCTCTACCGTTAACTTCTTAGTTTCGTAATCCACATAAGTAAACTCTAGAGTTACTGGAAAATTTTTCACTACAATCGCAAAACCACCCTCTATATCAGTTCTTGTCTTTTGTCCTTCACTAGACTCTATTAAAACTCCGATCAGCGATTCTCCACCTTCCTCATATACTGAGCCTTGGATTTCTTGGCCATAAATAAAGGACGAAAACAAAACAAAAATAAGTAGCAACTTTTTCATGTTATTCGAAAAATAAATGTTATTTTAGATGGTCCTAATATAACCTAAATATTTTGAACACAACTGAACTACACTACCAAGTAGCGTTAACTTTATTAGAAGGTATTGGTCCTAAATCGGCGAAATCATTGATAGCTTATTTGGGTCATGTAGACGCTATTTTTAAAGAAAAAAAGAATTTGAGAACAATCATTCCCGGATTTTCAAAAGAGCGTTTTAGAAAACTAAACACCACAAAAGCTCTACTGGAAGCGGAAAAAGTGCTTGATTTTATTGATAAAAACAACATTCAAACCACCTTTTTTTTAGAAAAGGATTTTCCATACCGCCTTAAAGAATGCGCAGACTCACCAGTATTGCTCTATTCCAAAGGAGAATTTGAATTTAATCCCAAACGCACAGTTGCTGTTGTTGGCACTCGTAATATGACTTCTTATGGGAAGAAGCTAATTCGAGAATTAATTTCTTCTTTGCAACCTTATAATGTTCAGGTTGTGTCAGGCTTAGCCTATGGGGTTGATGTATACACACATCGATGTTGCTTAGAATTTGGGGTTCCAACGGTCGGGGTTTTAGGTCATGGATTGGATCGTGTTTATCCCTATCAACATAAATCTACTGCTCAAAAAATGGTAGAAAATGAAGGGGGGCTTTTAACTGAGTTTCCCAATGGTACAAACCCAGATCGTGAAAATTTTCCGAAAAGAAACCGTGTAGTAGCTGGAATAACTGACGCCACAATAATCATTGAAAGCGGTGAAAAAGGAGGCTCTCTAATAACCGCTCATTTGGCAAATGATTACAGTAGAGACGTTTTTGCTTATCCAGGAAATGTAGATAGCCCTTATTCCAAAGGTTGTAATTCACTTATAGCTAATGACAAAGCACATCTGGTTACTTCTTCAAAAGACATCACAAAGTTGCTTGATTGGGAATTAAAGATTAAAGAAAATCCCGTACAAACGAACCTTTTTCATCAACTGAATGGGGATGAAAAGAAAATTGTAAAGCTCTTAAAAGAGTTTGAAAAAATATCTTTGGATGTGCTTTCAGTGAAGTTAAAAACACCCGTTTCAAGACTCAGTGGGTTGCTTTTAGGTTTGGAGATTAAAGGGGCGGTTATTCCTTTGCCTGGTAAGAGTTATACTTTAAGTAAACTTTAAAAATAAACCCCTCACGCTTTAGAAATCCTAAAGCACAAGGGGCTATACTTTACTACTGAATAATTATCTTTTTTGAAATCTCTTTTGATTTGCTTGTAAATACAATCGAATAAGCTCCTTTCGCCCAATTAGAAACATCCAACTGAACAGGGTTTTTAAGCGATTTGGTCGTATAAATAATCTTTCCGTTTACGTCGTAAATTTTTATTTCTTTATAATCTGAAGGGTTTTCTCTTTCTATCGTTATTTTATCAGTAGCAGGGTTTGGATAGATGTTGAAAATATCCATATTTTCTTCAACCACACTTAAGCAAGATGAAACAAAGATGCTTTGTGAACTGTCATTTATACACCCATCCATCGATGTATATGTGTAGAATACAGTATGCTCTCCTTCTCCAGAAGATTGTGGGTTAAATGTATTTCCATCCACTCCATTGCCCGAATATACACCTCCTTGTGGAGTTCCGTTTGGTAAAGTTACTGGGTTATCAAGTGTACAAATTGTATCGACTTCAAAAGGCATAAGTACAACTTCAGGAAGTTCTAATACAGTTATTTCTATAGTTTCAACTGCAGAGCAACCGTTCGAAGTACCTGTCACAGAATATTGTGTTGATTGTGTTGGGTTCACTGTGTGTTGACTTCCGCTACCCAATCCATTGTCCCAAACGTAATCATTAGCTCCAGAGGCCTCAATTAAAATACTTTCTCCTATACAAATTTGACTATCGCCACTAACTGTTAATTCAGAAGATTGATTAATTTCGATTGAAACTGTTATTTCGTCCGTGCCACAAGTTCCTCCATCTATACTGTATGTAAAATTATAAGAACCTGAAGATAGCATTGATAAGTCTACCGTATTATTAGTTAAAGCATTTGTGTTGTCGTCATCGAGCCAGTCACCGCCACCCGAATAATTTTCAATTGAATTAAACAGGTCGAATGTTGCATCTTCTATACAAGCAGAATTATTAGCCGTCAAACTACCTGCACTTACCTGACCAACTACTGAGACTGTCATCGTTGACTGATCGTCAGGACAAGAGCCGTTAGCTGGAACTTCATAGGAAAAATCATACGTACTTCCCGCTGTTAGTTGAGTTGCATCGAGTAAATTTCCACTCAAAGCATTGGTCCCATCATTATCTGTCCATGTACCTCCATTGTCTTCATTTGATAAAGCATCTTGAAGATCAAAAGAATTATCATTTTCACAAATTGTGACATTAGCCGTCGTTCCTGCTGAAAGTGGTTGATCAACAGAAATTGTTATTGACCCTATTTCTTCACAAGTTCCATTTGCCGCAACAACAGAATATGTTGTCTCTGAATTGGGAGAAACAGTGTGAGAACTACCAAGACCCAGTCCGTTATCCCAAGTATAGCTAGTTGCTCCCGTTGCCGAAACCATCGTGCTTTCACCATCACATATTGAAACATCATTGGACAAAGTTAAATTCACTTCATCGTCAATTGTAATTAAGTTTGTTTCTACAACTTGGTCGCTTCCTCCATTGTTATAGGTGGTTAAAGTAACCGTATAGGTTCCTGCAGTAGAATAAGTATGAGAGGGGTTTTGATCTGTTGATGTTGCTCCATCACCGAAATCCCATGACCAAGATGTTGGATTATTGGTTGAATTATCTGTAAAATCGACAGTAGTTCCTGCGCACGCTTGAGTTCCGCTAGGAGTAAAATCAGCTACTGGTGGAGCAACTGCTGGAACTGTCCAGTCGAAAACAAGCTCCGCAGGATATCCTCCCTCATATGAATCCGCAACCCGTTCGCTAGATTGTCCCATATCACTATAAAGAACAAATGACATGGCATTGCCCGAATTCCAGCCACCTCGATTAACAACCTCTTGAACTAACGCTGAAATATCAGGTGTTTCATATACTGTCCCAGCATTCCAACCAGGTATACTTCCTTCTGCCCAGGTATACAATGTAGCAGAAAAGTTACGAGAAGATAAGTCAAAGTTAGTAGTTTGATAAGGAGCTGAATTATCCGCATCTTCTGCTTGGATGTAAATGTTAAGCTGAGAAGAAGCAAAATCCGTTTCGTCTGCTCTAAACACCAATTTTGCATTTGATATTGTTGCGCCTTGAGGTACATCAACATCTATAAAGCGTACTCCTGTGTATTGTTCTGTTCCTCCATCATTACCGATTTCAAGATCAGAGCTAGTCAAATACATTTCTCCAGCGTTACCACTTCTAAACTCTTCAACATCATCATCTCCTGTTGCAATAACTACTGATGTAGTTCCTCCATTCAAAACATTGATATAATCTATTTTTATTTCTTCGTCTGAACCATAAGCGTTAGATGCAGTTAAAGAAACTGTAAACGTTCCCGGTGAAGCATAGGCGTAAGTTGGATTCTGAAGCGAAGAAGTGTTTCCATCTCCAAAGTTCCAAGACCAAGATGATGGATTATTCAATGTCAAATCTGTGAATTGAACTGTTGCTCCAGCCGAGGGATTTGTGTTAGAAACAGTAAAGTCTGCTATTGGCGCAACTGGTTCAGAGACTTCAATATAGTCTGTCTTAACCTCTATATCATTTCCGTCTGAATTTGTTGCTGTTAATGTCACTTCATATAGTCCAGCCGTTGCATATGTGTTATTTGGGCTTTGTAAGGTTGATGTGTTTCCATCCCCAAAGTCCCAAAACCATGAGGTAGGATTCTCCGTGGATAAATCTGTAAAACTCACAGTCTGACCCTCAAATATTGAAGTTTGATTGGCTGTGAAATCAGCATCGGGCGGATAGCACTTCTGAATTCTTCGAACACCGCTAGGCAAATTTGTTGGCTTCCATAATTGATCTTCCAAACTAGACGAAATTGACGTATAATCACCTGGCGCATGTTCTGGCACCGTACCAGGACTCTGCGTATCTACAGTTCTTATTTCAATTTTACAAGCGTCCAGTAAAATCCACGAAAACTGGTACATTGAAGCCATTGCAGTAGTCATTGGGTGGGAATCATCAGGGGTGCGAATTGTTCCCCAAGCTCCTTCACCAATAAATGTTATCCCTTTGTCTGGATCAAGACCTGTTGAAGTAAACCAACTACTTGAATTACCAGATGCTATTGTCATAGCTGGTCTAACTTCTTCTGTTAGTTTAGTCACATGAGCATCAGACTCCATTACTAATCTCACATCATAATCATAAAATAGATTTGCCCAATCATCAAACTCATCGGCCCCCTCTCCTTTTCCTGAATAATGTGGGACAATCGGTCTGTGGTATTGTGCAGACTTCCAAATTGCATTATCATTAGGTAATTCGTTCGCTAACCAAGCGGCTTGATTGGCGCGCTTTGAAGCGTTACTAATTGTATGACCTGGAAGAAGTTCACCATTTAAAGTGTAAACAGAAAATAAATCTCCTCCAAATGTAACACGATAGTATACATCATATTCAGTATCGAAAAGTTCATTTATAAATTCTGGACCCCCTGTGCCATATTCTTCATGATTACCGAAAGAATGTACAAAAGGAATAATTTGTCCATCACTCGTATATGAAAGTTCCCAGTCCTCAAACCAAGTTTGAACTGAGCTGTTTCCAGGGGTGTTTACCAAATCTCCTCCAAACAACACTGCATGAGGACGAATTTTAGCCACCATTCGATTTGAATTCTGTCGCTGTGTTTGTCCTGATCTTGAATCTCCCCCAGAGATAAAAGAAAGGGTTTCAGTATTTACATCTGGGCATGTTCTAAACCAATACCGATTACTCACCCCTTCATCATCTTTAATCACAAAGTAATAAGCTGTGTTTGGCTGTAGATTTGTCAACTTGGCAAATTTATTTGTCATTCCCATATAGCTAGTTGTTCTATAAGCCGCTTCATTTAATGGGTAATTTGCCCAATTTGTTCCTTCATCTAAAGTGCCGTAGTATACAACTGGGTTAGATCCAGAGACTTGTTCCCACCCAACTGTAATAATCGAAGAAGGATCATCATTGAACATTAATCTATACTTATCAGTTGCAGACCAACTAAAAGCAGATGTTAAAAAGATTGCTATCAAGCTTAGTAAAGAGGGTTTCATTTTTTTTAGTAGTTTAATTATCTAATAATGACAAAAATAGAGTCGATTTAATCAGTGTACATTAAATCACTAGTAAGGCTTTATTATAAATATATAAGCAAGATTAATTTTTGATTAATTATGGTTTGAGTAGGTAAACTTTTAGAGAACCAAAACTAAATTTGTCTTAAAAAATGCGATTATCTTTCTTATTTACACTCCTATTTTCTGTTTTGATATGTCAGGCTCAAGAATATATCGAACACCCAAAATTTCCGAAAGGGATTAATAGTAATGATCAATATGAAGCAGTTCCTCATTACAATGAAGCAGTTGAATTGTACAAAAAAGGAGAAATAGAGAGAGCAAAAACATCCTTGTTGGAAGCTATTAATACCAGTTTTGCATTAGTAGAGGCGCAACTGTTCTTAGGTGAAATATATTATGAGCAAGGAAGAATAGATTCTGCAATGATCTACTTGAATAGCGGAATAGATTTTGAAATTAATCAACCTGCCCACTACTATTTTAAGTTGTTTGAAGTTGGAATGAAATTGGAATTATATGACGTTCTAAAACATAACCTCAAACATTTTAAAAAATACTATGGAAATATTGATTATGGTGAATATGACTCTCTATACCCCTATACAGTTAATGATTATGAGTTCTATATGAATTCTGTAAGCTTAGCAACGGACTATAATTACTGGAAAACACGTGCGGTGAAAGTCACTGATTTGCAATTAAGTAATAAGTCGGAAGTTATCCCTACAACCAAAGGACTAGTTATATCAAGCACAGAGGATCAAAAACTAATAAAAAGGAAAGGATTAAAAAAGAATAGGATTAAAATGAAAGAATTCACTTTTTTCCAAAGTGAGTGGATTAGTAACGAGTTATCTTTTAGAACAGTAAATGAAAATGGGATATATAAAAGTTACTGGAAATTCGAAAAAGACGATAATTGGGTTCTTCTGCCAAAAGAAGTAAATAATGGGAGTTGGAACGGACATTTCTTTTATGCACCGAAATACAGCTTAATTTATTTTTCTTCAGACCGTACTGGAAATAAAGATTTATTCGTAATAAAATTTAACTCCGTAAATAGTAGTTTTTCACAACTCTCCCCTTTAAGTAGAGTAAATACTAAAGGAGATGAAATATATCCTACTTTCATTAATAATGTTTTTTATTTTTCGTCAAATGGACTACCTGGATTTGGAGGTTTCGATATCTATTTCACACCCGATTATTCAATTGAAAACGGTTTGATAACACCTAGCAAATGGTATAATTTGGGAAAGCCCTACAACACTGGGGATGATGAAATACAGTTTATGATTTATGATGATTTTCAATTCGTCTCTAGCACGAACTGGAATAACCAAAATAAAATAGTTGTTTTTAAACCGAAGGTGGCTCACACAGATTTTGACTATGAAATCAAACTGAAGAAAATAGAAAAGGATTGATAAGAAAAGTTTTACTCATCAATCCTTCAATTTACAAATGGTATAAAACGACTAACAAAATTGCTTGTATGCTTCTTTCAAGTTATCAGCAATCATTTCAGCTGTTCCACCCTCTATGTGATGTCTTTCTAAAAAATGCACCAATTTTCCATCTTTAAAAAGTGCAATTGAAGGAGATGAAGGAGGAAATGGTAGAAAATACTTTCTAGCCTGTGCAACGGCCTCCCCATCAACACCAGCAAAAACTGTTGTTAAGGTAGATGGTTTTACATCTGATTCCAGTGATTGCTTCACACCAGGTCTCATGTTACCTGCTGCACAACCACATACACTATTAACCACAACTAAAAGGCTGCCTTCGGTATTTTTTATTGTTTGATCAACTTCCTCAGCTGATGTTAACTGCTTAAACCCAGCAGAAGTCAAATCTTCTTTCATGGGTGCTACTAATTCTGGAGGATACATATTTTCTGTTTTTAAATTCTTCTACAAATGTAACAAGCAAAACCGTAATAATGAATTTTAAACGACACCATATTCATTTGATTACCCAAAAAGACACAATAATTTACAAGATTTAAACTTTAGAAAACATGGCACGAAAATTTGTTGTCTATATTTGTTGGAGTTAGTGTTCATTTATTGTGAGTAGCTTTAACTAACAATATTGAAAAAAATAACGAAAGAAATAAATTATATATTTATGAAAAGAAGAGACTTTTTTAGAAATACTTCTTTGGCGACTGCCGGCGTAGCGATTTCCCCAATGCTGATTTCAGCTAATACTCCTTCACAAAAACAAATAGATGATCTAAAAAAACAAGCTAAAAACATTATTTTCTTGGTTTCCGATGGAATGAGCATAGGCACGTTGACAATGGCAGATTTATTTCTTCAAAGAAAGTATAATAAAGGGTCAGTGTGGATGGAAAACTACAAAAATGGTCGTTTTAAAAGAGCTATGATGGATACAGCTTCGGCAAGTTCGCTAGTGACTGATTCAGCTGCCGGAGGTTCTGCTTGGGGAGGAGGTGTTAGAGTACCTAACGGGAGCTTAAATATGAGCGCCAGTGGTGAAGCATTCGAGCCCATTCTTCAAAAATTTAAAAAAGCAGGCAAAAAGGTGGGATGCGTTACAACAGTTCCAATTACTCATGCTACTCCAGCTAGTTTTTGTGTAACTAAAAAAAGCCGTAGCCTACAACCTGAAATTGCTGAGGAATATTTAAAGTTAAAATTTGATGTAATGATGGGTGGCGGTGAAGAATATTTTCACCCTTTAAAAAGAGAAGACAAAAGAGATTTATTTGCAGCGTTTTCTGAAAATGGATTCGACGTGGCAAGAAATAAGTCTGAGCTTAAGGAGTTTCTATCTAGTGAAAATCCTTTGCTTGGCGTTTTTCACGAATCAGCTCTACCTTACACAGTGGATCAATCTTCAGATAAGAAACTTCAACAACTAGTTCCAACAATCGCTGAAATGACGAGAATTGCGATCGATAAAATGAAATCAAATGAAGATGGGTTTGTTTTACAAGTGGAAGGGGGAAAAGTAGATTGGGCAGCACATGCAAACGATACAGGTGGATTAATCTATGATCAGGCTGCATTTGACGAGGCTATTCAAGTAGCGCTTGACTTTGCTGAAGGTAGAGATGATACTCTAATTATTGTCACCACAGATCATGGAAATGGGAATCCTGGTTTATTTTACGGAAAAAACGCCGATGAACAATTTGACCGCATTCAAACTTTCAAACACTCCAATGACTGGATCTTAAAGGGCGTAACAAAAGACACAACGATAAATCAATTAATAGAGATTGTTGAATTTGCGCAAGGTTATAATCTTAGTCAAGAAGATGCGAAAACGATCATTGAACATTATGGTAAATTGGCTGAAGATGATTTGACAAATGACTACAAGCTTCCTTTTGAAAAATTGGCTCGTATTCAAAAAGAATATACTTCTGTTGGTTTTGGTGACATGCATCACTCCGCAGATTTTGTAGAGTTGGCTGCTTTTGGACCAGGTAGTGAACTATTACCTCCTTTTGTAGAAAATGTATTTCTGCACAATATGATGTTGCAGGCCTGTGGTGTAGCTTCTGAATAAATTATTCTTCAAAAAAAGGTTGCATTTCTTCAGAGATTTGCTGACGTAAAGACTTCAACTTTTTAGCATATTCTCCAAGCTTTTTTTCTCTTTCAGTTTGAGGAACCCAAGGTTTTACTGTTTGTGGCTTCCCATTTTCATCAACAGAAACAAAGACAATGACACAATGCGTTGTTTTTTGAAATTCTTCGTGTTCAAAATCACGAGAATAAACATCTACCGCAATATGAATACTTGAATTTCCCGTATAAATAACTGTTGCGTCTACTTTTACGACATCACCAATACTCACTGGTTTCAAAAAACGAATTCCTCCGACATAAACGGTAACGCAATACGTTCCAGACCATGTTCTTGCGCAGGTAAATGCGGCTTGATCAATCCATTTCATTACGACGCCACCATGGACCTTTCCCCCAAAGTTTACATCGGTTGGTTCACTAATAAATTGAAATGAAATCTTATTTTGATCCATATTAATCTTCTTTCAAACGAAGCGCTAATTCATTTAATTGTTCTTCGTCAATTGTCGCAGGAGCATCAATCATAATATCTCTACCAGCGTTGTTCTTTGGAAACGCGATATAATCTCGAATAGAATCAGATCCGCCCATTGTTGCTACTAAGCGATCTAAACCAAATGCTATCCCTCCATGCGGTGGAGCACCAAATTCGAAAGCGTTCATTAAGAAGCCAAACTGTTTTTGAGCTTCTTCATCTGAAAATCCGAGGTGCTTAAACATCAATGCCTGTAACTCTCTATCGTGAATACGAATAGATCCACCACCAAGCTCTACGCCATTCATTGCTAAATCATAAGCATTTGCTCTCACCTTTCCTGGATCAGAATCAAGTAATTCTAAATCTTCTTGTTTTGGTGAGGTGAACGGGTGATGCATTGCATGGTATCGCTCTGTTTCTTCATCCCATTCCAAAAGTGGGAAATCAAGTACCCACAATGGTTTAAATTCGTTTGGATTTCTCAACCCTAACTCGTCTCCCATGTGCAGTCGAAGCTCATTCATTTGCTTGCGTGCTTTTTCAGCTTCGCCACTTAACACAAGGATTAAGTCTCCTGGTTTTGCACCAGTCATTTCAGCCCAAGTTTTGAGGTCTTCTTGAGAATAGAACTTGTCTACTGAGCTTTTAAACGATCCATCTTCATTGTATTTTACGTAAACCAGTCCCTTAGCACCAATTTGTGGTCGTTGTACCCATTTTGTTAGTCCATCTAATTGTTTTCTTGAGTACACAGCACATTGCTCAGCAACAATACCTACCACTAATTCTGCTTCATCAAATATTTTGAATCCTTTGTTTTTTGCAACTTCATTCAAGTTTTTGAACTCCATTCCAAAACGAATGTCGGGTTTGTCTGATCCGTACTTTTCCATTGCTTCTGCAAAAGTCATACGTGGAAAGTCTCCTTCAAAATCAACGTTTCTACAAGCTTTAAATAAGTGTTTCACTAATCCTTCGAATGTATTTAGAACATCTTCCTGCTCCACAAAAGACATCTCACAGTCAATTTGTGTAAACTCTGGTTGACGGTCCGCTCTTAAGTCTTCATCACGGAAACACTTTACAATTTGATAGTAACGATCAATACCGGAAACCATCAATAACTGTTTGAACGTTTGAGGGGATTGTGGAAGCGCATAAAACTCACCTTGATTCATTCTGCTTGGAACAACGAAATCACGCGCCCCTTCAGGAGTTGATTTTATCAAATAAGGTGTCTCAACATCCATGAAGTTTTCACCATCTAAGTACTTACGTGTCTCAAGCGCTACCTTATTTCTTAGTCTTAATTTTTCTTGAATAGTCGTTCTTCGAATGTCTAAATAACGATACTTCATTCGAAGTTCATCGCCACCATCTGTCTCTTCTTCAATTGTAAATGGAGGAGTTTTAGCTGCATTTAAAATCGTTAACTCAACAACTTTAATTTCAACTTCTCCTGTTAGAATATTCTTGTTTTTACTTGAACGCTCAATGACCTCTCCTTTTATTTGAATTACAAATTCACGTCCTAATTTACGCGCAGATTGGTTTAACTGTTCATTGTCATCCGTACTAAAAGCCAATTGTGTAATTCCATAACGATCACGTAAATCAACGAAAGTCATTCCTCCCATTTCTCTGGTTCTTTGTACCCACCCTGCAAGTGTTACATTTTCACCAACTTGATTTATTCTTAGTTCACCACAATTATGCGTTCTGTACATGATTTATTCAATTTTGGACAAAAATAGAAAGAAGAATCTATTTTTTAGGTGTAAGAACTTTTAATTGATGTAAAAATATGAGAAGTATTAGCAATCTCCGATTAAATAAGTTATTCCTATGCTTATTTCTGGCTCAAGACCAAAAAAATTGTCCTCTTTTCTTATAGGATTAAATCTACTTTGAAATAATAGGGTGTTTTCGATTTGGTAAAGTCATCTATCCCGATGGAGTCTTGGTAAATTCGCTAGCACTCATTAACTACGACTAGATCGGGGTAATTCCGTCATGCGTTATTGTTCGTCCTTCCTGTCCCGACATTTAATCCAGTAAGTTTATCAAAATTTCTATGTTATTTAAATCGTCGGGGCTACAGTCGCACTCCTATAACGCAGACGTCATCTACTTGCTCCAGGTCTCCTTTCCACTCGTCGAATGTGGTTGTTAAGGTTTCTTTTTGTTGATCCATACTTTGGTTATAGATGTCGACAAAGAGGTTTTTAAGTTTTACGGTTTTAAACTTTTTCCCGCCTATTTCTTTTTGAGGGCCTCCAAATTGATCTGCATATCCGTCTGAAAAAGTATAGAGCGTATCACCTTTTTCTGTTTCAATTGTGTGCGTTACAAACGGAGTAGATTCTTCAGAGTATCCTATTGCTTGTTTGTCGGGTTTAATTTCTCCCGATTTTGCATCTTTGAGCTGAATAAAGTCCGATGGCCAGTTGGATCTATTTGGATTTACTAATAAAAGAGGAATGTTTGCTCCAGCATAATGCAGGTTTATGGGTTTGTTATTAACGAACTCAAGGCAGCAAAGCGCTATGTCCATTCCATCACGAATCTTTTTTTCACTTTGGGAAAAGTTTTCAGCAACAATTTTTGATAAAACTTCTAAAATTTCACCGGGCTTTCTTAAATTCAATTCTTGAATACATCTTTTAAGTCCGTTGGCTCCTACAATACTAACAATTGCTCCTGGAACACCGTGTCCAGTACAATCTGCAGTTGCATAGTATACTAATTTTTTATTGTCTTCCTCAACTACATCCATAAAATAGAAATCTCCTGCAACAATATCTTTTGGACGATATAAAATAAAGCTATCTAATAAATAAGATGTAATTAGTTTGTTGGGGGGAAGTATTGCATCCTGAAGGCGTTTTGCGTAATTGATTGAGTCAATAATTTCTTTGTTTTTAACATCAACCACACGCTTTTGAGCTTCGATAATTTTATTTTTTCTTCGTGTAACTTTAAATCTATTATACATCAGTATACCAAATAATAACACTAACCCTAATCCAACCAACAAAGAATAACGAATTGATTTTTCTTTTTCCAATTTTAAATCACTTAACTGTAATTCTTTTTCAATGAATTCTTTTTCTTGTGCTGCTTTTAAACTATCCTGGAAAGACTTTTTCTCATATTCATACTTGAGTTTTTGGCGAACGATTTCTTCTTGGTTGCTTTGATTAATCAGCTTGTCGCGAGTTTCAACATACAACTCATACATCTCAAGTGCCTTGGTTGGTTTGTTGTAAATCTTATAGACTTCATACAAGAAAAATGATACATATTTTATATCAGTAATTGACTCCCCCTCTTTTGCTAAATTAAGCGCCTTTTCGCCAAATTCAATCGCTTTTTCTTGATTTCCTTCCAAATAATAAACTTCCGCAATACTAGAAAGAGAATAACTCATCCCAACAATGTCATTAATTTCCTTTTGAATTGAATATGCTTTTTGATGATAATTCACAGATTTATCAAGAACTTCAAAATTCTTTTTCCCATTCTGTTCTTTTAATTCATTTGCGCCTGTTTCGTAATATAAATTCCCTAAATTATTGAATAATAGGGCTTCGTCATATTTGTTAGGATAGGTTTGAAGCAGGTCAATAGCATTTAAATAGGCTGTTTCTGCGGAGTCTATTTCCTCCAACATATGATAGGTGTTTCCCAGTCCTATAAGCGAACCAATGCTTTCTTTTTCAAAGTTTTCCTCTTTATTAATCTGGTACGATTTGTTGTAATAATTAAACGCTTCAGAATAATCTTGCTGATCATAGTAAATGTTTCCAATATTTGACAGTGCTTTTTGCACCCCAAAAGTATACTCTTGGTTTTCGTAAATCTTAAGTGTTTTAGTCAAATATTTAATCGCCTCTTTAATCTTACCTCTATGAACATGAATGTTTGCAATATTATTATACGCCATTGCAAGGCTTAATTGGTCCTTCGTATTCTTAAGGATTTCAATAGCCAGATTATACTTTTCAATAGCCTCATCAAACAGAAATAGATCTTTATAATTCTCTCCAAGTTTTAAAAATAATCGGGCGGCTTCGTGCACATCATCTGAATTCTTCTTTATTTCTAAAGCCTTGTTTAAATAGACAATAGCTGAATCTGGATTTTTATCAATTTCAAATACTGAAGCCTTTGACTTATACCCACAAGCCAACTCATTTTTAAGGTTATGTTCTTTTGAGAAATCAATAAGAATATTTGAAAAATGCCTTAACCCTTTAAAATCATCTGGATTTTCTACTCCTTCTAAAACTAAACAAAGTGACTGAGCTCTTTCCTTTTTGGAATAGCTTTGATCATTCCAAATTTTGGATAAAGAATCGCTTTGACCTTTAAGCCATTGATCTTGACCTAGACATGGATAGATTGAAAATACAATCAAAAAAGAGAGAACTGCTTTTTCTAAACTCAAATCGGTCGCTTTTACAATACGCTAAAGTAACAAAAATGAATTTTTAATCACCATATTATGAGTATTTCCACTTATTCGCCAATGCAACTAATGATAGCATCACTGGTACTTCAATTAACACGCCTACAACTGTTGCTAAAGCTGCTCCTGAATTAAGGCCAAACAACATAATTGCAACGGCAACAGCTAATTCAAAAAAATTGCTGGCGCCAATCATTGCTGCGGGAGCACAAATATTGTGTTTTAACTTTATGTATCTCCCAATAAACCAGGTAACAAAAAATATAAAATAGGTTTGAATTGTCAGTGGTATTGTAATTAATAATATATCAAATGGTTGTTCGATAATTTTCGCTCCTTGAAAAGCAAACAATAAAATCAGTGTGGTTAAAAGAGCAATTATAGATATTGGCTTAAGGTTTCTAAGAAACTTTTTTTCAAACCAATTAATCCCTTTACTTTTAATAATTAGTCTATTGGTGATGTATCCTGCTATCAAAGGAATAACTACAAAAACAATTACAGAAGTTGCTAAAGCCTTATATGGAATACCCAGTTCTTGACCAGCATTCACTACTTCAATTCCAAAGAGGCTAAATAATCCGCCAACAATAGGAATAAAAGCAACGAGTAAAATTAAGTCATTCACCGAAACTTGAACTAGTGTATAATTAGCATCCCCTTTTGTTAAATAGGACCAAACAAAAACCATAGCCGTACATGGCGCTGCTCCTAGCAGGATTGCCCCTGCAAGATATTGTTCAGCGTTTTCTGGAGAAATAAATGATGCATAGAAGTTATAGAAAAAAATCCATGCAAAAAAGGCCATTGTAAAGGGTTTAATAAACCAATTTATAAAAATGGTTAATCCCAAGCCTTTTAAGTTTTTGGAAAAATTCTTGATTGAACTAAAGTCAATTTGTACCATGATTGGAAAAATCATTAACCAGACCAAAATGGCAACAGGGATATTTACTGTTGAGATATTCCAATCACTTAGAAGGTTAATTGAATCACCTAATAGATTACCTAGCCCTATTCCTACAATTATACACAATACCACCCATAGCGTAAGGTATTTCTCAAATGTACCCATACACTATTTATTAGCAGCAACCTCCTCCTGGTGTACATGCGTTACTATCCTCTTTTCCAATTGAAGTTAGCGCTACTTTTTGTTTCTCCTCTGGTATTCCGCACTTATCTTGCGCTAAACAAGCTGTTTGTTGTGGAACTAAAACAAAGTGGGAACCATTGAAATCTAAATTGAACTTACCAATTGTATCCATTTGATACTCCACCTCAACTTTCATATTACCCAATCCTAGTTTTTCTTCAGAGAGTGAAATGATATTTTTCAACTTTTCTGGGGCTAATCTGTGGTCAAAATCTCCTGCCTCCCATAATTGGAAGTTCACTACTTTTTCAATTCTTTCTGTTCCTCCACAATCAATAAAGTGGCGTGTAATTGCGCCTACTTCTGTCACATGAAAATGAATTGGAACAAATGTTCCGTTTGGCAATTCAAACTTAATTTCGCTTACCGACTCCAATGCTTTTTTAACTTCTGATAGTTTCATCATTTCTGTTTTTAATTTTAACAACAATCATTTCCTCCGCAGCAAATGTGTTGATCAAATATGTTATTAAACTTTTCTTTTATCTTTTTCCAGATTACTGGATTAATACAGTAATTCATGCTATTTCCTTCAATCGTACCTTGAATAATTTTAGCGTTTTTTAATTCTTTTAAATGCTGACTAATTGTAGCTTGCGCTAAACCCAATTCCAATACAAGCGTGGAGTTTACACATTCATTTTTTTGAAGTAAATGCTCTAAAATTGCCACGCGCGCTGGGTGAGCAAGACACTTTGCAAAAAGTGCTATTTCATTTTGTTCTTTTGTAAATAAATCTGTTCGTGTAATTCCCATATCAAATTTGTATATTGCAATATTACGATAAACTTTTAAGTAAAAAAAGTTTTTCTTTAGATAAATATATAAAGTGAAGTTTAAATTGATTGAATTTACTCGTAGACTTCATTAGGTCATCTATTCCGATGGAGACTTAGTAAATTCGCTAGCGCTCATTAACCGCGACTAGACCGGGATAATTCCGTCATGCGTTCTAGTTCGTGCCCCTTACAGTCGCACTCCTATAACCATATAAAAATGATGGTTGATCTTGTAATAAAGCTGTTTTCAGTCCGAAGTGGTGCTTTCGTTTCTACGGGTCATCTATCCCGATGGAGTCTTGGTAAATTCGCTAGCGCTCATTAACCGCGACTAGACTGGGATAATTCCGTCATGCGTTCTAGTTCGTGCTCCTTACAGTCGCACTCCTATAACGCAGACGTCATCTACCTGCTCAAATCCACCTTTCCAGTCTTCGAAAGACTTATCGATGATGGATTTTTGCTCATCCATTGTTTTGTCATTAATGCTCAATAGAAGTTTTTTGAAGTTGGTTGTTTTAAGCTTTTTATTGTGTTCACCTCCAAATTGATCTGGATAACCATCTGTGAAAACATAGATTGTATCTTCCTTTTTCAGCTCTAAACGATGCGTTGTATAAGGCTTTGGATTGTCATATTGTCCTATTGGTTGTTTGTCTGGCTTTATTTCAACTAGGGAATAACCCTCATGATTTTGGACAATTATTTTCTCGCTACTACCACCATTCATTTGAAGATCTTCTGGTTTAATCTCACTTTTTCGAATAATCCAAAGTGGGTTATTTGCTCCTGCCCATTCAATGAAGCTACGATTTTTATCAGATCGAAGAGAAACTAAAGAAATGTCCATTCCGTCTTTCATTTCTTCATCACTTTTTTCAAATTCTTGAATAACAATTTCACGTGTTTTATCTAAAATTTTACCCGGATCTGTTATTCCATATTCTCGTACAGCGCGATTAAGTCCGTTATTACATATCACTGAAACCATAGCGCCAGGAACACCATGACCTGTACAGTCCGCAGCGGCAAAGAGTATAGTATCTTCAGCACTTTTTTCTGTCTTCTTCTGGTTTAAAGGAGCATTGTTAAATGATTCC
Source organism: Fluviicola sp. (assembly GCA_002734085.1). Lineage (GTDB taxonomy): Bacteria > Bacteroidota > Bacteroidia > Flavobacteriales_D > Crocinitomicaceae > Brumimicrobium. The sequence goes on along the minus strand of NVXV01000001.1, from coordinate 478,649 downwards.
ATCCAATAAAAATCGCCTGCAACAACGTCTTTTGGCTTATATAAAATAAAAGAGTCTTCAAGATAAGACCTCACCAACTTCCCAGGTGGTAAAATTGCGGTTTGAATACGTTTTGCATACTGGATTGAATCTAGTATTTCCTTGTTTTTAATCTGCAAAACTTCTTTTTGTTCCGAGATTTCGTTCTTTTGTCTTTTTAAAAGACGATTTGTTTTGTTCCGCTTTTTAATAAGAACAAAAAGCCCTATGATGAAAACAAGTGTAAAAGCAAGAATTGAGTATAAAAGAATTTGACGCGATTTGGTTTGCTCTAACTCCGCTTCTTGAAGACGTGCATTTTTTTCGCCCAACTCATTTTTCATGCTTAACATGCGAATCTCCTTTTCTTTATTTTCGACGTCAAAAGCCGTTCTGGCACTCATAATGGCCATTGTCTTCTCTTGGTTGAAAATACTATCGCTTAACTCTATTTGATGTTTTAGATGATACGTAGATTTTTTAAAATCGCCCAATTCATTATACAATTCCGCAAGAGCTTCGTGTCCCATCATAACTCTTTTCAACGCATTTGATTCTTTTGCTTTTTCTAAAACTTCAACCAAATATGGCTTTGCTTCTTTAGGTCGGCCCAGTTTTAAAAGAGAACGACCAATACCAAGTTGTGAATAAATTTGATCGTCAATTTCGTAGGACTCCATATTAGCCTCATGACTTATTTTATAATGTCCTAACGCTTTCTCATAAGACCCTCGTTCATAAGCAATTTCGCCTTCCCATATCTGCATATGATTCAGCATAGTCTCAGCATTGGGTTTATTATATTTCTTCACCATTATTTTTGCCGAATCCACATAAATCAGGCATGAGTCGTACTCCTCCATCTCAAAATAACATGCCGCTATATTTGTATATGGTGAAAAGTAGTTTTCCTTACTTTTCGCTTTCTTATAATTTTTAGAAGCTATTTTCAGTGCTTCTATCGCCTCCCTAAAGTCTCCTAAATATTTGTAAGCAATAGACATATTATTATACATAACTCCTATTGCAGCAGCATGATTTCTTTCTTCGTAAAAACGAATAGCGTCGAGCTGAATTTGTATTGTTAAGTCGTATCGCGCAATTCGACTATACGCTCGACTTAAATAGTAAAGAATGGTGCCTTGATAAATCGTATCCTTTATCTTTTTGGAAAGTACTAGGGCTTTATTGCATTCCTCAATAGTTTGATTATAATCTCTCGCAAAATAATGACCCGTTCCAATTTTTAATAAAGCAGAAACTTTGTCCGCTGGTCGATCCAATTTGTTGGCAATTTCTAACGCCTGTTTTCCAAAATAAACTGAAGAGTCTGGATTTTTTTGCTCATAATTAGCTGAAAGTGCTTTGGCTGAGATTAGCTTTACAGTGTCAACATTACTAGAGTTGAAAACATTGCGCAAACTATCAATATTTGAATACACTAAGTTGTTAGTGAATAGTAGAAGGAATAGTAACTTTATTATCGGTTTCAACTGTAAATCAATTAATGACAGTCAAATGTAGTTAAAAATCAGTTTGGTTTTATCAAGATGTGGATTGTATAACGGAAATGTCACAGTTTAAGCTTTAGTTGCTAATTCTAAAATTAAATTAGAACCCCTATAACACAGACGTCATCTACTTGCTCTTCACTCCCTTTCCACTCTTCGAATTTCTTATCAATTATACGCTTTTGGTCTTCCATTTTTTCACCTTTTACACTTAGAAGTAGTTTTTTGAAATTCGTTGTTTTAAATTTTTTATTGTGCTCCCCTCCAAATTGATCTGGATAACCATCTGTGAAGATGAATATCGAATCTCCCTTTTCTAATTTCACCTCATGATTCGTATAAGGTTTTGGGTCTTGATACTTTCCAATAGGTTGTTTATCCGCTTTGATCTCTTCCACTTGATCTAAGTCTTTTCGGATAATCCATAACGGGTTGTTTGCTCCTGCCCAAGTTAATGAATGCGTTGAAAGCGAAAGTGAACAAAGTGAAATATCCATACCGTCTTTTACATCTTCTTCTGATTTTTCAAATTCTTGAACAACAATTTCTCTTGTTTTATTAAGGATTTTATCTGGATCTGTTAACCCATATTCACGTACGCTTCTATTTAATCCGTTATTACAAACAACACTCACCATTGCTCCTGGAACGCCATGACCAGTGCAATCAGCTGCGGCAAATAGAATGTTGTCTCCCACGTGTTCCATCCAATAGAAGTCTCCTGCTACCACATCTTTTGGTTTATACAAAACAAAAGAATTAGTCAAATAAGATTTCACTAAACTTTGTGGTGGAAGAATAGCGGTTTGAATCCGTTTGGCATATTGAATTGAGTCTAAAATTTCAGTCTGTTTCGCCTCAATTTGATTTTTTTGTTCTGAAATTAAAATGTTCGATTTGTTCTTGTTTCGGTATGCCTTAAAAAGCACAAATGCAATAATGAGCAAAGATAAGGTCCCACCTATACCCACTGTTGAATATATTTTTTGTTGAGCTAAAGCGGCTTCATTTTCCGCCTTTTCTTTTTTAATTCTCAGTGCCTGTTTTTTTTGTTCTTCAGCTCTTTTAATTGAGTCTAATTTAATTTTTTGTTGATAGAAATACTTTGTTTCAAGTTTAGATGCTTGTTCAATTTTTTGAAGAGAAAACAAAGTGTCATAAAGTTCAAAACCCAGATTTAATTGGTCATACGCTTCTTTATATTTGTTTTGAGCATACAAAATCTGAGCATAGGTGGCATAAAATTCTCGTTTCGAGCTTACTGGAAAGTCAGTCGAGTTGAAAAACTGTAAGGCCGTTATTATTTCTCTTTCAGCCCTAACACTCTCCCCTACGTCTAAATAATAGTTCGCCAAAAGCTGGCGGCCATAAGCTATATTAGTGGGGTTGTTGATTTTTTCATAATATTCAATACTCTTTTGAATGTGATGTTCTTGCTTTTTATAATTGTTCGTCTCTTTAAATAAATTTGCTAAACTCGAATGTATGTCTGCTATATCACGATAAAAGCGAGGATTGTCTTCAGCAATTTCAATCGCCCTTATTAGAGACTTTTCACTTTCACCATACTCCCCTTTTTTACGCTGCACAATTCCCAGAACATTGAGAGGTTTAATTATTTCTTCAATTTCTTTTTCGGAATTCACTAAATTCATAGACCGATTCAAATAAAACTCAGCTTTCTCTAATTGATCAATATCATTATAGAGCATCCCGATATTACCATAAAGTCCTGACAAACCACTAGTATCATAGATTTCCATAATTTTGGCGTCTTCTAAATAGTGCTTAAGTGCCTCGTCATAATTATTTAACAGATAAAACATTGCACCCACATTCATTTGTGCTCCCACTATAATTGATGTGTCTTTATGTTTTTTGCCCATTAATAATGCGTCGTTAAAATGCCTTAACGCAACTGGATATTCACCTCTATAATAAGCGAGATTCCCTTTTGAATTATAATAGCGGTATAGGCTATAAAGGTGACCTGTGTTTTTATAAATTAATTTTAAACTATCGCTTATTCTATTTGCGAGATCTTCATTTCCTTCTTCATAAAGCGCTTTCATAAACTTTTTATTCAACCTGGCTGTTTTAGAATCAGGGTCTTCGTTTTGAGCAAAACAGAGTTGAAGAGAGAAAAGAAGTATAATACTGATTATTCCACGAACCATATAGTAGTATTTAATATCAAAGATAGAAAATAACAGGTTACCCTTGATGTTTTCCGTATTATTAATCTGATTATCCGTATTCAAACAAAATACTTACTCAATAACCGTTTTTCAAAATACTTATATCAGACTCATTTTAGCATACCCATAAAATTTGCTAAATTTGCGGCTCGTTAAAAAAGCAATAATTATGAGCGCAACATATCCTGAATACGAGGGTCTCAACTTGCCAAATGTAGCAGAAAGAGTGATGAAGAAATGGGAAAACGAAAAAGTTTTTCAGGCTTCCATTGATTCTCGTGATGAAAACAAGCCTTTCGTATTTTTCGAAGGACCTCCATCGGCAAATGGACTTCCAGGAATTCATCACGTTATGGCGCGCTCGATAAAAGATATTTTTTGTCGATATAAAACCTTAAAAGGTTTTCAAGTAAAACGAAAAGCGGGATGGGATACGCACGGACTTCCTGTTGAACTTGGTGTTGAAAAAGAACTCGGTATCACAAAGGAGGACATCGGCACAAAGATTTCAGTTGAGGACTACAACAAAGCCTGCAAGGAAGCGGTAATGCGTTATACTGATGTCTGGAACAACCTTACCAAAAAAATGGGGTATTGGGTAGATATGGAAAACCCATATATTACCTATGAATCCAAATATATGGAAAGCGTTTGGTGGCTTTTGGGTCAACTGAATGATAAAGGATTAATTTACAAAGGATATACCATACAGCCTTATTCACCAAAAGCAGGAACAGGTCTTTCGACGCACGAATTGAATCAACCTGGGTGTTATCGCGATGTAAAAGACACTTCTTGTGTTGCTCAGTTCAAAGCGATCAAGAACGCTGAGAGCCAATCATTATTTGAAAAAGTTCCAGCAGGAGAAAACCTGCACCTTCTTGCCTGGACAACAACTCCTTGGACGCTTCCTTCGAATACTGCATTGACGGTTGGTAAGAAGATAGAATACGTAATAGTTCATTCTTACAATCAATATACATTTAAACCCATACATGTTTTGTGTGCTAAGCCTTTAGTAAACAAACAGTTTTCTAAGAACTATTTTCAAATTGAGAATCAAGATGAATTATCAAACTATGAAAAAGGTGGAAAGAAAATTCCATTTTTCATTGGAGCTGAATTCACTGGAGCTGATCTTGTAGGAATACGCTATGAGCAGTTACTACCTTACGCTCAACCCATGGAAAACCCAGAAAATGCCTTTCAAGTTATTCCTGGAGATTTTGTGACAACAGAAGATGGTACAGGAATCGTTCATACTGCGCCCACCTTCGGTGCTGATGATGCCATGGTTAGTAAACAAGCAGGTGTTCCTGGTTTATTGGTGGAAGACGAGCGCGGAAATCCTGTTCCTTTGGTGGATCTTCAAGGAAGGTTCCGTCCTGAGATGGGTGAGTTTGCTGGAATGTATGTAAAGAATGAGTACTATGACGATGGAGAAGCTCCTGAAAAGTCCGTTGATGTACTGATATCAATCAAACTTAAAGAGGAAAACAAAGCTTTCAAGGTAGAAAAATACGAACACAGTTATCCGCATTGCTGGAGAACAGATAAGCCCGTTTTATACTATCCGTTAGACTCATGGTTCGTTAAGGTGACAGATAAAAAAGACCGCATGATGGAGTTGAATAAAACCATCAATTGGCAACCAGAATCAACGGGTACAGGTCGTTTTGGTAAATGGCTGGAAAACCTGAATGATTGGAATTTATCACGTTCACGTTATTGGGGTATTCCGATTCCAATCTGGAGAACTGAAGAAGGTGATGAGCAAATCTGTATCTCTTCAATCAAGCAGTTGAAAGAAGAGTGTGAGAAAGCAGTTACTGCTGGCGTCATGGATAATAATCCCCTATCGGATTTTGATCCTTCAGATATGTCGAAAGCGAATTACGATAAGGTTGATTTACATAAAAATTATGTTGATAAAATAACGCTTGTTTCAGAGGGTGGTAAACCAATGAAACGTGAAGCAGACCTCATCGATGTTTGGTTTGATTCGGGGTCTATGCCTTACGCTCAGTGGCACTATCCTTTTGAGAACAAGGAAATGATCGATGATCATAAAGCATATCCTGGAGATTTTATCGCTGAAGGAGTTGACCAAACAAGAGGTTGGTTCTATACGCTGCATGCAATCGGAACAACCGTTTTTGATTCAGTAGCCTATAAAAACGTAATTTCTAACGGTCTTGTCCTTGATAAGAATGGACAGAAAATGTCGAAACGTTTGGGGAATGCAGTAGATCCTTTTGAGACATTAGATCAATATGGTCCTGACGCAACTCGTTGGTATATGATTACCAATGCGGCTCCATGGGATAACTTAAAGTTTGACACGGAAGGCATCAAAGAAACGCAACGAAAGTTCTTTGGAACGCTTTACAATACGTATTCATTCTTTAGTTTATATGCGAACATTGATGGCTTCGCTTATCAAGAAGACCGAATTGAAACTTCAGAAAGACCTGAAATTGATCGCTGGATTATTTCTAAACTCAATTCATTGGTGAAAGAAGTGGACAATGCGTTCGAAACTTTTGAACCCACAAAAGCGGGTCGTTTAATCCAGAGTTTTGTGAATGATCAGTTATCGAATTGGTACGTTCGTTTATGCAGAAGACGCTTCTGGAAGGGTGATTATACGCAAGATAAAATTTCTGCTTATCAGACTTTGTTTGAATGCTTGGAAACGATAGCTATACTCAGTTCGCCTATAGCACCATTCTACTCAGATGAATTGTTCAGCGACCTAAACAAGGTAGCGAAGCGTCATAATGCTACTTCTGTTCACTTAGCTCACTTTCCAACGGCAGTTGAAGCTGATATTGATACAGAACTAGAAGCTCAAATGGAAATCGCACAGCAGGTTTCTTCAATGGCTTTGAGTCTTCGTAAAAAGGAAAAAATACGAGTACGTCAGCCTTTGCAAAAGATAATGGCTCCTATTTTGGATCCTAGTTTTAAGTCTAGAATTAAACATGTACAAGATTTGATTCTTTCTGAAATCAATGTCAAAGAGCTAGAGTTATTAGAAGACACAACTGGCGTTTTAACGAAAAAAATCAAGCCGAACTTTAAAACCATTGGTCCGAAATATGGCAAGCACATGAAATCAATTGCTGGAATGGTAAATAGTTGGGGAGACAAAGAAATAGCTTCTGTTGAAAACAATCGTGGATGGTCTGGTGAAATCAATGGGGAAACAATTGAACTCGACTTCAACGATTTTGAAATTGAAACAGACGATATTCCTGGGTGGTTAGTAACTTCTGAAAACGGAATTACAGTTGCAATGGATATTACCATCACGCCCGCATTAAAACAGGAGGGAATCGCGCGAGAATTAGTAAATCGAATCCAAAATTTCCGCAAGGAAGCGGGATTTGAAGTAACTGATAAGATTAACATCACTGTAGAGACAAGTGCCGACATTCAAGCGGCAATTGAAGCAAACAAGAGTTACATCGCCGATGAGGTCTTAGCCGATGCAATAAATGTTGGAAGTATAGAAGGTACTGAGTTTTTAGCTGATATTGAAGAAGAGGGGGATACCAAGGTAGGGCTGAGAAAGGTATAGTTGAACTAAATCTTGTTATATTCGCTTTGTGCAGAATTCATTAGGCTTTAAAAATGATCTCAAGGAAGGTAGAGTAATAGATATCATATCTCACTTATTTTTTGCGCTGCTCATTATTTTGGCTGTACTTTATAGAGAAGAACGCTTACTATCAGATGCTTCTTATTATTTCTTTCGAGTGGTAAACAACGAGTCATTCTGGGTTGAACACGATAGGTATATATTAATCTTCTCCCAAATCGCTCCATGGGTTGGAAGCAACTTGGGACTTGACTTAAGCACTATTGTATTACTCTCCTCTGTAGGACACGTATGTTTTTTCTATACAATCTACCTAGTAACCCGTTATGTATACAAAGACATATATGCTGGGTTGATTTTACTTTCTATTCAGCTTTTAGGTATTACATCAGGTTATTTTGTTCCCATTTTTGAATTCTACTATGCCATGGGGTTCTTGGTTTTGTTTTACGTTATATTCAATAATTCAAAAAATAAATTTAAGCATTTTGTCTTACTGATTTTGGCTTTCTTTATTATTACAGCTCACTTCTACGCCATCGTCCTATTTATTTATGCCCTATTGCTGTATGCATTTGAAAAGAAAGATTTCAAAATTAAGAAGTACATCCCATATACTTTGTTAATTGTATTGTTTGTCGTGTTTAAGTTCTCTATCATCAGTGATTATGAAAAAAGCAAAACTACCGATTTCCTTTACAGTTTGAGGCACAATGTATATGACTTCGCATACTTAAAAAGCTGGCTAAGTTTTATTCTTAGTTATTATTGGGATTGGGCAACCCTAATTTTAATAACAGTTGTATTAATGATTCTTAAAAAGAAGTATTTGGTTTTATTGGGTTATTCAGTATTTCTGATTGGGCTAATTATCATGGTTAACGTTTCGTCTTATGGATTTGATTTATCAAGATACAAAGAGCAGGTAAATTTTTCACTCATGTTTTTAGCTGGATTTACCCTAATTTATTTTGTTTCACTTCTTTCCCGTAGTATTTATAAATACATTCTAATAGTACTCGTCTCGACAATATTTATATTTCGATTTTGTACAATATGGAAATATGGTAAGCAATATAGTTCTCGCTTAGGAGAAATGAAAGAGATTATTGCTACAACGCAGAAAAAAGAGGGCACAAAGTTTATCATTGATCAAAAGGGCTTGGTTTTCGATGCTAACTGGTCATATCCAATTGAGTCTCTTATATTTAGTTCTATTCATCAAGAAAAATGTGCTTCTATTGTAACTGAAGATGATTTCTATTTTCTAAAAAACAATGAAAAGATCAAACCTTCAGAATACTTGTTTAGACGCTGGGAGGTCTACGATATATCTCGTTTGAATCCAAGGTATTTTAAGCTAAGCCTTTCTAAATACAGCTCTATAGACATTCAATCTTTAACACCTATTCAATGAAAAGCATATTAGTCCCATTCCTATTTATTCTAATTGTTTTCGGGTGCAGCGACAAAGAAACGTCGCAAAAGGCAACTATAGTTCCGATTAAAAAAGAACAAAAACTAAATGGAGCTAGCCTAGAAATGCCAAATAAGGTGATAAAAGAGGAATCTTTTCAAGGTTTAAAAGCTATGAATGTTGATTGGGTTTCTGTTATCCCTTATGCATATACCAGAAAAAACGCTTCTGAGGTGGTATATAATTACCAACATCAATGGTGGGGTGAGCGAGAAGAAGGGGTTATTGAAACTATACAACTTGCCAAGAATCAAGGGATTAAAGTTATGCTAAAACCACATGTCTGGATTTCAGGAGAGGGCTGGCCGGGAAAATTTAATTGTTCCTCTGAAGCGGAATGGAAACAGTGGGAAGATAGCTATTCAGCATATATTTTGCGTTTCGCAACGATTGCAGACTCTATGGATGTTCCTGTTTTTTGTATTGGTACGGAATATAGAATTGCAGTTCGGGAACGACCAAAGTTTTGGTCAGCGTTAATCGATTCCGTGCGAAGTGTCTATAAAAACAAAGTTACTTATGCAGCAAACTGGGACAATTACGAAAGGGTTTCTTTTTGGAAGCAACTTGATTTCATTGGGATTGACGCATACTTTCCGATTACTTCATCCAAACATCCCAGTGTAGATGAACTAGAAAAAGGATTTGAAAAGTTATCAATGAGGCTTGAGACTTTTAGTGATTCTTGCGATCAGCAAATTGTCTTTACTGAATATGGGTTTCGGAGTTTGGATTATGCGACATCGGGCTATTATAAATATCAAATCAATGAATTATCAACCAACCCTCAGCTACAGGCCAATGCGTATACCACTTTTTTTAATACCCTTTGGAAAGAGCCATGGATGCTTGGAGGATTCTTTTGGAAGTATCAGTTTCGTTCTGAAAAAGAGTTGGGAGGGTTAGAAAACAATAAGTATACGCCTCAATTTAAACCTGCAGAACGCATAATAACAGAAAACTACAGGGTTGACGACTAAAGTTAACGTTTAACAATTTTCCCGCTTAATGTCGCTCCGTTTCCAAAGACTTTATAAATATAAAGTCCCGAAGAGTAACTTGACAAATCAACTAAAGCAGAGTTTCCATTAACCTCCACCTCCTGAAGTCTATTTCCTTCTAAACTATAGAGTATAATCTTGTAAGTGTCAGTTTTTGAAAAGTCGAAATAGGTTAAACCATTTGTAATATTAGGATAAACTTTTACGTCAATTTTTTCTTGAGTATCAAGATTTCCGAAAAAGGATATACAACTATTGTCATCCGTTAAAATCAAGCTGTCCAAAAAATAATCAGTATTTATTCCATGTGAAGAGTTTGAAACTGTAAGGTTCATAGAGTCGATAAACACTGTATCGGTATTACCAGTAAAGGTTTGAGAGATACTGCTGCTACAAAAAGAAGGCTCCAAATCAGTATTAGTAGTGATTAACACAACATGGTCTCGACCTAGCAAATCTTTAATTCCATAGGTTGGCCCGTTCACTGATACAAATACACGTTTATTTTTGTTTATTTCAACATGACTAACTGGTCCATCTATGTGCAGTTGATTAACTGTGCTACCGCTTGTATCTACAGTCAACACTCTAGAGCTCAGATATTCATTTGTATTAACTGCTAATAAGGTGTCATTAAATTTTGTAAGCGTAGGATAGCCAGACCTAGGCTCTATGAAAGGATCATAGATTCCTTCTTTCTCCTTTAACCATAAAAAGTTTCCGTTTTCACTTAATTTCATTAACCAAATGTTACTATTATTCAAAGCGTATATTTCACTTCCCAGCATAGTAACATCGTATATTCTCTTATCAGTATATAGCCTAGACCAAATGATTTCTCCTTCGTTTGTCATTTTAATTATCCCACCATGCAAATCATTGACAAAACCTGCAATTAAAAAAGTGGTGTCTTCCATGTCGGAATAAATACTACTCACTTCAAAAGATCTCCCTTCTATACTTTTTTCCCACTCGTTGTCACCATTAGCATTTAGTTTAATGACTTTTATTAAGCTATCTGATGGGTTGGATGTCATCAAAACATAAGAAGAGTCAGAGAGTTGTTCAACACCAACAAACTCGCTTTCTCCTCCAATATCCATATTCATTTCAAAAGTTCTTGACCATAAAGTATCTCCTTGAAAATTCATTTTTATACAAAAAAAGCTTTCCATATCATCATTACCATAAGTATAACCAGACAGAAGTAATGAACTGTCAAGCGTTGTTAATCCATTCATTATTTTTATATAAAAGTTGGGGTCAGAGAGACTTCTATTCCAAATGTGATTACCCAGAGAATCAATATTCATAACAAGGCCATCATTATAAGTTAGTTCTCCACAAATCACAACCCCACTTTCAAGGTTTGATGTTAGCCCTCGTGAACGTATATTTTCATAATTTGAATCATCAGCGTAATACCGTTTTGTAAACGTAGTGTCCTGAGCAAAAATGGCAACTGAACAAAAAGTGAGGCAAATAAGTGTTAGTGTTTTCATGATTTAATAACGTATTTATTATCTAAACGGTTGAAAATAAGCAGGTAATTATTGGAAATATAGTAATTACCGCTTCAAAAAACAAAGAGAACTAAGAAATTTGTACCTTTAACTATGGGCATTGGAGCGGGACATATTTTTGATATGATAAGAAGGATCAAGCAGAATAATGCTTTAAAAACATCCAGACGTTCTAAAAAATCTCAAAACTTCTCTAAAAGAGCAAGAAAAACATTTTTAAAATTCCCAAAAGCGTCAGAAAAGAAAATTCAAGCGGTTCGCACAAAATATAGCACAAGAAATAACGCGTACTTTATATTCATTATTCTTTTGCTGGTGTCACTATTCTTAGGGTTAACGATTATCTCAATATCCATAATCTCATAAAAAAAGACCATTGATTGTCTCAATGGTCTTTTGCGATCTATAATTCTATCCTGTTATCTAGTCAAAGAAGTTAACTTCCCCTGACTTAACATCGTACATTCCACCAACGATTTTAATTTCACCGTCTCTTTCCATTTGCGCTAAGATTTCGCTTTTCTTACGAATCTCATCCATAGCTACTTTAACATTTTCATCAGCTACTTTTTGAACCGAAGCTTCAGAGGTTATATCATCGACGCTTGGTTTAACATTTTGAATTGCTGGCTTTACTTTGCTTAAAAGCGCAGTTATATTTCCTAGTTCTACATCTTGGCAAGCCGCAGTGACGGCTCCACATTTTGAGTGACCAATAACAGCCACAATTTTTGAACCTGCTACTTTACACGAGTATTCCATAGACCCAAGTATATCTTCATTAACTACATTTCCAGCCACACGAGCACTAAAAATGTCACCGATACCCTGGTCGAATATTAATTCCGAAGAGGTTCGCGAGTCTATACAGCTCAACAAAACAGCAAAAGGAAATTGGCCACTAGCCGTTTCACTGACCTGCTCTAAAAGGTTTCTATCAGCACGGTTATTTTTTACAAATCTTTCATTTCCCTCCTTTAACAAATCTAAAGCGATTTGAGGAGTAATTTCATTTTGCGTCTTTTTCGTAAGTGTTTTCATATTTTTCTTTCATTTCGTTTATAAAATCATTTAATTTTTCTGACCTCTGAGTATCAAAGCCCTTGAAGGCAACCTGAATGTTTTTTGACTGTGCATTAATCATAAAGTCTTCCAATAAGTCAAAAATATCATAATCCATGTGTTTATTGTTCGTTCCATCAATAACTACAAAACTATTTTCTTTTAATTCACTTAATTTTTTATGCAGATGCCCTTTGTTAAAAAAGGAAACAACATCACCCAGCTCAATAATAGTTTCGTTTCGTTCACCTTCTTCTTTTTCAAGAAACTTAGAGTATAAAGCGTTCTCGTAGCTTCGTTTCAAGATGTAAAAAATTGCTACTGCTAACCCAGCAATAATACCCCATAATAGATTGATAAATACAATGACCAATATGGTTACTATAAACGGAATGAACTGACTAAGACCGTTTTTATACATTTTCTTAAACAGTCCTATATTCGCTAATTTATAACCTACAATTAACAAAATTGCCGCTAAGCAAGCAAGTGGTATCATGTTCAATAACCAAGGTAAAAGTAATACAAACGTTGCAAGGAAAAAACCGTGGGAAATTGCTGCCATTTTAGTTTTAGCCCCTGAATCAATGTTCGCAGAACTACGTACAATAACCTGTGTAACAGGAAGCCCCCCGATAAGAGAAGAAACAATATTACCCGTTCCTTGCGCAAACAACTCTCGGTTTGTTGGAGTTGTTCGTTTTTGAGGATCCAATTTGTCTGTAGCCTCAACACATAAAAGCGTTTCTAAACTAGCTACAATAGCCATTGTAAAACCAATCAGATAGACGTTTGGGTTTTTTAGAATACTCCAGTCAGGAAAAGTCAACAAACCATAATAAGGCTTTGTCCCGTCAGCGGCTTTTATGTTCACCAAGTGATTGTTTTCCATTACTTCACCATTCACCATTTCGCGCTCATTCATAAGAGCAAATTCAGGGAAATAAGCCTTAAACATTTCGTTTAAAAGTATAGCAGAAACTACGGCAATCAAAGGACCAGGAATCAAACTTAGCACCTTGTTCTTTTTCATAAAGCCTTGCTGAAAAAGAATCAATATTCCGATCGAAACAAGCGTAATAACAACTGCTCCAGTGGTGAAGTTTTCAAAAGCATAACCTATTTCTGAAAAGGTGTTGTGCCCATCTGATTGAAAAAACTCCCATTCGCCTTCTGGATTTTTATCCCAACCTAAAGCATGAGGTATTTGCTTTAAAATAAGTGTGATACCAATACCTGCTAACATTCCTTGTATAACTGATATGGGAAAGTAATAGCCAATTATTCCTGCACGAACAGCACCAAGAATAACTTGGAGTATACCAGCAATAACTCCTGCAACCAAAAAGGCCTGGAATCCCGCCATCATATCAAATTCTCCAGCCGCGTTGGTTCCTAAGTCCTGGATTCCATTTGCTACTATTACTGCAAGTCCAGCAGCTGGTCCAGCAACACCAAGAGGTGAGCCACTAATGATTCCAACTACAACACCACCTACTATTCCAGCAATAATTCCTGAAAACATTGGTGCTCCAGAGGCGAGTGCTATACCTAAACATAAGGGGAGGGCAACTAAAAAAACCACTAATCCCGAAGGTAGATCACTACCTAAATTTTTGAACATATTCGAGTTCTTCATAAAGTGAATTAATATTTCGTTGTTGTATTCAATAAAATACAAACAACCTAAAATGTATAATTAATAATTTAAGTAGGTGGTGGTCAGAACACTTATATGAAGTCGGGGGGAGGTGTTATCGTAGTGCAAGGCACAGACTTCCAGTTGGAATGCAAATACAAATCATTTGCTGCATTTTTAGACTCTCCGCCCAATTCACGCTCGATTTCAAAAGCAGTGGCGTGTTGTTCTTCTTCAAGTGGAGCAGGAGTTTCGTTTTCTGATTCTGTTTCACCATCCATTAAGTCTACTGTTTCAACATTCATTTCAGTTAAGGAGTCAAATACAACTCCAGAAATAAAAATGACAGGACTAGTGAAAAATAGTAGTAAGCTTACTAGACAAACGAAGGCATATGTTTTCTGCTTTTTCACAACAACAAATATATAAAAATCGCAATTGTATTAAAACAATTTATATTAAACATTAAAAAAAACTATGCGATTCAACAAGAAAAATCAAATTCTAATAATGTGAGTTCTTTCTATGATGATAATTAAAAAATTAATTGGTTGCCTTGATACTATTTGAATCAATCTGAAGAGAACCATTTGAATTAGTATATAAACGCGTCGTTTTTCCAACTGATACTACGTGATATATTTTTGATAAAACTCTAAAGTTCGAATAGTCCATTTCACAAAAATGTGCTGCAAACGACTTGTCAATTTTCTTGGCGTCTTCAAGATTTCCATACCCATTATTTGAGGTCTTTAGAGGATTAAAAGATGTAAAATCCTGTCCTGTATAAAAAACCACACGCCAATTTTTCACTAATTTTAATTCGATAGAGCTACCAGCAGAAATAAACTCACCATATACTGCTCCAGCGTCCTTGTTTTGAAAATATAATAGATAACAGTCCTCATCACTTTTATTAATAATCTTGTGGTTTACAAAATCCTTCTCGATATCATCTACTCCTTTAAAATTGAACTCTTTTAACTTTGTTTCTTCAAGCGGATCACAATTCGTAGTAAAATTGTTCTGCTGAATCTCATAATCATTTAACATGCTTTCATACAGTTTTAAGGCAATTGGATTTTTAATTTCGCTGGTATTATCTGCGAGAATAAAGTCTGGAAGAGCAACGGGGACGTTCATATCGTCTGTCTCAAACAACGTGGAGTCTTCCTTAAATGCCAATAGTGAATCTGTTTTTTTTACCTCATCTTGAGATAAACTGTCTAAACCAGAGATTTTTTCATTTTTAGCAGGGTTCGTATTTTTAAAGTCGAAAGGAAAGACCAAAAACACTACAATAATAACCCCTAAAAAAGCTAAGTAAATCAATGGGTTACTCAATAGTGCTTTATTAAAAATTGTGGTTCGTTGTTTTTGGTAAAAACTTGTTTTGCTTTGTTGTAAAAATGATTCTACCTGAGATTTGTGAGAATTATTTAATTCTACACTACTTATTGCTTTAGACAACATCTTAAACATCATCGGATCAATGTTTGGATGGGTCATCAACTTTTTTATGGTATCAATATAACTTACACGCAATGCATAAAACTGCTTGTCGAGTAGATTAAGAATATCCACTAGGTCCAGAGAGGCTAATAGTTTAATTTCTTTACTGTTCTTTTTCCGCTTATCTAGTGCTATTTTTGAAGAAGAGTCTTTATCTACAAAATCGAGTTTGCTAATAGCTGTGAATATGATGCGTAACTGTTGGTCAACCTCTTGTTGTAATACTGTTTTTTTTGATTCTTCTAAAAAGCATGAGTACTGCAAGTAAAACCTAAGTTTTTCGAAGTCTTTATTAGCCATTGACTCCGTAATTTCACTCTCTAAAAAGGTGTATAAATAGGGTGTTAGAAATGAATAAAATTGATTTTCAAGCGTATGTCCTCTATATTTTTTATTGCTAATCCTTTCTTGAAAATTCAAGTTTTCACCGTTTCCTTGAAGAATTTTTGAAATTACTTTATCACTTTTAATCCAATCGTGAAAAACAACAGTTGTTGCATTTTTTAAACTATCGACCAAAGCAAAAACATCCGTCATTGAAAGAGTTTGATTGTCACACTTCAGAGACTCATATGATTTAAAATAGTCTTCCGTCTTTATTTTGAGTTGATCTAGGCTTTCATCATCTAGCTTTTCGATTGACAAACCAAAACAACTGGCGAGTATCTGATAATGGGCAAATTTCACAACTCTATATTTTCATTTAAGTTTTTAATATCTAAAAGAAAGTCTATCTCTTCTTCAATTTTATTCCCTATTACAATAACATTTGCTCCCGCCGATTTCATTTTTAATATTTGCTCTGCCGAACGAATTCCGCCACCAACAATGGTTACTACCTCTGTTGACTGATTAATGTTTTCCAAAAACACAGCTGGTACGGTGTGTTTAGCGCCACTGCCCGCATCAAAATAAACTACTTTTTTTCCTTGAAGAACTCCAGCAATAGCCGTGTTTTGGGCTATTTTTTCCTGATTTCTTGGTATTGGCGTGGTTTGACTTACATACGCCACAGAAGACTTTGTACCTCCGTCTACAAGCAAATATGCCGTTGGAATAACCTCCAATCCTAAATTAAGTACTTCTTGAGCACTAGAAACATGTTGCCCAATTAAATAATCTGGATTTCTCCCAGAAAGAAGGCTTAAGTATAACAATCCATCCGCTTTTGAAGACAATTGCTGGTTGTCTCCAGGAAAAATAACAATTGGAATTTTAGTGTTTTTACTTAACACATTCATTGTTTCCTCAAAGTCTTTTCTATTGACAGTGCTTCCACCGACAAAGAAATAATCGATCTTTGCAAAATTTGCCTTATCTACCAAGTCAATCAATTTATTATTCGACTCTATCTTTTCGGGATCGATTAAAATCGCGATTTGTCCTTTTCTTTTTTGAAAAGACTTAAGTATTTTATTTTTTTTCGTGATCATAGACTGGGCTTGCATTTATTGATATTACAAAGTCGTTTTTCTCATCAATCGTTAATTCAACGTGCTTTTTAACATCTGGAAAATTAATCTCTCCATTCCACAATAAATCGTTTTTCTTTTTCAACAACAATTCTTTTGCAAATATAATCCCTTTTCTTCCTGCTAATTTATATAAAGCTTCCTTACCCGACCAAACTTTAATCATTTCAGTCACACTTTTGGTGTCTAATTCTGCTTTTTCTTGATCGCTAAGAAATTTACTTGAGACCCTTAATACTTTATCTCGTATCGGTTCCAAATCTAGCCCTACCGGGAAGTCTTTACTAAAAGCCAGCCCAACTACCTGGTGAGCATGAGATATGGAAATAAACCCTTCTTCTTTTATGTACGGTGCACCAATTGGCGAATACAATATAGGTTCATTTCCAAAAATCATTGTGCGCAGCACTCGTGTGGCAACATATTCTCTTTTCCTTAACTCGTTGCCAAACTGTTCAATTCTTTGCTGTTCATTGGGAAGCAAGTTGTGTAAATGTTGCTCCATTTCAAATCGTTCGAAATAAAGCAAATGAACTTCTACTGGGCCATATTTTATTGTCTCTGTATGAAACATTCATGTAAAAATAACATTCACAAAGAAAAAATGGCGAATAATATTATGAGAGTTCTACTTATATTTATTTATCCTATAAAAATCTGTATCTTTGTTGATTCTTATATAAGAAAAAAGTGCTTTTGTATTTAATTTTTATACATTTGCACTCCAAATTTTTGAACACTATGGGTTCGACTAGAGAGTTTGAAGTTCCGTTTGAAGGCTTAAATGTTGGAAAACACGTGTTTGAGTTTGAGATAACTGATGCGTTCTTTGAAGAGTTAGAATATTCTATTATCCAGAAAGGCCAGGTAAAAGTGGACTTTGTTTTGGATAAAAAAGAAACAATGATGGTTGGCAACATAAAAATGTTGGGACAAGTTGAAAAAGAATGTGATCGATGCACAGAGCCTATATCAGTGCCTGTTGATATTGAACACAGTGTGGTGTTTAAGTTTAGTGAAGAGCCGAGCGAGGATGAAGATTTAATTACTTTGCCTTCAAACGAATTTAAAATATACACAGCTCCTATTTTTTATGAAATACTAACTGTTGAATTACCATCGCGGACAGTACACGCAGAAGACGAGTGCAATGAAGAGATGTTAAACTTACTTGAAGAATATACTGGCTTTACAGAAGAAGATGATACTGCAGAAGACGAAGGGCAAGACAATGACCCTCGTTGGGACGCACTTAAAAATTTGAATTAAAACGTTATATAAAATAAACAAAAATGGCACATCCTAAGAGAAGAACCTCGACCAAAAGAAGAGACAAGAGAAGAACGCATAAGAAGGCGACAGCTGGAAACATTGCGACATGTCCAACTACTGGACAACCACACTTGTTCCACAGAGCTCATTGGCACGAGGGTAAACTTTATTACAAAGGTCAAGTAATCGCTGAAAAAGAAGTAGCGGTATAATTAATCTAAGCAGTGAATTGAATTTGTTTCACTCCTTATGAAGATTGGATTAGATATTAGTGGTGGTGATTTTGCCCCTAGAGCGAATGTTTTAGGGGCATTACTTGCGCTTGAACTTTTACCAGAATCAGTCTCATTACATTTGATTGGGAAAGAAGAGGAAATCAACACTGTATTAAAAGAAAAAGACTCTCAAGAGTCTAATAGAATCAAGGTAGTAGATGCTCCTGACACGATCACAATGGAGGATCACCCAACGAGAGCTATCCCTCAAAAACCTAACAGTTCAATTTCTGTAGGGTTTGATTTACTTCGAAAAGGAGAAATTAATTCTTTCGCAAGTACTGGTAATACAGGTGCAATGCTTGTTGGTGCTATTTATAAAGTAAATTCAATACCAGGGATAATACGTCCTTGTATAACTTCTATTCTACCAAAGGTTAATGGAGGAGACTCTATTATTCTTGATGTTGGTTCAAATGCTGACTGCAAACCAGACGTTTTATATCAGTTTGCCATTCTCGGTTCTCTTTATGCTAAAAATGTTTTGCAGATTGAGAACCCGAAAGTTGCTTTACTTAATATTGGCGAAGAAGAGTCTAAAGGAAACTTATTGACTCAATCTGCATATAAAATCATGAATGACTCCAAAGATTTCAATTTTATTGGTAATATTGAGGGACGAGATTTATTTCACGGTAAAGCGGACGTAATTGTATGTGATGGTTTTACAGGAAACATAGTTTTAAAACAAGCAGAGGGCTTATACACCTTGATGCTCGAACGTGGTATTCAAGATTCATATTTTGATCGCTTTAACTATGAAAATTATGGAGGAACTCCTATATTGGGCGTTAATTCGGACGTTATCATTGGACATGGCATTTCGAATGACGTGGCAATAAAAAACATGCTGATACACTCCTATGACGTGGCAAAATCTGGTTTAACAAATAAGATAAAAGAAGCATTCAAATAATATGGGTAAAATTACAGCTGCAATAACAGGTGTTCAGGGGTACGTTCCTGAACGAGTGATGACCAACAAAGATTTGGAAAAAATCATTGACACCACAGATGAGTGGATAACCACGAGGACGGGAATTAAAGAGCGTCGTATATTAGGTGATGGTAAAGGCACCTCCGATATGGGTGTTGAGGCTGTAAATAAATTACTCAAGAAAAAAAACATTGATCCTTCAGAAATCGACTTACTGATTTGCGCTACTGTAACTCCAGACTACCCTTTCCCCGCAACAGCAAATGTTATAAGTGATAAGGCAGGTATTAAAAATGCATGGAGCTTTGATATTAATGCCGCTTGCTCTGGATTTATCTATGCACTTTCAACAGGAGCTCAGTTTATTGAAACAGGTAAGTATAAAAAAGTCTTGATCGTAGGTGCTGATAAGATGTCTTCCATTATAGACTATGAGGATCGTACAACCTGTGTTATTTTTGGTGATGGTTCTGGCGCTGTTTTACTTGAACCTAACGAAGAGGGCTTAGGCGTCCTTGATAGTGTACTTAAAAGTGACGGGGAGGGGAGAAAACATTTAATACAGCCTGCTGGTGGGTCTATGAATCCTCCAACACATGAAACTGTAGATAAAAGAATGCATTACGTCTATCAAGAAGGGAAAGCCGTTTTTAAATATGCTGTCACCAATATGGCTGAAGTTTCTGCTGAAATTATGGACAGAAACAATTTAGAATCAGAAGATGTTGATTGGTTAGTTCCACACCAAGCGAACCTGAGAATCATTGACGCAACAGCATCTCGAATGGGCTTACCTGATGATAAAGTAATGATTAACATTCAAAAATACGGCAACACAACAGCTGGAACAATTCCACTTTGCTTGTGGGACTGGGAAAAACAACTAAAAAAAGGAGATAATTTAGTCTTGTCCGCTTTTGGTGGTGGATTTACTTGGGGAGCAATTTACCTCAAATGGGCATACAATTCTTAATATAAATAATTACATTTATCCCACAAAAATTCATAAATGATGAATCAAAAAGAAATTCAAGACCTTATTAAGTTCGTTTCAAAATCAGGAGTAACTGAGGTTGAGATAGAAGAGAAGGATTTTAAAATCACGATTAAATCGGAGACGAAACAATCGAAGGAAGAGAAAACTGTTTATGTACAACAGCAACCAATGGTTCAGCAGATGCCACAACAACAAGCGCCTGCACCACAGCCACAGCAGCAGGCACCAGTCGCTCCGGCTGCAAATACGGGAGGTAGTGAGCAGGCGGCAGACGGAGGCTCTGATGACAGCTACATAACAGTAAAGTCTCCAATGATTGGTACTTTTTATCGTTCTTCATCACCAGACAAACCCGTATTTGTTGAAGTTGGTGACAACGTGAAAAAAGGAGATACTGTATGTATCATCGAAGCAATGAAATTGTTTAACGAGATTGAATCAGAGGTTTCTGGTAAAATCGTTAAGGTTCTTGTGGATGATGCTACACCAGTAGAGTACGATCAACCATTATTCTTGGTAGATCCATCGTAAAAATTTAAGTTAAATTAAAACACCCAAGAGGCATGTTCAAAAAAATATTGATTGCCAATAGGGGCGAAATTGCATTGCGTGTTATACGTACATGTAAGGAAATGGGTATTAAAACTGTTGCTGTTTATAGTACAGCGGATAAAGACAGTCTCCATGTCCGATTCGCCGATGAAGCTGTTTGTATAGGACCCGCATCAAGTGCGCTTTCTTATTTACAGATTCCAAACATTATTGCTGCAGCAGAAATTACAAATGCTGATGCAATTCACCCTGGATACGGATTCTTGTCTGAAAATTCGAAATTTTCGAAAGTTTGTCAAGAACACGATATAAAATTTATTGGAGCAACCCCAGAACAAATTGATGGAATGGGGGACAAGGCTAATGCCAAAGCGACAATGATAAAAGCTGGCGTTCCTTGTATTCCGGGATCAAAAGGTTTATTAAAAAACCTTGATGATGCTTATCAAAACGCAGAAAAAATAAAATACCCTGTAATTCTTAAAGCAACTGCAGGAGGTGGTGGTAAAGGAATGCGTATCGTTTGGAAAAAAGAAGAAATGGAAAAACATTGGGATTCTGCACGTCAGGAATCTAAAGCTTCTTTTTCTAATGATGGTTTGTATATGGAAAAGTACATCCTTGAACCACGCCATATTGAGATTCAGATCGCAGGAGATCAGTTCGGAAATGCTTGTCACCTTTCAGAAAGAGATTGTTCTATTCAACGTCGCCACCAAAAACTGGTAGAGGAAACTCCTTCTCCATTTATGACTAAGGCGTTGCGTAAAAAGATGGGTGCTGCCGCAATTAAAGCAGCTAAAGCAGTAAAATACGAAGGTGTGGGTACTGTTGAGTTCTTAGTGGATAAAAACCGTGATTTCTACTTTATGGAGATGAATACTCGTATCCAAGTGGAGCACACGATTACCGAAGAGGTAATTAACTTCGATTTAATCAAAGAGCAAATCAAATTAGCTGCAGGAGAAAAAATTAGTGGTAAAAACTATGAGCCAATAATGCACGCGATTCAGTGTAGAATTAATGCTGAGGACCCATACAATGATTTCCGCCCTTCGCCAGGTAAAATCACGGAATATCACGAGCCTGGTGGTCACGGAATAAGAATAGATACGCATGTTTATGCTGGGTATACAATTCCTCCGTATTATGATTCGATGATTGCAAAATTAATTACTGTCGCTCAATCTAGAGAAGAAGCTATTCTAAAAATGCGTCGTGCATTGGATGAATACATTATCGAAGGAGTGAAAAGTACAATTCCATTCCATAGAAAGTTAATGGTAGATGAAAACTTCAACAAAGGAAACTTTACAACGAAGTTTATGGAAGATTTTGATTTTTAGAAAGAAAACAATATCATTCAAAGGGCGGTTTCATTAGAATTCGCCCTTTTTTATTGCTTTTTTTTGTTTGGCGTAAACAACCAGATAAGCACCAATATCATTCCAGCAAGCAATATATATTCGGCAAAATCAATGTTTAGTTGAACCATTGAAAAACCCAATACAATAATCAATACACTTGACAGAAGTATAAGGGTTTGAGCATTTATAGAACGATTTTTTATCCCATTTATAATATGAAACAGTACGCCTATAGTAATTAAGATTACTGAAAGCACTGGCCAAAAGAAATGATTGTTTAGGAGCTCAAAATAATCTAAAATAAATGGAACAATCATACTGATAACTGCTCCAATAATTAAATAGTTTGCCCATTTTCCCATGTTTACTTTGTTTTGTACGAAGATAGTAAGAGGGAAGTGAAAAAAATGAAAAATTTAGGTAGTTTTGCTTTATGAGCCGCAAAAAACGTATCATCGTTTCTGTTACAAATGATCTCTATACCGACCAGAGGGTACATAAGGTTTGTCAGTTTTTGCATGAAAACAACTATAACGTATTGCTTGTCGGGCGCAAAAGACGTTCCTCCCTTAAATTAAACCCACGTGATTACAAGACGAAAAGAATGCGGTTGCTATTCGAAAAAGGGGCTTTGTTTTATGCCTTTTTTAATTTTCGCCTTTTCTTTTTCCTGCTATTTCGGAAATCAGATGCTTTGTTGAGCAATGACCTAGACACCCTTTTGGCTAATTATTTAGTCTCTAAAATTAAAAGAAAGCGCCTCATTTATGATACGCATGAGTTGTTTACCGAAGTTCCTGAGTTAACTAATCGTCCGAAAGTTAGAAAGATATGGTTGGGAATTGAAAAATGGATTTTTCCAAAGTTAAAAACTATCTATACAGTAAACCAATCAATTGCAAGCATTTACACAAAAAGGTACAATGTTCCCGTTAAAGTAGTTCGAAACATCTCTCCCAAATGGATTGTGCCTGTTATTAAAACAAAGGAGGAATTAAAGCTTCCGTTAGACAAACACATCATTATCCTGCAAGGCGCTGGAATAAATATAGATCGCGGTGCTGAAGAGGCGGTTGAAGCCATGAAAGATGTAGAGAACGCTGTACTGATTTTTGTGGGTGACGGAGATGTTATACCTCAGCTTAAAACAAAAGTAGTCCATGAGGGGTTGGATGAAAAAGTAAAGTTTTACGGGAAAAAGCCTTATAAGGAGTTAATGCAATACACTTTTCATGCAGATATTGGCTTAACACTAGACAAAAACACTAATCCAAATTACAAATACTCACTTCCCAATAAAGTGTTTGATTATATTCACACAAATACAGCTGTAGTTGCTTCGAATATTCTTGAAGTATCAAATATAGTTAAACAGCATAATGTAGGCTTAATTCTAAAAGGTGTGACTGCTGAGACTATTTCTAAAGCTTTAAACTCTCTTATCAAAGATCAAGAGCAATTAAAACAGTACAAACTAAACTGCTCAATAGCTGCGGAAAAAGAAAACTGGGAAAACGAGCTCAAAGTTCTTCGTGACATATATCTATAGATAAGTAGTTGTCAATCGTTATAAATATTTAAAAATGATAAAATCTATACGATTTTTTTTCATCAATACCCCATCTCTTCAAGTTTCCGCTTTCTCTTCTTAAGCGTAATCAAATACTCATTAGCTAGTTTATTTCCATAATTCAGCGCGGATTCTTTTGCATATTTGATCGCTTCATCAATATCTCCCTGACCTTCATTTACAAGTGCTAAATTAAACGTTGTTCTTCCTAAAACTTTATCACTTCCAGAAGATAAGCCCATTAATAATTGTTCTTCCGCAATATCCCAGTTTCCTTCTTTTATCATTGGTTTAGCTCGCTTGAGGACTTTACTCCCTTTCGTGTAGTAGTCACGTCCTACCCAGATCCAGTTTGGATATATTAATGATCCTGCTTTATATCCCAGCTGAAAACCCAGTGCTTTATAATATTCTTTTTTACGTTGGGCGTCTCCTAATAAGTCGATTGCGTTTGTAGATCCACTCAAGGGTATATTATACACGTAATACACCTTATATCTTTCATACTTTTGCTTTGTTGAGGGAACATAATAGTTCACATACATCGTTCCCTCCAGACGTGCTGAACGTTGACCAGAAGCATTGGCTAACACATTTCCTCCAACAGGACTTATCGTTTCCATTTGTGTTAATTCAATAAAAGCTTCAATATTTTTTTCATTTGCTACCTTCTCTAGAGTCTCCCAATCAACATCGCCATTTTCTATATGAAGACTGATATCATCTGAAATCGTTTGCCCTTTTAAACTTCTCGAATTTTCTAATGCTCGTAACGTTCCATCTACCGCTCTTTTGGCAGCCTCCACATTTCCATTAATACTTTCTGTTCCCAGAATTATTCCCGCTATCTTTTTCTCTGGACTGTTTTCCTGATCTACATTGTTGATAACCCCATAAGTCGTAACGGACTCATCGATTCTCACAATTGCAGGTTCCTTAACCGAAATTCTAAATGAGGTTTTACAACTGGTTGAAAACAACCCTAGCACAAGTACAGTAATCATTAGTAGTTTCATAAGCGCTTTTTTTAGACTAGAACAAATATAGTTCCAATATTTATATTTTATAAATTTGATTAGATACCATTAAGTATTCTGTATCATATCATTAATAATTTGAACTAAAACCAAAGAAAAATGTTTATAGTTATTGTACATTTGTTCAACTATATGGCATTATTCAATATAGTAACGACATACGTCAATACAAAAGTAATTTAGTATAAGTTGAAAACATGAAGTATTGCAACGATCCCTATAATCGGTCACGCTTACAAACTCGCGAAGTACCTGTTGGAAATATTGGAATTGGAGGTAAAAACCCTATTCGTGTACAGTCTATGACTACAGCAGACACAATGGATACTCAAAAATCTGTTGATGAGTCAAAGCGTATGATTGACGCTGGATGCGAGCTAGTCAGACTTACTGCACCTTCTAAAAAGGAAGCCGAAAACCTTGCTATAATTAAAGAGGCCCTTGTAAAAGATGGTTATACGACTCCGTTAGTTGCCGACATTCATTTTACCCCTAATGCAGCAGAAATTGCAGCTGGAATCGTAGAGAAAGTCCGTGTTAATCCAGGAAACTATGCCGATAAAAAGAAGTTTGAAGAAATAGAGTATACGGATGAATCTTATCGCGCTGAATTAGAAAGAATTGAAGAAAAGTTTACTCCTTTAGTAAAACTCTGCAAGGAAAAAGGGACTGCAATGCGCATCGGTACAAATCACGGTTCTTTGTCTGACCGAATTCTTAGTCGCTATGGAGATACTCCAGAAGGCATGGTAGAGTCTGCTATGGAATTCCTGCACATTTGCCGAAAACATGATTATCACAATATTGTGATTTCGATGAAAGCAAGTAATACACTTGTAATGATACAAGCCTATCGTTTTTTAGTTGCTCGCATGCTCGAGGAAGGTATGAATTACCCATTACACTTGGGTGTAACAGAAGCTGGTGATGGAGAAGATGGCAGAATCAAATCTGCTGTTGGAATCGGAACTTTACTGGAAGATGGTTTAGGTGACACGATTCGTGTTTCGTTGACAGAAGCTCCAGAAGCAGAAATACCCGTTGCACAAAAATTAGTGGCTCAATATATCGATGAAAAAGACGCTCTTGAGTTACCTGAAAATTTAGATACACCATACGATCCTTTTGAACACAAAAGACGTCACTCCGTTGATATTCAAAACATTGGCAGTGATAACGCACCTATTGTTTTTGCAGATCTAAGTACAAATGATACGATTACTCAGGGTCAATTTTTTGGATTTGGCTATAATTATTCGAAAACGCTTGATAAATGGTCTACTCAGGATTTAGCTGCCGATTTTGTTTTTGTTGGTAATCATTACATTGATTTCGAGGTCCCGGGAATGTTAGGTGTTATTATGAATGAAGAGATCTGGGCCAAACACGGTAAAGATCGCGAACATTTTTACCCGTTATATGATACAATACCAAAAGAAGGTTTTGGTCACGCTAAATTGAATTTTTTACGCTGGGATCCTACAAATTTAGATGTTCAGTCTATCCATTTTTTGCGCGATGTAGTTCTTATCGTCGAAACTTCTGCTAGTAACTATGTTCAGGTAATGCGTCATTTTTATCGTGCACTTGTTTTGAAAAACATCGATTTACCTGTAATTCTTAAGTTTAATACCAATACAGAAGACCCAGAATCATTTCAACTATGGCAGTCAACTAAAATGGGAGCTTTATTGATTGATGGTTTTGGAGACGGTGTTTGGTTGTCGAATAACACACGTATTGCTCCTCAATTGATAAACAGTACTTCTTTTGGTATTTTGCAAGCTACAAGGACCCGTATTTCCAAAACGGAGTATATATCTTGCCCATCATGTGGCAGAACATTGTTCGACTTGCAAGAAACCACAGCTAGAATTAGAAAAAGCACAGCCCATCTCAAAGGGTTAAAGATCGGAATTATGGGGTGTATAGTAAACGGTCCTGGTGAAATGGCAGATGCAGATTATGGATATGTGGGTACCCGACCAGGAAAAATTCATTTGTATAAAGAGAAAACTGTAGTTCGCAAAAATGTGCCAGAAGACGAAGCTGTTGATGCACTCATTGATTTGATAAAAGAAAATGGTGATTGGGTCGAGAGAGTTGAATAAAACTAGACTGATTTTCGCAAAGCCTAATTATTAAACCATTTGTTATAAATATAACTTCCATTATGTTTAATGTGCTATATTTTAACTTCAAATTAGAGAAGAACTCTATTTTTACAGCACAAACCCTTTCTCAAGGTATAATCGTTCAAATATGGAGCTTTAAATGGCGTTTTAACTTTAATAAGACTGTTTTTAGCACATTTATAATTGAGAAATTTAAATTCAATTACTTTTTTTCAAAAACATATACCTGACTAGAATAGCCATTCTTTTTTGCTTTCATGTTTGAAATAAAACCAATCACAAAACCAAACAGGCTAAATCGTTTCTTATACTTTTCAGATAACATGGAAACATAGTATGAGTCAAAACGCATAGGTATAACCTTTTCCAGTGCGAACCCTTTCTTTAAAAACAATTTAGAAATGTCTGTTTTTTGAAAATGATACAGGTGTCGGGGAACATCATAGGCGGCCCAGAATTCACCGTAATATTTAGCATCGTAACTTCCCATATTTGGAACTGCGATAAATAGTTTTCCGCTACTATTTAGAATACGATGAATTTCTTCAATATCTTTTTCTAAATGATATACATGTTCAAGTACATGCCACATTGTAATCACATCTACACTTTTGGTGTCAATCTTATACAGTTCTTCTTGAGCACAGCTTCGAATATGATGCTCTTTATGCGCAAAACTCCTAGCGTCATCATCGGGTTCAATTCCGTAACCTGAAAAGCCGTTTTCATTTGCCGTTTTCAAAAAATGACCAGTTCCCGATCCAATATCTAAAAGTCTGCGTCCGCCTGTTGTATTTTTAATCCACTTAACTTTTTGCTTCAGCGTATGATTTCTTACAACATTGTAGAGAAAGTTTATAACTCCTTTTTTAGTGGAACTATGAGAAATATATTCTTCCGATTTATAATACTCCCCTATTTGGTTTTCTTCTGGGATCGGATTTGTAAAATGGAATCCACAATTTTTGCATTCCACAATAGTGAACTGTTCTTGCGTGATCATATAATCTTTGACCTCTAAAAAAGTATCAAATTCCTGTCCATGACAAACAGCACACTTTTCAATGTTATTCATATTTATACATATTAACGTTTCACGTGAAACTATCTGCCCAAATAAATCAATAATACATTCACATCACTCGGGCTTACACCGCTTATCCGTGAAGCCTGTCCTATAGTAGCAGGTCTAATTTCATTTAATTTTTCTACAGCTTCTGCACTCAGGCTTTCTAACTTACTAAACTCAACATCATCAGTAATCTTTACTTCATCAAGACGATTGAGTTTATCAGCTACATCTTGTTCACGGGAGATATAACCCTCATATTTCAATTGAATTTCTACTTGTTCTAACACATCTGAGGTGATATTCTTTACATATCCCCTTAGCTCTTCACTCATCTCCAAAAGCTGAGTTATTCCAATGTTTGGTCGTGTTATAAGCTTCGTTAGTCTGATTTGTTGTTTTATTGGTGAAGAATCAAGAGCTTTTAAAACAGGGTTTGCCTCTTCTGGCTTCACTCCCACTTTAGATAACTTCTTTTTCAACTCAGATACTAAATTCATTTTAGCATTCACCTTTTCCAGACGTTCATCATCAATCATTCCTATAGAATGTCCTATTGGTGTTAACCTAAGGTCCGCATTATCTTGTCTTAAGAGAATTCTATACTCTGCTCTAGATGTAAACATTCTATATGGCTCCTTTGTGCCTTTCGTTATAAGGTCATCAATTAACACTCCTATATATGCATCAGAGCGGTTTAAAATAAACTCATCTTTACCTTGTAACTTTCTCGCCGCATTTATTCCAGCCATCAATCCTTGACAAGCAGCTTCTTCATATCCGGTTGTACCATTAATCTGTCCAGCAAAATATAGCCCTTCCACTAGTTTTGTTTCAAGTGAGTGTTTCAACTGTGTAGGAGGGAAATAATCATATTCTATAGCATAACCAGGACGGAACATTTTTACATTTTCAAATCCTGGAATAGTTTTCATTGCCTGTAATTGAATCTCTTCTGGCAAAGAAGTACTGAATCCATTTACATATATTTCAATGGTGTTCCAACCTTCTGGTTCTACGAAAATCTGGTGACGTTCGCGCTCAGCAAAACGAGAAATCTTATCCTCAATGCTTGGACAATATCTAGGCCCTGCAGATTTAATAGCTCCATTAAACATCGGGCTTCTATCAAAACCACTTTCAAGGATCTTGTGAGTTTCAAGATTAGTATATGTGATATGACAAGGTCTTTGTACAGACAAAGGTTTTGTATCCGTAAAACTGAACTTAGAAACAACATTATCACCCTCCTGTTCTTCCATTTTAGAATAATCAAGACTTCTACCATCCACTCGAGGTGGAGTTCCAGTCTTCATTCGTCCAGATTCAAAACCTGCTTTCACTAAATCCTCCGTAATTCCAGTCGAAGCTTTTTCGCCTGCTCTACCACCTCCAAAATTCTTTTCTCCAAGATGAATAGTACCATTTAAAAAGGTTCCACTTGTTACAATTACAGATTTTGCCAAAATCTCAATACCCATACCAGATCGAACCCCGACAATCTTTCCATTATCGAACATCAATCCTGTTACCATGTCTTGCCAGAAATCTACATTCAAGTTGCGTTCTAACATTAACCTCCACTCTTCAGCAAACCTCATACGATCATTCTGTGTTCTTGGAGACCACATCGCCGGGCCTTTGCTCATGTTAAGCATACGAAATTGGATAGCGCTTCTATCTGATACAATCGCTGATCCACCGCCTAACGCATCAATCTCTCGTAGTATTTGTCCCTTCGCAACACCTCCCATAGCAGGATTACAGCTCATTTGAGCGATTGTGTTCATATTCATGGTAACCACAAGGGTCTTCATTCCAAGCTTAGCAGAAGCATTAGCCGCCTCACAACCAGCATGACCGGCACCCACCACAATTACATCATATTCCTCTAGCATAAATAATTTGTTTCACGTGGAACAAAATTACAACAGTGAAAGATAGTAATCTTCTTTTTTTCGGATTAGTTCTGCATCCTTTTTAGATTTATCATCATACCCTAATAAATGAAGCGCTCCGTGCACTACAACACGCATCAACTCTGTTTCACGTGAAACATTATTTGATTCTGCGTTTTCAGTCACACGGTCAAGACTTATAAGCAGATCTCCACTAATAATTTGGTCTTCGGTATAATCAAAGGTTATAATATCGGTATAGTAATCATGATTTAAGAATTGAACGTTCTTTTCTAG
Organism: Fluviicola sp.; assembly: GCA_002734085.1. Classification (GTDB taxonomy): domain Bacteria; phylum Bacteroidota; class Bacteroidia; order Flavobacteriales_D; family Crocinitomicaceae; genus Brumimicrobium. The sequence continues at coordinate 448,226 of NVXV01000001.1, read as the reverse complement.
AAGCCATTCATCAGAGCCAAGCACTAAAGAAAGAATACCAATAGTTTTGTTTTCATTCGTAGCTACTTTAGTCAACCAAGATTCTAATCGAGAAATATCAAAATTATACTCTCGATCAACAAACTCAATATTAATCATCTAGAATGTTTAAAAGAAAGTATAACTTGAGCGCCACTATTTTCAAATGTAACATCATCAGCTAAAGACTTCATAAGAAAAATTCCTCGTCCACTTTCTTTTTCAATATTTTCTGGTGCTGTTGGGTCAGGCAAATTATTATAGTCAAAACCATTGCCTTCATCGTTCACTTTTATCTGAATATCCTTCTCTGATTCCTGAACTTGAATAGTTACCTTTTTTGAAGGTGTATTCCCGTTTCCATGCTTTATAGCATTATTTACTGCCTCCGTTACAGCAATAAGAATGTTACCATAATGATCTTCGTTTATATTGCACTCACTGCAAACATCATCAACTAGAGATTCGGCTAGATTCAAATTATCTATACTCGAAGCAAATGACACCGACTGAAATTCTTTGTATTGTGTTTCCATCTAACATTATTTATACAAAGATTAAGTTCTTACCATCAGTTCATATCTAGGAAATATTGGTTTGCCTTTTCCCTATAATACTTACTAAATGACGGATCTAAAGTGCGTAATAACTCAATCTGTTTTTCTTTCTGTTTTTTATACTCCAAAAATTCAATTTGGTTACCAATTTCTTTGTTTTTTCCTGAATTACTTTCTCTTTTTTCATCCAGCCCCCTTTCTTTCATAGCTTTTTCACTTTCTAAAAGACGGGTTAAAATCTCTTTTTGTCGCTCAATAAGTCTCTCGTCCCACTTCTTGTTTACCAAATCCTTTTCTTGCTCCTCCAGCTCCTTTAAAAGATCGTTCATCTGATTCCCAGACCCCTTTCCATCTTTATTTAGTTGGTCTCTGATTTCTTGTAGTTTTTTTCGCATTGCGTTTTGTTGAGCCGCCATTTTAGCCGCCTGCTCAGAGTTCATTGGAAACATTCCTCCGGGTTTGCCTTGACCCTCTTTTCCAGGTTGATCTCCTGGTTTTTTACCCCCAGGTTGGTTCCCTTTCTTCATTTGCTCAAGTTGCTTTTTCAGCATTTCCTTCATGCTTTGCATTTCGCCATCTTCTCCTTTGCCTTTACCACCGGGTTTGTCACAACTCCCCGTTCCGGGAATCATACTTTGCATGTCTTTTTGCATATCCTGAAGCGCTTCGTTAAGAAATAAAGCCAGATTGTTATAACTTGTCATTACAAATTGCTGCTTAACGCCAAGTTGTCTCTTCTCACGCTCACTTATATGAGTCGGGATATTATTGAAATTTTTATTAAGCTCCCTCAATTCGTTTTCAATAAATGCCGCTGTTTTTGGTTGGCGATTCGCAAGCGCTCTTAAACTATCTTCTACTGGTCTCGTATTATCAATAATACCTCGCTGCTCTTTACCTAAGTCCACAAAACGTGGATCATAAATACTTGTAGCGTTAAAGTCATCCATAACTTTTTCCTGATCAAAGCTTAAACGCATCAAGTTCTCCAGTAGTGCACGGATTGCAGCCATGTCCTCTTCATTCTGCTTCTTCTTGCCTTTTTGCATCATTGCATCCATTTTAGAGGACATTTCTTGCATCTTCTTCGAAGCATCTTCTTGTTTTTCTCCTGCCTCTTTCGAATCTTCTTTTTCTAACTCTTCTTTAGCGCCTTCCATATCTTCAGACACATCTTCACCGTCTTTTTCTAAACCTTCAAAATCTATAGGTCTTTTTAACTCCTCGTTCTTTTCAAGCATTTCATTCAAGTCCTCTTTCAATTTATCGAACTCCTTGTTTAATTCACTTTGTTTGTCCTTCGCTTCTTTATTGTCTAAGCCTTCTTCTTGCTCGGACTTTAAGTCCTCTTGTTTTTCAGCCAGTTCTTCTAACGCTTTCTCTAAATCTTCAACACGCTCTTCAACATCCATCTGTTTAAGCATTTCCATGGTACGATCAAGTTGGCGCTCCATCTCCTCAGAATCCATCTCGGTTTCTTCCATCTTCTCTAAAAGGTCTTCATTGTTCTGATTTTTCATCATCTCTTCCAACTGTTTTAGCAAATCTTTCATCTCCTCATCCATGATTTCATCCATCATCTCCTCAATCATCTGCTGCTTTTCCATTAACTTCTCGTCCATCGGAGTTAGTGACGATTTCTCTTCGAATGAGTTTTTCATCTCTTTATTGAGATTTTTTATTCTTTGTTCCAAGGACTGTTGTTGTTTCTTAAGTTGCTCCACTTGTTTCATCTGTTGCCAAGATGCTTTTTTAGAATTCATCACATCCTTTTTCAATCGATTCATCTGTTCGTTAAACTCTCGCGCTTCACGAATCAACTCCTTCATTTCTTCTTTGGACTTCTCTTTCGACTCCTTACGCTTTTCATTTAACTCATCCGCGGAAGGCGTTTCATATTTATAAATGTTTGATCGGGTTGATTTTCTTCCATTCACTCCATCATTATCATAAACAGTGAAATAGTAAGTTACTTTATCCTCCAGCTCTAGCGGAAGGTTATTCATATCAAAATTCATCGAAAAAGGAGATTTATTACCTGAAATACCTGGTACGTTTCTCGATTCTTTAATTTCAGCTCCTCCTTTTTTCTGTATCGTATAGTTGAAGGTTAGCTGAGAAACTCCATAGTCATCACTAACATCTCCATTGAAATATACCTTTTTGGTATTCACAGTATCAGTAACAACATTAACAGCAATTTTTGGGTGCTTATCCTTAATTACATCTACATTATAAAAAAGAGAATCACTTTTATTAAGGGCTTCATTTCTCAAAACAAAAACGATATTGTTAGACTCCATAAAAGCTTCTGTAAATCTAAAACCACTTTGTTTAAACGAATAGTTCGTGTCATTTAGGGCCACTAATAATTCTTTCGAGTTCTTCGTGAATCCATCCCACGTTATCTGAGTTCCTTCTGGTATAATAAAGTCTCCCGGATTATTAATTTCATCTGGACTTCGCTCCAAATACTTTGGATAATTAATCTTCGCTGTGAGTTTACCAAGAGATGTTCTTTTCGCTACATCCACGTTATATTCTTTCGAAGAAACTCCATTTCCTTCAAAGTAAAAACTTACATCGTCTGTGACTTTATCAAATGTAAACTTTGCTTCTGATGCTGAAGATTTGTCCATTAAGAAACGTCCTTCTGAACTATTTATGTACAACCTATTTGGAACCGACTTTCCCGGTTTTGGATTTAACTTCACCTTAATTGTTACTGGTTTTCCCTCCTCCACTAGAAGGTCTTTTGTCAGTAATTCAAAGGTAAAGTCCGCAGGCTCAACAAATGTTGTGTTGTAGTTTAATAGTCGCTTGGAGCTGTCTGAAAATAAATTAGGGAGAAACACCCCTAGCAAAACAAATGTCAGTACCAATGGAAGAAAATATTTTAAAAATCGCTTATTTTCTTTATAATCAATTGCATTGGTAAAAGATAAAACACTTAATTTTTTTGCATTTTGATTGACACTAGCGCGCAACAATTCGATGTTTCTAGGGTTGCTTTCGGCAACATTTTGAAGTTGTAAAGTATTTAATAAACGATCATTCACATTCGGGAAAAATCGACCAATGATTTTAGCTGCCTGATAACGATCTATTCTTCTTCCAAATGAGTATAACTTTGAGAGCGGAATTACAAAGTTTTTAATCAGAACATACAAGTTCACACCTATGAAAGAGAACAACAAGCCTGCTCTTACATAAGAGTTAAACCTTCCGATATATTCCAGGCCCGCAACCACTAAAAAGGTCGCTAAAAAAATGACAATAAATAAAAATGCTCCACGAAGCATAAGATTCTTGTAATACTTGCGTATAAAAGCATCTACTTGTTTTATTAAGTCGTCAAAAGATCCCATGTGAGTATTAAACTTTCTATAATTTACTAAAAATAAACAAAACGGCTACTAAGATAACGCTTTAAGGTGTTAAATTAGTATAATCTCTTTTATGAACTGTACGTTCGTTTCCTCTTTACGTTCATTTTCAATAATTACAACCATCTAAAAATCAGCTTTTCCCCAGTCACCCTTAGTTATGCTATGGAGAAACACCTTTGTGATCAACTTCTTTCTTTAGCATTGCCCAAAGAAAGAAGCAAAAAAACTCTAGGCCTTATTAAATTTTTAAAGCCTTCGTTCCTAGATAGCGATGTCTTCGCGGATCTCCTTCAGCAAGCTGCGGAGCTAGCTCTGCCATTAACGCTATCCAATTCACTCCAACTTCAAAAATTTCAAATGGCCAATCATCCCAAAAGAAAAACCGAGCACGCAAAATCTTTTTATATACTTATCCGTTCAACTCGGATAATAAAAAGCGCTTTCATTTACATTTGCCTTGAAATCCATTATCTTTGCATAAATTTCTATTTTATGTCTGAAAACAAGGTACGCGTAAGATTTGCACCATCGCCAACTGGTCCGCTTCACATGGGTGGAGTAAGAACTGCACTTTATAATTATTTGTTTGCTAAAAAGCACAATGGAACTTTTATTCTGCGCATTGAGGACACAGATCAAACGCGATTTGTTGAGGGTGCAGAAGAATATATTTTGGATGCATTGAAGTGGTGTGGAATTACACCAGACGAAGGTCCGAATGTTGGAGGGGAATACGGTCCTTATAAGCAGTCTTCGAGAAAAGAAATGTACAAGCCTTATGCTGAAGAGTTAGTTCAAAAAGGAAAGGCTTATTATGCTTTTGATACAGCTGAAGAGTTGACCGAAATGCGTGATCAAGCTAAGAAAATGAAAATGCCTAACTGGCAATACAACGGTGTGACGCGTTCTTCAATGAAAAACTCTTTAACACTTCCAGAAGACGAGGTAGAAAGAAGGCTTCAAAATGGAGATCCTTACGTCATTCGTTTTAAAATGCCACGCAACGAAGACGTTCGTTTTGAGGATATTATCCGTGGATGGGTAGTTGTGAATACAAATAATCTGGACGATAAAGTTTTATATAAAAGTGACGGAATGCCAACCTATCACCTGGCAAATATTGTGGATGACCATACAATGGAAATAACGCACGTAATCCGTGGTGAAGAATGGTTACCATCTGCCCCTCTACACGTTTTACTATATGAAGCTTTTGGCTGGAACGCTCCTAAATTTGCTCACTGTCCTTTACTTCTTAAACCAGATGGAAATGGTAAATTATCGAAACGAGATGGTGATCGATTAGGTTTCCCTGTTTTCCCAACTGATTGGACAACTGCAGAAGGCGAAAAATATTCAGGATATAGAGAAAATGGATATTTCCCTGGAGCCTTTCTAAATATGCTTGCCTTTTTAGGTTGGAATCCTGGAACAGAACAAGAGATCTTTTCTTTAGAAGAAATGGTTGAAGCTTTTTCTCTAGAAAGAGTGAGTAAGGCGGGTGCTAAATTCGACGCTGACAAAACTAAATGGTACCAACAACAATATTTGCGCGCTGCGTCTAATGAGAAATTAGCACAAATGCTAAAGGAGGAAAACCCCGAGCTTTCTCAACCAGATGAATATCTTGCTTCAGTATGTGAATTAATGAAAGAGCGTGCTACGTTTGTTCGAGACATTATCGATGAAGGAGACTATTTTTTCAATGCACCTACCTCGTTTGATGACAAAACATTGCGTAAAAAATGGAAAGATGATACCGCAGAAATTATGACGGAGTGGATCAATCGTCTTGAGAAAATCGACCCTTTTGACGCCTCTGCCATTGAACAATCGTTTAAAAGCTTCCTGGAAGAAAAGGAAAAAGGAATTGGTGCTGTACTCCCTGCTTTTCGTTTATTAATAACTGGAAAAGGAATGGGTCCAAGTATGTTTGAAATTTCTGCTCTTTTGGGTAAAGAAACTACTTTAGAGCGAATGAAGATAAACATCGAGCGCGTTAACGAACTAAAAGCGATATGAAAAACACAATTGAAGTCAACGGAATAAAGCTGTATGCCTATCATGGTTGCATGCCAGAAGAAGGTGAAATTGGTGGACACTATACGGTAGACGTTAGGATAAGAACCAATTTTACAGACACTTTTTTATCGGATAATATTAATGACACGGTTAATTACGTGGCCATTAACAAAATAGTGAAAGAAGAGATGGCTATCCGTTCAAAACTAATTGAACATGTCGGTAACCGCATTATAAAAAGGTTTGAAAAAGAAATTGACGGTATAGAAACAGCTCTCGTTAAAGTAATTAAACATTGTCCTCCTATTGAAGGAGATGTAGAAAATGTTGCCATTATTATTGAAGATACTTTTTGATACTAGTGTTTTCGTGGAACATTTTATAAAATCAGCTGTTCACAAAGAATATTTTTGTTAAATTTGCAATCCCCTGAAAGGGTCCTGTGGCCGAGCGGCTAGGCAGAGGTCTGCAAAACCTCGTACAGCGGTTCGAATCCGCTCGGGACCTCAAACAAAAACCCTGTATCTGCTAGGATTACAGGGTTTTTTTGTGGCTTATTTCTTCTTTGTTTACAAAATGTTCTGAAACAGTCATTAAAAAAACCAATATAGATAAACCTGTAACGCTACACTGGCTTCGTCATAGTTTTGCTACGCATCACTTAGAAAGCGGAACTGACTTGCGTTATATACAAGCAATTCTTGGGCATAAGAGCAGTAGAAAAACCGAAACCTATACCCACGTAAGTACACAGTATTTAAAAAATATAAGGTCTCCTTTCGACGATTTATAGAATTACATTATATTTATTTTATAATAAATAAAGCTCCACAAACTTGCGTATATTCAACATATGTATGTTATATAAGAACAGTTTTATGGCGGTTATAAGTAAGTTAGTAGCAACTGGAACACTTAAATCAGGACTCAAGTATTCTTAAAATGAAATTAGCTATACTCTTTATTTCGATTTTCTGCTTAAACTACTGTATGGCTGGATTAGCATTTAGTTCGTGGGGTGAAAAAGGACCTAATGGAGGGTACTTCTCTCATGACGGATACCATACATATTCTTATTCAAATCATCCTTGTTCAGATCAAAGAATTGATAGTTTAAAACGATATTATCTTTATAATGATTGTACAGTTGGAGAATTCATGAGTAATAGCTCGAAAAAGTACTTCATCGCTAATTCTGATAGCTGTTATTTTGAAATATTTGAATATAAAAAGAATTGGTTAGATAAAATAGATGAAATGGATTTAGCCCCATTAATTTGGACTAGGTGGCACGAAGGTTATTGGAAATGGTATTCAAAAGAAAAAGCTTTAGTCTTCATGTTTTTGCCAATTATCGGATCTATTATATTCTGGTTAGGCATTATCCTGCTTGTAACCCTATTGATTGTAACAATTCATCATTTTCTTAATGAAGCTCCCTCCATACGTAAAACTAAAACGGTAATCATTTGTCTTTTGAATTTTAGTTTAATTTGCTTTGTATTACTTGAAAATCTACCTTGGAGTATTTGAATGCTACTAACACCACCTATACTCCACTGCACCATCTGCTCTTGTTTGAACGATCATCCAAGAACTATCAATCCTCTTTTCAAATTAATGCTTAATTTTAAAAGATAGCAGCGAGAGCATAGCTGAGAAACGTTAAGAGACATCTATATTAAAAAAATTTCAATAACTAAAGGAGTTCAAAATGAAACTAGAATCTAACGCAGTAATACAAATTCAAAGACCGATAGAAGAGGTTTTTGAGGGGATTGTAAACCCTGATAAAATGACTAATTATTTTATTTCAGAAAGCAGTGGGCGACTAGAATCAGGAAAAAAACTGATTTGGAAATTTCCTGAGTTTCCTGATAAATTTCCAATAACAGAAGTTAAGATTGAAGCAAATCATTCAGTTTCTTTTGTTTGGGACCCTGAAACTGTTGTTAATATTACTCTTGAAAAATTACCGAACAATGACACCATTGTTCGCGTAAACGAAAGTGGAAAGGAATTTAATGAAGATAACCTAAAATGGTCATTAGAAAATTCAGGCGGTTGGGCAAATTTTCTTGCTTGTATGAAGGCCTATTTGGAATACGGTATTCAACTAAGAAAAGGCGCTTTTGAATTTATGAGAAAGATATAAACGATAAAATATACTTAAATGAAAGTTACAGCTGAAAAAAACGAACAAATTTCCAAAATGACATTTGCCTCTGTTTATCCTCATTACATAGATAGACTAGAAAAGAATGGTAGAACTAAAGAAGAGTTTCATCAAGTTATAGAGTGGCTTACCGGATTTGATGAAGAAAAAATACAAGAATTGATTGATGAAAAAGCAACTTTTGAAACATTCTTTCAAAAGGCAGAGTTGAATCCTAATGCTCACCTAATTAAAGGTGTAATATGTGGTTATCGCATTGAAGAAATACCGGATGAATTTGAATTGTATAGGAAATGTAGATATTTAGATAAGTTGTATGATGAATTAGCAAAAGGTCGTAAAATGGATAAAATTTTACGGGTAGAAAAGAAATAAAACGGGTGCTAACAACATCCCCTACATCCCCTTAGGTTTACGGTAACGGTAGTTCTTATGCCCCCACTTATATTTTCTTTTATGAAAGCTGTCTGTACCTCCTGAAAGTTCTGGGATTTTATAGATTAATCCAAAGTGGTGTTGCAGCATATCGTATTTGGCATTATAGATCTCTGGGAGCATTCCAATTCTACCTGTTGTTCTCCACTGTACTCCAAGTCCGCGCCAGATCATTACATTGAATCCAGCTCCGGCATTTACACTCAACATATTTTGAGGGAAAAGAGCTTCTCTTCCCGTATAGCCTGCCCCAATAAAAACAAAAGGATCTAACCGTTGTTGACGCATTAAGAAACCAAAGCTATATTTAAAATGGGCGTCAAAAGTAAACGTTTTTCCCTGTCTACCTCGTCCCCCATTGATAACTTTTGAAGTGTCATAAACATTATAGCTGGCAATCATATCCAGGCTCATTCCTTTTTGAAAGTACACATCCACATTTAATGATGATGGATAAGGAAGAAGGTTCCAAGTGTCTTTAACATTAAATAAATTAGCATAACGATCTGCATCATCATCAATGATGTTCCACATTACTCCAACCATAATAGAATAAGGCTTTACTTTTTTAAAGTTTTGCGCCTTAGAATTAAAGGCGGTAACAAAAACTAATAATATGATAAAAAATGCTCTCATAATTGAGTCCTTCTCTAGTTGGTTTATTTCTAATTATTTGTTTGACTTCTTTCTTCTCCTTAACAAAGTAAACAAAAATAGTAATACAACTATAGCTCCAAGACTAATTCCTGAATAAAAAAACACAGATTTCCAATACCTTTCTTCCTCTTCTTGCTTTAATAACAACTTATGAGAAGTGCTTTCAACTCCAGGAGTTGCTTGTTCTTGTTTCCAATTTTTATTACTAAACTCTTTTATTCTAATATCCTTTTTAGCCCAATTCATTCCATCCTTTTCAATTCCATCGAGCTTCTTTAACTTCACTTCGTCTACCTTGTTTTGTGCGCTATCATATAGCCTAATTTTATCCGATTTTTTATTTATTCCAAAAGGAAGGTTTCCAATAATATCCACCTTTCTGGTAAATTTTTTCTTCCAGGCCAACGTGTCTTCTGAAATAATCAAGAAAGAATGAGCTGCTATTTTGGTTCCTTTTGGAAAAATAAAATGATGTTCATCTTTACTGTCTTTAAGTATCCAATTTGATAAATCTATTAGTTGATCAGAAAGGTTGTGTAACTCTATCCAATCGTTAAAAGTATCTTTTACAGATTGAGTGGCGTCGATTTCAGTAATCATTATTCTACCCGCATAATCTGACCATTCTCTTTTCTCAAATATTGGTTCTAAAACAAGTGTATCTAAGTCAAAACTTATGTGGTCTTTTTGTTTAATATCCGAACGATTTTTCCACCCTTTAAACTCATAATCAAACTTTGTTGTTGCTTCAATATTGAGAGGAACCCCTTTAAAGTAAACTCCTTCAAATTTGTCTTTCACTGTGAGGGTATTAAACATTACTTTTCCTCCTTTCGGTACACTTATTTTAACATAAACATCCTCTTTTAGTTCGAATCGTTCTCTCAGAAAAGTTCGTAATACTGCAGGTCTTTCTTTTGCAAAAATCCGTAAGTTTTTTAGTTTTCTCTCATATCTTTTTTTCGGGATACCCCATCTATCTAAATGATAATCAATCTCTTCAGAAACCTCTGCTTCCAGCGTATCTATTAATCGCAATGCTTTACTGGGTTGAAAAGTAGTGTTTATTAAATCTGAAAACTGATTGATATACATGTACTTCAAACTATCGTTCTCTAATATTTTTCTAATAATCAATGTCGACCACGGTGGGTTTGGCCATCTTTCTTGTTTTAAAGTGGTGAAATCAATGATCGAGTTTCTTTTATACCCTTCAGAACCATCATAGTTTAACCCCATATCCAAATCATAAAAAATCCACCGCCATTTTGCTGTGTCTGAAGTATGTTTGTAATAACGAATGTTTCCTCCCGCATCTTTGTTTCCCGTATACACTTCACAGACATTGTATAGAATATAGTTTTGAATATCCATTTTACTATCCATGTAGTGCAAATCTTCTTTTTGATTTAAATCAAGTTTTGGAACTTTTGAAATAAATATTTCATAGTCTCGGGTTGAGCCATGTTGAGGTTCTCTTCGGTGCCGCATGATAATGATACTGTCTTTATCATATCCATAATGCGCTTTAATATAATGTTCGTTTATTTTTTCACGCAAATTATATTTTCCCCAATACCGCCCGTTGATATACACCGAAACGGGTCTATATTCCTGATAGTCTAACCCTGTTTCTTTAACAAGTTGCGTTGCGTATACATCTCTAATATGAGACATCAACATATCTCCTCCTGCATTTCTTAAAACAAAGTTTTTATACTTTTCGAAGGGAAGCTGGGGGAGTAGTTGGTGACGAAAACGATTGTCTCCATATTTATTTCTTGCATAAACAGCAAATGATTTTTGAGGCATAGAAACGCTATACCCTCCGAAAATTTTAATTCCTGCCGCTTGATTTAATACTTGTCTATTATCATTTTCAATAAATTCAATATGAATAGGTCTTTCCCAATCCTTCCAAAAATTTGCTCCCATATAAGGGTCTACAGAATCCGCACAACAACCCTTTGCATAAATTCCTCGTATAGAATCAGAAAAATCCAGGGTGTCAATTGTTATTGATACAATGGGTAATGTGTGTTTTCTTTCTGTAAAATAGGAATGAGAAACATAGGTTTTATTTCCTTTGTCATCGTAAATTAAAAACCGGAAAGCTGTATTTCCATAAATGTTTAACGTGCTTGTAACTCTGTTTTTATTAGATGCTGGTGGTGTTCCATCTTTTGTAAAATAAACCTTAAACCCATCTGGTATATCTATTTTTACTTCTTTTAGCCCAATATGAACACCACCCTCGGGAGTAAATGTTACTTTTTCTTGTGCTCCTAAAATAAAGGAAAAGAGAATAGTAAAGAAGAAAAGCGTTGCTTTCAATAGAACAGATTTAAATAATACCTGTTATAAAGATATAAATAAAATACTTGATTTGTTTTACTAACGACCTATATTACCGCTCAACATCGAGAGACTCATATTTATTTATAACATTACCCGCATTGTCACGAGCCATTATTACATAAACATATTTTCCTACTGGAACAAGGTTTCCTTTCATATCAGTCCCTCTCCACTTAAAGTCTACGTTATCCGTTTTATAAATTAATTCTTGGTGTTGGTTATAGATAGTAAGTTGAAACTCTTCTATACCTTCATATTCAACAAAAAGTTCATCATTGCTTCCATCGTTATTTGGTGAAATAACATTTGGTAATTTTGTGAACTTTCCTTTCACTTCAACATTAATGTTTATTCTTTTCTCAATTACTTCATCACCCTCTCCATGGAGAACCGCAACAACCTCAAAACTGCCTGGTTCTTCATAAAAATGTTCTGGATAAATATCAGATGATGATTTTCCATCGCCAAAATACCATTCTACACGAGTGAAGTTCTCTCCAGACACATTAAATTTCACATACTGATTGTCTTGTTTATCAACAGATATTTCAGCGCTCAAAGGTTTGTGAGATTCCTTAATCTCTTCTTTACTATTATCCTTTTCATTTGGATTTGATGTATTAACAGGCTCTTGAGGTTCTGGCTTTTCTTTTTCACCTACTACCACCTCACTAACAATCACTTCAGGTATTTCTATCTCTTCAATTTCGGTATTATTGTTTTCTTTTTTAGAAATAGTGGATGTTTCAGATACTTCATTTCTTTCCTCAACTTTTGAATCAACGGTATTCTCTTGTGTTTCTTCAATGATTAAATCATCAGAGTTATCATTTGTAATACTTTCTTTCTTGTTCGTTTTTTCAACGTTCGCTTGATTTGTATTCTTTGCATCTTCATTGGTAAATAAAACGATTGAAGAAACAATAGCTGCGGTTGCTATAACAACGCTAATAATCAACTTATTAGCAACAGACATTCCTGTAGCCGTTCCACCTGCAACTGCTCCGGACAAACCAGATTGAACACCACTCCATAAGCCAGGATCAACCTTTGCTTCATAGTTTCCCAATTCCTTTTGGAACAATTCTTTTATTTCGTCTTTACCTTTCAATTTTATACTTTTTCAATAATTCTCTAAGTGTGGATTTAGCTCTTGAATATTGGGATTTAGATGTGTTTTCTGTTATTCCCAACTCTTCTGCTATTTCTTTATGGCTATACCCCTCAATCGCAAATAAATTAAACACTGTTCTATATCCCTCGGGTAAACTTTGAACTAGTTTTAATAAGCTTTCCGCCTGCAGAATTTCCTCTGCGTTACTTTCGTGCTTGAGTTCAAAATATCCATCATCATCCAGTTCTACATTATTTTGTTTCTTTTTGTTTTTGCGAATCTGATCTAATGCAGTATTCACCATAATTCTTCTAATCCACCCTTCCAAAGAACCACTATGTTCAAATTTATATAAGTTCTTAAACACTTTAATAAATGAGTCCTGCAAAACATCTTCAGCACGTTCTTTGTCATTTATATATCTCATCACAACACCCAGCATTTTAGGGGCGAAGCGATCAAATAATTGACGCTGTGCTTTAGCATTTCCGGAAACACATTCCTTTACAAGCGTTTCATCATTCATAAAAAATATCAACTTTAAGACTACAATATTACATAAAAGGTTGCATCTATATAAAATGAAGGTTTTACATTTGGGGAAATTAAATTAAGATATACATGCAGTTTCGTTCTATTATTTACTTTATTTTATTCCTTTTTCTATTCTCCTGTAATCATCAACAAGAAGAAACTTCTGAAGATAAAGACGTAATCACCAAAAAATATTGGAACGCACATTTACAATTAACAGAAAATATACAACTACCATTCACTTTATCTACCACCGAAAGTAAGAACGACACATTTATTGAAATTTACAATGATGAAGAAGTTATTAAATTAAATGTCGTATATTCAAACGATAGTACAAGGTATGACTTCGATGCATATAGTAACTATTTGATACTTAAAAAATCAGACAATAAAATTAATGGGTATTTTGTACAGCCCGACCGAACAAGTCACAATAGAATTCCTCTAACTGGTGAATATTATGGAGATGATAAACCTGAGGTTCATTCCGTAAGTGACCTAAGTGTTGATGGAAAATGGAAGGTTTTTTTCAATGCGAATAAAGAAAATCAATATCCTGCGATTGGTGAATTTAACCAAACTAAACAAGGTCGAGTAACTGGTACATTTATGACTGAAACAGGTGATTATCGTTTTTTAGATGGCTATGTAGAAAATAATCAACTCTTGCTTTCTACATTTGATGGTTCGCACGCTTTTTTATTCACTGCGGATCTAAACAAAGATACGCTAAGTGGAATGTTTTATTCGGGAAGACATTGGTCAACAAATTGGATAGGAGTTGAAAATGATACATTCTCGTTAACAAGTCCAAATGAGCTTACATATTTAGTTAAAGATTCATTCCAGTTCGAATTTCCAACCGTTGAAAACAACTTATATGCTTATCCTAATAATGAATTAAAAGAAAAAGTAACAATAATACAAATACTTGGAACCTGGTGTCCAAACTGTATGGATGAAACAAGTTTTTACAAAGACCTTTACAATAAATATAATAGTAAAGGACTAGAAATAATTGGTGTTGCTTATGAATACCCTTCTGAATTTAAAGACCAAGCTGAAAGGGTAAAAAGTTATATTAAAAACTTAGGTGTTCCTTATTCTATATTAGTGGGTGGAAAGGCAAGTAAATCAAAAGCTTCCACAGATTTTAATATGTTAAATGAAATTAGTTCATTCCCCACTTCTATATTTATTAATAAAAAAGGAGAAATAGTAAAAATTCATACAGGTTTTAACGGTCCGGGAACAGGCGAAGTTTATAGTGAATATGTAAGAAAAACAAATTCTTTAATTCATAAATTGTTAAACGAATAGACTACTCCAGACAAAGTATAAGATTTGGATCAGGACAATTATTTTTATAAAAATCTCTATTTTTCTCATCACAAACCCCTGGATAATCTCCATGAAAAGAGCTTATATTTTCAATTATTTGAAAGTGAAGATGTGGAGCATAACTTCCATTTTCAACATGAGTCCCTAGTTGCGCAATAACATCACCTTTATCAACATGTTTACCTATTTCTAAATCTAATAAACTACGTACTGAGAGATGACCATAAAGCGTATAAAAAGTAATATCGTCTAAATTGTGTTCTAAAATAATTGTTGGTCCGTAATCTCCGAAGTTTATTTTATTTGCAAAACTATGTATTTTACCATCTAATGGGGTAATAACGTCTGTTGATGAAGGAGACCATAAATCTATACCTAAATGAATATTTCTTTTACCATCGGTATTAAAATAATCACTACGATCATATAAATTACGTTTTTCCAGGTATCCACCATAAGCAACTTTACTACTATTTTTTAATAGGAAGTTATTAATAAATAAATCCATTTTTAGAGGATCTGAAACGTCAATAGAATCTATAAAGCTACTATGAATAGACAAATCTATTGAAACATACTTTGAAATATCTGAACAGGCCAAAACAGGTGTGAACTCTCTAAAATGAAGAGAAAGTGTTTTCTCTAAATTACTGGACAAATTAAACTAAATTAATTTTTTTAACCAGTTGTTCTTTGTAGGATCCTCCTATAGGAATTAATTTTTTATCTTTTTCTAATTGAAGATTTGGATATTCAATAGAGGCTACTTTATCTAGGCGAACAATAAAAGATCTGTGAACACGAATAAAATCATCATCCCCTAATTTCCTTTCTATATCCTTCATTGTTGAGTGAATTGTATAACGCTTATCTAAAGTATTAATTACGACATAATCCTTTAGCGCTTCAACAAAGTAAATATCTTTCGTATTTAATTTTACCAAGCGTGAATTAGACTTAACAAAAATAAATTCTTTTGATTCTTTACCTTCTACTAAGGAGTATAACAAATCACGCTCTTTCTCTACTTCTTTCTCTTTTTTATGCTTGTAGAGTGCCATTTCAATAGAAGTATGTAAATCAATTTCTTTAAATGGTTTGATTATGTATCCATAAGGCTCAGTAATTTTAGCTTTTTCTAAAGTAGCTTCGTCCGCATAAGCAGTCAAGAAAATCACGGGTATATTATGTTCCCTTTTAATAATTTCTGCCGCTTCAATACCATTCATGTCTCCTTTAAGCATAATATCCATAAGAACAATGCTTGGTTTTTCTTCAGAAGCAAGCGTAATAGCTTTTTCTCCAGTAGCTGCTGCTCCGCTAATAACGTATCCAAGTCGTTTCAAGCTATGTTGAATATCTTTAGAAACAATAGATTCGTCTTCTACAACTAAAACTTTAATTTTTGACATAAATAAACCAAATATTAAACAAATTTAAGCATTAGAAACTTCTAATACTTTCTAATCAACCATGAAGTTACAAAATAGTTCGACAAATGTACAATGAAATTAGATAAAAAATTAGTTACAAAAAGGTTAGCCTTTCAAAAACACCTTGAACATAACTTAACGAATGTACATTTTTTAATTAAACTTCTAAATAACTTTTTTGTAGTATAATAATTTTTAAAGAAGATTTAATTTAAAGAAATTTACTATTACTATTAAGCTGTTAGTTTAGTTATTAAAAAATTTAGATTTTATTAGTATTTAATGTTTTAAACAAAAAATCACTTGTTATAAACAAGTTTTAATTAGGTAAACACCTTAAATATAGACATATTTAGAGGTTATAAACAAATAGTGAATTAATTAAAATAATGATAACTTTTTTCTAATTTCGATATGAATCACACTTAAAAGTATGTGCAAAAATAAGTGCTAAAAATGATAAGTTTACCTTGCATAATTCAAAAACAAAATAGCTTAGAAAAAAGATTTGATTTAACAAGAATAAGTTATTGAAAATAATACACATCTATTAACAAAAAACACTTTTTAATTGTCAACAACTTTAAATTTAAAACCCTTTAAAAATAGACATTTATAAAAAGTGGAAAACTCTACTTGTTTATAAGTAGAGGTAGTTGTTAATAACGTTAAATTTGTAAAAAAGAAAAAAATGGATAAAAATACTGTTATACCAATCGGTGGCGATCATGCCGGATATGAGTTAAAACAAGAGATAATAGCACATTTTTCTAAGCTAGGATATTCATTTAAAGACTATGGGTGTCACTCTACAGAAAGCATAGACTATCCTGATTTTGGTCACCCTGTGGCGGATCACGTTCAAAAAAATAATGAAACCCTAGGAGTTGTTATTTGTGGAAGTGGAAACGGCATTAATATGACGGTAAACAAACACCAGGGAATTAGAAGCGCGTTGTGTTGGAATAAAGAATTAGCAGAACTGGCAAGGCAACATAATAATGCTAATATTATAGCTCTTCCAGCAAGGTTTGTAGATAAAATAAATGCGCTTCAAATGGTTGAAGCATTTTTAACCACAGCGTTTGAAGGAGGTCGACACGAAAGAAGGGTTAATAAAATAGCATGTAAATGAGATATTTAATCCTACTGTTTTTATTAATATCGTGTAGCTATTGTTGGTCACAGACCTATGCAGAACAATATGCGTATTATATAAACAAGGAGGAATTAAGCAAACACATCCATGTACTTGCTTCTGATTCATTAGAAGGTAGAGCTACGGGGTATCCGGGTCAGTTAAAAACGAGTGACTACTTAATAGAACAATTTAAAGAGAGTGGGTTAAACGGCCCTAAGGGATTCGAAGATATGCGCTTTCCTTACAAGGTGGTTGAAATTACACCATCAGGAGAAATTTTGTTAACAGGAAAACCATTTCAGTATTATAAAGACTTTTTATTTTTCGGAACGACATCAACACTTCAAGTTGAGGATAAGGAAGTTATTTATATATCAAAAACCGTTTCGGAGAACGAAACAGTAGATGTAAAAAATAAAATAGTTTTGCTTCGGGCAGAAAGAGAGGAATTTGATTATGAAGCGATATTAAAAAACACATCTAAATATGTGGAAGGCGGGGCCTCGGCAATAATTTACTTAACACCCTTTTTTAAGAATCTACAGATGTATTTTAAAGATTACGCGTTTCATAAATCGATGAGGTTACTGAATAAGGGAAAGAATACTACACCATTGCTTATTGCTGACTCTTCCTTAATAAACACGGTTGGATTAAAAGGAGGGTGGAAAAGAAGAGTAGATAAAGGGAAAGATATTAAGCGTCCAATTGTACTGCCGAAAGCATCGTTTACTATAAATATGGACACCGCTCATCTAAACACTCAAAATGTTGTAGCATTTATTGAAGGAGGAGAGTTAAAAGAAGAGGTACTTGTATTAACAGCACATATGGACCACTTAGGGGTTGAAGAAGGAGAAGTTTTTAATGGAGCTGATGATAATGCTACTGGAACCGCAGCGCTGTTAGAAATAGCAAAGGCGTTTCAGCTGGCTAAAAATGATGGGCACACCCTTAAAAGAAGTCTACTTATTATGCCTGTTTCCGGAGAAGAGAAAGGACTTTTAGGGTCACAATATTATTCTGAAAACCCAATTTTTCCTTTAGAAAACACCGTCGCGGACTTGAATATTGATATGATTGGTAGAATAGACAAATTACACGACCAGCCTAACTACGTTTATATCATAGGTTCAGACATGATAAGCCCAGACCTCCACTATGTAAATAAAACAGCAAATGATAATTATGTAGGATTGGAATTAGACTATACTTACAACACTGTCGATGATCCAAACCGTTACTATTACCGATCAGACCACTATAACTTCGCAAAACACGGTGTTCCTAGTATATTTTATTTTAGTGGTGTCCACGAAGATTACCATAAATCTACAGACACTGTAGATAAAATTAACTTTGAAAAAGTAGAAACGATTACAAAGCTTGTGTTTTTTACTGCCTGGGAGCTTCTGGATATGGAAAAAGGGTTGAGAATTGACAATTAAAACTCATAAATCTCCATATCAATTTGTTTTTTAGCTAAATCTACACCAACAACTTGTACCTTCACTTTGTCTCCAAAATTGTAAACGTTTTCTTTATTTCTTCCAACTATTTTGAACTTATCATTATCAAAATGATAGTGATCTCCAGGAAGTGATTGCATATTAATCATTCCTTCGCAGTGGTTTTCATCTATTCTAACAAACATCCCAAAGTCAGCTAGTCCTGATACTGTTGCATCATAAATTTCTCCCACTTTATCTTGTATAAATTTAACCTGGAAGAACTTATTTGACTCTCTTTCTGCATCGATAGCCTTCCGTTCTTGAGCGGAAATGTGTTTACAAATATCGTTGAGTTTATTTCCATAATTTACCTGTTTGTTGTGGAGTTTGTCCATCATGATACGGTGAACCACTAAATCTGCATAACGGCGAATGGGTGAGGTAAAGTGTGTGTAATGTTCGAAGGCTAAACCATAGTGACCAATATTAACCGTTTCATAGGAGGCTTTTGCCATTGAGCGGATAGCCATTGATTGAATTAAATCGTACTCAGGTGTTTCTCTAATTTTATCTAAAAGACCGTTGATTTTATGAGATACATCGTCCATACTCTTAAAGTTTAATTCGTATCCGAATTTATCAATAAACACACCGAATGTGTGGATCTTTTCTGCATCAGGTTTATCGTGACAACGATAGATAAAATTAGTATCTGAATGCCCTTTATCGCCAGGTAACTTTCCACCAAAAATAGCGGCTCTTTTGTTGGCGAGTAACATAAACTCTTCAATTAATTTATTCGCGTCTTTCGATGTTTTGCTGACAACTTCGATAGGGTCTCCTGCGTCATTTAGAATAAAGCTTGTTTCAACAGATTCAATAGACAAAGCACCATTAGCCATGCGTTTTTTACGGATTTTTTTAGCTATTTTATCAAGTGTTAAAACCTCATTGTCGAGTGGTCCCCCCTTACTTTTACCCTCTATAATTTCTTGAGCGTCCTCATAAGCATAACGCTTATCACTGTGAATAACTGCTTTTCCAAACCACTCGTCGTAAATCTTTCCATTGTCGTCAATTTCAAAAATACCTGAGAAAGTGTATTTGTCTTCATTTGGGCGTAGGGAACACGCAATATTTGAGAGTTGTTCTGGTAACATTGGAATTACACGATCTTCTAAATAAACAGAATTACCTCTTTTCAAAGCCTCTTCATCCATAGCTGTTCCAGGACGGACATAATGACTTACATCAGCAATATGAACACCGACTTGGTAGTGACCATTCTCTAAAACTTCAAAAGAAAGTGCATCGTCAAAATCTTTTGCATCGAATGGGTCTATCGTAAATGTTGTAACATCGCGCATATCTCTGCGACGTTTAATTTCTTCTTCGTCAAGTTCAATACCAACACCTTCTGCCTCGTCTATTACGGCTTGCGGGAACTTAATTTCAAATTCATTTTTCAAAAGAATAGACAACATTTCTGTGTCATTATTACCGGGACTTCCCAACACTTCCATCACTTCTCCAAAAGGATTATCAACACCTTTTGGCCACGAAGTCATATGAGCAATTACTTTTTGACCATTTTTTCCTCCATTTAGTTTTTCTAAAGGAATATAGAGGTCTACATTCATTTTATTGTTGTCGGGAATTAAAAAAGCAAACTTCTCTTTTACTTCAAGAGTTCCTACAAACTGGGTCGTTTTCCTCTTTACAATTTTAACAACCTTACCCTCTGTTTTTTGCTTTCGCTTATTGATTACTTCAATTTCAACAGTATCTCCATGCAGTGCATTAAGCATATTATTTGGGGCGATATAAACATCTTTTTGTTCTCCCTCAATCATCACATAGCCCGCGCCCCTTGATGTCCCATCTAAAACACCAACATAACTGTTTTTGTGATCTAAGTTGAGTGCAAAAGAGCCACGTTGAAACTCGTTTAAAAAACCTTCATTTTTAAGACTATTTAAAACATTTAAAACGAGTTTTCTAGTATTACCATCTGAAATATTCAACTTGGCGCTTATTTGTTTATAATTAAAGCTTTCTTCTGGAAATTTTTGGAAAAATACGCGTATAGCAGACTGCAATCCTTTTTTATCGGTGTTTAATTTTCCTTTTTTTTTATGTTTTTTTCTTGACATTCGTTTGGTAGAATAATTTTCCTTAAAGATAATCGAAATAAATTGCTCACAAACCAAACTGTCTAATAGGTTTGTAAACAAATGAATAATATTTTCTTTAGAACTATTCCAATCTGCATAAATGCTTTTAATACTGCGCTAGATTTGTTATTTTTGTTAAAAACAAAACAAGTTATGAATAAGACAGTTGAAAAAGTTTTAAATGAACAAATAATTAAAGAATCTTCATCAAGTCAGTTGTATTTATCAATGGCTTCTTGGTCTGAAAATCAAGGATACAACGGTACTGCACAATTTTTATACAAGCACAGTGATGAAGAAAGAGTACACATGTTAAAGCTTGTAAAATTTATCAATGAGAGAGGAGGTATAGCCAAAATTCCAGCGATTGAGAAGCCACCGATTAACTTTGATTCGATGTTGAAAATTTTTGAATCACTATTAGCACATGAAATAAAGGTAACTGAAAGTATAAACAATGTTGTTGATGTGTGTTTGAAAGAAAAAGATTATACAACTCACAACTTTATTCAGTGGTACGTTTCAGAGCAACTTGAAGAAGAGGCTTTGGCGCGCAACATACTCGATAAGCTTAAAATGATTGGCAACGATAAAGGAGGTCTTTACTTATTTGATAGGGACATGGAAAACGCTGCAATATCTACTGATACTGTTGCTGCTGAAAAGTAGAAGTACTTAAAAAAACTAAATGACGAAGTTTAAGCGCTGTTTAAATTTATTACTACTCTTGATTGGTCTTGTTCTAGGGGGAAGCCTTTTTGGACAAGACCATATTCAATTTAAAAACTACACGATAAATGATGGTTTATCTCAAAGTGTTGTTTCAAGTATCGTTCAAGATAAACTTGGCGCTCTTTGGTTGGGAACACAGGACGGTATAAATAGATTTAACGGAAAAAACTTCGAAGTGTTCTCTGCAGACAAGGGGTATGACATTTCAAACGAGTACATTCACACCTCGCTATCCGATCGCTCTGGAAACTTATGGTTTGGTACTTATAATGGTTTAACAAAATACAACCCATCAAAAGAAAGGTTTGAGTCTTTTCAATTAGAGTCTAAGCGTAGATTAGAAATTCACGCTATTGCTTTTGATGAACATAATAATTTATGGCTAGGTACTGCGTTTGGTAGAATCTATCATTTTGATATTGAGCGCGAAAAGTTTAGGTTGATTGATGACGACACTTTTGAGTCTAGAATTGTTGATATTCAATATGAAAAAGGAGAAATAGTTGTTGTAAGTGAGTTTGAAGGTGTTCTTTTTACAGATGATCAATTTAAGAATAAACAGATTTTTAAACCTGATGTTAACATTCCAGATGAGTTTGTAATCAACAGCTTAATAAAACACCCAGAAAATAAAATTTTAATTGCTACCAATAGAGGAGCATTTATTTTCG
Source organism: Fluviicola sp. (assembly GCA_002734085.1). Taxonomy (GTDB): domain Bacteria; phylum Bacteroidota; class Bacteroidia; order Flavobacteriales_D; family Crocinitomicaceae; genus Brumimicrobium. The sequence continues at coordinate 426,020 of NVXV01000001.1, read as the reverse complement.
ATGAAAGCAGGCAAAAGTTTGTAAGGTTTGAAACCGTTTTCGGACAACTAAAGGATATTAATATTGTTGATGCGTTGTTTTTATCCGAGAAGAGGCTGCTTTTAGCTACTGAAAACAACGGCCTTTATCAGTTTATAGAAAACGAGAACGACAGTTTAACGGTACACAATTATACAGCAGATTTTTATCAAAAAGGGGCTTTAATCGCTAATAAATTAAGTGGTTTATTTAAAGATAAACAAGGTGTTGTTTGGATCGCTTCGCAAAGAGGGTTGAGTAGTTTTGATCCTAACCATACAGGGTTTAAAGGTGTTGGTTTTTCAGGAAATTTGAGCAATGGGTTACCTTCTCAGAATATTTGGGGGTTTGGTGAGGATAAATCAGGAAACTTCTTATTTATTGCTGCTGATCATGGAGTGACGCGATTTGATAGAAATAACCATGTATACAAACACTTTTATAGAAAATCAAAGAATAATGAAGACTTTACAACACTGGGATTATTGGTGATTGACAAAAATAAGCTTTTAGTAGCGTGTGTGGATGGACTATTTGAGCTCACTATAAGCGAAGATAATCCTGCAGAATATGTTTTTAATAAGATTGAGCACTCAATAGATCAGCAAAGAGGGTTTGATAAAACTTATACCATTATACCATTTAAGGAAAATTACTATTTGATAGGGACGAGAGCTGGAATCGCTGTTTTCAATTATTCTAATAAAGAGTTCCAATACCTGTATAATGAACCAAAAGATAAGAGCTCTATTGGTGCGGGGCCTTGTAGACTAGTTTTTAAATCAAACGCGGGAAGATTTTATACTGCACCAAGTTCAGGTGGCATCTATGAAATATATCAAAATGAAAAAAAAGATTTTTTTGCAAGAAGACCCGAAAACTTTAAGGTATTAAACAGTGCTACGAAAGATTATTTTACAAGTGTACACCAATCAGCAGATCACATTTTTTGGTTTGGAACAATGGGAGACGGCCTTTATCGACTAAATACCAAGACACAAAAGTTAACCCACTTTGATAAGTCTGTTGGACTTCCAAACAATGTTATTTATGGTGTTCAGTCGTCAAGAGATGATAATAAATACATTTGGTTATCAACAAATCGAGGTGTTGTAGCGATGAATACTACTTCAAATTCATTCACCACTTTTTCTGAAAAAGATGGTTTGATGAGTGATGAATTAAACCTTGGGGCTAGTTTTTCTTCGCAAACGGGAGAGGTTTATTTCGGTGGTATTCAAGGATACAACTATTTTTTACCCAAAGACGCTTTTGAAAAAAATCAAACCTTAAGAGTTTATTTTTCAGGTATTGAAGTTGAGAACGAAAAGATATACCCTAATGAAGGCGGTATTATTGAAAAAAGTATTTCATTTACGGAGAGCATTAAATTACCATATCAAAGGAGAAGTTTAAAACTCCGTTTTTTTGCTGACGATTTAAGCAAACCAGAAAGAATAGAGTATAAATATATTTTAAAAGGTGGTGATAATGTTGAAGAAGAGTTGGGAGCTAGTAACGAACTCCGTTTTGCAAGCCTAGCTCCCGGAGAATACGAACTCTTTGTTTATGCTCGAAACATGAATGGAGATTGGTGTAATCACCCAGCCTCACTTATTATTTCTGTTGAAAATCCATTCTGGTTAACATGGTGGTTTTACTTGATAATTATTGTTGTTATTGCTTTTATAACATTTAGGTTAGTTAGAAAAAGTATTGATAAAGAAAGAAGACAGCAGGTTCGGCTAGAGTTGAAAATTGCAGAACGAACGAAAGAGTTGACTGCTAAAACTCAAAAAATTGAACAGCAGAAAGAAAAACTTGAACTCCAAACAAAAGAGTTGGAGCACGAAAAGGAAAAGTCTGAGCGACTTTTGAATAACGTTCTCCCTAAAGAAACAGCTAGTCAGTTGAAAAAAGATGGTCGATCAGCAGCCCGAGACTTCAATATGGTATCTGTAATGTTTACTGATTTTGTAGGATTTACGAACATTGCTGAAGGAATGAACGCCAAGGACTTAGTTTCAATTTTAGACAAGTACTTTAGAAAGTTTGATGAGGTCACAGAAAAGCATGACCTAGAGAAAATTAAAACAATTGGTGACGCATATATGTGTGCTGGTGGTGTTCCAATTAGAAATAAAACTAACCCAATTAATACGGTTCTTGCTGCTGTTGAAATTCAAGAATACATGCGTCAAGAAAAAGAAAGGGCGTTGGTAAATGGAGAACAGTACTGGAAATTAAGAATAGGAATTAACACAGGGTCTGTATCTGCGGGTGTTATCGGTACGAAAAGATATGCTTATGATGTATGGGGAAGCACCGTAAATAGAGCTCAACGTATGGAGCAGATGTGTGAGCCAGAGCATATAGCAATAACGGAAGACACATTTGAACATATTGAACCTTATTTCGAGTGTAAAAGTAAGGGAAAGGTTACCACTAAAAATGGTTTAAAAATAATGATGTATGAGGTCGTTTCAATTAAGCCAGAACTATCAATAGATGGTTTAGGTCTAGAGCCGAACGATGCGTTTCATAAATTAGTGAACTTACATCACTTTAGTAAAATCAACTATTACAAAGCGGAGCGATTTATCCTTTCAAAGTTAAAGAAAGAGCTAAGTCCAAAACTGCATTATCACTCTTACGACCATTCAAAAGATGTTACTCGCCAAGCGGAAAGAATAGCAATTGGTGAAGGAATTACGGATGAAGATTTGTTTTTACTAAAATCAGCGGCTTCTTATCACGACGCAGGGTTTGTTGAAAAATATGACAAAAACGAGCCTATAGGCGCTAGATTAGCAGAGGAAATTCTACCGAATTTTGGTTATACTAAAGCACATATAGAAAGAATTAAAGAATTGATTTATGTTACTCAAATTCCGCATCAACCTAAAAACAAGCTGGAAGAAATAATATGTGATGCCGACTTAGATTATTTAGGTAGAGAGGATTTTCATGAAATTGCAGATCGTTTGAGAAGAGAACTTAGAGAACACGGTAAAATTGATAGTGATAGAAAGTGGGATGAAATACAAATTAGCTTTTTTAATCAACATAGGTATTTTACCCGCACCTCTATTGAAACTAGAAGACCAAAAAAGCTCCAAAACCTGCAAGAGATTAAGGAGCGTTTAGAAGTTAAGAAGTATAAGGATTAGCTTATAACTTAAACTGTATAGGAAGAACAACTTTTACGGCAACAACCTTACCATTTTTCTCACCTGGAGACCAGGTTGGCATTTTTTTTACGACGCGTTCAGCCTCTTTTTTTAATTCTTCACTTGGACTTTTTAGTGCTTCTACTTTAGTAACTTCACCTTGTTCACTTATTATCATTGAAACTAGAACCTTGCCTTGCGTATTTTTATCCATCGCCTTTTTAGGATATTTTATTTCCTTTTGAAGGAAGCTTATTAAAGCTTCGTTACCACCTTTAAATTTTGGGTAAACATCAGGATCTTCGATAGGATCTGAATTAACGGAAGAAACTACAGTATTATTTATAACACTCTCCTTATCGTTAAAGGTGAAGCTTAGTGTTGCTATTGCAACAATTGGTAAAATTAAATAGGTGTACCTAAGTACTGATTTTTTTTCATTCATTTTCATAACTCTTGATTTTAAATTAGACATATTACTCGTTAAACTATAAGGGTTAAGGTTTTTGATTTTCAATTTTTGGTTTAATAGAAATAGTGTGTAGTTTTCATTTGATTCTTTTCTTGTAACTTCTTTATCAGCTAAAAACTCGTGGTTAGTGATAATCATTTTTCCCCATAAGTAAACTGCAGGGTTGAACCACAAGAAACACTGAACTATTGCAACTACTACTCTGTCTATACTGTGCCGTTGGTCAACATGAGCTTTTTCGTGAAGCAAAACAATATGCTTATTTTCTTCGCTTAGGTCTTTATCTATAATGACGTGGTTAAAAAATGAGGTGTTCACCTCCCCTTGATAAATGACATACTTATTGTTTTTTTCTACTATACGCTGTTTACTAAATTGAATAACCAAGGAAAAAACCGATAATAAAAAGAATAGAACCGTACAAATAACACCAACAATATAGACTATAGAAAGCCAGTCAATTGATTCTGTAACGACTGATTGGTCAAAATTTATTGCTATAGAAGGATATTGAATAGTTGTAAGACTTTCGAAAGCACTGGTATTTGTTTTAAAATAATTCGCCCCAATAAAAAGAAAGGGTATAGAAAGTAAAACCCACCTATTCCATCTGATATTTCCTTTTTTATAGAGGAGTTGGTTAAATAGTACTACTACTGCAGCAAGAACTATATTGTATTCAATGAACCACATAGTATTATTTTTTGAGCGTTTTTAAAATCTCATCCAAATCGTTAATATCTAATTTATCTTCTTTAACAAGAAATGATAAGAGACGTTTTGGTGAATTGTCGAAAAATCTAGAAACGATTGTGTTTAATTGTTGGTTTGAATAATCTTCCTTTTTAATTAAAGGATAATACTGGTGTGTTTTACCAAAAGCATTAAAGTGAACAAACTCTTTATCTACAAGAATTCTTAGGATTGTAGATACAGTATTATATGCAGGCTTAGGTTCAGGAAGCTTAACTATCACATCTTTGACAAACCCTTTTTTAATATCCCAGAGAACATGCATTATCTGCTCTTCGGCTTTTGTAAGTTCTGTAGTTTTCATATTACAAATGTATAACTAAATATTTAGTTATACAACTAAAAACATAGTTAAATTTATTAAAAGCTACTGTTTGTGGCCTAAACACTAAAAAATAGAGGAATAAAAAAAGACCGATTTAAATAAACCGGTCTCGTTATATAAAAGAAAGATTGTTTTTCTATGAAAATAATACGCTACTACCGTAAGGTGTCTCAATTGGATTCACCACAAGTGTAGGTATCTGTGCATCATTCGTTATCATATATTGCTCATAGTTTGAACCAAAAGCACCTAAATAGTTACTTTTATTTTGATTCATAATAGCAATTAAGTCTGCGTCTTTGTTAATTGCAAGTTTAACAACTTCTTTATCAAAACCACTACTAGGAGCAACAGTTACAGACATCTCGATATCTCTTTCAGTAAAGAATTTCTTTGCAAACTTAACATTTGCCTGAACCGTGTGTTTTAAAAACTCATCAGATTCTTTTGGAGTGATTACATGTACTCTTGATTTAAAGTACTTCGCCATAGAAGCAACAATAGCAAGCTTCTGTTTTGTTTCTTTATTCAAATCTAAAGGAACAACGATGTCGTCATATCCGTTTTCTCCAACTTCTTTTTGTTGAACAATTATAAAAGGAACGGAGGAATGAGTTACCACCTTTAGGGCGTGGGAACCAGCAATATGCTGCCATCCAGATGCGCCATGGGTTCCCATAAAAATAAGTTCTGCATGATGTTCTGCAGCAAAGTCACCTATATCATCGAAGATATTACCAACTCTTACTTTTGCAGTAAGCTGTACACCAGTGTTTCCTTTATTCTTAATAAGTTCGTTGAGTTTTTTCTCAGCATCTTTAATTGCTTTTTCTTTGGCTACAACATGAAGTACAAAAACTTCAGCTCCAACCACTTTAGCAGTAGTAATTGCATGATTTAACGCACAGTCAGCAACTTCAGAAAAGTCGTGCGGTACAATAAAGCTTTTTTCAGACATAATCAGTTTTGGTTTAATAGTCTGCTGCAAAAGTAAACAATTGTTTAAATTACAGCCACATTTTTTAGCACTTTAATATTACAAAATATTTTTTTAATATAAGCAGTAAACATTAACTATTCAATAACCTTGAAGTAACCTAAAGACTATTCTAGGTATTTACTATTGTATTCAAAATGAGTAAAATGGCATTTGTAGGTACATTTTTAAAGAATACAACGAGAGTTGGCTATAACTATGGGGCTAGGAGAAAAGCAAACAATCCAGAGCAGTCTAAGATCCTTAAAGAGCTTTTAAACAGAGCGAAAAAAACGAAAATTGGAAAAAACTACGATTTTTCTGGCATACTGCAAGAACAAAATATATGTGATGCTTATCGAAAGAACATCCCTATTTTCACTTATGAAACCTTTTATGATCCCTATCTAAAACCTCAGCTTGAGGGACTCAAAAATGTTGCCTGGCCAAACAAGATTAACTATTTTGCTTTGTCATCTGGAACAACTACAGATGCTTCAAAAAGAATTCCTGTTTCTGATCAAATGATTAGACAGTTTCAAAAGACAACATTAGAACAGCTACTACAACTTCACGAATTAAAACTTTCATCAAGTTTCTATCAATCAACTGTCTTAACTATTGGCGGTTCAACAAAACTAAAAGAAATAAACAGTTATTTTGAAGGGGATTTGAGCGGAATACTCCAAAAAAACAAATTGTTTTTATATCGCTTATTTTCAAAACCAGGAAATAAAATAGCGCAACTTAACGATTGGAACACGAAACTTGAAGAAATTGTAAAAAACGCCAAAAAGTGGGATATTGGTGTTGTTGCTGGTGCTCCTTCATGGGTGTTGATACTATTTGAAAGAATCATTAAAACGTATAAGATAAAAAGCGTCCATGAAATATGGCCGAATTTCAGAATATTTTTACACGGAGGTGTCTTTTTGGATACTTATCAAGAAAAGATAGAAGCGCTATGTACTGAAGATGTGTTTTTTAAGAATACATATTTGGCAAGTGAAGGATACTTTGCGTATCAGAAAAAACCAGAAGATAAAGGAATGTCTCTTTTAACGAATCACGGAGTATATTATGAATTCATTGAAGAAAAGTATTTTGAGCTAATAAATTCAGGTGGAGATATTAGTCAAGTTCCTACACGTCTTTTAAGCGAAGTAAAGGATGGGGAGAGTTATGGATTAGTTATATCCACATCATCTGGACTTTGGAGGTACTTTTTAGGGGATGTTGTAAGGTTTTCAAATATAGAAAACTTAGAGTTGGAGATTGTTGGTCGTGTCAGGCACACATTAAGCCTGGTAGGAGAACACTTATGCTTGGAAAATATGAATAGGGCTGTGCAGAAAACGAATAAACGTTTTGGTATATCCGCAGAAGAGTATTGTGTTTTATCTGCAAAAAACAGAGACAGACACCATTGGTATATTGGCTCAAACAGCATGGTAGATCCGCAAAAATACTCTGTTTATCTCAATCAGGCTCTCGAAGAGGTCAACGATGACTATAAATGTGTTCGTAAATATTTGTTGAAAGCGCCAAGAGTGAAAATACTACCGATTCAAAAGTTTTATGAATTCATGGAGAAAAAAGGAAAGTTAGGAGCACAGCATAAATTCCCAAGAGTATTAAATAAAACTCAAGCTTCAGAATGGGAGTCTTTTCTAAGTAGCTTTGATTGGTGAAGTTTTAATATAGCATTTCCAAATACTGCTAACACGATAACTGAAGCGCCAGGATAAAAGTAAGGACTAATCTTTTCGTGTTCGTTTAATAATAATGCCGCTAACCCTAACGTATAAATGGGCTCCATATTAATACTTAAAGTAACAGTAAAAGCGCCGAGCAACTTTTGAATTTCCACTGTTATTAAAAACGCAATAGAAGTACAAACCACTCCCAAGAATAGTAGAAGATAAAGGTCATTCATGCTGATTGTTAAGTTTTCTAAGGTTAACTCTCCAGAAAAGAATAAAAATAGTGTCATTGTAATTGTTGCACTAAACATTTCATATAAAGTGATCTTGGAGGCAGAAACTGTCTGTATTAGTTTTGCGTTGAATACGGAAAAAAGAGCCGCTAAAAGAGCCGCAATTAAACCGAAAGTAATTCCTAGAGCTAACCCTTCTTGAGAACCTTGATTAGTGATAAGGACTATTCCCCCGATAATAATTATACTAATTATAAATTCAGATTTTAAGGCTCTTCTTTTCATTACAATTGGTTCAAGCCATGCAACATGGATCGTTGTTGTGGCCAAACATATAATAGATAAAGAGGCGGTGGACACCTTAATACTTAAGTAAAAAGTCAACCAATGAAGCGCAACTAATACGCCGACACCCAAAGTTTGAAAAATCTCTTTTTTATTTATAATTCGCCATTTTCTTTTTAACAAAAGAAGAAACAAGAAGAGAGAAATAAACGCAATTAATACTCTATACCAAACTAAAATAAAAGCGTCGGCTTCAATCAACTTTCCTAAGATAGCGGTGAAACCCCAAATAAAAATTATTATGTGAAGTACAAACTGATATTTTAATCTCTGTGTCATAAAAAAGCCCCTTACCGTTTATGGTAAGAGGCTCAAAAGTATTACTAAAAATGATATGTTATTACTAAAAAAGTAGGATCAAATTATTTATCGTACTTTTTCTTTAATTTTTTCATATCCTTTTCTAAATCTTTTAAATCTTCGTCTAAATCCGCGTGCTCTTCATCAATTTTTTCTTGTTCTTTTCTTGCGTCTTCAGGGTCAATTTTACCTTTTTTGATTTTCTTATCTAATTTGTCTTGAGACTTGTTTAGCTTTTTTCGCTTTTTCTCAACTTTGCTTTGATCTTTAACCAGCTTCTCTAATTTTTTCTGATATTTTTCCTCTTCCTTTTTCGCTTTTTCAGCTTCTTTTCTTGCTTTTTCCTCTTCTTTTTTCGCTTTTTCAGCCTCTTTGGCCGCTTTCTTTTCCTCTTTAGCTTTCTTTTCTGCTGCTTTTTCTTTTTCTTCAGCTTCTTTTTTTGCCTGTTCTTCTTTTTCGGCTTCTTTTTCAGCTTTTTCCTCCTTTTCTTTGGCCGCTTTTTCAGCTTCTTTTTCAGCTTGTTTACTGTCTTTTTCAGCCTCCTTTTTCGCTTTTTCAGCCTTTTCTTCAGCCTCCTCTTGAGAACGTTCTTTTTCCAATTGCTTTAACTGCTCCTCACGTTGTTTGGCTTCTTGCTCTCTTCGCTTCTTCGCTTCCTCAGTGTCAGTGTCAATTTGATTTTCTAGCTTTTCACCTTCCTTAGAAAGTCGTTCAGCTTCTTTTTTAGCTTCTTCCGTTTCTCTTCTAACTTCTTCCGTTTCTTTTTTTAATTCTTCCGTCTCTTTAGAATACTCTTTAGCTTCTTCTTCATTCTCTTTGGCTTTGTTTTCGGCTTTTTCAGCTTTCTTTAAATCTTCTTGACGATTCTCCTCAATCTTTTCAAGGTTTTTTTCACTCTTTTCTTCAATCTTCTTGATGCCTGTACCAACCTCAGTTGTTATTGTGCCAGTCCCCTTAGCCATCGCAAAGGAGTATTTACTCCCATTCTTTAACAAGAGACCCGTCATTATTTGTGTTTGATATCCCTCTTTTTTGATTTGCAATGTCAATGGTTCGTTGCTATAATCGTTAACAGTTAGATCTGCTTTACCGTTTTTATCGGTGTTCCCCTGCATAACGGTTTTACCATTATTAATAAGAGAAACCATCACATCAGACATTGGTTTTCCAAGGTAAGTGATATCAACACTTATTGTTGCGCTCTCACCGATAGCAGAGAAAGCTGAGGTTCGTTTTAAACTTATATCCTCATTAGCGTATGAGAGATTAGATAATACAAATACTACCGTTATTAAAAATGTAATATTTTTCAATTTCATGTTATTCATCGGGTTTAAGAATTAAATGTTTTCATGCCTAAAGTACAAAAAACAAACCAAATTGTTTTAAAAATGCTTTAATTAAAAAATGTAGTGTCCTTGATGAATGCTAAACAATAGTTTTCTTTTATCTTTATAAAATGCTTTTTAAGGAGATTATTGGTCAAAAAAGTTTAAAAAAACAACTGATTAATGAGGTGCGTGAAGACCGTATATCTCATGCTCAGCTTTTTTTGGGAAAAACAGGTTATGGAGGACTGCCTTTAGCTTTAGGGTTTGCACAGTATATATTATGCGAAAACAAAACGACTGAAGGTAGTTGTGGAACCTGTTCGGCCTGTATGAAAGTTCAAAAATTGCAGCATCCTGATTTGCACTTTTCATTTCCCACTGTTCAAGCGAATGCAAAAACCTCAGATAGCGAATTTCCACTTTGGAAAGAAATGGTTTTTAATAATCCTTACTTTAATTTGAATCAATGGACGTATAAATCTGATCCCAAGGGAAGAAAGCCAATTATATCTAAATATCAGAGTGAAGAAATAGTCAAAAAACTTTCATTAAAGTCCTACGAGGGTGGACATAAAATAAGTATTGTTTGGATGGCAGAACATATGAATACGGTATGTGCAAACAAACTACTTAAGATAATAGAAGAGCCACCAGCGAACACGGTTTTTATTTTAATTGCAGAAAGTCAGGATCAAATAATGCCAACGATTTTGAGTCGAACTCAAATTGTTAAAATAAAGCAACTCGAAGAGGCCTCAATAAGTGACTATTTAAAAAAGAACGGCGTTGACAATGAAGAAACGATAAAAAGTATTGTTTCTCGCGCAGAAGGAGATTTACTACAAGCCATAGAAATGGCTTCTTCCGAAGGAAATCAAAACGAAAACAGAGGGCGGTTTATCGAACTAATGCGAATTTGCTATAAAAAGGAGGTATTACCAATGATGAGTTGGGCAGAGAAAATGAGTAAACTTGGTAGGGAGGAACAAAAACAATTTATTAATTATTCTCTTTATATGATTCGTCAAAGCTTAATGAAAAATTATACCGATGAACAATTAATGAGGGCTTCATCTGAAGAAAAAGACTTTCTAAAGAAATTTGCACAATTCATTACTGGGAGCAACGTTCTTGATTTTACTAGTTTATTCAATGATTCACACTATCATATTGAAAGGAACGCGCATGCGAAAATGTTATTTACAAAAATCACTTTCGAAGTAATGCGATATATTCATAAAGCTTAAAGAAAAGTTTTTAACCATTCGATAGCATCTGAGTTATTCGAAAAAAAACGAGTAGGTCGAACAGGACCTTTGAATAACATATAAGTCTTTGCGGCAAGTCTTTGTGGTAAACTTTTTATAACAAACGCATCTGCAATAACTAATTTAGACCTTTCTTCAGAGGCCACGTAATTATTTACTTCTTTTGAGGGGGTGACAAAACTGTGTTCAGTAGTATACAACACAGGATATTTTTTTCCTTGAGCAAGCTTCGTTCTTGCTTCTACTATTTCCATAGAGTCAGAAAGTTCAAAGGTGTTTCTTACTTTAATGTGAATGTGCATTATATCATTAGAATAGATATTTATATCCGCTGAAGGGATACCTATCTTGCTAACTACACTCAGTTCTTTTAATACCATATATTACTATAAATACAGCTCTTATTACTTATAAATACATATTATCCAAAGGGGTTAAATTACGAGAATCTGTAACATTCAATATTTCGAATGAATATCTTTTCACAAGAAACTGACTTTTATCATAATAAACAATGAAAAGGAATCATTTTTTTAAAGAAATTCTTTAGTCAACTTTGCTTTAAAAATTAGAAATAATGGAAAAAATAGAGACGAATTCAGGGTTTTGGGATAAGTTTTTTGCTGGTGGAGCAGAGTTTAATAGATATTCAATTATTAGTGGAGTACTATTGATAGTTGGATGTTTGGGTGGACTAACGGTAGGTTTTGGGGCGATAGACCACACTTTTCAGTTGATTCTTGTGGTTATTCCTACAATGACAACATTATCTTTGCTTTTAGCACTGGCTCCAATGAAGCAAATTCTTGGTGTGGCCGCTTTAACTATTGTTATTGACGTTATTATTATGATTATAAACTTTATGAGTTGATTTCAATATAATACTGTCAAGTCCTAAATATGTAAAAAGCAGCTCCTATTAGAGTTGCTTTTTTTATTTGCTTGAAAGACTTTTAGTAACTTTGGTGGTAGTTTTACGTTTATATATAACCCAAGGACATTAGAAGATGAAGTACAAGTTAATATTTTTTTCTATTCTCTTATTCAGCAGTGGATTCACATATGCACAACGTAAAACAAAGTTGAACACGAACAATAAAGGGACATTGTTCGGTTACGCTGGATATAATCGTAGTGCATATTCAGCTTCTGATGTTCAGCTTTCATCTACAAACTATGACTTTAAGGTTGGCGGCATGATGTTTTCAGATAATGAAGAACAGGTCGGAATGGGTAATTACTTCAAATCAAGTTCTCCTCAATTTAACGTCCATTTAGGTTTTTTTGTTGCAAACAAGTGGGCAGTAACTTTAGGTATGGATCGTTTGAATTATTTCTCTAAAGCGAATCAAAACGTAACTTTCGACGGCGCATTTTCACCCGATGCACATAGCGATTTTAATGGCTCCTATCAAAATGAAGATGTACTATTAAACAGGAACCAATTGTACATTCAACAAAATGGAGGGATTAATTATGTTCGTGTTGGGTTAATGAGGGTTGATCAGTTTTATAAATCAAGAAAGGCTGAGTTTGCATTTAATACAATTGTGGGTGTTGGAATTGGCGCTTTGTTTTCAGGCCTGGATTATACGTTTGACAGTCAAACAGTTCAAAATGTTTCTTCTCTGAGTGGATTTGGTGTTTCGGGTCACCTGGGGTTAAGGTTTGATTTTTTTCAGCATGTTTTTCTTCAAGCCTCTTTATCAGGAGGGTTGTTTAATCAAGGAAATATTCAGTTGACGACGAACTCAACTACTACAGCCTCTCACAAAATGGGATATCTTTCCCCAGAAATAAGTATAGGGTTTAATATTTTCGCAAATACATCTAATGGGTGTGGCACTTGTCCGCAATGGTAAAAACTGTGTAATCGGTTTTATTTTTATATATTACTCTTTCAAATTGAAATAAAGCGAACATGAGTGATTTAATTTCTAAACTCCCAAATGTAGGAACTACAATTTTTACTGTAATGTCAAAAATGGCAGCCGAACACAATGCCATAAATTTGTCTCAAGGCTTTCCAAATTTTCCAGTAGCAGAAGAACTAAAATCAGAATATAAGAAGGTAATTGATAATAACTATCATCAATATATGCCGATGCCAGGATCCCCAAAACTGCTTATAGAGGTTGCTCAAAAATTACAACTTCACTATAACAGAACAATCGATATTGAGAATGAAATCATTATCACAGCCGGGGCTACTCAAGCTATTTTTACAGGAATTCAAGCGGTAGTTAATAAAGGTGAGGAGGTAATTGTTTTAGATCCGTCTTATGACTGTTATGCCCCAAGTGTTGAATTAGCTGGCGGAATGCCTATTCACGTTAATTTAAATTCTGATTTCTCTGTTGACTGGAATAAAGTGGAGGATGTTATTTCAAAGAACACCAAACTACTCGTTGTAAACAACCCACACAATCCAGGAGGAACAGTTTTTTCTCAGGAGGATATTGAGGCTTTAGAACAAATAATGGATAGACATCCACACTTATACTTATTATCAGATGAGGTTTATGAGTTCATTCATTTTGAACAATCACATATCTCAGTTCACACTAGAGAGAAACTGATTAATCGTTCGCTAATTATTTCCTCTTTTGGTAAAACATTTCACGTTACTGGTTGGAAGACAGGCTATCTGGTTGCGCCCGAACCAATCATGAAGGAGATTAAAAAGATTCACCAATATGTTGTGTTTTGTGTAAACAGTACTGCTCAAGCCGCTCTTGCAAACTACCTTCCAAAAGCGGACCTTGGTCAACTAGGGGCTTTTTATATGGAAAAAAGAGATCTATTTAAAAAACTCATGAAAAATAGCCGTTTTGAGTTGTTAGACTGTCAAGGCTCTTATTTTCAAGTAGCAAAATATAATGAAATAAGTGATTTGAGCGATGTAGATTTTTCAATTGAGTTGACTCAAAAGCACGGAGTTGCAGTAATTCCTATTTCTGGGTTTAACAAAGACAAACATGATGATAAATTGATACGGTTTTGTTTTGCAAAAGATGAAGAAACAATTTTAAAAGCTACGGAAAAATTATGCAAGATTTAAAGATAACACTTGTTCAAACCAATCAGTTTTGGGAAGATAAAGAGGCAAATTTGTTACATTTTGAATCACATTTAGATCAAATTGATCAACCAACAGACCTTATTGTTTTGCCCGAAATGTTTCATACTGGTTTTACAATGAATGCAAAACCATTGGCTGAAAAGATGGACGGTATTGGTGTTTCCTGGTTGAAAAAACAAGCAAAAAAGAGAGACGCAGCCTTGGTGGCCTCGCTCATTATTGAGGAAGAGGGAATGTTTTATAATCGTATGGTGTTTGTTACTCCCAACGGAGAAATTAACTCATACGACAAAAGAAAACTTTTTGGGTTGGCAAAAGAAGATGAACACTATTCTCCTGGAAAGAAAAATACGATTGTAACATATAAAGGATGGAAAATATTGTTACAAGTTTGTTATGATCTTAGGTTTCCAGAAAATGCAAGAAATAAAGTCATAGAGGACAATTATGATTATGATACCATTATTTATGTAGCAAACTGGCCAGAAAAAAGAAATTTACACTGGAAAGCACTACTCCAAGCAAGAGCTATTGAAAACCAATGTTATATTATTGGGTTAAATCGAGTAGGAGAAGACGCTAATCATTTTTCATACTCTGGAGACTCTTGTATTATTTCTCCTCTAGGTGATGTAGAGCAGTATTCTTCCCATGAAGAAATCTTATTGAATGATATGCTCGAGGTTGATACACTTAAGGAAACAAGACAAAAACTACCTTTTTTAAAAGATAGAGACTAATAAACGACTTTAAACATCTGATTGATTTCACTGTTGCTAACTCGAATAGTATACAATCCTGAGGGCTTGTTTTCAAAAGGAATTTTGTTGACTCCAGCTTCCAAAATGGAATAGAAATATTCATCAGTTTGCTGTCCAACACTGTTAAAAACGATTATTGAAACATCTTTGTAGGTGATCGCTGTTTTTAAGAAGTAATAATTGTTTTGAATAGGGTTGGGATATATTAATAGCTGATCTTCCTTTAATTGATTCTCTAAAGAGAGCGTTGAGCCAACCTCAATTATCTCTGAAAGTGTACAATTGTTAACATCTTCAATTAACAATTCATAAACCCCAGCTGTCAGGTTTTCAAATGGGCTTTGTTGCAGGGTACCATCCCAAAATGTTTGATAAGGAGCTGTTCCGCCGTTGATTAATATATTTACTAATCCATCATTTCCAAATGTTTCATTTTGAACCTGATATTGTAGATCAATAGGATAAGGCTCTTCTATATTAATAGTTGATGAGTCTGCACATCCGTGATCATCGGAATAATAGTATTGATATGACCCCATGGTAAGACTTCCAATTGTCTGTCCTGATTGACCCGTTGACCACGTTATTTGATATTCGTTCGTATCTAGAGAACTGTCAACAGTTAAGTTTATCATCCCATCGTCAGCACCAAAGCATGAAATGTTATTTGAGGAACTCGTTATATCTGGCATTTGATAAAACTCAACCTCAATAGTGTCCGAATAATAGCTGACTCCGTAAGAATTAATAAGCTGAGCATAATAGAGCCCTGAGCTAGTGACGGTAATTGTATCATTTACTTGACCAGTATTCCAAATAATGGAGTCGCTCGTAGTTATACTAAGGTGGACAGTATCGTTTTCACACACATTTGATGTGCTTGAGTCTTGTTCTATACTAGCGGAAAAGGAGTCTCCCTCTTGAAAGTAATGATGAGTATTTATAGTGGGACTAAAGTAAATATCTGTATGGCCAGAGCTATACCTTATTTTTAAAGAGTCAACACCACTGATGTCTCCAAGCCCAAAAATAATATGTTGCGAGTCTTGACCAATATAATTTTCTCCACAATAGGTAAACTTTGAAAAAATTTGACCTTGTGCATACACTTTAATTAATGTTCCTATTGCAAAATGATTAGAAGTTGTTCCTTGTGGTGTTATTTTGATATAGTTATTTCCTGCTCCAGAATTTTCCCATAAAAAAGGCTCAACAAAACGGTCATTATGAGACACAATATCATAATAACCATCGTTGTTTATATCTCCTTTTGCAACTGAATGAGAAGCCGCGACAAGTGAGGAATTAAACATAGAATTATTTTGAGTGAATGATTGACCATTGTTGTTTTTATAGAAAGAGCTTTCAGGCTGAGTTATGAACGAACTCGGGTGCCCAGTAGCAACATATAGATCTTGCCAAGAATCATTATCAAAATCAATCCAAAGCGCTCCCCATGAATATTCGTCTAATAAAACACCATAAAAATTTGCTTGTTCTGAAAAAGTACCGTCTCCATTATTTACAAACAGTTTCGTTGTTTTTCCCCCCCCTGTGTTTGTAATGTAAATATCGAAATAACCATCGTTGTTGAAGTCGTCAATTGTGATAGTCATAGGGTTTTCTCCATTCATTCCTAGACCTGCTATATCTGTCACATCTGTAAAGGTTTCATCCCCATTATTCCTGAAAAGTGTATTATCAAATAAGTATCTATCATTAATAACATACAAGTCTAAATAACCGTCATCATTGTAATCAAACCACAAACCTTGAAAAGACATTTGAATACTGTCACCCACGTTGGCACTTAGTGTTATTTTTTCAAAAGTACCATCTGTATTGTTCTTATATAACTGGTTTAAATGCTCATGTTCACTCTCGTCATGGTCGTATTCATAATTTGCTAAATAGAAATCTAAGTAGCCATCATTATTAAAATCAGCAAATGAAACACCATAGTTATTGGAAAACTCTAATGGGAGTCCTGCAGAAATCGAAACATCTGTAAAATTAAAATTCCCATCATTCTCAAAGAGCCTTGGTCTTTCCTCATAAACGGTCATAAAAAGATCCAAATCTGAATCATTGTCATAGTCTACCCACAGTACATGTTTTACCCTACCATTTCCATATATAAAAGAACCTATTCTTTCAAAAGTACCGCTGTTATTCTTATAAAAAAGAATGCTGTCGTTTTCTCGAGCAAAAGTTAAATCATCCCAGCCATCATTATCAAAATCATAAAAACTTACAGAAGCACCGTATTTGTCAGAAGTGTTTAAGTCCGTAACTAAATTATTTATACTGGCAACGTCTGTAAAGGTTTGAGCAAATGTGAATGAGCCTGCTGTTACAAAAGATAAAAAGAGCAATATGGATTGAAATAATCTATTCATTTTTAATAAGAATTTTTTTATTAAAAACAGTGTTTCCCTCTTTAACTTCAATAATGTATACACCATAAACTAGATCATTCAACAATAAATTATAAACACCATTTTTAGCCTTAATAGTATTTTTCTGAACAATCCGACCAGACAAATCTGTTATGGATATACTTGCAAAAGTTTTTTCCGTGGAGTAAGGGGAGATGATATGTAAATAATCATCTCTATTTGCGGGGTTAGGATACACTAGAAATACTTGCCCTTCGTTGCTTTGATATTCTATCCCCAGCTGGGACAAGCTAATAGAAGTAGTACTTTCCATAGTGTCTAAAACAACATTATTTCCCGCAACATCATATCCTTCATTTAATACTACCGAAATGTTTTCTAACGACAAATCAACATTGTTAATATCATACACTTTCTCATAGGTGTTTTCATTATACCATTGTGATAAACCTGGATTAAACACCAATGCATTATTTACCATCACGTCGCTAAATACTACTCCTGGAGAAACAGCTTGATTCATATCTTCATTAAAAACAATCAAAACAGAATAGTTGTCAGTACTGTTAGTAATAGAGTATGTATTAGCATTGAACACTATAGGGTGAGGGTTTTTAGTGTCAAGTTGAAGTGTGTTTTCAAAAGTTGTTAATGTTTGAGGGTTATTCGCCTCATCTCTTGCAAAGTTTATGGTTATGTCAATACTGTCTACCTCAATGTTTTCATCATAAACATCAAATTTTGCAATGAAAACGGTATCATTCTGCCAGTCACTCTCAAAAGCATTGTATGAAATTGAATTTGATAAATCAATTTGGTGAATAACATTCAATATAGGAGCTTGATTAATGTCCATAGGCTCAGAGTAAATTACCGTTACTTCAAATAAACTTGTACCTGTGTTTCCATCATAAACAGGGTTGTTCAACGGATTAATGGTGATGGGCTCAGGTCTTTTAGTATCAATGTTTAAAGTGTTCTCTATAATATTTGGAGAGGGGCTATTACCTGAAAGGTCTTTGAGACTATCTAATAATAGATCAATGTTAAAAACTTCATCAGATGAATTCAATAAGTCGTAATATATTAAACAGGTTGTGTCTGTCAGCCATTGACTTGAATAGCTATACTCTAGAAGGGATGAGTTTATAGGTGATGGATCAAACCTCAACTCAGGATCATCAATGACGTTCATTATTTTATCAAAAGTCAATAGAACTTCTAATGAGTTGGGACCAATGTTTTGTCTATTTAATAATGATGTGCTTAACTGATAGTCTATAAGTAAAGGTTCTTTTGTATCTATTTCCAGGTCGAGTAAAAAAGTATCGACAAGAACTTCGTTTCCAGCGAGGTCATGAATATTATCAACCGAAACTTTTAAGGTATCAATTATTTCATCATTATCATCTATGTCAAAAACAGCTCTGTAGATAGATTCACTTTGCCAAAAAGACAATCCTGCATTACTACTTAAACTTGAGAAACCTACGGGCTCAACAAAATTAAACGAAGGGAGCAGAGCGGTGTCGCAAGACTCGGAAACTTCAATATCGATAAAAAACAGAGAATCTTGGTTTATATTATTTATAAGGGTTACAGAAGGGTTTAAACTATCAATCTTTGGTGAGCGAGTATCAATAATAAATGGATTAACAAATAATTGAGCATTTTGATATATACCATTACTTCCCATGGCACTATCAACCTGAAGAACAATTTGATTAAACTCCTCTTCGTAATCATTAATATCATAGGAAACAAAATACACACTACTATCTATCCAGTAAGAAGAAGCTTCAGTAAACATATTGGTTAAAGGATCGTCTGATAAATAGTTAATTTGCGGATGATAAAGTGTATCCATTAGCGTATCATAAATAATTTCTAAGTTGACAACATTATTTATGAACGAGATATTTAAAATGGAATCTGATGAACTGAGCTCAGATATGTAAGGTCTTTTATTTGAAATGTAACTGTTTCCAACATTAAAAGCAATTTCGCCTATTTGTTGACCAATCAATCGCCCGGGAATATCGTCTACAGGAGGATGAATTCCTCCCCAAATCCTTGATAAGCTGCATTCGTCGGATGCGTCTCTGTATGTTGCCCACTGTAGTGTTATGTCTACACTGGGACCCTCTTCAAACTCTAAAAACTCATTTTTTTCTGCGAAAAATCCACTCATACCACCAGGAAAATAAGGGCTACCAGTCATAAAGGTTAGTATTTCAGCAGCCGTTCTAGAAAAAGTTGAATGACCAGAAATATATCCGGCAAAGGGAGGTGTAACAAAAGTGGGCCTTTGATAGGGCCACCAATTTTCTGCTAAAATCCAACCAACTCCAGCAATATCTGTTTCTGGGTCGCTGATGGAATCAGGACCTTTCCAAGTATACAACTTTATTTTCCCATAGTTTTCATTAAGCGAACCTACTAATGGATCCCCAAAATCTACGAGTTCAATGTAACCTGGAATTAAAGGAATTCCGCCAGGGTGAAAGTTCACCAAGTTTGTGTCGGAGCATTGTCCTAATTCAGCCATATATCTTATTGCTGACACGGGTCTTAAATAATCATACCAACCCTTGATTGACCAAGACGTCACAGCTGCATCGTGCATAGCTCCACCTAAAACAAAATGTGCGCGAATGTCATATTCTAAATCGGGCAAGGTATTTCCTAATCCCATCCATTTTTTTTCAAATAGTGGATGATCAGTTACTGTGTGTAAAATTTCAAACCAATGTCCTGGGGGCGTCTCAGAGTCAATACCATCCGCCCAAAATTCAGCTAAAACTCGTCCGTAGTCACCCATTGGAACTACTTGGGGGTCATAAGGAATCCCAGTTACAGGGTTTAAAGCATATCCTGTTGCTTGTTGCACTCCACCGTCAAAAAAATCGTAAAAAGAGGGGTGATCTTCTTTGCTTTGAGGATAGCTTGATAAGCCACCCCTTGATGCAGGAGATATATCAATCATTACTCCGTCATTAGGATCTAAATGAGACTGCCAAACAGAAACCATACAAAAATTCCATTTATAAAGAGAACTTAACCCTAAAGTATCTGTTGTGTCAATATATGCTGGTTCTCCTGGATCAAAAAAGACATTGTAATCATTACTGTTTCTTGAAAAAGTTGTAATCAAAGAGTCGTTCAGAGAAAAAGGATCGACGTTGCCCCACTCTGGAGAAAGATGGGGAGGAGAAGATGCTACAGGATTTCCAGATTGATCAATTGAAGTTGTTAAACTAATTGCTTGCCAGCGATTGTGGTCTATTATATCAGGGTTACCCTCTTCTTCAACCTCTATAGGAGGGTTAACTGATTGATAATAAAGGTTACCGTAATTATTTTGTTCATTAGATCCATCTTGTAAACCATAGCCTATAATTTGGCTTGCAATGTAGTTTCCAAATTCCCTAGGACCGCCATTGACATAATCTGTAGACACCATATCAAACCCATAATTATGGGACAACATTACGCTATCCATTTTAACTATTACACCAGAAAAACCAGGAGAGTTTTGAAAACGATGGTAAAGAAGCTTATAAGAGGCATAACAAATTGCTTCGTGCCTAGCAGAATCAATATCTTCTACACTAGGAACCCCCTCGTAAGGAGTAGACCAACCATTTAAGTCTTTTCCTAATAAAAAAGTCTCTTTGGACGGGTCGTAGGCATTGAAAGCATCATAATGAGCAATAGAAAGATGATATAAATTTCTAGCATGTACGGTAGGTCGTGCAAAATCAGTTCTAATTGCTTGTAGTAAAACATCATACCAAACCCGGGCAATACTTTGATTGCCGCTTTGTCCATAAACGCTTGAGTATAAGACAATTGTTAGAAATAGTAGTGAAACCTGTTTTAACACAACAAATTTTTTATCTAATTTAAAATATAGAAGAATAGAAACCATACTTTGCATGGTGTTTTAACACAAAAACCCAGTCGTGTTAAATTATACACACAAAGACAAATATTGATCTCAATATGGTTTGTGAAATAATTGTACATTTATACGAATGAAATTATACTCCAATAAACAAAAATGGAAAATAGTGCTACTTTTTGTGGCGTTAGTTCTTGTTGGTGTTTCTTTGTTTTATTCTAATAAAATAGTTTCGAAAGTTGCCAAACGAGAAAGGGATCGAGTGACACAATGGGCAGATGCTATTAAAAAAAGAGCGGAACTCGTTAAGTTAACAAATAGTTCTTTCGATGAATTAAGGGAAAAAGAACTTGCTGAAATGGAATTGTGGGTTGCTGCAACAAAGGAAATATCAAAAGCATCACCTCTAAATTCTCAACAGTCTTATGACTTACCCTTACAAATTATTAATAAGAATAATGATATTCCTGTAATAGTTCTGGACCAACATGACGATGTTTCTACCCACACTAATTTGAAGTTTTCAGTGGAGACTCTTCAAAAGAAATATCCTTCAAAAGAGAAAGAACAGGTCAAGAAAATGTTTGAAGATTCTTTGGTTAAATTGGCATATAGCTGGGAAAAAATTAACCCTTCTTTTACGATTGAAATTTATGAAGGTCTATTCATGACCTACTTTTATAATGATTCTAGAGATATCTTAAGGTTGGAGAACGAAAGAGACTCACTTATTCAAGCCTTCAATAAAGAACTGATTGAAAACACTGATTTGGTTCCGGTGGTATTAACTGATAGCACAAGAACAAAAGTAATTGCCACGAACTTATCATCAGAAAAAGTGAGTTCTGAAAAGTTAAAAAGCAAATTATCGGAATTATCGAATGACAACAAACCAATTGACATACGTTTTTCAGATGACGATGAATATTTTGTCTATTATGCAAATAGTCCAGAGCTTACACAGCTTCAATATTTTCCGTATGTTCAGTTTTTAATTATTGGGCTTTTTATACTCATAGGGTATGTCATTTTCAGTACATTCAGAAAGGCAGAACAGAATCAAGTTTGGGCTGGAATGGCGAAAGAAACTGCACATCAATTGGGCACACCTATTTCTTCGCTAATGGCATGGGTTCAATTGTTAGAGGGAATGGATATTGATAAGTCTATTCCAAAAGAAATGAATAAGGATATTCATCGCCTTTCTCAAGTTACAGATCGGTTCTCAAAAATTGGAGCTGGAACACAACTTAATGAGTCAGACATAGTAGAAACAACAAGTACTTTTTTAAGTTATTTACGCACTCGATTACCACAAAAAATAAACTTAACTTTTGAATCTACCGATGACGAAATTATAATTCCACACAACCCTCCACTTTTTGAATGGGTAATAGAAAACATTTGTAAAAACGCAATTGATGCCATGGAAGGTGAAGGAAAACTTTCCGTAAAGATTTTTAGAGAAGGAGGTAAAGTAAATATTGATATTGCCGATACTGGAAAAGGAATGACACCAAGTCAACAAAGAAGTGTTTTTCAACCAGGATATACAACTAAGAAAAGAGGATGGGGACTCGGCTTATCTCTAGCCAAGAGAATAATAAATGAATACCACAAAGGGCGATTAAAGATCGTACAATCTGAACTTGGTGAAGGAACAACATTTCGAATCATACTTTCCGTATAAATAAAAAAGAGGAGTCTTTTTAGACCCCTCTTTCTAGTTTTAGCATATTGACCGGTGAAGGCATACTTTAGTTATTTTTGACTAATTTCTATCAAGAATAAAATTAACTTTAACTGTTTTAACACTTCGAACGTATTCTCCATCTTTAACTCCTGGAGTCCATCTTGGCGATGACTTTACCACACGTAGCGCCTCTTTTTGTAGAGATTTAGCAACACGCTCCTTGTTTTTTACTTTAACATCAGTTATAGACCCATTTTTTTCTACGACAAAGCCAACAAAGACAGTTCCTTGTTCACCCCATTCTCTAGCAATTTCTGGATATTTGGCATTCTCACTTAAATATTGGTACCAGTTTCCTTCAAACTTAGCTTCTTGATCTGGAAACTCGACAACAACATCAAGTTTAGGGGCATCACCGATATCTAAATCGAATTCTCCACTCCCCACTTTATCGCCTTTTTTTACTTTTAATTGAACAGAAATTTTTTCGTTTTTATCAACGTTTTTAGTGGGGTCAATAAATGAAGTAAGCGTTTTAACCGTTACAGGGTCTGGCTCTTTTTTTTGAACGACCTTTTTTACTTCTGGAATTTCAATAGGTTTTTCCTTTTCTTCTTCCATCATTTGAATAACCTCAATTTCGGAAGATCTTTCAACGATTAATTTTTCACTGCTATCTACAGGAGTTTTCCATGTAAACGCCATTAATAAACTTGTTCCCGTAACAAGCAAACCGAGCTGGAAATAAACCACTCTGTTTTTCTCCTCTTGGAGCTTTGGATTCTTTTTCGCGATCATAATTATAGTTTTTAAATTATGTTACTAAAGAACCAAATGTCATGCCATGAGTTGAAACCACTGCTATGATTGGGATTGAAGGCTAATATTTTTGTTATTTTTTCGTTAAAAAGTGTTTTATGAGTGGTCTATAAGCTTAAAGCCTCTACCGTGAACATTCATTATTTCTATAGATTCGTCTTGTCTAAGAATTTTTCGAAGTTTCGCAATATAAACATCCATGCTTCTCCCATTGAAATAGTTATCATCCCCCCAGATTGCTCTCAGTGCTGCTTGTCTGTCAAGCACTTCGTTTTTATTTTTCGTGAGAAGTTTAAGTAAGTGATTCTCTTTTGTTGTTAATCTTTCTTCCTTTCCATCAAGCGATATGGTTCTTTTCTCAGGATCAAACAAAAACTTTCCAACCTGAAACTCAGTTTGCAGAGGGGAGTTATTAACCTCAGAACGCTTCAGTATAGCCTCTATTCTTGCAACGAGCTCTTCCATACTGAAAGGCTTAGTTAAATAATCATCTGCACCAATTGAAAACCCTTCTAACTTATCTTCTTTCATGGTCTTAGCTGTGAGGAAAAGTATTGGAATTTTTTTATCGATATTCCTAACCTCTTTAGCAACAGAGAAACCATCCAGTTCGGGCATCATAACATCTAAAATTAGAAATTGATAATTGCCATTATTAAATTTTTCAAGCGCTTCTTTACCATTTCTTGCAAGATCAACCTCAAAGCCTTTTGCTTTAATGAATGAATTAAGTAATAACCCTAAGTTATCATCATCTTCGGCCAACAGAATTTTTATTTTATCACTCATCTTTGTTTATTTTATCAATTATTAGTGTGAAGGAAGAACCCTCCCCGTATTTACTTCTTACTTTTATTTTCCAGTTTTCCATGTCAGCAATAGCCTTGACATAACTAAGCCCTAAACCAAAACCCTTAACATTGTGAATGTTTCCAGTTGGAACACGATATAATTTATCAAATATTTTATCGAGGTGCTCATTTTTTATTCCTATTCCCTTGTCTTCCACCACTAATCTATAAAAACCATCCGTTTTTTCCGTGGATACAGTTATATCAACTTTTTTCTTACTGTATTTAATAGCGTTATCAATCAAGTTGGAAATAAGGTTTGTAGTGTGAACGTTATCTCCTTCAAAATAAAGTAATCCAGGAGCTTGATTTAATGTGATTTTACCCGTGCCTTCGGGAACCCTTATTTTTGCTTTTCTAACTGCTGTGGTTACAATTTCATTGAGTTCTAGCTTTTCATTTTTAAGCTTAAGCTGACCTTTGTCTAGAACGGAAGTTTTTAATATTTGCTCAACTAACCCTCCTAGCCTTTTATTTTCTTCATCAATCATCTTTACATAAGGCTTGATAGACTGTAGGTCCTCTTTGGTCATATCTTGATCATTCATCGCTTCGCAGGCCAAAGAGATTGTACTAATTGGCGTTTTAAACTCATGTGTCATATTACTAATAAAATCACTTTTAACAAGAGCAAGTCGACGCTGATAAAGAATAGTTTTAAACATGGCATAAAAGGACACCACGACTAACGCTACAAGTAAAATACTGACCATTAATGTAAGCCACATTTCATTGAACAGCACGCTTCCTTTACTTGGGAATGAAACGTGTAGGGATAATTCTTCATCGAATATATTTCCAGGAAATAATCGAACACTTTTAGTTCTTGAGGTATCAATTTGTAGGTTGTACTTATCAGTGTAAGACGGGAAAGAAACCACATTATTTTTTTCGTCAATTATGGCATAATTGTATTTTGTATCGAGCTTTTCATACTCAAAAGTTTTAGCAATCATCGAGTCTAAAAAAGCAAGGTTGATACGTTGCGAAGCGGTTAAAAAATCCGCACTTCGAAATGCGTTAACCATCATTTCGTTAATGTACTTAGATTTTTTAAAAAGGCTTGAGATTACTCTTTTATCGAGCTGATATGCTAAATCAGTAGAGTCACTTTCATTATTGTTTGCTTTTTTTGCACCCATTTTTATAAGTGTACCTAGTTCACTTATATCTCTAGCCAATACGCTATATTTTGCTGTAACATCAGTAAGTGAATCGTAAGAGTTTCCCGTAATATAAAGGTACTTCGTTTCCACACCCTCTTCTTGAATCATCGTGTCGCGAATGGAAACAGACTCGCGTACAGGAACTAAATTTTGAAACTCTTGTTTTAGGGCGTTTTTATATTGAGCACTAAAATCACTATTGAAAAAAGACGAGTACCGTTTTAAGTCGGAAGCCTTTTCATGTCGAATAGCCACTTTTGATAGAACGTTATCAATGTGCGTATTAAATTCTTCGGATTTTTGATTGTATAGTTGTTTTGCCTGATAAAGTTGAAGGCCAACTAGAACCAACAAAGCGGTACTTGTAAGAATTACAATATATTTTATACCGATTTTCTTCAACTTTTTGTTTCTAATGTAGTAGATTAATGAAAACTAGATAACACTGTTAACCTTTTTTAACAACGGGTGTAACAAAAAAGAGGGTTTCGAAATAGTACGAAACCCTCTTTTTAAAATATATAATGCTTCTTTACTCTACAATAAGTTTAGAAGTATATTTCTCCCCATTGCTATCAAGAATAGAAACCAAATAAACACCACTTGATTGTTTGCTAACATCCAGGATCACTTGGTCATTTTTGTAAATAGGAAGTCTATTGATTACCCTCCCTGTTAAGTCTGTTAAAACAACCTCTTTTGCATCAATACCTGAATTAAAAATAATACCCACTGTTTCTTTCGCAGGATTTGGGAATAACTGGAAATGAGCTAATGACTCCTCGCTTATTCCTACATTATCATATTCAAAGGGTGCAGAAGTACTAGAGCATCCGTTTGTGTCTGTAGCAGTAACTGTATAGGTACCGACAATTGTCGGAGTTATTTCGTTTGTTATTTCTCCAGCAATTGGTGTGCCATCCAAATTCCATTGATAATCAAAGCCTAAGTCATCAGTGCTCAACAAAGGAATAGACAAGACATCATTGATAATTGGTGTGGCTGGAACACCATAAATAGAAAGCGTATCAGTTGTTTCAATTTGAATTATGGGTTTATTAATATCATAAGAAAAGTTTAAACTACCATTTGAGCCAACAAGTGTTGTCGTACCATAACTATTAATTGAGGGCAGCTGTAGAGTTACACTTTGAGTGGATCCCTCTGAGTTATCCACGCAGTTTTCAGGATCAGTTCCCCATAAATTATCATCGTCATTATCCCAAACCTGTACAGTATAAGGAGGATTATTGAGCTGGACACTCATAGAAATGGTTTGGGGTAAATCAGCATCATTAGAAGAACTAATATTTGTAAAAATCAACGTATTATCTCCATCATAAACATTAACATACAAATCGGGTTCCCCATAACCAATTGCATCCGTACAGTTTACATTATTTAGTGTGATTCCCTCCAAAAAGAATCCGAAAGTATCAACAACACAAGAGTAGTCGATATAATAGTCTCCAGTGGTTGTATATATTTGGTTTGCGGGGTTTTCCTGGTTCGATTGATTGCCATTATCAAAATCCCATGAATAAATAAACCCTTGTGTTTGATTTGGAATTGGAGTATAGCCAGCGCTTGGGTTATTATTTGTAAACTCAACCTCAGTTTCACCACAACCAAAACCAGGGCTCATTGCGAAACCAGCGTTTGATTGTATCGGAGGAAGAACTTCAATGTAGACATTGAACGTTACTAAATTACCAGACTGAATAGTTAAGTCAGCAATTACATCAATAGCAACCGTGTATTGCCCTGGAATTGTAGGGGTTCCCCACACTCTAGCACAGCCATATGGTTCTACTTGAGGATCATAGTTACATCCGTTTGCATCGTTGTTACATTCCCAGTCAAGCCCTGAAGGAGCGTTTACATCAATTATTTCAAAATTAGTAAAATCAAATCCAGCTGTATCTGTTGGAAATAAAAAGGATATATCTGTATCGTAAAATTCACCAACAGTTGCTGTAGGCAGAGTATCCGGATAAATACCCGCAGCGGTCTGAGAGTAATCGATTGTACAAGTTTGGCCATAGCCAACAAGTGTAGTGCCTATAAAAAGGCTAAGTAGTAGTTTTTTCATAAAAAATTTAGTTAAACCAGTGTTTCTAAGTGCAATATTACGACAAAAAATTTAAGAAGCTAAAGAATCAAGTTAGTTTTATGACACATTATGAGGTAAAAAGAACGTTTGATCCATTTTGAATATAAGCGAAATATGATTGTATAAATTAAGAAACTAGATTATTATTAATTGTCAATAGCTTATTAGTAAAGAACTTTTAAATTTGTCGACTAAATACAAAGGATATGTTGGAAATTACAAGGATTAGAACAGGTAGCGATGATATCATTGAAGGATTAAAAAAGCGTGGAGTTGATGCAACTGCCGATATTAATGCTCTTTTAACTTATGATGAGGAGTGGAGAGCTAAAAAAGCAGAGATGGAGTCTATTCAATCTGAAAGCAATAAAATTTCCAAAGAAATTGGTCAGTTCTTTCGAGAAGGTAAAACCCAAGAAGCGAATGAAGCCAAAGAAAAGACAAGTGCACTTAAAACAAAAGAACAGGATTTAAAGCAGGAAGTAAATGAGTTGGAAACAAAAATTCAAAACAAGCTCTATGAAATTCCAAATGTACCACAAGATATTGTTCCAGCTGGTAAATCAGAAGATGATAATGAGGTTGTTGAAGAGATAGGAGAGAAGGTTAAATTTCAGGACAAAGCTATTCCACACTGGGAGCTGGCTGATAAGTATGGTCTAATTGATTTCGAACTAGGTGTAAAAGTAACGGGTGCGGGTTTTCCTTTTTACAAGGGGAAAGGCGCAAAACTGCAACGAGGTTTAATAAACTTTTTCTTAGACGAGGCAGAAAAAGCGGGTTATGAGGAAGTGATTCCACCACTCGTTGTAAATGAAGAAAGTGGAATTGGAACAGGACAACTACCAGATAAGGAGGGACAAATGTATCATGTCACAGAAGATGATTTGTACCTTATCCCAACAGCGGAAGTTCCTTTGACAAACATGTACCGCGATGTTATTATTCCAAATCAAGATTTTTCAGTTAAAATAACTGGTTTTACACCCTGTTTTCGTCGTGAAGCAGGGTCTTACGGAAAAGATGTACGTGGTTTGAACAGGTTACACCAATTTGATAAAGTAGAGCTAGTGCGTATTGAACATCCAGATAGATCTGAAAAAGCTTTGGAGGAAATGGTTGATCACGTAAAAGGTCTTCTCGAAAAACTCGGACTACACTATCGTGTTTTGCGGCTTTGTGGAGGCGATTTAGGTTTTACTTCTGCAATTACTTATGACTTTGAAGTTTATTCTGCAGCTCAAGAAAGATGGTTAGAAGTTAGTTCGGTTTCTTTGTTTGAAACATTCCAATCAAATAGATTAAAACTGCGCTATAGAGGAGAGGACAAAAAAACACAGCTTTGTCACACTTTGAACGGAAGTGCACTTGCATTGCCTAGAATAGTCGCTGCTTTATTAGAGAACCATCAAACAGATGAGGGAATTAAAATGCCTGAAGCAATTGTTAAGTATGTTGGTTTTGAAATGATTAAATAGTTTCGGGAAAAGATATTAATTGGAATGGATTTATTATAGTGCTAATTTTCCAAGACACTTACTAACACCTTAACTTTTATAAGAAATAGGTTAGTTAGTTCGTTGACAAGACTTTTATCCGTTTATTTGAGACAAGTAAATAAGGAAAATGGAATTAAGTGGTTTAGATTTAACGGTCATCTTTTCATTCTTCGGAATTGTCTTAGCAATTGGAATAATTGTCTCAAGAAAATCTGGAAAAAATAGCGCTGAATACTTTTTGTCTGGACGTAATATGCCCTGGTGGCTACTTGGTTTTTCGATGGTAGCAACAACATTTTCTACAGATACACCAAATCTGGTTACTGATATTGTTAGGAATGACGGTGTTTCTGGAAATTGGGTTTGGTGGGCATTTTTATTAACAGGACTACTAACTGTTTTCGTATATGCAAAGCTCTGGAGAAAGTCGAATGTAAATACCGATATGGAGTTTTATGAATTGCGATACGGAGGAAAGCCTGCACGATTTTTAAGAGGTTTTCGCTCAATTTATCTAGGAATAGGATTTAACATTATGGCTATGGCGGCTGTTACGCTTGCCGCAATAAAAATAGGTCAAATCATGCTCGGGCTCACACCTCTTCAAACGGTTGGGATTGCGGGAACAATAACAGTTGCATTTAGTGCACTTGGTGGTTTTAGAGGTGTGATTTATACAGATTTCTTGTTGTTTTTTGTAGCAATGGCAGGATCTATTGGAGCTGCGTATTATTTAGTGAATCTTCCAGAAGTTGGGGGTGTTGCAAATATGATTTCCCACGAGAATGTTCAGAATAAAATTGATTTGCTGCCGGATTTTAGCAACAAAGAGGCCCTCATTGGCATATTGATTATTCCACTAGCTGTTCAGTGGTGGAGCGCATGGTATCCTGGTGCAGAACCAGGTGGTGGTGGGTATATTGCACAAAGAATGTTGGCAGCGAAAAACGAAAATCACGCAGTGGGGGCTACTTTTTTCTTCAATATAATGCACTACGCGCTTCGTCCGTGGCCTTGGATTATCGTGGCCCTTGCATCACTTGTTATTTTCCCTGATATCGAAAGTATTCGAACAGCTTTTCCAAATGTAGAAGAAGGAAAGCTTGGTCATGACTTGGCCTATTCTGCTATGCTAACCATGCTGCCGAGTGGTTTGCTTGGATTGGTTTTAGCATCACTTGGCGCGGCTTATATGTCAACAATTTCCACTCACTTAAATTGGGGGTCGTCCTATATAGTAAACGATTTTTACAAACAACAAGTAAGCAAAAACGCGAGTGAAAAAGAACTGGTAAATGTTGGGCGTTTGTCAACAGTAATTTTAATGGTTGCAAGTGCGGCTTTCGCTTTGTTTTTAAATAATGCCAAACAGCTATTTGACATTATTCTAATGTTTGGGGCAGGAACGGGATTGATTTTTATTCTCCGTTGGTTTTGGTGGAGAATTAATGCTTGGTCTGAAATAACAGCCATGTTTTCCTCAGGTATTATTTCAATTTTGTTCAATTTCACGGCAGTTGGAGCAATTCTTTTTGGAGAAACGAATGAGCTTGGAGAACAGGTTCAAGGGGTTTTTCCAAGTTGGACAATGTTTCCAATTGTAGTTTTGATTACAACAATTGCATGGGTATCAGTTGCGTTCTTCACAAAACCAGAAAGCGATCAAAAACTTAGAGATTTTTATACTAAAATCCAACCGGGCGGACTGGGCTGGAAAAAGGTGATCCAAAAAGCAAATGATGAAAACGTAACGATAGAAAACAAAAAACATCCGTGGACCGTACCTGCAGGAATTTTAGCAATGATTGTAGGCGCGATATTCGTTTATACTACAATGTTTGCCACAGGAAACTGGATTTACGGTAAGTATTCTTTAGCCATTTGGCTATCTATAACAGCAATAGTAAGTGGTGTTTTACTTTGGTTTACTTGGAAAAAAGTCAAAGGAAAAGTATTCATTGAAGAAGAAGAGTTTAACGAAATAGACCAAAACAATGACCAATAAACAATCAGTAGAAGAGCGCATTAAAAACGCAGAAACACGGATATTTAAAGCGGTATTTCCAAACACAACAAATCATTATGATACACTGTTTGGTGGAACAGCACTTCAATTAATGGATGAGGTTTCCTTTATTTGTGCCACTCGATTTAGCCGGCAAAAAGTGGTTACTGTTAGCTCCGACCGCGTAGATTTTAAAAAACCAATTCCCAGCGGGACGTTGGTTGAACTGGTTGCAAATGTTCAAAAAGTTGGAAAAAGTAGTATCGTTGTTGGTGTTGATATTTTCGTGGAAGAAATGTATTCAGAAAAGAGAGAGAGCGCCGTTCATGGAACTTTTACAATGGTGGCTTTGGATGATGATAAGAAACCTGTGAGTGTGGTTTAGAATAAATTATTTTTTCTCTTCTTTGGGCTTTTTCCAAAAGACTTTCTTGGGAAGAGTTATGACATTATTAAATTCTTCTTGCTTATCATTAACGATGGCAGGCTTTAAAAATCCATCAAAATAATTTAAGTCATAAATTTCTTCTACATCTTGATCATATTCTAACTGAGAAATAACTTCGTTAAGTTCTATATCATAAATTAATATTCCCGCATTTTCAGTTGGATTATCAAAGCGAACAGAACTAAATGTTTTAGAAGATTTTCTAACGGCGGAATACCCAATAAAAAACAAATTGTCTAACTTTTTCATTCCCCTTACAAACCTTTCAAACTTATGGACAACTTCCATTTCGTTCGTATCTCTATTTATTCTGTTCAACGTTCCTTTGCCCGACTCAAGAAAATAGAGGTATCCACCGTCTAAGAACAGAGAATGAGGTAAAGAGAGTCCATCAGCAATAACCTCTCCTTTAGGAACAGTCATAATCGCTCCGGTTTCTGTAATATTTTCTCTCCACCCTTCTTTTGTGTTTGTTGTGGATAACATCGAAGCATAAACAGGTAGATCATTTTCCAACACCATACTGTTTAAATGACATCGGTCTTCAGGAACTAGAGAAGAAATAAAAGGGGGCTTCCATTTGGGAATAAAATTGTGATTAATATCAAAAACACATAGACAAGAGAACATGGTGTTTACGCCCCAAAGGATTCCTTTTCCAAACTCAATATCATGAACGTCTAATGTACTTATCGAATATTTTGCCCGCTGTAAATATACAGTATCAAAGTTTTTATCATTTAAACGGATTGTATCAACAACGTTTTCTCGATTTGAAAAAAAATATAAGCTGTCTAACGTGGCGATAGCTAGTTTGTTCTCAGTTAATGCAATCCCCATCGGTTTTTTAAAGCCAACCGGAATTTGATGTAGATGGTTCCCGTCTAAACTTCCTAAAACAATTAATCTGCCTGCCTGATAAGTTGAAAAAACTAAACTTACTTTCTTATCGAAGAGAATTTTAGGAAAGGTTTTATCGAAATTTACAGAGTATGTTCTAGACATGTAAAGACAGGTTTATTTTGCCTCTAGTCTCCATTCGGTATTATCAGAAGCCTCTAACCACAACTCGTCATTTTTCAACCTCAAAATCTCAAAAGTTTCTACTTGGTTGTCAATAATTATATCCACTTCTTCCTTATCACTAGAAAATTCCCACTCACCATTATAAGAATAACTATAAGTGTCATAAGAATAGGTATATCTGAAATCACCATCTTTTTCAAACTCCATTTCAACGGAATAACCATCTTGTGGGAAAGTTTCGTTTCCAATTCTTACAACCTCCCATTCACCAGTTAATCGAGCTTTTTTCGTTCGTAGTGAGAACATCGGTCCGTCTTCATACTTAGAACAACTTGAAAAGTTTAAAACCGTAACGATTGTGGCAGCTAAAAACAGTGTGCTTTTTCCGTTTTTCATGGGGTAAGTGTTTTGTATGTTATAAATTAACGAGGTAAATATAATTTAATTTTTAATAAACTGGAAATTAATGCTTTTTAAAAAAGAGGTTTAATAGTACAAATGATTCTAGGCATGGTTGTTGGAACGGCTTTAGTAAATATAAAAATAGAACATATGAAATCAATTTTACTACTCGTTTCACTACTAATACTTGTTGCCTCATGTCAAAAAGAGACTTTCAAAGAAGATGAGTTGTCAGGCTCAACATGGGAAATTTGGCAGTATAGAGAGTCTGCATCATCGAATCCTATACCCTTAAATGATACTTTGATTTTTTCAGTTGATGGTGACTATAC
Organism: Fluviicola sp.; assembly: GCA_002734085.1. GTDB lineage: Bacteria > Bacteroidota > Bacteroidia > Flavobacteriales_D > Crocinitomicaceae > Brumimicrobium. The sequence goes on along the minus strand of NVXV01000001.1, from coordinate 392,626 downwards.
ATATAACGGTTATAAACAATATTATATGCTTAATGATTCGGGTAGTGAAAAAAAGCTTTCATTATATGGAACCGTTTTCGGTGACATTTCTGGAAACATTTCGCGTGATTTTAATGGCTATGGAGAAATTGTAGCTAAAGAGTTTGTTACTATTAATCAATCAAGTTATGTATTGTGGATTCGAAGAGTTGAATAAATCATAAAATAAAAATTAGGATTGAATTTTTTTGAGTATTATAGCAATAAAAACTATGACAAAAACTCTACGTCCTTTCCATTTAGCAGTTCCCGTTCACAACCTTGAAGAATGCCGTACATTTTATCGTGATACTCTGAAAATGAAAGAAGGTCGCTCTTCAGATCACTGGGTTGATTTTGATTTTTATGGGCATCAATTTGTTATTCATTATAGTCCTAACAAAACAAAACTGCACTATAACCCTGTTGATGGAGATCAGGTTCCTGTTCCGCATTATGGTGTTGTGTTAAAAATGGAAAAGTGGAAAGAACTTGCAGACCGATTAAAGTCAGCAAACGTTGAGTTTGTAATTGAACCAACTATTCGGTTTAAGGGGCAGCCTGGTGAACAAGCGACGTTGTTTTTTTTAGACCCTGCCGGAAATGCACTTGAGTTTAAGGGGTTTACTGATATAGATAAGTTGTTTGCGAAATAATAGCGGTGATTTATTTCTTACCCTTGAATGTATAACCAATCCCCTCAATAACCTCTTTGATTTTTGATTCGTCAACATCACCACTCACTACTGCCTTTCCTTTTTGGAGGTCTACTGAAACGTCTTCGACACCATCAATTGCTTTTAGGTTTTTATCTACGTTTGCCACACAATGATTACATGTCATTCCCTCGACTGCATACGTTGTTGCTGTATTTTTACTTTCCACTGATCTTGTTTTTGTTGGAATAAACTTTAAAATTTCGGCTTGCAATGTTAGATAGATTATTAATATCCCTGAACCAATCATCAAGGATTTTGGTAGAATGTGATGTGCGTGGGCTTCAGTATGTTCAGGTGTAAAATAAGTAAACCATTCTTTTGGAAGTGCATAGTCGATAATCAAACCAAAACCAACGGCTCCAAGCATAATTGAAATAAGGTATTTGATTGTGGTTTTTTTACCAATGGTTTGCCACAAAACCGTTAGTGTTGCTACGTTTGTTGCCGGACCAGCCATTAAAAATACTAGAGCAGCTCCAGGAGAAACGCCTTTTAGTAAAAGTGCAGCTGCAATAGGAACGCTAGCTGTTGCACAAACATATAGTGGAATACTTGCGGCCAAAACAATAAGCATATTCAACCAAGGTCGACTCAAATATTCTGTAAAAAGTGTTTCTGGAACGAACATGGTGATGAGTGTTGCTAAAACTAAGCCGAGTACGAGCCAACGCGAAATATCTTGTAAAAACGTTACAAAAGCATAACGAAAAATGCGATCAAACCAATGTTGTTTTGCTTTAGGCGCGTCATCCTCACAATCAGAACATGAGAGCGCCCCTTCGGAACTCACTGTTTCTGTCTGACGGTCTTGATCCGCCCAAATTCCTCCTAGAACTCCTGTAACAAAGGCAATTATTGGACGAACTATAGCAAAAGCCCAGCCCATTAAGGAATAAGTGACTAGAATACTATCAACTCCAGTTTGTGGTGTTGAAATTAAAAAGGAAGAAGTAGCCCCCTTTGATGCGCCTTGTTTATGGAAAGAAACTCCAGTTGGAATAACTCCACAGGAACAGAGAGGTAAAGGAATCCCTAATAGTGCTGCTTTTATAGAGCTTCCTATTCCAGGCTTCCCCATTTTTCGCTGGAGCCAATCTTTGGAAAACACACCGTTGAGTAATCCAGCAATTAAGAATCCTAGCAGAAGATAAGGCGCCATTTCAATGGTCAAACCCCATAAAGTGATAAAAAACGCTTCTACCAAATGCATATTACAAAGGTAAAGAAATTACAAACTATAATTGTAAATAAGACTTTCGATTTAAACAATTCATTACACGTTGCGAATATATGATTTGATATCAAAGAGAATATCGACTGATTTTCTATTTTTGTACTATGAGAAAGCATAGACTTGCGATTTTTGCCTCGGGAAACGGTTCTAATGCTGTTCGTCTCATAGATTATTTTGAAAATCACGAGTCGATTGAGACCCCAGTCGTTCTCACAAACAATAAAAATGCTGGAGTAATTGAACGCCTAGAAAACACCCCTGTCAAAACACTGATTATAGATAATAAACAAGCAGATGATGGAGAGTGTTTGATAAATTTAATGAGGGAAAATGAAATTGATTTTATTGTTTTAGGCGGTTATTTGCGTAAAATACCGGCGGCTTTGATCTCTATTTATCAAGACAAGATAATTAATATTCATCCTGCATTATTACCAAAATATGGTGGAAAAGGAATGTATGGAATTCATGTACATCAAGCAGTGAAAGAAGCAAATGAGCCAGAAACAGGAATTACAATTCATTTAGTAAATCAAAACTATGATGAAGGAAGAATTTTAGCTCAACACATGACATCATTATCGCAAGATGATAATACAATCGATATTCAAAGAAAAGTACAAGGGTTAGAACATGAATGGTTCCCAAAGGAGATAGAGAAGTATATAGACAACATCAGTAAATAGAGATATGCCAAAATATAGACATTTAACAAAAGAGGAATTAGATGCACTTCAAAAAGAGTTTGTGGAATTTCTAGTGGTGAACGGAATTACAGCAGATAAGTGGTCTGCAATTAAAGAAAATAAAAAAGAATCAGCCGAAGAAATAATTGAGCAGTTTAGTGATGTCGTATGGGAAGGGGCTTTACGTAAAGCCAAGTTTTTGGAGTTAAGAAACCCAAAAGAACTCTTAACTTTTCAATGTCTTCCAGACAAGTTGGTTTTAATGGGAATGAAAGTGAAAGATGCTGATGTTGATATAACGACAAAGTCGGGATTTGAAAAGCTCAAGCAAGATCAGCTGGAAACAACTTTTTATACTTCAGAGAAAAAATATTTCAAAAAAAGGGAAGAAGAGTTATTTGAAATGATCCAAAACGGGTGTGAAATTGCTGATGGAGCGTTATTTAAACGTATAGCTCTAGCAATAGCGCAAAAAAAGTAAATTGGATTATTTGTATTTGTCAATTAAATAGCTATATTTGCACTCCCGATTTAAGGGCATTCTGAAAGCGTTCAGAAAGAAAAAAGACATAAAATACCAAAGATATAGTGCGGGGTGGAGCAGTTGGTAGCTCGTCGGGCTCATAACCCGAAGGTCATCAGTTCGAGTCTGGTCCCCGCTACCATTGAAGACCCATCAGTTAATTTTACTGATGGGTCTTTTTTTTGTCCTTTGCTTTCCCTTGATATTACTGCAATTTGGGAAAATATACTGTTCATTTCTTTAGTTCGATATACTCTTTTTTTCGGGTTCAGGACTATTCCCGTGGGAAACATTAATTTTTGAATTTGAACCTTTTGGTGTACATCTCCACAACACCAGTGTTTACTGATATTTTGAGTAATATCCAGACACTTATCAATCTTTTCATTTAAGTTCGATGTAGGTTTTTGAATATTTACTAATTCTGTATTTATTTCATTCAATTGGTCGACTAACTCCCCATTAAATTCCTCAAATAATTCATTTGTAATTTTCCCAAATGCTAAGTTCTTTCTAAGACTCTTTAGGTCCAGTTCAAGTTTTGCTTTACGTTTCTCAAGTGATGGCTTTTGGCTTTGTCCCCGCTGTTCTATTGATTTTATTGTTAACTTGATTTGTTCTTTGAACACCTCTTTTAAAGTGGGGTCTAACTCAAATTTTTTTAAATGAGATTTGAATAAGTCATTGAGCCCTTTATTCTTACTTCTACATGTAGTCTTAGCGTTCATGTCTTTTGTTTTACAAGAGGGTGTAGAACATTTATAATAATTGTATACCCCTTTCTTTGTATACCCCGTTAGCTTACTATTGCATGTTCCACACTTAACAAAACCTTGTAGAGGTCTTTCTGAATGAAACTTTGATTGTTGATAACCAGAATTTTCCTTACTATTTAAACGCTCGTTGATTCTCACAAAGTCTTTTTGTGAAACTAATGAATCCCAATTTCCCTTAATGGCTTTTCCGTCTAGAAAACTATGCACGCTAATTCCACAGTAAAAAGGGTTACGCCACATGGCACTTAGAAACTGCTTGCTAACCTTTAATCCTAAATTAGACAGTTTTGTTCTGATAACGCTGTCAGGTGTTTCTTCAAGTTTCCATATCCAAGCTCTCTTTAAAAGCTTTCCTTCTTTATTTATTTCGAGCTTTTGGATGGCACATATAAACTTTGGGTCTTTAACCCTTGGTCCGTAATGGTCGTACCCACGAGGCGCACACCCAAGCCAGTTCCCCTTCTCGACAAACCTTCTCATCCCTGGAATAGTGATTTCAAGTCTTTCAAGGTTTTCTTTTCTTGCATATAAGAGGGACTCTAGAATTTCATGCTCACCTCTTTCGGTCAGTGTATTCTTCCCTGTAGAAGTTTCGATGAGGTTCACCCCCATTTCATGTATGAGTTGATGAACCAACCCAATGGCTCCACCACCAGTCCTAGAAAATCTACTCATCTTAAAAATCAGAATGGCATAAGGCTTCTTTTTACTCTTTTTGACTTCGTCTATTAATCTTTTAAACTCTTTTCTCGTGAAATCACCTTTTGCACTTTCATAAGTACCCCCAAAGGTTTGTGTAATGACAAAGTTCCCTTTCTTTGCGGTACGCTCAGCATAATCAAGTTGGTTTTCAACGCTTTTATTAGTATCGAATTGTTCTTTTGAACTTACTCTTGTGTATGACCATACGTCATTGTTGCTTTCTTTTTCCTCCTTATGTGACGAAAACTGGTTAAAATAATTTAATTCCATTTCTATAGTTTTTAATTTTAGTTATTGTGTTATTTCGTAAGCAATTAAGCTTAGTTGATATAAGCTGTCAATTATTTTAACAGCTACTTCATCTGGGATAGAATCATCCCCTATGAGTTCTTTAAATTGTTTAATGGATAGTTTTCTTTCTTTCGAACTATCTCTGTATAAAGTTTTCAATGTTTTAGATTACCACTGATGCAATATTTTTCGTGGCAGCCCCTTATTTCACTTTTAACGTCTTATCTTGACGGAACCTACAGAGTCCTGATTCTTTGTAGATTTTAAGCAAACATACCACGCAAAAATTTAAGATGCACGAATTTTTTTAAAAAACCTGGAAAACGGTGTAACAGTAAACTGTATATACACCAGTACTATCTCCTATTTTTTTATAAAAAAAATTTACGAACCACATCAAGTTGTATATACGACAACTTTCTATCCACCTTTATAAAGAGGGGTTACGTAAAGTCATCATATTTTTTGAGAAAAATGGTCGAGGCTACGTGAAGCACATTATATAATCGTTGATGGTGGTGCTTAAATAGCACCTATACGTCTGTATATACTACGTTTTAGGTGATAATATAGTGAGGTAAAGGAGCTATTTAAGCACTTTATGGGTGGCAAAAGAACAATAGAATTCATTAAAAGTTCAATTAATTGCAATACGGTGGTGTTTTTGTATGTACAAAGGTATTTATTATTATAACGGTTAATTAAAAAACAATTAAAATGAAACTACCAAATCCAGAGAAAAACGAAGTATTCATAATGCGAATTAGTGAAGATATGAAAAAGAAGTTAGAGGAACTTGCAAAAGCACCTAAGTACAATAATAATAGCTCCGCAGTGGTTCGGTCTTTAATCGAATCAGCTCATGCTAAACAATAGCTATTATTAGGATATAAGAATTAAAATTACTGACATGGTTGAATTTGTCATCAAAAAGTAGTATTCTTTGTAATATGATATCTATCAGTTGTTAAATGCAACATAGATTAAAATAATGAATGGGTCGACAAAATAAGAACAGACTCATTGGTAATGGACTAGTTCCATCTCTAGCCAGCTTAAATAATTAGAGACCTCATCACAAGTTATGTATATTTTTAAAAACAAACAATCAGTCTATGACTGGATGTTGATAATAACCTCTTTCGGGAGGACTTCTATCAACATCTCGTCCAATGGCTAAATATAAGAAGCAATTCGAAATTAGCCTTCCCACCTCTCTATATGATGAGGTTCAATCTACCATAAAAACTAACCCTCCACTATTTGAATACGAAATAGAAGGATTCTATGGTATGCTAAGGGATATTACGGTTAAATTATATGATGAGGATAATAGGATGGTACCGCTATCAAGTAAAATACTTCAACAGAAGTATGGTAGACCCTATCGTAAGATGTTAGATTACATGAGGCACCATAATGTTATTATCGAAAATCACCAATACACAGAAGGCAAATGCAGAACTTATAGTATTAAGAATGCTATATCTATTAACGGGGTTGATGACATGACTGTAATTCCGATTAGTCTTGATTGCACATACGGTAAGTATGTAAAGAAGCGACATAATAAAGAACAAAAGTTAGCTAAGGGTAAAGAAACTCACTTTAAACAATTGAGGAAAGGGTTTTATAAAATGGAGCTTGATGTTAGCTCAGCATTAGAGCATTTAGAAAATAATAGAGACCGATTAAGCACTGAACAATTCGTAACTATTTATGATGATATAATATGCTTTAAAAAGAACTGTATGAATCGTAGATATTTTAAAAGGAATAATAAAAATTATAGAGTTGATTCAAACCTTACTTCACTAAAGTCATACTATAAGAAATTTATTATAGCAGATGTTGATTTATATCAGTTGGATTTAAAGAATAGTCAACCTGTACTGTTCAATATTATTCTAGATATTATTTATAAGTTGATTAATGATGATATAAGTTTAGAAGAAATATTCCTTACTCTATCTTATAAGAACAAGTATATAAAAGAGACTATATCCCTTATATACCAATGGATTAAGAAGGATTCAAAATGGGTAGATATACTAAAGAAAGAAATACCCATATATAAAGAATATACAAGTAATGGAACATGGTATAATCATATAGCAGACATATACAATAAACATTATAGTACCGACATCTTTACAAGGAATATGTCTAAATCATTATGGATGGCATTAGCTTATTCTGGTAATTATTCTGAAAAGTATAATACATCCAAGTCAGCATTTGAAAAAGAGTATAAAGGTCTTGGTAGATTACTTAGAAAGTTCAAGCAAAAGAAGTACAATAAGCTAGCGATATGTCTTCAACAGATAGAGTCTGAAATATTCATGGATGGCATTGCTAAGAGGCTATGTGATAAAGGTATTGTTCCATATACCATCCATGATTCAGTAATAGTCAACGAGAATCAATTAGAAGAGGCTAGGAAGGTCATGAGTGGCGTTTTAAACCAAAGCCTAGGTTTTCCACCCATAATTGAAGAAGAAGCTTTAAATGACCTTGAATTTAAGGTTAAATATGATGCAGAGGATATTGCTAAGATTATTGATGCTATGGAACTTGAGATTAATGATAACAAAAAGTATAGTTCTACCCAAAAAGATTCATATCCAACTATTGAAAAAAGCATCTTAGATGATGTGAAAAGAGGTGACACCATAAATATTAAACAGTTTATGATAGACATTTATAACAGGTTAGGAAGAGACATTGATATCGACACAATACTCAGCTTTCAAATGTTTATTAATCAGAGTGAGGCAACTCTCGATGAGGTTTGTAGAGCTATGTTAAATGTATTTAAAGAAAATAGATACCCGTTGTCTGATTATAAGAATATACTTATTGATAAAGATATGATTATGGTTGTTGAGGGTGTAGTTTCTCAACAACTATATCCTAGTTTACTATAGTTTCAGTTCATGCAATTTTCTTAACTGACCAAAGAGTCAATATTGCTAGTAGGCTCATCTCTTTTAACATTCACCTCATCTAACCAAATATACATCAGAAATGGTAGGTTATTAGATGAGGTTGGAGAAGTTTACTTCGTAAGTAATTATGGGTAAATCATATTAAAGATTGAGAATTTGTTTCTTTTTCAGTTCAAATTCTTGCTCAGTAATAATTCCTTTATCTTTCAGTTCTGCAAGTTTTTCAAGGTCTTTTAAAGTGTTCGTGCTTTCTTTTGGAGTTTCATGACTCCTTTTGTGTTGAGTTGCTTCGGATTCAGATTTGCTAAATCCTTTGACAGAGGTTTCTAATGCTTTTATCGCTTTCTTAATTTTTGATTCCTCATCTAATGCTGTATAAAAACATATTCCTTGGTTCCCAGAGTTATGATTTATATTTACTTCAAACCCCTTTTCTCCCCAAATACTTTCACAAATACCTATAATCAATGAACCGCCAAAAAGTCCATCAATGATTAAATCTCCTAGAACAAGGAAAATACCAAAGAATTCCATAATTATACCTACAGTAACTCCAATACTCATTAAAGAGCCTTTATCTAAAGCGTACCCCAATATTATGGATGCAATTATTATAAGAATCCCACCCAAACCAAACCTAAGCCCATATTGAATAGGCATTCGTTTTAAAAAGATGTAATTACTGTAATTTAAAGTTCCAACGTCTTTTAAATTAATGCTTTGAATCCTTGGTAGGTTAGGGTTGTCTGCATTGAATTGAACACTTGAGTCATCAAATGTAAGAAGTCCATCAAGGAACCTTATTTTTATAGTTTCCATATTTTCAAACGTTAGGGAGTAAAATCATCAAACGGTAATCGGTAATTTTTAATGCTAACGGATTTTTGGCTTGAAATAGCGTAACTATCATAACTTATATTCCAGTCGTATTGCATTCCTCCTACCTCATAAACAAATTGGACAATCGACCCCTTCAGTTCAAATGGCTTCCCCTCATCATCTGTACCTTTAAATAATAAAGCCTGTTCATATTGATACGAGTCAGAACTTGGAATATCTACTTTTTCAACATTACCTACAAATGTTACATTTCCACTAGCATCTACGTAATCCACAGTTTGAGAAGTACTCTCTTTCATTTGGTAAGTAAATGTTCCATTATTATTTATATTGAGAGTAATATCATATTCCATTATGCCTCCACCAGCATCAATGTTTTCAGTCATTTCTTCACTTGCAAGTGCATTTAACATATCATCCTGACTAGCTTGACTTAAATCTTTTGGTTCGAATGATGATGACTCACCAGAAGAGTAGGCTATGAATAAAAAGAAACCAATTACTGCTAATGAACTAAAGAATCGAAAATGTTGTTTCATAATTTGATTTTTTACTTGTGAATAATAAACTCAGGATAACACCTAAGCAATAAAAGAAGATATCAACTAAGTCAAAAGTCCCATGAATAATACCTGCCCCTTGCCCAACTTCGTGACCGAATATCAATATAATTGAGATAAACAGCCATAGATATATATGTTTGCTATTTTTCCAAAGCAAGTTCATTGCCGAAACAAATGAATATGCCCAAAGTCCGTCTTGAAAGGAATAAATCATCCAGCTAGGGAGTTTGATTGATTGTATTGTGTGATTTTTTAAATCCAACCAGCTTTTTACGAAAATTGAATCACCTCTAAAAAGAATATAAATTATGCTACCAATTAATAGAGGTGTGTAAACATTAATTACGACTGATTTATCAAGCATAATTTTAATATATAATGAAATCACTCAATGTGTCATTTATTAAAAAATACTCTTCTTTCCTTTTTCTAAGTACCATACAAGTAGATTAATTAACTCTGGTAAAATATTCCCACAGTGCGGTTCCAAATCCGCTTTCAGCCGTAACCAAAATATGATTATTATCTACTAGAACATATTCTCTGATATTATGCATTCCACTATACGTAAAATGATAAATATCTTCTTCTTCACCGTTTTCTTCTGTTGATAAAATTGCCGATGCTAATGTGGTTACATCACTATTAACAGACAATCCACCATATAGTCGACCATGAGGTCTGTTATCAACCTCTAACATATCATCTGCTTCAACTATTGTTGTCTTTTCGAAGTCTCCTGTGGTCTCATTGTACACTTCTCCATAAATTTCCATTGTAAATGTACTACCAACCTCAGACGGCATGTACGTTATAGTGTCTTGGGAGTTCACATTAGTTGTATTGGCAGTAAAGACGGTTACGCTATCTAACTTCCATTTTCCAGCGAAATTATCACCACTATACTGAAATTGTGTCGTTCCACCGTTGTTTTGTGTAGTGGGTGTTTCAGTTGGTTCTTGATTTTCTTTGTTACAAGATGTAAAAACGAACGCTAATGCTAATAAAAAATTTATTTTCTTCATAATTAGATAGTGTTTTTCACAAATATATATAAAAAAGGTTATACACAACCTGTTATTGGCAATTGGTTAAAATCAACGACTTGTTCACAGATTTGAAGTATGGCAAAAAGTGAACAAAAAAAGAATGTATCTAATTACTGCATTGAGTTAGGTAAACACCTAAGAGAACTTAGGAAGTCAAAGGGTGTTAGCATTGAAGAAATTGCATATAAAGCTGGTCTTGATGCTCAAAATTTAAGGAAGTATGAACTTGGTAAACAAGAAATGAAAATCTCAATGCTTAAAAGAATTGCTGATGCCTTTGAAATTAGTGTGTCTGAATTGGTGGATTTTTAGTCGTTAAGCTTATTCAGAAATTCAAACAACAAATAGTTGTCTTCTACGACCTTTTTAAATTCCGCTTCTAATCCTGTTTCACCCTGTTCCAATAGATACGCATATAAAGCCCTTTGCAGCGACTTTAATAATCCATTAGGCGTTGTTAACCCCATGAATTCTTTTAAGTGCTTTAAGGCTTCCTTATCGCTTATTGTGAAGTTGTGTTCTGACAGTTCCTTTTCCATGTGGACAAGGATAATAGGAAGATTCCAATGTGTTACGAGAAAGATGAGGTTTGCTATTAGTGGAGTTTGAACGGTTATCAAATTTTACTATTTTAGTGAAGTTCAATTACAAAAACTTCAATAATGCTTTCAGCTATAAGAAATAGTGATTCTAAAAAGGTCATTGGTCAAATGATAGAAAAGAATCCAAATGAAAATTACTATTGTGAAAAATGTAGTGAAGAATTAATTCATCACAAATCTAAGTCAGGTATTCGAATAGGTCACTTTAAACATAGAAAATCTGATTGTTCAAACTACAAACCAATGTCCTTTGAACACTTAGAGATACAATTTCAAATATTCGAACATATCTCTGAGAATTACAAATCAGTTAAATCAATTGAAACGGAAAAATGGCTTGGGGATAATTCAATTAGAGCTGATGTGTATATTGAAACTAAGAAAGGAACCAAAATAGGAATTGAGGTACAATCATCGAGTATCTCTTTTGATGAAATATCAAGAAGAACTCAATCATATGCTAGAAATAACATATACGTTTTTTGGATAATACCGTATGATGATTCTCGCTTTATTGATATAGATGAAGATGATGAGTATAATTTTAATAAAAAAATAAAACTAAAAGCATATGAAAGGTTTCTTTACTGGTCTAACGTCAAAGCTCTTTATTTATGGGATTTAGATGGAAAAGGAGGAAGTGGATTTATCAAAATGGTACTTTCAAATTATTGTGTTCCGCAAGATGATTATTATGATGAGTACGGCAATATTCAATCAGCACCAGATAGAGTTACCAAAACTTTCAAAATGATTGATGATATTATTGAAGTTGAGTTCTCAGATTTTCAACCCAAGGTTATAGGTGAATTTACTCCAAAAAAAATCCCTCTGAGAAAAATTCTTATCACATAGATTATGCTACATAGAAGGCAGGTGTATTAACACCTCAATTGTCTTGAAATTGTTTTACCGCTTTCCATTTGCAAATCTCAGGTTATTTTACAAAATCGAATTGGTCTTTATATTCCTTTATGTAAGATTTTGCTGTTTGTCTATTTATTTAGGGATATTGTTCAGTTTGTGGATGAAGGTCGTCAACAAGTCAAGTGGCGACTTTCTGAGAACATCACTAACCGTTGAACGAAACACCTATTAGGGGTTCGTTGTTTTTTCATTAATGTCGTAAACATGTCCTTTTTTGGGTTGTCCTTTTTCTTTATTCACAATTGTAGGCATTATCCAAATTGCCTTTTTTAATGTTAGTTTTTCTCCATATTTTTGATTTCGCCAATGTCCACGCCTCCAATGAGGTTGGGTATTGTGATTAGTGTCGTCAAATAAATATTGATTGTTGTGCTTAAAAGATTGTCCAACGTATTTTATTTTCGTAAAACCTAATTGTTCGATTTTTCCATCAAGCTTCTTTTGTTCTTTTACTGTCTTGGCAAATTTTAGTTTTTTATCAAAGTTGTGCGGTAGGTTTGTTGGATATTTTTCTTCAATGTCTGTTTTTTCTTGTGGCTGCGATAAATATAACATACAATTAATCACAAGATTAATCGTGTTCGTGAGCAACTCAACAGTAGAATTGTAAAAGTCCAATTCATAGTCAGTAACTTTTGTATTATTGTCTTTTGGAAAAACTTCTTCTCTAAGTCCTTCTAAAAAATAGTCAACAGCCTGTTTTACGTTTTCCCTCCCTTCTTCTTTTTCAAACCAAAACCAAACAGTCCAGAAATTACCTAATGGCGACTCGATAAATTGAACTTCTTCCTTTTTTGTGTTTATAGACAATCTACTATTAACGTTTGGAATAAAGTTTAAAAATATTTCTTTAAAATCCCCCACAAAACGAAAAGATAAATCACAATAACCTTCTGGATGTTCTCCAGATGGATTCCAATAGTTATGGTCTATATAAACACCTTCTATAACCTCATCACTGTATTTTGATATTTTTAAGTTTAAAGGTTTTAGAGAAACATAAAAAATGTCGTATGGTAAATGAAAAAAGTCAGGTGTAATTTCACTGACGTCCGTTTTTTCAAGTATTGTTAGCAAATCTTTTGAAAATGAAAATATATTTTTTCCATTTTGATACCACCAAACCCAATTTCTAAAATCTTCGTACAGATAAAGTAAATCATATTTTTGTTGTTCATTCAACGAAGATTTATTTTCTATAAAATCGTGAACATTTGTACCGTCATAATTAGGAATAAATTGTCGTATGAAATCGTTTTGATTTCTTGCAAAATGGCGAAAGTTAAATTTTTTGTCAACTTTGTATGGGAAAAAATATGAAAGTTCATTTTCTGTCATAATATAATCAGTGTCGCTTTAAAAGCACCCCTAATACATAGAATAGGTACATACGGCTACCGTATATGTATTATAGTGGCTTGCGTTTATTTTCTACTACCAGTATATCTTAGTTTTTTACAGGTGTAACTTCGAACTTAAATGGGGCATCCTCAAGTTTATCAACAACGTAAACATAAAAAGGAGCTCTTATTCTCTTATCAATACCTTCAATGCTAATATTCCACCAATAATCATTAGATTTTGGAGTTTCAGGTATATTTGAATCAAGGTCTTTTCTATATAATTCATTTTCATCAAGGTCTTTAATGATAATTGAAAAATATTTAGTGTTTGCCGCTCCTAAGGTTGTTCTTTCAATATCAAGTCTAATTTCCCCTCCTTTGTAAAAACTTTTATAAGCGTCAATCTTGGACTTCTTTTCCTCATACGTCCACATTTCCTTTTTTGCTTTCTTTTCAATCTCAGAAAGTAATTGAAATAAAGATTTATACTGAATTTTGGTAGCCCCACCGTATTTATGCTTACCAGATATTTTTTCAACTGAATATCTTTTGATTTGTGAATCTTCAATGGAATCCTTTTTTAGTTGTGCAATTGCAAATTCTTCTACTTTTCGAACGGAGTCGTTTACTTTTTGAATAGAATCTTGAAATTGTGTAATAGCAATGTTTCTTTCAACTGAATCATTTTTCAATGTTTTCTCAGAATTAGAGGTGCAGGAATAAAACGTAATAATAATTACTGCAAAGATTAGAGGTTTCATTTGTTTCATGATGTGTTTTTTATTTAAATTACTGCCAAATACTATATATCAACCACATGCCTTAAATCCCCCTCGGTTTTTGAATAGAGAGAAGCAAAGTAGTGATACCTTATATTTTTTTTAAATATACTCTTTTTGTAAATAAGAGTTCAAATACAAATTGCTCTTTTCATTTTGACGTCAGTGAATTATGGAGATGGTAGTTTAATACAAAGTTGCAAAAAAACATAAGAGGGAATGAACGAGCGTTCTTTTCCCTCTTATTAATCAACCTAACCTAACCACCTAAATCACAACTAAGTTATAAATTATATTGAAATAATCAGGTAATTTTGTTTCATAATTACTTTTTTTCTACCGTACTATCAGAGTAGATATAAATCAAAGGAGTGTTGGGGTTGAAATTTACTTCTCTACCTGTAAAATCTTCAATTTTCAATAGTGTTTTGTCTTCCCCAATAGATTCACTATCTATGTCCAATAGTCACCCCTCATTTCAAAAAATAATCTGACCAGTATTGGAGTTAGATTATCCCAAACTCATTCCGCATTCTAGTAACATGCGGATTTATGACTGCAAGAGATGGTTCATAATTTCAACTATTCAATAAGTTAATTCCCTCGTTTAAAACATCCTTCAATTTTTGTTTATCTACGGATGTTAATACTCCACCCTTTGTTGATACAAACATCTCTCTTATATCAACATCCAGATATTCTGAAACTTCAATCAAAAACTTAACTGAAGGGTAAACCTTGCCAGTACTTATATTACTTATCGTTGCTGGTGCAACACCCATCGCTTCTGCCAAGGTATCACGAGGGATATTCTTCTCCTGCATTATCTCTTTTAATCGTATTACATGTTTTGCCATAGCATAAAAGTAATGTAATATTTTATTTTATCCAGGAAAAGTGATTAAATATTTGTTTTAAAATCAAATATAACATAACTTTGTAGTATAATAATAAAGCAATATTTGATTATGGAAACTTTAAATGAAACAATGTACATCGCAAAAACAATCTTAAACCAAATTAAATCTTTGGATAGATTATTTCTAATGGCTGTTGGTGCAAACAATTATGCAGCTCTTAGTATTAATGGTGAAAGAGCTGGTGGGATAGAATTCAAAGTAAATGGACTTGCTCACAGAGGGTGGTGTAAGATTGAATTAACTTATTTAGATACCTACAGAATTCTATTCATCAACAAGAAAAGAGAAACTGTAAAAGTGGTTGAAGAATGTTACTGTGACCAATTAGTTGAAATCTTAGAATTTGTGGAAGGGCATTAAGCCCTCCACGTTTTAGATTTAGACTATACCATTAAATCACAACAACCTCATCAACGGTAAAACCCAACAAATAGGCTTAAATGTTTTAAATTAATTAGAACCCTAAAAATGAAACAAAAAATGGACTCATATTACTTTTATTCAAGAATTTCAACTACGACCCAAAAGGCAAATCGCCAAATCGAAAATTTCAAATCTCATGACGGATTTAATCCAACACAAGTATATATTGACAAGATACAAGGTAATACTCCTTTTATGCAACGACCAGAAGCTTCAAAATTGTTTGACTCGGTTACTTCAGTAAATGAAAAGGTGGTGGTGGTTGTAGATAGCATTGACCGCTTGGGTAGAAATCTACTAGATGTGTTAAAGACCATTGAGTTATTTACAGCAAATAGAATCTCTTTGAAATCTATCAAAGAGGGCTTCACCACTTTATTAGACAACGGAAAAGAAAACCCAACTGCTAAGCTTGTAATAAGTGTAATGGGGTCCATTGCTGAAATGGAAAGAAATCGTATTAAAGAAAGAACTAAAGAAGGAATTACTATAGCTAAAGCAAACGGTAAATACCAAGGTAGAAAACTTGGTAGTACCCAAACAACTGAAAAGATGTTACAAAGACATGCTGATGTGGTGAAGAAATTGGAGAAAGGATTAACTATTCGTGAGATTGCTCAAATTACTGGGAAGTCAACTGCTACTATCCAAAAGGTTAAAAAGGTACTGTAATGAAAAAGATTAAAATTACTCATCAAATAGACAAGACGGTTCACCACTGATGAGGTTAAGAGAATTTGTGAAGAGATGAATGTTACATCACTATTTATTAATGGAAAGCTGTATGGTAAGATTAATTCTTAAAGGAAACATTAAGTTTGTCTACAATTAATAACTAAAGCCTTTGAAAAAAATAGATGAATCATTAACCAAAATCAAAACTTCAATAAGTGAAATCATAGAAAAAGTTCATTTTAATCCCTTATGTGAGTTTAAATTAGAAAATTGTCTTGAAGTAATACCTTGGGATGATATAAAAATTCAAGGTCTATATTTAATTGAAATAAAAAATGATAATTCGTTCGATTCATTTAATGATTGGTTAATGGACTTTGATAATAAATGGTCTGTCTACAACGGAATGTTTACACCAACTCTTAAGTTAAAGAGAATTGAGGCACATAATGAGTTAAAAGAATGGATTCCAATTTATCTTGGAAAATCTCAAAAGATTTCAGACCGATTAGGAGGTCATTTAAATCTTGAGCTGGATAAAAAAACATATGCGTTAAAGTTGACCTCTAGAACAAACCTTGTAAATGAAACTTTCAGACTTAGCATTATAAACCTTGATGTAGAACATTATGACATCATTGCTCCATTAGTAGAATCTGCATTAAGAAATCGTATCAATCCATTAGTTGGAAAGCAGTAGTTTTTGACAATTTAAAATGAGTTAAAGATTCAACCTGAGCCTAAATGTCTGAAATAAATTTATTTTAGGTTACTAAGATATTCATGGTTTTCTCATTACATTTAATGAATTAAACTTAACTAAATTATTGTTATTATGAGATTTGGAAACTGGAAAGTAAATGAAGAAGGAATCGAATGGGTTGGTTCCGTTGGTGAATATTTTATACATAAATCACGATTAAATGAAACGGGTCATGGAGAGCGAAGTGGAATGTTTGATTTTCTTGTCCATTTAACTGAAAAAACATGGCTTAGCCAATCTGATATTATTGATTTAAACGAGGCATATCAATTTGCTTTCAATCATTTTGGTATAGAAATGGATGATTCACTATCGATGGAAGACACATTGACAGAACAAAATAAGTTAATGAAAAACAGATAGTTTTTTACATAAATTAAGTACTAAATTGAAGTCTTTTAAGAATACAAGGTTGTTCGATAATTCATTTGTCCCCGCTACCATTGAAATGCATCATTTGAAAGAGTGATGCATTTTTTTTGTGCCAAATATTTAATAATTACTTCAAAGCAAAGAAATCATCTTACTAATCCTATCAAATGCTCTTTCCACCCATAGATGATATTGCTTCGCAGAAGGATGTAAACCATCATCAGCAACGAGCGAAGTATCTTCTTTTACATTTCTGGAAATATCAGTGATGTTGATGTAAAGGACATTGTATTCTTGGCAAATGCGTTTACAAATTGCGTTATAGGCATCAATACGCTTAGAAATTTGCTTTTGCTTTTTCGCACCAAAAGGAGTATATCCGTAATCTGGAATACTCAAAACAAACACGCCTTTTTTACCATTTTTTGATTTACTTATGGCATATTTCAAACACGTTTCAAATTCTTTTTTAAAACTTTCTGGAGTTTTACCTTGGTACTCATTATTCACTCCAATCAGTAATGAAACAAGGTCAAATTTTTCTTTATTTAATTGAGACTTTGCCGCCTTCAACATATCATCTGTTCTCCAACCTGTTTTTGCAATAATAGTTGGCTCATCAATTGAATACCCGCTTGTGTCTAGTGCATTTTTAAGTTGTCGCGGCCATTGATCTTCCATTTTTACTGATTCTCCAATTGTATAGGAATCACCCAAGGCCAAATAACTTAAAGATTGAGCTGAATCATCTGTCTGTGAAATTGATGTTATAGGGAGGAAACTAAAAGCTAAAACAAATAAAATTGTGGGTATGTAGATTCGGAAATAATTCATATCAATATAGTTTAATTACCTTTTAAAAATAGCTCATAGCGCTCGTTAAATGCTTTGTGTTTTTCTTCGGGCAAAGCGTGACCCGCTTTATTGAATATCATAAGTTCTTCAGCCCCGATTTCTTTTTGGAGGTCAATGGCGTTTTGTTCTTTAAACACTTCATCTTCTTTTCCCCAAAGGATGAGTGTCGGCATTTTCATTTGACCTGAAACGGAGTCTCTGTTTTTTGGTAAATCCTCAAGGAGAGCCTTCTGTTCTTCAGGATTCTTACTAAAATAAATACCTATTGTTTGTTTTTGAATAAATCCAGGAAGTGATGGGGGTTTGTAAAAAGAAAAATTAAGCAGTCTATTTACGTCTTTTTCATCTCTAGGAATGAATGCTTCTTCTATGTTTTTTACACCGACAGATTCACAAAAGTCTTGAATTTCTTTATCGGTAATTACATTGCCAGGAGAGTCAACTATGCAAAGTGTTTTTAAATCTTTAGGGAATTTATTTGCATAACCTAAGACAATGAATCCTCCGTAGGAAATACCACAGAGGTTAATATCTTTCAATTTTAATTCTTCAATTAAAGTCTTTAAAGCGTGAATTTGGGTTGAAAGTGATGGGGTTTTAGATGAGTAACTCTCTCCAAACCAAAGAATATCTGGAATAATTACTCGATAGTCTTTTTGAAATTCAAATGCTTGTTCCACCCAGGAAATCTTGCCATCTCCACCAAAACCATGAACGAATAAAAGTATTGGGGCATCTTCTTTTTTGTTATCCCAATAATATAGGTGATGTCCATTTTTATCGATAGATTCAGCAGTAAATCCTTTCCTTTCATACTTTTTAGAAAGTCTTTCATCAAAATTTTTAACAATATTACCGCAACTCGAAAGGATGCAGGCCACAACAAAAAATAATAAGACGCGGTGATTAGTTACCACCACCGCCTCTCATTTGTTTCATTTCTTCTGCTGTGCGCAATGTGAATCCTTTTGGAACTTTCATACTAAATAGGTCTTCAGGCTTTTTGAGTTTTTTGGAATAATCAAAAGCCACGAATTTCATATCCATTTTACCCCAAGTAGAAGTCATTTCTAACGGAACCCCAGGAATTTCATCATACAGGTACATACCTCCTCGATACTCAGGCACCATTTCTTCAGTGTACCAAACAACCGCCTCGTTTTCATCAGCCGTTGTAATAATTGCTTTTTTACAGGTATATCCCATGATTTCTTTGGTTTCTCCATCAACTAGCTCAACATCTCTTTCTGTATATGCTAAGCGCTGCTCATCTTCTAGGTCATCTAATGTAGTTTTCATGGCAATTTTACCCATCGGACCGTCGAGTAGCGTCAGTGTAGTATCGTTTCCTTCAACAGAAACACTAGTTGTTGACATGAAGTCACCCATATACATTTCGGTTCTAACCTTTCCTTCTCCGAAATAGAGCTCAAGAATACTTCCCTGCATATTGTCGACATAAGCCGAGGTTTGTGGATCATCTGAGGAAATAAAGACATCATAAGACAAACGTCCTTTTGTTTTTTGTCCCAAAACGAAGCCAGCAAAAACAGTGATTACGAATGCGAATACAATTTTTTTCATTGGAATAATTTTATTAGAATAAAGAGTTACTGGGCTCCTCCCATCATTTGCTGTAGATCATCCAAGGATTTTTCAGTAAATCCTTCAGGTATAGACATGTCAAATTTTTCTTTTGGGTTTTTTACTTTCTTACTAAACTCAGTTGCAGTGAAAGTCATGACAAATTGAGGATTAACGACAGAGAATTCTAGCGCTAACCCAGGAATACCTTCTTTCATATACTTCCCACCATTTTTTGGGGCTTCTATTTCCTCTGTGTACCAAAAAATGTTTTCGTTTCCAGCCGCGTCATAAATGATTGCTTTCTTACAAGTGAATCCAGCAATTTCTTTTGTTTCATCAACGAGCTCGATATCTAATTCTTCCGCTGCGTCGGCCGCATCTTGGTCCAAATCATCCAATTTCATTTTTGCCGCATACTTCCCCATCATACCGTCAAGAAGCATTAATGTTTCTTTCGAATCCACGTTTGTAATATTTGTAGTCTTGATAAACCCACCCATGGATGTCTCGTTACGAACATTACCGTCTTTCATGTACATCTTCATCGTTGAACCTTCCATCATGGCCATTTGAGCCTCAACCTCTGGATCATCTGTAGACATTTCAATTTTATATGCAATTGTTGCTTCGGTTTGAGCAACAGCTGTTGTTGCTAAAAAAAGCAAAGAAGTAATAAATAAGATAAATTTCATTTTAAAAATTTTAAGTTCAAGCCCAAATTTACAATTTTAATGCCACATAAATAAATGTAATACATGGAATCAAGTATTTGAGTATTAAATGAATGATACTAATGCTAAGCGGTTATTCAAAGAATGCTCTATAAACATCATTACCATTGGCATATACAAATAAGGAAAGAATGATAATAAACCCAACTAATTGAGCGTATTCCAATACTTTTTGAGGGGCTTCTCTGCCAGTAATCATTTCATAAAACAAGAAGACAATGTGTCCACCATCAAGAGCTGGAATAGGGAGAATATTCATAATTGCCAAAACAAGAGAAATAAATGCGGTATTTGCCCAAAACACTTGCCAGTCCCAGGTTGGGGGGAATAAATTTCCTATCGCTCCAAAACCACCAACACTGGAAATTCCTTTCGAAGTAAAAATCAAAGGAAGTTGAGCTGCATAGTCGTACATGGTCCATCCTGCTTTGGTGAATCCTCTGGAAATAGATTCTCCGAAAGTGTAATCTACATGTGTCATTTCTAACCATGCAGGAATGCTGTTTCCAAAACCAAACGTGTAAATATTAGTTTTATCATTCCAAACACCAAAAATCGAGAGTGTGATTAGCTCATCGTTACGATAAATACCTAATTCAAATTTTGTTGAATCTCCTGACTTTTCAGAAAGTTGCTCTTGGAAAAGGTGGAAGAAAGGAGTATTTACACCGTTAACAGATATGATGCTATCACCTTCTAACAACCCGCTTTTCTCTGCGTGTGTATCGGGAAGAATTGTGTCAACTACTGTATGTAAACGCGGACTGAAGGCTCTAAACGCATCATTATCCCACATAAAGTCGTCAAAGTCTTCATCCAAAATGACTTGTTGAACATTACCAGTTGGTTTTTTCACCTCTAATATGCGATAACCTCTAAGAAATACTTGTGCATTAAGAAGGTTTACATTTTTTACAGGCTCGCCATCCACAGTAATGATTTTATCACCATCTTCCAATCCTATGTTTAATTCGCGAATTTCCTTATTAACAGCAAGTCCGTAGTTGAGAGATTCGTTTCTCAATTCGTTTTCTCCCCATGCAGCAACTACTAAAATATAAATAAAGAAGCCAAGCACAATGTTTACAGTGACACCACCTACCATAACAACCAATCTTTGCCAAGCTGGTTTTGAACGGAACTCGTCTTCTTTTGGGGGCTGGGCTAATTGTTCTTTGTCCATCGATTCGTCAACCATACCAGCGATTTTCACATAACCGCCAAGTGGTAACCAACCAATACCCCATTCGGTATCGCCGATTTTCTTTTTCAATAACGAAAACCAAGGATCAAAGAAGAGGTAAAACTTCTCAACTCGAATTTTAAATGCTCGAGCAGCGATGTAATGACCAAATTCGTGAAGTGTTATCAAAATAGCCAGAGACAGCAGTAACTGGGCAGCTTTTATCCAAAAATCCATAGTTTATTCAAATTGAAATGCAAAGATGGGAAAAAATATTGTATAAAGGGGAGTGACGATTGAGGGAGTGATTTTTAAAAAGCAGATAATGGTGAGATTAATGCAAACCACTATTTTTTTATAAACCAACCTTTCAGACTATCTCCTTTGCCTGTCAATGTTAGAGTACTGTTCACTACATTTTTTGCTGCTTTCATATACCACTTGTTCTCCGCTTGATTTCTCAAGTGTTCATCAGTTGAATGTTCGGAAATTGGTGCTTCGTTACTTTTTCCTTTGCTTGACTTTAATCTGCTTAAGCTAATCCCTGTTGATTGTATCTTTTTTGTTTGAAAACCTGTTGTTTCAAACACTTTCTTGATTGTTTTTGGAGTGTAATAGCTTAGATGTTCGGGATAAGCAATTACATTATAATTTTCCTTTAATCGATAGCGGAGTACAGAGTTGAAATTTGGAGTGGTAACATAAACTAAACCTCCTTTTCTCAATAACTGATAAAAGTGATTAAGTTCTTCAATTGGGTTATTAATATGTTCGATGACTTCAAAAGAAGTAATGACATCAAACTCCTCTGCCTTATAGTTATCAACAGCTAGAACACCTTTTTGCATTTTAATTCCTTTTCGCTCACAAATGTCAACAGCCTTATCGGTAAATTCAGTTCCATAGATCTCCCAACCCCTTTCTTTTGCAACCTCTAGAAAATATCCTATTCCACAACCAACATCTAAAATCTTGTTCGTTTTACGAAAAGGTTCCATTTTATCTAGTAGTTCGTGGTATCTTTTTATCGTTATTGGAGATAGATAATCATTTCGCCCATAGCCTTGGTAACATTTTTCAAGTTCTTCTGAAGAGGGTATGGCTTGGGAAAAGACAAAGCTGCAGGAGTTACATCTTACTAAATGGTGTTTTTCATAACCCTTAAGAGGGTCGAGTCTTCTATGATTACAAATTAAACAGGTGTCATGCATGAATAAAATGATTTACAAATAAAACACTAACCTACTGTTTTTAATTAATTTTCTTATAAACTTTATAAAACCATTCAATTTTATTTTTGTCATTAGGGAAGTCCTTGTATGTTTTCGGCGGAAGTGAAAGATATTTTTCAAAGTCGTTAATTGAAATATCAAATTTTTTCGCAATGAAAGCCTTATCCTTTTCTATAGAGTCTATTTTATAAGGCAAATCCTCGAGCTTTTCTAAAGCCTCTTTTCTTTTAATCTGTCCACTTATTATTTGTGACGAATAGGTTGCTCTTCTATAATCCATATTATATTTAGTAGGCATAACATATGATTGCCAAAACCCTGTGATTTTAGATTCGTGATGTTTACCGCCGTAATCTTGCCATTCAAATTCTTTTTTCAGAAATTCACGCGCCTCATCTTTATTATAATCTATTAAATTTAGTGGGTAGAGAGTTTTAATTCCTTTAATGAATTTATAATAAATCTCTCCCTTTAATCCAACAACAGGAACTTTTCTAATTTTAGTATTTGAGTATTTATTTACAATGTGACGATAGAGTTTCTCGTCTTTTAATACATGATAGCCCCATGTCAATGGAAGTATACCCTCTCCTGAATAATTTCCTCCAGACACGAGGTATCTAATGTTATACTTAGAAGCTAGTTGATATTGACAAGCAGCTATAGCGATATCCGTTGGCATTTCTAAATCCACAATTGATGATTTTAAAAACCCAAGTTGAATTTCACGAAATTCACGCCAATCCAGAACGTAACTAATATAATCAAACCCAAGCTTATCGACTACTTTTTTAACATTTTTAACGGCAATATCAGTGTTCCACCCATTGTCCATATGAACGAGTAAGGGCTTCAAGCCCCATTTGTGACACAGGTATGCTACGTAACAGCTATCAACCCCCCCGCTTATTCCTATCAGACAATCGTACTTTTTTCTTTTTCCATTAGTATTGATCCGTGTGATAAGTTCTTGTATTTTATCATTTTCAGAACCTTTATTCAATTGAGGTTGGCGAATGCTTTGTTCATAATCCCGGCAATGATTACATTGTCCTATGTCGTCAAATTCAATATCAGGATCACTTGTGTCCATTACACAACGAGTGCATATTTGATATGGTTTTTCTGATTGCATCACCTATTTTAGTTTGTTATCAAAGTTAAATAAATAAGCTTTATGAGCAACGGTGGTGTTGAATAATGTAAATAAGAAAGTTGTAAGGAGAACTGAATAATGGATGTCAATGCTTAAAAAAACAAACTTCTTTTTTCTTCAGGATAATTAATTAAAACGCCTTTATTCGAATCATAATATACAAACAAACTTCCGGCTGCCACACCACTGATGTATGCCTCTTTGAAACACTTCTTTAAATCTTCGATGTCCTGAGCCCCTCCTAATGCAATAACAGGGATTGTAACAGTTTCTGAGACCTTTTTGAGTAGAGATATATCATACCCAGTCATAGAACCATCTCTGTCTATTGATTGAATAATAATTTCTCCAGCTCCGTTTTTTTCCATAAGTCGAGCAAACTCAACAGGGGTATACTTATGTGACTTTTTACCATTCTTTGACCAGACACATTGACCCTTAAGAAGTGATTTTTTAACATCA
This sequence comes from Fluviicola sp., assembly GCA_002734085.1. Lineage (GTDB taxonomy): Bacteria > Bacteroidota > Bacteroidia > Flavobacteriales_D > Crocinitomicaceae > Brumimicrobium. Next base: position 368,267 of record NVXV01000001.1, on the reverse strand, counting down.
ATGCAAACGCAAATTGTCGATACACCAAAAATCTCTGATGCTTGTTTAACAAAATCAGGATTTTCCAGTGCATAAGATCCTATCACTACACGTTCTGCTCCTGCGGAAATGATATTTCGAATACCTGATATATTGCGTATGCCTCCACCTACAGAAAATGGCATATTAGCCTCCTCGCCCACCAGTCGTACAAAGTCTAAGTCAATCAACCTGCCTTCTTTAGTTGCTTCTATATCTAAAAAAACGAGTTCATCAGCTTTTAAATCGTTATAAATTTGAACAGCATTTATAGGATCCCCAATATAGTTAGGGTTTTTAAACTTAGTCGTTTTAACTAAATATTGATCTTGAATTAGTAAAACAGGTATTATTCGCGGTCTGAGCATTATAAATGAATAAAATTACTAATAAGTTGAGAACCTGCTTCGTGACTCTTTTCAGGATGAAATTGTACCCCAAAAATATTTCCAACTTGCAACCCTGAAATAAAGGGTGTTTCAAATACTGTTTTTGTTAAGATTTGATTTTCTGGAGCTGTAAGTACGTGATAAGAATGAACAAAATAGAATTCACTATTCTGATCAATGTTTTTAAGTAACGGATGATTTGGAATAGCTTGTACTGTGTTCCACCCTGTATGAGGAACTTTATACCTTAAGGTGTCTTTAACTTTCATTTTTGTGACGTGTGCATCGAACCAACTCAACCCAGTTACGTTGCCCTCTTCACTGTATTTACACATGAGTTGCATTCCAAGGCAAATCCCTAAAATAGGTGTGTGTTGTACAATAACTTTTTCATGTAAGGCTTCAACTAAGCCTTGTGAATGAAGATACTCCATCGCTTTTCCAAAATGTCCGACACCAGGAAGAATAATCTTATTTGCTTTAAGTACTTCCTCAGCAGTGGTAATGACTTTGCAATCTTCTCCTATACGAGTAATAGCTCTACTCACAGAAGCAATGTTTCCGGCTTGATAGTCTAAGACTGAAATAGTCATTTTAATTTGGTTTTATTTAAAATATATCTCCTTACCTTATTTCTAAAAATGAAATTATACGAATTTTTAATAAAGAAGTACAAAAAAACCCTTTTGCTTTTTAATTGAGCTCTTTTCAAGCCTTGGTATAGAACATCGAAAAGGTGACTATAATATACAAGTATAACTTCTTTTTTTTCAATTTGATTTAAATTTTGAGTCGCTAAAAACTTACGTTTAAAACTACTCATTAATCTTAGACCTTTAAAAACATTTAATACTGAAATGTCAGCTGGAATGCGATTAACAAAAACACAAAACTCGTTTATGTCAGGTAATGAACCATTTTCAATTGAAAAGTGTTCAAGAGAACATTTAATAAAGTTTTCATCTTGGATAGCTTCAAATTTACGACTTACACTTTTTGAATTTATTCGAACTTTGTATAAAGGAAATGGGTGGTTGTATATCTGGACATTGTTTCTTAGCAATCTTGCAAATAGTTCATAGTCTTCTGTATGAAGTACATGTTTTTCATTTAAAAAAGGGTGTTTTATAAGAACATTTTTTCTTACAATCATAGGAGCATGATCAAATGGCACATAAAAAAAAGATGCAAAGTAACATGATTTAGTTGTGCTTTGTCGATGAAAATCAAATCCTAGAGACCTTCCCTCTTCATTCATTACCTCCATTATACTAGAAACCAGTTCCAAATGAGGATGATTTTTAAAAATTTTCATTTGGTTTTCAATTCTATCGAGATATGATATATCATCCGCGTCCATTCTAGCAATAAACTCTCCTTTGGCTGATTGAACACCATTATTTAGTGTTGTGATGAGTTTTAAATTACTCTCGTTATGAATCACTTTTATTCGACCGTCTTCTTGAGCATATTGCTTAAGTACTTCGCCTGTTTGATCGGTTGAACCGTCATTAATACATAAAATTTCTAAGTTTTTATAGGTTTGATTGACAATTGAATCTAATGCTTCCGTTAGGTATGGCATTGCATTATAACACGGAATTAAAACACTTACTAAAGGCTCATATGTATTTTTATCCTCCAAATAATTTTGTTTTAATGAAATGTTTTAACGCAACATTTGATGGTGAAAGCCAAAAGGATTTCAAAAGTAAGTTAATCTTTTTGAAAAAGTTGGATGCTTTTGAAATTCTTAAAGCATAGTTTTCCGCTAATGCAATTTTTCTTTCTTTCCCTATAGTCAGTGGATATTTTTGTGGATTCGAAGTAATAAAATCAGCTACTTTTTGGTTGTATCCTAATTTATTTTCGTTAAACTGATACTTAGAAATAGTTTTAAGCTCAAAAAACTTCGTTTTACTTTCAATGAGCTTTTGTTCAACCTCAACAAGTCCAAGCTCATTAAATGTATTTTTAGAATCTTGTGTGACCTGAGGAGGGGAATGAATTATAATACTATCTAACCACTTTTCTGAAAAAATAAAAGGTCCTTTTTGAAGCCCTTGATGATAATAACGGTAACTATGTTCAGTATGACCATAACGTTTATATTTTGCAAATAAAGTATTAAACCCCCCCACTTTTTGAAGCCCTTCATTACTATAGAAAGCAAATTGAGCCCCTCCCGTCCAGCATATTTCTAACCTCAAGTTTTTAAAATGCATGGAATCAAAAATTTGATTTTTGTGGTGATTACAGAAATGAGGGACTCCACTTTTTTGGTGAGTCGATATGATGTCCTTGAATATTGTGTGGTTACTCAACTCTATATCATCCTCAATAAAGAAATAATAATGATAGTTTGGAAAATAAGTTAATACTCTATTTTTTGATAAACCTACACCTTCTCGCTCATTGGAATAAACAAGGGGGATTTCAAAATCTTTGCAGAAATCTATATATTCAGGTGAATTTCCGTCTAAAGCGAGAATAAATTCAAATGCCGGGTTATTATTTACGAAATATAGATAGTCCCAGATATATTTTTTCACTTCAGAAAGGCGATTGCATGAAGTAATTGTAATCAGAGATTTTTCATGGTTGCTTTCTGACAAAGACCTCGTTTTCTCCATGTTTAAAATGTTTAAATTCTGAATTTGGCAATGCCTCAAATACCACATTGGAACAACCTTCTTTTAAAAAGTCGTGTGTTTCAACAATGATTATTTTCACCTGTTTTATCCAATTAATATTTTTAGAAAACAATTCTTTTTCGGCCCCTTCAATGTCTATTTTAAAAATGTCAACTTGACCATACTCTTCAATAATTTCGTTTGCTGTTATTGTTGGCATTTTGATACCATGAGCCCTCAATTCTGTTGTTAATTCAAAGCTCCATTTATTTGAGTTGGGATCGTCTATAAAAAGTTGGGTTTTTTCATGCCACAATCCTTTTTTAATAGTAGTAATATTCTTATACTTCTCTATGTTACTCTCTAAAACACAAAAATTACTTTCTTCTGGTTCTATGGCAATTATTTGCGCATTTGGAAACTTGTTTGAAAAGTAAATAGAGGCGTAACCAGCATTGGCTCCAGCATCAACGATTACTTTTGGGGTAAATGGAATATCGATAAGGTATTCTTTAAATAAGAAAATTTGCTCGAAAGCTTTAAAATCACTCGTATTTTTTCTTATTATCAACCCTCGATATTTAAGTGTGAAAAATAATCTTCGCACCCAATACCAAACAAATGACAAATACCTCCTTGGCAAACTATTCTGACCTTTCATTTAACTTTTCAATTAGTTTTCTACTGTTAATGTAATCAAATTTACGAGCAAAGAGTTTTTTTGACGAAATCATTCTTTTATAGTCATTTTCTAATAAAGTTTGAGGATGATTACTTTTGTCATTCCAAACTATAAAGTGTAAGTTTTCATTTTCTATATTTATCCTCTCTTCTTTTTTACCTGAATGCTTATGTATTGTTCCAACTATTGACTGAAAGAACATTTCATCTGGCAAAAGAGTTGAAGAATGATAAGATAAAAAATCAGGATTATTCTCGATAAATTTAATAACCTCTTTGCACAAATCGCTATTCAAAACCCACCATTGAGAACCGTAGTATGGGTCGGCATAACTGGGGTGAGTTCGTTTCTTCCTGAAAAAAAGAATAGGCATTAATAATATATTTAGGAGGTGTCCTTTTAAGGAAAACTTTGGTTTCCAAGATAGGGGTATAACAGTGTGTCTTTTATTTTTAAGATTAAAAGAATAGCAGTTAATGCGGTCGTATCCAGAATAATTCAAGCGTGGTATTGGTAATGGCTCATGTTCTATAAAACTTGTATGATGATTCTTATTAAAAAAAGTAATTATTTCTTCAATACTTAACAAGGGATAGTCTTGACCACTAAGTAATACATAATGACTTATTTCATCCGAATAGGCTTGGGCTTTAAATAAAGCGTTTATGGTTGCCTTCACTATTCCGAAATCTCCCCATCTGCCATTTTCTCTTTTAACCCAAAAGACATTGTCAAAATTTTTAGTAACTTTTTTAAATGGAGTAATGTCTACTTTTATGTCTATATGTATATAAAAAAGCGAAGAAGAACTATCTAATCTACGAATTAGTTCTCCCAGTTGTTCAGGGTTTTTATGAGCTAATATTAAAAAAGCTATCTTCATTGATTAAAACTGTTCAATAAATAATTCATAATTTTGAGAGGCGTTGAAGTTTTCATTGAAAAACGACAATATCCCTTCTCTCTTGATCTTATTAAACTCAATGAAATTACTAAGGTCAGCAGCAATTTCGGGTATGGGTGCATTATTCTCAAGAAGTAACCCTGTTGATTCGTTAACGATTTCGTTTGTACCACCTACATTTTTTGCAATTATTGGTATACCAAAGCTTTGTGCTTCCATCATGGAAACAGGCAGTCCTTCAGAATCACTAAGTGAGATAAATGCATCTACATCAGTGTTTTCATAATAGTAAAGAACCTCCCTGTTACTTTGATGACCTTTTAAAATCACCTTAATGTTTTTTGGAAGGTCAAGAATATTTTTCTCCAATTCACTCATCATTGGGCCGTCCCCAAAATGAACCCACTCAATAGGAGTATTTAACTGAGATAAAACTTTAGGAATCAAATGTACATTTTTAAAGTCAACAACTCTTGCACAAGATACGATTCGATACAGTTCTTTCAGTTCTTGAGGATTCTTTTTTTCAGGTGAATTTACCCCTAAATAAGATAACTGAAACTTTTCATTGAACTCTCTATTGGTTTGTGCGTTTAAATAATTAAGCCCATGTTTAGAAATAAAAACCAATCTATTTACAACATTTAACCGGTAAAAAGTGAAAGGCACCACTGACATTTTCCATTCCTCTGGATATAAATCGTAACGATGGGCGCGACATATCAGTGTGTTTTCATGCTTTTTCTTGCTGCGCCAATAGTCAATGCTAATAATGCTGTTTATAAACCAATAATCGTAAACCACATCATCTTCTTTTATGTTTAGCTTTTTAAAGAGTTCAACTAGTTTTTCGCCTTCAAAAATACCACTAGCTAAAATATCTAAATGCACCCTGTAATGCTTGATGAAATCAATTATATATTTCACCTTCAACTTTGACTTAAAAAGAACACGTAAAAGAAAGGTGGGGTTTCTCAATAAAACGCCTAATTTATTTTTCGGCTTGAGATTACTGTAAAAATCAACCACCTTAACATTACTAGGTGTATCACGAATCTCATTTTTTTTAATTCTTGGAAAGATAATTACAGTGCTAAACTTTTTAGAAAGATAGTTTATCTCTGTTTCTAAAAACGGTTCATCTCTAGTTCCGTAAGGGTACCCAGCAGTAAAAAGAAATAAAGTTTTATTTTCGCCAGACATTTAACTTGTGTTTTACTTTATCCAAAAACGTGGGTTCATAATCGATTGTTTTGCTGAAATCTTGGTAGTTGTTTTTTCTCAAAACAATGTACTGATAGTCTTTATCTTTAACCCAAATAGAGTAGCTTTTAAGCTCCTCAATAAACAAATTGTTTTTGTATGTATTCTCTACTAAAATGTCGGTTTTAATAGGTTGGTCAATTACCTGTAGGTCTTGTGGGCGATGAGTCACACACCATTCTAGAAAATACGGATTTGGGATATGTATAAAAATAAACCCGTTTTGATTTAAGACACTTTCGAGTTTTTTAAAAAGATCGTTGTGTAATTCAATAGGAATATGTTCTAATACGTCGGGTAGAACAATTACATCAAAAGTTTTTCCTTTAAAATCAAAAGTGGTTGCATCAGTAGCAATAAATTCAGTGTTAGGAGATGGATAGGTTTGTTTTGCAATATCAATACTTTTATCACTAATATCCAGTGCAAGGATTTCACCTTGATTTAAGTAGGGTATTATTAAACTTGTAAATGTACCTATCCCGCAACCCAATTCTAGCACGCTATCATTTGGCTTAAGGCCTTTTTCTTTTAATAACTTAAAGATGGAATCATGTCTTTTGTTAACACCGACTCTTTGTTGTCGAGACGAGTATTTGTCATAGAAACTAATAACAACCTTATTATCTATTTTTTTTTGACTCATTATCTATTTTTTTAGACAGGTACCGCTTAATCCCGTTATCATTTGGCCTTCACTAAAACTAATGTTTTCGCTTTTAGACTTATTTATTAAACGTTTATAAGGCAAATATAACAATGGTTTTAATAATCGCCTTTTGAATCTGTTCATAGGGGCGCGACTAACATATAGTCCTATCATTTGCGCCATTGATGCATGCCACCCACCAGACGCCTTGATTTTTATATCTGTAAACCCTTCTTCAGACAAAAGCCTTTCCATCGAAAAGGGTGTATATCTAAATTCATCGTGTGGTACTTCGTGAAGATTCCATAGAAAAGGGACTGTAAAAAAGAAAACACCACCTTCTTTAAGAACTCTAAAAACCTCTTTTAAAAACACTTTCGGATCAGGACAGTGTTCTAACACCTCAGTTGCAATAACACAATCAAAGGAATTGTTTTCAAAAGGCATTGTAATTCCATCCCACGTGTGGTCAGGCTTGACAGAGGTTGAATATTCTAAAGAGTCTTCTATGTCTAACCCGACGTAATCTGTCACATTTGAATGCTTTAGAATATATTCTTTATAGGGCATTTTTCCGCAGCCTGAATCTAGTAGCTTTCCTTCAAATAAATTTAAATTACTTTCAATTGATTGTAAAATAGACCTTCGAATATGGAAGTTGTGCATATTACTTCTAGAAAGCTTTATAACTACGAAATTATCTGGCTTCATATAAAATGATATTCTTTTTACGCCTTCGTAAAAAATTTATTTTTGATTATTTTAATGTCTTCTTTATTCATTATAAAAACATTCCAGGACTTCCACTTTGTAAATCTAATCAAAGCAAGAAAAACTACCAGAAATATAGATGAATACGTTATTGTTTGAGCAATAGCTGCACCATAAATTCCATGACTTCGAACTAATATTATATTAAATACAAATGACGCACAAAATCCTATTGCCGTTGCGTAAAAATTGTAAATAATCTTATTTGAAGATATAAAGTAGTTGGCCAGTATCTTGGTCTGGCAAGACATTATAATCCCAATAATAATTAGTTGAAAAACTGTTTTAGACGCTGTAAACTCTTCACCGTATACATATGGAATGAGAGGTACAAATATACCTAATGCTAAAACGGCAAGGACTATTAATACAGTAAAATGTATTCTTGAGAATTGTTGAAATGTTTTTAGACGCCCTTCTTTACTATCTGAGCTTAAGTAGGGCAAGAGAACTTGCGAAAGCGGGGTTGAAATGAAAGTTAATAGTTGAGATAAACCTGCACCTAAAGCGAATATTCCTAATTGTTTATTGTCTAAATAGTAAGCTACAATCCATAGAACTAAACGATAATTAAAAAAATTAATAATAATTGAAAGGTGGCCCAGCCCTGAAAAATAAAAGAATTTTTTAATATCTCTTTTCCATTTTATCGACTTATCAAGCTTGTAACTAAAGTACTTTTTAAAATGTCTGTGCCACTGAAAAATGTTTATACTTACAATCACCAATCCAATTAATAAGACCTCATAAATTCCTATTTCAATATAGTTGAAAAAATCTAATAGATAAGCAATACCAAACAAACCTAGGTTTAATATACTATTAATTATCAACACCTTATTTACAATTTTAAATTGTTTTGCTCCTTGAAATATCGAAGAAAAAATGGAATTTATCTGTTCAAAGGTTAGAAACAATACAAACCATAATATGTATTTAATATCTATATAGCCAGAGGGGAAAAGCAAATCGGCAATGGGAAGGTTTAACCAAACGGCTAATACAGATATGCTCAAGACAACTGTAATTGCAGTAAAAAGTAGGCTTATAGACAAAATTTTGGGAAGTGTAAATTCTTTATTCGCCAAAAAATGGATAATAGCAGTATTTATACTAAAACTCAATAAAGTACTAAACAATGCAACATCAGCATAAAAAATAGCATAAACACCTCTTCCTTCTGGCCCCAGTAAACGCGTGATAAATATCCCCGCTATTATTCCAAATAATTGAGTTGGTATCTGAGTAAAAATTGTGTATTGGATGCTTTTACTTAATCCATTGCTGGAATTAGCTTCTTTACTCATCGATTTAAAAGAATTATAATCTTGGCTAAGTTATAAAAAAAATATAAATTTACTTTATATATGAATAGTACTAAAATATGCAATATTAAATACCTCCTGAATTATTTTGGAGCACTGAGCCTCTTTGTTTTTTTATTCTTTGCTTGCTCGCCTACAATTTTCTCTCAAACTTCTTTGGTCTTCCCTAATGACAACTGGGTCCAAATAGATGATAGTCTGTCTTTTACATGGAATGAATGCAGCAATGTAGATAGTTACGAAATTAGCTTTAGCAACTCATCACAATTTACTGTTGAAGATATATTTAATGTAGTAGAAAATAATTATGAAGATGATTTTTCATACGGTAAATATTTTTGGAGAGTTAGATGCATCGTTAGTGGATCGCCAGGTCCATGGTCTAGTACTCGATCTTTTGCAATTACAGATTTAAATAATTTTGGAAATATTGCTTTTTGGATTGCGGCAGACAGTAACGTGGTTAAAGATGTTAATGATAAAGTGAGCGAATGGAATGACATAGGTATCAATAATATTGATTTTATTCAACCAGTTTTAAATCCACAGCCCTTATGGGAAGACTCCATAGAAAAGCTAAACAACCAATCAGCCATGAATTTTGATGGCGTTGATGATTTTTTAGAGGCGAGTATTTCTAATTTGAATATAGCTGAATTATTTGTTGTGGCCAACTGGAAGGGAACTCAAACTGCCTTCCCTGGGTTTAATGGACTAATTATGCCAAATAGCGGGTTATTGTTTTATGTAGGCCAATCAAGTACAACTAATTTTTTCAGTGATGCGTCAACAGCTTTTATTGGAAATAACTTTATTAATCGTCAATCGACAATAAACTTTGGTCCAATTAATAAATTTAAGTTGGTTCACGGTAGAAGATCTAGTCCAGCAAATTATAGTGGGACAGGGTTTAGGGTAGGTAGGGATCGAAACTTAGCGAACAGATTTTGGAATGGTTATATACCAGAGATAGTTAGCTATAGTACCCCCCTGAATGCCGCCAATCTTGATTCAGTTCATCAATATCTTAGGTTTAAATATGCTCCTCCTGTAAATCTTGGTTTGGATTTTTCTAAATATTCTTTTTGTGATACTACTCTTTCGGCTGGAACTAGGTTTGAGTCTTATTTATGGTCAACGTCAGAAACAACAGAAACAATATCGATTAGCGAATCAGGTACTTATTGGGTAGAAGTCGTGGATATTTTTGGATTTGCAAGTTCTGATACGATTGAAGTTGATTTTCCTGAGGCTTTTGTGCCTCAGTTTCCTGTGTATTGTGGGGGAGGAAGTTACACATGGAACGCTAATCTCGGTGCAGACTATAATTACCTTTGGTCAACGTCAGAAACGACAGAGTCAATTGTAATTAATACCGAAGACAACTTCAGTGTTACCATTACGGATAGTTTTGGTTGTGCATATAATTCACCTGTAGTTTCTTTTACAGAAGACACGATGCAAGCGACTATTTCTTTAGGGCCAGACGTACAGCTTTGTGCTGGAAATCAAATAGGACTTGTAAACACAGTACCTGATATTGTTAATTATAATTGGTCAACAACAGAAACAACTCCGTCAATTGTAGTAAATAGTACAGACGAATATATTCTTGAAGTTACAAATGCGGCAGGATGTGTGGCGAAAGACACCATTAATGTTGACATAATTGGGGTAGCGCCCGATATGGACATTGAATTTCCCCTGATTCAATGTGTTGGAGCGTCTAATGATTACAATGACTTAAGCGTTACGTTGGACGGGTCTAGCATTAACAGTTGGGAATGGAGTTTTGGGGATGGTTCTATTTCGACAGATGAATCAGGAACGCATACTTATATATCTTCAGGAACATATGAAGTTATTTTGGAAGTCGATACTGATGGGGACTGTGGGAATACAATAACTAAAATTGTCGAAGTGCAAGAAAACCCTGTCTTAGACTTTAGTACTTCCGGGATTTGTCAAGAACAACAAATCTCTTTCAATGGTGGTCAACTCACACCTACAACCATTAATACATGGCAATGGAATTTTGATGACCCGGCGAGTGGAGTTAATAATGAAGGGTCAGGACAAAACACAACTCATATTTTTGAAACTTCTGGAGTTTATGACATTGAATTAATAGGAACAGATAATAATGGATGTGTAGATACGACTGTTCAATCCATAACAATAGAGCCAACCCCACAGGTTGACTTTTCATTTCTTGAAGTATGTGAGGGGAATTTAGTTGATTTTGAAAACCTTAGTACAATTGAGTCCCCGGGAACAATCAATGGATATAACTGGTCTTTTGGCGATGGCACTTTTTCCGGACAAACTGAACCGCAAAAACTTTACAGCAACTATGGTACTTATTCTGTAAACCTTAGCGCAACAGGAAACAACGGCTGTTCAGGTCAGTTAACCGTGCCTTTAAAAATCCACGCTTTTCCTATTGTAAACCAAGATGTTAGCTCCTCATGTGCAGGTATTACTTCCGTGTTTGATGACGCCTCTTTTGTTCCTAACGGGAGTGTAGCAGAGGTTTACTGGTCGCTAAATGGAGCCAGTTCCTTGAATGCGTTTAGTATTGAGCATATTTTTGAAGATAACGGTAGCCAAACGATTGATCAAACTGTTGTATCATCATTTGGTTGTTCAAGTAATGAAAGTTACGCGATTCAAGTAGATGATTTTATTCAAGCTGATTTTGAGATTGATCCTGGTGCATTGTTGGCTGGATATACAACCTCCTTTAATAATTTGAGCGTTGGTGCAACCAGTAATGAATGGACTTTTGATGTTTTAGGCACGTCTAATGATGTCAGCCCAGATTTTATTTTTCCTGAGTCTTCTGTTGGAGATCAAGTAACTATTGAGTTAAAAATAGAGAATAGCTTTTTATGTCGAGACAGTGTTAGTATAACTCTTCCTGTTTTATCTCCCCGAACAGATTTAGCATTAACTCAGCTTTTTTTACAAGAAGACAATGGTTTTTATGTTGTTGGAGTTGAATTGGAAAATAAAGGAACAACACCTATTACTTCTGCAGAGTTGTTTTTGAGAACACCTTCAGCTGATGTTCTCAAAGAAACGTGGGAAGGAGAGCTGCAAGCGGGAGATAAAGAAATTTATATTTTCTCAGCTTCACCTAGTATGACTGTGCCGCAAGATCAAATAGATAATAACTATGTTTGTGTTGAAGGACAAATTAAAACTCCTTTTGAGTTTGATGATGAAGATTTAAGTAATAATGAAAAATGTAATGCAATTTCGGAATTTTCTGGTGTGCTAATTGTTCCCCACCCAAACCCTGTTGATAATGAACTGAACATTCAGTTGGTTTTACCTTTTGATGAGGTTGGAACACTCGAAATCTATAATGCACAAGGTCAAATTGTAGCGGTTGTTAAAGAGAACGAAAATTTCGTGAAAGGACTAAATTCTTATAAAGTGAATACTGAGCTTTGGCAAAGCGGAAATTATTCAATCGTTTACAACGGTGAGGAAAAACAGCAAATAGCAAAGGTGATTAAGTTGTAGATAAGAAAAAAACTATAATATATTCTCAATTACTATTGCTAGAATCCACGGATATCGTTAAACAAATCATCTTCCCTTAACAAAGTTTAAATCTCTTTACTATATTTATCGGAGAATAAAGACCATGTTGGAAATTGACGGCATATCAAAATCGTATTTTCGAAAGAAAGTTCTCGAAGACATCTCATTTAAAGCAAATGAAGGTGAGATTTTGGGGTTGATGGGACCAAACGGTGCGGGAAAAACAACCTTAATTCGAATTATCAATCAAATTACTTCTGCAGATAAAGGATATATTTCTTTTCAGGGGAAATTAATGAAACAAGATTTTTTGAAAGACATAGGCTACTTGCCTGAAGAACGAGGGCTTTATCGATCTATGACGGTGGAGAAACAAGCACTATTCTTAGCAAAATTGCGCGGATTGAATTCATCGGATGCTAAAACTCAAATCAACTATTGGTTTGATCGTTTCGGAATTCAAGGTTGGAGGAAAAAACGTATCGAGGAACTTTCTAAAGGAATGGCACAAAAAATACAGTTCATTTGTACCGTATTACATGACCCTACACTTTTGATTTTAGACGAACCGTTTAGTGGATTTGACCCAATTAATATTGATCTAATTCGAAAAGAAATTATAAGGTTTAAAGAACAGGGAAAAACAATTTTACTCTCAACCCACAACATGCAAAGTGTTGAAGAAATTTGTGATAAAGCAGTTTTAATTCACAATGGGCAGAAAATTTTGGAAGGAAATATTCTTGACTTGCGAAATGAGCATAAAGAAAGTATCTATTCAATCTCATTTCATGGAAATATGATCGGTTTTGCAACTGCTCTTTGGGCGGGTTATGAGATTATCGATAAAATAGCACATACAGATGAATTTTTCACTGTGTATCTTAAAATGAGAAAAGAAAATGAAATCAACGACCTACTTGGTGCTGTTATGCCGCATGTAAAAATCACAGAAGTAAAAGAGGTCTTGCCAAGTATGGAAAATGTATTTATGCAACAAATTAATGGCGACAAAGTAGCAATAGATGAATAAAGTTTGGCTTATAGCAAAAAGAGAACTGGCTGAACGTTTACGAAGTCGTTCGTTCCTAGGAATGATTATTCTAGGACCTTTAATGATTTTGGGTTTAGTTTATCTTTTTCTCTCATTTGACAGCAATAAAAAACAAACGTGGAACGTCTTAATCATGGACAAAAACGAGCTGTTTGAAGGAAAACTAATGCCCAATAAAGATCCAAATTTCAATTTTCACTTCATTAATGATTTTGTAGATTATCCTGATTTTGCACACCAGGAAAAATTTCAAAAATTCGATTTAACCGTTTGGATTAATGAGAAGGTTGTATCAAATAAAAAAGTGATTATTTCTTACCGTGAAAGACCTTCCGAGGCAATTCAAAGGAAATTAGTTTACCATGTCGAGCGGCGACTGGAAGAAATAATGGTGGAAGAATTCACTTCTCTATCAGTTCAAAAGTTTCGCGAGATTAAACAGCCACTCAGGTTTAGTCTAAAAGACACATACGACCCGAAAAACGAAAAATCATTGACCGCAAGCTGGGTAGGTTTTACTTTTGGCGCATTTATCGTTGTTTTTATACTCCTTTTTGGAATGACTATTTTAAGAAGTGTATCAAAAGAAAAATCAAATCGTATAGTTGAAGTACTCCTCGCGTCTGTGTCTCCTAGACAATTACTTTCAGGTAAAATTTTTGGAATTGGTTTGTCTGCTATACTCCAAGTTGTGGTGTGGTCAATTATAATTGCAGTTGGGTTATACTTGCTTCGAATTTCATTGTTTCCCGATTTACTTAGTCCAGAAATGGTGGCAAATCAACTTACCGGAGAAATAACAGAAGCGCAAAACTGGAGTAATCAAAGTCCTTTCGTAGAATTGATTTATCAAAAAATCCAGTTTAGTAACATGCTCGTTTTCTTCATTCTATTCTTTTTGTCTGGCTACCTGTTCTATGGCGCTTTTTTCGCAATGATCGGGGCATCGATGGGTTCGGAGTCAGATGGGCAACAGTTTATAATACCTATTACCTTGCTGCTTTTCGCTTCGTTGGCAGCCGGCTATTTTGTTGTCCTTTTTCCAGATAGCAGTTTGAGTACATGGCTTGGTTTTATTCCTTTTACTTCACCCGTTGTAATGATGGTTGAACTTTCGAATGGATTTGATGACGGAGAGGCTTGGAGACTATATTTATCGTTATTCTTGCTTTTAGCTACTGCAATGGTAATGTTGTTCTTGGCAGGCAGAATTTATAAAAATGGAATTCTTCAGTTTGGACATCGAGTACGTTTTGGAATGTTATTAAAATGGATTAAAAAATAATAAATGAAGGGAGCAGTCATTGACCTTGGCACCAATACGTTTAACCTAATTGTTTTCAATAAATTTAAGGAGAACCATGAGGTGTTAGCCAAATTAAAATATCCAGTAAACCTTGGGATGGGTGGAATAAATGAAAACATAATTTCTCCTGAAGCAATAGATCGAGCAACCAAGGCACTAACTGAATTTGTTCAAAAGTGTAGAGAGCATAATGTAGAAAAAATTAAGGCATTTGGAACTTCAGCAATGCGGGGTGCAAAAAATGGAGTCACCCTTGTTAAAGAGATAAAAAAAAATTTGGGAATTGATATCATTATTATTGATGGTCAAGAAGAGGCTTCCCTCATCTATGAAGGAGTTAAATCAGTACATAACTTTACTGCTAATTCATGTATAATGGATATAGGAGGTGGAAGCACAGAGTTTATATTCGTTGAAGATGGAAAAGTTGTCAGTAAAGAAAGTTTCGATATTGGTGTATCTAGAATTATCCAGAAATTTGATTTAAACGATCCTCTCTCTCAATCAGACATTGAAATGATTATTGACTTTCTTGAATCGAACTCAAATGATAATTTTAAAAGTAGAAAAAGTTTACACTTAATAGGTGCTTCTGGCAGTTTCGAGACATATTCACATTTAATTGAAAAAAAAGAGATAGATTCTAAGAAAAGCAGCTTGTTGCCTTTCGAAACCTTTTTAAACCAATTGGAATATCTTATTCACTCTTCCTTGAAGGACAGGAACCAAAATGAAGCGATACCAGACTATCGTGAAAAAATGATACATGTTGCTGCCTTGAAAACTAAATGGGTTATTGAGAAGGTGGGTATAACACAGTGCTTTACATCTCCAGCATCTTTAAAAGAAGGAGTTATTCTTCGGGAGTTTAAGGAATAAAAAAACGCCAAGATAATTTCATTGTCTTGGCGTTAAAAAGTTACTTTATAAAACTATCGGTTCAGGTGAACATAATTATGTCCTTCAATTTCTTCACCATTTAATCCTACAATTTTGTAAGTGTAAAAATAAACGCCTTCAGAAACCGGTGCACCTGTATTCATGTGTCTCCCATTCCACCCATCTTCAGGGTCAGTTGAGTTAATTACACCAACTAAGTTCCCCCATCTATTAAAAATTTCCATTTCTAAACTGGCAGCATTTTGAATATTCATATGTAGGATGTCATTTGATCCATCTTCATTTGGCGTAAAGACATTTGGTATGTTATAACTTAATGGTAAATCTTCTACAATGATTATCAGACTCATTTGATCTGAACAGGTACCATTTGTTACTGTTAACCATACCTCATAAGAACCAGGGCCAATGTAAGTCATGTTTTGGTCTGAAGGTGTTCCTGATGATGCAGTCTGTCCGTTTCCAAAATCCCAATCATATGAAGAACCATTATTTGAATTGTTGTTAAAATCAACTTCTAATGGAGACTGACCTGAGCTTGGTGTTGCAGTAAAATTAGCGTTAGGTTGAGGCGTTAATGTTATGGTTACATTCGCGGTATTCTCACATCCATTTGCGTCTGTACCAGTAACCGTGTATGTTGTAGTTGAACTTGGAATAAACGGATCGCCATCAACAACACCATTGTCCCATGAGTAAGAATCGGCACCTGTTCCAGAAAGTACAATCTCTTCTCCTTCACAAATCGTTTGATCCGCTCCAGCCCCCACTGTTGGCAGAGGGTTAACCGTAATCGTTGCATCGTCTGTTGCAGTACATCCAGTTGCAGTGTTTTCTCCAGTAACTGTATAGGTTGTGGTTGAACCAGGAGTAAAAGGAACACCGTCCGTTACGCCATTATCCCACGTATAAGTATCTGCTCCAGAACCAGTAAGTGTAACATTATCGCCGTCACAAATGCTTTGATCTATACCAGCGTCAACCGTCGGGTTTGGATTTATAGTAACATCGACCTGATCAGTTGCTGAACAGCTTGAGCCAGTAGTACCCGTAACAGTATAAGTGACAGTTCCAACGGGCTGAGTAAACCCAACACCATCAGCAACACCATTATCCCAGGTATAAGTCGTTGCCGTACCAGATCCAGTTAAAGTAATTGTTGTTCCTTCGCACTCTACAATATCAGCACCTGCATTGACCGTAGGTTCTGTTTGAATGGTAACATCTACTTGATCTGTGTTTTCACATCCGTTTGCGTCTTGACCAGTAACTGTATAGGTAACCGTTCCAACGGATTGAGTGAAACCAACTCCATCTGACACACCATTATCCCACGTGTAGGAAGTAGCAGTACCAGAACCTGTTAAAGTAATCGTAACACCTTCACATTCTACAATATCAGCACCTGCATCTACTGTTGGTAAAGGATTGACAGTAATTTCTATTTGATCTGTATTTTCACAGCCATTTGCATCAGTACCCGTAACTTCATAAGTGGTTGTAGTTGATGGAGACACTGTATGGTTTTGACCTGCACCTAAACCATTATCCCAAATGTAAGTATCACCCCCACTAGCTGAAAGATCCGTTGATTCACCATCACAAATAGCGGTTGATGTAGCGGAAGCTGTAATCGTTGGTAAAGCATGAACTGTTAAAGTAATAGTGGCAATACTATCACAGCCTCCCGTTGTAAATGTTTGTTGGTACGTACCTGCTGTAGTTTCGACATTTCCATGAATTGTCGCACTTTGTCCTTGACAAATTTCAATAGTTTCAGAATAGTTAATTGTCGCTTCTTCAGTTACATTGAAAGCTGCTGAGGTACCTGAACAGCCATTCGCGTCTGTAACAGTAACTGTAATAGGGTTATCAGCGTCTGTAACGTTTGTGTTTTGAGTGTTAGCACCATTTGACCAACTATAACTAGAGAAACCAGCAGGAGCACTAATACTCGCTGAACTTCCTGCACAATATGATGTTGCGCCAGTTATTGTTGGCGTGGGACTAGGAATTTCTGTAACGTTGTAAGGAGCAGAAGTCCCAGAACAACCATTTGCATCTGTAACTGTAACCGTTATAGGGTTGTCTGCATCTGTAACAGTAGTGTTTTGTGTATTCGCTCCGTTCGACCAGTTGTAACTACTGAATGCACCAGTGGTTATTGCGGCGTTTTGCCCTTCACAATAATCAGTGTCTCCAGATATAGTTGGAACCGGATTTGGAATTTCTGTAACATTGTAAGGAGCAGAAGTTCCCATACAACCGTTTGCATCTGTTACCGTAACGGTTATTGGATTATCGGCATCTGTAACCGTCGTATTTTGCGTGTTTGCTCCGTTTGACCAATTGTAGCTACTAAAAGCCCCCGTTGATATTGCAGCTGTTTGTCCTTCACAATAGTTGGCGTCACCTGTTATGGTTGGCGTTGGAGAAGGATGGACAGTAACGTTGACGCTAGCGGTACTTTGATTTCCACAGTTATCAGTTATAATTGAATAAAGTGTTTGCGTACCAGAAGTTGGAAATGTAATACTTGTAGACGCTCCAGCTCCTACTGAAGGTGTCCCTGAAGGGCTAAAACTCCAATTGTAAGTATATGGTGGCACACCATCTTGACCTGAAGTTGTAGCTGTCAAACTACCACCCTCACAAACATCTGGTGAAGATAAAGTAATCGGATTCGATACATTTGTATATGCTATGGTTTGACCTGTTATTGTCATTGTCCACGGGGAAAAAGCACCAATACAAGTGTTGTTACATCCCGCTGTACCAAAGCAACTTCTAAAAAACTGCATGGTAAAATTGACATTTTGTGGGGCACAAGATGGACCAGGTAAACACCCACCTAAATCACTAAATACTGAAACGTTTGTACCAGCACAAGTTCCACCACCAATTTGATTACAAAACCAGTAAAATCCAGCTTGAGATGGGCTTAAACATCCTCCGGTTGCAAAACGAACAGCACCATCTTCTAACCAACAAGCACCAACAGCCTCATAAGTAAAGGACCAAAGTACATCATCAAATGTAGCATTAGCTGGAGCTGGTACTGTTAAAAATTGATTACAGCTATTATCAAAATTACATGAAGCGTTATATTGAGAACCAGTAATTGATGCTTGTGCTAAAGTATTAGAACCCGAAACCTGTGGGTCTATTACCAAATCAAAATCACCTTTATATTTTTCAATCCAACTTGACGGCACCTCTACATCAACTGTATTGTTGTTTAATACGTATTTTAAGCTACGTACACTTTCTTTGTTACCATTTAACGCATAAGCTACAGCCTCCTCAAATTCTGCCAAAGGTTGGCCCCCAGATGAAACCACAACTCCATCTACCTCTGAATTATTTCCAGGATAGTTTTTAAAATCAACTTCAACAGGTTGTTGATTTGAGTGAGTTAGATTATCTCTAAATACTAAAGTTTCGTACTCTCCAAACTCCGCATTCTTAATTATAAAGTTTGTTTTAACTCCTCCCGGATAAATGATCAATTCAGCGTCAATTCCAGCAAAAATATTTTTAACTAACATTCCGTCATCCCCAACGGTATAACTCGACCAATTTGCTTCTGCTATGAATTGTTCTTCGCCATTTACCTTTTTGTAAAGCGACCATTGATTAAGTTCTAAACTACCATTACTAGTAACGATTTCAGCTTTTTGATCAACACTATTAAACGTTACATTATTCAAGTAGAAATCAGATTTATAAACTCCTTGGGTTGTTGAAGGCGTTACCCTGTAGTCAATGGTTTTCCAAAATCCATTTTCTTTATAGTGGAGTAAACCATTACCACGTTGGATATAGAATCTACTTGGATCACTAATATCTACAAAGTGACGAAGGTCTTTTTCTCTTTTAGAAAGGTCTTCAACACACTCAGTACATGGGGCGTTTTTTGGAAGTGTTCCAAAATCAGGGTGATTATAAAATCGCTGTTCATTGACTGAGCGCCATGCATCTAAATTCTGTTTTTGATTATTATTGAAAGTAGTAAAATTCCTTTCCTTTAACCCCATTCCATCGGCTGCCTTGTTCTGAGAATAGGTGTTGTTGAAAGAAAAAAGGATAAATAATAATGAAATGAACGTAATTTTTGTCCATATTCTATTAATAGGTTCAAGTGAAACAGTAGTAGTCTTCATCTTTTATATAAGTATTAATGTGTAGAGTATTTAACGTAAAACCTTGTTTAAAGGTTGCGCCGCAAGAAAAAAATAAAAATCAAATTACTTAAGTTCAATTGATTTCTATAGTTTCACTTTTCCTTTTTACTACTAAAACCTAATGATTCTTGACTTTTTAATAGAACAAATGATTACTTTTGAATCAAAGGAAAATTATTAAAGATGCTGACTCCAAAAACTGATAAAAAGCTTTTTTTACTCGATGCTTTTGCACTTATTTATCGTGCTTATTTCGCATTTTCAAAGAATCCTCGTGTAAATTCAAGAGGGGAAAATACTTCGGCTGCATTTGGCTTTACGAATGCGTTATTGGATGTTTTGAAAAAAGAAAACCCAACACACATTGCCGTTGTATTTGATGCACCTGGTGGAGCCACGAACAGGATGGATGACTTTGCTGCGTATAAAGCAAACCGGCAAGAGATGCCTGAAGATATCCGTAATATGATAGAACCAATTAAGGATATTGTTAAGGCATTTAAAATACCATTATTGTTGAAGGAAGGGTTCGAAGCAGATGATGTAATTGGTACTTTAGCGAAGATTGCAGAAAAAGAAGGGTTTACAACTTATATGATGACTCCGGATAAAGATTTTGGTCAGTTGGTTACGGATAAAACATTTATGTACAAACCAGGAAGAGGAGGGAAACCAGCTGAAATTTGGGGAGTTAAAGAGATTTGTGAAAAATTTGAGATTGAAAACCCTTCACAAGTAATTGATATCTTGGGGCTTTGGGGAGACAGTGCAGACAACATTCCTGGAATTCCTGGAATTGGAGAAAAAACTTCTAAGAAACTAATTGGTCAATATGGATCAATGGAGGAGCTTTTTAAGAACGTTGATGACTTAAAAGGGAAGCAAAAAGAAAATGTTATCAATTTTGAGGAACAAGGAAGAATGTCAAAGATGTTAGCGACTATCATTACGGATGTAGACGTTCCTTTTGACCCAGAGGATTTAACGTATTGTGACCCTGATCCAGATCTAGTGAAAGAGATATTTACTAAGCTCGAGTTCAGAACCATGGCGAAGCGCGTTTTAGGTGAAGAAATTGTTATTACTGCTAATAAGAGTGGTGAAGAATCAAGTCAACTGGATCTGTTTGGAACACAGGGTACTCAAGAAGAGTTAGAATCGGTTGAATCTTCAGAGTTAAAGACTCTTGAAACTGAAAACGCGAAATACTATTTTACTGAAACAAAAGACGACCGAAAAAAATTGCTTGATCTTATTCTAAAACAAAAATCGGTTTGTTTTGATACAGAAACAACTAGTCTCGAAGCAAGAAATGCTGACCTTGTTGGAATAGCCTTTTCTTTTAAAGCGAAAGAAGCTTATTATGTTCCTTTCCCAAAAGAATTTGAAGAGGCAAAAGCAATACTTGAAGAATTTCGACCTTATTTTGAGTCGGAAGAAGTAGAGAAGGTTGCACACAACTTAAAGTATGATGAACAGGTCATTAATCGTTATGACTTAAAAATTAGAGGATCTCGGTTTGACACAATGATCGCGCATTATTTGCTTACTCCAGATGGAAAGCACGGAATGGATGTGTTAGCTGAATATTATTTAAAGTACAAAACGATTCCTATAGAAGAGTTGATTGGCAAAAAGGGTAAAAACCAAAAGTCAATGCTCGATATAGAGCAAAAAGAAATTGTTGATTACGCTTGTGAAGATGCTGATATTACCTGGCAATTGAAAGAACTATTTGAACCCGAAATTCAAAAAGAACACCTTAAAAAACTGTTTTACGATATTGAAATGCCACTTGTGGAGGTGTTAAAAGCCATGGAACAAGAAGGAATCAATTTGGACATAGAAAACCTAAAGAAATTCTCAGAAGAACTTGAAATTTCTTTGAATAAGATAGAAAAGGAAGTCATTGAATTGGCAGGAGAAGAATTTAATTTAGACTCACCTCGACAACTTGGAGAAATTTTGTTTGAGAAACTTGAGATCTCTAAAAAACCAAAGAAAACAAAAACAGGTCAGTATTCAACTTCTGAAGACACACTTCAAAAACATGTCAATGACCACGAAATTGTTCCTTTAATTCTTGATTATCGTTCTTTGCGTAAATTGAAAAGTACATATGTTGACCCGCTTCCAAACTTAGTGGATGAAAAAGACGGACGGCTACATACACATTATATGCAAACCGTGGCTGCAACTGGTCGTTTGAGTTCAACGAATCCAAACTTACAAAACATTCCGATTCGTACACCAAAAGGAAGAGAAATCAGAAAAGCGTTTGTGCCTAAAAATGACGATTACACCTTGATGGCAGCGGATTATTCACAAATTGAACTTCGAATTATTGCGGCTCTAAGCGAAGATAAAAACATGATGGAAGCCTTTCAAAATGGATTAGATATTCATGCAGCAACTGCAGCGAAAGTTTATGGTGTAGATATTAAAGACGTAACTAGAACGCAAAGGAGCAATGCCAAAGCGGTCAATTTTGGTATTATTTACGGTCAATCGGCATTTGGTTTATCTCAAAACTTAGGTATTTCAAGAAAAGAGGCGAAATCGATTATCGACAGCTACTTTGAACAATATCCAACAATCAAAAAATATATGGATAATGCCAAAGAAGTCGCAAAAGAAAAAGGATATGTAGAAACCATCATGAAACGTCGCAGGTATCTTCCGGACATTAAATCGGCAAATGCAATCGTAAGAGGTTACGCTGAACGAAATGCGATCAACGCACCTATACAGGGTAGTGCGGCGGATGTAATTAAAGTAGCCATGATCAACGTCTATAATCGCATGAAGGAAGAAAAGTTAGAATCCAGAATGTTGCTTCAAGTGCATGATGAATTGGTTTTTGACGTCCTTAAATCGGAAGAGGATAAAATGCGAAAACTCGTCAAGGAAGAAATGGAAGGTGCTGTTAAGCTCGAAGTTCCTTTGGATATTGAGATGGAATTTGCAGATAATTGGCTGGATGCGCACTGATTTTTTAGTGACCAGTGACATCATCTCGCGGGACGAGATTTAGTGACGAATGCCAGAACGTGCGTAGTGGTTTATAGGAGTCGAATATTTTTTAGAACAGTTCTCATGCCCTACTATTCGTCACTAATGACTGGCTTGTCCAGTCGTTGTCACTGGTCACTAGTCACTAACTGTTACTTATTCGATTGAAAAACAATATCTGTATCAACATCTGGATCAAGGCCTTCACATGACTTTAATGCTTCGTAATCATTTGAAAAGAAGTTGCCGTAACCTACCGACTCAAAAACACCAGATTGTTTGAATTTATCCCTTACTGGTCCGCGTAGATTTGTTATTACAAAGCGTATGTCTCGATCGTTATAGTCTTTGACAATTCCTTTTAAAGCCTCTGTTGCTGTTGAATCTATATTATTGATTGCACTTGCGTTTAATATTACAAATTGCAGGTTGTTTTTCTTTTCTTCAAATTTCTTTAATTTTTTAAGGAAATGCGGAATATTGGAATACGTAAGTGGAGCATCAACCCGGACGATAAGTGCACTTTCGTTAACATCGGTGTCTTTAAAACGATCAACATTTCTGAATGATTTTGTCCCTTTTACTAAGCTAGTTTCGGCAATATGTGGGTAAGAAACATTATATGCCAATAGAAAGATTGAAAGCACAACACCGGTTATTATCCCTTCTTGAACACCGATAAAGAAGGTTGCGGTTGCGGTTGCCGCAAACATTAATAAATCACGTTTATCTGTAATCCAGAGTCTTCGTATATAGCTGGGTTCAATCAAACCGAAAATCGCCACAATAATAATTGCGCCAAGTACTGCTTTTGGTAGATAGTAAAAGTAAGGTGTAAGGAATAGAAGTGTTAGTACAATTAAAAGAATTGTGTAAAATCCAGATATAATTGTCTTAGACCCAGCCTCCTTATTTACGGCTGAACGTGAAAAACTTCCAGAAGTTGGGAAAGCCTGAAAGAAACCCCCAATGAATTTACTAAGCCCAAGAGCAATTAACTCACGATTGGGAATAATATTCTTTGCCTTGTCTTTATCTTCGAGTGAAACGCCAATTGCGTAAACCTCAATAAAGCTAATCAAAGCAATTGTCGCACTGACGGGTAAAAGTGATTGAACTAGCATCCAATCAAATTCTGGGGTTGAAAAGTTAGGCATTCCTTTGGGAACAACTCCAAGTATATCCACTTGATTTGTTTCTAGCTGGAAAAAACCAACAACAAACATCCCTAGTCCAACAACAATTAATTGAGAAGGGATTCGTTTTGAAAGGCGCTTCATGAGAAGTAAAAATGCAATCGCAGCAAACCCAATCCCCATGGTGTAGAAGTTAGAAGAATTAAAGTTTTTAAATAGTGAAGCAATTGTTTTGAGCGTACCACCCGACTCAGCGTCTATACCCATGATATGCTTCACTTGACTCAACATAATTGTAAAAGCCGCGCCAAGTATAAATCCTTTTAAAACGGGTTGTGAAATGAAGTTGATAATGTACCCCAATTTTAATATTCCCATCAAAAATTGAATTAACCCAGCAATCAGTGCAATGAGGAATACAGCGTTTAGATATTCTGCAGGATCCGTAATGTTTAATTGGTCTAAACCTGTTAAAACTAACAATGAAATAAGTGCAGCAGGACCAATAGTTACAAATCTAGAGGTTCCAAAAAGCATATACAGTAATAAGGGAACAATCGAAGCGTAAAGGCCATAAATAGGAGGTACACCCGCTAAAAAAGCATAAGCCATCCCTTGTGGAATTAGCATTACGCCTACAGTTAGCCCACCTAATAAGTCACTAAAAACATACTGTTTTTTGTAGTTAACGACTTGTTCTATAAATGGCATTTTAAACCTCATGTCTTAAAAATGTTTGGTGTACAAAACTAGTCAAATTAATAGTCTTTTCCGATTATGACAGAGGTCCTCGAATAGTATTAAGTGAAGTTTTGGTTCTTTTCTTTAACTATTGAATCAATACCACAAACAGGGTATTTTGCACTAAAATCAAACGAATACCACAATTATGGTATTGCCATCTCAGGAGAGCTAATCTAAATTTGCATCATTATTTATAATTAGTCTAAATAAAAATAATAAAATGAAAAAAATAACTACAATTTCTCTTGTTACTTTGATGATGTCTTCTACGATTGGGCAAGAAGTAACAGAAACCGTTACTATCGAATCTGGACAAACAAATCAGACATGGTATAGTTTGGAAAATGGAACTCAAGGAACAGCTCTCGCCGGTGAATGGGACTTAGCTTTTGACGTTTCATCGTCTTTTGGAACTTCAATTCATGCGAATACAGCATCAGGAGTTTCTGTTTGGGTGTACCAAAATGGTGACATAGACGATTGGAGTACTATTGATACAGCAGGGTTTTCAACTTGGAGCTCACTTTATAACAGCGATACATCATGGGCACTAGGAGCTTTTGATGTAACAGCAAACCCTTCTGACGCCTTTGATGTTGGTTGGGGAATTTACAATTCTATTACACACGTTATTTCGGGTGACTCTATTCATATCATCGAATTAGCAAATGGTGATTTTAAAAAGCTAAAAATAGAGAGTCTTTTAAGTGGAAGTTTCAACTTCACTTATGCTGATTTAGATGGGAATAATGAAGTCTCAACCTCCTTGACAAAAGCAGATTATCAAGATAAGCTTTTTGGTTATTACTCAATCCAAAATGAAGAGGTCTTAGATAGAGAACCAGTAGTACTTAATGAGTGGGATTTATTGTTTACTAAATACACTGCTTTTTTACCTGTAGCTTATCCCGTAGCAGGAATTTTGAGTAGTCCAAACGTTCAGGTGGCTGAGGTTAACGGTGTAACAGACGTGCCGAATTTTTATGACTGGCCATCACAAACTTTTACAGCAGAAATTAACGAGATAGGGTACGATTGGAAATCATTTAATGGATCGGGTTACGACATTGCTTCGGATCTCGTTTATTTCATCAAAACTCAAAATGATGATATCTGGAAAGTAGTTCCAACTGGTTTTGGTGGTAATACAACAGGAGACTTTGAGTTTACAAAAGAAAAATTGAGCTCAGCTAGTTTAGGAGATAATGATAAACCAACTATATCATTTACGCTTTATCCAAATCCAAATAATATTGACAATGTACACTTGGTTTATAGTGCTACTAAAAACAATACTTTCAAAACAACAATCATTTCATCAACAGGTAGGGTTGTCAATCAATTTGAAGTGAATACAAATCACTCATTTGAAACCAAAACGATTGATGTTTCAAATTTAGAATCGGGAATTTACTTTGTCGAGGTAACAAGTAAAGGACAAAAAACAACGCAAAAATTAATAATTCAAAAATAAACAAAGATGAAGAAGGTATTACTATTATCATTAACAGTACTGAGTTTTATATCGCATGCTCAGGATAAAAAGGCAAAGGATATGGAAGCAATAAAATCGATGGAAGGGTGCTATAAAGTAACATTTGATTTTGCTGAAACGTTTTCTCCAGATACTAGTTATGAGTACCATGAAAACTATTCATCTTGGGGAATTGAATATGTATTTCCTGTTGAAGAAACGGAAAACAAAATCTCTTTACAGCATATTTTAGTAGTCAACGATACATTTATTGTGAAACATTGGCGTCAAGATTGGATTTATGAAAATCAAAACATTCTTGCCTTTCAAAAAGAAAAAACGTGGAAAAACATAACTATTCCAAAAGACAAAGCTAAGGGAACCTGGACACAGAAAGTATTTCAGGTAGATGATAGTCCGCGATACGAAGGATATGGAACGTGGGTTCATGTTGACGGGAAACATTACTGGGAAGGAACAGCGGATGCACCATTACCAAGAAGAGAGTTTTCAAAAAGAAGCGACTATAATGTGACGACTAGACACAGTAGAATTGAATTAACTGAATATGGTTGGATTCTGGAGCAAGACAACGAAAAAATTATTCGTGAAAACGGTGAAGATAAACTGTTGTGCTGGGAGAAAGGACATGAAAAATTCATCTCAGGAGATTATGACTGTCAACCAGCAATTGATTGGTGGGAGGAAAACAATCAATACTGGAATGATGTACGCGAAATCTGGGCTGAAACTTTCGATAAAAATGAAACAATCAAGTTCAAGAAGACTGTAGAAGATAAGAAACTCTTCCAAATGCTTTTCGCAGCAGGAGATAAATATGCGAATGAAGATTACGATCAGAAAAAAGCAAAAAAAGAAATTCGTGAAATCATTAATTCATTCATAGCATCATAAAAATGAAGTCTTCATTAGTAAGTTACACACATGGGATTCTTGCCGTTTTACTGGCGGCTTTGTTTCTCTATGCTGGAGTTAAAAAATTTATTCCAAAAGAACGACCAGTTAATCCAAAGGCAAACATGGCTTATATTGAGTCAATTGAAACAAATAATTTCGAGAACCCAATTTCCTTTCGCTTAGCGGTGAAAATGTTAAGTACTTCTGGATTTTTGAAACTTATTGGCGTCATTCAGATTTTGGCAGGACTGCTAATTGTTATTCCTAGAACAAGGTTGTTAGGCCTAGTTTTTTTACTGCCTATAACGCTCAATATTTTCGCATTCCATCTTTTTATGGATAATCAAATGGATGAAAATGTTGAGACAGGACTGTTCTTTTTAGTAAACCTGTTATTGCTCTTGGCTTATTATAAGAAACTTGCAATGCTCGTTGGCGCGAAAGTCAAGGTTTCATAACATTCAAAAATATGGTCGGTTGTCTCTGCTTTTAGATGTTGAACGCTTTACAAATTACTATTTCAATGGATAATCGTGTTAAATTTTTGCTGAGCTTTTCCATAATTATGTGGTTTTCTAGCATTTCAGCACAAAACATTGCTGTAGTTTCCGCAGAAGACAATCGACCTATTCCCGGTGCCAAACTTACCCTGAATTCATTAGTAGAAGAAAAACGGTACAATTTCACTACAAATACAGATGGAAAAGTCGACCTAAGCGATTCGAAATTAGATAAAAACAAGCGCTTTTTTATTTCGATTTCATTTGTGGGCTTCCAAACGATTGAGGACACGATTTCATTAAGTGAAGAGCATTTTTTGTTTGAAATGAAAAGCGCTTATTCTGTTTTTGATGAAGTGGTGGTAACGGGACAATACAAAAAACAGCGAGTAGATCAGTCTGTACATCAGGTCAGTATTATCGACAAAGAAAAAATCGAAAATATGGCTGCCCAGAACCTAAAAGATGTACTGACAAATCAAATGAACGTCCGATTAAGCGAAGACAATGTTCTTGGCAGTAGTATGCAACTGCAAGGGATTGGTGGACAAAATGTGAAAATACTCATTGATGGTGTTCCACTAACGGGTCGCCTAAATGGAAACATTGATCTTTCTCAAATTCCCATGGACAATGTCGAACGGATTGAAATCATTGAAGGACCTCTTTCAGTGAGCTACGGAACAGATGCGCTGGCGGGGACAATAAATATTATTACCAAGAAAAAAGTAGACAAAGGCTTTTCAATTTTATCCGATAATTATTACGAAAGTAATGGAAGGCACAATCACACAGGAGCCCTTAGATTTAAAAAAAACAAACACCAGCTTTCATTAGAAGGAGGACGTTATTTCTTTGATGGTTGGAACCCATATCATAAGCCTTTTTTCATTGATGATAAACCGATTGCCGATACAAGCAGAGTAAAACAATGGAATCCCAAAGAACAGTTTTTCGGGACTTTCAACTATGGCCATCAGTTTAAAAAAATGCAACTGCAGTTTTCAAGTTCAAATTTTCATGAAGAAGTAATCAATAGAGGGGCGCCGAGACCACCTTACGAGCAAACTGCTTTTGACGATTATTATCAAACGATTAGACTAAATCAAAGACTAAATCTGGATGGCAAAATAAGGAAGGACTATAGCTTTTCTATAATTGGTGCATACAACGGTTATAAGCGAAAAAAGAACACATATTTAAGAGATCTAACTACGATTGAGGATGTTCTTTCATTGAATCCAGAAGATCAGGACACATCTAATTTTCACACATTTCTTTCTAGAGGTAGTATTGTTCGATCTAAAGATTCAGCAATTCTAAATTATGAATTAGGGTATGACATCAACTATGAAACAGCCGTTGGAAAAAGGATTAAAGAGGGTCAGCAATCGATTGGTGATTATGCTATTTACGCCACAGCAGAATACAATCCGTTTAAGAAACTAACTGTGAGACCGGGGCTGCGTTGGGCATATAACACAACGTATGACGCTCCGATTGTGCCTTCTTTTCATGTAAAGTTTAACTTATTAGATAAAACAAACAATAAAATACAGCTTCGCGCCTCTTATGCTCGTGGATTTCGTGCACCTTCCATTAAAGAATTGCATTTTTTCTTTGTAGATATCAATCACAATATTGAAGGAAACCCTAACCTAAAAGCAGAAACCTCAAACAATTTCAATTTATCATTGAGTCAGCAATGGAGGAAAAAAAAGAATGCTTTGAAAAACAAACTATCATTTTTTTACAACGACATTAACGATCTGATTGCGCTTTCTCAGGCAAGTCAAACAGCTTATTCTTATTTCAATTTGGAGCGCTATAAAACAACAGGTGTTCAGTTGAGAAGTCAGTATTCAAGGAATTCAATTCAATTAGTAATAGGAGCTGGATATGTTGGAAGGTATAATCAAGTTTCTCTAGAAAACATTGACCAAGAAGAGTTTTTGTTTTCTCCTGAAGTACAGGGAAACTTGCAGTATCAATGGGAAAAAGCAAAAATGAGCTTTTCCCTGTTTTATAAATACACGGGTCAACTTCCAAATATCCGAACAGATGAAAACGACGATTTATACGAGTCAGTAATTCAGGATTATCATATTGCTGACTTCACCATTGATAAAAAATTATTTGAAGACAAAGTAAGCGTCTCTATTGGAGCGAAAAACTTGTTTAATGTGACAACAGTTACTGGTTCTTCAGTAGGAGGAACAGCTCATTCCGGAACAGGAACAAGCATCAATGTTGGAATGGGACGCACTTATTTTATGCGGCTAAAGATTTTCTTAAAAACGAAAAAACAATGAGAAAACAATTTTTAATTATGATTTTAGTTTTGGGCTCACTTGCTTCCTGTTTAAAAGAAGAAATTCCTGTTCCTAAACAGGAACCGGGAGATGTGATTACGAGTGAAGTAAATATGTCCAGTGATTATAAGTGGCAAATTTATTTTAACCTAAAAGAAAACAAAGTAGTCGGTCAAAATATAAAAACTACATGGGATTTAGGTTTTGAATCAGACCCTAATAATCATAGAATTATTCTGAATTCTTCTAAATCAATGTTTGTTTACCCGACAAATGAGACCGATTTCCAACTCGTTGATGATACCGCTGGCTATACCGCTAATAAAAAACTAGATGCTCCCAATGGAGATATGACGAAAACTGCAATTGGAGATTGGTCAACGGGAATGATCTACATAATTGATCGAGGATATGATGAATCTGGAATACATCAGGGGTTTTTCAAATCGAAGTTTCTATCGGCTGATGAAAATGCGTTTAAATTTGTCTTTGCTCAGTTAAACTCAAATCAGTTAGACACGATTCTCTTACCCGTTGATGATGCTTACAACTTTAGCTTTTTTAATTTAAGTACAAAACAGCAGGTCATGGTTGAGCCGCCAAAAGAAGACTGGGATTTAGTTTTTACACAATATACACACATTTTTTACGAACCTGAAGAAACACCTTATTTAGTTACGGGATGCTTATTAAACCGATATAATACAAAGTCTTTATTAGACGAATCACTGAGTTTTGATGGAGTAGATTTAGAAATAGCAACATTTTTACAGTTGAATGAGAGCATTAATGAAATTGGGTATGATTGGAAAGCGTTTTCGGGAAGTACATATATTGTTAACTCAGACAATACATACATCATTGAAGACCAAAACGGGTTTTTATATAAATGGCGTTTTATCGATTTTTATACCTCTACTGGCGAGAAAGGAAACCCTGTTTGGGAGTACCAAAAATTGTAAAAAAAACTCCTCAACAAAAATGCTGAGGAGTTGAATATTAAAATCTTGATATCTACGACAACATCGTTTGTATGATTTGATTCAATGTTTCACTTGGACGCATCACTTCGAAAATTCGCTCTTCAGGTGCGTTGTAATACCCTTTGATATTAACAGGCTTTCCTTGAACACCATTCAGTTCTTCCACAATTTTAGTCTCGTTATCTTCCAGTGATTTTGCTACAATTTGAAATACTGTTTTCAAACCAGAGTCTTCATCTTGGTTTGCAATTTCTTGTGCCCAGTACATCGCCAAATAGAAGTGACTACCTCTATTGTCTAACTCACCTGCTTTACGTGAAGGAGATTTTCCTGAAGTCAATAACTTTACTGTTGCCTCATCAAGTCCTTTCGCTAAAATTTTAGCTTGGGTGTTGCCAGATGCATCTGCAAGGTGTTCTAGTGAAACAGCCAATGCTAAAAACTCACCTAGTGAATCCCAACGTAAATGATTTTCTTCGACAAGTTGATCAACGTGTTTTGGAGCAGATCCTCCAGCACCTGTTTCAAATAATCCACCTCCATTCATCAAAGGAACAATTGAAAGCATCTTTGCGCTTGTTCCCAGCTCTAAAATTGGAAATAAATCTGTTAAGTAATCACGAAGGACATTTCCAGAAACACTGATTGTATTTTTACCTTCTTTCACACGTTTCAAAGTATAAATTGTCGCATCAAATGGATCCATGATTTGAATATCAAGTCCGTTTGTATCGTGATCTTTAAGGTATAGATTTACTTTTTTGATGATTTCTGCATCGTGTGCACGTTCTTTATCCAACCAGAAAATGGCAGGGTCACCACTTGCTTTTGCTCTGTTTACAGCTAGTTTTACCCAGTCTTTAATAGGAGCATCTTTTGCCTGACACATTCTCCAAATATCTCCCTCTTCAACTTTGTGCTCCATCAAAACGTTGTCGTTTTCATCTATTACACGCACAGTTCCATTTGAAGGTAGTTCGAATGTTTTATCGTGAGATCCATATTCTTCTGCTTTTTGTGCCATCAAACCAACGTTGGAAACACTTCCCATTGTTGTTGGATCAAATGCACCATGCTTTTTACAAAAATCGATCGTTGCTTGATAAATTCCAGCATAACTGCTGTCAGGAATAACAGCCTTAGTGTCTTGTTGATTCCCCTCTTTGTTCCACATTTGACCAGAAGTTCGAATCATTGCGGGCATTGAGGCATCGATAATCACATCACTAGGAACGTGAAGGTTGGTAATTCCTTTATCAGAATTTACCATGGCAAGGTCAGGACCGTTCGCTAAAATATCATTTATCTCTTTTTGAATTTCAATTTTCTTTTCACCTGGAAGCTCATCCAAACGACTGATTAAGTCACCGAATCCGTTTCTTACGTCAACCCCAAGCTCTTCAAATGTTTCTCCATGTTTTTCAAACAAGGGTTTAAAATATGTTTTCACAGCATGACCAAAAATGATTGGGTCTGAAACCTTCATCATAGTCGCCTTCATGTGCAATGAGAAAAGTACACCTTTTTCTTTAGCGTCTTTTACTTGTTCTTCTAGGAAGCTCAATAGCTTTTTCTTACTCATTACAGTAGCGTCGATCACTTCGCCATCGAGTAATGATAGATTATCCTTAAGTATTTTTTTATCTCCGTTTGCGTCTAATTCTATACGTACTTTCATCGCTTTTTCAACCGTAACAGATTGTTCGTTTGAAAAGAAGTCGCCTTCTTTCATAGAAGCAACATGTGTTTTAGAGTCTGAACTCCACGCACCCATTCTGTGTGGGTTTTGTTTGGCAAACTCTTTCACGGCTCTAGGAGCACGACGATCAGAGTTACCTTCGCGCAATACGGGATTTACAGCACTACCTTTTGCCACATTGTATTTTGCTTTAATCGATTTTTCTTCTTCGTTTTGAGGTTCCTCAGGGTAATCTGGCAAAGGATATCCTTGTGATTGCAATTCTTTAATTGCTCCTTTAATTTGAGGAAGTGAAGCACTGATATTTGGAAGCTTGATAATGTTTGCTTCAGGCTTTTTAACCAACTCACCTAGTTCTTTTAAATCATTGGAAACTTGTTGATCTTCTGAAAGTATGTCTGAAAATTGTGCTAAAATTCTACCTGCTAATGAAATGTCTCTTGTTTCAATTTCTACATCACATTTCCCCG
Organism: Fluviicola sp.; assembly: GCA_002734085.1. Taxonomy (GTDB): domain Bacteria; phylum Bacteroidota; class Bacteroidia; order Flavobacteriales_D; family Crocinitomicaceae; genus Brumimicrobium. The sequence goes on along the minus strand of NVXV01000001.1, from coordinate 335,389 downwards.
CAAAAGCGCGAATAATAGGAAGTAGCGAATGCGTTGCCAACATTGGAGCTTCGTCTGTCTTTGTGTAAATAATGTTTGAAAATTTTGTTGCCATGTATGTGTTTTTAAAAGGGCTCGTGCCCAAAGATTAGAAAATCAAAATCACTCGCGAAGATAATAAATTAACGGGTAATTTGAGACTGAAAAGGTGTGGAATTGGAAAATTATGCTGTTTTGAAGCAAGAGGAAAGTACTTCATAACCTTTTTGTAAGGTTTATTTGTCATATTAATTTAGTTCCATGTGCTTCTGTCAAATAAACTTTAGAAACAATCAAATACAATTGACAAATAAAAAACACATTAGTGTTTCTTATAGGTTTTGTTGTGCGTAGTTTTTATTAATTCTTCAATTATTTTCTTTCTGATAAGTTTTGCGCTCCCATTCACATTGTTAGAAAGAACAAAAATCATTAGATCATTTGTATCGCTTATACGGATGTATGACTCAAAGCCACTACTTTTTCCCGAGTGCGCTCTAAATTTCCCAAGGGTATCTTCCGAAAAGAACCAACCAAATCCATACCTCCATTCTTCATTTCTCCAAGGAGATGACCACATTTTAGCTTCATCGATATGGGCAGACATTTTATCTTGATTCTCAAAAAATTCAATTAGATCTTGAGAAGTTATAAAAATACCTGCATCTCCTGTTGTTATGGATAAAGTCTGAGAAAGCTGATTGTTTTCATAACCTTTCAGTGCATTTATTTTGTTTGGATGAAGTTGGGCATTGGTTATCCCTAGTGGTGAAAGAATTTCCTGCTTTAAATAGTCGTTATAGCCCCTTTGAGTCACTCTTTCTACCAATAAGCTCAATAATACATAGCCTGAGTTCGTATATCCCCAACGCAATCCGGGCTCATAAACGGTAGAATCTAACTGGGATATGAGATTTAAGGCTTGTTTATTTGTTATTTGATTAGGTTCGTCAACCAATGAAAAATAGTCATGAATAGCACAGGTATGATTAGCTAATTGTTGAATCGTAACTCTTTGAAGTTCTGGATGTAGTTCTGGAAAGAACGGTGCGATTGAGTCAGTATGTTTTAAATCAAATTCATTCATTACTTTTAGAATAGCAAAACCTGTAAACAACTTGCTATTACTCGCAAGATGAAAGTAATCACTCGAATCAAGCTTTGAACTTTTTTCTTTAGGCGATTTAAAACCGTGATAAACAATATGTGGTTTTTCACCTTTTCTGAGTATTCCTACAATACCGTTAAAGGCACTAGTACTGTCCACTTTGGTGATAATCTCATTCAATCGAATCTCTGAAGAATCTCTTTTTTCAACTTTTGAATTACAGTTGTAAAGACTTAAGATAACGAATAAAAGGAGTATGTTTCTCATATTTTTATAATTGCACAGAACCTGTTTATACACCATAAAATTATATCTATTTGCATGCTGTCGGCAGAATTGTACAGTTTTATGGCACAACAATTTTTTTCCTTCAATTGAAAAACTACCTTTTCACAAATTGCTCAGAATACTTTTTCCCAGCGCTATCTTCGATGATGAAAACATACATTCCCGGAGATAGGGCAGAGACGTCAAATTCATTTTTCTTAGCGTCAAAAGATTGAACAACCTGACCCAACTGAGAAATGATATAGACCTTTTCTTTTGAAACTAACTCACCATTTTCAATTGATAATTTATTTGTTGTTGGGTTAGGGTAAAGCTTGATACTTTTTCCAGATTGTTCCAAAAGGCTTAGATTTTCAGTTCCTTCTACGATCAAAACAGATTCGTTTATCGTAACATTGTGAATCATATCTTTAGTTCCAGAGGGCCACCAAACAATCAAAGAATCAATTTCTGTTGCTTCGCCAATTCCAAAGTGAGCATTAAGCGTATTCATATATCTGAACCCAACGCCACTTCGAATTTCTCGGATTTGTTTTCCCCAATCACCGAAAATTTCGATTCTTGCACCAATTCCATTGCTGTTGCTTTCAATTCCTTGTAGATTGACCTTAAGCCAATTGTTGTCGTTTCCATCGCTGTAATAAATGGTGTTGCCAATACGAACATCTAAAAATCCATTATCGTCTAAATCACCAATAGGTCCATTACTAAAGTTGTATTCGGCAGGAGAAAATGTAAGATCGCCATTGTTAAACATTATTTTTCCGCCTCCACCAAGAACGTCCGTGTATCCGTCATTATCAAAATCGTAAGAAACGTGTTCGATGTTTAACTCAGTGTGATTATCCCATCCGCTGCCAGCTGTTATATCTGTGAATGTCCCATCACCGTTATTCTGCATAAACTTGTGTGATCCGTCCGCTGTTGAAGAAGCGCCAATTATTGCGTCCATATCACCGTCGTTGTCAAAATCGTTCCATGCGCTTGACCAGGTTTGTACGGAGTCATACATATTTGCAGCTACTGAAACATTTGTAAAAGTACCGGTTCCATCATTCTGAAACAGCTCATTTATTTTTGCTGTAGATTGTCCTCCGCGACATTTCGCTACAAACAAATCCATATCTCCATCATTATCATAGTCTGTCCAAATGGAACCATAGTAACCTCCCTCAGGATGATCTCCTAATCCTCCCTGGTTGAATTGTAAGTTTCCTGCTCCATCATTTAAGTAATAGACATTGGGATCAACATCATGACATACAAAAGCATCTAAGTTCCCATCATTATTGATATCCACAAAATTACTACGTTGCGAAAACACATATTCTGAGCCCTCGATTACCTCGTATGAAGTACCATCAACATTTGCTTTCATAAATGCCACACCACTTCCATTTCCATATAATAAATCGTTGAATCCATTTTTATCAAAATCTCCAGCGGCCAAACTCCAAGAGGGAAGAAAATTAACTAAATCGTGCTGTATTTCTGTGAAAGTAAAACCTCCACCCGCGTTTTGATGGTGTAGCTGTAGAGTATCATCAGACACAGAAACTAGATCATCAAGATAATCACCATTCATATCAACTACACCATATTTGTATCCAGATGATAAATCAGATAAAACATTAGGAGTGAATGTAACAGGTAGTGATGTTGGAGGAACATAAGGATACTCCTCTAAAACAAAATCAAATCCATTGGGAGACCAACGGTTATCAAATGCGATAAGATATGTGTTACCCGCAAAAACATTAAAATTAGCCACTGATAAAAACCCTGCACCAGAGTCGTCATCTCCACCGTGACAGATCAACACACCACAAGCACCCGTATAAACGTGCACGCGAGTATCGCCACCAGCATTCATTGCTAAGTCAGTGGATAGAACAATTGAATAATCGTCAGTCGGTGTGTATTCATACCATTCTGAGGCATCGGTTCCTGCTGTTCCATTTTGAGCACAAATTGGTGCGGGAATGTCTGTACCCATAATTGTATCCACGGTATATTGCCCTGCAGTTATAACTGTCGGAGTACTACAAGTAGATTGAGCCTGAGTAAAACCTCCAATACAAGCAATCATTAAGGGAAGTAAAAGTTTATTATAATTCATAGTTTTAGTTGTTAATCGCAAATATCTGTTAATGTGTTTATATAGTCTTCAATTAATTGGAGTCCCTCTGTATGCACAATGGAACGCCCTAAAAGCGGCATGCGTTCATTTTGTTGAGTGGACTGAAGGCGGTAAAAAAGAACCGATCTTTCTGTGTTACTTGGAGCAATCAGATGGGTCAGCGCAGAACTTATAAATTCATCTGGCTCAACACAGACACCCATATTTTCGCTCACCGCTGTTTCAGAATAAGCAAGTCGGAGCGGTCTGTAATCACAGTGACTACCTTCTCTATGACAATGTGCACAATTGATGTCTAGATAAGATCGAATTCTTTTTTCCAGAGGCTCCGATTCATCTTTATAATTGACAACTGTATTAATTGACATAGGTATTGAATTCTCTAGATAGTTTTTTGATATTAAGTACTGAAGCTGATTTTCAGGTCCATCACCGTAGTCATAATCTATATTTAAGTTTTGCGGTTTAATTCCAATAGGAATCGCAATATTTTCAGACTTATGACAAATCATACACTCAGTATCTGAGGGGATTCTATAATCTGTTGAAAGTGGGTTTCCATCTTGTAACCAATCAATTTGAACATTACTCCCCATCATATCAAGGTGAGCTTCGGTCTGTGTTTCATTCCAAACATATTCTGCAAAAATCCATTCAGTAGCTTTACGTATCATTACCCTGGTTTCAATGATTTTCATGTTTCCAGAAGGCTGAACGTCGTCGTAATAGAAGGTTTTAATAAGAACTGTACCTGTTGGCATATCTAGGAGTTCGTCATCAGCAACATAACTTGCTTTAACACCCTCTGGCATCCAAATAAAACGCTTTTTTTTGGCGTAATCAGTAAATAATGCACTTGCTGGCTTGTAGGGCAAAACTCCTTCTGCCGGAAGTTGATCTGCCAGATCTCCATCAAAAAACTGGTATTCAGATAACGTGTTGTAAGGGACAGCTGTTAAATCAACGTTTACCCCTTCAGTAGATGGTTCTTCTGTAGGGGGAATTGGGCAGATTTCTTCTTTTTCTTTTTTACAAGAGTACAGAAATAAACCCACAGTTAATCCAACAAGTACTAATACGGTTTCATAGTAACGCATGTAGTTAAATATTTAACTTAAAGTAAAAGTAATGTTTGTAATTCAGATTACCAAACCCTTTGCTTTAAGGAAACTATAATCTTAAAGAAATCTAGGTGGGTTAATGAGATTATTCGCAAATTTTAAACTTAATTTCCTCTCCATTTCTTTTTTGAGAGATTTTATTGATTGCATTTTCTGAAAGTTGAAAGACTCGTGCATAACCACCTGTAGTTTGAGCGTCCCTCATTAAACAAATGAGGTTTCCTGAAGGCGTTAATTGCACCGTTCCGGGTTGAACAGGAGAAGTGATAATTTCTTTGGCCTGAAGTTGCATCGTGTGTTTAATTTCGTAACCCATTCGACTACTATTTAAACCAATTTTGAAATTTGCTACGGTCAAGTCTTTTTGATTTTCTCTCGAAAGTAAATGAAACTCTGGTCCGGGATAAACGTCTATAGTTTTATCTGAGTTTTCCAGTTGACTTCCGACTTTTGCGTTAGACCCCCCTTTTTTTGAATGTTGTTTTATTTCTAATTTTTGACCTTTAGATAAGAGAAAATCATCTGCTACTTTTGGATAATAGCTTAAACTATTGAGAATAGGCTTCATTTTGATTCCACCTTGAACAGCAATATATCCAAACACTCCATACTTTGGGGGTTTAAATTTTAAATTACTTCCTGCAGGAACAAAAACACGAGATAAGTGGGGGATTGCCTTACCGTTTAAGCGCGCTTCGAATGGGGCTCCTGTGATTGCAATATAAGTTGATTTTGTAAAATATAATTCTGGACCCTGAAGCATCATTTCAATTACAACGGTTCCCTTTTCATTTCCCAAAAGATGATTACCTAGGTGAAAAGCGTAATGATCCATTGCTCCACTCAATGGAACGCCTTGGTCTCGATAACCAAAGCGACCTTCATCCTGTAACGAACTTCTTAACCCTTGTTTTATTACTTCAATCATCTTTAGAAAATGTTTTTAATTGATAAGAATCATTTTCTACTTCCCGTTTGATGGTATCGAACTCTTCTCTTGAAATTTCAAAAAACTTTATTTGATCTCTAGCTTTTAATAGTGAAGGGCTGTCTTTTTTTATATCAAAAAATGAAATTGGACTGCGACCGATAATGTTCCAACCTCCGGGAGAATCTAAAGGGTAAACACCTGTTTGATCTCCCGCAATTCCAACGGATCCAGCGCGAACAATACTCCTTGGTTTTTCTTTTCTTGGTGTTGAAATCATAGGGTTTAGTCCCTCTAAGTATGGAAATCCAGGTAAAAAACCAATGAAATATACGGGATAAATCCTTTTCGTATGATGAGCAATAATGCTTTTTATTGACAAGTTGTGTATTTCAGAGAGCCGTTCTAAGTCTAAACCAAATTCCTTGTCATAGCAAACAGGGATATGCACTTCTCGACTATACACTTTTTCTGAAAGACAGGCTTTGTTTAATAGTTCACTTATTTTTTGTATAAATAAAGAAGTGTTTATGTTTTTTTTAAGATAAATTGCCAGACTTTGGTAAGAAGGAGTCGTTTCAATTATTTTATCATTAAACTGTTCTATAATAATTTTGTTTGTTGCCGTAACTTGTGTGTGATTGTAATCACTAATTTCATTCGACCATTCGATCAAAAAAGCGTTTTCTCCAAAAGGTTTTATTTCTGCGTGATAACTCATTTTTTCAGCGATAAGTTGTGTTTTGAAAGGTTCTGATGGATATACTCTAAGATTTGCTGTGCATTGGGGTGATCTCCATGAATACAGAATGTATCTGCATAGATTTTAATTTTATGTCGATTGATGGTAGTGACTTCTTTTTGCGTCACCATTTCATATAGTTGTTTCCAGGCTTTTTCGGGTGTTTTATGCAGCGCATTTTCTTTGTTTCTTCCCACCAATGATAAATCTTCATTGTAGGCGCGATCAATAAAAGCTTCAACCAAACAGTCAAAATTTGATTTCGCCAATTGATAAATTACAGAATTATAGGGTACATAGAGCTTTGCATTAACTCCTAGCTTTGAAAGTGTGCTTAAATATATTTTTGCTGTTTTCTCATCTTTTGCAATTGTGTTATACAAAGCACCATGCGCTTTAATGTGAGAAACGGATTGATGGTTCTGCTTGGCTATTTGATAAAAAAGAGTGAGTTGATTTTTTAAACTTTCTTCTAAGTCAACATCAGAGATTTCCATATTTACTCTCCCAAAATTTTCCTTGTCTGGGTAAGAAGGGTGAGCACCGATTTTAACATTATTAAGCCCTGCCAATTTTATAGTATCGTTTATTGATTCCTTACCCCCAGTGTGTCCACCACAAGCAATATTACACGATGAAATAAGAGGCATAATGACATGGTCTTGTCCTGCACCCTCACCTAAATCAGCATTTATATCAATAGATATCTTTGTCATTTGACTCAAAATAATCATTTCTTTTAAAAAAAGGGCTTTATTCATTTAAATTAACATTCCTGTTGATACTACATCAAACAAAGGCTTTATTTTTGTAGTAGATAGAGAAAACAAATTATGTTTAAAATTATTTTAATCAGTGTTGTCGGGGTGCTTTTGGCCTGTTCAAACTCGAAACAAGTTGAGGTTTCGAAAAACCAAGCTGAAAAATTTGATGTTGTCATTAATGCTACGACAACACAGGTGTACTGTGGAGGAGCAAGTCCAACAGAAGAAATACTCGAAGAACTCAAGACTCCAAATCCAGCGTCAAATGTCTATTTATACCTAAGAAAAGGGGATACTAATTTTATTGAAAAAGAGATAGACTATCAATTAAAAACGGATGATTCAGGTCAGGTGAAAATCAGTTTGCCAGTAGGTACTTATAGTATTGTGTTTGAAAACAAAAAAGATATTTCTGTTTATAATGAGTTAATTGAAAAATATGGTAAGGGAACTTCTTATCAAACGGCAATAGACACGAACTGTTTAAAATCATATTTTAAGCAACCAAATGCGATATTAAAAGTAGAAGAAAATGGTGAGAATACTATAACGGTTAACCGAAAAATGCATTGCCAATGGACGAGAATTCCTTGCTCTCATTATAAAGGAGACTTACCTCCATCTGCACCGCCGAAATAATTGGCAGTTATATTCTGGTAACAACTTCGGGGTGATCTTCTTCTAAAAAAGCAGCCAATAATTCCGCAACTTCTTCTGGGGTGCGCAGCTCTTCATTTTCGTAGAGATCAACAAAATTTTGTTTTGCTGAAAAGTTGCGTTCTTCACTATTTCTTATGGATTCTTGCATGTTGGTATCAACAACACCAGGTGCTAGGCTGTATACCTTTGTTGATTTATTTAATTCTTCAATTTCAGCCGCTAGCGTTTCAGAAAATAAATCAATTGCGGCCTTCGAAGCACAGTATGCAGCCCAAGACGGAACAGGTCTACTTCCTGCACCTGAACTTAAATTTACGATTGCTTTGACATTATCAAATCCAACAGATTGAAGAATGTAACTACAAAGAAATTGAGGAGCAACAATGTTTACCATGCTTAAATCAGCATAATGGGTGAGTGTTACTTCGTGTGAACGTTTGATGTCTCCCAATACCCCTGCATTGTTTATAAGCGTGATGGGGTAATTTGCTTGTTCAAAATAAGGAGACAAGTCCAAATCATGCATCTGCTGTCTTTCTGTAAAGTCACACTTCACAAAAGTAAAATTGTTGTGTTCTATGTTATTTCTACGAGAGATTCCAAGCACGTGTTCACCTTTTTCTAAAAAATGAATGGCCAATGCTCTTCCAATTCCTGTAGATGTTCCAGTTATAATATACATTTTAAGATTCGTTTACATCAATAAAACGTTGTACGTGTTTTGCCGTTCCGAAAACGACCAAGGTGTCACGGGATTCGATGACCGTATCGCTATTAGGCACACCAATAACGTGTTGTTCCACCTCATATTGTCCTTTTTTCTTTATGTCGTATTCGCGCTTCATTGTCACCAGCGTCAATTGATATTTATTTCTAAAATCAACATCTTCTATTGATCTGTTTAAAGTTCCTTTTGGGGGTTTAATTTCAGCAATTTCGTAATCATCTGGCAATTGCAAGAAAGATAAAATCGATGGGTTAAGCAGCTTTTCTCGAATAACAAAGGCTACCTCATCCTCGGGCGTAAGAATTTCTTTTACACCAATTTTCTCTAATATTAACCGTTGATCGTTACCACTTGCCCGAGCAATTACTCGCTTAACCCCTAGGTCAAGTAAATGTACAGAGGTGAGAACGGTTGCTTCAAAGTTTTCACCAATAGCCACCACGACAGCATCCATCTCTTCAATGTTTTGAGAAGACAATGCTTTTGAATCTGTTGAATCTAAAGTTACTGCAAAAGCAACTTCGCCTTTTATATTTTCAATCTTTTCTTCAGAATTATCAAAAGCAAATACTTGAGCACCTCTTTCAGCAAGACGTAGAGCAATGGTTGAACCATATTTTCCAACTCCTATTACAGCAAATTTACTAAACCCCATGAGTTATATTTTAAGCTAAAGCTTGTTTTAAATCGTTAATTAAATCTTCTGCATCTTCTATGCCGACACTTAACCGAATCAATGAATCTACTATACCCGCAGCCTCTCTTTCTTTAGCAGGTATTGCAGCATGTGTCATTGTTGCGGGGTGACAAGTTAATGATTCTACACCACCTAGCGACTCAGCCAACGAAAAGACTTTAAATTTTTCCATAATCGCATGTGCTTCGGACACTTGATTCCCTTTTACAGAGAATGAAATCATGCCTCCAAATCCACGCATCTGTTTATTAGCAATATTGTGATCGGGATGGTCTTCAAATCCCGGCCAATATACATTTTCAACTTTTGGATGAGACTTTAAAAAATTAGCAATTACTTCACCATTCTCGCAATGTCTTTGCATTCTCAAGTGGAGTGTTTTTAGCCCACGAAGCACTAAAAACGAATCCATAGGACCAGCAATTCCACCAGAACTATTTTGAATTCGATAAATCTCGTCGGCAATTGTTTTGTCTGAAGTTATTAAGGCTCCCATCACAACATCAGAATGGCCTCCTAAATATTTTGTTACAGAATGCATGACTATGTCCGCACCCAAGTCCATCGGATTTTGTAAAAAAGGTGTTGCGAAAGTATTATCTACGCCCAACAAAACTTTGTGTTTTTTAGCTAACGTAGCTAGTGCTTCAATGTCGATAATATTCATCATAGGGTTCGTTGGTGTTTCGACCCAAATTAGTTTTGTATTGACATTCATTATTTCCTCAACCTTGTCTAGGTCGCTCATGTCGACAAAGTGGAATTTAATACCAAACTTTTCAAAAACACCTGTGAAGATACGATAAGAGCCACCGTATAAATCATTTGTTGAAATCACTTCATCACCCGGACTCAACATTTTCATCAGGCAATCGATAGCTGCAACCCCGCTACCAAAACAAGCACCATATTTAGCGTTTTCTAATTCAGCAAGTGCTTTTTCAAGTGCATGACGCGTAGGGTTTAGAGTCCTTGAATATGCATATCCTTTGTGTTGACCAACCTTTTCTTGAACGTAAGTACTTGTTTGATAAATAGGAGTCATTATGGCTCCTGTCGTGGGATCTGGATCTACACCTGCATGAATGGCTTTCGTGCCGAATTTCATGTTTTCTTCTTTCATGGATGTTACTTGTTCTTTTGTTTGCGTAATTTACTACAAATTTACATAAATTTTTTGTCCCATACGGGTTCGTTTTAAGCAAGGAGAAAATTGGTTTTTAGATAATTCAGCGATTGTTTAATAAAAAAACCTAGACACTAGGGTGTTGTTTATCAGCAACGTATGTTTTTTTTGTTGTAAAACATTTAGAACTGAAAACAAACTTATAGTTTAACCCCTATATTTGTTGTAATTCGAAACATCGTTGGAAATGAAATTTTTACTACTACTTACCTTGATGGCTATCTGCTATTTGGGGCGTACTCAGTCTATTCAATCTATAGACTCAATTCACCCAGATGAAGCTTTTGACAATATCTACATACATAAAATTGATGGCGATGAGTTGACAACGCGATTTATCATATGGGTGAAGGATACCGTTCGAACCCACAAGCATAAAAATCATAGCGAAACGATATATATTTTGGACGGGGAGGGAAAGTTTTATTTTGATGACTCAATTGTAACAGTAAAGAAAGGAGACCTAATTTTTATTCCACAGCAAACATGGCATAGTGTAAAAGTTACATCTAAAAACCCAATGACGGTTATTTCAAATCAGTCACCTGCTTTTTATGGTGAAGATCGAACATTTAGAGATTAGTATTTACGAATTAGATGTCAACATTATAATTTAATATATATTTAGGTTGTTCGATATGATAAAATATCTAAAGGTACCCAAATCAGATCACGGAGATTTTTATGATAAGGCTAGGTATGCATTAACCTGGCGTTTGAGTATAATGTTTACTTCTGTTATAGCGGCGTTATCAACGATAACTTTTTTAGCAAATGACAGGTTTTACCCCTATTATTTGGGAGTGCTGACCTTGGTGGTTTTGAGTATCGCGTATATGTACAAAACAAGAACATATAAACTCGTTTCATACACAATTTCTATTGGTTCAACATTGATTTTAATCTTTTCAGTTGTATTTATAAATGATGCGCTCCATACAATTGAAAGCCTATGGATGATTGTTGTTGTGTTGTTTGCATACTTCACATTAGGAAAAACATGGGGGATTGTGTTTTTGACTGTAAATGTTCTGTTGTACTTTTTCTATTTTAATTTTTTGTTTGAAAACACAAAAGAGCTAAGACTCAATTTGACAAGTTTACATGTTTTCATTATGTCAGTTGAGTTTGCTTTTTCTATGTTTTTGATAGCTTTTATCATGTTTCAGTTTAGCTTAGTAAATAGTTACGCTGAAAAACACAAAAAGAAAGCATTTGATGCGCTTAAAAAGGAAAAGAACGTAGTAGAAGAACAAAACGAAGAAAAGACAGTGCTTTTGCAGGAAATACATCATCGCGTTAAGAATAATTTGCAAGTTATTATTAGTCTGTTACGTATTCAATCAAATGAGTTAAAAAAGCCAGACCTTAAAAAAAGTTTTGATGAAGCGATAAACAGAATAATGGCGATGTCTTTAATTCACAAAAAAATGTACGAGAAAGAATCCTTGGTGAATATTGATATCATGGATTACCTGACAACTTTGGTTGAGGATTTAGTTGTTACAAACACAACGAAAAACGACGTTGTTTACGAAGTTAAAGCAGACATTGAACGGATTGGTTCAAAAACAATAGTCCCCTTAGCGTTAATAATTAATGAACTTGTATCAAACTCTCTGAAACATGCTTTTGAGGAAGGAGGAAAAATTCAACTAGAAATAAAAAACAAGGGCAACGAGTTTTTTGAAATGACTTATTGTGACAGTGGAGAGTGGAAACAGAAATCAAAGAATTCTTCGCTTGGACTCCAATTAATTGAAGTTTTTACGGATCAACTTGATGGCTCCTTTGAAAGAACTGTCAGTGAAAAAGGAACCCATTATATTTTTCAACTTAAATCGGTTGATCAATAAAAAATCGTTAAAAATGACGTTATTTGCGATTACAGCACAACAATTTTGCTGTAGTTTTGTTAAAATGCGGTAATGAAATCCACAGAAAAATTTGGTACAGCCCCTTTGGGTAAACTTTTAAGAGAACAGGCGTTCCCGGCTTCTGTTGGAATTTTGGTGATGTCTGTTTACGCCATAATTGATACCATTTTTGTTGGTCGTTATGTTGGAGCCGCTGGAATTGGAGCCATTACCGTTGTTTTACCAATCACGTTTCTGATTTCAAGTATAGGCATGGCCATTGGTGTTGGTGGAGCATCGGTCTTATCGAGGTCACTAGGAGGAAAGAACAATGAAAGAGCATTAACGACCTTTGGAAATCAGGTATTGATGACAGTATCTCTTGCGGTCGTTTTTGTTTTTGTAGGTGCCTTTTTTATGGATGAGGTTATTGCACTCTTTGGAGGTAGAGGGGATATTAAAGCTCCCGCAGAAACGTATTTTAAAATTGTATTGGTTGGCGTTCCATTTCTTGCTTGGGCAATGATGAGCAACAATGTAATTCGTTCAGAAGGTTTTCCAAGAGTCGCAATGTACGCTATGATTATTCCCGCCGTAGCGAATTTAATCTTAGACCCTATTTTTATTATAGTGTTTGATTGGGGAATGGAGGGTGCTGCTTGGGCAACAACTCTCTCGTACATGGCGAGTGCAGTTTTTACCCTGCTTCATTTTTTAAGGGGAAAATCTCATCTCAAATTCAACAAAAAATACTTTGTTCCTAATTTTGGAATTATGCGAGAAATTAGTGCTTTGGGTGCTGTTACTTTAGCAAGACAAGGTGTTATAAGCATTCTTGCGACCGTTTTAAATAACTCATTATTCTACTATGGAGGTGAACAAGGTTTGTCTATTTATGGTATTGTAAACCGTGTATTAATGTTCGCTAACTTCCCAGTTTTAGGTATTACACAAGGATTTGTTCCTATTGTTGGCTATAATTTTGGTGCTAAATTAAAAGGGCGTGTAAATAAAATTGTCCGTCTTTCAATCGGTTGGGCCTCAGCTTTTTCGATAATGATATTTATAGTTCTAATGGTTTTCGCTTCTGAGATAGCGAGTCTTTTTACGACAAACACTACGCTAATCGATGGTACAACTCCAGTGATTCGAACCGTTTTTCTAGCTACGCCATTACTCGCAGTTAGTTTAATTATCAGTGCCTATTTCCAGGCAATTGGACGGGCATTCCCAGCTTTGTTTCTAGCGCTTACAAAACAAGGTATCTTTTTGATTCCACTGGTTTTAATGCTGCCTCTATACTTTGGTATAGACGGAATATGGATGTCATTTCCTATTGCCGATATTGGAGCTGCTTTGGTGAGTTTTATATATTATAAATTTACCAAAACGGTATATCCCGATGGTAAGTTAATAGATAACCCAGATGTAATTGAAGAAGAGGAGTAAAAACTTACTTCTTTTTAAAAGCATTAATGGCGTTGACCGTAAAATCAGAAAGTACTAATTCCCCACTAAGAGCAGCGCGATCTGATAACAACTGATCCCAGTTTTCTGTTCCTTCCCAAAATACTTTTTTCAATAGACGCATTGCTTCAGGATTTGAGTCAGCTAATCGATTTGCTATTGCATCTATGTCTTTATCCATATCTTCTATGGTCTCAAAGACATCCGCATAAAGCCCTTTTTCTTTGGCCCAATCCGCACTTCTCCACTCGGTTGCGTTAATTGCTAATTGACTCATGGCAGATGTACCAACTTTTCGTTCTACTGCGGGTCCAACAACGAAAGGTCCAATTCCAATCGCTAACTCTGATAGTTTGATTGCTGAATATCGCGTAGCATAACAGTAATCAACAGCACTTGCAAGTCCAACGCCACCTCCAACGGTTTTACCTTGAACACGTCCAATGATAAATTTAGGGCATTTTCTGCAAGCATTAATTACATTGGCAAAGCCCATGAAGAACTTTTTGCCTGTTTCTAAATCTTTAATAGAAATCAATTCATCAAAACTTGCTCCAGCGCAAAAGGCACGCTCACCTTCTGACTTAATAACAATCACCTTTGCATCGTTATTTTCACCGAGTTCTGTTATTGTATCTGCTAATTTTTTTAAAACTTTACCTGGTAAAGAATTACTTAGAGGATGGTGAAATATAATGGTTGCAATTCCATTTTCATCTATTGAAAATTTTACGTCTCCTTGATTAACCGCTTCTGAAACACTCATGAGTTTGATTTTTGTTGATCCCAAAGTTAAAAAATTGTGGTTAAATAGCAACTCAATCTTTTTAAACAACCTTAAAAAAACCGCCTTCTTTAGATAGATTCTAAATAAAGAAAACTGACAGTTTTATGACAATCAAAATCGAGGTTTTCCGCATCTTTGCAGCAGGAAAGAGAATAAATCTAAGTGGAAAACATTCACATATTCGCATTTACGCACCGTCAATTGGAAGTTAACCAAATTGGGTGGTTGCACATTGCTCCTGATAATCAAAAAGATAGGCTGAAAACTCTAAAAAGTCAATTTGGTTTAAACGAGCTAATGTTTCTTTCTACCTGTAATCGCGTCGAATTTGTTTTTCATACAAGTAAAGCGATGGATGATAAACAAATCGGGGAGTTTCTTGCTGAATTGTATCCTGAGTTTACTGAAGATAGTATAGAGTTGTTTACTTCGAATGTTGAACATTACCAAGGAGAAGAGGCTGTTGAACATCTGATTAAAGTGACTTCGTCAATTGACTCAATGATTATTGGGGAACGTGAAATTATTACACAAGTTCGTAAGGCATTTCTTCTTTGCAAAGGCTTTGGGATTACGGGAGACAATATCCGTTTATTGATACGTCATACAGTTGAAACAGCTAAAAAAATATATACAGAAACCAATATTGCACAACGTCCTGTATCAGTTGTTTCACTTGCTTATCATACCTTAAAAAGTAAGGATGTCCCTTTAGATGCCCGTTTTTTAGTGGTTGGTGCAGGTGTTACAAACACGAATATGAGTCGATTTCTTAGAAAGCATGGCTTCACTAATTTTGCTGTGTTCAACAGAACATTGTCAAAGGCAGAACTTCTGGCCGAACAATTAAAAGGGAATGCTTTTCCTTTGTCGGAGCTTAAAAACTATGACAAAGGGTTTGATGTACTGATTACTTGTACGGGTGCTGAGAATAGTATAATAACGGAAGAAATATATTCTC
Source organism: Fluviicola sp. (assembly GCA_002734085.1). Classification (GTDB taxonomy): domain Bacteria; phylum Bacteroidota; class Bacteroidia; order Flavobacteriales_D; family Crocinitomicaceae; genus Brumimicrobium. Next base: position 319,939 of record NVXV01000001.1, on the reverse strand, counting down.
ACTTACTTCAAGGAGAAGAACATTCAAAAATAGCTATTGATCTTGCTATACCAAATGATTTAGACGAAGCGGTAGTTCACAAGCATGTGATCGATTATATTTCTGTGGATCGTTTACAAAAAATCTCTTCAAAAAACTTAAAGGAACGTGCTCGAGAAATAATTCATGTGGAGGAGATTATCGATGAAGCCGTTCTGAATTATATAAGTTTACACAAAGAACGTCAAGTTGAGCTGGCAATGAGCGAGGTTCCTCAGAAAGTGAAGGAAATAAAATCTACTGCTTTACAACATGTTTTTGCGAAGGAAATAGAAGGGCTTGATCCTCAGTCGAAAGAAACGATGGAAAAAATCATCGACTATCTTGAAAAAAAATACATTAGTGTTCCCATGAAAATGGCAAAAGAAATACTACTTAAAAAATGAATAAAATTGTAATCGGTTCTAGAGGAAGTGACTTGGCATTATGGCAGGCAAACTTTGTAAAAGACGAACTAGATAAGGCGGGACACCCAACAGAAATCAAAATAATCTCAACGCAAGGAGACAGAATACAACACCTTAGTTTTGACAAAATGGAAGGGAAAGGGTTTTTCACAAAAGAGATTGAAGCAGCACTTCTTGATAAATCTATTGATTTGGCCGTTCATTCACATAAAGATTTAGAAACCACCTCTCCCGAAGGATTGATCATTGCAGCGGTTTCTTCTCGAGAAGACCCCTCTGAACTAATGTTGATGCGAAAAGAAGCTGTTGATACCTCACAGCCTTTAGGCTTGAAGAAGAATCCAGTTGTTGGAACTTCTTCAGCACGCAGGAAATCACAACTTTTACATTTTAGAGACGATCTTAAAATCAAAGATTTAAGAGGAAATGTTCCTACTCGAATTAACAAGCTGCGTGAAGGAAACTATGACGCGATTATTTTGGCTATGGCAGGTGTTAAACGATTAGAACTGGATTTATCTGACCTACATGTTTCTACATTAGATCCAACAGTGTTTATCCCAGCTCCTGCACAAGGAGTTTTGGGGCTTCAAATTAGAGAAGAAGATACAGAGTTGGAAAAAGTGTTAGAGCAGTTAAATGATACAATAATTCAAAAGCGAATAGGAATTGAGCGTCGCGTTTTGAAGCTTTTAAACGGAGGGTGTCAATTACCCCTAGGCGTTTATTGCCCGAACGATGAAGATGTTCACGTTGCTTTTGCTAAAGATTGGAAAGAAGGCGCTACTTTTAAGACATATCAAGCAAATCAGAGTGAAGATATTGCTAGTTATATTGTGGATGAACTGAATTCTTTGTCATGACGGTTTATATTTCTAAGAAAGTTGAAGACGTAGATTTTCTAAATTTTATTAGAGAAAGGAATATTGAGTTGTGCGCGGTTTCTATGATTTCTTTTAAATCAACCGTTTTTCCAATACCTAAAGAAGAGGAATATGAGGCTGTTTTTTTTACGAGTCCTCGCTCTGTAGTCTTCTTTTTAGAGAAAGTAGCGCTTGCTGAAAGTAAATTTATTGGTGCTATAGGCAAATCAACGGCGAGCTTTATTCATCAACAAGGGTACAGCGTTCATTTTACAGGAATACAAAGCGGTAAACCAAAAAAAGTGGCAGAGACATTTAAAGCGGTAATCGGTGATAAAAAGGTGCTTTTCCCGCAGTCGTCAAGATCGAAAAAATCAGTTCAAAAGTACTTGGATTCAGAACAGTGTATCGATTTAGTCGTTTACGAAACTTTGTTAGAACCAAAGGATTTGAAAAATTCACCAGGAATACTTGTCTTTACGAGTCCATCTAATGTGGAGTCTTTTTTGAAAAAAAATAGTATAGATAAAGATCAAAAAATAATAGCTTGGGGTGATTCTACTGCACTTTATCTAAAAGAAAAAGGATGTTCATCGATTCGAACACTTGAAAAAAGTAACTTGGAAGAACTAAGGATTACACTTAATAGTATGTTGAATTAATAGAACAAAGAAAGTTTTAGCTAATTAGAACGCCCTTTTTATCTAAAATTGGAATCTTTACGAAATACTCTTCCTTGATTGTCTCAGACAGGAAAATGTACTTTTTATCATACATTTTATTTTCGATCCAAAAACTCACCCAATATTCATTATTTAGACCAAACAAATCTTCCATTATCGGCTCGATCTTTTGCACTGAATGAGGAGCAACGTCACCAAGCGATTTTCTCAAGGTAGAAGTAATAACTTGTTCTTGGGTTTTTTGAGCAGTAGCATATCCTGATGATGTAACTAAAACTCCTTCTAATTTTACATCTTTTTCATTGATGATATAGACGTTGTATACGAGTGTGTTTTCTTCTCCTAATTCCTGAACTACAGCCACAGAGACATCTGTAACTTTTGGGCCTTTTAACTCTTCTTTCATAAACTCAGCGCGAACTTTTTTTAACCATCCGTTTTGCGGTGGAAATGTATTGAAAAAGATCTAAAGGATGCTTAACTTTATGCTGGTTTTTATCAATAAATGATGAATTATTGCTTTTGCTTTCTGGAATTTCATATTTATCCAGTCTTTCATGCCCAGTACGAACAACCACTGTATTTAGAGAAGGAATAACTATGATATATTGTCCTAAAATTCCACGTGCGTAAACAATTGGGTGCTCAGGATCTTCATATCTCCAAAAGTGCATGCCATAAAAACGTTCTTTTTTATTGATAGGTTGAAGTAAGGCTGCTAGCGTTTTTTTAGAAATTATTTGATTTCCGTTCCAACTTCCTTCATTTAAAATGAGTTGACCTATTTTAGCAAAATCTCTTGAAGTGCCATAAATACAACAAAATGCTTTTTCCATTCCATCCTCTTGATCAAGGCTCCAAAGTAAGTCATTTTCGGTATTAATTTTACTCCAAACCTGTTTTTCAAGATATTTAGTGGCGGTCATGCCCGTTGCGTTTTCTAGTATTATACCCAGCAACTGACTATTTCCACTTTTGTATACGTACTCTTTTCCAGGTTCACCATCAAAAGAAACATCACTCATGATTTGAGGCAAATCACTTCCGTAATAAGCTTCTGCATTATCGGACAAAGGATTGGCATCACTTTCAACCCAATTAAGTCCACTCGACATTGTAAGAAGATGTTGAATCGTAACCAAAGAATCATTTGGAACTGAAAAGTCTAGATAATCCGTTATAGGATCGTCAAAGCTTTTAATATGACCCTCATCTATGGCGATTCCTATTAACAAACCGACAAAACTTTTAGCCGCGGAAAAAGTATTGCTTTTTGTGTTTTCTTTATGATTGCTGTAGTAAGATTCATGGATGATTTTTCCGTCTTGTACAACAAGAAATGATGTCGTTTTTATTTGCGATAAAAAGTCTATTTCATCCAGTGTTAATTCTTTTTGTTCTTTTGCAAAGCTCCAAGGTAAGGGATTATTCGCTTTATCGGCTTTACGTGATGGGAAAACAACTGAGTCGTATATTCCGGGACCAGATTTTCCCTTGAGATAGGTTTCTTTAAGTCCTTTATATAAATAGGTTTTTCCTGAAATAAGAATAAACAGATTGGCCGCAACAACAATGAGAAAAAGAAATATGATGGTAGTTCGAAAAATTTTTCGAAACAATGAAGGTTTATTTTTATGTGATGTATCTGACATTGAATTGTTGTGCAAAGTGGTTCTTTAATTTCTCCTTAACCTCTTGAATATTTAACGGTCTACCAAGCTCCTTTTGAAGTGAAGTTACACTTTTATCTTCTATTCCACAAGGAACGATATGATTAAAATAGTTTAAGTCAGTATTGATATTAAACCCTATCCCGTGCATAGTAACCCAACGAGAGGACTTCACGCCCATTGCACAAATCTTTCGTTCATTAGGCGTGTTGCCATCAATCCAAACCCCTGTAAGCCCTTCTACTCGGCCACTTTTTATTCCGTATTCGAGCAAAGTTTGAATAACAGCCTCTTCGAGAAGCCTCATATATTTGTGTATGTCTGTGAAGAAATAAGTTTCTAAATCAAAAATAGGATAAGCTACAATTTGACCAGGGCCGTGATAAGTAATATCTCCTCCACGATTGATTTTGTAATARGTTGCATTTATCTCTGCTAGCTGATCCTCGTTCATTAGGAGGTGTTCTGGTTTTCCGCTTTTACCTAATGTATAAACATGTGGGTGCTCACAGAACAACAAGTAATTTTTGGTTAATTCTTCAGACTTACCATCGCGTTTTAGGATTTTTAAGTCAATGGTAGATTTAAAAAGTTTTTCCTGGAAATCCCAAGCTTCTTTATAATCAATGCTACCTAAATCTTTAAAAATGACCTGACTTGACATTGCTATGTATTACTTAGAGAGTCCTTGAGATAATCAATTACCTTAATTTCTACTGGATCAACACCATATAGTTCAGCTAAATAAATAGAAGCCCAATCAACAATGTGTATGAAGTAAAAAGATTCTTCAATAAGGGAGCTTCCTTTACCGTTAATTTCCAAAAGATGAGGTGTTTTCTTAAGCATTATCTCCTTACTTAAATTAGCTCTTAACTTGTTTCTTTCAGAGAGAAAAGATGAAATCAAGTAAACAGGTGCAAGCTTATCATTTCCGCCACCCCAACCGACAAGTTCGTTGTGGTTCATCTCAGGGAAAACGTGATGCCAACAAAGTATTTTACTGTTTTCATTAAATTGTTGACGAGCACGTATAGCAACGGCCTCTAAGTTTGAGCTAGTATAGATGATACATTGTTTATTATGTATAAACGATGCTAATTTTTTTGCCTCTTGTTTTATTGCGAGAAGCTCAGTGTTAAGTAAATGTCTGCAATGATCAATTTCTTTTAAAGCTTCTTTGGCAATAACCCCTGACTTTGATAAGATGTGAACTAATTGAATTAAAGAAAAAGCAAGCATACTTCTCGGAGGGTTTCCGCCAGGAACCTTTATACAATCGTAATTATTTTCTTTACAAAACTTGTATAACTCACCACCAGAACAAACACCTATAATTGTAGCCCTTCTTTTATGTGCTTGGTGAATAACCGAGATAGTTTCTTCTGTATTTCCAGAATATGAAGAGCCAATTACTAATGATTTTTCATTAACAAAGGCGGGTAGATCATAACTTTGAACTGATATTATTGGCGTTTTAGCACTTTCAGAAAACCATTGAGCCACTAATTTTCCACCAATACCTGATCCACCCATACCACATATAACAACATTTTCAAACTGTATTGAATTGTCAATGTGTAGTACCGCGTTTTTAGCAATATCAATAGCATCAGAGATATGTTTTGGAAATTGGGCAATCAGTTTGTCCATAAAAGCATAAAATTAAAGTGTAATAATACTTAACGGTTTACTGAATCTGAGTAAAAACGTTTCAAATTCGATGTAAAATAAACGAAAAAAAAGAAAACGCACCCCATTTGAAGTGCGTTTTCTGAAGTATTTATGATTGAGCTTACATTTTACTCACTTTTTGTGTAGTCGTACCGTTCTTAGTATGAACAATTACTGTATACATTCCCTTGGCAAAAGTTGATAAGTCAATTGTTTCACTTTCTTCATTTTGAGCTTTTTTCTCAACGATCAATTTACCGTTTGCATCATACAATACAATCGTTGCCTCTTTCAACTCAACACCAAAATCAACATTTAAAATATTTGTTGTTGGGTTTGGATAGAAACTCACAGAAGAGAGCTCGTTTTCTTCTATACTAGCATCATCTTCGTAAAGCACATCAATAGTACAAGTACTTTCGTTTCCACAATCATCGGTTGCAGTCATTGTAATAATATTACTTCCTAGCGTCAGAGTAGAACCTGCTGCTGGAGACTGAGTAACCGTAGGATTAGTTGTGCAGTTATCAGTTGCAGTTGTAGATGTTGAGTAGCTTGGAACTGTTGAGCCTTGAGAAACTAAAATAGTTTCATCTGTTACACCACATGTAATCACAGGTGCAGTATCATCATTTACAATGATCATTTGTGTTACCTCAGTGAAGTTACCACAAGCATCCTGTGCACGATAAGTTCTAGTAATTGTTTCAGGACAAGTTTGTCCGTCAGATATATCTCCAATATGTGTAACATTAGGGTTTGCAATACAATTATCCGTTGCATTAACCATTCCCGTATTTGCCGCTGGCACATCAGAAGAACATTGAACATTTATGTCACTCAATGGAGTAACGCTTGGAGCAGAAACATCATCAATAACAATTGTTTGATCCACAAGGATCGAGTTTCCACAATCGTCAGCAACCTCATACGTTCTAGTAATCGTTTCAGGACAAGTTTGTCCGTCAGATACATCTCCTACAAAAGAAACTGTAGGTGTTGCAGAGCAGTTATCTGAAACTCCAGTAACTACCGTTGTATTTGGCGTTGGAACATCTGCGATACACTCAAATGACATAGGACTAAGAGTATTTGCAGTTGGATTTGTAAGGTCTTCAATTATGAAGTCTTGTGTGATTTGAGTAACATTTCCACAATCATCTTCAACACCGTAAGTTCTAGTGATTGTTTCAGGACAAGATTGTCCGTTGGAAACATCACTCATAAAGTATACACTAGGACTGGCAGTACAGTTATCAGAAATGCCTGTTACTAAAGAAGTATTTGGCGCTGGAATATCCGCTGCACATTCAAAATTCATACTTGAGATTGGATTTGCAGTTGGCGCAGTTAAATCGTCAACTGTGATAATTTGTTCATATGTTTCCGAACCACCACAATTATCTGTTATCGTCCATGTTCTAGTAATTGTCTCAGGACATGATTGATTATCACTTACGTCAGAGTACGTAACATTCAATCCGCCAGACCCACAAGATGTTTGTGCAGTTAATGCACCTGTATTTGAAGGATCTATTGATTCATCACAATCAATTGTGACATCATTTGGAGAAATAGTAATTGTAATACCATCATCATTAATCACAGTCACATCAACTTCACAAGTTCCTACATTTCCACATTCATCTTCCGCAGAAATTACTACAGTGTAGTTTCCTGGTGACATTGATGTTCCTGCTGATGGAGATTGAGAAATAATCAAATCTCCTGTTGCGGTACAATTATCACTAAAAGAAGACCCTGAAGTATAATCAGGTAAAGGAACCGTAGTTGTTGTATTTAATTGATCAGTAGATTGACCACAAGTTACAACTGGATCGGTATTATCACCAACAGTTATTGTTTGAATGAATGTTTCATTATTTCCACAGTTGTCCGTAATAACCCATGTTCTTTCAATAACAGATGCGTTAACACATGCACCTGCAGTAACGTTATCTGAATAATTAATTGTAAGACCTCCGGTAGCACAAGAGGTGGTTGCTGTCGCATTACCAGTATTTGAAGGATCAGTAGATTCATCACATTCAATTGATAAATTACCAGGACTATTAGTAATTGTTATTTCTTCATTGTTTTCAACAGTTACTGTTATTGAACACGAACCGATATTTCCACATTCGTCCTCCGCAGTAATATCGACAGTGTATGTTCCAGCAGTCATTGAAGTTCCAGCTGCAGGACTTTGATCAATAATCAAGTTTCCATTAGAAGTACAATTATCAGATATTGTTGAACCTGAAACATAGTTTGGCAAAGAGGCCGTTCCACCAGAAGTAGAAATTAAATCTGTCGAAACGCCACAGTTCACTACTGGAGCAGTATTATCCTCAACAGTGATTGTTTGAACGTGAGTCTCAATATTTCCACAGTTGTCTGTAGCCTCCCAGGTTCTTTCAATGGTATACGCATTTGCACATGTTCCAGCTGTTGTAACATCTGTATAGTTAATGGTAACAGTTGGATCAGCACAGTCGGTTATGGCTGTTAAATCTCCAGTGTTTGAAGGGTCTGTAGATTCATCACACTCTATAGTAACGTTTCCGGGAGCATTTGTAATTGTAACTCCAGTAGATACACCCGTGAGGTTAATATCATCTATTGAGATATACCATTGATCCGCCGCACTTGTACAGTGAAAACCAACATAATACTCACCAGAAGAAGGCACAGTAAAGTTTATGGTTTCTTGAGTCCAGCTATTACCGGTAACCGTTCCAAGGTTTTGAATACTTTGTGTCATAGCAGCAACCGTTTGGTCTGTACCAACGAAAACCTCCATTGTTTCATCAAACCCATCTCCAGTTGACCACCAATATGTCATTGTATAATTTGCCCCTGCAACCAAGTCTAAACAACCAGTAATTAACCAATCGTCTGCCGGTGTTGTTGCATCATCATTATAAAAATAACCAGCGACATTGTCCCCTCCGTAAGCTCCTTGTGGCGCAGTAGAAAAATCATATAACCCCCAAGTATTTGCATTACCTCCGCTATTAGCGTCTCCATTAGCATTTATTACAACCCATTGAGAGAGATCCTCCCCGGTTTCAAAGCCCATTGTGTAGGCCGCTGATATTGGCTCTCCACAAATTATTTCAATAACCTCTATATAATCTATTTTTGTTTCAGTGTCTGACCCTTGTGCGTTACTTGCAGTTAGTTCCACAGTATAAAACCCAGGAGTATTGAACTGTACTTGCGGGTTTTGGTCTGTATTTGATGTTCCACCAACATATTCCCACTCCGTACCGTTTGTTCCTGGTGTAATTGTCCATGTCCAAGTGTCAGGCACTCCAGAAGTTAAGTCTGTAAAGTCTACTGTTGCCCCTTCTAAAACAGAAGTTTGATTCGCTGTAAAATCAGCAACAGGAACAGCAGGCGTACTGCATGGATCGGCAGAACCATTCATAATAGATACCCCTGAATTAATTGGATCTAACCACGGCTGAAGTTGTTCGTTGTTGTTTCCACCATTTGAATTCCAGTGATAAGACATTTTACCATATTGATCGGGATTTCCAGTTGCTGTACAAAAAGAAGAACCACCCGTCAAGGTTCCAATGATTTTTGAATCCTGATTGCTCCCGCCACCTGTATATCTAAATATCGGACTTCCAGAAGATCCTCCTTCAGTAACTCCATATCCGTTAGTAGTACCCGACCAAGTAACTCTCCAGTGTGTTCCAGGCGTACCTCCCCAAGATGTAGAAACGAGGTTTGAAGTATATGTAGAAATCTTTTTAATATCCCCAGCTGGATGATGGATTCCAACACCTTCGTTTGACGTAGTGTTATTAATATCCCAACCATTCCAGTATGCGTTATATGTTTTCAATGTGTTAATTGTAGCTGCTTCGTTCCCTGTATTTCCTAGTTGAACCAGCAAAAAATCTGAACCACTGCTACCTCCACCATCATTTGAATCAGCAACCCTGAAACAAGACTGAACAAAGTTGTCATCTAATGTTCCAGCTGATCCAGGATTTGTACATCCTGGAGCTTCATAACCGAAGTAAAACACCCAGTTATTCATGTCGGCAGCACTTGTAGTTTCTCCACAATGAAGAGCGGTAAGAAAGTAAGGCTTACAGTCTTGTGCAGTATTATTTACAAGTGAACCTGTACACCATCCGGCTCCGCCGCCACTAACAACGTAAATTCTTGCAACACCTCCTTTTTCATCTTGCCACAAGTCTCCTTCAGGAGCGCAATTAACATTGACCTGACAAGGATCAGACTCATTGATTTTCTCAATCATTGGGTTACCCGTCTCACGGTAATTATAAAACACATTTTCTAAGTTCGCAATGGTTTGACCGAAAGCACTACTTGGCTCCACTATTTCAATAATAATCTCATCGCCAAAAACCATTGGCAGAAAAAATCCGTTATCAGGTCTATTATCTTGATTTGTAAATAACTTAGAGTAATGCCACATCCCAGTATTAAATGCTCTCATTGTAGCTCCAACAGGAAGATGAAAATTGTCAAATTCAAAAGAAAGCGCTTCGGCTCCTTCACTTTTGACAACCATCGTTAGCTTTCTATCACCATTTGGTAAAACCTCCCAATTTCCAAACTGGATTAAATCCTCATTTACATTTTGGGCAACACCAATCCTAAAAATCTCACCGTTTTTAGCCGCCAACTCGTCTTCAGCCAATAGAGCCTCAACATCTGGAGCGGGGGTATTTAAAACAGCAGTGTTTTTATCAATTGTTATTTTTGATTTTGGTATATTTGTAGTAAGAGATAATGGTTGTGTTTGCGAAATAGCCACACCCATGAACAGGGAGAATAGCACAAAAAGCGCTTGTTTTTTCATAGTTTTTATTTTTGTTTTACATATTTTAGCGTTCCAAAGCTATGAAAATTAAGTACAAAACAAAATTTTTTCTTGTTTTTTAATCAATTATGATAAAGTCCTTAAATAAAATTTTATTGGTAGAGGATGAAGAAAGCCTCAGCAAAGTGGTTGCTCTAAACTTGCGGTTGGAAGGGTTTGAAGTCATTACTATTTCGAATGGACGAGAAGCGATTTCTTTTAAAAGCAAGGTGAATGATTTTGACTTGGTAATTCTTGATGTTATGTTGCCTGAAGTTAGTGGTTGGGATATTTGTACTGCATATAAAAGTATTTCGAATACACCAATATTATTTATTTCAGCAAAAGGATCATCATCTGATAAAATTAAAGGACTTAAGCTGGGTGCAGATGATTATTTGGCCAAACCATTTGATTTGGAAGAGTTGCTTTTAAGAGTTCAAGTACTTATTCTTAGACACTCTGATAAAAAGTCTCCTTCGACACAGAATAAGTTGTTGAACGTAGGCGGTATAGAGGTGAATACGATTACCTATGAAGTATATAAAGCAGGGAGTTTTGTAGAAGAGCTTTCGAAAAGAGAGGTTGAGTTGTTAAAGCTTTTTGATCATCATGAGGGGGAAGTTGTGTCAAGAGATTTTATTTTGGATCAACTATGGGGAAAAGAAAGTTTTCCTACAACCCGAACAATTGATAATTATATTCTTTCATTCAGAAAGTTATTTGAAGAAGATCCAAAAAACCCAAAACATTTCCATAGTATCAGGGGTGTAGGATATAAATTTACAAAAGGTTAAGATAATCGTTACTTTTGCATTCCATCAAAGTAAAATTATGAGTGATTCTAAACAATTGAGGTATGACAGAGCCTATTTAAGAATGGCAAAAAGTTGGTCTCGTTTGTCGCATTGTAAACGTAAACAAGTCGGGGCATTAATTGTAAAAGATGATATGATTATCTCAGACGGATATAATGGGTCTCCTTCTGGATTTGATAATTGTTGTGAAGATGATAATGGGGAGACTCTTTGGTACGTTTTACATGCAGAAGCGAATGCCATACTGAAGGTCGCGAAATCTACAAATAATGCCAAGGGAGCAACACTTTACCTGACACTTTCACCATGTAAAGACTGTGCAAAGCTTATTCTACAAGCGGGTATAAAACGACTTGTGTTTATGAACTTGTACAAAGACAATGAAGGCGTAGGTTTTTTACGTTCCGCAGGAATAGAGATCGTTCAAATAGAAAACATTGAGAATGAATAATAATTCAAATAGATATATTTTACCATTTATTGGTAGTGTTTTAATAGTTGTTGGAATACTGATAGGTTTCGTACTATCGAAGCCGGGTTCAACACTTTCGTCTTCCTCTGGAAAATATGAACAAAAACTTGCGGATGTAATTCAAATACTGGAACAAGAGTATGTAGATACAGTAGACAAAGAAGCACTGTTTGAAGAAACAATTTCTGAGATGCTGCATCGTTTGGATCCTCACTCTAATTATATTCCCGCGCGTGATCTGCAAAGAATGAGTGAGTCAATCGAAGGAAAGTTTGGCGGTGTCGGCGTGCGGTTTACAATCATTAATGATACTCTGAATATAACCAACGTCGTTGATGGTTCTCCTGCAAGCCAAGTTGGTGTAAAACAATTTGATCAAATAATCGCTGTTGAAGGAGAGAGTATTGCAGATGTAGGACTTACAAATAAACGTGTGCAAGAATTACTGAAAGGAGAAGAAGGCACAGCAGTTAATGTTGGAATTTTAAGAGGGAGTAAAAAAATTGAAAAGACCATTATAAGAGGAATGGTGCCAATAGAGTCAGTAAATGCTTCTTTCATGATGAATGATGAAGTAGGCTATATTCGCCTAAGTACATTCAGTAAACAATCAGACAAAGAGTTTTATTTAGCCTCATTAGATTTAATGTCGAAAGGAATGAAGAAATTAATTTTTGATTTGAGATATAATGGCGGAGGTGTTATGGGAACTGCTGTAAACATTGTTGATGCGTTAATTGATGAAGGATTGCCAATTGTTTCCACAAAAGGGAAAAACAGTCCGGAGAAAACACTGTACGCTGAGAACGCTCCAATTCTTGCCGATATCGAGTTGGTAATACTTATTAATGAATCTTCTGCATCAGCTAGCGAGATAGTTGCTGGAGCAATTCAAGATAATGACCGTGGAACAATTATAGGAAGGCGCTCTTTTGGGAAAGGATTAGTTCAACAAGATATTAATCTAAAGGACGGAAGTAATTTAAGACTTACTGTATCGAGGTATTATACACCGACAGGAAGATGTATTCAAAAACCGTATACGGGAGATTATGAAGAATACATGATGGATGAATACAGCAGATATGAGAATGGTGAGCTATATGAAATAGACAGTTCTTTGTTTGTTGACTCATTAAAATATACTACTCCAAAAGGAAAAACAGTTTATGGAGGTGGTGGAATTATGCCTGATATTTTTGTGCCTTTAGATACTACAAATAACTCTACTTATTTTAGAAGATTGAGGTATGCAAATGCATTTGCCGATTTTGCCTATAACTATGTTCGTTTTTCAAACATACATGATTGGGGTAGTTTCAAAGAATTTGAAGAAGGTTTTGATGTCAATGATAAAATGTTGACTGACTTTACAACTTACGCAAGCGAACAATATGACATCAGTTATAATGCCGCTCAATTCGATGCTGCAAAAATTCGAATTATTGAAAACATAAAGACTGAAATTGCCCGTCAAATATGGCTGGAACAAGGTGCTTTTTATATATTAAACCAATCTGATAAAGAGGTAACCCGAGCACTGGAATATTTTAAATAATTCAACTTTATTTGAAAAAGAGAAACGTCATAACAATTATTATAGCAATAATTTGTTGTGTTCTTGCGGTTGTGATTCATGAAATAAATCTATCTCAATTAGAGAAGCAGAGTGAATATCAGACGGGTTTAATCTCAACAGCGGATGAAGCAAGCTATTTAAGACCGCCTCAAAACTGGCTGGAAGGAAAAGGGTGGAAAGATAGTTCTACTGGCCACTCTTCATATGTCCAGCGACCACCGGGCTATGGGTTGGTTTTTTTACTTTGTAAATCAATTTCCCCAAACAATGCATTTCTTTTACTGAAAGGTATTCATATTCTAGCATTTTTATTCTCTTTAATTGTTCTTCCCAAACTGTTATTTGAGCTTACTAAAGATAGGAAATTTGCATTGATTGGAATGCTAATCTTTGGCCTTCTACCATGTTTTAATGGGTTTATGTATTATACACTGACAGAGTCTCTATCCCCTTTTGTTTTATTGCTTCTGACCCATGAATTTATATTAATTATTAGGCATCAACGACGTCCATTTTTGTTTGGTCTAACCATTGCGTTTTTATTATTGCTGCGACCACAATTAATTATTTTTCCTTTATTTTTTGTTGCGTTTTTACTTTTCAAATCCAGAAAATTTTGGTGGGTGTATTTAATTTCTATTCTTCCTTTTTTAATGTGGCAAGTGAGAAATTACAATATTACAGGAAGTGTTTCTTTACATCCGATTTATTCATCAACGAACAAATCAATTTATAGACCGCCCCACGAGGCCCTTTCAAATTTATTTCGGATTTGGGAGTATAAGAGTGACAAATTTCATGAAACCGTTGGTGTTTTGATCCAAGACACATCGACAATTAATTTAAATAAAGCTCTAGAGAATATTCCGGAACACTTAACAGAAAAAGTAAAACCCGTACTCAAAGACTTTCAATATGTGGTTTATCATCAAAAAAAGATGTTTAGCAATGAAAATGAAATAATGGAGATGCCAATAGAAAGAGAGTTTGTTTCAAACACAAATACTTTGAGAGAAGAAATCATTTCATCAAATAAGTTACAGTACTACGTGAAAACCCCGGTCAACAGTACTATTGAGCTATTGACAAAATCACATCTAAACCTGTTTGTCTTTCAAAAAGTGTGGAGAGGAAATGTTTTTATGGAAACTCTGAGGTACTTATGCCTTATCGTAATTAACCTTTCTTTAGTGTCACTCCTGCTACTCCTCTTTTTTACTAACACACCTAATTACCTAAAACTGGTTGCCTTAGGCGTGCTTTGTACTTTTGTATATTATGTTTTCTTCCAGAGAATGAATGAAGAAAGATATATGACGCCACTTCTTCCAATAATGTATATTGGTTTAATAACATTAATAGCGAAGACATTCAAGAGAGACAAAAAGACTTAAAGTTCTAAGAAAAGTCGAATTTATTGCTTTACAATTCTTTGGCTATAATGGCGACCATTTAGGACAATTGAAACAACATAAACACTACTATTGGATTCTGCACCATTCCATTTAAGGGTGGTTGTACCTGAGAATTTTTTTCCATTTACCAGTTGTTCAACTAATCTACCATTAAGGTCATAGATACTTGCGGACACATTATTTGCTAACTGTTCTCCTTCGATCTCAATATTGATGATATCCGTTGTTGGATTTGGATATATTGAGATATTAGAAAGATCCTCCGTTGAAACCAATTCCTGTAGAGATAAACTAGTCATTTCTTCTATGTCATAATTCTCATCTCCAGGCTGATATAATAAGTAATGAAAATAGACCAAAAACATTTCATCAGTCGTGTTTAATCCTGGATTAACAGTTATTGCAGGATTGTTTGGGTTGTGATCATTTGCCGCAGTATTATTAAATGCCCCATCGGCGTGTAAAGTAGAATTTGCTGGAATTTGAACCATGTTCTTGAATAAATAAAAATCTTGCCATTCAAAGTCCCAATGCGGCACATCTATTAGCCGTATTGTATCATTACTTGGGTCCAGACCATAACTTTTAATGTGATCTCCTAATAAATGCATGTGAGGAAAAATACTTAAAAGTGAAACATCATATGGGATATTAGAATATGAAGCAGAGACAGAAGTGACTTGTTCTGGAGGAAGCGTAAAGCTCCAATTTTGTAGTATTGGGTCGGCACTTATTTCTCGAACCCCTGTAGTAGGCTCATCATAGAAGTGAAATATAACCTTTGTACTATCTTTCATTCCATTACTTCCTGAAGGATAATGCATAGCAAGTACAATATTTGAATTTGCTGGAATCTCCATCCCTAATTTTAAATTTGGACCATTTGGAAAGACCAACGGTGATGCCCCAGGCGTGTATCCGCCAACCAGTTTTGCAGTAGTAGGGCCAGCACAGTCTCCACCAGTAGTGTCTGTTGCGTAAGTTGCTGTTTCATCTATATATACCAAAGCATGATGAACGATTGGGGCATTACCAGGAATCACCTCCATTGCGCGAATAGTTCTTCCTTGCACTAAATTTGAAGGAAGAGAGAAGCACACATAATCATCGTATGATGTTGCTTTACTTGTATAAGTTGGAATTTGAAGCTCCAAGTCACCTTGTCCAAGAATTGCGTCAGTATTGAAAACGGGAGGAGCAGGTGTGTTTGCTGGATCACCTTCTGGATATCCGTTACCTAACCAATCTAATATTGTTGTTTTTTCGGCAGCTTCTAAGGCTCTAGAATGAGAAAGCGGCTTGTAATCATCATTGGGAGGCCACGGCGGCATACGGTCCTGAGCAATTGCATCGTATATCCCAACTGCCTGAGCTGAAACCTCTGAGTAATTCATAAGTGAAAATGGAGCTATTCCATCCGGATTGTGACATGAAGCACAATTGTCAAAAATCAATTGGGCAACATCATCGGAATAGGTTTGTGAGTATGCGCCAATATTTAGGATTAACAAAAATAGTAGTAATAGTTTTTTCATTTCTGTAATTTTGAGGCAATTTAGTATATTTTTCTGAATTAACCATAACTATCTAGTTTTCATTAAAAGCAAACAAGCTTAAAATATCTTTGTTTTATTAACGCTTTGGGACGAGAAGTTATATTTTTGTAAGTTGATAACACTCAAAAAAAATGAAAAAAATTTTCCATTTATCTAGTTGTAATACAAATCAACGAATTTTAAAAGAAATCGGTTTTGGCAAAGATGTAGAGCTTCAAGATATTAAAAGTCAGAATATCGATGAAGAAACACTTAACTTTATTAAGGAAAAAGTGGGTTCTTACGAAGCGCTTTTCAGTAAAAGAGCTATGAAGTTTCGCTCAATGGGATTAAATGAGATGAGCCTTTCAGAAAATGACTACAAAAAATATATGCTTGATGAGTATACCTTTTTAAAAAGACCTTTTATCATTTTAGAAGATCAAGTATTTGTTGGCAACGCGAAGAAAACAGTTGAGGCTGCCAAAGAAGCTTATCAGGCGATGAAATGAGTAAAACCGTCCTTGCTCATTTAGCACTTTTAGGCCTTAATATTCTTTACGGGGCAAATCACTTACTAGCAAAAGGTGTAATGCCAGACTACTTGGGGCCAAATGGTTTTATATTATCGAGAGTTGCGGT
Organism: Fluviicola sp.; assembly: GCA_002734085.1. GTDB lineage: Bacteria > Bacteroidota > Bacteroidia > Flavobacteriales_D > Crocinitomicaceae > Brumimicrobium. The sequence continues at coordinate 303,293 of NVXV01000001.1, read as the reverse complement.
TACAACAGTTTTGTTTATCACATTATATTTTCTGTTCGTAAGAGAAAAAGTAAAGGCAAAAGATTTATTTAGGCTTGCTATTACTGGATTTTTCGGTGTTGCAATGAATCAATTATTTTTCTTTAACGGTTTAGAGCTAACTTCGGCGATTAATGTTGGAATAATAATGACTTCCACACCTATCATTGTAGTTATTCTATCCTATTTTATTCTAAAGGAAAAAATCACTCAATTAAAAATAATAGGTGTTTTAATAGGTGCCGTTGGAGCGATAGCCTTGACTACTTCTGGTCACGTTGAAGGCTTAGATTCATCCATTGGGGATTTATATGTTCTGATAAACGCGTCTTCGTTTGCTATTTATTTGGTTTTGGTTAAGCCACTAATGAGTAAATACAAACCGTTAACAGTAATAACTTTTAACTTCCTTTTTGGACTCTTGTTTATTATGGCTTATCCACCAACATGGGTAGATATAAGTTCTGCAGATGTTCAGTCTTTCCCAGATGCAATTTGGTTTAAAGTTGGATTTGTAATAATCGGGGCAACATTTTTCACGTATTTGCTTAACATTTTTGCACTGAAGCATGTGAGTCCCAGCGTGAGCGGAAGTTACATTTACACGCAACCCATTTTAGTAATGTTATTTACCGTTTTGTTTGCTTATATTGGCTGGACGGAAGATTTTGTGGAAGCAATTACTTTTGAGAAAATAGCATATATGCTCATGATTTTCACGGGAGTTTATTTGATTTCTCGTTCTGCTTATCGAGAGAGGAAAAGAAAAGCAGCTTTGAAAAACTAAGGAACTTACGCTTTATTATAATGTTTTCTGTAAAACCTTTTTATATCAACTTCAGTATTTAATGGTGTGTCATTTACAAGGTAATGATAAAGTTCATTGGCGAAATAGGGCGCCAGCATATATCCTTTTGTTCCCATACCGTTAAAAATATAGACGCTTTCTTTTTCTGGGTGTATTCCGATAAGTGGTCTTCGATCTGCCACAGTTGGTCTAATTCCCGCTTCTTGATCGATAACACTTACTGGAGAGCGAACTAGTAGCCCGTATTGTTCAAGAAGCTGCTCTTTTGCACCTTCAGACGGCGAAGCGTCAGTGGTATTCCATTCGAAAGTGGAACCAATTTTAAATGAGCCGTCCTGAGCGGGTAGAACAAAACACTTCCTGTTTAGTATCTCATCTTTTCGGAGTTCGTCGTTTTTAATTGAAAGCACTTCTCCTTTTGTGAGTACAAATGGAAGGTATTTGAAGTAGGGGTTCTCTACAGCTTTATAACCCTCCGAAAATATAAAGTGAGTGTATTTTTCGTCTTTATATGTTTTGTTGTCGGAATCAAATTTTCCAAAGTCAAAGGATTCTGTGATCATTTTGCCTTTATTAATAAAATACCGCTGATTCTCTCTAACAAAAATTTTTGCATCAATATATCCTGGTGATTTCACCCAACCACTTCCAAATTCGTTGATTGCATATTCAGGTGTAGGATCGCTATCATCAAACGCATAGATGTAGTCTTCATAGTCCTTATCATTTAGACGTTGATTCCATTTGTCTAATTCATCTTGTGTCGAAAACACACGACGAATTTTTCGAGGAAAAAAGAATTTCGCACCTATTTTTTCTTCAATTGATGGGTAAAAGGCATTTAAAAAAGGAATGAGTTCATCTCCTTTCCAAGTCTTTACCATTTTTCGAAAAACCATTGGATTAATCATTCCGGCGGCAATTTTTGAGCTGTGATTTATTCCTGCATCGAGGATTTTAAAATCAACACCCTTATTTAGAAAAGTGTGCCCCAAACAGATCCCTGATAATCCGCCGCCAATGATTAAAACTTTCATTTTTTTACTTTAAAAACAAAGGTAGAAATGATTTGATTTTGAAGATGTGTTTTATTGGAAATAATTGAGAGCAATAAAGATTTTTGTTTTGAGAATACTCGATTCCTCACTTTTGTTCAGAGTTTTTGGTTATTAAAGACTTGTTGAATTCAGAACCCTTATTTAGCAATTGCCACAGTAAGTAAACTAATATCCTGATCGGGCTTGACATTTTTAATGGAACGAGCAGCCGACTCCAAAGTTGAACCTGTTGTTAAAACATCATCAACTATTGCAACGTGTTTGTATCCTTTTAGTTTGTCCTGATCAGCGGCAAAAACAGATTTAACATTGTCCCATCTTTCAAAACGGTTCTTTTTAGTTTGCGATTCGTGGTGATTTTTTCTTTTTACGGCATTTATAATTGGAATTTCTAAGATATTACTCAATCCTTGTGCTATTACCATACTTTGATTATAACCACGAACAAACCCTTTTTTTGAGTGAAGTGGAATAGGAATCAAGGCATCAATAGATTTGTAGTTCTCATTGTCCTTTATCCTTTTGCCTATTAATTCTCCCATATATACCCCAAGGTCTTTTCCTTCTTTGTACTTAATAGTATGTAAAATTTGCTGGGTTGAGTTTCCTTTTTCAAAGAATAAACAAGAATAGACATGTTGTATTTTTACCCTCCCCCAAAACAATTCATCTGCAGAAGTTGATTCTTTATATTTTTCAAAATCGGTGAAATGTAAATTTTCGAGACACAGAAAGCAAAAATGATTTTGATTTTCCGGTAATTCCGATTGACAAATTAAACAAGGTCGAGGATAAATTAAAGACAATAGGCCATTAATATTTTTTGTAAAAATTCTGCTTCCCTTGCTCATCTTCATTTGGCGTTAAGTTTTCCATTTATTCAACATCGAGGTGTTGGTAACCTCGTCAAAAAAATTCATTTCACACATAAAATATCACTTAATTTTATAGGGCGTTCTTCTAAATGACTGATTGCGTAAGATGTCGGATAAAATAGTCATATTTATCGATAAAGCAATATTAATTTACTGTGAATATCTTTTAAATTGATGTTAATAATGTCGTTCGAGTGCATCAATCAAGGGGTTAAAAATTTTATCCACATTTGAAAATAAAAATTGTGAATTTCTTTAGTTGTGAGAAACCATTTTATTGACAATTTTTGTAGAGCTCAAATGAGGGTTTTTTCTCTCCAAAAAGAAGAATTTTTTTTCTAACTAGAGCAACTACTAGAAAAACTAGAAGAATAGAATTTGAATAAAACGAAGTGCATCGAAAAATGCACAGACAAATATATTATTGCACAATAAAAAAGGTTAAAAAATGGCACAAAACGAACCAATTTTAGAAGAAAACAAGAACAGATTTGTACTGTTCCCAATTAAACACGATGACATCTGGGCATTCTACAAAAAAGCGGAAGCTAGTTTCTGGACAGCAGAGGAAATTGACTTGTCACCAGACTTAGTAGATTGGGAGAATAAGTTGAATGATGATGAACGTTATTTCGTGAAACACGTATTAGCATTTTTTGCTGCGTCTGATGGAATCGTAAATGAAAACTTAGCAGAAAACTTTGTGGCTGAAGTTCAATATACTGAAGCTAAGTTTTTCTATGGATTCCAGATCGCAATGGAGAACATCCATTCTGAAACTTATTCATTGTTGATTGATACCTACATCAAAAATGACGCTGAAAAGAACGAACTCTTTAACGCGATTGACACGATGGAGTGCGTTAAGAAAAAAGCAGACTGGGCATTGCGTTGGATTGATGAGGGAAACTTCGCAGAACGTTTAATAGCGTTTGCTGCAGTTGAAGGAATTTTCTTTTCAGGATCTTTCTGCTCAATTTTTTGGTTGAAGAAAAGAGGGCTGATGCCAGGACTTTCATTTTCAAACGAGTTGATCTCGAGAGATGAAGGATTACACTGTGACTTCGCTTGTTTGTTATACAACAATCACTTGAACAACAAGCTTTCAGAAGAGAAAGTAAGAAGCATCATTTTGGACGCTGTTGAAATTGAAAAAGAATTTATCCTAGAAGCATTGCCAGTTCGATTGATTGGAATGAACTCTGAATTGATGTCACAGTACATCGAGTTTGTTGCTGACAGACTATTGATGGAGCTTGGATGTAAAAAAGAATATAACGCTACAAACCCATTTGACTTTATGGACATGATTTCTATAGAAGGAAAAACCAACTTCTTTGAGAAACGTGTTGCAGAATACCAGAAAGCAGGAGTGATGGGAGATAATGAAGATAAGTCATTTAGCACAGATGAAGACTTTTAGAAAAGATTGATTAGTTAGAAAACCAGTATTAAACCCAATAAAAAAGATTGCATATGTACGTAATAAAAAGAGACGGCAGAAAAGAGCCGGTAAAATTCGATAAAATAACAGCGAGAATCGTTAAAATGTGCTACGGACTAGATCCTCTAGTTTCACCAGAAAGTGTTGCCATGAAGGTGATTGAAGGAATTTATGACGGAGTGACAACGATTGTTCTTGACAATCTAGCGGCCGAGGTTGCAGCGTCTAAAACAATTGAACATCCAGATTATGCGCTTTTAGCATCTAGAATTTCTGTATCAAACTTGCACAAAAATACAAAAAAGACATTCTCAGAAACGATGGATGATCTTTACAATTACGTTGATCCTAAAACAGGAAAAAATGCAGCTCTTTTATCAGACGAAGTATATGACGTAATTAGAGATAATAGCGAAAGATTAGATTCAAGCATTATCTACGATCGTGACTTCCGTTATGATTATTTTGGGTTTAAAACACTGGAACGTTCTTATTTATTAAAATTAGATGGTGAAATTGCTGAGAGACCACAACATATGTTGATGCGTGTTTCTATTGGAATTCACAAAGAGGATATCGAGTCAGCTATCAAAACATATAACTTGATGTCTGAAGGTTGGTTTACACATGCAACGCCAACTTTATTTAATTCTGGAACACCAAAACCTCAAATGTCTTCTTGTTTCTTATTGACAATGAAAGAAGATAGTATTGAAGGTATTTATGACACGCTTTCTAGCTGTGCTAAGATATCTCAATCTGCTGGAGGAATTGGGTTAGCGCTTCACGATATTCGTGCGAAAGGGTCGTATATCCGTGGAACAAACGGAACTTCAAATGGTATCGTTCCAATGCTTCGTGTATTTAACGATACTGCTCGTTATGTAGATCAAGGTGGAGGAAAGCGTAAAGGTTCTTTTGCAATGTACCTTGAACCTTGGCATGCTGATGTGTTCGACTTCTTAGAAATGAAGAAAAACCACGGTAAAGAAGAAAACAGAGCAAGAGATTTATTCTACGCACTTTGGATTCCAGACTTATTCATGCAGCGTGTTGAAGAAAACGGAGAGTGGACGTTAATGTGTCCAAATGAGTGTCCAGGGTTATCTGATTCTTATGGAGAAGAATTTGAGGCGCTTTACACGAAGTATGAGAAAGAAGGAAAAGGAAGAAAAACAATTAAAGCACAAGAGCTTTGGTTTAAAGTATTAGAGTCTCAAATTGAAACGGGAACTCCTTATATGCTTTACAAAGATGCTGCAAACAAAAAGTCTAATCAAAAGAATTTAGGTACGATTAAGTCTTCAAACTTATGTACAGAAATTATGGAGTATACTGCTCCTGATGAGGTGGCTGTTTGTAACTTAGCTTCTTTAGCACTACCAAAATATGTAACGGAAGATGGTTTTGATCACGATAAATTATTTGAAGTAACGTATCAAGCAACAGTTAACTTAAATAGAATCATTGACGGAAATTATTATCCTGTTGAAGAGGCGAAAAATTCAAATATGCGTCACCGTCCAATAGGACTAGGAGTTCAAGGACTTGCTGATACATATATATTGATGAGAATGCCTTTTGATTCTCCAGAAGCTCAAAAACTAAACAAAGAGATCTTTGAAACAATCTATTATGCTGCAATGACAGCTTCTAAAGATTTGGCGAAAGTAGAAGGTCCATACGAAACGTGGAAAGGTTCTCCAATTTCTGAAGGAATTTTCCAATTTGATATGTGGAATGCTACACCATCAGACCGATGGGAGTGGGATATCTTGAGAGATGAAGTGAAAGAGCATGGTGTACGTAACTCATTATTGTTAGCTCCAATGCCAACAGCTTCAACAGCTCAGATTCTTGGAAACAACGAATGCTTTGAGCCATATACATCAAATGTTTATACTAGACGTGTACTTTCAGGTGAGTTTATTATCGTAAACAAGCACTTATTACGCGACCTAGTAAAAGAAGGTTTATGGGACAACAACATGCGTCAAAAATTAATGGCTGCAAATGGTTCTGTACAAGATATTCCTGAGATTCCTCAGCATATTAAAGATCTTTACAAAACAGCCTGGGAGTTGTCTCAAAAAGCAATAATTGAGCAAGCTTCAGATAGAGGGGCATACATTTGTCAATCTCAGTCTTTAAACATCTTTATGGAGAATGCTAACTTTGGTAAGTTGACGTCAATGCACTTCTACGGGTGGAAGAAAGGACTTAAAACAGGTATGTACTACTTGAGAACGAAAGCTGCAACCAATGCAATTCAGTTTACAGTAGACAAATCAATTACAGAAAAAGGAAAAGAAGAGGACGCACCAATGACAACCGAAGAGATTCAAGCTCAGGTATCATGTTCATTGGATGATCCAGATGATTGTGAAATGTGTAGTGGTTAATAATTGTGCCGTTTTTATTGCACTACTCTAATGAAAGCACGCCTGTTACAGGCGTGCTTTTTTTGTGTTTATTCGCAGGGATTATCGGTGGTCTCGAGACCACCGCCATCAAACGTCACGAATTAAAAAACGCTACCATCTTCTCAAGCGCTCTACCGCGATGACTCATCGTATTCTTTTCTTCCATGGACATTTCAGCAAAAGTTCTACCACAATCTTCAGGCTCGAAGATTGGGTCGTAACCAAAACCATCGGCTCCAGCTCGTTCTTTGCGAATCTCTCCTTTAACAATTCCCTCGAATAAATGTGTTTCATCATCTAAAATTAGTGCAATTACTGTTCGAAACTGGGCCCTGCGATTTGTTTCTCCTTTTAGTTTTTCAAGGACTAAATCCATGTTTTTCTGACTGTTTTTTTCTGGACCAGCATAACGTGCACTATACACGCCAGGCTCTCCATTTAGTGCTTCTATTTCCAGTCCAGTATCATCCGCGAAGCAATTTGAATTGAAATTAGTCACAACATAGTTGGCCTTAGCCAAAGCATTTCCCTTTAAATCGGGTTGATTTTCTGGAATGTCTACGTCACAACCGATGTCTTTTAAGGTTTTAACAATAATATGTTGAGGTAATAAAGACTGTATTTCCTTTGCTTTGTTATCGTTTTGCGTTGCAAATACAAGTGTGATTGCTTCTTTTTTCATCGTAAAAAATGTTATTGTAAAGTAAAAATATAAGAGATCATTTAAAAAGAGCTAAATACTTGGGCCAATTTGCTTGGACAGAAAATTGCTTTTTGATCGTTTTAAGACCCGCTTCGCCAATCGTTTCTCGTATAGACTGACTTTCGAATAATACCGTTAATATTTTTTCCCATTCTTCGGGAGTTGAACATAAGAAACCGTTTTTCTCATGGGTGATAATTGTACTGTTTACACCAACGGGAGAAGCAACTGTTGGAATCTGAAGGGCCATGTATTGTAGCGCTTTAAAACCACACTTACCTTTCGACCAAATATCTTCTTCCAAGGGCATTATTCCAATGTGCAGTCGTGCCAAGTCTTTTATTTCACTTGTTTTATTCCATTTGATAAACTGGAGGGATTTAAGCTTATATTTTGGAGGTTCATTTGAAATCACATGAAACTCAAAATCAAACCTTTTTTCAAGACGTTCCAGAACAGGTATAATAAAATCTAAATAGCGCATGGTGGTATGTGAGCCTGTCCAACCAATTACCAGGGGCTTTTGATTTTGATCAGTTTTTTCAGTGTGGTGAGTTTTTAAATCTATCGTTGTTGGAATAACATCAACATTTTGATTGTATTTTTTGGCATAATTGGCTAAATAGTCATTTCCAGCAGTAACCTGGTGCGCCCATTTAATGCAATACTTTACTTTCCAATACGCTTTGAGTCGATTAAATTTTGCATTTGTTTGACTATAGTTTGGAAGCCATGTAGCGTCGTCAAAATCATAGATGTATTTTATGCGAAGTACCCTTGCTATCAGCCATTCAAAGATGGGAGGCCCGATGTGTGCAACTTCTCTGTGAACGAAAACATAATCTGCTTTTTTTAAACGAAACAACAATCCCCAGCGTCTAAAAAAGCTCTTAAGTATACCAACTGCTTTTTGAACTGTTTTACCTTTATAATACAGAAGTTTCCATGTTTTTTGATCTAGAAATGGAAACATCTCAACCTTATAACCTTCATTTTCGAGTCGATCGATGTATTGCTCAAAACGAAATCGTTGAGAGGGAGCTTCACCTTTGGGATAAGGCGCTAATATGTAAATAGTTTTGCCCACTTCTGCGAATATACTGCGAAGGAATAGAATATGTGGTATGATGAATCAAAAAATGGCATGCACCACAAATGACCTAAGGATAAATGCAAATAAAAACGTTTTGTAATAGATGCTTTTTGTCACAATTTTTAATCAAAAAATATGCACCAAAAAGAACCTGTCCTATTAACTCTAACCACGGGTTAAAACCCGTGGCTATTGATATGACGTCCTTTCAGGACTTTTTTTGGCATCACATCAATAAACTGGCGCGGTACAATTTTAGATCTTCCCAGGAAATGTTTTCGCCTGCTTTTTCCTTTGCTTCGCTAATACTTCCTTCTATCTCTTTACCGAGTGTTGTTTTCAAATGATCAAGTTTTTCGGCGTCCAGTACATGTTCAATATCGAGCTTTTCATCTTTGATTAAACGCTCAAGGTGACTGTAAATGGTGGACACATTAAATTTTCTTTCTTCTGCAATTTCTTCTATTGATTTTCCAGCATCGAATAGTTCTAGGGTTTTTTGATAGGTGGATTTTTTCTTTGGTTTTTTTTCTTTTTTTGATGTAGAATTGTGTGTAATTATCTCTTCTTCATTAAAATCAGTAATCGTAGGATTCTCTTCACGAATTTCATTTTTAAGAATAGCAGCCTTTGCCATTTTGTAGTTTTTGATTTGGTCGTTCCAAATATTTTCTTTCGTCAAAGGCTTGCCATTATACATGTTTTCTACCAGTAAACGCGTTCTTTTTAATTGTAAAATGGTTTCTGTTATTTGCTCATCGAGCTCTTGTAAGTCGTCTACATATTGCTTAGTTCCTTTTTTTCTCGACAAAAGAATGATTTTTTTAAGATTACTTCGAAAGACGGGTTCTAATATACCGATGAAGTATCCATAAGCAGCTTGAGTTCGTTCGTGTACCTGGTCGATGTCAAACCTAGAAACATGACATATTTTATGCACTTGATTTCTGAATTTCCGGGCAGGCTCTAACGTTTCGAGAAGTGATTTGACATTATTTTCAAACCAAACTTTGCTTTTCCCCATTTCACTTTTTTCAGAGGCATGTTTATGTGCAGCTTCCATTGCCAAAAAACGACTCACCATAGTGTCCCAATTAAAGGCACTTGTCAACCGTTCACGAACGAAGTTCATGGTTCCCGATTCTAAACTTTTGTGCAACAGGTTCCCATCTGCTTTATTTTTTGAATAATTGACTACTGTTTGATCATTCCTTAGTCCATTCAGTTGAATTTGACTGGTAAGTACGAGGCCTTCTAAAGACCTCAAACGTGACAAACCAACATAAGCTTGACCTGGCGCGAACACCTTAGATAAATCTAAGACTGCTTTATCAAACGTAAGTCCTTGACTTTTATGAACCGTTATTGCCCAAGCAAGCTTTAATGGATAATGAACAAATGTACCAATGACCTCCTCCTCAATTTCTCCGGACTTTTCATCCAAGGAAAAACGAACATTCTCCCATTCGTATTTTTCAACAGTAATCGTGCGGTTTTCTTCTGGAAATAGCACTTTCACTTCATCTCTATACAATTCAACTACACGCCCAATTTTACCATTGAAATAGAGCTTTTCATGCGAAACATCATTTTTGATAAACATAACTTGTGCTCCTTCCTTCAGCTTCATTTCTTCAGCGATTGGAAACATGTGTGGAGGAAAATCTCCGTTAACTTCCGCTTTAAACTTGTACGGTTTCGTTTTAAGTGCACTGAGTGCCGTCGCATTGATTTTTTCTGCAGCTGCGTTGTGGGTTGTCAATGTTATATAGCCTTCATTTTTAGTAGCATCGAAATTAGGGTTTACGTACTTGTTGAGTGTTTTAACGTCTTCTTGAGAGACATAATTATTTCGCAGATTATTAAGAATATCAATAAAACTTTCATCTGCCTGACGGTAGATTTTTTCTAATTCAATATATAACGGAGGCTGCTGTTGAACAGCATGCGAATGAAAGAAAAATGTGCCGTTGTAATAACCCTTTAATATTTGCCATTCCTCACGTTTTACGATGGGAGGTAATTGTAGCAAGTCTCCAATATATAAAACTTGAATACCACCGAATGGAATATCTAACCTTCTAACCTTGCGTAACATAAAGTCCATAGCGTCGAGAACATCAGCTCTTAGCATACTCACTTCATCGATAATTAGAAGCTCAAGATTCCTAAAAATTGCCTGACGCTTGCCATTCATTTTAAAATGACGTTGAAGCGTATCTTTTGTATTCAGTTGTAAACGATCAGAAACAAAAGGGGGCTGACCATTTTCGGGAATAAAGCCTCCAAACGGTAATTGAAAAAATGAATGTATAGTCACCCCGCCCGCATTCAGCGCTGCAATTCCAGTGGGCGCAACAATAACCGTGTTTTTATGCGTGGATTCAATGATCTTTTTGAGTAGGGTGGTTTTTCCAGTTCCCGCTTTTCCTGTTAGAAACACAGATCGATTGGTTTGATTTATAAAGCGCTCTGTAAAGTCAGCAGGAGACTGAATTTCGGAAGATGAAATGTTCATTTTTTATTAAAATTTTATTCGGCTACATGAAGTTAGTCAATTTATATTTGAATTGAATGCTCTCCAATGTTTTTCTAAAACAAATCTTAAAATAGGTCACTGAGCGAAGTCGAAGTACCTATTTTGAATTAACTTTGCGACATGGCTGGAATTTATATTCATATTCCTTTTTGTAAGCAAGCATGTACTTACTGTGATTTCCACTTTAGCACCACTTTTGAAAAGTATCGTTCCGCATTAATTGATGCAATGCTTTCAGAGTTGGAGCAGAGAAAAGAATATCTGGATTCATCCGTTATTGAAACGATTTATTTCGGTGGAGGAACCCCTTCGTTGCTTACTAAAAACGAGTTGAAGTCTATTTTATCAAAAATATATTCGACCTATGAGGTAATAGATGCGGCGGAAGTTACACTTGAAGTAAATCCTGATGACATATCGGTTGAGCGGTTAGCGGAATGGAAAAAACTAGGAATAAATAGACTCAGCATTGGTCTTCAATCTTTTTTGCAATCAGATTTGGACTGGATGAACAGAGCACATACCGCCGAAGAATCTGAAAATGCAGTTAATCTGGCAAAGGAATTTGGTTTTTCGTTAACGGTAGATTTGATCTACGGATTACCAGATCGCACCCTCGAAGAGTGGAAAGAGAATATTGAAAAATTGATTTCCTTATCCCCGAATCATATTTCCGCTTATTGCTTAACAGTAGAGGAAAAGACAGTTTTAAGTAATTGGGTCGAAAAAGGAAAGATTGATCCCGCTTCTGAGGATGAGCAAGCCGAACAGTTTTTACTGCTTATTAGTGTTTTAGAAAAGGCTGGTTATCAGCAATATGAAATTTCAAATTTCGCAAAGGAAGATCAATATTCGAAGCATAACTCAAATTACTGGAAAGGAGTCAGTTATTTAGGTGTTGGACCATCCGCTCATTCGTTTGATGGAGAATCAAGAAGGTGGAATGTATCTAACAATATGAAGTACATTAATGCAGTAACTGCTGAAGAAGAATATTCAGATTCAGAAATATTATCACCTAAAGATCGATTTAACGAAGCTGTTATGACGGGGTTAAGAACAATCTGGGGAGTTAATCTGGAGGAACTGCGTAGGAACCACAGCACCAAGAAATCATTTGACAAACGATTGGAGGAGTTCAAAAACGAAGGACTCTTAAAGACAGAAAACAATTACATTATTCTTACAAAGAAAGGAAAGCTTCAGGCTGACTATATCGCCAGTGAATTGTTTTTAGATTAAACTATCTGAGCAAAGTGAAGTGACCGTGGTGTTCTTCAAAAATAGACTTGTGATTTCTATATTTTACTCGCCAGACATATACACCGTCGGGAGCATTTTTGTTTTTTATTCGGCCGTTCCAGCCTGCTTTTCTGTCGTTTGTTTCATAGATGCGTTCACCCCATCTGTTATAGATTTCAAAAGTATAATTGGAAACATCAAAAATGATTGGTCTGAAGACTTCGTTTGTTCCATCTCCATCAGGCGTAAAAGCATTGGGGACATAGAAAGTTGTTTGGGGCTCAACATAAATCTCCACCGTGATAGTGTCTTTACATCCAAACTCATTGGTTACAACCTGGTAGGGATAATGATAACCTCCTTCTAAAAAATGATACGTTAAATTTCTTTCTGTGGTATCGACAGAATCATTGAGCTGGTAGAAATGCTCATAACTATCTATACTGAAATCTGTAAATGTGATTTCTGTGTTAAAGACATCCGTCACTTGTGGGTTAACTTCAAAATCGGCAACTGGAGAAGGAAATACTTCAATAAGGCCAGGTTTGTTAAGTGATAAGTTGGCAATACACCCTTCATTTGTTGAAATAGATAAAGAAACGTCGTAAACACCAGCATTTTCATAAACATGAACGGGGTCAGATTCTATTGAAGTATTACCATCGCCAAAGTCCCAAAAGTAAGTCAAAGGAGCATCTGATAATGAGCTATCAATAAACTCGGCCGTGAACGGAGCACAGTATAAATCTGGTTCAATTCCGAAATTAATTTCGGGTTCTCTATAAACGAATACTGAATCTGTATGAGTATCTTCACATTGATCCCAAGTGACAGTGTAAGTGATGGGTATGTAGCCATTGGTATCAAAGACAACACCTGAAAAATCTTCTGTGTTAGCAGATGGAGGAGAAGCATTATTTCCGAAACTCCATTCAAACACAGCTCCATTTTCGTAATCTCCTTGCCCTTCAAAATCAAATGAGTTGTTGGTAATACATTGTGCGGGAGAAGGATCAAAATTAACGTTTAGGCTTTCAAATACTTGAAAAGTACTTATAGAGGTGTCTGAACACGCCCACCCTGGATTTACTACAAGCATTACTTCATAAGTTCCTTCCGATGGAAATGTATAAGTTGGTTCAAAGCTTGTGCTTGTAGAATTAGGATCACTTGCTACACCAAAATCCCAAATATAGTTTGTTCCACCGAAGCTATTGTTTTCAAAGTCGATAGTTAAACCCTCACAATAACTATTAAAATTTTGCAATTCTTCTTGAGGAACTATATTTGCTTCAAGGGCGACTTCACAATTAAAAACTGTAAATATAAAGTCTCGTTTAGTTGTGCTAATTAAGTTTCCGTTGCGATATTCATTGGCACACACACCAACAACAAACTTCCCTAATAAGTCTGGTGAAGCGTTTAGTAGCCCCGTATTTGGATCTAGATTAATAGGGCCTGATGCTCCAAATGGCTGGGTTGCATTAAATCCAGTTTCCCAAACAATGTTATTATAAGGCGGATTGTTTGGTGGGTTCGGAGCTGGAGCAAATTGACTTCCGCCATGAAATGGTGTACAAAGTTCATACACAATTTGATCCCCATCCGGATCGGTTGCAGCATGATTATATATTAACTCTTCATTATTGCATAGGAGAAGTGGAGGAGTACTGTTAAACCTTGGACTACTGTTGCACGATACTCCCGAATTTGTTCCTGGGATGTTTGCTGTTAAGGTCAACCCTTCATTCTCTGAATCATTGAGGTTAACAATTCCAGGACCTCTGCAACATCTTTCATATACGAGCTTGTAACCTTCAGGGCTATTAGGCAAGTTTATAACGCCTTGATAAATAGCCTCTTCAATGCAAATGTTATTTGGCGGATTTACGCAAGGATTATTAAACTCGACGGGTAGGACATTGCTTCCCGGAAAGTTCATATTGTAAGTGTTAAATAGACTGTTATCACTATTTCTAAAAACCCCTAGAGGAAGCGGACTGTCAAATTGAGCCCCTGTACTATTACAATCCCTATAGATCTTAACGGTTACTCTGTAGTCACCTCCACCTAAACAGTCATAATAGATTTCTCCACCAACAATATGCGAGCCCCATCCAATGAACGGAAGCAACAGCCATAATATATAGAGTAAATATTTCACTTATCTAGTTGTTTCTTAAATAGTTTGTCAAAATTAAGCAATTACCTTACCAATACTAAATTTAAATTGGAAATTCATATGGAGAGCTATATGTGTAATTATAATTTAACGTAACTATCGACTTTTTGTTGGAGACTTCTTTCCAACTTCCTTCATTATTTTGAAAAACGGGTGGAGTAACACCTAGTCTTTTCGCAGTCCAAGTGTAGTACTCCATTTTTGAAGGATGTTTTGTTGAGCAGCCATTGAGAGTCTCTCCAAAAAAGTTGTGCTGAGCAATTTGATTTATAAGACCAATACAATCGTCTAAATGGATTAGGTTAATTTTATCTTTCCCATTATCGTATTCTTTTCCACTCATAAATTTTGCGGGGTGTCGATCTCCACCAACAAGACCAGCCATTCGGATAATTGTTAGACGATTTTTTAATGCTTTTTGTAGTTTATTTTCCGCCTCAATAATGTAAGGAGTATTTCGTCCTTTTCCATCTAGTTTATCATTCTCTGTAGCCAGTTGATTATGATTTGCATAGACAGATGTAGAGCTAATGAATATGATTTTTGTGTTTGAATTAAAAAGAGTGGTCAATCGAAGCATTTCATCAGCATATTTTTCCTGAAGTGAGCTTGGTGGAATGTTGAGTAGAATATATTGGCATGTACTAAAGGCGTTTTGTTCTATGTTCGTATCGTTTGTTGAAAGAAGCACGGGAGATATTCCAACACTTTTTAACTCATTCATTTTTTCAGGTGAAGTTGTTGAGCCAATTACTTCATTTCCATTTTGAACTAATTGTTTTGCAAATGGCATTCCTAGCCATCCGCATCCTATTACACCCCAGCATTTTCCCATGTTTGAAATCATCATTAATTCTAAATATACWTTTTTATTATCAGAATAATGAATCAAAACATGTGAGTGGGTTATTTTGTTGATTAAAGGGAAAAAAGAAAGGCGCAAACTAGGAGGTTTGCGCCTTTCCGGTATAAACGATATGCAGTTTACACTTGCTCCCGTTCTGAAGCCAGCGCTTCTTTAATTTTTTCTTCCAGTTCTTCCATAAGTTCTGGATTATCTGCTATAATCTGTTTTACTGCATCTCGTCCTTGCCCTAGGCGTGTTTCTCCATAAGAGAACCAAGAACCACTTTTCTTAAGAATATTTAGGTCAACACCTAAATCGAGTAATTCTCCAACTTTGGAGATACCTCCACCGTACATTATGTCAAATTCAGCTCTTCTAAAAGGAGGAGCGACTTTGTTTTTTACGATCTTCACTTTTGTGCGATTACCAATTACTTCATCACCGTCCTTAATTTGACTCGAACGGCGAATATCAACACGTACTGAAGAGTAAAACTTCAAGGCATTACCACCTGTAGTTGTTTCAGGGTTTCCGAACATTACTCCAATTTTATCTCTCAATTGGTTGATAAATATGCAACATGTTCCCGCTTTATTTATAGAGCCCGTAAGCTTTCTAAGTGCTTTAGACATAAGTCTTGCCTGAAGTCCCATTTGGCTATCGCCCATTTCACCTTCAATCTCAGCTTTTGGTGTAAGTGCTGCAACGGAATCAATAATCACTAAATCGATAGCCCCAGAACGGATGAGATTATCTGCAATTTCCAATGCTTGTTCACCATTATCTGGTTGAGAAATGATTAGTTCACTCGTGTTCACACCTAATTTTTGAGCGTAGAACTGATCAAATGCGTGCTCGGCATCTATGAATGCTGCTATACCACCTTTCTTTTGTAACTCAGCAATTGCATGAATTGCTAAGGTTGTTTTACCAGAAGATTCGGGACCGTAAATTTCGACAACCCTTCCTTTCGGGTAACCACCAACTCCCAACGCGAGGTCTAGAGTTACTGAACCTGATGAAATTACATCAACATCTTCTACAGCACTATCGCCAAGCTTCATTACGGATCCTTTTCCGAATGTTTTCTCCATTTTGTCCATTGTAAGCTGAAGTGCTTTCATCTTTTCTTCGCTTACTTTTGTTTTTTCTTTCGTTTCTGCCATATCGTTTATTTTTAAGCAAATTTAGGGTGGTAGGTCGTAAACTTTTTACGATCTTAAAATTTTTCTAATATTTCTTCAGCGTGAGCTTTTGTTTTTGGTTTTTTAATGATGTCGTGAACTTTTCCTTCCTCATTAATTAAAAAAGTAGTTCTATGAATTCCGTCATACTCTTTACCCATAAATTTTTTGAGCCCCCAAACACCGAATGCTTTTATAATTGCTTTGTCCGTATCCGCTAATAAGGGAAATGGAAGATCATATTTATCAATAAATTTTTGGTGTTTTTTTTCATCATCTGCACTCACACCTACAATTGCTATGTTTTCTTTTTTAAGGAGCTCATAGTTGTCACGTAAGTTACACGCCTGTGTTGTACAGCCTGGTGTCATATCCTTTGGGTAAAAATAGATTACTAATTTCTGTCCTTTGAAATCATCAAGCTTTACAGTTTCACCATTTTGGTCTTTCCCTTCAAGTTGTGGAGCATTGTCTCCTTTTTCTAAATGTGTCATGTTGTAATTTTAAACAGTTATTTGACGAATATATAATCAAAGATATATTAAATTTTTAAACTACAAAGTTTTTTTAGTAAGTTTTGAAAAATTCAATTTTACCTTGTCTTATTTAAGATAATAAAATACATGAAACGAATGGAATTAATTCCTCCCTTTTTTTATTCTTCAAAAATTATTTTACCTAAATTCTTTTTCGAAGTAGTCCCTCAGTGAATTATCTTTAAATTCAAATCCAGTTTCAAGTATTTTTGAATTATCCGCTTGAAGACCTTCTAAAACTACTGAGGCCATTTCTCCAAGAATTATTTTTAGCACGAAAGGGGGAACATTTGGCAACCATAGTGGTTTATTTAAAACCTTAGCTAATTCTTTAGTGAATTCTTCATTGGTTACTGAATCAGCCAATGCATTAAACCTTCCTTCTAATTGATGAGAGACAATGTGTGCGTAAATTCTATTAATGTCGATCATAGAAATCCAAGGCATCCACTGTTTTCCAGAGCCCAAAGGAGCGCCAATGTAATTCTTAACCGTTTTTGATATTTTAGGGAGTGCTCCCCCTTCTTTTGTCAAAACTACTGAAGTTCTGACTTTAGCAACTTTACACTTATCTTTAAATTGGTCTGCAGCATTTTCCCATTTTTCAACTACTTCAGATAAAAAATCATCTCCAAAAGGATCAGACTCCTTATGTTTTTTACTATAGTTATCGTACCGATAACAATTAAGGCCAGATGCTGAAATGTATTGTTTAAGGTTGGGTATCTTTTCACTGACTTGATAAAGAAAATTGGCTGATTCAACTCGAGAATTGATTAGTGTCTCCTTGCGTTTTTTAGTCCATCTTTTGTCCGCAATACCAGCGCCAGCAAGATTGATTATGATATCTACATCTTTCAAAGATCGATCATCTATTTCTTTTGTGCTTGGTGACCAACGAAAATGATTCTCTTTTTTGTAATTACTTCTCGTTAAAATGTTCACTTCATGACCTTCAGACTTTAAAAGATCTACAAGGTTTTGTCCAATTAATCCAGTTCCTCCAGCGAGAAGAATTGTATGATTACTTTTCATTTCGACTTTTTTTATATAAACAAGAGAGCTCTTGTTAAGTTTAATTTCATAATTGAAGAATGTAAATCTTTTGTTAAACTTACTGGTATTTCGATGATAATGCCTTATTTTTAACCAAAAATTAAAGAATATGAAAAAGGCACAAATATATTTATTGACGATTTTATCAGTTTTGGTATTTACAACTGGTTTTGCCCAAGAAACTGAAGGTGAAGAAGTCGTAATTGAAACGGTGGATAAAGAAGCATTTAAGTTTGCTATAGCATCTGGAGAATATGTAATATTCGATGTAAGAACAGTAGATGAATACATGGAAGGACATATCGAAAATGCTAAAAGCTTAGATGTTTTAGATGATCAGTTTGAAAAGACAATTTCAAATATTGATAAGGCTCAGAAATATTTGATTTACTGCAAATCTGGAGGAAGAAGTCAAAAAGCACTTGAAAAAATGAAAGACGCGGGATTCGTCCATGTATTAGAATTAGAAGGCGGATATCTGAACTGGAACAAATAAGCTTTTTAGCCCAACAATTCTTAACCTTAATTGTTATCATTTTAAAGAATAAAAATGATTAGCGCGCCTCTTTTTCAAGAGTACTTTCAAAGATATAAGACGTACTTTCTCATTACTTTATTAGTAATATTCTACGGTGTTGGGTTAGTAGGACTAAACTCTGATTCTCGAGAATATTTTTTAAAACTTTCTTTTTTCAACTTAGCACTTTCTTTTTTTATTCTATTGCTGGCAAGAGTGCAGCACAATGCTAAATTTTATTTGTTTGTATTATTTGCATTCTTTTTTGGAATGTCGGCAGAATGGATTGGTGTTCATACTGGGTTTTTATTTGGCGACTATGTTTATGGTGAAAGTCTTGGACTAAAATGGTTTGGTGTTCCCATCATTATTGGACTAAATTGGATTATGCTTACTATGATTAGCGCTTCTGTTTTACAGCTGTTGAAAATTCATTGGTTATTGAAAGCTATTGGAGCAACCTGTTTAATGCTTTTATTGGATATCCTTATCGAACCGGTTGCAATTGTTAGCGACTACTGGCAATGGAATGGTGAAATTCCTGTTTCAAACTTTATTGGATGGATTATTATTGCCTTTGTATTGCAAACCTTATATTTTGGAGCTAAATTAGCTGAGCCGAACAAAGTTGGAATTTCTTTGTATATTATACAAGTACTGTTCTTTTTGACTTTAAATATTTTATAAAATGTATTGGTGGGGACCTATAGTTTTAATATTTACTTTTCTTTTTATGGAATTTAGTGCGTGGGCAACGCATAAATATGTTATGCATGGGTTTATGTGGAAGTATCACAAAGATCACCATATTGAAGAACCTGGGGTGTTTGAGAAAAATGATATATTTTTTCTTATTTACGCAATACCATCCTGGCTTTGTATAATGTTAGGCGTTATTTATGATTCTTCTCTTTCTATTTGGATAGGCTCTGGAATCGCCACTTATGGGTTAACTTATTTTCTTTTTCATGATGTATATATTCATAGAAGAATGAGCTGGTTAAGAAACATCGACCACCCCTTTTTCATGGCCATTAGAAAGGCTCATAAAGTACACCATAAATATAGATCGAAAGAAAAAGGTGAGTGCTTTGGAATGTTGATTGTTCCATTTAAGTACTATAGAGAGGCAAAGAAAGCATATCGAACGAAACAGTCAGGAACATGAGTTTATACCTCTGGGTAAACCTTCTTAGTTTCGCTGGACCTTTTTTTCTGAGTTTTGATAAGAAAGTTCATTTTTACACCCACTGGAAGAGTTTAATTCCTGCAGTATTAGTTGTGGGATCTGTTTTTATTTTTTGGGATGTTTATTATACAGAACATGGCATTTGGGGGTTTAATCCTGAACACTTATCGGGAGTTTATCTCTTTAATTTACCGCTTGAAGAGTGCTTATTTTTCTTTACAATACCTTATGCATCTGTTTTTATCTACGAAGTTCTAAAAGCTTATTTCCCAAGTTTTAATCCTAGCCGGTTTGCCTATTATTTTTCATTAGGGCTTACAATTGGGGCTTTTGTTTTAGCATTTATGTATAGTGATGGGGTTTATTCTTTCTATGGTTTGTTGGCGGCTGGAGTAGTAAACTGGATATTGTATTTTGGTTTTACTCCAAAATGGTACCCTCAATTCATTTCAAGTTTTATAATTGTAATGATTCCGTTTTTAATAGTAAATGGTATTCTAACGGGTGCCATTACAGACGACCCTATTGTTTGGTATAACGAAAGCCACATTACTGGGATAAAAATTTATACGATTCCTATAGAAGATGTATTTTATAATTTTTTGATGTTGCTGTCAGTCATAGGCATTCATGAGTTATTTAAGCAAAAAGTCTTTAAAGTCAATCATTAAATTTGTTTACTAATGAATTGTGTTGTAAACATTAGCGTATTAATTTTGTTTTGAATATATACAATGCTCGAAAATTGTGCGTTGATAGAATAACCTTGAGAAAGTCTCGGATAGAACTTGCTATGAAATTAAAAATCAAATAGAACAAAAAGATATGAAAAGAAAAGCAAACGCAATTTGGAAAGGATCAGCAAAAGAAGGAGTAGGAAGTCTTACTGGTCCAAGTGGGGTTTTGGATAAAACACCTTATTCTTTTAAAGCCCGTTTTGAAAATGAAGATGGGAAGTTAGGTACAAATCCCGAAGAGCTTATCGCGGCGGCACATGCGGGTTGTTTTAATATGGCTCTCAGTGTGATGCTTGGTGAAGAAGGTTTCAAGCCTGATGAGCTGAATACAGATGGGTCAGTTGTGTTAGAGAAAACAGATGGCGGATTTGAAATAACATCTATTCAGTTACACCTTAAAGCAATAGTCCCAAAAATTGATGAAGGTAAGTTTAAAGAATTAGCTCAGGGAGCAAAAGAAGGGTGCCCTATTTCAAAAGCCTTAAAAAGTATTCCTATGGAATTAGTAATTGACTTTAAAAATTAGGTTGAATAAAAATTCTATGTTGACAAAAAACGTGTGCTCCGTTTTTATGGAGCATGCGCTTTTTTGTTTTTAGAGATATTGTCATTTAGAGCAATTTGTCATATAAAAAAGCCCGACTATTTAAAGACGGGCTTTTCTTTGTATCAGCACAACCATAAATCGATGCATATCGTTTGATTTGGTAGCGGTTAGGCTGAAACATGATGGTTAGGCTTTGTTATTTTTATAGGGCGATTGCTTTTTGAACTTCAATTGCAGTAAATTGACGAGAGAGTCCTTCTTTCGAAATATACTTTTGGGTGACAAGTTTTCCCGTAACGGCAAGTTGTGTTCCCTTTTTGCCTGACTTTGCGATGTAGTTAGCAGTAGGTCCCCAAGCGTATAAGTTATGCCAAAATGTTTTTTGCTTTTTTTCTCCTGACTGTAAAGAATAAGACTCATTTGTAGCTAGTGTAAAACGTACTTTTTTAGTACCGCTTTCAAAGTTCGTTACTTCTGGGTCAATGCCGAGATTTCCAATTAATTGAACTTGATTTCTCATAATATTAAGCTATAGGATTACTAAATCATTTATTTCTACTTCAGTAAAAGATTTTTTCTGACCTGATTTATTATTGTAAAACCTAGATCTCAATTTACCTTCAATTGCGAGTGCTTGACCTTTACTCCCAAGTTGTTCTAAAACAGGAACCCATTTTCCCCAAGCAGTAACATTGTGCCAATTATTTACGCTCTTGGTTTGACCTTCATCATCGAGATAGGTTTCTCTCGTTGATAATGAAAAACGAGCAATACGCTTCCCGTCTTTTAATTCTACAAATTTTGGATCGCTCGACATTTGACCGATCAGATTTACGTGGTTCATTTGATTAATTGTCATATTTTTAGTTTTTGATTATACTTTTTGAGTTCTTTTAAACTATGGCAGACCAAATTTTAAGTCCGCCATAGTGTTTTTAACCGTTGTTACGATTTTGGTTTTGATTCGCTCTTCGAGTCTTCTTTTTTGTCGCGGTTGAGCAACATAAATTCACGAAGAGTTACCTCTGTTTTATAACGTTTTTCACCTTCTTTGTTGGTGTATGCATCATTTACGAGCTTACCCTCTAGAACCACTTCAGCTCCTTTTTTAAGCAATTTATTACTCAACTCGGCTGTTTTGCCCCAAGCAACAACATTGTGCCATTGTGTAGTTGTTACCCACTCGCCACTTTTGTTTTTGTACGACTCGTTTGTTGCTACTCTAAAACGCGCTAAAGCGTTTCCTTCCTCTAATGTTTTAAATTCTGGATCACCTCCAAGGTTTCCGATTAAACTAACTGTGTTTCTTAACGTGTTCATATCTGTAAATTTTAATTAATAATAGTTTGAACATTATGTCTAACACTGACTTTCAGCGATTGACACTGCAAAGGTGAGACGACTTCATTTCTTTATTCGGTTATTTGTCGATTGTTGTCGAATGTCTTTCGTTTGTAAACGACTAAAACCGTTTACAACCCCTTTAAATAAGGGTTTCATCTATTTTAATAAAGCGAAATTTCTTTTAAGGTTTTAGAATTGAATAGTGCAGTTAGGCGAAAATATTGATTTAATAATGGCAAAAACACCTTGGAACACTCATGACCCATTGAGTACTCCAAAGTGTGAATAAATAATTATTGTTTAGAAGCTAGGTGCAGAAATAGTTCGATACTTTTTTACGTTGATGTTCTTTGTTTTGGGGTATTTGATTGTAAATGAAACTTTATATTTTTTCGCCTCTCCTGGCCCAAGATTAACATTCCAAGTCAGTTTGCCATCCGCTTCATCCAATTTTGCGTTAGAAATCTCTTCTATTGAGACTGTAATATCACTATCTTGTGAAACAGGCACCTGATCATTTAGCTCCATACTTATAGAACGATTGCGGTTGTTCTTTACTATTATTTCATAAGTGTAAGTGTCTTTTTTCCAGTTTCCAATTACATTTTTACTAGAAAATTCTTCAACCTTTTTTCGTGTAACCAAGATTTTTTCATCTCTACCAAAAGATAAACCGAGTGTGTCCTCTACGTTTCTGGTATTGATATAAGACTCCCCAACATAAGTTTTGGCAAAGTAAACATTGGATGGGCCAGGAACTAAATCTAGCTTTTCCCACCCCGCAATTTTTGCGAGTAAAAAAGCATCCTTATCTAATTTTGGAACACTTATATGAGAAAAATTAGCTTCTAAGTCATATTCTGTTATCTCAACAATATAAGGTCTTGAGTCAGATGGTATGGAGTATGTTTTTTCGATTTCAAACTCCGTTGTTAACTCACTTACCTCAATAGTTGTCATGTTTACAGTTGGACCTGTATTACCCATTAAGTCACCAGTATGTGCGTTTTGAAGTCTGCCCTCTCCGTTAGAAAAACGATTGTCAACCTGTTGTTGATTTCGGTTTTGTGCCTGCGGAACAGAATAACTCATTTTCCCAATCTTTTTAAAAGAAGATGTGTTTAAATGCCACGGATCCAATAGCGGTACAGAAGCACTTAAGTTTGGGTCACCCGTTGATAGTTTTAGATTTACATTTTCCCAATCATTACCTGTATTATTAAACACTTTTGCTTTGTACTTTAGCTCAATGTTCCCAGAGATATCTTGGGCTATTAAATCGTAGCTTGGCGCCCAGCCCGTTTTTTGAACGTTATACTTTAAATTTCCACTGATTTTACCAGCTTCTGGCATTTCAACCAGAACAACGATAACATTGTTTTTAGCGTTTTCTTTGAAGTTAAATACAGAGAGTTGCTGACGAAGACGCAATGTTTGTTTTTCAATAGCCTTTATTTCTCGAGAATACTGAGAAACACTTTTGTTTATTTCTGCAGTTCGTTTTCTGTAAAAATCTGCGGCTGATTTAATTTGCTCTACAGTTAAACTAACATTATCTCCGCCAATTTTTTGATTTTTGAGAAGGACTTGTTTTTCCGCTTCTAATGCATTTAACTCATCATCAATTCCTTGTTTTTTTTCAGACAGTAACTCGAGAGAATCCTGAATGACTTTAATCTTTTCATTTGCCTTACTTAAATTGAGAAAGTCTCGTTCCATAGTAATAGAGAGAAGATCCATTTTTTGATCAAGTTCAAACTGAATACTGCGTGAATCTGCTTGTGAACTAATTTCGCTRAAACGTAGTTCATTGAGTCCTTTGTTAAGAGTATAGTCAACTTTGCGTTCAACTTCTGCTCCAGACAAATAAACGGTAACGGAATTTACTTTTGTTGAAACTGTATGTTTCGCAACAGATTGACCATAAACAATGAGTGATAAAGGAATAGAAAAGAGTAAAGTGAAAATAGTTTTCATAATATCGAAATTTTAATCGCGATGAAGTTAAGCTTCTTTTTTTAATAAATAAAAGTATTCATTTATTTTCAAGTAGACTTTACAAGCTTTGGTTAACACATAATATACTTATATCTATATTTGTAACTGAATATAAATATAAACCTAATAATGACCTTTGTGACTATAAAAACTTTTGACAATAACATGGATGCACACATGTTAAAGTCTCGAATAGAAAGCGAGGGAATCAAATGCTTTTTGTTTGATGAAGAGACAGTTACTATCAACCCACTATATGCTCAAGCTATTGGAGGAATAAAACTAAAGGTCCATCAAGAGGATGTAAGTGCTGTAAGAAAAATATTAAAAGATATTTCCGAAACCCCACTGACAGATGACGAAGGAGACAGAATACTGTGTCCTAACTGTAGCTCAATTGCTATTAATACTGGATTTCGATCAGTTTCAGGTTGGAGAGGGTTAGTTTTTGCTTTTGTTGCCTTTTTGTCGCTAACTTTTTCTCCGTTTATAAAAACAAGATATTATTGTAAAGACTGCGAGCATGTTTTTAAGAAAAATTAGATCAGTGTCAAATCAACCTTAAAGCTGCTGCATGATTTACTCGAATTCCTCAAACCAATTACTTGATCAAATTTTCTTTAGCATGAAACTAGCGAGTAGAAAAAATTATGATTTATACTCTCAGATTATAGTTTTTAAAATATTTGAGATATTATTTACCATTAAATAATGAATAGTATAAGCTATAAATTTGGAGGCCTTATTCCAATATTATTTTCAATTTGCCAATTTTAGTTAAATAGAAATGAGGGACCTAACAATATTTAGAATACGACTGAATGATAGGGTAGATGTTGAGAAGGAAGGATTCTCTTATTTAGAATCGTTTTAAATTAATTTTAAATCGACGAAAATTGTCATAAAACTGTCACAGGATATGGTTAATCTGCTAAATTTGCTTCCGAGAAATACTGCGCTTCGGCGTGAGTTTTTAAGAAATTGTAAATGAAAATATCTAAGAATCAGATGTTTAATAAAGGAAATAATTGGTTGTTTGCGTTGATGTCCGCACTTATTTTAATAAGTGCTAATCCATCTTCTGCACAAGACGGTGAGGCATTGTTCAACTCTAAGTGTGCAACATGTCACCAACCGCACAAAGACATGACGGGTCCTAAACTCTACGAAGTTCGCCAGAAATGGGAAGAAGGTGGAGCTAAAGAAGGATCAATTTACCAATGGGTGAAGAACTTTCAAGTAGCTAAAGCAAACGATCCTTATGCAAATGAAGTTTCGGCATGGTCTCCTACGAGTATGACAATATTTGCTGATTTGAACAATGAGCAAATTGATGCAATATTCGATTATGTTGACGCCCAGCCATTGTCTTCTGAAGGAGGTGGAGGCGAACAAGTTGCCAGCACAGGAGGTTCGGGACAAAAAGAAGAGACGTCATTAGGATGGATTTGGTATGTTCTTGCAGGAATATTTATAGTAATTATTTTGTCTGTTGGTGGGGTTAGAAGACAATTGAGTAACATCGATTCTGACGAAGAATACCAAAAAACATACGCTGATGAAATCAGAACTTGGATGTTCAGAAATAGAAAATCTGTAGGTGTAGGCGTTTTAGTTATTGTACTAGCAATAATAGTTGGTGTATTATTACAACTAGGTCAAATTGGTGTCCTGTCAGCTTATCAGCCTTCACAACCAATTCAATTCCCACATGATATTCACGCAGGTGAAAACGATATTGATTGTAAATACTGTCACAACTCTGCTGACAAATCTAAAACTGCTGGAATTCCGACTGTGAATGTTTGTATGAACTGTCATAAACAAATTCAAGGAAATGAAACTCAAGCAGAACAAATTGCTAAAATTTACGAAGCTGCAGGGTTTAGTCCAGAAGGCGGAGGTCAGTATAGCGGAGAAACTGAAAACTTAGTTTGGAACAAGGTACATGTTCTTCCTGATCACGTTTACTTTAACCACTCACAACACGTTGTTGTAGGTGGAATTGATTGTAAACAATGTCACGGCGATATGACAAAACAAAACGAATTACCTCGTGTCGTTCCTGTTGAAGAATTAAATGAGATAGATGGAAACATTCAGTTAACCAAACCAACTTTAACAATGGGTTGGTGTATTGAGTGTCACGGAGAGAAAGAAATCGCGAACGGGCCGGTTGAAGGTAAGGGTGGATATTATGACGAAATTCACAAACGTTTGCTAGAAAATGATAAGTCGCTTTACCAAGATTATCTTGAAGATGGTAAAGTTACTGTTAAAGAACTTGGCGGATGGGAATGTGCTAAGTGTCATTATTAATAATTGAGAGTTGATAGCTAAATAAGATATGGCAATGAACAGAAAATATTGGAAAGGTCTTGAAGAACTCAACGAAACTCCTGCTTTCGTAGAGCAACGAGATAATGAGTTTGTAAAAGATCAAACAGTAGAAGAATTTTTAGGTGACGAAAACCTTGATGAGTCTTCTACTCCACGTAGAGATTTTTTAAAGTTTTTAGGTTTTAGTGTTGCAGCCGCAACAATTGCAGCTTGTGAAGCTCCAGTTACAAAGGCTGTTCCTTATGTTAACAAACCAGAGGAGGTTACTCCGGGTGTTGCTACATGGTACGCTTCTACTTATTACGATGGAAATTCTTACGCTAACATTCTTGTTAAGACAAGAGAGGGGCGTCCGATTTTCATTAAAGGAAATAAAGACTTCGGATTTACCGCAGGAACGGTTACTCCACAAATTATAGCATCGGTACTTTCTTTATATGACTCTGAAAGACTAAAGTATGCTCAAATAGATGGAGTAGATAAGCCAACTGCTGAGGTAGACGGTAAAATCAAAAAGAAGTTAGACAAAATAATTGATGACAAAGGAAGCGTTGTGTTAGTGTCAAATACTATAGCATCGCCTTCGACTCAAAGAGCAATTGATGTTTTTGGAAATTATGTTTCAGGCTCAATTGCACAGGATGTGGTGCAAGCTGCTGATGAAATAATGGAAGGAGACGTGGTTGAAGCGGTAAACACTGTTACAACTGGAGCAACTTTTGATCATATTCAATACGACGCGGTTTCTTACGCCGGTATTAGAAAAGCAAATGAACTTTCCTTTGGGAAATCAATGATTCCTGATTATGATTTTTCTAAAGCAAAAACTATCGTAAGTTTTGGAGCTGACTTCTTAAACTCTTGGTTGTTGCCAACACAGTTTACATCGCAATACGGTGAAAGAAGAAATCCTGACGGAGCTTGGATGTCTAAGCACTATCAGATTGAATCTAACATGTCTATCACAGGGTCAAATGCGGATGAGCGTTATATGATTAAGCCGTCTGAAGAAGCCGCAGTACTTGCTTCTTTGATTAAAGCATGTGGTGGAAACGCTGGTGGGGTAAGTTCATCTTTACCTGAGACAATGACTCAGGATCAAATTAAGAAAATAGCAAAAGATTTAAAAGCTGGAAATGGACTAGTTGTATCTGGTTCTAATAACGCTGGAATACAGGTCTTGGTAAATAAATTGAATCATTCGATTGGTGCTTATACTAGTACTATAAATGTGAACAACCCAATTCAATTGTTTGAGTCACAAGATGACAAAATGATGAAATTGGTGAAAGATGTTGTTGCCGGTAAAGGACCAGACGCAGTTATCTTTTACGGTGTGAATCCAGTTTATAGTACACCCAAAGGAAAAGAATTTGCTGAAGCATTAAGTAAAATCAGCTTGACGGTTTCAACTGCTCAATATGCTGATGAAACAGCTAATAAATGTCAATATGTTGTGCCAGATCATCATGCTTTAGAAGCATGGAATGATTTTGCTCCTAAAGCAAATGAATATGCAATAGCACAACCAACTATTCGACCTTTACATGACACCGTTGCTGCACAGGAATCACTTTTAGTGTGGGCAGGTGAAGCAATTCGTGAAGGAAAAGATAGTAAGGTGTTCTTAGATTTCATGAAACAAACATGGGCTGAGAACGGATTTGACAACAATGCATATAAAAACTTTGAAGATTATTGGAATAACGTAGTTCACAATAGCTCTTTGTCAATGGACGCTAAGTCTATGTCAACACCAACCTTTAATGATGGTGCACTTGGTAAAGCAAGTAAAATGTTGCCAAAAGCAGGTGAGTTAGAAGTTGTATTATATCAAAAAGCTGCTATTGGTACTGGTATTCAAGCGAACAATCCTTGGTTGCAAGAAATGCCAGATCCAATTACAAAAGTAACTTGGGACAACTATATTACGATGAACCCGAAAACAATGAAGTCTGAGGGTTACAATACGAATATTGATCAAGAACACGGTGCAACATTAGCTAAGATCACAGTGGGAGATGTTACTTATGAATTGCCTGTTTTTCCATCTCCAGGACAAGCTGCTGAAACAGTTGGTGTAGCTTTAGGTTACGGTCGAGGTGAAGGAGGAGAAAAAATTGGTAGAGCTGCATTCCATACGAAAGAATATGGTGGTTATGCTAAAGACGCCGATGGAGATCGTATAGCAATTGGTAAAAATGCATTCAGATTTGTACAGACTGGTTCTGGAACAATGGAATATACTGCTGCTGGTTCAATTGAGAAATTGAGCGAAACATATCCAATTGCAACTACGCAGATTCACCAAACGGTGATGGGTCGTAACTCAATCGTTAGAGAAACTACTTTAGATACTTATAAACATCATTCAAAGGATGCATACAATCCTGATTGGACACTTCAAAAAATTGACGAGAACGGACATCACGTTGCAGCAGATTTAGAAGAGTTTGATTTGTGGGATGCACATCCAGTAGAAAATATTGGTCACCGTTGGGGAATGACAATTGACTTGAACGCATGTTTTGGATGTGGTTCTTGTTTAATTGCTTGCCAGTCTGAAAATAATGTACCAGTTGTTGGTAAAGATGAAGTAAGAAGAGGTCGTGAAATGCACTGGTTGCGTTTAGATCGCTATTACGCATCTGATGAGGAAGCTACCGTTGGTCAGCGTGAAAATAAAGACACATTTAGTTTCACTAAAGCGGAAATCGCTGCTGAGAACCCAAAAGTTGTTCACCAACCAATGATGTGTCACCACTGTAACCACGCTCCATGTGAGACAGTTTGTCCAGTGGCTGCAACAACGCATTCAAATGAAGGTTTAAACCAAATGACTTACAACAGATGTATTGGTACACGTTACTGTGCTAACAACTGTCCTTATAAAGTACGTCGTTTCAACTGGTTTAATTACCCATCATATAAGAAATTCAACGAGGTGAATCCTGCACAGGATGATCTTGGAAGAATGGTATTAAATCCAGATGTTACGGTTAGAACGCGTGGTGTAATGGAGAAATGTTCATTCTGTGTTCAAAAAATTCAAGAAGGGAAATTGAACGCTAAGAAAGAACAACGCCCAGTTCAAGATGGAGATGTAACAACTGCTTGTGCTGATGCTTGTCCTGCAAATGCAATTATTGTTGGTGATTGGAATGATTCAGAATCTGCAATTAGAAAATCATCTGACGATAAGCGTGCTTATCAAGCATTAGAAGAGATAGGAGTTAAGCCAAATATTTGGTATAAGGTAAAAGTTCGTAATGAAGAGAATGAACTATTGGCTGATATTCAATCTAAGGCGGAAGCGGCTTTGGAATTAAAGAACAGTCAAGATCATGAGAGTCATGGCGATGAAGGCCATGGTCATCACGACGGACACGAGAATAAAACGGAACACTAATAGTATAAATTAGATTGTAATGCATAAAGAAGCTGCAATTAGAGAGCCCCTGATATTAGGACACAAAACGTATCATCAGATAACGGAAGACGTTTGTAAGCCTATTGAAGACAAAGCACCACGTACCTGGTACGTCTTATTCGCCATCGCTGCCATTATTGGTTTGTATGGTGTAGGATGTATCCTTTATTTGTTAGGAACAGGTATCGGAACGTGGGGATTAAACAAGACCGTTGGATGGGCTTGGGATATTACTAACTTCGTTTGGTGGGTTGGTATTGGTCACGCCGGAACATTGATTTCTGCTGTACTTTTACTTTTCCGTCAAAAATGGAGAATGGCGATTAACCGTTCTGCTGAGGCGATGACAATCTTTGCTGTATTTATGGCAGGTTTATTCCCATTGATTCACATGGGACGTATTTGGGTTGCGTACTGGGTACTTCCACTACCGAACCAATTTGGTTCTTTGTGGGTGAACTTTAACTCACCGCTTCTCTGGGATGTATTCGCGATTTCAACGTATTTATCCGTATCATTAGTGTTTTGGTACATTGGATTAATTCCTGATTTCGCTACATTAAGAGATAGAATTAAAAAGCCAATTCCAAAGAAAATGTATTCTATGCTTTCTTTCGGTTGGTCAGGAAAAGCCAAACAATGGAATAGATTTGAATTGGTTTCTTTGGTACTTGCTGGTTTAGCAACTCCTCTTGTATTCTCGGTTCACTCTATTGTATCATTTGACTTCGCAACCTCTGTTATTCCGGGTTGGCATACAACCATTTTCCCACCATATTTCGTTGCTGGGGCGGTATTCTCAGGATTCGCGATGGTACAAACACTATTGCTTGTGATGCGTAAGGCAATGAAGCTGGAGGCATACATCCACACCAAGCATGTTGAGTACATGAACATTGTAATCATGGTAACGGGTTCTATTGTAGGTGTTGCTTATTTGACAGAGCTTTTCGTTTCTTGGTATTCTGGTGTAGAGTATGAAGCATATGCATTTATAAACCGCGCAACTGGTCCTTACTGGTGGGCATATTGGTCGATGATGACTTGTAACGTTGTTTCACCTCAATTAATGTGGTTTAAAAAATTAAGAAGAAGCTTACTATTTACGTTTATTATTTCGATTGTAGTAAACATCGGAATGTGGTTTGAACGTTTCGTAATTATCGTGACTTCAGTGCATAGAGACTATCTTCCATCGTCATGGAGTATGTTCTACCCTACGCATATTGATATCGGAGTATTCGTTGGAACAATCGGATTGTTCTTTGTCTTCTTCTTATTATTTGCTAGATTTTTCCCTGTGTTAGCGCTGAATGAAATCAAATCAATTTTGAGATCTTCTGGTGAATCTTATAAAGATGGTACAGCAACGAGTCCTGCTTATAGTTTAGCAGATCAAGGATTGGCAAATGCTACAAAGCCAATTGAAACGAAAAAAGAAGTTAAGGAAGATAAAACGGCTGAAACCTCGGTGAAGGAAGAGTCAAAAGATACTTCTGGACTATTTGATAAAATAGGAACAGCAACAGCTGATGAAAAAGACGACTTGAAAAAGATTAATGGTCTTGGTCCAGTAATGGAAACTAAGCTGAATGAGATTGGAGTATTCACTTACGCTCAAATTGCCAAAATGGGAGCTGCGGAATACGCTATGTTAGATGAGCTTACTGGAACTATGCCAGGACGTGCTGAGAAGGACGATTGGGCTGGTCAAGCGAAGGAATTAATGAATAATAACGATAATAAATAAGGACATGGCAGATACTGTAATATATGCAATGTACGACGACGATGAAGTGCTAAAAGCTGGCGCGAAGAAGTTGGTTTCAAAAGGAGTGAAAGTGAAGGATGTTTTTTCACCATTCCCTATTCACGGAATTGATCCAATTATCGGAGTTAAAGAAACGCGTCTTGGAATTATGGCGTTTCTGTACGGGTTAACAGGCCTTATGCTTGCAACAATTGGTATGAACTTTTTCATGATTCAAGACTGGCCTATGAATATCGGTGGTAAGCCAAGTTTTAGTTATTTGGAAAACTTTCTTTCATTTGTTCCGATAACATTTGAGTTTACTGTTTTATGTGCTGCGCACGGAATGGCGATTACTTATTTATTACGTAATAAAACGCTTCCTGGAATGCCAGCCGAAAATCCAGACCCAAGAACAACAGATGATCGCTTTGTTATTGAGCTTCGTTTGTCAAATAACGCAAACTTCGACGCTTCTCAATTAGAAAGCATGTTGAAAGAGACGGGAATTGTAGAAATTGATCAAAAAGAAATTAAATAGTTTGCCATGAAGAAAAGATTTAAGGCAATATCACAATTGGTAGCAGTATTTGCTACGGGACTTATAACACTTTCATCGTGTATAAGCGATCCTGATTCTTCAGGTTTGGAGTATACACCTGATATGTATCGCTCACCGGCAGTAGAACCGTATGTTGATTATGGTCAAGTGCGTAATGAAATAAATGATTCTCTAAAGGTATTGCAATCATCATTGCGTCCGCCGCACGAGACAATCCCATATTTTGGTACGGATGCTGAATATGTAAGTATGATGTTACCTTATCATCGTAAGGCCAGCAGTGCTGCAAATGTATCTCACGGTCTTTATGAAAAAGAAGGTTGGATGTTAAGTGATAGTCTAAATACAGAATATGAAAAGGCTAAAGCTGATAAAAACCCAATTGAATTGACGGAGGCAAATAGCGAAGAGATTTTCAAAGAAGGAAAGAGAATTTATTCGTCGAAATGTCAGCACTGTCATGGAGAAAAAGGTGATGGTCAAGGTCAAATGATGGTAAATGGCACCTATGTTGGTGTTCCTGATTATAAAAACCTTCAGGACCTTGGAGATGGGCAGATATTCTATTCTATTTACTACGGTAAAGGAGCAATGGGAGCTCACTCAATGCTGATTAACAAAAAAGAGATTTGGACGTTAGTGCATTATGTGAATAAGTTTAGGTTTGATGATTACGGAAACTTTGATGTTGAAGAAGCTCCTGTAGCAGATTCACTGAATACTAATGAAGAAGTTTCTGACTCATTAGAGTCAGCGCAATAGAAAAATTGAGAATTAAGTTTAAAGAAAACAATTAGAGATAATGGAATTTCAAGTTTCAAATAAAGCCAAAGTATGGACCACACTATTAATGATTGTTGGGATCGTATTTACCGCAATAGGAGTTGTTTTGGCAATAGGTCATGGCCACTTAGGTCAGCAATTTATGGCAAACTTTTTAGCAAATAGCTTTTTCTTTTTTGCAATAGGATTAAGCGCTCTGTTTTTCTTGGCACTTCAGTATGCTACAGAAACAGGATGGTATGCCGCAGTGAAAAGAGTAATTGAGGCAATAGCTGGGTATTTACCAGTTGGGATCATCTTTATGTTAGTTGCATTATTGACACTATCGTTTATGCATGGTGGTCATGTTTATATGTGGATGGATTCAGACGTAATGTCAAATGTGAAAAGTCCTAAGTACGATGAATTAGCTGCTGGAAAAGGAGCTTATTTGAATTTAACTTTCTTCTGGATTAGAACGGTTGCTTATCTAGCAATCTACTATATATTTTGGACTGGATTCAAGAAGCGTTCAAGATTACAAGATGAAAACCCTGGGGATGCAGTAAAAATTCACTTTACGAACTACAGAAAAGGAGCGGTATTCCTTGTTTTCTTTGCTGTATTTAGTTCTTCAAGTGCGTGGGATTGGATTATGTCAATAGATGTTCACTGGTTCTCTACACTTTTCGGATGGTATATCTTTGCGGGAGCTTGGTGTAGTGCGATGGTAGTGATGGTCCTTTTAGTAATTTACCTGAAAAAATTGGGGTATTTGCCAAAAGTAAATGAGAGTCACATTCATGATCTAGGTAAATGGACGTTTGCAACTTCATTCCTGTGGTCTTATTTATGGTTCTCTCAATACATGCTAATTTGGTATGCAAATATACCTGAGGAGACAACTTACTATTTAATGCGTATTGAGAATTACAAAGCGGTTTATTTTGGACTTTTCTTTATCAATTTTGCATTCCCGATGTTAATTTTAATGTCAAGAGATGCGAAAAGAAATGCTGGAATATTGACATTTGTAGGTTTAGTTATTTTAACTGGACACTGGCTAGATGTTTGGGTTATGGTAATGGGTGGTTCTATGGGGCCATTAGCGAATATTGGGTTTTTAGAAATCGGAATGGGAGTTTTATTCTTAGGTCTTTTTATAAGAGTAATATTGGTGAACTTAACAAAAGCACCACTTACGCCTAAGAATCATCCATTTTTGGAAGAATCGTTACATCACGAGATATAAAATAGTTTAGAAATAAGTTAATTAAAGAGAGATGGGTACTAAATTAATTATTTTGCTGGTTATCGTTTTAGCAGTAATTGCAATTGCACAATTGGTGCGTGTAAACGAGCTAACCGCTAAACATGCAAACAGGAGAGAAGAGGATATTCCTCATCGAGATAATATCTTTAACTCCAAGATGATGTTAGCGTTTATGATTGTTATGTATGTAGCATTCATTTGGTTAATGGTCGAGTACGGGTATGTCGGACTAGGTCCGGCAGCAAGTACACATGGTCAAGAGGTAGACTGGCTTATGAACCTTAACCTTGTTATAATTATTGCGATATTCTTTTTAACAAATACATTGTTGTTCGTTTTCGCTTGGAAATACGTAAAACGTCCTGGTGTAAAAGCATTGTTCTACCCACACAACAATAAACTTGAGATGATATGGACAGTAATTCCTGCTGCCGTTCTTGCTGTTATTATTATTCTTGGTTTAAGAACATGGAATGATATAACTACGGAGGCTGATGCTGAGGCGGAGAAAATTGAATTGTTTAGTTATCAGTTTGGTTGGACAGCACGTTATGCAGGAATGAATAACGAACTCGGTGATTTTGATTATAAACTAACTACAGCAGAGAATCCTTATGCATTGAAAACAAAGGAGAACATTGAGACATCTCTTGACCTTATGCTTCATGGAGCTGCTGGTGCGGAAGGAATTGAAATGATAGAGGATAAACTGAATGATGAGTCTATAGTAATGTCTAGAGAGGATCGTGAAAAACTCAGAACTGAATTGTCTAGAAAGGAAAGAATGTCAAAGATGCTGACAGCCATGTCTGCAACTTACAATGATTCCATCGATGATCTCGTGAATGATGATGTTATTTTAGCTGATAGTTTAGTATTGCTTAAAGGTCAAAACTATAGTTTCTCTTTCCGTGCGAAAGATGTAATTCACAGTGCATACTTCCCACATTTCAGAGCTCAGATGAATACTGTTCCTGGGATGACGACATACTTTAAATTACAGCCTTTATATACTTCTAAGGAAATGAAGGAGAAAATGAATGATGATAATTTTGAGTACATTTTAATGTGTAATAAAATTTGTGGAGGCTCTCATTATAAAATGAAAATGGCTGTTCAGGTATTAGGACCAGAAAAGTATTTGGAATGGCAAAAAACTAAAATGACTTATGATGGATCACCTTGGTTGGATTTCAACGAAAGTGAACGCGCAGAAAAGGAAGCTGAATTACTTGAAAAGTATCAAGAAATCGCAGCAAGAGTAGTAGAAAAATAATTGATTAGATAACATTAAATAGATAAAACATGGCAGCTGTAGCTCACGAAGCACATCACGAACACGATCATCACGAAGAAAGCTTTGTATCAAAGTATATCTTCAGTATGGATCATAAAATGATTGGAAAACAGTTCCTAATGACTGCAATATTCATGGGACTGGTTGCAATGATGTTGTCCGTATTTTTTAGAATTCAATTGGCTTGGCCAGGGGAACCTTCGGATTTCCTTAATGTATTTTTGGGAGATAGATGGGCGCCAGATGGAATTTTGAATCAGGATATGTATCTTGGGATTGTAACTATACATGGTACCATCATGGTATTTTTTGTATTGACTGGTGGGCTTTCAGGTACGTTTTCAAACTTATTGATTCCATTGCAATTAGGTGCAAGAGATATGGCATCTGGA
The DNA here is from genome assembly GCA_002734085.1 of Fluviicola sp. Taxonomy (GTDB): domain Bacteria; phylum Bacteroidota; class Bacteroidia; order Flavobacteriales_D; family Crocinitomicaceae; genus Brumimicrobium. The sequence goes on along the minus strand of NVXV01000001.1, from coordinate 267,147 downwards.
TTGTTAAATATGTTTTCTTATTGGCTCTTTGCAACCTCTTCAATAATAATGTTGGTTTCATTATTTATTGAAACGGGGCCTGCCATGGCCGGCTGGACCATATATCCGCCATTATCTGCATTACCCCAATCTATTTCCGGTTCAGGAATGGGGATGACGCTTTGGTTAACTTCAATGACAATATTTATTGCCTCATCTCTTATTGGGTCTCTTAACTACATCGTAACGGTGATTAACTTAAGAACAAAAGGAATGAAAATGACAAGAATGCCACTTACAATTTGGGCGTTTTTCGTTACTGCAGTATTAGGTGTACTTTCATTCCCGGTTTTACTTTCAGCAGCTTTATTGTTGTTGATGGATAGAACAATGGGAACATCATTCTACTTGAGCGATATTATTGTGGGAGGAGAAATGCTCGACAATGTTGGAGGTTCTCCAATACTCTATCAACACCTTTTCTGGTTCCTTGGTCACCCAGAAGTTTATATTGTATTGCTTCCTGCATTAGGTTTATCATCTGAAATTATATCTACAAATTCACGAAAACCGATCTTTGGTTATCGCGCGATGATTGGTTCTATATTAGCTATTGGTTTCCTCTCCTTTATTGTATGGGGTCACCACATGTTTATTACTGGGATGAACCCATTCTTGGGTAGTGTCTTTGTATTTACCACCTTGTTAATTGCGATCCCATCAGCGGTGAAAGTATTTAACTACATTACGACTTTGTGGAAAGGATCTATCGTATATACTCCAGCAATGTTATTTGCTATTGGATTAGTATCAACATTCATTACAGGTGGTGTTACCGGAATCATCCTTGCCGATTCGGCATTAGATATTTCAGTGCATGATACATATTTCGTAGTAGCTCACTTCCATGTTGTAATGGGTCTTTCTGCTATATTTGGTATGTTCGCAGGTGTTTATCACTGGTTCCCGAAGATGTATGGTAAGATGATGAATAACAGATTAGGTTATGCTCACTTCTGGATAACAATTGTGAGTGGTTATGGAGTATTCTTACCAATGCACTTTGTTGGATTAGGAGGAGCCCCACGTAGATATTATGACTATTCGGTTTATGAAGGGTTTAATCAAGGGTCATTTGACATGATGCTTGATTTAAATGTGATAATTACGATTTTCGCAATACTTGGAGCACTTGGTCAAGGATTGTTCTTCTACAACTTCTTCTATAGTATTTTCAGAGGTCAAAAAGCACCTCAAAATCCATGGAGATCTAACACTTTAGAATGGACAACTCCAGTAGAACATATGCATGGTAACTGGCCAGGAGAATTACCAACGGTTCACAGATGGCCTTACGATTACTCTAAACCAGGAATGGAAGAGGATTTTGTTCCTCAAACAACGCCATTAATGGAAGGCGAAGAAGAGCATTAAGATTTAAAATATATAATTTTTAAAGCCCTGTTCACTATTATTGTGTGCAGGGCTTTTACTATATTTGAGGTATAATCATTAAGTTTTGGATACAGAAGATTTTGACTATAGAGATGAAAGCGAACGCCCCGATGTAGAGTTGGATAAAGTGCTGCGCCCAAAACAACTGGAAGACTTTACAGGTCAGAAAAAAGTCGTTGAGAATCTACAAATATTTATTGAGGCTACTAAACGTCGGAATGAACCTCTAGATCATGTACTCTTGCATGGCCCCCCTGGTCTTGGAAAAACAACTTTAGCAAGTATTATTGCGAACGAATTAGGTGTTGGTTTCAAAGTTACTTCAGGACCAGTATTAGATAAACCAGGAGATTTAGCAGGCTTACTTACAAATCTAGAAGAAGGTGATGTACTTTTTATTGATGAAATTCATAGGTTGAGTCCAGTAATTGAAGAATATCTTTATTCAGCAATGGAAGACTTTGTAATTGATATAATGATTGATTCAGGACCCAATGCGCGGACAGTACAAATCGCATTGAACCCATTTACATTAATCGGTGCTACAACACGTTCAGGGTTGTTAACTGCGCCTCTGAGGGCTCGTTTTGGTATCAATGCGAGACTTCAATATTATAACTCTAAAACGCTGACCATGATTGTTGAGAGGTCATGCGGACTATTAGATATTCCATATAAAGAAGATGCTGCCTATGAAATTGCAAGTAGAAGTCGCGGAACGCCGAGAATTGCAAATGCTTTATTGAGAAGGGTTAGAGATTTTGCGCAAATAAAAGGTGATGGTACGATTGATTTGAAAATCACAAATATTGCGCTAGAAGCGTTGAATGTGGATCAGCATGGTTTGGATGAAATGGATAATAGACTGCTCCTTGCGCTTATCGATAAATTTAATGGAGGTCCAATCGGAATTACGACGCTGGCTACTGCTGTAGGAGAAAACGCTGGAACAATCGAAGAAGTTTACGAACCTTTCTTGATTCAAGAAGGATTTCTTGTTCGTACACAAAGAGGAAGAAAGGTAACACCTAAGGCATATGAACACTTAGGGAAAACACCTGGGACTACTCAGGGCGGGTTGTTTTAGATCAATCTTGTTCTTTATGATATTAAACAGAGTATTTACTAATGTCGAGCATTACGAAAAGTAAAAACACAACATTTATTAAATCAACGGCGAAAAGCCTCGGTTTTATGTATTGTGGAATTTCAAAGGCAGATTTTTTAGAAGATGAAGCGACGAAACTTGAGAATTGGTTAAAAGCAGGTAGTCACGGCAAAATGACTTATATGGAAAATCATTTTGACAAACGTTTGGATCCAAGGTTACTTGTTGACAACGCTAAATCTGTGATATCACTTTTATTTAATTATTATACCCCAGAAGAGCAAGGGGATTCTCTAGCTCCAAAAATTTCTAAATATGCTTACGGTGAGGATTATCACTTTATTGTTAAGGATAAATTGAAGTCACTTATGAATGAGATTTACCAAGAAATTGGTGAGGTCAGTGGTAGAGTATTTGTTGATTCCGCACCAGTTTTAGATAAAGCTTGGGCGAAGAAGTCTGGATTAGGCTGGATGGGAAAAAATGCGAATATTATTCATCCAAAAGAAGGCTCATTCTTTTTTATTGCTGAACTAATACTGGATTTAGATTTGGAGTATGACGGGCCAATTAAAGATTATTGTGGAACTTGTACAAAATGTATAGAGGCTTGTCCGACAGGCGCTATACAGCCTTATAAAGTGGATGGAAGCAAATGTATTTCATATCTCACAATTGAATTAAAGGACGAAATTATTCCTAAAGAATTCTTTGGTAAAATGGAAAACTGGATGTTTGGTTGTGATATTTGTCAAGATGTTTGTCCTTGGAATAGATTTGCGAAAAAGCATAGTGAACCTAGATTAGACCCCCATGAAAAGTTATTAAAAATGTCAAAAGCAGATTGGGAAGACTTGACAGAAGAAGTATTCAATGAAATATTTAGAAAAAGTGCAGTTAAGAGAACGAAATTAAGTGGACTTAGAAGAAATATTGATTTTTTAAAGAAAAAATAAGGGAACCGAAGTTCCCTTTTAAGCTATTTAGCAAATACTTTGTTTAAAATAGATGGGTATACATGTCCGAACTCAATCATACACCATTCTCGGAAAGATTGTAATTCACCCGATTCATTAATCCACTTCACTGCTTTAGTTAGCTCTTTGTGAAATAAGTTTCTATCGAAACTCACATTGATTAATATTTTTTTACTCAATTCAACCATAATAGTATGATTTTTAATTATACTCGAATATAATAATTTCGACCGAGTTAAATTGTTAAAATGTGTTTAAAATTTAACGATTGTCGACAGTAAAATGCTATTCGTCTTTTAGAATAAGCGTTTTGTGGTTTTTAGACTTGTTAATAAAATTCTTCATAAAGATCATTTAATTGAAATACCTTGCTAAGAATCATTGAGAACTAAAGTGTTAATTCATCTTGAATATTTGTAACTTTGAATAAACACTATTTATAATGAATAAAGTATATTGTTTCATTGTCGTTTTATTTACGACATTTTTTGGAGTTTCTCAAAACACGGAATTTGAGAAATTGGCAGAAAAAATTAGACAGAGTACTTATTTTGATTCGAGTAGCGTATTTTTAAATGGTGCTACGGCTATTCAGATGGCTCGAGATGAAAAAAACCTTTCAAAAGAAGGACTAATTTATCAATATTATGGGAATTTCCATTACTATTCTGGTAGACATGACGTCGCGATGGATTACTATGATACAACAATTAATTTAGCCAATAGAGCGAAAGACACCACATTATTGAACTCAACAAAAATAAGACAGACTTTCATTCGATCTGAAAGAGACTCAATTAATGTTGAATATCAATTTAAAACTATACTAAAGAGCTCTGAAAGAAGGGGGGATTACAAAAATGCACTAGAATGCCTAAATGGACTTGGAATTTTATACGAAGACAAGAACGATCAGGGAAAAGCAATAGATTATTACTATAAAGCATATGAGTATGCACAAAAATTAAAGGATCCCTATTTAGAGGGAATGTTATTGAATAATATTGGACTGATAAAATTCAGAAATGAACAATACGATAACGCTATTACTGACTTTAAAAAAGGAGCAGAATTATCCGACTCTATAGACAATTTTAGACTCTCTTTTAACTTGCAAAATAATATGGGGCTATTGTATGAGCAGACGGAAGAATTTGAAAAATCATTAACCCACTTCTTAAGTACTTTAAAAAATGCAAAACGATTGGGTTTTCCATTTAACATTGCTATTTCACACATCAACCTAAGTAATAGTTACATCTTAAACGAAGATTATGAGTCAGCCATTAAACATGCAGATTCAACAGCTGCAATATTCGAACAGATTAACGATCTAAGACATATAGCTAAACCGTATTTCATCAAGGCCAAAGCATACCAAAAAACTGATCGTTTAAAATTAGCCCTAAGTACAGCAGATAAAGCACTTCGATTGGCTCAGGAACAAAATAATACTGAAGATATAGTTAACGGACATAGTTTAAAAACCTCAATTTTAAAATCAAATGGAAATTATGAAGAAGCTTTAGAAGTTTATGAACGATATCATGAACTGAAAGACAGTATTTCGGAGATCAGTAATAAAAAAGAGTTTACCGAGTTACAGGTAAAATACGAAACTGAAAAAAAAGAAGCTGAACTAAAGGAGTCAAGAGCGAAAAGTGCTATGAAAGAAGCAGAGCTTAAAGAAGCTAAAGCAAGAAGTGATATAAAGGAGTCAATTATAATAATGATTATTGTGATAAGTGTCTTTGTCTTGATTGCAGTTGTTGTATTTTTCTATTTAAGACATTTGAAAACTACTCGGGAACAACAAATAAAATTTAGTAGAGAGCTTATCGAAAACCTAGATGAAGAAAGACTTCGTATTTCAAGAGATTTGCATGATGATATTGGACAGTCTTTATCTGTAGCTAAATCTAAGGTAAATTTATTCAAGAAAGGACAAGTTCAAAACCTCGAAGGGTTAGAGGAAAATTTAGGTGATATCATTCAACAAGCTCGGATGTTGTCTCATAGACTGCATCCTTCATATTTAGAAAAGATTGGTTTGAAACGATCTATTGTGTCTCTTTTGGATAAAATTGAAAAAAATACTGGAATTATTACAAGTTACGAAATTGATTCCTCTGTTGATAATCTTTCTCTTGTAAAGCAAACCCAGGTGTATAGAATTTTGCAAGAATGTATCAATAATACGATAAAGCATGCTGAAGCAAAATCTATTAAAGTATTGGTTTCTAAAGAAGAAGGAGAGTACAATTTTGTTTATAGAGACAACGGCAAGGGAGTGGATTTATCATCGAGTAAGAACCAAGGTCTGGGCATGATGACAATCAAAGAGAGAGTTTCTAAATTAAAAGGAAAGTTACAGCTTTTAAGTCAACCAAAAAAAGGGTTTTTCCTTACTATAAAATTCCAATAATATGATTAACTTAGAGCATGCGTTTTCTGATTGCAGATGATCATCCGATTTTTAGAAGTGGTTTAAAGTCACTTCTCAATAACGCGTTCCCTGATTCTGAGATTATTGAAAGAGAAAATGGAAAAGATGCTGAAGAAGCAATTTTCAATATGAAACCAGACTTTGCATTTTTAGACATTGATATGCCTGGAAAAAATGGTCTTCAAGTCTGTTTGGAAGTAGCTGAAAAATCAAATACAAAAATCATAATTTTAACGATGTATAACGATGCAGAAATGTTGAGCAAAGCGTTAAAAAATGGAGCAAATGCATATTTAGTTAAGGACAATACTTCAGACGAACTTGTTGAATGTATAGAAAGCTTGCACTCAGGACAAACGTATTTGGCAAAATCACTTAGAAAATCACCCAAAATAAATCAGGAACTAAAGGAGTTTAATGCTATTTCTGAAAAGTTAGCCCTTTTGACTCAAACAGAATTAAAAACACTTAAACTGGTCGGTCAAAAATATTCAAGTAAAGAAATAGCAGACCTTTTATTTGTATCTCCTAAATCGGTGGAAAACTACCGTTCAAGAATTTGCAAAAAACTCGAGCTGGATGCGAAAAATAACAGTTTGTTAATCTGGGTGTTAGATCACAAAACGATCATAGAAGACTTTGAAAATGTTAAATAGAGAGAAGACTTTTCTTGCTTAGTTAAAATATTAACAAAGAGTGAGAATATTGAGGGGGCAGCACCCTCGTGACATTCTGTGGATTGGCGTAATTTCGTAGCATATTTTCAATAAATGAAATTATGAGAACACTATTACTACTGCTACTACTTTCTACGAATTGTTTGATTTTAGCACAAACAACAACCGCATTCAGAATTAATTATGACCAAGCATTATTTGATTTACCAGGTAATGCAACAGAGTCTCTAACAAATAATCAATATGTTTTCGCCGGAACAAATTTAAGTTTTATTCCAATTTATGGAACGGTAACTGAACTGGATGCTAATGGTGATTTAATTTGGTCAAAAAGTTATTATGATGGATCATTTGGTTTTCAGTTGAGTGACATTAAAAAAGATCAAGCCAATAACGAATATTATGTTTGTGGTGGAAGTGAATCAAATGCAGGTGTTTTCATGCGATTGGACGCTGCTGGCAACGTAGTTGTGTCAACTAAGTTTGAAATTGCAGAGGCTGATGGAGCTTACTTAAATCGAGTAATAAAAACATCGGATGGTGGATATGTGGCTGCTGGTTATGTTACTGGACACGATCCAGATGGAGGCGGGCCTGAAACTTATTTTGCCCCAATTACTTATACTGACAATAATGGTGATTCACAAACGGATGTAATTGGCTCCCCACTTTTGGTAAAGTTCGATGCTAATGGTAATCATTTGTGGCATCACGTTACTCGTTATTATACAACAGTTGCGAAAAATCCAGGTGATAGAATTTACAATGATGCTTCTTTTAGAGATGTTGTAGAAACAGCTGATGGTTATATGGCTGTTGGTCAGTACGATGTGAACCAACATAGATCGAATCAAAATTCTGATGGTGATGATGCAACGCCAACCGATGCACTTATATTCAAAACAGACCTAACGGGAAGTATAGTTTATCACCGACAGGTAGATAACCCAAGCACGAGTACAGGACAAAACAGTAAATACTTGTCAGCTATCAACAAAACGAGCGTAGGCGATCCAATTGCTGCGGGTGGAGACGACGGTGAAGAACTTGTTATGAAGTTTGGCGCAACTGGCGCATTTTCACTTACATTTAGTGAGAATGCTGAATATTCTGGGAGCTTTTTTGGACCAGACCCTGTTGACATATCACAAATTTATGAAGTAAATGGAGGAACAGATCTAGTAACAATGGGGATGTATATCAGACCTTTTGCATTTGAGTTTTCAAACTCATTACACCGAATGAATGCATCTGCTAACTCAACTGTATGGGCGAAGAAATATACCTTCGGCTTAGCTACTATTTTACCACGCGGTCAACAAATGAGTGACGGTGGCTTTTTAATGACATCTACAACTTCAGGAGCCTCATGGGATTATCAAGTTATTAAGACTGATCCAGATGGGGACACACCATTAACGGGTTGTCCTCCAGGAACATTTAGTCCTTCTCACTCAGGAGGACCATCTACCATTGGCACTCCAAATTTTAATGCTTTCTCAGGCACTCCAGGCCCAAGTGGATTGGGAGTGGCGGTTGCAAATATTAACCCAACACAAAATGTTGTTTGTAGAACAATAGAGTGCGTACCGCCTCCAATTGCTTCTACAGTTACTGCTACCCCCTCGACGATATGTGTAGGACAATCATCTACTATTACTGCATCAGGGCCCGGAACAAACGTATCTTATAATGTATATGATGCTGCTACAGGTGGTACGAATTTAGGTTCTACACCTTTAGTAGTTTCTCCTGGAACTACAACTTCTTATTTTGTCGAAACAGTGGACAACTCAGATCCTACTTGTGTGAGTACAACTCGAGTAGAAGTGATCGTTACAGTTAATCCATCACCGACGGTTAACCCATCAAGTAACTCTCCCATTTGTGTAGGTGAAGACTTAAATTTAACAACTAACGCTGTTGCAGGAGGAACTTATAGCTGGACAGGACCAAATGGATTTAGTAGTTCAGCTCAGAACCCAACAATTAATAATGCTACTGCAGCGGCAGATGGAACTTATTCATTGACTGTTACGGCAAATGGTTGCTCGACAGGACCAATTACAACAGACGTAATTGTGAGTCCAACACCAACGGCAACAGCAGGAGCTGTAAGTACAACAATTTGTTCAGGACAGGATATTGAATTAACAGCAAATACGGTTGCAGGAGGAACTTATAGTTGGACAGGACCAAATGGTTTTACAAGTAGCAGTCAAAACCCTACAATTAATGGTGCTGGTATTAATGCTGATGGCATATATAGTCTTGAGATATCAATAGGCTCTTGTACTTCAAATACTTCAACGGTAGACATTACAGTAAATCCAACTCCTACAGTAAATATACCCGCCGGAGATGATGAGATTTGTGTAGGGGAAACAGTAAATATTACTCCCAACTCAGGTGGCACATGGTCAAGTAGTGATCCAAGTGTAGCTACGATAACGAATGGAGGCGTAGTAGACGGAATAAGCGCTGGAACAGCAACGATGACATTTACCGATGGTACGACGGGATGTTCAAGTACAGGAACCGCCGGAGACATTACAGTAAACCCAAGTCCAACTGTGAATATACCCGCCGGAGATGATGAGATTTGTGTAGGGGAAACAGTAAACATTACTCCTAACTCGGGCGGCACATGGTCAAGTAGTGATCCAAGTGTAGCTACGATAACGAATGGAGGCGTAGTAGACGGAATAAGCGCTGGAACCGCAACGATGACATTTACSGATGGTACGACAGGATGTTCGAGTACAGGAACCGCCGGAGACATTACAGTAAACCCAAGTCCAACGGTGAATATACCCGCTGGAGATGATGAAATATGTGAAGGAGAGACAGTAAACATTACACCAAATTCGGGCGGAACATGGTCAAGTAGTGATCCAAGTGTAGCTACGATAACGAATGGCGGAGTGGTAGACGGAATAAGTGCTGGAACCGCAGAAATGACATTTACAGATGCAACAACAGGATGCTCGAATAGTGCAGGAACAGCAATAATAACTGTTAATACTCCACCTTCTCTAGCAATAGTAGGAACAGATATTTCATGTAACGGGGCAAATGATGGTGAAGCAACAGTTACACCAACTGGAAATGGACCATTTAATTATAGTTGGTCCCCAAGTGGAGGTAGTGCAGCAACAGCATCTGGACTAGATTCTGGAACATATACTGTTGTGGTTACTGACGACAATGGTTGTGAATCGAACGAAACCGTTATAATTGATGAACCTGTTGAACTAACTCTTACGACTTCTTCAACTCAATCTCAATGTACGGTAGATGATGGTTCGGCTACTGTAAATGCAAGTGGTGGAACAGGAACTTACGATTATTTATGGACACCGTCTGGTCAAACAACTGCTACTGCTACAGGAATAGGTGCAGGAAGTTATGACGTTGTTGTTACCGATGATAATAACTGTACGGCAAATGCAACAGTAATAGTTGAATCACTGAACGGGCCTACAGTAACGATTATTGACCAACAAAACGTTTCTTGTGTAGGCGCAAATGATGGATTTGCAGAAGCTGAAGCAACTGGAGGAACTCCTGGATATTCATACAGCTGGAGTCCAAGTGGTGGAAATCAAGCAACAACTACGGGTCTTGGACCAGGAACATATACAGTTGAAGTTACTGATGCTGCTGGGTGTACAGCTCTAACAACTGTGGATATCACTGAGCCAAACGCATTAACAATTGATGAGACAATAACTGATGTAAGTTGTGGACAAACCGATGGTGGTATAGTAGTTAATGTTTCAGGAGGAACTCCAAGTTATACATATGACTGGACACCAAATGTTGGGAACACCTCAACTATAGGAAATTTAAGTGGAGGAAGTTATGATTTAACTGTGACCGACGTAAATGGGTGTCAAATCACACAAACGTATAATGTTGGAGTAAGTGGAACATTACCAGTTAACATTACTCCACCAACCGCAACAATTGATGCGGGTGAGTCTGTTGATCTTTTTGTTGAAGTCGATCCAGGAGTATCAGGTGAGTCTTATACGTGGACACCTGGAGATGGGCTAAGCTGTACAGATTGTCCAGATCCAAATGCTGCCCCTGATGAAACAACGACATATTATGTTGAAATAACTACTGCTGATGGATGTTCAGCAATGGATTCGATATTAATTGTAGTGGATCAACCTTGTGGTGATTTATTTGTACCGACAATATTTAGTCCGAACAGTGATGGTAATAATGACATGTTATGTGTTTATGGAGGATGTATCACCGCTTTGGAATTCCAAATTTATAATCGTTGGGGAGAGTTAATTTTCACTACCAACGATAGCACAGAATGCTGGGACGGAACTCAAAACGGTGACCCTGTAAATACAGGTGTATATGTTTATAAATTAAATATAACACTTTCCGATGGTGAAGAAGTTCAAGAAAGTGGGAATGTGAATGTAGTAAGATAAAAAATTTGAATAAAAATAAATAGAGATGAAAAAGTTAATATTTAGTGCAATTGTTGGAGTTGCATCACTTGGAGTATTCGCTCAGGATGTACATTTTTCAAGTATGGATTTTTCTCCATTAACTTTAAATCCGGCGATGGCTGGTGCAAACTATGATTTACAGGCAAATGTAAATTACAGGACCCAATGGAACTCTGTAGCTACACCATTCCAAACAATAGCAGCAAGTGCTGATATGAGGCTCAATTCAAACAAAAGAAATACTTCTGGACATCTAGCTGCTGGTATTAATTTCTTTAACGATAGAGCTGGTCAAGAAAGAATTACAACTAATAATGTAAATATATCTTTGGCTTATCATTTAAAAATGAATCAGAATAATACAATAGGTCTTGGTATTTACTCTGGTTTTGGTCAACGTTCTTTTGACCCGAACGGAGGTATGTGGGGAAGCCAATATAACGGGATGAATTATGATGCTGAACTTCCAAGTGGAGAAACATTTAATAACGCTTCGTTTTCAATGTTTGATGCAGGTGCAGGACTCGTTTATACCTATTCAGAAGGCGAGTCAAGAATGAGATCCAACGATGGTCTGAGGATAAATGCTGGTTTTGCTGCTTACCATGTGAATAGACCAGACTACTCATTTATTAGCGATGGAGCAGAGCAACTATATATGCGATTTTCCGCATTTGCAAATGCTTCTATTGGTATTGGAAGTACGAATATGTCTTTGGAGCCTGCTATATATACCCAATTTCAGGGACCTGCTCTTGAAATACTAATGGGAACAGATTATAGAATATTGATTAATGAAGGATCCAAACGAACAGGAAATGTAAAAAGAACTTCTATTGCTATTGGAGGTTTTTACAGAAATCAAGATGCAGTAGTGGCAAGAATATCGATGAGTTATGATGGTTTAACGGGAGGCTTTGCCTATGATTTTAACGTTTCCTCTTTAACGGTTGTGTCAAAAGCACGAGGTGGAGCAGAATTCTTTTTGAGATGGACAATGGAAAACCCATTCTCTGCTACTAGAGCTAGAATATAAAAACTACTAGAAAAAACTATACTACTATGTACTTAAAAAAATACATTTTTACAGCGATAACTATTTTCCTTTTTGGAAATTTAATTGGACAAGAAAATAAGTTAAATGCAGAGAAATGGAACTACTCTAATAGAGCGTTTATTGAGAACAAAGGTCAATTTGATAATAGAAACTGGAATTCTAACTCACAAATAGAGTTCGGATATACCCAAAACCCATTTTATATTTTCTTTACAAAGCAAGGGATGACGTATCGTTTAGATAAAATGATCAAGAATCCAAAGCATAAGGAAGACAGAAGCGTGCTACCAAAAAGAACCAATATTAGCGAGTTGATTACGGCGAATTGGATAGGTTCTAATAATGACGTCGAAATAATTTCAAAGGATAAAACGAGTAATTACTTTTCTTACGCTATTGAAGGCACTTCGAATAAAGATGTAAAGAATTTAAACCGAGTTTCAGGTTACAAAAGTATTACATACAAGAATGTATATGACAATATAGATGTTGAATACACACTTCATCCACAAGGTGGTGTGAAGTATAATATCATTCTTCACCCAGGAGCAGACCCGTCGCAAATTAAACTTAAATATTCTACTACGCATACAAATGTGAAAGATGAAAAAATAAGTATTCATTTAAATGATCAAGGTCAATTAGAAATAAATACTTCTTTAGGAGATATAATTGAACATAAACCAGTGAGTTTTTACGAAGAAGGAGGTAAAGAAATAAAATCTAAGTATTCTTATGAAAACAATACGCTTTCTTTTGAACTTGAAGACTATGACAACTCAAAAAAAGTAGTAATTGATCCTTGGATAGTTTCCCCAACTTATCAGACCTCAACAGCTGCATGGGAAGTAGAAACGGACGGAGTAGGAAATGTATATTCTATTGGAGGTGAAACACCAATGGAGTTAAAAAAATATGATATTAATGGAAATCTACAATGGACATACGTTACCCCTTGGGATACGAGCTCTGTTTGGTTGGGAACACTAGCTACTGACGCCAATGGAAATAGTTACGTTACTTCAGGTGTCACTGCAGAAATGCATAAAGTAGACAATGCGGGTAACTTTGTATGGCAAACAGCTCTATCAGGAGGATTACAATTTAATTCTGAATGGTGGTCAATTACATTTAACTGTGACGAAACACAATTGATTGTAGGTGGAACATGGGTAGATGGTGTTTTTTCATTTGATTTTTATGCCGGTATTTTTGAAATCGATGTTGCTTCTGGAAATGTGATTTCTGATCAAACTGTTGATCACACAAACATTGGAGGCTTTGGAGCAAATCCAATTGAAGTTAGATCTATTTCCTCTTCAAAAAATGCAAAATATATATTCTTAACCCATAATGATGTAGGCGCAATAAATCAAAACTTTGGAACATGTCCATCTGAAGAACCTATATTTCAAGAAGATAATCAAGACAATTTAGGGTATAAATGTGAAAACTATCTACCTGAAACTCAAAACGGAGGGGGGCTAAAAGCCTTGGTTGCGAATGATAATTACTTCTATACACATTCTGGAGATCAAATAAGACAGTGGGACTTAACGAACGGTGCATTAATTAATACAGTAGCGTTGCCTGGAGGTGTATCTACCACTGTTCCTTTTATTGGTGGAACCGTAGTGGAAAATAGTGGATTAGACGTAGATGATTGCGGGAATGTATATGCTGGAGCAACAAATGGGGTGGTTAAATTTGACCAAAATTTGAATATTCTAACTTCGAGCGCGACTACTTTTGCCGTATATGATGTAAGTGTCAATTCGAATGGAGAAGTAGTGGCATGTGGAGCACAACAAGATAACTCAGCAACTAACAGAAACGGACGTATTGAAGCGTTGAGCATGTCTGCATGTACGCAGTATACACTTATTTGTTGTGATGCAAACGTTTGTTCAGTCGATCCTTTATGTGAGACTGATCCACCAATTGCTCTTGACCCAGCAACAAGTGGAGGTACTTGGTCAGGACCTGGCGTTGATGGTTCTGGGAACTTTGACCCTAGTATAGCTGGTGTTGGTACACATCAAATTACGTATACTATTGCGTGTGGTTCTGAAACTATCGAGATTACGGTTGATCCTTGTACAACATTAGATATTTGTGAAGAAGCAAACGGAGATCTTACTGTGCTTAATGGAACAGGACCATATACATGGGAGGAAGAAGGAACTGTTAATACTCCAATTACAAATCAAACAGAATGTGAGAATTGTGGTTATAATTGGTCTGGATTCAACTGTTTAGATGGATTTACCCCAGTTACAGAGTGCTCTAGTACTGGGTGGGTACAGTTTGGAACAGGAACAACCGTAAACCCCCCATCTAGTTATCCAATTCAAGTTTCAGATGATGCGGGAGCATCAATAATAATTAATGATGTTTCAGAGATTCCCGCTTGTAATTCAAATCCTTGTGCAGGCGTTACGATTGATGTAACTATCGATAGCCAAACAGATGTTAGTTGTGCAGGGGATAGTGATGGTACCGCAACAGTTTCTGCAAGTGGTGGTACTGCACCGTATAATTACATTTGGCAGCCAGGAAATTTATCGGGAGCATCCCAAACAGGTTTAGCTCCGGATACATACACTGTAGGTGTTCAAGATGATAATGGGTGTACGGGTCAAACTACTGTGATAATTGATGAACCCCTTCCTATCGCGTTAAATCCAAACAGCGTTGATGCATCTTGTGGTTCATCTGATGGTGAAGTGTCTGTTGCTCCATCTGGAGGTACTGGAGGATACTCTTACAATTGGTCTCCAGGAGGTCAAACTTCAGCAACAGTAACTGGTGTTGGAGCAGGATCTTATGATATAGTAGTTACAGATGGTAATGGCTGTACTGCTGCGACGACAATAATTGTAAATACAACGAATGGTCCAACTATTTCAGTAGATAACTCAACAGATGTAAGTTGCTTTGGAGGAAATGATGGAACAGCTACAGTAAGTGCTTCAGGTGGAACACCAGGTTATACATATACTTGGACTCCTGGAGGATTAACTGGAGATACTCAGAATAGTTTGTCACCTGGAACTTATGATGTACAAGTGGAAGATTCAGACGGTTGTACTTCTACAACTACAGTAACGATTGGAGAGCCTACAGAAATAGCTTTATCCACTTCTGCAACGGCATCATCTTGTACTGTAGATGATGGATCTGCGACTGTTAATGCTTCAGGAGGAGATGGCAGCTATTCGTATAGCTGGTCACCAGGTGGTGGATCAACAGCAACAATCAACAATATTGGGGCGGGTTCTTATACCGTTACCGTTACTGACGGAAATGGATGTACAGCACAAGAAACGGTAAATGTCCCATCTGTAAACGGTCCAACAATATCAGTCGACAATATTACTGATGTTAGCTGTTTTGGAGATATTGATGGTAGTGCAACGATTAGTGTATCAGGTGGAACACCAGGGTTTACGTATGATTGGTCGCCAAGTGGCGGAACAAATCCAACAGAAAACGGATTGTCAGCAGGAACTTATACAGTGACAGTAGAGGATGCGGCTGGATGTATTGCAACTGAAAATGTAACTATAAACGAACCAGATCAAATGGTTGTGAATGGTAATGTCACAGATGCTCAATGTGCATCTTCCGATGGAGAAATTTCTACGAATACTTTTGGTGGTGATGGAAACTATACATATAGTTGGGCTCCAACAGGAGAAACAACTCCAAACCTAAGTGGATTGTCTGCTGGAACGTATGACCTTATTGTAACAGATGGAAATGGATGTACAGCTACAGGGAACTTTGTAGTTGATCAAGGGGATAGTGTTGATGTTTTCATTATTCCAGATAATAGTACAATTCAATCTGGAGACGAAGTCATTTTTGATGTGACAACGAATCCAACCGTTACAAATCCAACCTATACATGGACGCCAAGTGATGGATTAAGTTGTACAAATTGTCAAAACCCTACTGCTTCTCCAAATAGTACGACAACTTATACAGTAGTAGTTACTTCTGATGAGGGTTGTGTAGGAACGGCTAATGCAATTATCAATGTTGTAGAACCCTGTGGAGATCCGTTTATTCCAACTATATTCTCACCTAACGACGATGGAAAAAATGATCTTCTTTGTATTTATGGTAGTTGTTTCCAGTCCGTTACATTAACTATCTACAATAGATGGGGAGAGAAAATGTTTGAAACGAGTTCAACTGAGGACTGTTGGGATGGAACGTATAGAGGTAAAAAGGTAAATTCAGGCACTTATGTGTATAAGTTGAGATATAACTTATTTAACGAAGACGAGAAAACTGAATCAGGAAACATAACTGTTGTTCGATAGAATTATGACATTAAATGGAATTAAAACAGCTGTTACGCTGTTAACGATATCAGTATCAATTTCTGCTCAAGATAATAATATTATAGTTGCAGAAAAAGATAGCATTAGGATTGAGATTGAACGTTTAGGACAGGAAATAAATAGTGAATACGATGATTATGCACCAGTAATTACAGCGGATGGTGGGGTTATGTATTTCACTTCCAGACGACCATTCTCAGATAAGGAAATTAAAAGAAATCGTGAATCGACTGAGCATATTTATGAAGCTATATTTGATGAAAAAGATAGTGTTTGGTTAGAAGCAGAGCCCCTAAAGCAACCTATTAATTTACCAAAAAGACACAATTCGAATATTGCCATTTCAAATGATGGGCAACGACTTCTAAAATATCAGGATGATGGATATGGAAATGGTGATATTTATGAAACATATCTTACAGGAAATAACTGGTCAGACCCCGTTTCACTGGGTAAATCTATAAACTCAGACGATCATGAATCATCTGCTAGTATCGCCCCTGATGGACGTACAATTTATTTTGTAAGTAACCGAAAAGAAGGTAGTCATGGTGGAAGAGATATTTGGATGAGTGAGCTTAAAGTAGATGGAAAATGGGGTAAAGCTGAAAATCTAGGGTCTACGATTAACACTAAAAAGAACGAAGAAGCTGTTTTTATCCACCCAGATGGAAAAACACTGTACTTTAGTTCTGAAGGACATGATGGAATGGGAGGGTATGATATTTTTAAATCAACTTTTGAGGATGGAAAGTGGTCTAAACCTGAAAATTTGGACGCACCTATAAACTCTAAAAAAGATGACCTTTTCTTTGTTTTATCCGCTAGTGGAAAAAAAGGGTATTATGCTACTTCAAGAATGGATGGAGTGAAAGACGTATATGAAATTAGGTTCATACCGATCTCAAAAGAAAACAAAGATGATGGACCTGATCTTACCGTTTTTAAAGGAGTAATAAGTGATCGTGAAACAGGAGCCCCACTTGGAGCAACTATCGAAGTGACAGATAACGAAAAGAATGAAGTCATTGCTACGTACACTTCAAATAGCGAATCAGGTAAATATCTCATCTCCCTTCCCTCAGGAAAAAATTATGGTATAAATGTAAATGCCGAAGGTTATTTATTCTCTTCTCATTCATTTGATTTGACTGATTCTACAGCTACAGGTTATATGGAAGTTAAAAAAGACATTGCTTTAGATAAAATAAAAGTAGGATCTAAGGTGGTACTAAAAAACATCTTTTTTGATTTCAACAAAGCAACACTTAGAAGTGAATCTATAGCAGAGTTGAATCGCTTGGTTAGAATTCTTGAAGATAACGCTACAATGAAAATTGAAATTGGAGGTCATACAGATAGTAAAGGATCTGATGCTTACAATAAAAACTTATCTAAAAATCGCGCAGAATCAGTAGTAAACTATCTTATTGAACAAGGAGTAAGTAAATCAAGACTTACATTTAAGGGTTACGGAGAAACTACTCCGATAGCAACTAATGAAACTGAGGAAGGGCGTCAAGAAAATCGTCGCGTTGAATTTGAAGTGATTAGTAAATAAAGAAAATCAAGACTCTTACACTATCTCTTTTTTAATTAAAATTTTAAATCACATTTTAATTAGTAGTAACTATTAAAAACACGCACCCTATTTGAATACTCTACGAGTTGTATTAGTTCCTCTATAGCTTCTTCAATATCGATATCCTCATACATCTTGGTTGAGGTAGATAATTCATAAGAAGGAGTAAAATGTATTTCGGAATCAACAAAGTACACCGCAACTAAGTTTTTAGAACCATAGCTGGTATTAGACTGATAAATATAAACTTCACCAGAATCACCATATGTTGAAGCATTTACCTTAGAATGGAATTTTAAAGAGTCTACATCAATGCGATAGCCTCCGTTTTCAACTAAATAAGAGTGGTATAATAGTTCTTTAGACGGATTAAGCTCAGTAAGAATACTGTCTCTAACATTTTCTTTGTAATCAATCCAGTTGAAAAATGGGTATAAATAAGTGGTATCTTCCATTATAGCCTCAACCTCCTCCATTTTATAAGACTGATTTCTATTGATTTTTTTAGCCAAATAATTCGCCTTGAAATATTTATCTGAAATTGTGTCAAGTTTTTCATGGATGTCACTGAATCTCTTTTGAGCTTCAGTGTGACATAAAAGTACAGAGCCGAGTTCTAACATATCTTCTAGTAGCTCGTCATAAGTGTTTTCATCTTTTTCTGAGAAACTAATCTTTCTTATACTCTGTTTACCACGTTTTTCTAATTTTTCTATAAAATCTTCAGACAAATCATTTGTTGAAAACGCACCATTTAAATTTGCACGATCAACTAAATAAATAACTCTAGGTAAAAACTCTTCATATTCCATTGCAAAAGATTCCAACCTACCCAAGTAAGGTTTTAATAAGTGTGTACTGTCCTCGAAAATGGAAAACATACTATAAATTTCATAATAGTCGTTTGTCATAGGAGGGTTTTCCTCAATGGCAGAAATAAATTTTTCTGTTGATTCATCCGTAGCAATTCTTGCAATATCATTAAGTGTTGCAACTTGAACTGCAGGCTCGTTTTTGTATTGATCATAAAAACGCATTAAAAAATCTAAGTACCCACTATCTTCACTAAAGAAGTAAGTATATTTTGATAGCAAACTTAGTCTTAAGTCCTCGTCGAAAATTTCAAGTGAATCATTTAATAGAACACGTTCCAAACGAGCCCTGTGAGTTGAATCAAAAACAACTTCGCGTATGGATTCTTTTGCTTGTTGTTTAAGCTGGTACTCATCAGAAGTTATATCATTAAGCCATTTTTCTGCTTTACTAGTTAATACATACTTATCCATAGGAGAGCGTGCATTTGCTTTAAAAGATTCAAATATTTGTTTAGAGAAAACGGGTTTTGAAAGCGTTGTATCATAATTTGAACTAAGGGTTATAAACTCATTTCCAATTACCGTTTCAAGTAAATGAAGTACCCGATCAGTACCTTCTTTTGTATAAATGTACTCTATGCGAAAAGAAGTATCTGTCTCTTCTTCAGAAAGAATCTGAGTATCATAGTATAATGAATCTCTATTAAATTTCAATTGTACTCGATCTTTAAATTCTTCCAATCCTAGCTCTAATGAAAAATAATCATTTAAAACACTATGATTGAGACCCACAACCTCACCAGTTAAAGGATCTTCATATAATCGGCTATTAAAAGCTCCTTCAAACGCTCGATCTAACGAGTCCTCTGCGTTTTCAGCCATGATAAAATCGTCTTGCAATGACTTTAATTCTGTAAATAACATCGAATCAATTGAAGAACTAAAATACGATTTGAAGGTTAAATTCAATAAAGTGTCATTTTCAATAATTGTTTCGTAATCTGAGTAATCTGGTGTTGTTCTCGAGAAAGAATTAATTAAATTTTCGGCCCCTTGTTTATCATTTTCTACGATAATTTGATAATAAAAATTGTGGTAAATATGATAAAACACAAAATAAGTTTGATCTCCTTTTGAAAGTGTTGCTTTAATGGTTTTGTTTTTTAAATCTAAAACAGTGTCAGTTACTTCATACTCCATCTCTTTTGCGAAAGAGTTTACTAAGTAAACAAGTTCAAATCGGTCTTCTTCCAGTTCACTAAAGTCTTTTAGGTAGGAAGAACGAAATGAAAAGAAATTCTTGTTTTTGGTTAAACCATTGATAAGAAAGCTGCCCTTATCTTGATGCGCTATAATATGATTATCAGGAAGGTCAATTTGAATTCCTAGAGGTTTTAATTGTGTGGCTTTAGAGCCGGGTTTTATTTTAATACTCTTAAAGTAGGTTTTTACATTCTTACTTTTGATAAATGATTTGTTTCCGCTTGCTTTGAAAACAATAATTTCCTCTGGTGTGTCAACAATGATTTGCTTTAAATATCTATTTCTTGACAATTCTGAAGTCACCTCAATAGCATCGTAGTCACCTACACTTGTTGATTTTTGCTTACTAATGTCTCCAGGAATAGCTAAATATAGAATGCTATCAATATAATCGAGTCCGCCTTTTTCTCTATAATTTTCACCGTAAGGTACTTTAACCATTCGTTTGTAACTGTAGTATGCCCCATTTGCGAAATCTGGTAAAAAATGAGATTGATATAAATCCATATTTCTACCCACATCCTCAGAGTAAAATTTCCCAACACTTTCAAGCTCGATTCTTCCATCTTCTGATTGGACGATACTCGTAGGCATATCAACTGATGACTTTTTTATTTTATTAAATGTCTTACTTGCGCTAGATGACTTGTTAAAACTAACAGGGCTTACTGTATATCCTTTTTCTCTTAACATTTCTATCATGCCTTTTTCCCCAGCAAGGTGAGCAGCTCCAACTCCAGAGAAAACACTCATTTTTGGCATTAACGAATCTAAAGCCTCGACCATATTTTCGTTTCGAATATCAAGTAAATACTTTCTGTAGTTATTAGAAAAGTTTTCTGTAATCATACTATCCATCAAATCTAAATTTCGCTCCAAATATGCAGTTTGAAGATCACTTTGAGACATCCTTTGATTTCGGAAGCTGTTTTCTTCTTTTGCATCTTCATCGGGTAAAGAAGCTCGTCGAGCAAGGAAAAAGGACTCCATGAAATCTTCTAAACTAAAAATCGGTTTGCCTTCCTTTCGTGCTGATTGGAATAGAAACATATCGAGATATGTAGTTTCTTCGTAGTTTTCTTCACCGTAATTAAACCTATATAAAAGTTGATTCAATATTCGGTCTTGAGGTCCTAAAAATTGCTGAAATCTTTCTAGGTCATACCTGGGAATACTTGTAAAGTTTTCATAGAATCTATTTGAAGAAAAATAATTTCTTTGATTGTAAATGCGCTTTGAGGCCTCCATTAAATCTTCTCCTCTGTAGAAATCTAACCAAACCTCTGGATTAGTTTCTAATGCAACAGCGTCTGCTGAAGAAAGAGCCTCAAAAAATTCATCGCCCAGATTAAAAGCGATTTTACTACTGACATGCATTGTGCCATATAAATAAGAAGGCTTACTTAATCCATTTCCTTCAATTTTCCACAATAAAGATTGATACTTTTCCTGGGAAGAAACTGTAAACAAGTTGATTAAAATAAAAACGAAGAGTACCTTTCTTGAGAGGCTTAATAAATCCATAGATAATTATTTGTTAAAGCGAAACGTAATATAGGAAAAAAGTAGAGATTATATTATTTATCCT
This sequence comes from Fluviicola sp., assembly GCA_002734085.1. Lineage (GTDB taxonomy): Bacteria > Bacteroidota > Bacteroidia > Flavobacteriales_D > Crocinitomicaceae > Brumimicrobium. Next base: position 245,370 of record NVXV01000001.1, on the reverse strand, counting down.
GCTCTTTATCTCTATTTTTAGCAAAAATTGTAAGAAATGAACTTTAAATCAACAATTGGAGTTTTGCGCGTTTTAGCTCTTCTAGAGGGGGTGTCATATTTACTTTTAGCGCTCACAATGCCTTTAAAGTACATGTATGAAATGCCATTGCCGAATAAGATCGTGGGGATGACTCATGGTTTTTTATTTATTGCGTATTGTATAATGGTTTTTGTTGTTAATCAAGAAAAAAAATGGAGCTTTTTAACCAATTTTTGGGCTTATTTAGCTTCTCTACTTCCCTTCGGTACATTTGTAGCTGACGCAAAGATTTTTAAGAAAGAGCAACTAAAATCAATTTAACTATTATCTATTCGTAAAATTGTCTTATATTGATGTTTCAATCACTTTGAATGAAATCAGTATCATTAATAGCATTTTTTCTCATCTCTTTTTTACCAGTCTATTGTCAAAATGATTGGGAAAAAGAAACCTATGAAAACGGTATTCAAGCCTATTCTAGAATAAAGGAAGGGAAAGATTATTATGAGTTTAGAACTGTTTTTACAACGAAATCAACAATTTACAAAGCCAAAAAACTAATTTCAAATATCGCTAACTTAAAAAACTGGTTACCAAGTACGCTGGAGTCAACGTTGTTGGAAAAAGTGAGTGATACTGAGTTTTACGGGTATACAGTTTCAGATGCCCCGTGGCCAGCGAGCGATAGAGACTTAGTGTTTAAGATGACAATTAAAAGGCACAGCTCTAAAAGTTATACAATCACTCTTGAGGGAGAGCCCGACTATTACCCTCTGCAATCTGGAAAAGTTAGAGTTCAAGAATATATTGCAGTTTGGAAAATTGATTTGATTGATGACAATCTTATTGAAATTGATTATACTGCATCGTTTGACCCAGGAAGTTCATACCCAAACTGGCTGATTAAAAATTCAATGATTGAGGCAAGAATGGAAACTTCTCTAAATTTTCGGAAGGAATTAGAAAAATAGAGTCGATTGAGGGGGTAGCCCCCTATATTTTTCGACAAACCATTCTTAAATTTGCTCAAGTAAACCAAGAGACATTATTGTTAACGCTACAAAGTCTGACCTATTACTATTACTAGAAAGTCGCGCAACACTAGGCGCGGCTTTTGTTTTTTAAATACTTCACTAAATTGTTCTCTATAAATCGTATATTTGATTTGTAACAATCAGTAACAATTTTATGAAAATCCTTATAATTAATGGCCCTAATTTGAACTTGCTTGGTAAAAGACAACCGACAATTTATGGGGAAGTTACTTTTGAATATTTTTTAGAACAATTGAAAAAAGATTCTACCGCCATTGAATATTTCCAATCAAATGTAGAGGGAGAAATTATAAACGAACTACAGAACACTGATGCTGATGGAATAGTACTTAATGCAGGCGGGTACACGCATACTTCTGTTGCAATTAGAGATGCCGTAGATGCAATTCATAAACCTGTTGTAGAGGTTCATATTTCTAATATAGCGGGTAGAGAGTCTTTCCGTCACGATAGCTTAATAAGTCCAGTTTCAGAAGGGTGCATTTTTGGTTTTGGATTACTCGGGTATGAAATGGCTATTGATTACCTTATTCAGAAGGTACAAAACGAATTAAAAGACTAATCAAAAAATCGTTTGTTTAACCCCTGAAATGATTTAATACCTTTAAAAAAATAAGCCCATAGAATCGAGGCCTTGTACAAGCCTGTAGAATTAAAAGATTTACGTTCTTTTTTAATCGCCTTTCGCTTACCATTTAGACTTCGAATTTGTTTGTAATAGGCAAAATGTGCTTTCAGAATAGCGTTAAAATGTTTAAACTTCAATGAAGTCAGAAACTTTAAACCAGCGACTCCATCGAGAATCATTCTCCAAAAAATCTTTCTAAGCAAAAATCCTTCATGATTTTTGTGGATTGTGAAGAGACTATTTCTGAAATTTAAGTACGTTTTACGAGGGTTTTCATAATTGAGTGTTCCTCCTCCTACATGATAAACAATAGATTTTGGTTCAACAAAAAATGAATAACCACGTTTTTTCGCTCTCCAACAAAAGTCAATTTCTTCCATGTGCGCAAAAAAATCTTCATCTAAACCACCGATTTCGTGATATATTTTTGAACGAACAATCATACATGCACCAGTCGTCCAAAACACTTCTTTTTGATTGTCGTATTGCCCCAAGTCTTTCTCTACGTCATCAAAAATTCTTCCCCTACAAAATGGATAATAATTAGTATCCATAAATCCACCAGATGCTCCAGCATGTTCAAAAAATTCTTTTTTGTGAAATGATCGAACCTTTGGTTGAACCCCAGCAATTTCGGGATTTTTATCAAGTAAATTTACTAATGGTTCAAGCCAATTTGATGTTACTTCGATGTCAGAATTGATAAGAACATAATACTCATACTGCCCTTCAACTTTACTTAAGGCGTCATTATATCCTTTTGCAAAACCACCATTTTCTTCGTTTATTATTATTTGTATTTCCGAGAAGTTATTTTTTAAATAGGAAACACTATTATCTGTAGATTGATTATCTGCTACAATAATATTTGCATTAGAAGTATTTTGAATTAGTGTAGGTAGAAACTTCTCTAAGAAATTCTTTCCATTCCAATTGAGAATAACTACAGCTGTTTTTGAAGACATTTGTGGTTATTTAGTAACTGTTATAGTACAATGAGCTGTTCCCTCCAAAGTGATCCTGATAACCACTACCGTTAGGATTATCCAGATTATCATCAGGTGTGTTTCTTTTGTTTAATGCGTGTTTCCAACGATAATTTTGTAATTCCCCAACCATGTCGCTGTGTAACAACCTGTAATCATTAGTAAGGTTCATTGGACTGTAGAAGACAAACCTTCTATTAGAGAACCTTCCAATTTTATCATACTGCCAAATTTCATATGGGTATTCCGAAGGAGAACTGGGTCGTTCTGTTATTTGATTCGGTTGACCGTATTGCAAATAAACCCGTCCCCGATCTGTCTCAAATCCTACTTGATAATTGGTTGCAAATAATTTTTCAACCTTTTGCACCTGAGCCTTGTATTTCATCCAACCTTCGTATGGTGATTCAGGAGATGTTTGTTTCCAAAAAGCCTGTAAGTATTTTTTGTTTTTTTCGTTGTCTTTCTCTTTTAATAACTGAATTATGTTTTTAACCTCACCAGACCTTGAAATGGGAATTAAGCTGGCCACATAATAACCCGTTGAGTCCATTGGAATGCTTTCTTCAAAAGCTGGGTCTAATGTTATACTTTCAAAAGCTAAAGCATTAACTTCATTTGTATTGTTTCTATCAAAATTAAATAATTGTGCAGCCATGACCTCTTTGTCTCTATTCAAAACATTGATTTCAAGATTATAAGCTCCCGTCGGAAGCATACTTATGTCAATGACTTTCACAATCGGTTGTATATTATTTGCTTCATAACGATAATACCTTGTGTATTTCTCTAAATCATATCCATTATCAAGTCCAACAATTTTTTGTTCAACAACATAAACGGAATCATCATAGAACTCCTCTGTGTTATACACTTCAACATAATAAGGCATCCATTCCATTTCTGTTGGGTAATAATTTGAAGTCATGGGTACAATATCATAACCCATTTTAGAAAAAATATTGGTGTTTTCTGGTTTACTCGCTTTCACATTTTCAGCAGGAGTAATTCCTGAAAGACTCACTCTATTTCCCAGTTCAACGATTTCAATCTGCTTTTTTACACTAATAGCGTCTTGTTTGGAATGAATATCTTTTATTTCTAACTCGTAAGTATATTCACCTGGTGCAAGACTAAACCGTTGTATATCATAAAAATTTTCCACAAGACTATCAATTACTTCTGGACTCTTTAGAACATACTTATCATATCTGATTATTTCATCTTGTTGACTAAATAATTGTGTAACCTGAACTTCGGCAATCGTTTTATTCTCTTTATCAACGTAATTTAGACTGTAGCCCACAAAATTGAGTTGAATCTCAATATAATTGCCTTGTCCTGGCGCATAAAATTGCTTTTCACTAAGGTATGCCTTAACGTTTTTATCTCGTTGAGCCGTAGCCCCGTTTGAGTATATAAAAAATATGATAAATAAAAAACTAAGATACTTCATTCCTATCATTATTTTGTCCGAATTCGTCAACTAGAGCAAAGTTGAACATATAAATCTATGCAAATTTACCCATTTCTTCAAACTTCGTACAAAGTATTGAGTAATCTGTAGCCTTTTCATGACAAAGCGCTCAATTCTTTCATTTTACGATGAATTGAAAACACTTTAATTAAAAAAAAACGAAAATACTTTTGAAAAAAGCTTGACACAAAAATAAGTATTACTACTTTTGTCGCGGAGAAATGGCAGAGCGGTTGAATGCACCAGTCTTGAAAACTGGCATACCGAAGGGTATCGGGGGTTCGAATCCCTCTTTCTCCGCCAGGACCTTGTTTGAAGAAGCAAGGTCTTTTTTTTGCGCAATATTTTTTGGAATTGTGATAAAAGAACCGCAGAATATTGAATATGGAACCGTAGAGTTCAGAATTGGCGCAGTTCAATATTCGTAACTCCGTATTCGATATTCCTTATTCCCTTTCCTTTTTTCTCCGCCAGGACCCTGTTTGAAGAAGCAAGGTCTTTTCATTATAGATTCAAAGACGAGACAAATCAAAGCTGTCCGTCCGAATGATATTTTCCGTCTTTGTAAATTTCAATTTTTAACAACAAACCATCATCATCGTAGATATAAAGTTTTCCATTCCACAATCGTCCGTTTTTAAACTCGCCTTCCATCCTAGGTTTGTCATGATTTCCGTCTGGAATTTTATTATATCCGTCTTTATCATTGCCTTTCAAAGTGTCTTTTGATTTATTATTTAATGCATCATAATTCACTGGCGGCTCCACAATCCTATAAATTTCCTTACCCGTAGAATCTCGAATGACTTGTGGTTTCGAAAAGTTTTTTATTTCAATACCTCTTAAATCATAGATAATAAGCTCTATCAAATCTCCATTAAATGAAAATCTTTTAGTTGTATCGACAGAAACTCCATTATTAAAATTTTTTACTAGATCTGGTTTACCGTTATGATGAAAGTAACGCACTGCTCCATGTTCTTTCCCTCCTTTATTGTAGATGCCTACATAAATAAGAACACCCTCTTCATTATAACGCTTTAATGTATCTATGTATCGCATTTTGTTGAAAGTTCCTTGCTCTTTAATTTTACCATTTCGATAATATTTTACAAAAACTCCGTCTGGTCTACCGTGTTTAAAAAACCCTTTTATTTTTGGAGTCTCACCATCTCTATAATAAAACTTCCACGCACTATATTTCCTATCATCCTTATAAGTCCCCTCCTCAATCTTCCCTTCCGCTGGATATCCTTTTTGTGGCTCATCCTTACCATAAACGATCCAATACCCTTGCTTTCTCCCCAACGAATCCTTTTGATTTAAGGTATCACTTTGGGGGTAGATCCAATAAGGTATCGCAAATAGTAGTATGAGTAGCGCAAGTTTCATGTAGTTAAGTTAGATGAATTTTTTAAAGTGTGCAAATAAATTTTTGCTTTGAGATCGCCCGTTTAATCTATTTAGTCAATTGATTTTGGAGTATTTTTATTGAAATTTCAAGTTGAAAATTAATTATCAGTAGAATATATGTGAGAATAGTATTTTTTACTCTGTGATCTTTCTTTATTCTCTAACTTCTATTAGCCACTTTCCTATCAAACTCTTTATAATGTATTGTTGAATAATTAATAGGATATTGTATTTTTAAATCTTACAATTTCGTAGTCGCTTAATATTCATCTGTGTGATTTCTATGGACACTTCAAGCGCTGCAATTAATATTTCATCATTGATTTGCCCACCATTAAGTACACTTCTAATTATTTCTTTAGGGTATTGCTTTTTTCTATCTTTTAAAAGTTTTTTATTTATATCTGCATATTTTGATTCCGGAATTTTTTCTCTGAGCCTTTTTAATTGCTGCTTTCTAAGTAGTTCCTCATTGTTTTTGTTTTCCATGTTTCTCATGCTTTGCTTGTCTTCGTGGAACAATAATAAAACATATAAATATACTAATAAAACAAATATAAAACTTTAAAAGAACAAAAACGGGACTAAAAAGAAACATAAAGGGTTCAATCGTAGATTATATTTGTGCTATGGAACAAAACAAAGTAACTCATCACGGAAAATATCTTGAAGAGTTGATTGATCAGTTAAAAAGACCTCTGAGATCATTGATTTGTCTGGTTATTCACGTACATCAATTTATAGGTGGTTAAAGGAGGAACGATTAGATTTAGAAAAAATCCATAGAATAGCAATTGCGTGTGGTATTGATGTGGAAGGAGAGCTTCCTGAGCTGGATTACTACAGAAAGATACATCACAGAAAAGAAGATCAATTAGAGAAAAAAGATCAGCAAATCTCAAAATCGAAATACGTAGAAGTCTTGGAACAATTGAATGAAGCGCGTCAAAAGTTAAGTGATTATCAAGAAAAATATTTTAAATTAAAAGAACAAATAGATAAATCTAAAAATGTCTAAGGAATATGTGTTGAAGTTATTAGCCTATATTTAAACTATGTTTTACAAATAGTTGCTTTATGTGACTATTAGTTTTCTCTTCAGTTGTCAATCATCTTCCTACCTGCATAACCATATCGCCACAAATCAAGAATCACTGTCCAATACAATCATCGAAAAAGAAAAGGATGAAAGGTTAGGTAATTCTAAATTCCCAACTTTTAAGCAAGAAGCAAGAAGCAAGAAGCAAGAAGCAAGAAGCGGAAGTTGAAAGTAAAATAGACTATGGTGTTTGATTTGAAGTGTCGGAATAAAACACCAAATCATTCTTTTTTTAAAATAGTAATTATAAAACCGAACTTGTCCATTATTTTTGTGTTCGTAATTACATTTTGTATAGGTATAAAATATTTCCTTGCAGAGTATATAAGAAACTAAAAAATGAAGTACGGAAAATGGTTTATTCGTGTTAATTGGATCACTTTAGTGCTCATTTTTTTGGTGGTTATAGCTGGCAGCTTTGTTCGAATTACCGGAAGTGGAATGGGATGTCCAGATTGGCCAAAATGTTTTGGACAATGGATTCCCCCAACAGATAAGGCGGAACTTCCAGAAGATTACAAAGACATTTATTCGAGTAAGCGTGAGAAAAAAGTACAAAAATTCTGTAATCTACTCACCTTTTTTGGGATGGAAGTAACCGCAGAAAAAATTCGAAATGATAAATCAATTTTAATTGAAGAAAGTTTCAATGCGCGCAAAACCTGGACAGAATATGTAAATCGTTTGTTTGGATTTTTAGCGGGCAACGGGGTGTTATTGATTTTTCTATGGATGTTAGTCAAATATCGACAACGAAAACTATTGTTTTTGGGTGGAGTTAATTTAGTCATTCTCGCTTTTCAAGCTTGGTTTGGTTCCATTGTTGTGGCAACAAATTTAGTTCCCTGGACAATTACGGTTCATTTATTTTTGGCGCTAGTCATTATTGGCATTCAACTTTACATCATTAGACTTGTTTCCAATTCGCAGCGAAAAAACATTCATGTAAGTAAACAGCTTTACTGGCTTGTGTTATTCATATTTTTAATCACTTTCACACAGATGTTTTTGGGAACACAAGTGAGAGAAGAGATCGACTTTTTGAGAAAAGCAGGAGTTGGTAGAGAAGGATGGAGTGAGAATTTTGGAACAGTATTTTTTATTCACAGAAGTTTTTCCTGGCTTGTTTTGATTTTGATTACGGGAATGTTTTGGTTCAAAAGAAAAGATAAAAGTTTACGTATTTTGCACTGGACGTTTTTTATTTTAGCTATCGAATTATTGTCTGGATTACTTTTGGCACATTTCAACATGCCTGGACTTGTGCAAACTGCACACTTGGTTTTTGCAACCATTTTATTTGGAATATTATTGATGTCCGTTTTTAGAATGAAAACTAAAATGGCATTGAATTAAATTGAAAAGAATGCGAACTAAATATATTGACTTAATCGAACAAACGTTTGACTTTCCACAACGAGAATTTCAATTAGAAGAGGATAAATTATTATTCCATGGAATAGACTTAATGAATTTGATTGAAAAGTATGGCACTCCACTTAAATTTAATTATTTACCTCAAATTTCAAACAATATTCAGCGTTGCAAGGGATGGTTTAGAGACGCAATGAATGCAATTGGGTACAATGGAACATACAACTATTCCTATTGTACAAAAAGTTCGCATTTTTCATTTGTAATGGATGAGGTTTTAAAGAATAACGTAAATATTGAAACTTCTTCGTCCTATGATATTGACATCATTAATCATCTCATTGATGAAGGCAAACTCACAGGTAAAGAGCAAATCATTTGTAATGGCTTTAAACAGGATAGATATATTGAAGGGATTGCCGATTTAATCAATAGAGATTTTGTAGAAGTAATTCCTATTATTGACAATTACGATGAGCTTGAAAAAATAACCAACTTAGTCAACAAAAAAGTCAAAGTGGGCATTCGCATTGCATCAGAGGAAGACCCAAAATTTGAATTTTATACTTCTCGTTTAGGACTGCGTTATCGAAATATTGTACCGTTTTTTAACGAACAAATCAAAGATAATCCTAAGGTGGAGTTGAAAATGCTGCACTTTTTCATCAATACGGGGATTCAAGATAACTCCTACTATTGGAACGAACTCTCAAAGTCATTAAGAGTTTATGGAGAATTGAAAAGTATTTGCCCAGAATTGGATTCGCTAAACATCGGAGGTGGTTTTCCAATCAAAAAGTCACTTGCTTTTGATTACGATTATGAATATATGGTGCAAGAGATCGTATCACAAGTAAAACATGTTTGTAAAGAATATAAAATTTCTGACCCAAATTTATATACCGAATTCGGTTCTTTTACAGTGGGGGAATGTGGAGGAGCAATTTTTAGAGTGCTGGATCAAAAACAACAAAACGACCGTGAAAAATGGAACATGATTGATAGTTCTTTTATGACTAATCTTCCCGACACTTGGGCAATTAATCAGCGATTTGTTATGTTACCTATTAATCGATGGAATGAGAATTATGAGCGTATATTATTAGGAGGATTAACTTGCGATAGCGATGATTATTATAATTCAGAACAACACTCAAACGCTATATATTTACCAAAGTTTGACAAAGAAGACCCACTGTATATAGGCTTTTTTAATACGGGGGCATATCAGGAAAACATAGGTGGTTACGGAGGCTTAAAACATTGCCTGATTCCAGAGCCCAGACATATACTCATTCAAAGAAACGAAAATGGAAAAATTTCAACTTCCCTGTTTTCGGAAGAACAAGACGCCAGTCAATACCTTAAACTTTTAGGGTATACAAAATAATTTGAATCTACTTCTTTTTTGAAAGGATCAATTCTAATAATTCAATTAAGGGTGGAATAAAAAGTAAAAGCGAACCGTATTTGGTTGTACTAAAGATCCAATCTCCTTCCGAAGAGAAAAGAGGTAAAGGAAGCAAAATTGCAATCAAACCCAGATAATAAATCCAGTCATACCATTTCATCGATTTCTTTACGTATCGCTTAATGAGTTGTGCCAGAATGTAAAAAATAATTACTGTTAGTAAGCTTGTAGGAAGACTACGTAAGTCACTGGTAGTTGTGGCTGTCCAATAATAAAAAACAGTAAAAATAGAAGTTGCTAAAAGGACAATGACTAAAATAAAATGAATGATACGCTGTATTGACTGTTTCACATTTCCAGATTTCTGTTAAAGACAAATTTACATTTTTGGGGGTCAAAACAACCTAAAAATACATAAAATTTGTACTTTCAGCCGAAAATGAACTAGATGAAGCAAATAATAATTTTAATATTTATTTCTGCGGTGACAACAAGTTTCTCTCAGAGAGATTTCGCAAAGGACAGCACAATGATTCGAAACATATTTAACGAATCATTGGAGAAGGGTCACGCTTATGAAGATTTACGAAGTTTATGTAAAGACGTAGGAGCTAGAATATCGGGATCAGCTTCAGCAGAAATGGCAATTCACTGGGGTAAAAACAAATTAGAATCCTATAATTTTGATAAGGTTTATTTACAAGAGATAATGGTTCCGCATTGGGTGAGAGGAACGAAAGAAGAAGGGTGGTACAAAACACCTGATGACAAACTGCACAAGGTCAACATGCTTGCTTTAGGTGGTTCTGTTGGAACAAATGGAACAATGTCGGGAGAGATTATAATGTTTCAAAACAGGGAAGAATTACAGGAAGCCGATCCCGCCAAAGTGAAAGGGAAAATTGTTTTTATAGCTCAACCGATGGATCAAAAAATGATCAATTCTTTTAGAGCGTATGGAGCATGTTATCCAATTCGAGGACATGGCGCAGTGGATGCTGCTAAAAAGGGAGCAATTGGAGTGATTATCCGTTCATTAAGCTTAAGTGAACACGACCATGCACATACGGGAACAATGAAATATGAGGATGGTGTGAAAAAGATTCCTGCAGCTGCTATTTCTACGAATGACGCTACAACTTTAGAGAAAATCATTAAAAACACAAATGGTACGCTAGACTTTATTTTCGAAATGAATTGCGAAAAACTTCCAGATGTTAAATCCTACAACGTTATTGGAGAAGTTACTGGGAGTGTTCATCCAGACCGTATAATCACGATAGGGGGTCATCTTGATTCTTGGGATGTGGGAGAAGGAGCGCACGATGATGGTGCTGGGATTGTACACTCTATGGAGGCCGTTAGACTTTTACTTTCCCAGAAGTACAAACCAAAACACACGCTTCGAGTTGTGTTTTTTATGAATGAAGAAAATGGGAATATGGGTGGAAAATCATACGCTAAGATTGCCGCTGAGAAAAAAGAATATCATGTAGCTGCCATTGAAAGTGATCGCGGTGGTTTTTCACCTAGAGGGTTTGATTGTGACGGAAATGAGGAAAACGTATTGCTTTTACAATCATTTGCAGATTACTTTGAACCTTATTTTTTACACCATTTTAAAAAAGGATATGGCGGTGTTGATATAGGACCTTTGAAAGATGAATATGAAAACATAGCACTTTTTGGTTTTGTTCCAGATAGTCAACGCTATTTTGATTTTCATCACAATCATAATGATGTTTTTGAGAATGTGAACCGTAGAGAATTACATTTGGGAGCAGCAAGTATAGCATCATTAATTTACTTGCTCGATAACTATCTATAAATCGTTTGAACAGAACAGTAAGTTGCTTGTTGCAAATACTAGGATTGATTTAAAATAATGGAGTTATTGCTAAATTAAAAAATTATCACTTACATTTAATTAGATGAAAAAAGCGCTGATTTTCATATTGTTGGTATTGTTTCAGTTTTCAATTAATGGTCAAATTGTACTAACTGATGATGTACTCAATACTACTCAAGCTAATAAGGCCTACGCTTTAGAGGATGCTGACTATAAATATGATTTAAAAAGTATTATTAAAACAGATACTTTTGATTTTGAGCAGATTGAAAAACCTTTGGAGATTATTGATTTTACAACATCTCGGTGGTTTATTCGATTTGAAGTTAAAAACCCAGGTGCCGAAAAAAACATCATGTTTGAAACGGCGCGCCCAATAACTGATCGTGTTGATTTATATGAAGTAAAAAAAGAAAATGTTGTTCAATCATGGAAAAGTGGTGACAGTCGTGAGTTTAGTCAAAAAGATTATGCACATAGAAAAAACATTTTCCCAATAAAATTTGATCCCGATGAAACTAAATATTTCTATTTGGTACTAGAAAGTGATGGAGAAGTAATAAACCTTCCATTTATTTTCTGGCAACAAGAAGAGTTTCATACTACAGACTATAAAAACCAGCTTTTCCATGGCTTTTATTTTGGTGTTCTAGCACTTGTTGTCTTTATATTCTTTTTCTTCTACATTCTGCTCAAGGATGTTTCATTTCTCTATTATATATTATATGTTTCATTTCAGTTCTTTCTTCAGTTTAGTTTAGAGGGGTTTACATATCAATATATATTTCCGAACAGTCTTTATTTAGCGAGTAATGCGGTTTTACTTTCAGCGGCGGGAACAGTGTTTTTTGTCATATTATATGCCACCTCATTTTTAAAAATTAAGGAGAGAAGTAAAGGGTGGAATAAATATTTCAATGGAATATTAATTGGGTTAAGCATTATTGTGATAATGAGTTTGATTCCAGGTAAACTTCATGCTATTTCTTATCCAATAATAAATCTATTAAGTTTGATTGGAACAATATCAATTCTAGTCGCGATTTATAGAATGCGTAAAAAAGGATATTCAGTTAACAATGCATTTTCACTTGGTTTTTTAATATTGATTGCAGGAGCGGTGGTATTCATATTGGGTAATCTTGGTGTATTGGGAGACGCTCGTGTATCAGAATTAGCACTAAAGCTTGGTTCTGGACTTGAGATTTTAGCGCTTAGTATTTCTATGGCTGGAAAGTATAAAGAAATGCAAGAGGAGAAGGAAAAGGCACAAGAAAAGGCACTCACTAACCTTGAATCGATCGTAGAAGAGCGTACGAAGAAAGTAAATGAGCAGCGAGAAAAAATTGAAGAACAGCATAAAGACATGCTTGGTAGTATAAAATACGCACAAAGAATTCAAGGAGCAATTTTGCCAACCGATGAACGAGTAAAAGAAGTTTTACCGAACTCATTTGTATTTTATGAACCAAGAGATATAGTTAGTGGAGACTTTTATTTTGTTGAACATGTAACGACTTCATCTGGTGATAGTGTTGATCTTTTTGCTGCCGTGGATTGTACCGGTCATGGAGTTCCAGGTGCATTCATGAGCTTTTTGGGAAATAATTACTTAAATCAAAGTACAAAAATTGAATCCATTAACACACCAGGAGAAGCGTTAGACTTTCTTAACGAAGGTATTTTCAAATCGCTTAAAATTAAAGAATCTAATAAAAAAGGTGTTCCAATTCGGGATGGAATGGATCTAACTTTGTGCGGTATAAATAACAAAAAAAACCAGTTGTATTTTGCCGGGGCTAAAAATTCAATTTTCGTTATTACTGAAAACAAAAACATAGAGAAATGGGATGTTGATGCTGACCATATAAAAACATTGGAGCTAAAAGAAATACCGAACAAAGTTTTAATAGAGGTAAAAGGGGATCGTCACCCAATAGGACTTTACGGTAAATTCTCTTCTGAGACGTTTACCTCTCATGTACTCCCAATAAATAAAAACGATTTGATTTATTCTTTTTCAGATGGTTTTGTAGATCAATTTGGAGGGTCACGTAATAAAAAGTATGGAACCAAGAATTTTAAAAAACTACTATTATCAATTCATCATTTGAGCATGGAGGAACAGAAAAGAAAAGTGATAAGTGAATTTAACGACTGGAAGGGAGAAAATGAAAACCTTGATGATATATTGGTGATGGGAGTGAGAGTTTAGCGATTTGTATTAACTTTTCAACCTTCTATTTTTCTAGGTCTTCTCGAAGCAAAGAAAATAAATAAAAACACCATCAACGGCGCCTTGAATCGTACGAGAACATTAAATAATCCTGAAGTAAAGCCAACAAAAAATCCTAAAAGTAACACGAATATTATTGAGAAAATAAGAAATTCTTGTGAGCGAATGAATGCTAGATGTTTTAGAAAGTTGCCATTGAGAAAAAAGAACCTGAATACAAAAAACAACAAAATCAATCCTTCCAACCCACTTATTATTAAAAAAACACTATTCGCCTCCCATATAAAAGGTCTGAAAAAAGCTGTTATTATCGCTATTGGACTTGCTAAAAGCATTCCAGTTGTAGAATAGTCTGTTATTCCTAAATCATACCTATATCCAGTATAGAGTTTATTTTGGGCAAAATCCTTCTGAATATTAGCTACTTCTTTTAAATATTTGCTACCTTCAATACCTTCCCCTCCAAGAAAGCCCATGAAATAAAGAACGACGATTATGGCCAATGAATATAAAAGTGCTTTTACACCATAAACAAGAACCTTATTTTGACTTATGGACTTAATTAATCGAACCCCAACCGCAATAATAAGAGGTGTAAAAACTGCAATAATCATGAATGAACGTAAATTATACAAAAGGAAAAGAGAGAATAAAATTAAGAATAACCTGCTTAAGTTAAATTTCTTTTTACCCGTTATTAGATTAAAAAGATGATACAAAAGCATTAGTAAAGCGCCTAAAACAAGAGTATCTTTTGATAACCCAGAACACCAAAATGCAACGGTTGGGATAAATAATGTTGCAAAAACAAGCACCCAATTCGGACAAAACTTAAAATCTTTAACTAACTCATAAAACTTCCAAGAAGTCATTACCGCAAAGATCGAGATGACAAAGGTCAGTGCTAAATAACTGTTGAGTGTAAAAAAAGTAAAAACAGAGATTATTTTACATACAAAAAAACTTTCTGACTCAATGTAAATCCAGGATGGTGGGTAACCAGTTGATAAATTAAATCGATCTGTTATTGTTTCGGAGGTAGGAGTAGAACTCAGTTCTATTAAATAATTTGTGGGAGAGTCCCAAAATAGTTGATTCAGCTTAACGGCACCATCCCAATAGGCCAATGTATCTCCACCATCCTCAATAACAACGGCATAAGCCAAACCAAACAAAAATGCAAATCCCAATTTAAAAAAAAGAAGAGGCATGAAGTATTTGAAATGAGGCTTATCTCTATTTCTTAAGCGAAAATATAAACCAATCACTACGATTAGTATGAACCATCCGAAACCTATAATTAAATCAAGCAGTCCAAATAATTCTGGTTTCACAATGATTCTATTTTATATGAAATCTGATTTAAACAAAACGTTCGTCCACTTCCATTACGGTTCCGCAATTATCGCATGTTCGATTTTCTTTTGAACTGTAAAACTCTTTAAACCTTGGGAGAAAATCTTTTTCAATGTTGTCAAGTTTAAATTTATACGTTTTTAAAGGGTGATTGCAATTATCACAAAACCACATTAAGCCATCCATTAACTCAGTTCCTTTTCTTACGCGTTCAATAACAAGTCCAACCGTGTTTTCTCCTCTAATTGGAGAGTGAGGAACATTTGCAGGAAGCAAGAACATTTCACCTTCTTTAATGTGTACATCCTTAGATTGACCATCTTCTTGAATTTTGACCAAAATGTCACCTTCTAATTGAAAGAATAATTCTTCTGACTCATTATAGTGATAATCTTTTCTGGCATTTGGTCCGCCTACAATCATTACGATAAAATCCCCAGCTTCTTTATATAGATTCTTATTCCCAACAGGGGGCTTTAAAAGATCTCTATTCTCTTCAATCCACTTGAATAAATTAAAAGGCGTTTTCATAGCTAAAATTTTGAACTAAAATAAGAAATTGAACAAGATGCGACAAGAGAAAAGAATTTTTTAATCGAGTAGAGCTTAAAAACAAAGAAGCTACAAATAAAATGTCAGCGATTTTTTGAGTAATAAACTCCCTCCGAGTTGGTTCATCAAATAAGAATGTTATTTAAAATGCTGAAATTCAGATAAAAATAAATTAATACATAAGAATATTATGTATTAATTTTGTATACATAACATTCTTATGTATATTTGTCCTATGTATACATCAGAATTAATAAAAGGAACATTGAAGACAATTATCTTAAACCTATTAAAGGAGAGAGGTAAAATGTATGGATATGAAATTACCCAAACGGTAAAAGAAATGACGAAAGGCAAAATCCAAATTACGGAAGGAGCGTTGTATCCAACTTTACATTCATTAGAAAAAAAAGGTGATGTTGGTTTTGAAAAGGAATACCTAGGAAAGCGAGTGAGAAAATATTATACACTAACTGACCAAGGAGAGGAAACAGCTCAAGCTAAGGTGAACGAATTTGCAGATTTCATTAATACAATGAAGTACTTATTAGATCTCGAACCAAAAATGGGAAATGCATAAAATTACAGAAGATGAAATAGATTTTATTTTAGATGATATAAAGGCAAATGGAGTTGTTATTGAAGATCTGCAATACAACTTATTGGATCACATTTGTTGTATTATCGAAAATGAAAAGTCTGAAAGTGAAGAATTTAAAGAATTCTACAGGAAAGTTGTGCCCCGATTTTTCAAAAAGGATTTTAAGGAAATCCAAGAAGAAACAGAGGTTTTATTAACGTTTAAAAATTATTACGCCATGAGAAATACATTGAAAATTGCCGGAATTGCATCAGCAATACTAACTGTTTTAGGAGCTATTTTAAAAACATTCCACCTACCAGGTGCTGGAATTGCACTAATTATGGGTGGGATTCTGTTTAGCTTAGTTTTTTTACCATTAGTGATTGTTCTAAAATTCAAGGATGAAGAAAGTAAGACAGATAAATGGGTTTTCAGTATCGGGTTTTTATTAGCTATACTTATTACATTAGGAATAATATTCAAATTAATGCATTGGCCTTATGCTAATATTATGATGTTTTCTGGTCTTACGACTTTTGTTTTTGGATATGTACCGCTATACTTCATTACTCGTATTCGAAGACCAGAATTGCGGTTTAACACTATAGTTAACTCGGTACTAATGATGGCTTGTGGAGGAATGTTGTACGCTCTGCAGGACTTGGGTTATAGTAAAAAAACAACCAATGACTATTCCGTTTACTATAACTATATAGATGAGAGTAAAGCAAGCATTACAAATGCTAACCTTATGTTATATAAAAAAATGGATACGAGTAAAACAGAGGTGGTTTTATTAAGAAATCAAACTAAGTCTCTAGATCATTTAATAAATGAGATAAAGCAAAGTTTAGATGCTAAAATATTGAGAAAAAATGGTGAGCCAAAAAATAATCGCTTACATCGACAAAAGGGTGTTCACTTTACCAAGGATGGTTTTTATAAGTCAAAAGACGAATTGTCATTTAACGATTTGAAATCTGCGGTAACTGACTATAATATTTTTATTTCGAAACATGGGACAAAGGACAGACAAATCGATATTGATGTTTTAAGTGAAAATGAGCCGATTTATAATGTTTTAGTTGATATTTTAAATCAGATTCAATTGCAAATCGCGAATAATGAAAACGCATTACTAAATCATTGGGGATAAACTTCAAAGAGTTGTTAAGACATTTAGATTTACGAGATATGCTCTAAAGTCTAAATGTCTTTTACTGTTTTTTGTAAACTTCTTTGGTCTCGCATTTATAAAATTTTTATCTACAAATTCATTTTCTAATTGAACCATTTATCTTTCATTCTGTTCAATACTATGTACATTTGTAAAAAACGCAGACTATGAAAGTTGAGATTTGGAGTGATGTAATGTGTCCGTTTTGCTATATCGGAAAAAGAAGGTTCGAAAAAGCGATGAAGGAACATGGAATAGTAGGTGCAGAAATAATTTATCGTAGTTTTTTACTAGACCCTGAATTGGCAACTGATCCAAATAAAAATGTAACTCAACATCTAGCTGAGAAGAAAGAAATTTCTTTGGAAGAGGCACAAAAAATGAATGATTATGTCACTAAAATGGCAGCCGAAGAGGGGCTAAATTATGATCTTGAAAATGCTGTTGTTGCCAACTCTAGAAACGCACATCGGTTACTGCATTTTGCAAAATCAAAAGGAAAACAAGTCGAATTTAAAGAGGCTTTATTGAAAGCTTATTTTGAGGAAGGGAAGAATATTGATAAAATGGATATATTGAAATCTATTGGCGCTTCTGTGGGTTTAGTGGAAGAAGAAATAGGAAAAGTTTATAATTCTGCCAGCTTTACAGAAGAAGTAATCCAAGATATTCAACGTGCGCAGCAAATTGGTGTTAGAGGGGTTCCATTTTTTGTGTTTAATGAAAAATTTGCGTTATCTGGAGCACAACCGTTAGAGACTTTTAAACAAGCAATTCAAAAGATTAAGGAAGGGTAACGAATTCGTTTGCATCAAAATTTAATGGGCTTAATTAAGGCAAAGGTACAAAGTCATCTTCATCTCCAGGAACTTTTTCAAACAAACCGTTTTTCCAATCATTTCTGGCTTTTTCAATTTTATCTTTACTCGAAGAAACAAAATTCCAATGGATATACCTTTCTTCTGGAAACGGAATTCCACCAAAAATATAAACTGTTGAACCTTTTAAAATTGTGAATTCGCATAGACTATTTTGCTTAGCTATTAAAATTTGTTTTGGCCCGAATTCATTTTCATCTTTAGTTACTTTACCTTCTAAA
The DNA here is from genome assembly GCA_002734085.1 of Fluviicola sp. GTDB lineage: Bacteria > Bacteroidota > Bacteroidia > Flavobacteriales_D > Crocinitomicaceae > Brumimicrobium. Next base: position 227,054 of record NVXV01000001.1, on the reverse strand, counting down.
ATGTATAAGGCTGATTCTCCATAAAGTTCATCTCCCAAATTAACAGTTGCTGTTTTGTTTGCCTTAATTTCAATAAAGAACAAGTCGCTATGTACAGGAACAGGAGATTTCTTTCCTAATGCTTCGCCTGCAATTAGTTTAAAATTTAAATCATTTTCTTTCCATGAAGGAATATCTTTGGCTTCAGTGTGCGAAAACTGTGGATCCATATCTTCTAAATTCAAAGGAAGTGCTACCCAAATTTGTAAACCGTGAACTTTTTTCTTTTGCTTTCGAATTCGATCTGGTGTTCTTTCAGAGTGGACAATTCCTTTTCCAGCAGTCATCCAATTAACAGCTCCAGGTTTTATTTCCATTTCAGTGCCTAAATTATCTCTGTGAACAATGTTTCCCTCAAACAAAAAAGTTAATGTCGAAAGTCCTATATGGGGATGAGGTGGTACATCTAAGTTTTCATTTTCACTCATTTCTGCTGGACCCATGTGATCGATAAATACAAAAGGACCAACATGACGTTTTTTTCTGAAAGGTAAAAGTCTTCCAACTAGAAAGTCCCCTATGTCTGCGGGACGTTCCTCAATAATTAGATCAATATTCGACATTTTTTATATTTAAATGAGTTAAGTAAAGGTAAAAAACAAATTTGAATACAATAAAAAACCCCAAACAACAGAATAGTTGTTTGGGGTTAAACCGTAAACTAATGTTTTATTTAATTACAATTCTAAAAGTTTCTGAATAGTCTTTGTCACTAACATTTAAAACATAGATCCCTGCATCTAAATTAGAAAGGTCAAGATAATTAACGCCATCATTAAGCTTGCTATCTTGTATAACCCTTCCGTTAAGATCCAAAACAACTAAGTTTAAGTTAGTAGAAATGTTTTTCTGATAAACAGATACTTCTAAGAGTCCGTCAGAAGGATTCGGATAAACCGCTACTGAATAAGAATCATTCTCTTCTTTAGCAAGGCTATTATTTGGATCGCCAGTTCCTTCCCCTGGATTAAAACTAGAAGTGGGTTTGTTTGATCGAGCCGCATTGTAATCTTGAGCTTTCCCCTCAGTTGCACTGCAACTTCCATTAGGAGGTAACACTTCAATCATATAATCTAATCCATCAAAAGTTGGAGGTGTTTCAGAATGAAACGGCAAGGTTTCGTAAGCAATATTTGGTTCGATAACAGCCCAAACATCATCATCTGTTTTTCTTAATAAGTCATAACTATTATAAGCAAACCCCTCATAATTATCCCAAATAATATTTACATCACCGTTATCTTCATTCATAACAAGGTGAATTGTTTTATGGGGTATTGAAAGCCCACTTTCAACTCCACAACTGTTAACTGCCGAAATACGGTATCTCCAAGATCTATTTGCAGGAGAAGCAACAACATCATTAAAAACTGAAATACTTGAGTGATTCACAGTATCTATTTTTTTAAATTCATGTGCATCAGATGTTTCTCTGTAAATATTGTAATAATCAATACCAAAAGGGTTGCTTGTCGGTTTTTCCCAAACAACCAGATTAGTATTAGTTGTAGAATCAACTGTAACTATACAAATCTCAGGTTTAATTGGACGAGCTGTACCAACATTATACTCATACACTGCATCACACCCGTTTGATTGTGAAACTACACATTCATAAGTACCAGGCATTAAGTTGTTAATATCCTCTGTTGTAGCCGAATTACTCCATTGTATGCCTGTAATAAGTTCTCCAGTTGAGGGAGTTACAGAAATATCTATTTTTCCGTTAGACATTCCACATAGAGACTTTCTAATTTTTTCAACTGAAACCATAGGAGAGTTGTTGCTGTTCACTTGAAAATTTTGTGTTGCTATACAACCATTATCATCTGTTACTATAACTGAGAAGTGTCCTGGCTCAACAGCACTTAAATCTTGAGTTGTTACTGGACCTTGGTCAGTAGTCCAATCAAATTCATAAGGTGTTGTACCACCGCTAGAACTACTAAGTGAAATAGCTCCGTTGGCTTGACCACAATCTGGGCTGTTCACGGTGTAGTTTACTGTAAATTTATCTGGGTTTTGAAGATGGAAAGATTTTGTAGCCTGACATCCATCTGAATCAGTAACAATTACTTGATAATTACCTGCACTTAAGCCTGTCAAGTTTTGAGTATTATGTCCTGTAGACCAAAGTGCATTGTAGTTCCCACTACCACCAAATACGTTGATTTCTATAGCTCCGTCCTCTTCGTTAAAACAACTTGGCTGAGTAATATTTCCCGCAACGGCAAAGTCACTAGCAATCACATCCTCTTGAGCAACGTGGATACAACCTACCTCATCAATTATATTCAAATAATAGGTGCCAGGTGATAAATTCGATGTTGTAAGTGTATTTTGATCACCCGTATTCCAATAATTATCATAGTTACCATTAGGACTATTAACACTTGCTGTTATTTCACCATCGTTATTTCCACATGAGGAGTTTGTAACGGATAAATTCGCTGATGGAGCTTCGTAAACAACGAAATTACTATTGTCTGAAGATGCACATCCATTTTGATCTTCAAAATTATAATTAATTGATCCATTATATGGGAAAGCTGATATATTCAAGCTTTCCAAATTGAATGAACCATCTTCAGATTGGAGACCTTGTAAATTGAATGAACCACCAGGTTCATTAACGAAGTCATTAAAATCAACAATGTTTTTGTTATTACATAATTCGATGAGTGTGGTTTCAAAGTTTGCAGTTACGGGCTGCGTAACTGTTATATTAATAGTCGCAGTTAGCGTATCAAGACCATCTGTATAATCGAAAGTGATTTCAGTTGTCCCAGCCCCAGCAGGATTTGCACCTAGAGACCAATGACCCAAGGCATTTTGGTTGGCGACAATGCTGGGGGCGTTTATTACACCAGAATTACTGCTTGTAAAGTTGTTTGTGATAATTACTTCATCACCATCTAAGTCTTGAAAAACAATGTTTTTTGCAATAACCCCTGCTTGATTTGTACAACCGTTAAGTTCGTTAATGTTAAGAATAGTAGGTTCGTTGTTAGTCAGTCTGAACTCTCCACCTTGACTTCCATCATTACCAGGCTCATGGAAAAATGTCGCTACACGGCTATGATTTGGAGCTTTCGCAATCGCATATGCATCGCCTGCTGTAACTAATGTCGCCAATTGAGGGTTGTTATTATTAGCTACATAATTTATTGTTCCATCATTTAGTACTTCTACAACGTATAATATATTTTGACTGGGGAACTGTGCTAAAATAAAGTCATTTTCTCCAGATCCATCCACAACGAATTTCTCTAAACCTGGTAGACCTTCTAGTAGCACGTCAGAGAATGATGTTCCGGGTAAACCTATACGATAAGACTCTGCACCTGTTGTTCCTTGATTTAAAACAATACTAGGGGCGCTATTTTCCTTTTCGTTTAATTTATATCTGTTGCCATTGGCGTTTCCAGTAATTAAGCCTGAAGTTATTTCTCCACCTGCGTTTATGGGAGTAAAAGTTGTTGAGACACTAAGTGGACTAGTGTGTACAATATAATCCCCCGCAGGATTGTTTCCTGCTACATAAAACAAGTTGTTAGTATAATCAATCGCCATTTCAGGTTTACCATATGATATGTAACCTAATGAATTCGTATTTTCAAAGCTGTTACTTGTAAGATTAAAAACATCAACATATATTGTAGAGTTCAAGTCTCTACTTGCAAAATACATCAAATTTGAATTTTTGTCGACTATAAAGTCCATACCTAGAGTTTGGTCCATTGATGTAGTTTGATTAAAGAATAAGTTAGCAACATTCTGAGCAGGATCTAGATTCCACATATACATTGTATACGTATCTTGTCGAACCAATGTAAAAAAGACATTGTTTTGAACTTGGTAAGTTTCTAACTGATTGAAAACAACTCCAGATATTTGTTCACTGTGGATTTCAAACCAAGTTCCAGACATAACATCTAGGTGTTTAATTCTTAAACTATTAGAGTTTTCATCAAAAAATATAAAATAAATATTTCCATCATCTGTAATCTCTAACTGTGATAAATCACCAGAAATCGTTTCAGTTCCTACTGCAGGAGAAGGTAAGGTTTTCCATTCTACATCCTGCATTTGGGAATATGTAGTTATTGGTAAGAATACCAATAGGGTTGAGAGTCCAATAAAGTAGCTTAAGTATTTCATAATAAATTATTTACTGTTAATTAAAAATTTAAACATAATTTTCTATGTAGCTATTTGATAATAACTTTTAGTGTTTCAATAAAATTATCATCACTTATTTTTACATGGTATATTCCAGAATCAATGTTATCAATAGATATATAGTTTACACCATTCTTAATTTGATTAGAATAAATTATTTTCCCATTCAAATCAATGACTTTCATGTCTAGATTAGAACTTGGGTTTTTATGATATAAAGCAATTTTAAACAATCCATTTGAAGGGTTAGGGTACAAGGCTACAGTGTAGTTTCCATTTTCTTCTTTGGATAAACTATTATTAGGGTCTCCTGTTCCATCACCTGGATTAAAAATGGAAGACGGTTTATTCGAACGAGCAGCATTGTAATCTTGAGCTTTACCTTCAGTCGCTGAGCAAAGACCTCCAGGAGGTAGTACTTCAATTATATAATTTAGATTTGTGATAGAAGGAGGTGTGTCCGTCTTGAAAGGTGTGTTTTCCAATGGAATATCCGCTTCCAGAATTTCCCAACCATTAACGTCGGTATATCTGAGTAAGTCGTAAGAGTTATATTCAAATCCTTCATAATTATCCCAAGAAATTCCTTTTTCTCCCCCACCTAAGTCTGTTGTTACTAAATGAATTGTTTTGTGACTTTGTGATAAATTACTCTCAACACCACATTCATTTACTGCAGAAATTTTATATCTCCAAGAACGATTTTCTGGGGAAGCTACTACATCATTAAAAACGGAAATACTTGAATGATTCACTGTATCTATTTTTTGATATTGCCCAACGTTTGAAGTCTCTCTATAAATGTTGTAATAACTAATACTTTGAGGGTTATTGGCATCTTTCTCCCAAACAACTAAATTGGTATTTGTCGTTGTATCAACAGTAACAATACATATTCCAGGTTTTGAGGGAGCTTTGTTTTTAATGGTCCAACTGTATGTAGCGTTACATCCGTTTGATTGGAAGATAGTAACTTGATAATTCCCTGGACTAAGCCCAGAAATATCTTCAGTTGTAGCGCCATTACTCCAAACAATTGAAGTGATTTGCTCACCAAATGCGGGTGAAATGTATAAATCGAGGCTACCGTTATCTAAATTACATGATGCATTAACTTTGTTGTCTAAATAAACACTTGGTGCATCAATACTATTAAAGAAATAAGATTCTTGTGCAACACAATTATTATCATCCGTTACTGTAACCTCATAGTAACCTGCGCCAATGTTATTAAGTTCTTGAGTCGAGGCACCATTACTCCAATCAAAAGTAAAAGGAGCAACTCCCCCTTCTGAATTGAAGTTATTTATCGCACCATTGAGATTTCCGCAATTGGGTAAATACGTGGAATAATTGATTTTAAACTCTTGAGGGTTAGTAAGATTAAATGATTTAGTTGCTTGACAACCCGAATCATCCGTTACGGTTACAGCGTAATTTCCAGCCCCTAAAGAAGTTAAATCTTCTGATCCGTGGCCAGTGGACCAAAGTATAGAGTAATTACCTGAACCTCCAAAAACTTCTAAGTCTATAGCTCCATCAGTTTTGTCGTGACAAGTTGGCTCAGTTATGGTTCCAGTAACATTAAAGTCACTAGCTTCAATATCTGCTTGACTGGTAAATTTACAATCTTTCTCATCTATTATATTGAAGTAATAAGTCCCAGGTGAAAGATCGTTGATGCTACTCACATTTTGCGCTCCTGAATTCCAATAAGTGTAATAAGTTCCATTTGGACTATTAATATTTAATGCCTCTATAGCTCCATCAGTATTTCCGCATGTAGTATTCGTGACACTCAAGTTTGCCGATGGTTGATCAAAAATTGTAAAGGGAATTAATGACGGAGTGGATGAAGAGCAACCATTTCCATCAATAAAACTGAATTCAACAAAGTCTGTATAGGGTAAAGTTGGGCTACCATTGTAGTCTAAAAGCTCATTAAAATTAATAATTCCATTACTTGATGAAAACTCACTTTGCAAATAAGCAGAACCTCCAGGCTCAGTAACAAACTCATTTATGTCAACTTCGCCATCATAAATACATGCGTTTATTTCTGAAACAGTAAAGTTTACTGTAGCTAGCGCTACAACTTCAACCGTAATAACTTCCGAAATTGTGTCTAATCCATCAGTAAACTGTATAGTTAAATCAACAGAGCCTATTCCTTCAGGATTTGCTTCAATAACATGAGGATTACTATATACGTAAATAGTAGAAGGATCTATTATTGATGCGTTTGAACTTGTTACATCATTTAAAATTTCAACTTCATCACCATCTAAATCTGTGAATGACAAGTCCTCTATTATGTATGAATAATTATTGAGGCAACCGTTGTTGACTGTATAAGAGTTCAATGATGGAGGATTGTTCGTTATCATAAAACGTCCACCATCCGTACCATCGCCCCCGACTTGTGCATGGAAGAAAGTTGCGAGCCTATCCTTGTCTGAAGTTCCAAAGACGATTCCTTCAGCAGTAGCTGTTTCTAAAATAGGATTGTTATTTGATGCTACTTGATTAACGGTACCATCTGGCTTTACATCATATGCAATTAATTCATTCGTGCCCCAATTAAAACCAATCGAAAAAGTAGAAAGATTTGAACCACCAATAAATTCAGGAGTGTAAAGAGCACTAGGTACAATATTGGCATCTGTGTTGGAATTAAGTTCTCCCAATCTAAAGCTTTCATAGATAGTTCCAGTATAATGATTCAAAACAATATCAGGACTAGAGTTTGCTTTTTCAATAAAACCAATTTCATTACCGTAGCTAGCACCAGCATATAAACTTGAAGGAATATAACCGTTCACCCCGTCATATACCGATAAATTTAAAGTCGTTTGTAAAGGAGATCTAAGAAGTATGTATTCTTCTGATGATTCATTTCCTACTGTATATAATAAACTATTTATATGATCTATAGCAATCTCAGGGTGGTTATTCAGAGTAACACCAGTTATTGCGGCTATATTTGTTGATGTTGTAGCCAAGTTGTAAGTGTCAACAACTAAAAAACCATTCGGATCTTTTACAGCACTGTGCAGATGTTGATTATTTTCGTCCACTACAAAATCGAATGTACCTGCAACACTCATAGAACAAGGAGCTCCATAATACAAGTTTGAAACAGATTCTTGATTATAGTCAAACTTCCATAAATAAAAATTAAAGCCCGCAATATTTGATGAAGTTCCAATATATATATTTTGATTAGTTTGATAAGTTTCAAGTTCTTTCAAAGTAACACCAGAAATAGTTTCACTATAAACTGTTGACCAGGTGTTACTCAATACATCAAGTTTTTTCACCAATAAATTACTGAAGTCAAAATCAACATAGATAAAAAATATATCTCCTGAAGGGGTAATTTCAATAGAGGATAAATCTCCAGTTACAGTTGAACCAGAAGTTCCATTCGGTTTAGCTAAATCAAACCATTTATAGTCTTCAGTTTGGCTATTGACATTAACAGCTAAAAAAGCTATTAAGGTTAAAAGTAATGATAGTTTCAAAAATTTCATAATTAGCATATTAGTGGCTCAAATTTATACAAAATACTAGTTTGAACAAAAATAAATCCTCTATTTAGAATATAGAACGTTGAAATGTTCCAAATGGTTGTTATTTTATAACTTGCATGACTAAAAAACCTAATAATTTATTAAATTCGTTTCTTTTAATGTCTTATGTTAAGAAGTTTTATAATATCCTTTCTTTTTGTAATAATCTTGAGCAATTCAGTTTTGCTATCTCAGGAGAGACATATTAATGGATATTTTCCTGTAAATAATTACACCAGTGACGACTTTAATTCTCCTTCCCAAATTTGGTGTGGAACTCAAGTAGAGTACGGTGTGTTTTTGTTTGGAAATGAGGAAAATATATTAAGATTTAACGGAAAAGATTGGTCTTTTGTTCATAAAAACCCAGAAGATTCAACGTACACGAAAAATCAAATAAAAGAGAAACCAGTTAGGTCTTTTTATATTTCTTCAGACTCTACGTGTTATGTTGCACGAGATAATTCATTAGGAAAAATTCATTATAACAATGCAGGAGAGCATGTTTATACACCATTTCACTATGATGAATCGTTGATCAAAGTATGGTCGATTTATGAAGATAAAAAAAATCTCATTTACTTTGTCTCCACATCAGTGATTTTAGTCTACAATCCAGCTGATAATACGACCAAAGAGGTGAACCTTGTTAAAAGTATTTCTGATGGAGAAATTCAAACGAGTATTGCTGTTGAAGATGGTGTCTTACTTTGTATGAAATATAACAAAGACTCATTGATTAATCTCTACGGAGAAAAAGCGATTTTTAAGTTCGACTTCAATTCTAATTCATACACGAAAACAAAATTTTCTACTGAGAAAACGACCTACTATTTTAGAAACAGTTGTTTAATAGATGGGACTCATTATTTATATGGTTATCATGGGCAGGTTTATAAGTATAACAGGCTAAATAATTCTTTGTCTTTTGCATACTCTCTTGAAAAAATTGACGGCGAAACATTAAGAGTGAATTCAGTAAAATTTCATGACAATTTAATATGGTCAGCAACTGAAAATCATGGCATCGCCATATATAATTTAAAAGGAGATCTACTCAGGGTGTTTGGTGATAAAGAGGAACTTCAAGATTTAAATGTATTTCGGTTTTTCTTTGATAAAGACAACAATTTGTGGCTAAATTTAGACAACGGCATATCATCAATTGAATTTTCTTCCCCGACTTCAACATGGGATAGAATGTATGGTCTTGAAGGGGTTGTAGAAACCATAGAGCAAATTGATGATCGTTTAGTTATTGCGTCACGTTCAGGCATCTTTAAAAGTTTGAGAGAATCGAATCGATTGATGTTTCCAAACACCAATACAATAAACGAATCTACTTTTGATATTAAATCATTTGAAACTGATTTTGGCAGAAAAATATTGGTTGTTGGATATAGTGGGATTTATGAGATTATAGATTTTGAAAAACAAGCAATAAAAGTTACAAAAGATCTTTATGGATGGGAATTGTTTCAATCTCCTTTTAATAGGAACGAAATATTTGTTGGAGGAGAAAGATTTTTAGGGAAATATACGATTGATGAAGGTGGGTGGAAATTTGAGATAGTAAAAGATTTTCCAGCCGATATTATAAAATTTGAGGAGGCCAATGGTTTAGTATACTTCGGAGTTAAAGGTAAAGGAGTTTACGCTATTGATAAAAATAATGGGATTAAAAAACTGAAAATCCAAGAGGATTTAGCCTTAGACAAGTCTCACTTATATCTTTCAAAAATGAATGATATAGTTTATATTGGTTTTGGTGAGGGGCTTTTGAAGGTAAAAAATGATTCAGTTGTTTTGGTAAACGTTGAAAACTTGTCTTTTGAAAATAAAGAGTTGAATTTTCACCGATTATACAAGCATCCTGTCAAAAATCAGCTTTGGACTTTTATTATTGATGAGACCACAGATGATAACTCTGAAAAGTTTGTGGGTTATCTTGAACCAAGCGAAGGGGGAAAGCTTCATTGGACAAATGTTAAAAGTAAAAATTTAGAGAGAGGAGCTGTTTATGATATTAAATTTATAAATGGGTTATTATATTTTGGTTCTGCAAATGGCTTAATTGCTTTTGATGAAAGTAAAATACAGAATGTTCACAAAGAATGGTCTGTCTATATCAATGAAATAGTTATTTCAGGAAGTAAGGTGGCAAACATTCCTGAAGAATCATCAATTGTGAAACCTATTGAGCACGGGAATCCGATTCGTTTTAACTTAAGTAGTTCTGCTTACTTTAATGGTGGAAATGTGTTGTATAGATCTCGTTTAGCCGGGTTATCCGATAATTGGTCAAAGTATGAAAGTACGAACTACAAAGTTTTTGATCAGTTATCTCCTGGGACATATACTTTTGAAATTCAAGGTAAAAACTTTTATGATGTTGAAAGCAAAGTGTATAGTTACACATTTACAATTTTGCCACCGTGGTATATGACATGGTGGGCGTACACTTCTTATATTGCTGGATTCCTTCTTATCATATTTATAACCACTCGAATAAGTATTTATAGAGTTAAACAAAAGAACAAATTACTCGAAGAAACGGTTAAGGAGAGAACGAAAGAAATTGCTAAGCAAAATAATGTCTTAGAACAACAAAAGAATGAAATCTTTGAAATCAACGAAGATTTATTAAGTAGTATAAAATATGCGAAACGTATTCAAAATACTATTTTAACATCGCCTGAAATTCTATCAACCTATTTTAATGATTCATTTGTCTACTATTTGCCAAAAGATATAGTTTCAGGAGATTTTTATTGGGCTAGAAAATTTGGAAATAAAGTGATTTGGTCTGCAGTGGATTGTACGGGACATGGTGTGCCCGGCGCATTTGTTAGTATTGTTGGAAATAACGCTTTAGTACGTTCTACGAACGAGTTTGGCTTGTCTCAACCAGCTGAAATTTTGAATAAACTTCGAGAATTGGTAATTGAAGCTTTCAAGGCACAAGGTACAAATGATGTAAAAGATGGAATGGACCTGGCACTAGCAAGTTTAGATGTAGATACACTTGAATTAAGTTATGCGGGGGCTAATAATCCATTAGTTATTGTTAGAGACAAAACAATTATTGAAGTAAAAGCAGATAAGCAACCAATAGGAGATTTTGAGAAACTAGAGCCTTTTACAAATCATACGATTCAACTTCAAAAAGGAGATTGTGTATACCTTTACACGGATGGTTATATTGATCAGTTTGGTGGTAAAAACAAATCGGCTAGGGAAAAAGGAGGTAAGAAATTTAAATCGAAGCCATTTAAGAACTTGTTAATAGAAATTTCTGATCTTCCGATGAAAGAGCAACGAGAAATTCTGAAAGAAACATTCGATGAATGGCGTGGAAATCTTGATCAAATTGATGATGTTTGTGTTTTTGGTGTACGTGTCTAGATGAGTTAAAAAGCCTCTCCAATAGTTAAATAAAATCCAGATGTGTTGTCACTGGAGTATCCGTAATCTATTCGCAAATTAACATTTCTCTCTTTATCTAGTTTAAATCGAATTCCCGTTCCTATGGTCGTTTTTGTATTTTGAATTGCAAATTTACTGATTGTCTCACTTACAATAGCATTTCCAGCGAAAGCAACAAATCCAAGTCTCCAGATGACAGGCATTCGATATTCTACTTGCCATCCAATCATTTGTTTGTCGCGATGATAGCCTTCATAATAACCCCTCATTCTTTTATTTCCTCCTATTTGTGACATATGGAAAAATGGAATACTTCCTTGTGAAAATCGACCATAAATATTTGCTGCAATTACTTTGTCTTTTTTTAAGTCGAAATATCGGATGAGATTAATCCAAGTCAGATTATAGTTGAAGTCACTACCAATTATTTTGTCGAATCGTTCAAAGCTTGCAAGTAATTTATAGCCATTTGTAGGATAGAAATTATTGTTTCTTGTATCGTATTTAACTATCCCTCCTAAACCAGATATAGTTCCTCCCTTGGTTCCAGGATATAAATTTTGTATAAGCCTCCCGCCTTCCTCTCTTTCTGTAATGTCAAAATCATCAAACGTATATTTCACCCCAGCATATAGTCCAGTAAATATTTTTCTAACTGCTTCTAATCTTAAACGAGGATAAATCAAAGAATAGCGTTCAATTTTTTTTGGTTCAGTCCCTACCCCCCAGAAGTCATAGAAGTATCGATAGTAACCAATTTCACCGGTGATGTTATAGTTGTTACTTGATGTCCATAAATCAAAAGATGCATAGGAGAGAACCTGTTTCTCTAGGGTATAGGCGCCACCAAGATTTATCTGTGAGGGACGTGATACAGTATCAAACTTATTTAACTTAAAAGTAAAAAATCCAGCGGCTCCAAAACCCAGTCGTGTTTCAGGTCCATAAAACAAAATTGGAACTCCAACAATATTAGGCTTAAAAGCGAGGGTGTCCTTTTTCTGTGTTACTCCGAAAAATGGAGATAAGAGAAAAAATAGAAGAAGAAGTCGCTTCATTAGAATGTTTTATCTTATATACGACGAAAATACATATAAAGACTTACTTTTCAAGTTCTATAAGAACAGGACAATGGTCAGAACCTTTAATTTCGTTTAAGATCTCAGCTTTAGTGACCTGATTTTTGATGGATTCGCTTATAAGGAAATAATCTATTCTCCAGCCAACATTCCTGTCTCTTGCTCCACCTCGGTAGCTCCACCAGGAATATTTTATCTCTTCGGGATGCATCAAACGAAAGGTGTCTACGAAGCCGTTATCTGTGTACGCATCCATCCCGTCTATCTCCTTTTGTGTAAACCCTGCATGTTTATTATAATTCGCTTTTGGTCGTGCCAAATCAATTTCTTTATGAGCTACATTGAGATCTCCGCAAACAACGACGGGTTTCTTTTTCTCCAAATTTTTGAGATAGTTTAGAAATGCCCGATCCCATGTTGTGCGATAGTCGAGCCTTTTTAATTCACTGCCCGAATTTGGAACATATACAGTTACCAAAAAGTAATCATCAAATTCTGCTGCAATAACTCTTCCTTCTTGGTCGTGTTCCTCAACTCCCATGTCAACTTCAACGTTTAGGGGTTTCATTTTTGATAAAATTGCCGTTCCAGAATACCCTTTCTTTATTGCAGAGTTACTGAATATATGATAGGAATCAAAACTTTGCAGTGCTTCTTGAACCTGATCGTTTTGTGCTTTGGTTTCCTGCAAACAAAGAATATCTGGTTGCATTTGTTCGACGTCACGAGCAAAATCTTTTTTCATAATTGCTCGGATTCCGTTAACGTTAAATGAAATAATTCTAGTCATACAGACAAAAATACAATTTACAACTATTAAAACTACAAGAGTAGTGTCTAATTTAAATCAGAGAAAAAATTAATTCAACTATCTTTGCACAAAGCTCAAAAAAACTGAAATGCTGATAAAAAAACTGCAAATTACTTACTTTTTAGTTTTAATGCTGACTATTCTTGCACCACAATTTTTATTAGGACAGAGACAGAGTGGAATAAATAAATACTTTAGTAATGTCGAGGTTTCTGTAGACACGAACACTTACAATTTAAATAGTGATGTCTATGTCGAGAATGGGGAGCGTAAACTTGCATTTGAATACAGGGAGGACAATCCAGTGGCAGTTTTTAGATTCTATCCTAATCCAAATGATATAAAGGATAGAAGTTATGCATTAAAAAAATCAAATGAATATGAAATAGTTGATAGTCTGGTACTGTTGATTGATGGATATTATCAGTGTAAAGTTCAGTTTATAGATTTAAGTCAAAGTGAATTTTTAAATATTTTTCTATTGACAGAAGGGAAACATTTGCCGATCCCTTTGTTCCCTTACACTTACACGTATGCAACAATTTATCCAGGTGATGGAGACTTTTTTATAGGTGAAGAAAAAGTGATTCCTGTCGTTTCAAATAATGATGCGAATATCGCAGTCAACCCGAAGTGGATAAAAAAAGATAATTATGAATACAGGTTGTATAGAAAGAAAGGCGAATTATCCCTATCAATTCTCCCAACAGTTTCCGGAGAACTAGAATTTGAACTTCCAATACGTTTAAATCGGCCAAACATTGAGAACGGTAAAGCGACGTATAAACTCGAACCACAAAAATTCACCTTCAATGTTAAAGGTTCAAGACTGAGTTTTTTACAATTTGATAAGAGAGAAGTGGTTTGGAAAAGAGATCAAAAGGAAGGGTATGAATTACAATTAGATAATCATGCTGGATTACAAATCAATAAGACGTATCGAGTTGAAGCTACAGATGAAAAAGGCGGACCTCTAATTGCAGAGCTTTATACGGTGAGAAGACTTAGCAACGACAAAGTGCTTTGTATGTTTAGACCGTACAATTTTCATAAAATTGCAGAGGGTTATTTATTCATTAAAGACGGTGATACTCCTCGATATATAACGAACATAGATATTGCTCATGAACCAAAGATTAAATCTATCAGTATTCTTCGAGAAGGAGGAAACTGGATTAATTCAAATCAAATATACCCAGGAGAAACGGTTGAAATTCGTTTGGAAGGAGAATCTTTGAGTCGAGCAGACTTCAATTTTGAAGATCTTCAGGACATTAGTACGGATAGTATTGTTCAAAATGAGGTCGTTTCTCATTATTTATTGAGAGTACCAGTTGATATTAGAAAAAAAGCTGTGAATATTTATAATAAGGACAAAAAAACGGGTCGAACTTTAGACATAATAGAATATCAGAGACCTAGAGAATTAGACTTTGTCATATTAGAATTCGGAGGCAAGCCTGTAATTGCAAGCTCGGTAACAGAGCCTATTTTACACCGTGGAACAATTGGAGATGTTTTGGTTCAGTTTGATGACTTCTTTATAGACGAGAGATATGAATTATACGGTAAACAGTTTTTAGAAATAGAGGTGCGAATTAAAGACAGGTCAAATGCATTAATTGAAAAACAAGTAATTGATGATATAGTAATTTGCCCTGGCTCTTCTTCGCCTAGAAGCTTTTCTTACACAAGTCCGGATGGTTGTATGAATGAAGCAATATCTATCAACGACTATGTTTCGAACAAGACACATGGTTTGGAGAATTGGGGTACGATAGAGTTGATTATTAAACACCGTAAAAACATGTATGGTGGAAAAGGTTATACGGAAAGAATTGAGATTATAAAAGAAAAACGGGTCACCTTTGATGTTGATTTATCGATTCCTGCTGGGTTAATTATTAAGAAAGTTGGAGTAGATGGGTTTCCTGGTTTAAGTGGAATATCTCTATCGATGTTGGCGCAATTTTCATTTTATCAAAAAGGAGAGATTCAGCGTTTAAGACCTTATAAAATTGGAGCAGGGTTTTTAGCTAAAAATGCGTTTAACTTTAATCCAGATGCAGAACGTGATCTTGGGATTGTAATTCTGGGTTCAGTATATCCAACTCGAAAGGAAAGAAAATTCTCATTCCCCCTATACGCAGGAATGGGCTACTTCCTTAATGAAGACAAATTTTTCTATTTGATTGGACCGGGAATTCGAATAAACTTCTAATTTCTCGGACGAGTAGTTACTTTTTCGATACGCTTTTCAAATCTATCACCTTTGAAAATACGCTGCACGAAAATACCTGGTGTATGAATTTCATTTGGATCTAATTCTCCAGCGGGAACTAACTCTTCCACTTCTGCGATAGTGATTTTTCCAGCCATAGCCATAAGTGGATTGAAGTTTCGTGCTGTTGCTTTGAAAATTAAATTCCCTTCTGTATCACCCTTCCATGCTTTAACAATTGAAAAATCAGAAATTAAGGCCGTTTCCAGAATGTGTGGCTTACCGTCAAATTCACGGACTTCCTTACCTTCAGCGATTTCTGTTCCATACCCAGCAGGTGTAAAAAAGGCTGGTATTCCAGCGCCTCCAGCGCGACAACGTTCAGCAAGTGATCCTTGAGGAATCAAATCCACTTCAAGTTCTCCTGACAACATTTGTCTTTCAAACTCATCATTTTCTCCTACGTAAGAAGAAACCATTTTTTTAATTTGTTTTTTTTGTAGTAATAAACCCAGCCCGAAATCATCGACTCCGGCATTGTTTGAAATACAGGTTAAGTCTTTAACGCCCATTTTAACCAATTGGTCAATACTGTTTTCTGGAATTCCACATAATCCGAACCCACCCAACATTAATGTCATTCCTGATTTAATTCCTTCACATGCTTTTTCAGCGCTTTCTACAGTTTTGTCCATTACTTCGTATTTTTATTAAATTTCAGGTAACTCTTCGTTATTGTTATTCTGATTATTGTTTTTACAATTATAAATAGAATTTTCGTAACCAAAAGGAACTTCAAATTCCTCTGTTGAAATATGAATGTTAGGGTCTTTGTACACGTTTTGCATCATATATCCATAAATAGGAAGTGCCATTCTAGCCCCTTGACCCCACTGCATAGATCTAAACCTTACAGCCATGTCTTCAGCACCGACCCATACACCCGTAACTAAATCCGGAGTAAGTCCCATAAACCAGCCATCAGCATTGTTTTGTGTCGTACCCGTTTTACCTGCCGTTGGTTGAGTCACCCCTCCCCAATCACCTCTCCAAGAGCCCCTCAAACTTGCTCCAGTTCCGTGAAGTACAACATTTCGCATAAGAGATAGTGTTGCATAAGCTAGTTCCTCTGACATCACTTCTTTAGACTGAGGAGTATGTTCATATATAATATTTCCATGCCTGTCTTCAATTCTCAAGAGAGAAGTTGGTTTTGTAAAAATTCCTTTATTAACAAAAGCTGTTTGTGCGCCTACCATTTCAAGTAAAGATAGGTCCATTACACCCAAGCACATTGCAGGAACAACGTCTTCATCTCTAATATCTATGTTTAAATCTCGCATTAATTTTGCCACGGCATTTGGTCCAGCAGTTCCTCCCATTCTGGCCATAACAGCAACTGTTATGTTGTTCATCGAGTTTGCAAGACCTTTTGCAAAAGTTACAGGCTTTCCATCCATATCTACTCCAGCGTTTCGAGGACACCAAGATTCCATATCGGTAATTTCTGCTCCTTTTTGGACATCGACACAGTAACTTATATTTGGAGTCGTTTCACAAGGTGTAATCACACCAAAACGCATCCCTGCAGAATAAATAAAAGGTTTTATCGTAGAGCCAACCTGACGTTTTCCTTGTCGAACGTGATCATAACTGAAGTGATTAATATCTGCACCACCAACCCAAGCTTTGATAAAACCAGTTTGTGGTTCAATGGACACCAATCCGGCGCGCATGATATTCTTATAATAGCGTATTGAGTCTTTTGGGGTCATAACAGTATCAATTTCTCCATCCCATGAAAACACTTTCATTTGAATAGGTTTATCAAACTCTGCTAGTACCTCGTCTTTTGGAACACCATTTTTTAATCCAGATTTATATCTAACGGACCTTTTTATTGCGCTATTCATTAATTGATCAACTATTTCGTCATCAATATTGTAGGCAAAAGGAAATTTTTTTGATCGTTTGTTGTTTTCTGTAAATGGTTCTTGTAAATTCTTTTTTAGATGCTTTTTTAAAGCATTTTCTGCGTGCTTTTGAATGTTAGGGTCTATAGTAGTATATATTTTTAAACCGTCTTCATATATGCTGTAAGGCTGACCGTTAGCTTTCGCGTATTTGTAATTTCCCTTTTCGTCTTTCTTCGATAAAATATTAGCAAGTTCACTTCTCAAAGACTCTCTGAAGTAAGGAGCGAGTCCTTCTTTATGATCAACTGTTTGGTAGTCTGTAATTATAGGGAGTGTTTTTAAGCTATCGTATTCTTTTTTGGTGATTTTCGACGTTAATGCGGGATTGTCTTTTTTTGAATTTTCATACCATTTGTAAAGCACAGTGTTTCTCCTGCTTACTGCTCTTAGCGAATCCTCAGCTCGTTCTTTTGAGATTTGTGTTTCGCTAACTTCACTTGGTTTAATCTTATTGTTACTAGCGATTATACCTCTATAATTTCTTGTTTTAAAAGAGAAAGGGCTATATAATCCAGGATTTTTACACATTCCAACCAACATGGCTGCTTCTTCTGGATTCAAATCAATTGGCTTTTTGTTATAATATACTTTAGAAGCGGATGCAATACCAACAGCATTCTGTAAGAAATCGAATTGATTTAAATACATTGTAATGATCTCCCTTTTTGTATACCTTCTTTCTAGACGAAGAGCGATAATATTTTCCTGTACTTTTTCATAGAGGCGTTTTTCAAGAACGCTCATCTTTTCAGTGGCTTTTTCGTCGGCGGTTTGAACCTCTCCTTGAAGTTCAGCATTTCGTTTTGCTTCACGTTGGGCTAATGTAAAAATTAGTTTTGCTAATTGCTGGGTTATTGTAGATGCACCACCAGCTTCCCCCATGTTTATTAATGCTCTTGCGACAGCTTTAGGATCAATACCAGAATGCTCTTCATAACGTTCATCCTCAGTTGCAATTAATGCAGAAATAACGTAAGGCGAAATCTCATCATAGTTGACACTGGTTCGGTTTACTTTCCAGTATTTTCCTAATTCTGTCAAACCATCATCAGCGTAAATGGTAGTGGCTAATAATTCCTCTTGGTTCTCAAGCATTGCTTCAGACGGGAGGTTTTCATCGTCCGTTTGAACGTAGCGCAAATAAAGTATTCCAAAAAGGGGTAAAAGTCCAACTAACCAAACAAGAATAATTAATCCGTTTGAAATCGATTTTTTAAACTTAGGTTTTTCTTTTACTTGTTTCTTTGCCATCACGTATAATTCAAAGGTAAAAGTAATGATTTCTGAACAATCGAATTTAGGATTATAGTGAAAGAATCATAAAATTTAATAAAAAGAAACGCCATAAAAATGAATTTATGACGTTTCTCAATTCAAAAAATGAATATTATTTTTTCTTTTCGCTCTTAATGTATTGCTCAATTGCCATAGACATTGAAGGAGTCTGTGGCTGTGGCGCGTGAATATCTAAACGCAAATTATTGTCTACAATTGCTTTAGCCGTTGTTGGTCCAAATGCTGCAATTCTAGTTTTATTTTGTTTGAAATCAGGAAAATTTTTGAGTAAGGACTCAATTCCAGAAGGAGAGAAAAATACGAGAATATCGTATGATACATCTTCTAAATCGGACAAATCTGAAGCCACTGTTCTATATAGAACTACTTTCGAGTAATTAATATCGTTTTCATCTAAAGTATTGGGAATACTATCTCTAAGTATGTCAGAACAAGGGAGTATAAACTTTTCTTTTTTGTGTTTTTTGAACGCATCAATAAGGTCGACAATTGTTTGTTTCCCATGAAAGATTTTACGCTTTCTATAGGTAACATACTTTTGAAGATAATACGCCACTGCCTCAGAAATACAAAAATATTTCATTGAGATGGGCACTTCAAATCGGCATTCTTCAGCAATTCTAAAGTAGTGATCTACCGCCGTTTTAGACGTTAAAATCACTGCCGTATGATCTGCTAAATCTACACGTTGCGATCTAAACTCAGACTTGTCAACACCTTCCACGTGAATGAAAGGACGAAAATCGATTTTCAACTTGTACTTTTCTGCCAGAGCAGTGTACGGGTTTTTATCGTTTTCGGGTTTTGGTTGTGATACTAATATCGTTTTAATACTCAAAATATCAAGTAGTATATAAGATTCAACAAACAGTTTTATCCTTCCAAATCAGCAGTTAATAGTTTAAAAATAACCATTAAGGGCCAAATTTCCAGAGTGCAAAGGTATAAAATTATATAATACCACAATACCTTATTTTGAATTGCAAAGAAAAACCCCCTTATATATCTGAATAACAAAAATGCAACAAACAGTATTTGTATTGTATTGATGAAGTATAGTGAATAGTTTACGTTTAAAAGCCACATGATCAAAACAGGAATTAACACTAATCCCATGTTTTGATAAATAAAATTTAACAATAGAAAATTCTCTGAAAGTCGTTTTGTTTCACGACTTATCACCCCAGAAAATAAGAGTCCAAAAACCTGAACAAAATAGTAAGCGGTTGGTAAAAGTACTAACCAATATTGGTGGATGTCATAATACATCAACACCATATATACAGTAATACTAGAAACGATAAAATAGTTTATCAACAACATCCAACTTGCTTTTCCAAAAAAGCTTAAATTTTCTTTTGAATTGGGAACGGTTGACGGAGGTTTGACATAAGTAGCCGATATATGTTGAAAAACAGCAGGACGCAACATTTTTACTCCTGATAAAATAGCTACAGAAACTAGTAGCGCATATAATATCCAGTAGGGGAAAAAAGATTCGCGTAGTACTAATTCTAATTCGTCCATTTATTACAAAACTATTTTGATTATTCCTTTGTTACGAAAGTACAAAAATATGGAATGACATCTTTAGATGCTTGAAATAGTTAAAAAAATAAGATATTTCCTTAATTTTGTAATCGAATTAAACAAAACAATATGAGCTCAGATTTATATACACACCCAGATCATTATCAAATGGACGAACTTTTGTCCGACGAACACAAGTTAATAAGAGATACAGCACGCGACTGGGTGAAAAAAGAAGTTTCACCAATTATCGACGAACATTATGAAAAGGCGACATTTCCCATGCACATTTTAGGAGGTCTTGGAGAAATTGGTGCTTTTGGTCCTTATATTCCTGAAGAATATGGAGGCGCTGGACTTGATCAGATTTCTTATGGTTTAATAATGCAAGAGCTTGAACGTTGTGATAGCGGATTGCGTTCTACTGCTTCTGTTCAAAGTTCACTTGTGATGTACCCTATTTGGAAATATGGATCGGAAGAACATAAAAAGAAATTCTTACCAAAAATGGCTACTGGAGAAATGATTGGTTGTTTTGGTTTGACAGAACCAGATCACGGGTCAAATCCTGGTGGAATGATTACTAATTTTAAAGACAAAGGAGATCACGTATTGCTAAATGGAGCAAAAATGTGGATTTCAAACGCCCCTTTTGCGGATGTCGCTGTAGTCTGGGCGAAAGATGAATCTGGACGTATTCACGGTTTATTAGTAGAGCGTGGTATGGAAGGATTTTCAACACCAGAAATGCACGGTAAACTTTCACTTAGAGCTTCTGCTACAGGGGAGTTGATTTTTGAAAATGTAAAAGTTCCCAAAGAAAATATTCTTCCTGGAAGAAGTGGTTTAGGTGCACCTCTTTCGTGTTTAGATTCTGCACGTTACGGTATTGCCTGGGGAGCACTTGGCGCTGCTATGGATTGTTACGATCAAGCATTGCGTTATTCTAAAGAAAGAACGCAATTCAATGTACCAATAGGTTCATTCCAGTTAATTCAAAAGAAATTGGCTGAGATGATTACTGAAATTACAAAAGCACAACTTTTAACTTATCGTTTAGGTCAGTTGAGAAATGAAGGAAGAGCAACAACTGCACAAATTTCAATGGCAAAACGTAATAATGTGGAAATAGCGTTAGACATCGCCCGTGAAGCAAGACAAATACACGGAGGGATGGGGATTACTTCAGAGTATTCAATGATGCGCCACATGGCAAACTTGGAGTCTGTTTTAACCTATGAGGGAACACACGACATTCACCTATTAATTACAGGTATGGAGGTTACTGGAATTCCAGCGTTTACTAGAGAAATGCCTTCAAAGTAAGATAAAAAATACAGTACATAAAAAAACGCAGGGGTGCACGGCCGTGCACCCCTTTTTTCAAATCAAGAATTTTCTCCTAACTCTTTATAAATACATTTTTAGGCTCTGTAAAGAACTTCAATGCTTCCCAACCTCCTTCGCGACCAACACCTGATGATTTTACGCCACCAAAAGGAGTTCTTAAATCACGAACTAACCATGAATTGACCCACACAATTCCTGCATCAATTTCATCAGCCATTCTGTGTGCACGTTTTAAATTATTTGTCCAAAGCGTAGCGCTTAAACCATATTCTGTAGAGTTCGCCATGGTTAAAACCTCTTTCTCTGTTTCAAAAGGCGTGATTGTAACTACTGGACCAAATATTTCTTCTTGGTTTGTTCTGCACTGATAATCTAACCCTTCAATAATTGTTGGTTCGATATAATACCCTTTATCATAGGGAGCATCCAAAACAACACGATTTCCTCCAGCCAAGACTGTTCCTCCTTCTTCTTTAGCCAAGTCAATATAACCCAAAACCTTTTCCATATGTCCCTCTGATACAACAGCCCCTAATTGAGCTTTTGGATCTTCAGGATTGGATACTTTTGCTTGTTTAATTTTCTCTACAAATGCATTCTTAAACTTATCGTAAATTCCTTTTTGAACGAAAATACGTGATCCACATAAACAGATTTGTCCTTGATTTGCAAAACTTGAGCGTATTGTTGTTTTCAACATTTCGTCAAAATCACAGTCGTCAAAAATGATGTTTGGGTTTTTACCTCCGAGTTCTAATGAAAGTTTTTTAAACATTGGTGCAGCAATTGTTGCTATTGCTTTTCCCGTAGCAGTACCGCCCGTGAATGAAATTGCCTTTGTTTCTTTGTGTCGAACAATTGCGTCACCAGCGGATTGGCCAAAACCATGAACAATATTCAACACTCCTTTCGGAAATCCAACTTCATCCATTACTTTACACAATAAATAAGCTGTATAAGGAGTGACCTCAGAAGGTTTAGCAACCACACAATTTCCAGCAGCCAAAGCGGGAGCAATTTTCCAAGTGAATAAATACAAAGGTAAATTCCAAGGTGAAATACACCCAACTACACCAAGTGGTTTCCTTAAAGTATAGTTGATGCCAACGCCAACCATATTATGTGATTCTGAAGCAAAATGTTGTATCCCTGTTGCGAAAAACTTAAAGTTTGAAATGGCCCTTGGAATATCTACGTGTTCAGCGATTTTTATTGGTTTTCCATTGTCGCGACTCTCAGCAGCAATAAATTCATCCATTCTATTAGCTATACCATCCGCTACTTTTGTCATCCAATCTCCTCTTTCTTCGATACTCATCTTAGACCAAATGGGAAATGCATTTTTAGCAGCACTAACAGCTTTTTCAATATCTTCAACTTGTGAGTCTGGAATTTGAGAATATACTTCACCCTTAGCTGGTTCAATATTGTCGAAGTATTTTCCCGATTGAGGAGCTTCAAAAACCCCATTGATATAGTTTTGTATTTTTTCCATTTTGTTTGACTTAATAGGTTGGTAAATTTAGGAATTTTGTTTGGTTGCTAGCAATTCCGTTGAAAATGAATATCGAGGGAACTAATTATTTGAATTTAGAGCTCCTTTTTGGTTTGATATAATAAAACCAAAGGTTCTTTTGCCACGGGTTTTAACCCGCGGTTAAAGAATAGTAGGGTTAGTTTTATTTTGGCGCGAATTTTTGTTCTAAAAATCGTGACAAAAAGCATTGATTTTTAGCAATTGTTCACATTTCTAATAATTAAGTAGAAAGCGAAATGTTTAGTTTTGCCTGTATGAAATGGGTGGGTTTGATTATTATGTGTTTTATGATCAGTGCAGTCAGTGCACAAGATAAATTCTTGGAACTAACGATTGAACCCAAAACTCAAGAAGGGAAAGCATTGCGAAAATTTTCGGTAATGGTCATAACAACGGATGGAGTGACTTTCGAAATCCAATCTAAAAGAAAGAAGTCAACTTTTTATTTACCCGCTGGAGAATTTTACAGACTTAAAGTAATTAGGAAAGGTTATTATAAAAGTCATTTAGAAATAGATTTAAAAGAAGCTCCCTTATCTGATTCGAAATCCGAGTCATTAACGCTCGAACCAAATCTAATATCTTCTGAAGAGGATCAAGAAAATACGTTGAGAAAGTACAAATATGAACCTCGATATGCCAAGATGATTCGTGTATTTGACGAGGAGTAGAAATGCCATAAACATTGAGATAACAAAGCCTTCTACAAATTTTTTTCATTATCTTTATTACCGTGAAAAACTGGGAAATACAATTAAAATCATTTGTCAATTATCTTAAAATTGAGCGAGGCCTAGCAGAAAACTCCATTTTTGCCTATCAAAGTGATATTGAAAAACTCAAGGACTTCTGTGTACCAGGAAATATTGATCCAAAAAATGTAGACCTTCAAGTTTTAAAAGAATTTCTAGCGAGTTTATACGAACTAGGTCTTTCCGCGAGAAGTCAAAGCAGAATTATCAGTGGTATTAAACAATTTTATGACTTTCTAATTCTTGAGGGAGAAATGAATGAAGATCCAAGTGCTCTTTTGGAATTGCCAAAGATTGGAACGAAACTTCCTGTTTTTTTATCCATTGATGAAATTGATCAACTTATCAGTGCTATTGATTTGAGTAAACCAGAAGGTCATCGCAATAAGGCTATGCTTGAAACACTCTACAGTTGTGGGTTGCGTGTAAGTGAATTAATTAATCTGCGGTTTTCACATATCTTTTTTAAAGAAGGGTTTATACGTGTAATTGGAAAAGGGGACAAAGAACGCTTAGTTCCTGTAAGTCCAAGTGTAGAAAAAGAAATTGGTATCTATGTCGATGGAACACGAAGACATATGAGTATTCAAAAAGGGCATGAAGATTTTGTCTTTCTTAATAGGAGAGGGAAACAATTGACACGCGTAATGATTTTTACCATAATCAAAAACCTTGCTGCATCAATCGGTCTTCAAAAAACAATTAGCCCACATACATTTCGTCACTCATTCGCCACACATCTAATTGAAGGTGGAGCCAACCTTAGAGCAGTGCAAGAAATGTTGGGTCATGAGTCGATAACTACCACTGAAATTTATACGCATTTGGATAAGTCGTTTATTCGGGAAGCGATTATTAGCTACCATCCGAGGAATAAAAAATAGTGACGAGTGACCAGTGACGTCATCTCGCGTGGCGAGATTTAGTGACGAATTCGTAGGGTGTGCGTGCAGGGGGAAAAGGGTTCATTGGAGTCGAATTTTATCATCAACCACCCTTACGTCCTTCAAATTCGTCAATAAGACGCGCTGTGCTGAGTTCTTCGAAGCAGGCTTGCCCAATCGATGTCACTCATTACTAAAATCCCTCTCAATAAACCTTATGTCTAAAATTTTGTTGATTTTTGTAACATGAATTTACAAGCTTGGATAAAAGCTGCGCGACTGCGTACTTTACCACTTTCATTATCGGGAATTATTGCTGGAAGTTTTGCGGCATATTATCAAGGTTATTGGGATAGTACGATTTTCACGCTTGCAATGTTAACCACACTGTTTTTGCAAGTACTTTCAAATTTTGCAAATGATTTAGGAGATAGTTTCAAAGGAGCTGATAATGAAAGCCGTGTTGGTCCCGAACGAGCAATTCAATCGGGTGCTATTTCACAAAAAGAGATGACTGGTGGTGTAATTTTGTTTTCGATTTTGGCTGTGGCTACAGCAATTCCACTGATTATTATCGGTACAAGAGATATGCCGAGCTCAGTTCTATGGACTTATGTTCTACTGGCTATTGCCTGTGTGATTGCGGCTATAACATATACAGTTGGTAGAAAGGCTTATGGTTATCACGGATTGGGAGATTTAATGGTGCTATTATTTTTTGGCTTTGTCAGTGTTGTCGGGGTATATACTTTGTATACAAAACAAATAGACATTTCAATTTTTGGATTAGCTGCGTGTATCGGGCTATTGAGTGTGGCAGTTCTTAATTTAAATAACATGCGTGATCATGTGAATGATGCCGCGGTAAATAAAAAAACGTTGGTTGTTACTATTGGTTTTAAATATGCGAAACTGTATCATGGATTGTTGATTCACTTATCTTTTTTAGCCTACTTATTCTTTATAGCCTATAACTCTCACCTCATAGGATTGATTGCAGTATTACCTTATATCTTTTTATTTCTGCACCTGTTAAAAGTATGGAAAACGAAAGACCCAAAAATGCTTGACCCTGAATTGAAGAAGGTAGCATTGTCAACGTTTTTTATTGCAGTTTTATATAGTATATCTACGTTTTTATGAGTTTAGAGGCAACATTTGAGAAACGCATATTTACCTTCAAGCGACCCAGCGGTACGAGTAGAGGTGTCTTAACAGAAAAAAAAGCATGGTTTATTACTGTTTGGAACACCAATAATCCTTCGGTAAAAGGAGTAGGTGAGTGCAGTATAATTCCGAATCTTTCTCCAGATTATAAATCTGATGAGCAGTACGAATCAAAGCTTGAGGACGTAGTTAATGAGATTAATGCTTACGTTGAAAACATAAAGGGTTTAAATAGATTCCCCTCTATCTATTTTGGTTTGGAAATGGCTTTGTTAGACTTGAAAAATGGAGGAAAGCGATTGTTTTTCGATACAGATTTTTACCATGGTAAAGGAGCTTTGCCAATAAACGGATTGATTTGGATGGGAACTCCAGATTTTATGGAAGAGCAAATCCAAGAAAAATTGAACGCCGGATTTTCTTGCATAAAAATGAAGATCGGTGCAATTGATTTTGAAGAAGAGCTTCGATTACTTAAAATGATTCGCGAAAAACATAGTTCGGATAAAATCACATTGCGTGTTGATGCAAATGGTGCCTTCTCTCCTTCAGATGCATTAGGAAAGCTGAAAAAACTAGCTGAATATGACATTCATTCGATAGAACAACCTATAAAGCAAGGTCAATGGAATGAGATGAGGTCGCTTTGTGCCTCAACGCCACTGCCAATTGCTTTAGATGAAGAACTTATTGGACACTATTCTTATGAGGATAAACGCAAAATGTTAGAAAGCACTCAGCCGCAATATATAATACTAAAGCCGAGTTTGATTGGTGGATTTAAAGGAACTTCAGATTGGATTGAACTTGCAGAAGTTATGAATATTCCATGGTGGATTACCAGCGCTTTAGAATCAAATATTGGGTTGGATGCCATTGCTCAGTTTACGAGTCGGTTTGATATTCAGCTTCCTCAAGGGTTGGGAACGGGATCGCTTTATACGAATAATGTTTTGAGTAATTTGGTTGTTGAGAATGGGGAGATTTTGAAGAAGTAGGGTTTATTAAGATTTGAATTCAATCGTACATCCCCCGAATCTCATCAACCCGTTCCTTCACATGCTCCACCAACCATTCTGGCTCCATGACCTTAACCTTGTCGATATGCATAAAAATACGCTGAGTAAACTCATAATTCGGTTTAAGAAAATAACGCACCACCGCTTCGTTTTCATTCTCCTCGATAAAAGTTTGTGAGTGATGTAGAGGCAACGATTTTAAATAAGGCACTTGTTCAGGTTTGAACGAAAGAATAATTTCCTCCTTTTCACTCCCTTCATAAGTAAGACCAATGACCTCTCGAAACCGTGTTTTGATTTCATAACTGTCTTTTGGTTCAAAGGTTTTCGTCAACAATTCAAATTCTGAGAACCGATCGATTCCAAAAGTACGAATCGCATTCATTCCTGCAACTTCACCAATAACATACCAGCGACCTAAATACTCTTTCAATAGATAAGGCTTTACTTGATATCTCTTGAATTTTCCAGTTTGATAACTTTCATGCTTAAATCGGATGCACAAATGATTTCGAATTGCTCTTAAAATAGGTTGCAAGTAATCAATGCCAGAAGTAATCCCTTGATGCTCAAAGTCGATATATTCTAACGTTTCCTTACTCTCCTTCAAACTTTCCTGAAAGACATGTGCTGTTTCCACCAGCTCTAACAACCGCAAAAAACTATCCATCGAAAGCCCTTCTTCCTTATCAATAAAGTAGCCCTTTTTATGTTGATTGTATTCAATCTCCACTCCAAATTCATTGCGAATCGCCTCAAAATCTCGCTCAATAGTCCGACGAGAAGCTTTTAACCCTGTATTCTCAATAAACTCCTGAATGCTATCCATCGATGGAAACTGTCCTGTTTCCAGAATATCAATGATTTTCTTATAACGACGAATTATAGCTTGTGCTGACATGAGGATAAAAATAACAAATTCTTGTAAAGCATTTTTTGGTAGCTCCATATTGCTTATTCAAGAATTATAATTAAATTCAATAAAGGATTCTGTAACCTACTTATTTAAATCATATTTTGATGGAATTAGCTAATTACAAACACATAGAAAAGAAAATATTTACCTTTAGAGGGATTCAAGTAATGCTCGATAGTGATCTGGCAGAATTATATCAAGTGGAAACGAAAGTCTTAAATCAAGCTGTCAAAAGAAATATAGACCGTTTTCCAGAATCATTTAGATTTCAACTTAATAGTGAGGAAAAAAGTGAACTGGTCACAAATTGTGACCGGTTTGATAAACTAAAGCATAGTTCTTCTAATCCTTATGCCTTTACAGAACAAGGTGTAGCAATGTTATCAGCTGTTTTACGCAGTGATGTTGCCGTGAAAGCAAGCATTCAAATCATGCAAGCATTTGTAAATATGCGTAAATTTTTACTAAATAACGATTCTCTTTTTCAAAGACTAGACCAATTAGAAACTAAACAACTCAAAACAGAAGAAAAAGTAGAAAAAGTCTTTAAGGCCTTAGAAGCTGGAACTGTTCAACCTGAGAAAGGAATTTTCTTTGACGGTGAAATATTTGATGCCTACACCTTAGTTTCAAAAATCATCAAATCAGCGAGTAAATCAATCATTCTTATTGATAACTATATTGATGAAAGTGTTTTAACCTTACTTACTAAAAGAAGCAAAAAAGTCAGTGCAAGAATTTACACCCATAAAATTACAAAAGCCTTACGTTTGGATCTTGAGAAACATAATGAGCAATACAACCCCATACAAGTTTACACGTTAAAAAATAGTCACGATCGCTTTCTGATAATTGACGAAAAGCATTTATACCATATTGGAGCTTCTCTAAAAGATCTCGGTAAAAAATGGTTCGCCTTCTCCCAAATGGACGACTTGGTTATGTCTGTATTGAATCGGTTGAAGTAGATATTGAAATAGTTCCCGACTTTTTTAAAACAAACTGTTTTTAGTATGCCTTGAAGATTATATCAAGCTGCAGGCTACATAACCTACGAAAATCAAAGGTGGTCGAGTGTTTCAAAACGAAACAACGTGAAGTTTTGAAATGTATCGAGACCACCGTCATCATTTGGCGTACCCATCCCCACATATTTATATCAAACAAAAAAACAAAACCATGAGTAAATTTAAAAGATGAATAAGTCATACATCAGAAAAATATTGAGACATTCACAGAAAAGTGAGATGCAACTATTATTAGAGAACATAGATGTTCAAATTGAAAAATCTTGTTTGGAGACAAATATAGATCACCTTATTAAATATGCTGATTTTGAAAAAGGAAAATATTTGTTTCAGGTATCTCATCAAACATACTTTGTAAAATCAGGTATATATTTCATGTCCTCGCATGATAATAGTTTACATACAGTCAACAAAGTTATAATTGACCTCTACAAATACCAAACTCATAATTTTCGGCTATCAATGTCGGAATTACGTGCATTAATAAGAAGATTAAAAAGAAAATTGGATTACGATCTCATAAAAATACACGGATTGGAATGTATTTATGTTGATCTAAATCATTTTGATTCAGATCTGTCTAGACAAACATTTATAATTGACCAGATAAAGAGAATTGCTTGTGAAATTCACGCAGTGTTTTTTATAATTAAGAGTGAATTCAATTCAAATTATTAACTTCATATTATGGAACCTAAAAGTCAAGTAAATAAAATGATAGCAGAGATTGATTGTTTTCAGAAAATTAAGCATTCAATTGAGAAGGAATATCCTTACAGGTTTAACCCCCTGGATGCAGTCAATATTGATGAGAATGCACAGAGTCGAATTCTTGCTGAATTATTGAGGTATAAGTGTCGTAAAAAGGACGATTATCTTTTTGCCAGAGAATTAATTAACCACCTTCAAGATAATGAAGACTTTATTTTTTCTGAGAACATTAAGAATATAGAAGTGACTGTTGAAAAATACAGAATTGATATACTTATTAGGCAGAAAAAGGATTTTGCGATAATTGTCGAGAATAAACTCTATGATGCAGTTGATCAACCCAATCAAATTGATCGTTATATTGATTTTTGTAGAAATTACTTGAATTTCAAAGATGACTCAATTTATGTAATTTATTTGACACCCAATGAATCAAAGATTCCGTTCAGCAGTTTTAGCGTAGAAAATCAAAGCAAATTTAAGGGAAGGTTTAAAAGCGTTTCTGTAGAAAAAGATTTGCTCCCAATCCTCGATAAATTTGAAGAGACAATTCCTAAAGACCAGAATTTATTGAATAGCGGAGTAGACCAATACATCGATTACCTCAAATATTTTATGGATAATGAAAAATATAATAGTGAAATGAACGGAAAAATAAAGCAAGAATTAGTGAATCATTTAGGTCTTGAGAACCTAAACTTAGTTGAAAAACTTGAGAAGATAGGCAGCTATAATGAAGGGATAGAATCATTTATGAGCTACATGAATAACATGTATAATGATTTTCGCAAGGATTTAATAGAACATTGGTATGATCAATGTGCGGAAAAGAGATTAAAATTTAAAGAGGAATATGGTTTGGAGTTAAAACTGAACTTAGAAACGGAAAGGAAATATGTTGAGTTAATACCAAATAAAAATCCAGATAATATTTCATTTAGGATTGAGGATGATATAGGTTCGGTGTATTACGGAATTTATATTCTTGGAAAAAAAGAGGATCAAATTCCAACTAAATATGTAAAGGATGGTTTTGAAATGGACGAAAATCCAAAATGGTATGCATGGAAATATATTAAAGATTATAATGAAGGGATTGATTTGTTAACCATTTTAGTTGAGGAAACTCTATCAAAAAATAGTGATTAAGTTAATTTTATTAATACCACAGAATATGAAGCCTGCACATAAATCAAACTGAGGATTTTGATATTCCTGAATGGCATATTGAAAATGTTGACTTTTGAAAAATTTATGCAAAACCAGAAAATCAATTCTAATGAGCATTATGAGAAATACTATTTCCTTACGGCATCATTGGAGCAATTAAAATCACCAATCCTCCCAACCTACCCCTCCTCATGTGCCTCATCCAACAAATCCAACACCGTTTTAACAGGAGTAAATGTTTGTGAAGGAACTTCAACAAAAATGGTAAGCCAATCAGCCATACTACCGTTCCATAAACCTGGCTTTTCCATAAATTTTATAGGCCGCCCTTCAAATTTCTTGTTAACAATAAAATATTTTGAATGATCCGCATATTCAACTAAGTCAATCTTGTTTCCGTTCAGGTCTTTCGTTGAAACAGCCATAAGTACAGGGTTAAAATATTGACTTTGTACCATCAGTCGATATTGCTCCCCTTTCATTTTTATTTGAGATTTCTCAACGATTTGTTTTGATCTAGATCCTTTTTCCTCCACCCAAAAAGGACCTCCACCAGGCTGACCTTCGTTTTTCACCATTCCACAAACTCTCGTGGGACGATTGATCATATCAACTACCTCTTGATCCTTTAGCTTTTTAAAATCAATGGATTTATCAATGAATTGATACCTTTCGTTTAACTCTTCCAGGTCTTTTTGTTTGCTGTTTGAATTATAAATTGTTTTTAATTCCTCTCTAAAGTCCTGTAGCAGACCTCCTAGATAACGTAAATTTTCTACTGACGTTTCGGCATTTGATTCGTGTTGTATATTATCGATGTTTTTTATGAATATAAGTTCTCCATCAAGCTTATTCAGATTTTCAAGCAAAGCTCCATGTCCGGAAGGTCGTGTTAGGATTTCATCACTACCATTTTTGTGAATTGGATTTTGCTCGTGATCAAAAGCGATTGCATCTGTTTTTGGGTCTTGTGTAGAACATGTTATTTTACACTTTCTTCCAGTTAATTGCTCAATAGACTCTAAGGATTTTCTAATCTTTGCCTCAAATTGACCATTAATTGTAAAGTGAAAATGAATTTCTTGCTCCTTTAGTCTTAGCCCTTGCAGTAACTGCTCTTGAAAAGCATTTAGAATAAAACTTCTCGACCTATGAAAAGGTAAAAGCCCTTTTGGTAATAATCCTAATCCAAGGCCTTCTTCTTTGAGTATATAAGCCACAAATTCGTCTAAATTTATGTCATAGTCTCTCACCCTCTCTTTTAAATCATAAGGTAAAAGTTCGAAAAAAGGAAAGTCTTCAATCGCATTTAAAAACTTTTCAGTCTTACTTCGATTCTCCTCTGTTGGATCCTCTAAAAAATCGTACAGAAACTGAAACATTCTTGAACCAGATCCAGATGCGGGAATAAAAAACTGGATGGATATATCGGACTTCATGAATTTTACAACATACTTTTTTTGCTCAAATGTGGAATGTCGAATGACACCATCATTAAGTTTACAAGGTCCGACCAACTTTATTTCAGGCTGCTCGCTAAAAGCAAGCGCTCTTTGTCTTTCTATTTCTGTATCTGTAGTAAGTGATTCCATAACGTTTTCTCTTGTACGAACGCTAAAATAACGTATTTTCGTATGGTCTATGATAAAAATTCTTCGTGAATATATAAATTATAAGCTAATTGCAAAGGGAAGACATGGCGTACACTCTCCGTTTGTATATGATTTATTGGATAATTGTTTGCGAAAGAAAGTGTCTCAAAACGTTTTTAAACGTTTTTTAAGCTATAAAACTCAACTAAATCAAGATGATTCATTTATTGAAGTAACTGACTTAGGGGCAGGATCAAAAAAGCTGAGTAAACACAGAAAAGTTAAAAGTATTGCAAAAATATCAGGTACTAGTTCCAGATATGGTCAGTTGATTTTTAAATTAGTACATCATTATAAGCCTGAAACGATATTAGAATTGGGAACCTCTCTCGGAGTTGGAACATTTATGTTGGCACACGGGAATCCAAATAGTAAGGTTTTTACAGTAGAAGGCTGCCCAGAAACTTCCTCTTTAGCACAAAAAATGCACCGTGAGTATCAAACGAAAAATGTTGATTTTGTGATTAGCGATTTTGTTTCTTACTTAAGGGATTATAAAGGCACAAACTTTGACTTCGTTTTTATTGATGGTGATCACCGTGGAGAAAAACTACTCGAACAACTAGATGTTCTAAATAATCACATTCACGAAGAATCAATTATTTTGCTCGACGATATTCGTTGGAGTAATGACATGCAACGTACATGGGAAAAAGTAGTTTCAGACAAAAGATATCATCTTTCAATTGATTTATTTAAAATGGGTATTATTATGCGTCGAAGCCATCAAGAAAAGGAACATTTCGTAATAAAATACTGAGATTTTACAGTTTTTTTCTTTTTTCATACTGTTTTTATGTTTAATTTGGTTGGAGTAAAACACAACTTATGAATCGATATATCCACCAATTAATCGAAGATCTTGAGGAGGCAATCGCACTTGCTCCAAACAGGGAAATTTTCTGTGATAATTATGAATTTGAGAGTGAAGAAGACGATGAAGCTAGCATAGCTTTCATAGAGCATTATTTGTATGGAAAACAAATAGAGCTAGGAAAAATTGTTGGAATTGAACAAATTTTACTTCCGCCAATTGAAAAATTAAACAAACCGCAGATCACAAAGCTATTTCCATATTTAGAAAATTTACTGTCAGAATATGGGTTTGAGCTAGATTTTCCGATGAACGTTCCTGACACCTTGAAATATGAACTTGTTCGTCAAGTATGGACAGATAAATTTGTTCCAGTTAACATAGGCGTTCAAACGATAGAGTTTTGTGATTATGATTGTGATTTTTGTCCATTCGGAAGCGAACTATGCCAATGTAAAGAATTTGAGAAGATGTGCGTATAAATTATCTTGGTAGGTAAATTGTAGTTTTCAGTCTAAACTGTTATCTTGCAATGATTTTAAATACTTACTATATGAAAGTTAATACGCTAATCATTTCATTACTAGTTACTTTTACTACATTCTTGTATGCTCAAGAAGATTCAGTAAAAATGGTTGTCGCAAAAAATGTTGAAATTGATTCTTCGGGAATTGATCCCGAGGCTCAAAAAGCATATAATGAAGGAATAACTGCCTTTGAAAACAAAAATTACACTTCTGCGATAGCGGCCTTTTCAAAAGCTATTGAAATCGCGCCAGAATTCACAAAAGCCTACAGTAACAGAGGGTATACAAATATTGCACTAGAAAAGTATAGCGAAGCAGAAGCTGATTTTCTTGAGGTCATTTCGCAAGACGCTTCTTTAGACAAAATCCATTTTGAACTAGGTGCGTTAGCGGAAATGACGGATAGCCTTCATAAGGCGATACGGCATTATTCAAATGCAATTGCCTCAAACGCCAAGGAAGAAGCATATCACTATCAAAGAGGAATACAATATTTTAAACTTGGAGAATACGAAAAAGCAAAAGACGATTTTACTGGAGCAATTCTATTAAAGAAAGATTTTGCTGACGCTTATAATGATAGAGGTAGCGCTAATAAACTGCTAGATAATATTCAAGATGCAATTCAAGACTATAGATCGGCTACAATTCACGACCCTCAAATGGTCTTGGCTTTTAACAACCTAGGAAGTGCATATCGATTAAAGGGTGATTATATAAAAGCGATACAAGCCTATAGTAAAGCAATCGTCTTAGACGAAGATAATTATTTGGCTTTAAATAATAGAGGCTATGCCAAGTTTGAAAATGAAGATTTCGACGGGGCACTACAAGATTTTTTAAAAGTGATTCAAATAAAAAAAGACTATGCTTCTGCTTATAACAATATCGCTGGTGTCTACCTCAAAAAAGAAAATTATGATAAAGCAATAGAGTACAGCACAAAAGCAATAGAGTACGATAAAAATTTAGGCATTGCATATTACAACAGAGGCGTAGCTTATGAAATGAATCGAGAAGTTGAAAAGGCCTGTGAAGACTGGTCTGAGGCTTCTAACCTAGGCGTAGAGATTGCAGACAAATATTTTCAAAGCACAAGTTGTGGAAACTTAATATCTAAGTAATGAAGACAATTATTATATCATCCATTTTTATTTTTACTTGCTCTTTTTTATTCGCTCAAAAAGAGATCACATTCGATAAGAAAAACTTTAAAGACAATAAAAAGGAATTTAAAGAGGCTTTGGACTATCTTGAAGAAGGAGATGAATTACTCCTGCCAAATCCATTTCCTCGATATAGCCAAGCTTTACCTTTATATGAAAAAGCTTATGCTTTTAATTCTAAAAGTGCTCATTTAAATTTCCAACTAGGGCTTTGTTATTTGAATACGGTCAATAAATTTAAAGCGCTTGATTTCTTTAAGTCTTCTTTTGAATTAAATCCAAATAAGAATCCTGACATTCATTTTTATATCGGTAGAGGATATCATTTACAGTCTGATTGGGATAATGCAATTAAACACTACGAAGCGCACAAAAAAAGATTAGATACTAAAAACGATCTTGCGCTTATTATGGATGTAAACAAGTTTATCTATGAATGTAAATCAGGTAAAGAATTAGTAGAAAACCCTGTACGTGTTTGGATTGACAACATGGGAAAACAAATAAACACCGAATATCCCGAGTATGGAATGATTATGACAGCAGATGCGTCTGAAATATTTTTTACAAGTAGAAGACCTTCAACTACAGGTGGAGATAAAGATGTTATGATAGATCAGTACTTTGAGGATGTTTACACTTCAAATCGATTCACAACTAAAGGTTGGTCTCCCTCCACAAATGTTGGCGATCCAATTAATACAAAAGGGCATGATGCCGCAGTTGCATTGAGTCCTGATGGATCAAAAATGATTGTTTATATAGATGACAAAGGAGACGGTAATTTATATGAAAGTAAACGAGAAGAGAATGAATGGACCAAGCCAAAAAGCTTTAATGATGAAATTTGTAGTCCGTACCACGAAGCTTCGGCATGGTATTCTTCTGATGCAAAGCGGCTTTTCTTTGTGAGTGATCGCCCGTTGGAAAATAGAGGAGATCCAAAAGATCGTGATATCTATGTTGCTTTTTGGAATGAAGACAAGGAAGAGTGGTTGGATGTAAAACGATTACCTGAAAATATTAATACAAAGTATGATGAAGATGGAATATTTCTTCACCCCGATGGTAAAACGCTCTACTTTTCATCAAAAGGACATAATTCAATGGGGGGGTATGATATTTTTAAAACAGTTCAAAAAGAAGATGGTAGCTGGTCAGATCCTGAAAATATCGGATACCCGGTAAATACACCTGATGATGATGTGTTTTTCGTTGTAGCGGCAAATGGTAGAGATGCTTATATGACATCATATCGAGAGGGTGGTTTTGGAGATAAAGATTTATATAAAGTCACGTTTTTAGGACCTGTTAAAGAACCTATTCTCAACTCAGAAGACATTCTTCTTGCTAATTCATCTGTTCCTGTTAGAGCAAATGTAATTGAGCCCAAAGTTGAAGTTACGGGAAGTCAATTGGCAATTTTGAAAGGTATTGTTAGAGATGATAAAACAAAAGAACCGCTGAAAGCTGAAATTGAGTTGGTGGACAATGAAACAAATGAAGTTATTGCTGAATTCAGTTCTGATGCTAAAACAGGAAGGTACCTTGTTTCGCTTCCTGGTGGTAAAAACTATGGAATTGCTGTTAAGGCAGAAGGCTACTTGTTCCACTCTGAGAATTTTGATGTAACACAAGACGCGGACTACAAAGAAGTAGAAAAAATTATTGACTTGAAGAGAGTAGATGTTGGGCAATCTATTGTATTGAGAAATATCTTTTTTGATTTGAATAAGTATACACTGAGAAGTGAATCGGAAATTGAATTGAACAGATTGACAAAACTATTAATTGAGAATCCAAATTTGAAAATTGAAATTAGCGGTCATACCGATTCAAGGGGTTCTGCAGAGTACAACAAGGAACTTTCAAAAAATAGAGCTAAAACAGTTGTCGAATACCTTATCGAAAAAGGAATTGATAAAGACCGATTGGAATATGCTGGTTATGGTGAGGAGCAACCAATTAATACTGATGAAGAAATTAGTAAAATGAAATTGAGGTCTGAAAAGGAAGCCGCTCATCAAGATAACAGAAGAACAGAGTTTAAAATTTTATCCAATTAGAAATTTTTAACTTTCTTGAAAGTAGATTAGGTTTATTCATTTGGTACAAACTTCATAGAAACCGAATTTACACAGTGACGTGTATTTTTAACCGTAAACCCTTCTCCAAGAAACACGTGCCCTAAATGGCCTTTACAGTTGGCGCATACAATTTCCGTTCTGCGTCCATCGGCATCTGGTATGCGCTCTACAGCTCCAGGTATTTCATCATCAAAGGAAGGCCAACCACATGAAGAATCAAATTTTGCTTCAGAATGATAAAGTGGAGCGTCACATTGTTTACAAATATAAGTTCCCTCAATTTTGTTGTTTAATAACTCCCCCGTAAATGGTCGCTCTGTACCCTTCTGAAGAATAACAAATGCTTCCTCTTTCGTTAAATCATTAAACCCCTTTCTATCCTCTTTCATTTTGTTTTCTCTTATCTCAATAACACAATTGGAGTGGATATGTTTACACATTACGAAATTAATTAAAGATTTTACAGAATGTATAAACCACTCTTTCTTTTTTTATTAACCATTTTAAATTGAATGGGATTACAAAGTTGCTTATTTAAAATGATTCTAAAATACCATAAAAGTGGTATTGTGAAAAATGAATTCTCACAGTTTCTTTGTGCCAGAAAATAAAACTATTAATTATGTTTAAGAAATTTATATTAGTATTAGCAGTTGCTGTCTCTATTACAGCTTGTAGAAAGGAAGGCTGTACAGATCCAGCCGCAACCAATTTTAACCAAGAAGCAAAAAAGGATGACGGAAGCTGTACTTATCCTGAAGAAAGTGAAGATAATTCTTACACTATTCCAAACACTTATGCTTTTACAGATGGTGATGGAAATTCAACTGTAAGCTATAGCGGACAAACTGATCGATTAAATCAATTATCAGAAATGGTAACATTAATGAAGTCTGGAAACTCAACAGTTGTGAGTGCTCAAGATTTAAAAGACATGTTTGCCAATACTGGTGATAACGGTGGAGGTAATTTCAGCTTTTCATCGAGTAAACAATTAAAGAATAAGTGTTTCGCTCCTGATGTGTCAATGTTTGAAGAATGGATGGATAGTTTAGCAGTAGCAAGTACATCTAACGGAATGACGGCATCAAATGGTCAGGCGGGTACAATAACAGCAGGTTCAGGTTCTGTTTACCTTGTCAATCAAAATGGAGTTGAGTATGTTCAGCTTATCGAAAAAGGGTTAATGGGTGCTGTTTTTATGAATCAGGCACTTAATGTTTATTTCGGTGATGGGAAAATGGATGTAGATAACACCACAGCAGTAGACCCAGCAAATGGTGAATACTATACAGCAATGGAGCATTATTTTGATGAGGCTTTTGGTTATTTCGGAGTTGATCCAGATTTTCCATCTACTATTCCAAATAGATTTTGGGGTAAATACTGTAACAATCAAGATGCTACTTTGAACTGTAATGCAGATATGATGAATAACTTCTTGAAAGGAAGAGCAGCAATTTCAAATGATGTATTGGCAGATAGAGACGAGGCTATTTTAGCTATTCGTACAGAATGGGAAGAGATATCAGCATATCAAGCCATTGCCTATTTGGAAGGAGCGATTAGTAATTTCGGTACAGATGATGCAAAGTTTTTACATGAGTTATCCGAAGCTTACGCTTTTGCTCTGAACTTAAGATATGCGCCACTAGAAACAAGAAGAATGTCTACAACTGAGCACCAGTCATTAATGGCTCAGTTCAATGAAAACTTCTGGGACATGTCTGTTGCAGATTTGAACGGAATTATTTCTACAATTCAAGCAAAATACTAAAAATATGAAGTTATATACGTCTGTTTCATATACAGTTTTGATCGCGATTTTTTTGGGGATACTTTTTAATTCTTGTAAAAAAGAGGAGGAAGAACCGCAAGAAGAATTTGACAAGAATACAATGGCAGCCAACATGTCAGCAAATATTATTGTTCCATCGATTAATGAGTTCGATAATAATTTAAGTCAATTGGAATCAAATTTAATGGCTTTTAAAGCAGATGTTTCTCAACAGAATTTAGATTTGTTGAGAAACAGTTGGAAACAGGCGTATATTACATGGCAAACCGTAAAAATCTTTGATTTTGGTCCTATTCGAAATATTGGAATGAAAGGTGCAATTGCGACTTATCCGATTGACACTACTGACATTCAAAATAATATTTCTTCAGGTTCTTATTCGTTATCTACGGCAGCAAACTTGGATGCAATTGGATTGCCAGCATTAGATTATTTACTTTATAGAAAGGGTGCTTTAGACTCTCTTCAAAATAATCCGAATTGTGTGAATTATGTTGAGGATGTAATTAACAAAATGCTTTCTGAATCGAATACGGTAAAATCAGAATGGTCATCTTATCAATCAACATTTAATGAATCTACAGGTACTTCATCAACTTCAGCATTTTCATACTTTATCAATGAATTTAACCGCGACTTTGAGTTGGCAAAAACGGCAAAAGTTGGTATTCCACTTGGAAAGCAAAGTTTAGACGTACCATTACCAGAGTACATCGAGGCAAGATACAGCGGAATCTCATTGGAGCTTTTAGAGGCAAGCTTAATAGCTTTGCGTAAAGTATATAATGGTGATAGTTTTTCAGGAAGTACTGTAGGAATTGGATTGGATGATTATTTAGTACACCTCGAAAGAAGTACTTTGGATAACACAATCGATTCCAGTTTCGGGGAAATGATAAGCAAAGTGCAGACATTCAACACTACATTTGAAGAAGCATTGGATACAAATATATCAGGTTTAAACGAATTATATTTATTGTTGCAAAGTCACGTAGTATACATCAAAACTGATATGACTTCAGCGTTTGGTGTGTTGATTACTTACCAAGATAATGACGGCGACTAAAAGTCTAAAAAGCATCATATCAAGGGCTCTGTTTAAAAGAGTTTCTATAGCCCCTCTAATTATTTTCAGAATAATTTTTGGGGCTTTGCTCTTGTATGGCTCTGTGAGATTTGTGTCTAAAGGATGGGTGAAATCACTTTATATTGATCCTGAGTTTTATTTTGGTTATTTAGGCTTTGAATGGGTTCACACACTCCCCGGAAATTGGATGTATTTACCCTTTATTTTGATGATTATATCTTCCTTACTTATTGTTTTTGGGTTAGGTTATCGAGTTGCAGCATTTACATTTTTCCTTTCTTTTACTTACGTCGAACTATTAGATAAGTCGAACTATTTAAATCATTATTACTTTGTTAGTCTAATGAGTTTTTTACTAATCTTCCTGCCTGCAAATAGAGATTTTTCTTTAGATGTGCTTTTGAAACCAAGTATAAAACAAAAAACAACTGCCGCTTGGACCATCGGAATTCTTAAGTTTCAATTAGCAGTAGTTTATATTTTCGCTGGATTGGCAAAAATTAATTATGACTGGCTGGTACGCGCCGAACCACTCAAAACTTGGCTTCATGCACACCATACAAGACCACTTGTTGGAGACATTTTAAGAAATGAAGTAACAGCTTATGTTTTTAGCTGGTTCGGGTGTATTTACGACTTGTTTATTGTTTTCTTTTTGATGATGCGTAAAACCAGAATGCTTGCTTATTTAGCTGTTATAATATTTCACATTACAACATGGTTACTTTTCCCAATTGGCGTATTTCCGTGGGTAATGATTTTTTCAACCCTCATTTTTTTTAGTGAAGGTTTCCACCAAAAAATACTGTTTCGATTGAAAAAGATGTTTGGATCAAAAGAAAAGAAGAATTCTAGAGTGATTAAACATAAAAAGCAGCTTCTTCCAAAAGGATTAAAAACCGGACTTATCACAACTTACGTATTAATTCAGTTACTGGTTCCTATGAGGTATATCCTTTATCCAGGGCACTTATATTGGAATGAGGAAGGGTTTAGATTCTCGTGGCGAGTAATGCTAATGCACAAAGAAGGACATGCTGTTTTTTACATGAAAGATCGAAAAACGGGGAGAACTTCTGAAATTAACAATGCAAATTATTTAACGCGAACTCAAGAAGATCAGATGGCGACACAACCCGATATGATTTTGCAATATGCAAGTTATTTAGCCGAACAATTTGATGGGAAGACATTGCATTACGGTGAACAGAAGTTTAAGATAGAAAACCCAGCAATCCATGCAGAAATATATGTAAGTTTGAATGGTAGACCTTCGAAATTATTTGTTGATAAACGTCACGACTTAACTCAGAAAAAATACAATTTATACCACAGAAATTGGATCGAACCATACCATGATAAGTAGATTAGTTAACATATTATTCATTTTTTCTATGTCGATTTGTTGGTCTCAGCAAAACATGGTTAATGGCGTTATCAAAGACACTGATAATGAAACAATCCCCAGCGTAAAAGTTGAAAACGTATCCAATGGAAAAATTACGCGTTCATCACTAAACGGAAAGTTTCAAATAAAAGGTAGCGTAGGGGATACTTTGAGATGTTCTTTAACATTATTTGAAACTACTGATTTCGTAATCCAAAACAGAGATCCAATTGTGATTAATATGAGTTATAAAACGCAAGAGGTAGGGGAAGTTCAAGTGATTAAAAAAAGAATGGCGAATTTTGATGTTGGTTTTATGCCAGCTATAAAGGGGGTCAGACTAAATAATGGAACAAATTCAATTATTGAACTAGAGAATTTAAGTGGAGCAAAATCAACTGGAAACCCAAGAGAAGTATTTGCAAAAATACCTGGAATAAATATCTGGGAAAATGATGGTGCTGGAATTCAAATGGGAATTGGCGGTAGAGGATTGAGCCCAAAAAGAACAGCAAATTTTAATACGCGACAGAATGGATATGATATAAGTGCAGACGCTTTGGGTTATCCGGAAAGTTATTATACTCCACCAATTGAAGCACTTGAAAGTAT
The DNA here is from genome assembly GCA_002734085.1 of Fluviicola sp. Lineage (GTDB taxonomy): Bacteria > Bacteroidota > Bacteroidia > Flavobacteriales_D > Crocinitomicaceae > Brumimicrobium. The sequence continues at coordinate 185,258 of NVXV01000001.1, read as the reverse complement.
TGAAATCCTAAGAGGTTCAGCAGCCCTTCAATTTGGAACGCAATTCGGTGGACTATTAAACTTCGTCATAAAAGATCCAGTTACGCATTCTCCTTTTGAGTTTACAACTAGAAATACGGCTGGAGGCTATGGATATTTCAGTACTTTCAATCGCGTTTCTGGAACGAATAAAAGGTTTTACTATCAAGTCTATCATCAATACAAAAGAGGTGACGGTTACCGGGAAAACAGTAGGTTTTACCAGCATCAATTATTTGCTGAAATAGGTTATTATTTAAATGAGAACTGGACAGTTGGTATCGAATATACACGCATGAATTATCTGGCGAGACAAGCTGGTGGTTTAACGGACTTAGCCTTTGAAGAAGACCCGCAACAAAGTGTAAGAGATAGAAACTGGTTCAGTGTCGATTGGAATTTATTAGCGGTCACTTCAGATTATGATTTAAAAAAATTCGGAAAATTGAACTTAAGATCGTTTGGAATGATTTCTAATCGGAAGTCACTTGGTTTTCTGGGAAAAGTCACTCAAACCGATCAAGGTGGTCCTCGAGAAATGATATATTCTGATTTCAAAAATGTGGGGGTAGAATTACGATACTTGAAAAAATACAATTTCTCAGATAAAGTAAAAGGCGCATTCGTTGCGGGGGGCAGGTATTATCAAGGAAAGACACAAACTGATCAAGGAAGTGCGTCTTATGGAAATGACGCAGACTTCACTTTTTTAAACCCAAACGATTTGGAAACATCATCTTTCTCCTACCCTTCGAATAATCAGTCTTTATTTTTGGAGAATATTATTTATTTCGGCGACAAGTGGAAGATAAATGCAGGAGTAAGATTTGAAAGAATTTCAAGTGGGTCTGATGGTTTCTATAAGAGATACAGCATTCATCCTATTAATAATGATACACTTCAAACTTATGTTATTGAAGACGAGAACAGGATTGAGCGCCAGGTTCCTTTGTTTGGTTTTGGAACCTCTTTTAAAGTAAAGGAGCAGTCTACTATCTACACGAATTTCACGCAGAATTATCGAGCGATAAATTTTTCTGATATTCGAGTAAATAATCCAAATATAGAAATCGATACCAATATTCGAGATGAATACGGTTTCACCGCTGAACTCGGCTGGAGGGGGATAGAAAAGGACTATTTCATATACGATGTGTCAGCATTTTATATTTTCTACGGAGATAAAATTGGACTAGCACCAAAACCTATGTCAATCAAAAAGGAAAGAACAAATATTGGAGATGCTCAGAATTACGGTCTGGAAGTATTTATGGAAGTGGATTGGGCTAAACTCATTTCAAATTCCAAAATATGGTCAGTAAAAACTTTTGTAAACACTTCATACATTGATGCCAATTATATTTCTTCAAAAGAACCCAACTATATAGATAATAAAGTAGAGTATGTAAGTGAGATAATGGTGAAGACCGGATTAAATGTTGAGTACAAAAACTGGAGCTGGAAAATTCAGTTCAGCTATAATTCAGAACAGTTTTCAGATGCTTCTAACGCTATTGAGCCTTCAGGTGATGCTGTAATAGGAATAGTTCCTTCCTATCACATTTTTGATTTTTCGGGAAGGTATAAATTTGAAAAGCATTTTCAAATCGAATTTGGTGTAAACAACTTCACAAACCAAAAATACTTTACCAGAAGAGCAACAGGTTACCCAGGACCAGGAATTTTACCTTCCGACGGTATTAATGGATATGTTACTATTCAGTATCAATTTTTGAAGTAGAGAGCTTGTATTCTGGTTAAATCTTTCGGTTCTCTCGATACATTTTGTTTTTCGTTTTACTTCAAACAAAACACTCGATCACTTCACATTTACGGTTCTTCTTTTTATGCTAATATGAAATTAGAAATAAAGGTGCTCGAGTGATGCGACGATAGGAGCATTGTACCGAGAGAACCGTCTATAGAACAAGAAACCCATATTGATCAAAAACACCCTCTGTGTAACTTTGAGTTCCTCAGAGTTCTTTGTGCAACAGCCGCCAATCATACTTTCATACTTAAAGTAATAATTGAAAAACAGAATCACTTCACATAATCCTGCTTATGCACCAACATATACTGTTCACCATCCATTTTTAAATATCCCTGGTCATAGCAGAATACATATTGACTTCCTTTTTTAGTAGTGTAGATGTTTGTAAAATAATGAAAGTTAAACCCCTCTTCAGCCAAGACCATGGCGTCAACAGTCTTCTTTCCTTTAGGGTTTAATTCGTCTAGAATACGGCGGTTTTTTCTGAGAATGTTGTTGATGCGACGCATGTAATTATTAGCGTCTTCATTTTGCCTGTTGTTAAAGGTATTTCTGCAATAATCACAGCAGAACTTTTGATCTTTTCTGCCGTTTAAGGGTGTTCCACATTCTAAACACGCACGTTCTTTAGGTTCGTTCTCCATAATTTTGATCTTGGCATCTCAGTTAATTCACGATGAATATAACAAAATATTATTTAACATAATCTTAGAATTATGAAAATACAGAAATCAAAGGTATATAAATGACTATAAACCAAACAAAAGAAGTGAAACATTTTTTTTGGTAGAGATTAACGTTAAATTAATAGATGAATCCTTACCAACCTAATAACTACTGACAATGAGTAGCTTAACATAAATTAACACGTCTAAACAACTGCATAGCCTTATCATTAGGCATATTTGTAGTAAATAGACATCACACTATGGAAGAAAATAAATCGGAAGAATTAACTCCAGCTGAAAGTATTAGACAATTGTCTGAGAAGATTCAAAACGAAACTCCCTTGCTGGATCTGATGCGCAAAGAATTGTCAAAGGTCATCGTTGGTCAAGATCGAATGATGGAACGCCTACTCATTGCGCTTTTAGCAGATGGTCATATATTATTGGAAGGTGTGCCTGGATTGGCGAAAACGCTTGCAATTAATACGTTGTCAAAAGTGATTGGCGGTGAGTTTAGTCGTATTCAATTTACTCCAGATTTACTACCTGCCGATGTTACGGGTACAATGATTTATAATCAAAAGACTCAGGCATTCTCTGTAACGAAAGGCCCCATCTTCGCTAATTTTATTTTGGCCGATGAGATCAATCGTGCTCCTGCGAAAGTACAATCAGCTTTGTTAGAAGCAATGCAGGAACGTCAGGTTACAATAGGTGATGAAACATTTATGTTGCCAAAACCATTTCTTGTTTTAGCAACGCAAAACCCAATTGAACAAGAAGGCACTTATCCTTTACCAGAAGCACAAGTCGATCGATTTATGTTGAAGGTAAAATTAGGATATCCTTCTCAGCAAGAAGAAATGTTAATTCTACGAAGCAATGTTCGAAAAGAAGGATTAGCGAAAGCAACACAGGTTACTAAACCAGAAGATATGCTTCGTTTACGGGAAATGGTTCGTGAAATTTATCTGGATGAAAAAATAGAAAAATATATTATTGATATTGTATTCGCTACAAGAGAGCCAAAGAAATATGACTTGGGTAACTTGGAACCTTTGATTTCTTTTGGAGCTTCACCTCGAGCAAGTATTAATTTGGCACTCGCAGGAAAAGCAAACGCATTTTTGAATGGAAGGGCTTATGTTATTCCAGAAGATGTTCGTGCAATCGCTCCAGATGTGATGCAACATCGTCTTGGTTTGACTTATGAAGCAGAGGCAGAAGGTATTGACGCTACTGATATTGTGAACAAAATATTAAGTCGAGTAGAAGTACCTTAACAGAAGCAATATATGAACACCAAAGACCTTCTTAAAAAAGTTCGAGAGATTGAGATTAAAACCCGAGGACTTACAAAACAAGTTTTCTCAGGGGAATATCACTCTGCGTTTAAAGGGAAGGGAATGGCATTTTCCGAAGTTAAAAATTATCAATTTGGAGATGATGTAAGAAATATTGATTGGAATGTAACAGCTCGATTCAATGAGCCTTTTGTCAAAATATTTGAAGAGGAAAGGGAACTTACCGTTATTCTAATTCTCGATATTTCAGGGTCAAGTGATTATGGTACAAAGAAGAAATCCAAGAAAGAACTTATGTTGGAAGTCGCTGCCGTTTTAGCTTTCTCAGCAGTGATGAATAATGATAAAGTGGGAGCTGTTTTTGTTTCTGACCAAATGGAAAAATATATTCCTCCCAAAAAAGGGAGAGCGCATGCGTTAATGATTTTAAGAGATTTAATTGACTTTGAGCCAAAAGGAAAAGGAACAGATATTAGTCAAGGACTAAAATATTTTCGAAACGTTATTAAAAAACGGAGCATTTGCTTTGTAGTAAGTGACTTCTATGACTCAAATGATTTTATGGAAGGATTGAAAATTGCCAATAAAAAACATGATGTTGTTGCATTGAGGCTTTACGATCCGTCGGAGAAGAACTTGCCAAAAATGGGGCTTATTCAAATGTATGATGCAGAGAAAGGGGTCACAAAATGGGTGAATACAGGTGCACGTTTTGTAAGAGAAAAATATAAAAAACGATACGAGAGCTTTGAAGAAAAACTAAATACGAGTTTTAGAAAATCAGGTGTCGATTATGCCACGCTTTCAACAGAAGGTAAATATCTTGTGGAATTAAACAATTTATTTTTGAGTAGGGGAAGATGAGGTGGCTATTGATACATATCGCTTTTATTACTCTTGCTTTTCAAGTGAATGGTCAAGAACTCAATCTTGTTATTGACAAACCAGAAGTACAGATTGGAGAGCCGTTTATTGCTACCTTTTCAATCGTTTCAGATCAACCCATCGACTCAGTGGGATACAATCCAAATCATCCAATATTTTATGGTAAGGAAACCACCAAAGACCAGTCAAGTGTTGTAAACGAAGAATATGAATTGGAGATTCAAGGAATGTTTTTCGATACGAGTTTTCAGGAGGGAGGTGAGTTTATTTGGAAAGGCAAATACAAACTTGTTGGTTGGGACAGTGCATATGTGGTTTTACCTCCAGAAAAGGTGTATTTAGATGATAGTATGCATTACTTTCCACCGGGATTAATTCAAATCACTAGTCCCCAAGCTGATCCGAGTAAAGAGATTTATGATATCAATGAGGATTTTACATCCCTGTCATCTGATGAAGCGGGATTGAAAGCATTCTTAATGAAACACTGGTGGTGGATTTTGATAGTCCTGATTTTGATTGTTTTGGTAATTTATGCTAGAATTAAGGGGAGACATAAGAAACCAAAAGTTCAACTTAGCTTGAGGGAGAAGACTTTAAAAGAGATTGATGCTTTGGAAAAAAGCAAAAGTTACGAAGTAGATTTAAAAGAGTTTTATTTTGATTTATCGCTATTGCTTAGAAGTTTCTTGGCAAAGCATTATAAGATGAGAATGTTGGATAAAACAACAGGTGAAATAGAACATTTACTTGCAACAAAAGGATTAGAAAAGTCAACAATCAAACTAGTCACAATGATACTTACCAAATCAGACATGGTAAAGTTTGCTCGTTCTGCTCCACCAGTATCTGAAGTTTTTGCGGTTACTAATGAAGCAAGAAGAGTAGTAAATGAAATAGCAGATCTAGAATTAACAACAGAAGATGAGTAGCGTATTTGCACATATTCGATTTTGGGAGTATAACTTCGCGTCACCACACTGGTTATGGTTGTTGTTGATTATTCCTGTGCTGCTTTTTTTTCGATATCAATCAAGAAAAAAGTCGTTGGGAACACATAAATTCTCTCGTCCTGTAGCGGAATTAAAAGCAATTTCATTTTCACCAATTAGATATGTGATATTGGCAATATATGTTTTGATTGGTTTAGGCTCGGCTTTTTTAATCATGGCATTGGCATTACCTTCTTTACCTTACTCTGACGACAATCAAGAAGAATACGGGGAAGGAATTGATATTATTTTATCCATGGATATTTCAGGGAGTATGATGGCGACTGATTTTCTTCCCAACAGATTAGAAGCCGCAAAAGAAGTGGCAAAAGAGTTTATTGATGGTAGAAAAGGTGATCGAATCGGTCTTGTCGTATACGAAGGTGAAGCTTACACAGCTTGTCCAACAACCCGAAATCACAGTTATTTAAAAACAGCAATTGACAATGTGGAGCCAGGATATCTGGAGCCAGGAACCGCTATAGGTACCGGATTAGGAACTGCAGTTGCACGACTAAGAAGTGATAGTTTAAAATCAAAAGTAATTATTCTACTTACAGATGGAGAATCAAACAAGGGTGAAATTTCACCACTTGAAGCTGCTGAATTGGCAAAGAACAAAAATATTACAGTCTACACTATTGGTGTCGGAAAAGAAGGATATGCGTCAATGCCGGTGAACACAGTCTTTGGAACCATCGTTCAAAACACTCGAGTAAGTATTGATGAGAAAGTGTTAAAGCAAATTGCTGATGCAACAAATGGCGCATATTTCAGAGCAAAAGATAAGTCTTCACTACGTGAAATCTACAAGGAAATTGAAAAAATGGAAACAACAAAAATGGTGGATGAGACGATAAAACGAGAACCACCCTATAAACCAGTCTCCTTTCTGAGTTATGGATTGCTGTTTTTAGTTTTTGGATTTGCCATTGAACAATTTTTATACAAGAACAATGCATAAATACAAAGAGTTCACATATCGCGTTAAATCGATTATACTCGCTGTGTTAGGATGGGAAGTGCTTTTTTGGATCTTGCTCTACCAAATCCTAAATGTATTTGGTGTCTTTTCTGAAAATAGTACCGGAGAAAGGGTTGTGTTTTTAGAACAGGGTTATGCTTGGTATTTAATTCTGGCGTTACTTTTTGTAATTATTTTTGTGTTGCAACTATTCCAGAGGAATCGTATGGTTCAACAATTGGGAAGTGAAGGTGTAGTAGCTAATATTCTACGACCTGTTTCTTCGATACGTGCTTTCTGGAGGTATTTTTTAATTAGAAATGCTATTGTGTTTGTTATTCTAGCACTAATGCAACCTGCCTTTGGTAATAAGAAAATTACTGCCCAAACAAATGGAGTAGAATTGGTTTTTGCAATGGATATTTCCAGCTCAATGGATGCAAAAGATATGTCGAATGATGTATCTCGTATTGAGGCAGCTAAAAAAGCAATGGTTCAGTTTGTAAATCAGGCGCCTGCTGGTAAAGTAGGATTACTCGTTTTTGCAGGGAGTGTCTATCCACAATTGCCCCTCACGGCAGATAAGGTTGCTGCTAAAATGTATATTGAAGAACTTTCCACTGACATTATGTCGAATCAAGGAACAAATATTGGATTGGCACTGAATGAAGCAAGCATTTTCTTTTCGGAAGAAAAAGTTAAGAAAGTAGTTGTTTTGATAACGGATGGAGAAAATCATGAAGGTGGTTTAAACAGTGCATATAGCGTGTTAAAAGAAAATAACATTGAATTATTGGTACTTGGATTAGGCTCCAAAAAAGGAGCGCTTGTACCCAAATCTTCTGAACCCAATTCGGGTTATCTCAAAGATGATTTGGGACGTTCTGTTATTTCGAAATTAAATGAAGGAATGATTAAGAATATAGCTCAAGATGCTGAAGGAAGTTATATTATCTCTTCAGATGCATTTCCCAATATTTCTAAACTTTTAACTGAAATTAACAGCTCAGATACAACCAACGAAGTAGATTTGGAGTTTGAAGTAAAGGAGAACCGCTATCAATGGCCTTTATCTTTGGCATTGGTTTGCCTATTGGTGCTGTTTATATGGGAAACGTTGAAAATTAGAAAGAAATTTGCGTAATATGAAATGGATATTGCTTTTTGTAATTTTTTCAATTGGGTTGGGCCTTCAGGCACAATCGTGGGAGGATTCTTTGAAAAAAGGAAAGCAACTTTACAAGGAAGGAAAATATCCACAAGCATATGCTACACTACTAGAAGCACAGAAAATTGCACCGGAAGGAATAGATTTATCAAAAGATATTGGGAATGCTGCATACCGTTCAGGAGATTACAAAACAGCTAAAAGTGCATTTAAATCTGCAGCGGCAGCAGAAGAATCTGATATGAAACGTGCTGAGAAATGGCATAATGTTGGAAATAGTCAAATGAAAGAAAAAGATTATGCGGGAGCAGTAGAAAGTTATAAAAATGCTTTACGTGCTGATCCGTCTAATGATAAAACTCGGTATAATTTAGCAGAGGCGAAAAGACGTTTGAAAAAACAACAAGAAGAGGAAAATAAGGAGAATAAAGAAAACAAAGAGAACCAAGATCAGAAGGATAATCAAGATCAAAAGCAAACTCAGAATAATCAAAATCAGGATTCTAAAGACGGGGATCCCCAAGAAGGAGATCAAAATCAACAAAATTCCCAAAGCTCGGGTGATCAAAGTTCAGAAGCTAATTCTCAGAAGCTTTCCAACAAGAAAACAGATAGAATGTTAGAAGAGTTATTGAAAAAGGAAATGGAAACCAAACGGAAAGTTCGTGGGATAAATTCTGAGGGAAAAAATGAAGAAGTGAAATCAGGTAAAAAGTGGTAATGTTAAGATTTGTTTTTATAAATATGATTTTATTTTGTGCATCACTATTGTGGTCTCAAGATGAATTTGTAGATATTGAAATAAATCCTACCACGGTTGAAAAGGGTCAACCTGTTACCATTACGCTTAAAACCAATACTGAGGGAAATGTGAAGTTTGAATTGCCCGACGAATTTGTTCAAAGTGGGCCAACACATTCAGGAATGTCTTCTTCTGTGGATTATAGCAACGGTAAAGGGGAGGTGATTCGATTTAGTTTTCAAAAATTTAGTGGTTATTTTGATACTGAAGGTGAATATAAAATTGGCCCAATAAAAATTCAAACAGCTAACGGCGAGATTGAATCAAAGAGTGTGATGGTTAAGGTACACAAACTGCAAAACATGATTAGCGAGGATCCATCGAAAAACATGGATAAAGCAATTTTTGGAATCATCGAACAATCTAAAAAAGAAATTTACGAAGGCCAGCCAATTATTTTGGAAGGAAAAGTTTATTCTCAAATAGACATCTTGCAAGTAGAAAACTTTAATACCTTCAAGTTTGAAGGTCCAGCTGAGATACATTCACTTCAAAATTCGAATCAGGTTTCAAGACAGTATGAAGTTGTTTCAGGGAAAGATGTGGTTACGTTTAAAATCGGTAAATCTTTAATTTTTCCAGATAAGACAGGGAACTATGAGATTTCACCATTTGAAATCATACTATTATATGATGATCCAAGAAAATTATTTCCTGAACGAGCAAAAATTCGATCGAATACTACGAAGGTTAGAATTAAGCCTTTACCTGACGGCACTCCAAATTCTTTTATTGGCGCAGTAGGTCATTTTGATGTTTCGGCTTCTTTCAACGGCACAACAGTAGAACAAGGAAAGGTAGTTGAATTAAATATTCGTGTTTTCGGTCATGGGAATTTACATAATATCGAAGCTCCAAAACTAAAACTTCCAAAAGGAATGGTTCTATATGGTGATCCAGAAGTAGAAGATTCAATAACGTTTTCTTCATTGGGCGCTGAAGGAATGAAAACATTTACATACTACATTCAGGCAAATAATGACGGGAATATTCAGTTAGAACCAATTGAAATCTCTTATTTTGACTTAGAAAGCGAATCTTATACAGCCGCAAAAGCCAGCATTAAGTCACTCACAGTAACGCCTTCAGAGGATGTAAAGAACCTATCTAAAGAAAATGCTGAATTAAAAACAGAGAAAGAAAAATCAGTTCAGCCTTTCATATCGAGAAAACCTACTTATAAAGAAGTTTACAGTCAATCATTCTTTAAAGGGGTTAATGGTGCTTTACTTGTTTCATCTCCCATTTTATTGAGTTTACTTTTTGGTTTTTTTGTTCGTATAAAAACTAGTGGAGAGGAGGAAAAGCAAAAACACAAACAGAAAACAGATGCGAAAAGAGATTCTTTAAATGTAATTAGAAATGCTCATAAAATTGATAGTGGAGAAGAACAAATTAAAACGCTTTATTCTGCTATAATTGGTTATTTAGCTAATGAATGGAATGTGAATAAAGGAAATATTTCTAGAGAATTTTTAGATCAAAAAGTAGCGCAAAACAAATTAGACGAAAACTTAAAAACTGAATTAATTGGTTTGTTAAATGAACTGGATGAGGTACGCTATGGTTTCAGTGGAGCAAAACTGAACATTGAAGAACTATCTAAGAAAACTCTTAATATTATTGAGAAATTGGACTAATGCGATTGCTTTTAATCACATATTTTTTTTCTGTTGTAGCAATTAGTTTTGCTCAAGAAAAAGATAGTCTTTATAAAAAGGGTTTAGAGGCTTTAAGTACAAAAGATTATAATTCTGCCCAAGAGTATTTCACTCAAAATATTGAGGAAGTCCCTTCATTTGAAGGATATTATAATTTAGGCTATGCCTTTGCTAAACAAAAAATGTGGGTCAAATCACTTTGGGCAAATGAGGCCGCTTTAAAATACGACCCTACGAATAGCAAGGCAATATACAACGCAAAATTTTCATCGAAACAAATTTCTCCTGATGTTATTTGGAGCCATCCTTATTCCTGGACCAAGCGAATTGTTCTAAGTATTGGCGATACTACTTGGTTTATTTTAATGTTAATTTCAAGTATAATGGTTGCAATATCAACCTATTTTTTACTATCGCAAAAGAATGGAAGCTCAAAAAAATTGATGTCAAAACGATTAGTGATTCCTTTTTCAATAGTATTAATTATATCCGTGTTTTGTTTTAATGAGGCTTTAAATCATTATGAACAATACAGATATGCATATGCCATTGATGAAAAAACAGAACTTTATCTAAGCCCTGAAGGGTTAGAGGTGGATGGAGATTTACCGAAGAATATGCGATTAACTGCTATCCAAGACCAAAAAGAATGGATTCAAATCGTAACGCCTGACCTTCGCACTTATTGGGTGAAAAAAGAGAGTTTATTAGTCTATTAAATTGGATAGGCTAAATATTTCTTTAGTATTGATCCAAATAGCTATCTTATAATTTCTTATCTTAGTAAAAACGGGTTAGTATTCCATTGAAAGGAAAACACGTCTTATTCGTCAAAGTTTATGAATTCTAACATTATAACTATGAGTAATACAGATTTTCAAGACTTAAAAGCAGTTTATGTGAACTGTACATTAAAAAAATCACCAGAGCAAAGTCACACCGCTGGTTTGATGCAAGTATCGAAAGATATCATGGAAAAAGAGGGTGTTAAAGTCGAAGAAATTCGACTAGTAGATCACGATGTAGCTCGGGGTGTTTTTCCAGATATGAAAGAACACGGTTGGGAGAAAGACGAATGGCCTGAATTATTTGATCGCATTTTTGAAGCTGATATTTTGATTATTGGAACACCTATTTGGCTCGGCGAAAAGTCTTCAGTAGCACAATTGCTAATTGAAAGACTCTATAGTATGAGTGGAAAGCAAAATGATAAAGGACAATACCTTTTCTACGGAAAAGTGGGTGGATGTATCATTACAGGAAATGAAGACGGTGTAAAACATTGTGCAATGGGGTTACTTTATGCCATGCAGCATATTGGTTACTCTATTCCACCACAAGCCGATGCAGGTTGGTTAGGTGAAGTCGGTCCTGGGCCAAGTTATCTTGACAAAGAGGCAGAAGGGTATAAAAATGATTTCACAAACAGAAATACTACGTTTATGACTTATAACCTTATGCATTTAGCTTCCATGTTGAAAAAGAATGACGGCTATACAAACTATGGAAATTCTCGAAAGGAATGGGATGACGGTAAGCGATGGAACTTTGAAAACCCTGAATATAGATAGTTTTTTAAACATTAAAGCACAAAAATGTGTTTCTATTCTTAAATTCAGAATATTATGAAAGCAATTTGGAATGGTGAAATCATAGCAGAAAGTGACGAGACAATAGAAGTCGAAAAAAATCATTATTTTCCACCTGATTCGATCTATAAAAGTTATTTTACGGAGTCAGATACGACTTCGAATTGTCCTTGGAAAGGAGAAGCGCATTATTATAATGTGCAGGTCAATGGTGAAGTGAATGAAGATGCTGCCTGGTATTATCCTTTCCCTAAAAAAGCAGCTGAAGAGATAAAAAGTTATGTTGCCTTTTGGCATGGAGTAAAAATTGAAAAATGAGTTTAGAAGTAGGAACAAAAGAAATCGTACTGAACTATCAAAAGATAAGGTCGTATACAGAGGAGATTTGCAAACCTTTGAGTACGGAAGATTATGTTCCTCAACCGATGGAAAATGTTTCCCCTCCAAAATGGCATCTTGCACATACAACTTGGTTTTTTGAACAATTCATTTTAGTTCCGAATAAAACGGGCTACACTGTTTTTGACGAAGATTTTGGCTATCTTTTTAACAGTTACTATAATCATTTTGGAGAACGTTTGTTGCGACCAAATCGTGGTTTAATGACTAGGCCGTCTGTTGAAAAAGTCTATGAATATCGTGAATATGTAAACAAACATATAGAAGAATTTTTTGAAAATGGTGGAGATCAAGAGCTACACAACTTACTTGAGATAGGTTTAAACCATGAACAACAACATCAGGAACTTTTGGTTTATGATATCAAGTTCATCTTAGGTTTTCAACCAACGTTTCCAGTTTATGGGGATAGCTTTGAGACAGAAGAAGAGAGAGATACTTCTTGGATTCAGTTAGAAGAAGGTGTTTATGAAATCGGTGCAAAAAATGGATTTTGCTTCGACAACGAAAAACCAAGACATAAAACCTATTGTCATAATGTTGCTTTACGAAATACCCTTGTTACAAATGGCGAGTTTTTAGATTTTATAAAAGAAGGAGGATATCAAAATCATGAATTATGGTTGTCGGAAGGCTGGGACTTTATTCAAGAAAATGAAATTCAACAACCTCTATACTGGCATAAAAAAGACAACCAATGGTTTAATTACACATTGGGCGGCTTGAAACCACTAAACCTCAATTTACCAGTTCAGCATGTTTCATTATATGAAGCAATGGCTTTTGCTGAATGGAAAGGTTGTAGATTACCCACTGAAGCAGAATGGGAGTTATTGGCAGATCAACTGAATTGGGGTCAACTTTGGGAATGGACGAATTCTGCTTACCTGCCTTATCCTGGCTACAATAAGGAGCCTGGCGCCTTAGGTGAGTACAATGGGAAGTTTATGGTTAATCAACACGTTTTGAAAGGAGCTTCGTTCGCTACTTCTGAAGGACATAGTAGAAAAACATATCGCAACTTTTTTCACGCCCAAGAACGCTGGATCTTTTCAGGTATTCGACTGGCTAAATCACTATAATTTGAATATGACGAATACAGCATTTAAAAGAGATATATTAGAAGGGCTCCGTAAAGATCAAAAAACACTACCATCAAAATATTTTTACGATGAAATTGGAGATAGAATTTTTCAAGAAATCATGGCAATGCCCAGTTATTATCTACCAGATTGTGAACGTGAAATATTACGAGACAAAAGCACAGATATTTTTGAGAAAGTTAAAGGAAATAAAGAAAAAATTGATATTGTAGAACTAGGAGCGGGTGATGGCACAAAAACGGTTGAACTTCTTCGTGTAGGCGATAATTTAAATGTTATTGAACACTACATTCCATTGGATATATCACCAAATATTCTTGAGGTAAATGAAAAAAATGTAAAGAATGTGATACCTCATCTGTCTGTCCAGCCCATTGCAGGGGATTTTTTTAAAACCTTAAAAGAAATTAATACAGCCGACCAGCGAAAACTGGTGCTTTTCATGGGAAGTAATATTGGAAATTTTCCGCACGAAAAAGCGGTTTCTTTTCTTCAGTTGTTAAAAGACGCTTTAAACAAGGAAGACTATATTCTTATTGCTTTCGACCTTAAGAAAAACCCCAAAACAATTCTCAAGGCATATAATGATGATGAAGGAATCACAAAACGATTTAATTTGAATATTCTTCATAGAATGAATAGAGAGTTAGGGTGTAAAATAAATGTTGATAATTTTGATCACTACCCATATTATGACCCAATTTCTGGTAGAACATATAGTTATATAGTATGCCTAGAGAAACAATCAATCTGGATCGATAATGAAGAGATTCAGTTTGCAAAAAACGAGGTGATTCATACAGAGATTTCTAAAAAATATAGTTTAGCCGATGTTGAAATACTGATGAATGAGGTGGGGTTTGAAACAGTACATCATTTTCTAGATCACAAAGAGTTTTATACCTTGTCACTTGTAAAAACACGTTAGTTTGGAAGGATTAGGAATCATCGGAACAGGTGAAAACGCAGCCAATTGGTACTTGAAAAAGTGTCAGGAAATGCATAGGCTAAAGCACGGAAATAGTATTGAGGTCCCTATAAAAATGATGAAAATCCCCTTTACTCCTATCAACGAAATATTGCCTGATCAAATGGACAAGGCAGGAAGATTGCTACTCCCATATCTACATAAAGTGGATGATTTGGATGTCTCTCGGTTTATTTTAGCGAACATCACACTACATGAAGCAATAGACTTACAAAAGCGGAATAGTACAGTAAACACTCCTTTTATATCATTGGGAACAGTTATTATCAATCATTGGGATTCGAAAATTAAAAAAGCAATGATATTAGGAACCTGTTACACCATGCAAAGTAATTATCTTCGCAGTTTATTTGACGATTATGATGTTGAATTTATCACACCGAACAAGACTGATTTTAATTTAATAGATCAATTACGAATCATTTATTTTGAATCGCCAAATCCTGTTGCAGCTAATAAAATGTTTGACAGATTAAAAAGCAATTATCCAGAGGTGGACTGTTTTATCATTGCCTGTACAGAGCATGCTTTAGCTTTAGACGACTACACAAATTCTTTCGAAAGCTTTAATTTGCCTGAACTACAGTGTCTGGATTTGATAAATGAGACAAGCGTTTGATTATTGTAATTTTCAAATAGGAAGCGTTTTGTGTAATGAATTGTATCATTTTAAACTAAATCATCAAACTATCCGTGATAATCAATCAATAGGTGCGATGATTATAATATATTTAAGCCTAATTTACGTTTATCAATGTCATATCCCGTGCACATATTAAAATGGTTAGCCTATTTTGATGTTTTCCAACATCCTTTGACAAGTAAGGAACTAGCACAGTTATGTAGTTGTGATGTGGAGGTTATCAAAGAACAAGTTGAGCATTTAGAAAAAGAAAGGCGATGTTTTATCCATGGTGATTACGTCTCAATCAATTCGGATGTCGAAACACTCGTAGAACAACGAAAATTCAAAGAGGATGAAGCAGGTAAGTATTTTAGTAAACTTCCGCGTTATGTACGTTTGATTAGAAAATTTCCTTTTGTTAAGGGAATCGCTATATCTGGTTCATTGTCCAAAAATGTCATGTACGAAGATGGTGATGTCGACTATTTTATAATTACACAAGAGAACCGCATGTGGTTATGTCGTACACTTCTTATCCTATTCAAAAAGATTGTCCTTTTGAACTCAAGAAAATATTTCTGTTTGAATTATTTTGTAGATGAGAAGAATTTGAAAATTAGAGATAAAAATATTTTTACTGCTGTCGAAATAGCTTATTTGCTACCTGTTTACAATCTAGAATTATTTGACGATCTAAAAAAGCAAAACAATTGGGTTAGTAACTTTATTCCTCCTGTGGATCTAGACATCTCTACAATCCAATTAGAAAAGAAAAAAAGGTCAAGTGTACTGGAGAAAATATTTAGTAAAAACTTAGGTGAAAAATTAGACATATATTTTATGCAATTAACCTATAAACGCTGGCAAAGAAAATTCTCTAACTTCCCAAAGGTCAAGTTTGATCAAACCATGCGTTCAGAAAGAGGGGTGTCTAAGCATCATCCGAAAGATTTTCAAAATACAGTTTTATCAATTTATGAATCAAAATTAAAAATGTTGAACATTCAAGATGAAGTTATTATTCAGTCATAGTTATTTCCTTTTTTTTGATAAAAAACAATGGGACCAAAGAAAACCTTATCCTCCTTTGGCAACAATTCAGGTGGCTTCATCTGCGAGAAGTAAAGGGTTTGATGTTGATCTTTTTGATGTTTCTTTTGTGGAAAAAGCAGATGCGATAAACGCTAAACTGGATAACTATAAGCCTGACGTCTTAGTGCTTTATGATGATGATTTTAATTATTTGACAAAAATGTGCCTCACCAATATGAGAGAAGCGGCATTTCAAATGATTCAAGAGGCAAAAAGTAGAGGGATTCATGTGATTGTGTCTTCTAGTGACTCGACAGATCACTTTGAGAAGTATTTAGGTCAAGGTGCCGATGAAATACTTATGGGTGAAGGAGATGAGACCCTAATTGAAATTTTAGAGCGACTTCGCGAGGGAAAAAAAACAAATGACATTGATGGAATAGCTTGTAAGATCGATGGTGAAGTTGTCCAAACGAAAAGTAGAAAAATACTTACTAATCTTGACGCCTTGTCTTTGCCTGCATGGGATTTAATAGATATAACACCCTATAAAAAGGCTTGGGAGAAACATGGGTATTTCTCAATTAACATGGCAACAACACGAGGATGCCCTTTTAAATGCAATTGGTGCGCAAAGCCAATTTATGGTACGAGATATAACTCGAGAAGTCCTCAACATGTTGTGGCTGAAATGAAGTTAATAAAAAGTTTGTTTTCGTTTGATCACATCTGGTTTGCTGATGATATTTTTGGACTGAAACCAAATTGGGTCCAGGAGTTTAATGTTGAACTTCAAAAAGAAGGGCTGAAAATTCCATATATGATTCAAAGCCGTGCGGATCTGCTGCTTAAAGATGATACGATTGATGCGCTTGTCTCTTCTGGTCTGGATGAGGTGTGGATTGGTGCTGAAAGCGGATCGCAAAAAATCCTTGATGCAATGGATAAAGGCACTTCCTTAGAGCAAATCAGATTAAGTACAGAACTACTGCAAAGAAAAGGAGTGAAAGTGGCTTATTTCCTTCAATTCGGATACCCTGGAGAGGACAAGAAGGACATAGACAGTACCATTGAAATGGTGAAGAACTATAAACCCGATGATATCGGAATTTCCGTTTCTTATCCGTTACCTGGTACGCTATTTTATGAACGTGTAAAAGATCAACTAAATGAAAAAGCCAACTGGAAGGATTCTGATGATCTCGATCTAATGTTTGTAGGAGAATATTCGTCTGCGTATTATAAAGTATTACAAAGGTATGTTCATCATTGGTTTAGATGGAAACAAGGACTGAGTAAAATACTTAATGGTAATAAGAAAGTGGCTTGGCGATATGTAGCACTATTACCTTATAATGGATTAAAATCTTTAACTCTAAATATAAAATTACGAAATCATGAGTGATTTTGATGGAGCGGCAATTTCATATGATGAGAAATTTACGTTTTCTTCAGTTGGAATTATTCAACGCAACCTTGTATGGCATAATATTAAAAAAATAAATCTTGAGGGACATCAAAATGTTCTTGAGGTTAATTGTGGTACAGGAGAAGACGCCAAACGTTGGTCGGGTTTGAATAAGTCAGTGAAATCAACTGACATTTCACCCAAAATGATTGAGTTAGCACAGTCAAAGTTCCCAGAAATTGATTTCAAAACATTTGATATTACTGAGATTAAAAAATATGAAGAGAACTATGATTTGCTGTTTTCTAATTTTGGAGGGCTGAATTGTTTATCAACAGACGAGCTAGAGACATTCTTTTGCGATGTCTATAAACAATTGCCTTCTCACGGAAGAATGATATTGGTTATTATGGGTAAAAAATGCTTTTGGGATCGAGTTTTTCTCATCTTAAAAGGAAAATGGAAAGAAAGAAATCGTCGAAATACAGAATCATTCATTGAAGTAAATGTGGACCAGGTTCCAGTTAAAACTTGGTATTATTCACCAAAAGAAACTAAGAGTTTTGTGGGTTCACAATTTGAAACAGAAGGTGTCTACCCGATTGGATTATTTGTGCCTCCATCATATTTAGCCAATAGGTTTAAGAACAAAAATAGACTCATGAAATTTCTTGAATTTTTGGATAAACTTTTTTCTTTTCGTTTCTTAGCTAACTACGCAGATCATTATTTAATCGTGCTCAAGAAAAATTAAGATGAAAGAAGTAGTTTTAACGCATGGGTATTTTCTCAATGAGGACGAAAAGGAAAAGGGTATAATGCGACCTTACCCAACTTTGGGATTATTATATATTTCAGCTTATCTGAAAAAACATAAAAAACGTGTTTCGGTAGTTGATAGTACGTTTATGAGTCGAGAAGAATGGCAAAACGCTATTTTAGAAGAGCAGCCCTCTATTTTAGCTTTTTATTCCAATCTTGTTACTAAAGTTACCTTATTACAAATTCGAGATTGGGTGGCAAAAGAGTTACCTGATTGTCGACTTGTTATTGGAGGGCCAGATGTTCGTTATAATCTTGAAAACTATCTTAAAGCTGGATTTGAGTTTGCAGTAATTGGAGAAGGAGAGCAAACGATGTTGGAGCTTTGTGAGGCCCTAGGATCTAACTCAAAAATTGACAACATCCAGGGCATAGCTTATTTGAAAGAGGGTGTACCTCACGAAAATGCGGAACGGTTAAAGATTAAAGAAATCGCAGAACTTCCTTTTCCAGATTGCGATGCGATTGATATGGAAAAATACCTAAGTGTATGGCAGAAACATCATGGTAAGCGAACGCTTAACATAAGTACGCAAAGAGGCTGTCCATATACCTGTAAATGGTGTAGTACTGCGGTTTATGGACAAAGCTATAGGAGAAATTCGCCAGAAAGAGTGGTTGAAGAAATAATTGGTTTGCGCAAAGCATATGATGTTGAGGCACTATGGTTCGTGGATGATGTTTTTACAGTAAGCCACAAGTGGATTTCAAAATTACATAAGCAGTTTATACAAGCGGATTTAAAAATTGACTTCGAATGTATTTCAAGAGCAGAGCGCTTAAATGAAGATATACTCTTAAAACTAAGAGAGATGGGTTGTTTTAGAATTTGGATTGGTGCGGAAAGTGGATCACAACGAATAATTGACAAAATGGATCGTAGGGTTGATGTAGAAACCGTACAGTCAACTATTCGTCTGGCTCAAAAATTAGGTATTGAAGCTGGAACATTTATTATGGTAGGATACCCAGAAGAAGAGCATGAGGACATTCTGCAAACCATGAAGCATATTGAACGGTGTAATCCAAGCGTGCTGACACTTACAAAGGCTTATCCGATTAAAGGGACCGACTTATATGATGAAGTTGAATCAGGAATTATTGACCCATTGCCATGGACGACTTCAAGCGATAGAGACATTCGATTTGAATTGCCTTATTCAGATAGCTACTATAACAATGCGATTCGCTATTTAATGAATGGTTGGCAAGCTAATAAAACAGGAAAATTACTTCCGAAGATTAAACAAAAGGTGGCGTTATGGAACATGAAGCGAATGAGATAAATAACGTTTTCTATTTGACTGAACCGAAAAAGGATTTTGAAGCTATCTATTCTCGAGTTCGGGAGAAAGAAGAGCGATGGTTATCTGATGAAATCGTCATGTCACTTCCAAATGTCCTGGTGCAACATCCGCATTATAAGGAATGGAAAAAAAGAATTCATTCGTTAAAAAAGATTCTTGAGATTTTAAAAAAAACAAATAAACTAAAGATTCTAGAAATTGGTTGTGGAAACGGGTGGTTTGCAAACACTTTGGTTAATTTTGGCTTTAAAGTAGATGCAGTAGATGTTGGAAAGGAGGAGCTTGAACAAGCTGCAAGATGCTTTCAACATGATGATTTAAGGTTTATTTGTTGTGATGACCTCTCTCTTCTGGAAGATTCGGTCTACGACAGTATAATATTCAATGCGAGTCTTCATTATTTCAATCTATCTGAAAGTTTTTGGACGCTATTGAATTCAAAACTTCAAAATAAGGGCGAAATTTTTATCATGGACTCTCATTTCTACAATGACAATGAAGTTGTTTCAGCCAAACAACGTACAGAGATTTATTTTAATCAATTGAATGAACCAGAAGCTGCTTCTTACTATAGACATTTAACATGGGGAGAACTCCCAAAGCATAAGGTCATATATTCACCTTCTAAAATTGGACGTTTATTTAATCCTGATCAATCACCTTTCTCTATTATTCAAGTATACAAAGAGGAGTAAAGCTTTTCATAGGCATGTACAGTTGCTTCAACTGAATAAGCTTTAGGATTAGGAGGAGGTAGGTCTAAAAGCTGTTTGACTTTTTCTGCATCCTTTTTTAAATCAAAAGTTAAATCATGTACATCAGCGTTTCTGTATGCAAAACCTACAGGGTTTGTTAAAATGTGAACACCTTTCGCCATGGCTTCTATGAAAATCATTCCAAAACTTTCAAACGAAGAGCAATGGATAAGTATTTTCGAAGCGGCTAGATAGGATTGTGTCTGTTCGTAATCACATTGCCCCATAATTTTAACATTGGTCAGGTTATGGTTTTCCTTAAAAGCCAAACATTTAGTTTCCTCTGGTCCAGAACCGATTAACTTGATTTTTAAATTCTCATTCTTCAATGTTTTGCATAATTCAAGAAAATATTGTGGACTTTTTAATTTAATCAGGTTTCCGATAAATATTAAATCGTTGTTTTTTTCTAAACTTCTTACTTCCTTCTTTACCCCAAAAGGAATGATTTCTGTTTTTCGCTTACTGATAAAATTTGAATGAAATTCGCTGAGAACAACGATAGGAATATTTTTAGAAAGCACCCTTTTTTTATACCGATTAGAATCTAATACGTCTTGCCCCATTGCAGTGGCTAAAATTGGAATATTATGTTTTAAACTTAGCTTTTGCCCAAATAGCGTAGCCTCGTTCAGCCAGAAAGCGTGGATTAAATCGAAAGGTTGAGTATTGTGAATTCGATCAAAAGCTTTTCTAAGCCTAGAGTAAAGAGAAATCCTTTTCTTAAGTTCACTGTTTGCTCCATTTAACGGAACTACACGAGCGCCTTTCCATTGATATTCGATCAACGTATATGGATAATGTATTGTAAATACAGTAACTGTACAACCATTAGAAATCAAAGCCTCAACAAACAAGTACAAAGCAGGAATACAGGTTGTGTCCCGATCATTTTTAAGAAACCCCGGTGTAATAATCGCTATGTGCTTATTTGATTCGATATATAATCCAGTTGTTGGTATGTAGACTTACTGTATCTAAGTGATAATTTTTCTTCAATCGGATCCAATTTTGCATTACTCGATGCTCTGCCCATTGATTTTCAAATTGGTCTTTGTTAAATATCACAAGTGCCCCTTTTTCAAAATGAGTATAATCTTCATAAAAGAAGTTTTTTACTTCATTGTCTAAACCATATGATTTAAAGGATTGATCGACATAGAAACTATAGATTAGTCCTTCGTAATTTTCATTTTTTACACGTTGTGTGATTTCAACTTCAATAGCGTGAACCTTGTATATTTTTCGAAATGAATACCATGCAAACCCAACGTTAAATAGCAGAACGCCAATTATAAATAGAAAAAATAAACGTCTTTCTTTCAACCAGCTTTTGAGAGAAGAGTGGGCATGGAAAAGTAGAAGTAGTACAAAGGGGTGCACAATTAACAAGAAACGATAGTTTTGCGTTTCATGCCCAGCCAAGAAGAGTAAATAAAAGATAATACTCGTTACAAGAACTGGTTTAGCGTTTTTCAGTTTTTTATAAAATGGTATAAGTAAAGAGCCAAAAGACAAATAACCAAAATGGAAAAAATTACCAAAGGCATACATACCGTTAGGAACGAGGTGTTCACTGACTCCATCAGGAGTTTTAAAATTTCTAGAAAAAATGTGCGATGGACTCCACGTTCCAATAAGGTGATTTAAACTATTTAGAAAATTACTATTAAATACCATTAAAAACCAAATCAATCCAACTGAACCTAAAACAATTATCAAACGGATTAACACACTTGACTTTTTAAATATTAAGTAACTCATTGCTACTGCAGGAATAAATAATAATACGCCAGTTGGATATCTCGTGAAAAAGGCTAAAATTGCTGCAACAAAGAATAATACTACATTTCTAAACAAACCTTGTTGAGCATATAAACTATATTGATAAAAAGCAAAAATGCAGAAAAATGCAGCTAACATGTCAGACATAACTAAAAAACCACCGCGTAAGAAATAAATTTGAGTGGCTGCTGCTATTAATATAAACAGAATCCCATTTTTTTTGTGGTAAAGCTGAATTAACTTATTGATGTAGGTTAAGATTCCAATGAAAGAGAGTAAGGAGATTAGCTTCAAACTAAAAAGCACGGGAACTCCCGTTAGTCCAATCAGAGCACCAAAAAAAGGATAGAGCTTGGGCCAAAAAAAGTACCCTAGTTCATCTTCAGATCCCTGGAGCATTTCTTTTATTTTTAAGCTATACTGATAATAAGCATGACTATCCTGACCATAAAGTCCGTTAAAACCCAAGAAAAAATGGAAAACAACGAACAGACCTCCACCAAGGAGAAAAAACACCAACCAATGGGGGACGATGTATTTATTTAAGGAGCTGACTTTGCTAATCATAAGTTGTGTACTTTCAGGTATCTTCTTGCGTTTATCTAAGCAATAAGATTGAATAATCTCCTTTACAAGGATAAAGTTTATTTTTCTATCTAAACTATCAAATTTTAATATATTTCAAAAACGTTAGATTTTTCCACTAAAGCGTTGATTATTGAATCTAAGGAGAGTAATACCAGACAGTTTAATTTCTTTGTTCGAAGGAAATGAATATTTTTACAAATTATGAGGAAGGTATTACTTTTTAATCCACGCAGCGCAGACTCTAATCATAGAATTCCTAATTCAATATTACAAGTTGGAGGGGCTTTAAGGGGGAAATATGAGCCAGTGTTCGTTGATGGAAATGCAGAACAAGACCCTCAGGAAAGAATTATTTCATTAATTGAGTCGGAAAAACCAATAGTTTTTGGACTTACTGTAATGCCTGGTCCTCAGTTAAAACAAGCCATACCAATTACAAAGTTCATTAAAGAAAAATACCCAGATCTTACAATTATTTGGGGTGGTTATTTTGCTTCGAACCAATATAAAAGTGTCCTTGATTCTGGATGGGTAGATTATATTATTGATGGTCCTTGTGATGATATGTTTGAAGCGTTTGTTACTAAAATTGAGGAAGGATCGAAAGATTTTGACTCGATTCCAAACTTGATTTACGTTAGAGACAGTGAAGTTATCAAAACCAAAAAGAGTGCTATTCCCGATATGAAAAATATCCCTGACTTTCCGTACGAAACGTTAGGGAAGTATTATCCAATAGAAAGTTACCTTTCTAAAACATTTTTGGGAAATAAAACATTGGGCTATCATTCCAGTTTTGGTTGTCCATTCACTTGTTCTTTTTGTGCTGTTGTGCCGATTTACAACACAAAGTGGAAAGGATTGTCTGCAGACAGAATCGCTGAAGATCTACTAACGATGAAAAAAAAGCATGGAATCGATGCCGTAGAGTTTCACGACAATAATTTTTTCACTGCCAGAAAACGGGTGGTTGAACTTGCGGAAAAAATTGAAAACGCAAACATTACTTGGTGGGGAGAAGGAAGAATTGACACAATTAATAAATACTCTGATGACGACTTGTTTTTGTTAAAAAGAGCCGGTCTTAAAATGATTTTTCTCGGTGCAGAAACTGGCAATGACGAAGTATTAAAGGCAATGGATAAAGGCGGAACGCAGTCAGGGAAACAAATAAAAGAGTTTGCAGCGCGCATGAAGCGAATTGGGATTGTGCCAGAATATAGTTTTGTTCTTGGGATGCCAGGAGACGATCCTAAAAAAGTGAAAGATCAAATTGATCAGGATATAGCTTTTATTAAAGAGATCAAAAGAATAAATCCGAATACTGAAATTATTATTTACCTATATAGCCCCGTTCCTACTGAGGGAAGTGAGTTATATGAAACAATTACAGAGCAAGGCTTTTCGTTTCCAGAAAAATTGGAAGACTGGCTTTCACCGGCTTGGGAAAAATTTGATTTAAGAAAAAATCCGCTTACTCCTTGGTTGAAACCTGCAAACGTAAAGAAGATACAAAACTTCGAAACAGTCTTAAACGCTTATTATCCAACCGCTTCTGACTATAAAATTCATTCTTGGAAAAGAGTTTTAATAAGGACCTTGGCTTCATGGCGATATCATACGGGGTTTTATCATTTTCCATATGAATTAAAAGCTTTACTTAAGATTTGGAAATATAGACAACCAGAAGAGCAAGGGTTTTACGCAGAATGAAAGCCATGAGAGGAAAAATAAAGAAGTTATTTTATCCGTTTCTGTCGAAGTGGTATGAAAAGAATAATGCAAAGGCACGAACTTATAAAAACAAGGGAATAGAATTGACTATTCTGCCTGAGGTATTTCATCCTGGGTACTTTTTGTCAACCAATATTCTACTCGACTTCATATCCTCGAAGGAATTAAAAAATAAAAGAGTTTTAGAGCTGGGTGCTGGAAGTGGGTTTATTTCATTTTACTTGGCAATGCACTCTGAAGCAAAGGTGACGGCTTCTGATATCAATCCAAATGCCATTGAAGGGTTAAAGTTAAATAGTGAAAAACTGCAAATCCCCATTGAAGTAGTTGAATCAAATCTTTTTGAAAAAATTGATCTTAAGAAGATAGATTTAATACTTATTAATCCTCCATACTATCCAAAAGATGTCTTTAACAATCGCGATGCAGCATTTTACTGTGGTGAAGATTTTGATTATTTTAAACGATTATTTGCGGGACTCAATAAAGGAGAGATGGATTATACGGTCTTCATGATTTTATCGGAGGATTGTCAAATTGAAGAAATAACTAGATTGGCAGATGAAAACAAATTGACCTTAAAAGAAGTCCATCGAAAGAAAAAACTGCAAGAATGGAATATCATTTATGAAATAGAGCCCTATGAATAAATTAAAATCTGTAAACAGAAAGTTCTGGCCTAAACATTTGTACTATTCTCCACAATGGTTAGTTTTAGGAGTTAATAATATTTGTAATTTGCATTGTAAAATGTGTGATGTTGGAACCAAAAATTTAGAAACCAATTTCGCTCAGAATTTAGTGGGTACGCATCCAATCAATATGCCCATTGAATTGTTTCAAAATATTGTTGATCAGACTAAGAAATATTTTCCAACCACAAAGTTGGGTTATGCGTTTACAGAACCTCTGATTTATCCAAGTTTATTTGATTCATTGGACTATGCAAATAAGGCGAACCTGTTTACTTCCATCACAACCAATGCACTAAATTTACGCCAAAAGGCGGATGAACTTATTGCAGGAGGTTTAAATGAACTTTTCATCTCTTTGGATGGGCCAAAAGAAGTTCATAATGAAATACGAGGTCACAAGTCTTCTTATCAGCGAGCGATTGAAGGACTAGAAGTAATACTTTCTAAGTCTAACATCCCAGTATCTATTTTTTGCGTGATCACAGAATGGAATATTGGACACTTAAAGGAGTTTGCTGACGGTTTAAAGCATTTGAAATTGAAGCATGTTGGTTTTATGCATGCCAATTTTATAACAGAAGAAGTCGCGCAAATTCACAATCAAAAGTTTGGTCACTCCTTTCATGCGACACATTCAAATGTTGAAGAAGTAAATCTCGAAGCTTATAATATTCCCGAGTTATTTGAAGATATTCAACAGATTAAAAGCGAAAAATATCCTTTTACTTTAAGTTTTTCTCCTGATTTGAATGAGCTTAGTGATATCAATACGTATTATAAAAAACCAAATAGTAAGATTGGAAAAACCTGCTACGATGTATTCAGTAATTTAATGATAAAATCTGACGGTACTGTTATTCCTGCGCATGGCAGGTGTTACAATGTTCCAGTTGGCAATCTGTATGAATCGAGTTTGAAAGAAATTTGGAATGCCGATCAGTTAGTTAAGTTAAGAAAGCTACTCACGAAAGAAAAAGGGTTGCTTCCTGCATGCACGAGATGTTGTTCGGCTGTTTAATAGGGTAAAAGAAAATAGTTAACAATGTATTGATATGAGATTCATTTATTTTAGCTCAATTCCTTTGATGGTTTGATCAACTCTACGATTCTTTTTTCCAAAGGTAGCCCGAAGAACATTTTTTGAATTCTTTTTTTTGCAACCCAACGAAGTGGACTCAAATACACTTTCTGCTGTCGATTTAATTTTAAGTAAAATTTCAATCTTTCCATCTCACTAAATAGTTGGTTTGATACCCAGGGGCCTTTAGATCCAATGTAATCAAATTCAGACCATTCCTGAATGGTTTCGGGAAGCTTATAAGATCCATTCTTTACAGCTTCCGATGTGATTTGTGTTCCAGGATAGGGTTTAAAGTAAAAAATAGGTGTTTCAAATCCGTCCGACATAAAAGCTAGCTTTCTCACCATAGATTTAGTACCTTGAATGCTTTTGTTAGTTTCGTTTGGAAAGCCTACTATAAAAGGGAAAATCACACTAATATTCAATTCTCGACAACGCTCGGCGCAAAGTAAAACATGTTCGAGCTTAATATCTTTCTTTAACCAATCCATCATCTCCTGTGTTCCGCTTTCCACACCGATTAACAATCGTCGTAAACCACCCTCTTTACACAACTTGAAGTCTTCAAAACTCATTCTGTTTCCTTGATCAGCTCGCATTGTTGAAGCCCATGTAAAGGGAGTGCCTATCGACTTTAATTTACTGGCCAGTTCTAATATGTTCTTCGGATACGTAAAAAAGGTCTCATCTTGAAAGTTAACATCGTCGAATTGGTATTTTTCATGATAATATTTTAAATCCTCGAAAATCCTATCAGACTCAAGCGAGGTGAATTTACGATTAAAAACGAATGGATCTGCACAAAACGTACAACGAAAAAAACAGCCAGTGGAAGAAATATAGTCAAATTGTCGCTTCCCCTTCGCTTTAAAATATTTTTCTACATCAATCAAGTCATAATTTAATCTTTCAAAGCTGTTCATGTTCTGAATAGTGCGTGGAGCCGTTTTTTGAATTGACCCATCTTTTTTCCTGTATGCTATTCCCTTTATCTCACTTAACGACAACTGGTTGTCAATTGCTTCTACTATTTCTCGAAAACTTTCCTCGCCTTGTCCTTGAACAGAAATATCCACCGCTGGAACATCCTTTAGTACTTGCTCAGGAAATAATGAAGTATGCCATCCCCCCCAAACTACAGGAATAGTATCGTCTAATGCTTTTACTTTTTTTGAGAATGCAATGGCATCTTTTAGTGGCGCTCCAGTTAGTGAGGTGACACCAACTAACAAGGTATTTTCAATATGACGTTGTAATAGTTCATCTATATTTTTCTCTATACGAGCATCTATTATAATTATATTATAATCTGACTCTAAAGGTGTACCAATTGCCAATAAAGCCAAAGGAAGATCAAAGAAAACTGTAGAAGGGTTATAAAGTAAAACGGTTTTTCCCATAAATTGATGAAGACATTATCAAGACTTGCTAATTTACACTTTTTCAAATAATAGCTTACATTATTCATTATATTTGGTATTAATTTGTTATGAAAAATACTCTACTCCTATTTGTTTGCATTTCTGCTTTTACGAGTTTAGCACAAAATTTTAATCGACCTGTTCCAGATAATACCTTTCAATATGAGTATAATGAAGTTCAGGGGATCACGGATGGTTTTATGCTTGCTTCAATGATAAAACCATGGTCAACTCCAATGGGTCTTAATTATATTCCACCATATACTGCTATTTATGATAGCGAAGGATATTTATTCTGGTATGGATCAATAGGTGCTGTGTGGGTTGTAGACTTCAAATATTACCCTGGCTTCGGTTTATATAGTATATCTATGAATGTGAGTGCTCAAGGAGATTTTAAAACGCTTGTCCTAAACGAAGATTTTGAAGCTATTGATACATTATATACCCAAAACAATACGCAAGACGTTCATGATGTGCAATTGCTTAATAATGGAAATTGGCTTCTTTCAACAGTTACTTGGGATACTGTAGATTTATCTGCATATACTTTTGACGGAACCCAAGGAAGTACACAAACTGTTATTCGTGGGTATGGATATGAGGAAATTGATCCATCAGGAACATTGATTAGTGAATGGGATTCCAACGATCACTTAGACCCAACAGAAACATATGATTTTTGGGGGTACAGTCCGAATGATTTTGATTACTGTCACGGAAATGCCTATGAGGAAGACACGGATGGACACATTCTGGTTTCACACCGTCATTTGAATTCAATTCATAAAATTCACCGACAAACTGGAGAAATTATTTGGCGCTTGGGAGGGGAACAATCAGATTTTATATTTTCGAATGACGGTGGGTTCAGTGGTCAACACGACATAAGACGTCTTCCCAATGGAGATTATTCGATTTTTGACAATGGAAATATGACAGCTACTACGCGCGGTGTAACTTACAGCTTAGATACAGTGAACTGGATAGCTACGAAAACTGGCGAATATATTCATCCAACTGATTTCAATGCGAACGCCATGGGGAGCTATCGAGTCTTAGAAGATGGTAGAGAAATTTTGGGTTATGGTTTTGTTTTTCGTCCTTATCCATCTTCTGTGATTGTCGATGCAAATCATAACATCCTTTCTGAATATTACTTTCAGGACAGTGTTCTTTCTTATCGTACTTTATTGCAGGACTTGACGCCACCAGAACGCCCTGAGATCACGTGTGAATTTAATGGTGTGAATTGGGAATTGCATGTTTTAGGCTCTCATAATGATTACGCATGGTCGACGGGTGAGAGTTCAGCATCTATTCAATTAACGCAAACTGGAACTTACCAGGTATGGGTGGATCAAGGTATTGGTATGATTGGCTCACTCCCGTTCGAAGTAACAGACATAAACAACCCGCCTTGCTCAATGGGGTTAACAGAAAATATAAAACCCACGGGCTCTTTTCGATGGTGCAATCTTCTGGGTCAAGAAGTAGAGGACCCTGTCAAAGGTCAGATTTATTTGAAAGTGTACTCCTCAGGAAGTATTGAGAAAGTAATATTTCAGTAGTAAGGATGTATGAAGTAATTTTCATTCGAACGGCTATTTGATAATTATTGAGAATACTTAACGATTAGTATTGATCTTTTGAAATAGCAATTAATTGATTTGTTGCAGAAATAAAAGGGTTTATTGTAAGTCTGTTTTTAGCTATTAAAGTTGTCTCATTTGTAGTTAACTCTGAAAACTGTAAATCATAACCCACTTTATTCACTAATGAAATTGTTCTATACGAAGACTCCGAATAGGGATACGCAAACCCTTTCAATTTTACAGCCATTTGTTTAAAACGTTTGTCAACAGCTTTTACATCAGCTAACATTTGTTTTTCAGTTAAACAAGTGTATGATAAATGATCAGCACCGTGGTTTCCGAAAGAGACCAATTTGTTTTTTGATAAAGAAGAAATTTCAGCATCAGAAAGTAACTCCCAATATCTTTTTGATTTTTCTTTTACGTCTGGAGATAAATTCTTCCACAAATAATTTCGCATTTCACTTACCACTTCAGCATTTTGAACTTTGCAGTGTGCTTTAATATGTGGAAGGGATTTTAGCAAATCAAACTGCTTTTTAAACGTTTCAATGAGTGTAGGTTGCCAATAATTGGCAATATCTAATAAGTCCATCAGGTGATGAGGAACATTATTACAAAAGATGGCAAACGGGATATTATATTTATCGAAAAGTGGTAAAGCCAACTCCAAGTTGTTTTTATAGCCATCGTCAAAAGTGCAGACAATACTTGGTTTTGACATACTGATTCTATTAGTTTTATAATCTTCCAAACTGATGAGGTGAAAATGCGCTGAAAGTGCTTGAAGTAATTTGTCTAACCGGCTCAAATGAATAAAACGCCCATTAATTAACGGCTCATTATCGAGGCAAACACCATGAAAAAGAAGTGCTTTAACAGCTCCACTTTTTAAGTTCATCTTTGGTCTCCATCCAAAAAAACAGAGAAAATCCACTAAAAACCATTTTATTTTAAGTTCAACTTTTTTTCTCATTGAAGTTGATTTTTAACGAATTTAGAAAGCAACTCTTGTCCTTGCCTGTTCAGATGAGGGTCGTTCTCAAAATAGAGTGCTTTGCCCAGTTCTTCATTTTGCTTAAAAGTAAGAAATGGGTCAATAACCTCAAAGCCTTCATTTGCTAACTTTTTACTCCAGGTATTTTCTTGGACTTTTAACTCACTTAAATCAGAACCTAACGAACGGAATCTATCACGATATTTTTGGTGAACTTGTGCACAGTGGGGAATGACCAAAACACTAAGTTTTACTCCTTTATTAAGCATTTCTTTAATTTCATTTAACGCTTCAATTAGCTCATTAAATATTTCCAAGGATTCACCATCAAGATTCACAGCAGGTAAAGGGTAATTTTTTTGAGCACGAATATACAACTTGGTTCTTTTTGAGTAATTACTCACCGTAAAACTTTCTTCTAACTTACTATCGGAATCAACAGAAGGTTGAGAAAACTGTCCACTTTTATAATTGAGGTAGTTCAACACTCTAAATTTGGAACCAAAAGACCAAAATAGATTACGTAAGATTGAAAGCTCACTCCAATTCAACGGTTTGTCAAGGTCAAATAAATCATTACCCACATACAACTGAACAATGACACGAGTAGGGTTGACTTCTTGCAGACGGTCTTTCGCAATCAAACGAAAAGTTTCCAATCCTACCCCTGGAATAGAAGCGTTGAAATAGTTTGTATTCGTATCAATTTCTCGTAATTTCTCAACCCACCCTTTCGGGTCAGCACTAAAAGAATCACCAAAGATTAATACCTTTTCGTTTGAAGGGTTTTCTTGATTTTCGTTTAGTGAATTCCATTCTGTAGAATAAAAATCGATCCACTGATAACGATAACTTACTTCAAGTAAAGATAATGTCAAGGAGGAAATGACGAAAAAGTTCAATAATAAACGTGCTATTTTCTTAACTCTCTTCAACGATTACATCTGTTTTTTTAATGAATAAATTAATCCATACAATTACGCCAAATGATGAATAGATCAAAAAAGCCATTTTAATTTGGTCACTAAACATATTGAATATTCCGTGAAAAAAGAATGTAGTTATACCTAATAGCACGCCTAAGTTTACCATTTTCAAAATCCCTGAAGGCAGCTGGTAGTGGTTTTGCATCCCGAAATAGATTGTGGTGAAAACGAGTACAAGAAACAACACAAATCCAAAAGCTCCATTTTCACTCAGGTAAGTTAGGTATTCAGAATGGGCATTTCCTCGATCGCCTGCATTTGTTGAAATGTAGGTTTTAGTGTCGGAGGTTTGGAATTGATTGTATTCAAATTGATAGGTTCCAGGTCCAAAACCAGTCAAAGGTTTTGATTGAAACATGCGAATCGCACAAACCCAACGGTTGATTCTTTCTAAGTTTGAAGCATCAGATCTAACGTTAGACACGGATGAAAAATGATTAACTATTTCTCCATCGTTACTCACGGATTCGTTTTGTTCAAGTGTTGAATAAATCGAATTCCAGTTCATAGCGATTCCCACGATAAACACACTGAGAATTGCTATTAAGGCTTTGAATGTAATTCGGTAATGGAGCAATACTGCAAATAATCCAGCAAATAACACACTCAATATTGCTGCTCTTGAAAGTGCGAGAAATAATGATACCAAAATCAAAAGTAAAAGCAAACCAAAAGACCAACGCAAAATATCTGATTTGGAATAAGCTCCCCAAGACTTAAACAAAATTAATAGTAGCGGTATAATAAATGCCAAACAGGCTCCATAGATGGTGTGATCACTAAAATAAGGCGCGCAAATATCAAAAACCACACGGGGGTTAAAATCATACTGTGCATGATGCTTAATTGTGAAATACATTACGGGTACTAATCCAACGGCATAACAAACAAATACTGTGATTAGTGATTTTCGTTTTTCAATCATGTTTACAGCAACATAGAACAATAGAATAAACAATAGTTTTATCGTAAAACGTTTTAAAGAGACATCAATATGAGTACTCGTAAAAGATGTGATCAATTGAATGAGTAGATCGACAAATAGCAAAATGGAAATAGGATGTAATGCTATCCGTTTTAAAGTCGACCAGTAAGCACGATGAAATAGAACGAAAACCAATAGCAAAACAACCATCATTGCCTCAGAGGGAAGACTTAATTTGGAACCTCCTAAAATTTCTGAGTCAATTGAAATGGGTATTAACGCTATAAGTAGAAAATAAAACCAGTGGGTCCGAGTAAGTAAGATAATGGTACTTAAAGCTAAAAACGAAAAAAGTGTAAGCGTTAAAAGTGTATCTTCAAAATTGAGAAAATAACTAGTGCAAACGCAAACTAAAAGGAGAGCGTAGAGCCAAATCTTTAGCTGAATTTTAGTTAGCACGATTATGCTCTTTTTCTGATTCTTTTAACTTTGAAAATTCTTTTCTTAGAATGAGCAATGTGACGGACAGAACAAGGAAAACAAAACCTCCTAGAATACCATTGATTAAATATGAAGGAGAGACCTTTTTAAATGAAGGGACAGCTCGATCAATGGTATATACATCCGGAATAGGCCTGTTCATCTGATATTCTAGCTTGTTGTAGACGGATTGAAACTCCTTTAAAACTTGTAATTCAAAAATATACTTTTCTATGAGCACTTCGAGTTTTGGAATGTTCACAAATTCGGAAGCATCGAAATTTTCATTGTTCAAGTTTTCAATAAAATTAAAAATGAGCTGATCTGAATTCCCTCTGACCGAATAAATAGAGTCCCTTAATACGGCTTGTTTTTTTTGACTTTCTTCAAGCTTCAATTTGACGGATTGTAATTCCTGTTTTCTGTTTTTATCAAAAATCGCATCGCGATAGGCATTCACTTCATCAATTTGGAAATTTGCAATTTTCGCGGATAACTCAGGGTCTTTTGTTCTTACATTAATTATAACAGAAAGATATTTACTTCTTGAAAATGTAACATCATCTATATATTTCAAATCTAATCGTGATCTCCAGCCTCTTATTGTTGTATCAACTTCGTAATAAGAAATTAAATCAAATTCGTCAATAGTCCGTTGCCGCATGCTTTTAGATTCCAACAACTGAAGTAACTGTTCCGTTTCTGTTTCATACCCAAATTGAGGGTTTCCAATAATATCACTTCTCGTGTGACTATTTGCGGGATAGATTATGGCCGTTGACATATATTTTTTCGGAATAAAATATGTTATTCCAGTAGAAATGGCTCCTCCAATAATCAAACTAAGAATTAAAAACTTTCTGTTTCTGTATAAAAAAAGCAAAGCTGRAGATTTATCTTTCATGATAGAACTTGGTTTAAAGACAAATATAGTAATAAAACATCCTTCATATTTTAGAAGGTATCGAGATTAGCATAGGTAAACTCAAAATGGGACATATCTATGTCTAGAAATGTCAGATATCCAATAATCCATGAGGATTTAGGAGTTATAAATTCTTTCAAACCGCTATACATYACCGAATTCTCGGAGACTTGAAATAAGATCTCATTTACTCCTATGTTTTGTCCTATTTCTTTTAACTTATCTATAGCGATTTTTAACTTTTCATAGTTCTTAAAAGTAAAGAACCCAACTTGCATGATAGAATCAATTTTTATGTAAAAAACACACTCTTCAATTTCTATTAAATGATGTGAATGTAAATTTTCTTTATATTCAAAAAATGTTGGATTGAAAACTTGATGGGATAGGTTTGACTTATATTCCATTTTATTTATTTTGTAGGGCCTAAGTACTTTCGTCGTCTTGCTTTGGAGTTGTTTTTTGAGTTTTAATCTTTTATAAACTTTAGCAAAAGGAAAAGTATTTATGTTAACGTGAAAACGTGCTATCCTTTCTCTTTCCTTCCAATCTAATTTTTTAGTGCTGTGATAAGTGTTGTCACTGTGAAAAGCATATACAAATCGCACCTGTTTATCTTTCATAATGGTATATGCAGTTTTGGCTAGATTGTAATGTACTCCTTTGCCTTGGTATTCTTTTAGCGTATATGAATCACAAGCGTGAGCTACGATAATTTTCTGCCCGTTATGAAGAAACTCTTGAGGTATAGCGCCATAAAAACCTATCGGTTGCTTGTCATCATAAGCTATCGCACTGATGTACCCTAAGTTGAGATAATCCTTGTATTTGTTTTTTAAATGTTGAATACTTACTTGTTTCCCAAAAACAGCTTTTATTAAGTATTGAACATCTTTGAAATGGTCTTCTTCAAGTTGATAGAATGAAAAATTTGTACTGCTTTGGTTACTCATCTGATACTTATGGTAGTTTAAATCTAATCATTATTTAGGGATGCTATTTCACTGAAGTCTAAACAACCTCACTTCTGCCCTACTCAAATGAACAGAACGAAGTTGTGGGTTCCAGAGATAAACCTTAACTGAATGAAGATCCTCTTCAGTAAAAGAAATGGGATGATTAATTTCAAAATCAAACGCAAGATTTCGTGAACCATAATACCATCTTAATGGAAAGCTGGAATAGTGTACTTGTTCTCCTGCTTTATTTAACCCCGCAAAAATGACGGAGATGTCTTTGTAAATACTATCGATTTCAATGGTGCTTTTCAAATTGAAAAGATAGCTTTGATTGGCTTCACTTTTAGTAGGTTCGAAGATCAGTAACTCACTAAACTCATCGGCATTCCAAGGCACTGAAACGTCTTTTTTAAATATTTCTTCACGAATAAACGACTCTTTTTGAAGTAAGAGATGGTTCTGAGTTAGGGAATCTATGAAAACCGATTTATATCCATTGTGACTTTCGGGATTGTAAAATGGTTTTCTCGTCACCACTATATCATGAACAGTGCTTGGCTCTCTTTGGTTGAGCACAAAAACTTTATGGGCTTTTGATCGCTCATAATAGGCCCAAGCCAAATGTTGTGTGGTATACATTTGCACTGAACTTGACGTGCTAACTTGTGCTCTTATTTCTTTATAAAAATCACGACTCAAGGTTTGATCGGGTGTCACTACTGTTTTTGAAAAGTTGATGACGAACAAAAACGAAATGGGAAAGAACAATAAGGGAACGCCACTATACTTCCACTTGATCTTATCTAGCATGTAAACGACAGAAATCACAAACAACAAAACAAAGTATATTCCTGCGCGATCTTCTGGATAGTTTACTTTCATAGCGTTGGCAAGTATCCAAGTTATAGTGAGGTTTCCAAAGAGAAAAAAGACCATGATTGTACTGTGCTTATGCAAAAAGTCCCACCATTTTATTTCTAATAACCGAACAAACGTTTCGGTAGCGATAATCAATAAAGCGGCTATTACGAGCCATTTCACTACATCACTCTCAGTAAACAAAACAAGTTCAGAGAGCGACTTACCCGTCACTTCCCAAAATCCATCCAGACTTCCATAATACAATGCGTCACTGTTTTTGAGTTTCAAACCAAATTGAATAAGTGGATATGTCAACATCCCTACGAGTACAACGCTACCTATTTGAAAAGTGTACTTTTTTAAAGTAAAGTTTGCTCTATGAACGATGAAGAAAACCATTACCGCAAAAATCAAGAGCACGAATGAATTGATAAATATTAAATTGGCAAAAACGCTCAACCAACCCGTAATGAGTGAAAAGAACAACACTCCAGATTTTTGAGTTTTAATCCAATGGAGTAGTAAAGCGATTGACATAACGAAAAAAGCCATTCCTAATCCGTAACCTCTCGTTAAGGCAAAGTACTCAAAGACAAAAGGAATGGTGCTTAATGCCACCAATGCGATGAGGTAATTGAGTCGGTGATTTAATCCTTTGAGCAGATGCACAATACTCCAGAAAAAAATGAAAAAAGCGAATAGATTTGGAAGTCGCAAGAAGAAAAAATGTTCTCCGAATATCAAATAAGAAAGCCGAGACAAATAGGAGTTTAACAAATGATTATTCGCATCTAAAACTGCCGTATCGCTCCAAATATCACCGACTTCAATGTAATGAAAAAACGTAGCCACTTCGTCGTGCAGCGGCGGAACGTATATCGCACGGAGCACCAAATAAAAAAACAAAAGATAAAACAACGCCCATTCATACACGTGCTCCGCATTGAGGCGTGGTATAAATCTGAATTTTTTTGTTTCTTGAAGCGACATGGTACAAATATATCTAAGTCAGTTTTATGAGTGGGTATTATTTGAGTTATTTTCTGGAATTGGTAAAGTGGTTTGACAGGGCGCTTTTTTATTTGAATGAGATTATAGTTAAGTTTGGGGGTGAAAGGTATTAGTGTGGATAAAACACATATGCTTTTTATTGATTTGTTGTATGCCATAATAGATTAACCAATGAGATATAGATTTATCTTGATATTTTTACTAATTCACATTTCAGCCTATACTCAGAATGATAAATTAAGTCCATTTCGAGAAGGGGATAAATGGGGCTTCAGCAATGAAAAAAAGGAACTTAAAATTGATCCGAATTTTGACGGAGTAACTCCATTCAAATCGGGGTTTAGCTTAGTTTATATTGATGGACGATCTGGAGTAATAAATAAATCAGGAAATTTCATAATTAAACCTGATTCAGTTGCCATTATGCCTATTGACTCAAGTCTGTTTATCATGGCAAGGAGAATCGAGTCCAAGACAATAATGGGATTAGTAAACGAGAATAAAGAGATAATAATTTCTCAAAAATATAAATCGATACGACCTAAAAATGATTATTTGGAAATTGAAGATCATTATCGAAAAATAGGGGTTTATCAACTAAATGGACGGATCATAATCCCTGTTGAATATGATTACATAAAATATTTAGATAATGATTTATTAGTCGTTTCAAAAGATAATAAACAAGCACTTTTTACCCGAGATGGTTCACAACTGACGGAATTGGAATACATGATGATTGGAGAATTTAGGTTAGGCTTATCGAAAGTTCGGAAAGGTGATTTATACGGCTTTATTAATGAAAAGGGAGAATTATTGGGAGAGTTAGAACACGAAATGAATTACCCTTTCTCTGAGGGATTTGCTGTAATTAAAAAAAATGGGAAATACGGATTAATCGATACGTTGGGGACACTTAAGATTCAACCAAAATATGATATTCTCAATGATGTTCATTTAGACGTTGCCTCTTATAAAATAGGAGACAAATGGGGACTGGTTGGCTCTCAAGGCAAAGTTATAGTTCAAGCGAAATATCAAGACATTAAAAGAGTTTACAAAGGTGTCATTGCTGCAAAATTAAATGGGGTATGGGGAATAATTTCAAATAAAGGGAAAGAACTAACACCTTTTACCTTTGATAATATTAAAATACGGGAGAATTCAGAAAGAAAAGTTCGAGATTTCGGAGTAAAAGAGGTTGATTTTGATGATGACTATCTATTGGTTTCTAAAAACTCAAAATGGGGGGTAGTGGATATTAATGGAAAAACCGTTATTTCAACAGAATATGATTATATCTATCCGTTTACAAACGGTGTAGCGATTGTTCAATCAGGGGGTGAATATGGCTTGATTAATACTAAGGGAACTAAAATTACTGAAATTAAATATGATGGAATAGAGCCATATTTAGCAGGTTGTCATTCTTTAGTCAATTTGGGTGTTATGATTTATAAAATGGATGACAAACAAGGCTTGTTAGACAATAAAGGTAAAGAGCTAGTAACTGCAAGCTATGACTATATAATTCCAACAGATAGTGAATACTTCATCATTTTCAAAAATCAAAAAGCTGGTGTTCTGGATATTGAACTTGGTAAAGAAATAATACCATGTAAATATGACAGAATCAAAAAACAGGGTGTAGGATTTGAGAGATTCGTATTTTTAGATAATCTAGCTATAGTGCTTATAGATGGAAAAATGGGCTTTATAAACAAAAACGGAATAGAATACTTTAAATGAAACGGCATACAACAATGTATATAAAAAATAGGCTAAATAGTAATAAATTGGAGGTTTTTGGCTCGAATCAAGCATTGTGCTTAATTGGAAAATAATGCTTCAATACCGCCTACTTTTAATATACTAGAATGTTATACCATGTCAATGAAAATTTTCGGAAAATATGGGATTTTTTTACTCTGCATTCTAGGGTTAGTTGCTCGTATGCTCTATGGGTATGTGCATGAACCTTGGGTTCATGCTCCTGATCATTTGGCTTGGGAAATGGTCATTGAGCAGGGTAATTTGAGCTACTCTCAACTAATACATTACCCCCATGAAGGGGGTTCAATTTTATTTTCTCTATTCTCTCAATTACTAGAACTATTCACCAGTTTTAGCTCGCTAACGATTTCTGCATTCCTTATTGATTTCATTGTTCGATTCATTCAAATTACCATTGTAAAAAAAGTGTTTAACAACCGGGTTGCAATATTATTTGGGTTATGGACAATTTTTGCGAGTCCAATCATTATACCATGGGGAACTTTAAACTTTGGTTTGCATTCCATTTCTAGTGTTTTCCCGTTCATTTTATTGTTGATGCTTTTTAAAAATGAACAGACAAAGAAAGACCAACTGCTGATTGGCTCTTTTTTAGGGCTGGCTTTCTGGTTTTCATATTCAAATATTGTTTTGATACCCGCGTTTTTCCTGTATAATTTGATGTTTAGAAATAAGTTTAAGAAATGGGGTTATGCACTTGTAAGTATCACACTTGTTCTGACCTTACATATTGTAACTCGTTATGCATTGGATGCAGGGTTTCATTTAAATGAATTTCCAATATACTCCATAAGGGGAGAGGTTTTTTCAATTGGCGAGATAAATTTTTGGGACCGACTATGGAATCTTCCTAAAGTAATTGTCAATTCTTTCATTGTCTTACCTTACCCAGACCAATTTTCAGGAGTAATTAAATCTGTTTTTTGGCTATCATGCTTACTATCAACAACAAGCTTGTTTGTCGCTTACAAGAAAAATCAGCTCCAGAAAAAAAACTATATTCTTTTACCAATCATTTTACTATTCATTATTAGTTATGCGCTTAGTCCATTTTTCGTTGAAAATGACACTGGAAATCATGTAACATTTAGACACCTTACCTATATTGTTCCGTTGATTGCTTTAGCCATAATTGTTGGACTTTCATATCTGAAGAACAAACTTATTCTAATCCCCTTCTTATTACTAGGAGTATTGCAATTTAATAGGCTAGTTCAAATAGAAAAAACGCCTCCAAATGATGAAACCACAAAGGCGAGTGGTTGGATTTTGGCTAATAAGTTAGGGCACGATACAGAATTGATTAATTCAATAATTAAAGATAATTACGAAAAAAGAAATTTACTAATTCAAGGGGTTGGTTGGGGAACGAGTACAGCATTAATAAAAGACATTCAGACGCTATCAAAACCTGAAATAAAAAATAAGATAGATGAGTTGATAGACCTAACAACTCAATACCCTAAATCCTACTACAAGCACTTTTTAATTGGGGTTGAATTTTCTTTTAGTGACCAAGTAACCCCAAGGTTAGACAAAAATATACTTCCGATGATTAAGGATGAATATGATAAACGGTATACAACTAAACCTCAACTGCATTAAACAAAATACAGCAGGAACAAGAACTACTCCTGGGGCGACTCTGTCAAATACAAAATGAAATGTTATCTACACTCCACCATCAGGTGAAGAGGTGATTAGAGAAAAAATGGCTGATAAAAATGAAAGGTTTATAACAACAAATAAACAAAACAGTTCACCTTAAATCATCCTTCCCAAACTAGAACATTTATTTGCGATTTTCGCAACACCCATTTATTGACTTGCGAACTTCAGTAATGTTTATTTATTAATATAGTGTACTTTTAACTATTAGATTATGAAGTTAATGTTGACGCTATTCTCACTTTTGATTTCATATTTTTAAACATAAATTAATATTTAGTAGCACTTATGGATATAATTGAAGTATTTAAAGAATTTATCTTTCACGAGAGTTTGACTTTAGTTGTATTCACGCTAATATTA
Source organism: Fluviicola sp. (assembly GCA_002734085.1). Lineage (GTDB taxonomy): Bacteria > Bacteroidota > Bacteroidia > Flavobacteriales_D > Crocinitomicaceae > Brumimicrobium. The sequence continues at coordinate 145,126 of NVXV01000001.1, read as the reverse complement.
CTTTTTAGTGCATTATATTTCGGGATAAGTATGCTTTTTAAACTAACAATCAGTTGTTTAATCAAAAGAGATTTGGCCTCTAAAATTGTTTTAAGTAAAAAATTTCCTAATCAATTAAAACACGAGATTCTTCATTCACTGTATTCTGTATTGATATTTGCATTGTACGGTTTACTAATTATAGTTTTAATTAGAAATGGGATACTGGATGTACATTTTAAGCTCGATTATTTTATTTTTATAGACCTTGTTATACTTATCATTTGGAATGAAATTCACTTTTACTTGTGCCATAGAATTATGCACACTCAACCGCTCATTAGGTTACACGCTGTTCATCATAAATCAAAAGTTGTAACTCCTTTTTCAACGTATAGTTTTCATCCCATTGAGTCTGTGCTTAACGGAACGGTTTTAATTATACCGATGTTCTTTTATTCGTTTGGAGTATTTGCATTATTTCTATTCCCTATTTATCACCTTACGTTTAACACTATTGGGCACACGAATATCAAGATTAAATGGGGTAATGTTTTCAACAAGTCCATTAAAATAAGTTCCAGACACAATTCACACCATACTAAATTTCATGTGAGTTATGGGTTTGCCACGCCTTACATGGATTACCTTTTCACCAAAAAAACAAGAAATCAATATGACAAATAAAGTATATATAAACTCACTTGGCGTATTCCTACCAGGAGACCCAATCGGTAATGATGAAATGGAAGATTACATTGGGAGGATCAATGGTGAATCTTCCAAATTAGGAGGGAGGATTTTAAAAAACAATGGGATAAAAACCCGTTATTATGCCATCGATAAAAATCAGAAGAGTGTGTATAGTAATGCAAATATGACTTCAAGAGCAGTAATTAACGCCTTGGACAAAGCAAAACTAAACATTGATCAGATTGATTTCTTGGCTTCCGCAACCACGCAAGGAGACTTACCTGTTCCTGGATTTGCCAATATGGTACACGGTGAATTGAAATCAAAACCCATTGAGCTAGCTTCTTATAGTGGTGTTTGTATTAGTGGTATGCAAGCGTTAAGCGGTGCGTTCTTTCAAGTTGCATCTGGAGCTAAAAAGAAAGCTGTCTGTTGTGCCGGAGAGTTCCCCAGTAGACTTTTTAAATCATCGAGATACGAGTCACAGAAAAACACAAACTTAAATTTTGATACAGAATTTTTAAGGTGGATGCTTTCTGATGGAGCGGGTGCAATGACATTGTCAGATCTTCCCAATGAAAAAGGTATTTCTTTTGAAATAGAATGGATAAACAATTTGTCATATAGCGGAGAAAATGAGCTATGTATGTATGCGGGAAAAAATCCTGACAATCATAAGACATGGCTGGATTATAGCGATTTCCAAGAGGCAGCTTTTGAGGGTGCTTTAAACCTAAAACAAGATGTCAAGTCGCTTGAGAAAATGGTAAAATTGGGTGTGGATCGATTTTTTGAATTAATTGACGATGGCAAGATAAGTCTTAAAAATATTGATTGGTTAGTTTGTCATTATTCTTCTGAGTTTTTTAAAGGACAAATCAAAGAACTTCTGTTAAAAGCAGGGTTAGAAATTCCAGAAGAAAAATGGTTTAGTAATTTAACTACAAAAGGAAATACGGGAGCAGCCTCTATTTTCATCATGTTAGAAGAATTGATGTACAGCGGGAAACTGAGCGAAGGAGATCAAATCATTTGTATGGTTCCAGAGAGTGGAAGGTTTTCTACTTCATTTATGTCGTTAAAAGTAGTCGGTAAAAATGTAAAGTCAGATGAAAAATATAAAGTCAGACAACCAAAGTCTCCTGAAATAAACATTAAAAACACTGCTCATTCTGAATGGTTGATTCGTCAGCTAACAAGAGTTTGGTTAGACTTTGAAAACCAATTAAATAGTATCCCAATTGTTCGTAAGATATATGATGGAGGACTAACAATGGAGGAATACCTGCTGTTACTGAAAGACTTGAGACAACAAGTTATAGATGGCTCTCAATGGATTAGCCGTGCTGCATCAAATATTGATATTGAAATTTTTGAGTTGCGTTCAGCATTCTTAAAACATGCTGGAACAGAGCATAAGGATTATCAAATTCTTGAAAAAAACTATGTGAATTGTGGTGGGGATAAACAAGAATTGTACGATGGTAAAAAGAACGTTGGAAGCGAAGCTCTCTCTGCGTGGATGTTTAACCAAGCTGGAAAACCTAACCCAGTAGATTTGTTGGGCGCAATGTTTATTATTGAAGGACTGGGCAACAGAATGGCTGGTTATTGGGGAGAGTTGATGCAAAAGCAGTTAGACCTGACAAATGATCAAGTTGATTTTTTTACATATCACGGCGTAGCTGATTTACATCATTTCAAGGGTCTAGAAGAAGCATTGGAACATCCATTGATGAATATGGAAATTGCAGAAAGAATAGTTAAAACAGCAAAAGTGACTGCTAAATTATATACCATGCAATTGATGGAAATTGGAAATTATTAATGATAAGCTTAATTATATATTGTTTTTTAGTTTACTTATTAGCGGGAGTCGGGACTTCTGTGGGTTATCACCGGATACTAACACATAAGTCTGCGACTTTACCTCGATGGTTAGAATATACAATTGTTGTTATTGCTTTGCCGGCAGGAACTCCAATTCAATGGGTTGGGAATCATAGGGCTCACCATAAATATGAAGATACTGAAAGAGATCCTCATTCACCAATAATTCAGGGTTTTTGGTATGCCCATTGCGGCTGGTATTTGAGTACTAAAAACCAGTTACTGTCTTTCCTTTACGCACTAGGAGGTCCACTTAGGATGATACTGGATAGTTTTTTAAGACCTCGATCTAATCAGGAGCACAACCATTTTGCTAAGGATGTATCCTCCGTATCTTTTTACCGAATGATAAGTGCTCCATTAATTTATAATTTAATATTATTGCTATACTTGTCTGTGCTAGTATTATTTTTTTGGTTTTTTTGGAAATGGAATGGAGTATTGGCGTTATGGATTTCTTTGGTATTAATTTATAACCTTGGGGATGCCGTTAATTCATTTGGTCATTTGTACGGTAATTCTAAGGGTGGATCATCTGCAAGGAACAATGCAGTTTTAGGATGGTTAACTTTTGGTGATGGATGGCATGCGAATCATCATAAAAAACCTAACTTAGCTAAACACGGGATAAAGAAGTCTCAGGTTGATTTATCATTTTTAATTATCTCCTTATTAAGGAAGTGTAAACTTGTAGATAAAATTCAAGGGTATGAAAAAAATTAACTCAAAACTTATTGATTCATCAACGCATGATACAAGGGATCCAAATCCGTGGTTGGCAATGTATTTGGATGAAAGTATTCCAATGAATCAGAAAGCAAAAGTTGCCCTTGTGATGGACAATGATTCTCGCTCTCGGCGATATTTATCACCATTCATTACCGTGTTTTCAAAAATCGCTATTTTTTTCGTTCATATTTTTAAATACTTTTTTCCTAGGGTATTAAATTCTTCAAAAACGTTACATCGGATTTTATCTTGGGGGTTAAGGGTTTGGGTTAGTCCTGAAGCAAATTTATTAATTTTTAGACACTTCCATTCTGGTAGCGAAATTGTTGAATTTATTTCTAAAAACATTGAAGGAGCAGAAACCAAACCAACCCCACTTAAACCTTATGATTTTAAAGATGTAAAAGACGATTTATTCCTAAATCATGATTTGAATTTATACAACTTTATTATAAACCTCAATAAAGAACTCAAGGAAAAAAACCTGACTATCAAAGCCAGAAAAGAACTTGATTTAAGTATGATCAGTGAGGATTTTGATATGATTGAGTTTCCTTCAAAATGGACTAATTTCATAGATTTGAAATCAGCTATTGAAATATTTACACCATTTTATCAGCTATTCCTCACTCGAAATGATTTTCAAAGAGCAAGTAACTCATTGCAACTCGATGAAACTATTGGAATCTATTCTTCTAAAATTTTAGGAAGCCCTGCTCACCTTGGTTTGCTTAATAATAAGCATCCATTAGTTCCAGAGTCTACCTATAGCGCATCATATAGATTGATTCTACATGGGCTAGCATCAGAGAATTTGCATGAAATTTTATTAAACATCAAATCCGGAAAAGGTTTTGACGGAGTGATAGTGACAAAGTAGCATTTCATTGTGGAAGATTACTTACCCCTTTTAGGTTAACTGACAATAAGTATTTACAAGCGATTATTATCGGATAATCAAATAGAATGATTCGCTGTACATGCTTGTTTTAGATGTGGATTATAGATATATTTGAAGTAGAAGACATAGTGTGAATAAAAAACATATGTGTTTTATTGACACGTTAGCTGCAATACAAGAAAAATCGAGATAAATGAGAAAGTTCGGAATTATAACAATGATTTTTGCAATCGTTTTGATGAGTTGCAACACGGACAAATCAAAAACCAAAATAGAAAATCCCGAGTTCAGCACAACCGAAAATAAAACGGACACGCTGACAAAACATCTTCGACCTTTCAATCCAGAATTACCGACAATCGGACTTTTGATGTACAATGGAGTTTTACAAAGCGAAGTAATTGCATCATCTGATGTTTTCGCAAAACCAACTGAAGATGGAAAACAACTTTTCAATGTTATTTCAATAGCCGAAACTGAAAATCCAATAACAACAGAAGAAGGAATGCATTTCGTTCCCGATTACACTTTTGAGAATTGCCCAAAACTGACTGTTCTTTTTGTACCTAGTGCTTATGATATGTATGCTCAAGTCCACAACGAGAAAATTGTGGATTTCATAAAAAATAAAAACAATGAAACCAAATATACTGTGAGCAATTGTGCCGGAGCGCAACTAATTGGAAAGTCCGGAATTGCGAACGGACATAAAATTGTCACTTGGATTGGCGGTGGAGAACAATTACAAAAAGATTATCCGAATTTAAAAGTCCAGAACGACAGTTTGGTAACTTTCGTAAGGGATGGTAAATTTCTATCATCAAATGGTAATTTAGCCAGTTATATCTCTGCATTGGAACTACTAGAAATAATGACCAGTCCCGAACATAGGAGGTTTGTGGAAAGCTATCTATATCTCGACCGACTTCAAAATTGGAAAGAATAAAATACTGTGGGTAACAATGTATATAAAAAATAGGCGAAACAGTAATAAATTCAATGCTTTTGGCTCGTATCAAAGTTTGGTTGTAACTGAAAGTTTCGTACTTCTAAATCGCCTACTTTTCATATACTAACCGTTATAGTAATTTAAAAAAATCCGAATTACAGATAAAAATGAAACTTAATCAGATAAAAATTTTACTACTTGTTTTAATTTCGAGCACAGTTTTGTCGTGTAAAGGACAGGAAAAGAAGGAAGAGAAAATTTCCGAAACCAAAAGTTTTGAAATTGGAAAAACAGTTTTAAATCTCGATGATAGAATTTGGGTAATATTCCAAGATACTCAAGATAATTATTGGTTTGGTAGCAACGGAAAAGGTCTTTATCATTTTAATGGGAAAAATTTAAAACTAATCACTTCAGAAGATGGACTGATTGATGACCAAATTCGTGGAATACAAGAAGATAAAAAGGGCAATATTTTTATTGAAACACCAAAAGGTGTAAGCAAATTTGATGGTAAAAGCTTTACAAATTTAGAAGTTGTAATATCGCCCACAAATCAATGGAAATTAGAATCAAATGATTTATGGTTCAACTGCAATGGTAACGCAAATAATGTTTACAGATATGACGGAAAAAACCTGTATCAACTTAAATTGCCAAAACAAGATATAAAAAACACTTTAGGAATTACTGAGAGTGAAAACTCATACGCGGTATTTGGAATTGATAAGGACAAAAGCGGTAATGTTTGGTTTGGAACCGTTTTGGCGGGAGCATTTCGCTTTGATGGCATATCATTTTTATGGATTGGAGAGAAAGAATTGTCACGACTTGAAAGTGGTCAGGAACCAGGAGTTCGCTCAATATTAGAAGATAAAAATGGACATATTTGGTTAAGTAATTTTAAAAGCAAATATAGAGTTAAACTAAATCCTAACCTTGGTTATGAAAAAATGAAAGCTGTCGAGCTATCAGACGAAATCATAAAAGAAAAGTTTTTATATTTCAATTCAGGATTGACAGCTAATAATGGGGATTTATGGATGACAACCTATGGCGGCGGAGTTTGGAACTATGACGGTAAAACACTATCAAATTACGAAATAACTAATGGGAAAGAAGATGTTTTGCTAATTTCGATATTTCAAGACAATGATGGAGCGTATAAATACAATGGAGAAAAATTTCAAAGATTTGAGCCTAATGAGTGATAAAAACCCCTACCCATAATTCAAATACCACTCAAAATGTTTCTCCAATATCTTTCCCTTATTCTCCCTGACAAAATTCAAATAAGACTGCGCAACTGGCGTTAATTTTTTCCCCTTCAACCAAATCAAACGCCACTCTGTTTTTAGGGGAAGGCTTTCCATTTCAAGGATATGTAATTCTTTATTTTTTAGCTCATTTTTAATCCCGATAATAGGTAGAATGGAGTAACCGAGTCCAGCAATTACGGCTTGCTTCACGGCTTCGTTTGAGGTGAGTTCCATCTTTTTTCTTTTTTTCTTCTCTTTGGACTTAAAAAAACGTTCCATTTCGGAGCGCGTTGCAGAACCTGATTCTCTAAATATTAACGCTTTACTTCTGTCGATATCGGAATTGTTTCCTACGAGATATAATTTGTTTTCTACAAGCTTTTCCTCTTCAAATTCCATTTCATCAGGTATTACAGAAACCAGGGCAAAGTCGATTTCATTCTTTTTTAGACTTTCAATTACTTTCGATTTATTTGTAACATCTAACCTTAAGTCGATTCCAGAGTATTGACTTAAGAAGTCAGACAAAAAATAAGGAATCACATACTTTCCTGTAGAAGCACTAGAGATTTTCAGAACACCAGTTAATCCACCTTCATACTCTTTTGTTTTAAACTGAATTTCCTGCACTTCTGCTAATACTTTTTTTGCCATACCAGCCACTTCATGTCCAAATTCCGTGACGTGTAGCTTTCTTCCAATTACTTCTGTAAGTGGAACAGAGAACTGATCTTGAAATTTTTTGAGTTGAATAGATACCGCCGGTTGGGTCATAAACAGCTCCTCTGAAGCCTTTGTAATACTCTCTTGCTTAACGACTTCCAGGAATATCTGGAGTTGGTGAATTGTATAGTTCATAAATATATGTTATGTATAACATTTCAAATATAAATAAAAATATATGAATCATTCTTCTTTAATTTGTCCTCAGATAACATTTTTATTAAAAAAAGAAACGAATGAAATTATTAGCGATAGCCACAATTCTTCCAGCAGTATTATTTTTTGCTACGAGTCTCTTGTCAGGGATTTTAAGCAATAGAAAGAAGAAAGTAATTTTTTACAGCTCGATGTTTACCTCTATACTCAGTATCTTACTTTCAGTAGCAGGAGGATTTTATGTTTTCAACAACGGCGTTTCAGAAGTAACTCTATTAGATTATCAAGGTCTTGGTCTTAACTTTAGGCTTGACGCTTTAAGTGTGTTATTTTTTGGAATGATTGCACTTCTCGGTTTTATAATTGTAAAATACAGCGTCAACTACCTAGACGGCGACAAGTGTCAAGGAGTTTTTATGGGAAGAATTGCAGCAACCATAGCTTCAGTTCAACTGTTCGTTTTGTCGGGTAATCTATTTATCTTGTTCATTGCATGGGTGCTAACGAGTCTCTTTCTACATCGTTTACTAGTTTTTTATAGAGATAGACCACGTGCAAAAATTGCAGCTAGAAAGAAGTTCATCGTTGCACGAATAGCAGACAGCTTTTTACTTGTGAGTTTCCTTTTGATTTTCAACCAAGTAGGTTCAGGGAATTTGGAAGTCATTTTTGAAGCCATAAAACAAGGGAACATAAATGGAAGTCCGCTTAGTTTAGAATGGCCTACTGTATTTTTAGTATTGGCAGCATTGTTTAAATCAGCACAGTTTCCTTTCCATGGCTGGTTGGTTGAGGTGATGGAAACTCCAACTCCTGTTTCGGCTTTATTACATGCGGGCGTTTTAAATGCAGGGCCTTTTATTATCATGAGATTGGCATTTTTGCTAAACCAGACAGAAACAGCATCAAATATTCTGCTATTAATGGGAGGATTTACAGCGTTGTTTGCTTCTGCCGTGTTCCTTACGCAATCTTCAATCAAAACAGCACTTGGATACTCAAGCATTGCGCACATGGGGTTCAGTTTGTTCATTTGTGGAACGGGAGCTTATTCTGCAGCGGTACTTCACATTGTAGCACACTCTTTTTATAAAGCACATTCGTTCCTTTCTTCAGGAAGCTTAGTAGATCTCGTTCGATCCAAGCGAATAGTGACGCCTCAACGCTTGAGAAATCCATTATTGATTGTTTTAGGTGTGATATTGACGTTTGCAATCTATACAGGAGTAGCTGCTCTATTTGGAATCGATCCGAGTAAAAACTTTTCACTTCTCGCAGTAGGATTAGTAATTGTGATGAGCTTAACACTCTTATTAACGCCAATTTTAGATTCTAAACGAAGCCTTTCGACGTTATTTTTGTCTTGCTTGTTAGTATCAGTGGTTTCCTTCGCCTTTTTCGGTTTCGAACATTTATTTCATATGATTCTTTTAAATCAATTCCCAATTGAAATCATGCTTTCAACGAATCAAGCGTATGTCATCATTTTAATGTTGTCGCTTTTTGCGATTGCGATCTTGGTACAATTACTTGCTCCACTATACAGACAGCGTCAAAACAATAACATGCTAAGTGTCCATTTGAGAAATGGATTTTATATCAATAGCTACTTTGACAGGTTGGTTGGAGCTTATAAAGTGAAAAAATAATTGGGTTAATAAGAACTAAAAATCATTAAAAATGAAAAACGGTAGAACTTCAACAATGAATAATTCACAAACTATGAATATGGAAATAAATGAAATCTTAACGCAAGCTTTAGGTAAAATTGCGCCGCTGTGGTCTTTAGAAAATTTTGTAGCAGTTAATCCTTACTTAGGTAAAGCAAGCAGTTCTTTTGAAGATACAGCACGCTACTATAATAAATTGAATGGTTCGCAATTGACGATGCCGCTTTCGTTTTACTTATCAGCAATAAGTGAAGGAACTATTTCCAAAAAGGATGTGGAAAAGGCCTTAGAAAAATCAAACCTGAGCGTTGTTTCATCAAGCGAGTTTATTAAAAAAGCTCACCAAATAAATAAAAGCAAAATAAAAAGCACGGTTGGACTTCAACTATTATCTGATTGCGCAGAATCTATAAGCGGGAAAAAATGGAATTCAATTATGGTAGATTGCACAACATCATGGGCGTCTAACTATTTTGATAAAGGCATTGCCTCCTGGAACAACACAAAAAAGGAAGCGTCAAACTTTTTGTCATGGAAAAATGATGCGTATGCAGATAGAACACCTCAAATTCATGGGTTGAAGAAATTCCACTCAACTTTGAAGTCCTTACCTGATAATTCATTACAATCTATAGAAGGGTGTTTAAGTATTCTCGCTCCGTCAGAAGAAACACTTGTGCCATATCTACATGCCCTGATGATGCGTGTCCAAGGATGGTCGGCTTATAATGCTGGTTTAGATTGGGACGCAAACCTATACGGTGGTAAGAATACAAATCTCCAAGATTTTTTGGCTATTTTATTGGCATGGGAGCTGGCATTTTATAACACTTATGAAAGTCAAGAAATAGATGAATTATGGCGTAGAGCGCAGAAACAAAATGAAGCTTTATTGTTTGAAATAAATGAAGACGAGTCAATTTATCAGCGACTTATTTTACAAAATGCATATGACTTTGCCTGTCAGAGAGAGTTAATACAAAACATAAAAAATAGTGATGGAAGTTTAGTAGAGAAAAATAAGCGTCCGCTTGTTCAAGCCATCTTTTGTATCGATGTGCGCTCGGAAGTATACAGAAGGAACCTGGAAATGTTTTCACCAGAAATTGAAACGATGGGGTTTGCAGGGTTCTTCGCATTTCCAATCAACTATATTCCAATAGGACACGGACGAGGACAAAGTCAATGTCCAGCATTAATCCCAACTGGAGCAACTGTGAAAGAAGTTATTCCAGACAAAAAAGAGCATGAGAAAGCATTAGAGAATAGAAAAAATAAATTCCACTTATTTACTTCGTGGAAATCATTTAGACACAGCGCAGTTTCTTGTTTTGGATTCGTAAGTCCAATAGGGATAACATATCTACCAAAATTGTTTATGGATGCTTTTGGTCTTACACGCCCTACGTCTCATCCAAGTGGAAGTTATCTGTCAAAGAGAAACGCGAAAAAGAAATCAGTGAGTTTAGCTCCAGAAAGTCATAATGAGCAAACGCTGGGACTTGAATTAAGTAAACAAATTGAATTGGCGAAAAACGCCTTGAACGCAATGTCGTTAACAAAAGATTTTGCGAAACTGGTTTTAATCACAGGGCACGGTTCAACTTCTACCAACAATCCACACGCTACTGGTTATGATTGTGGTGCGTGTGGAGGAAACTCTGGAGAAGCCAATGCTAAAGTAGCAGCTGAAGTTTTGAATAATTCAGAAGTTCGATTTGGACTAGCAAAACAAGGAATTAAGATTCCAGAAGATACACACTTTATTGCAGCGGAACACGATACAACGACAGATGAACTTCGTTTGTTTAAAACTGAAAGTGTTCCCAGTCGATTACAAAAAGATCTTTCTCAATTGAAAAAATGGTTGTCGGCAGCAAGTCATACTGCGCGAACAGAACGATCACTTCGTTTGAATGTGAAAGATAAGGCGCTCGATAGAAAAATAATAGGTCGAAGCAAAGACTGGTCACAAGTGCGACATGAATGGGGGTTAGCGGGTTGTAACACATTTGTAGTTGCACCACGTGAAAGAACAAAAAATACGAACCTTAACGGGAAATCATTTTTACATTCTTATAACTGGAAAGAAGATAAAGAGTTCGGTGTACTAGAATTAATTATGACCGCACCAATGGTAGTGACCAACTGGATTAACATGCAGTACTATGCTTCAACCGTCGACAACAAAAACTTTGGGTCGGGAAATAAAACCTTACACAATATCACAGGAGGAATTGGTGTGCTAGAGGGATCCAGTGGAGATTTAAAAGTTGGGCTGCCTTGGCAATCAGTACATGACGGTGAAAACTATCAGCATCTTCCTCAGCGATTGAATGTAGCCATAGAAGCCCCTCTTGATGCAATAAATAAAATTTTGGATAAACATCCAAACGTCAAGGAGCTATGTGATAACAATTGGATTTTCTTAATGGTGATGGATAGCGATGGTAATATATCTCACATCTATGAAAAAGATTTAGAATGGAGTTCAATTGATTTAAAACAATCTAAAGAAGCTCAACTTGTTTAGTCAATGGGAATCGAAATCTTTAAGAATAGAACTTTAGTGATTGCAACAAAACATAAAAAAGAAGCTGTTATTGCTCCGATACTGGAAAAGGCAATAGATGTTCAATGTATCGTGCCAAGTGGATTTGACACAGATCAGTTGGGGACTTTTTCAGGAGAAGTAGAACGGAAACTCAATCCTTTGGATACGGTTCGAATGAAATGCAAATTGGCAATGGATGAAACTGGCTATGACATAGCCATAGCCAGCGAAGGTTCTTTTGGTCAGCACCTAAGTATCCTTTTTGCTTCTGCCGACGATGAGATTGTTTTGTTTTCAGATAGAAAGAATAATTTGGAAATCTTTGGTCGGAAAATATCGACGGATACAAACTTTGACGGACAAGAAATTAGTTCAGTAAAAGAAGGATTGGAATTTGCCAATGAACACGGGTTTCCCGGTCATGCTATGATTCTTAGGAATCAGCAAAACAGTATTGAGATTATCCATAAAAACATCCATGAAGAAGATCGTTTGATTCATTTTTTAGAGAACATATTAGAAGAATCAAAATCTGCTTGGATTGAAACAGATATGAGAGCGATGCACAATCCAAAGCGCATGGATGTAATTGCGCAAGCTGCAGAAGATTTAGTGGATAATATCATGAACTGCTGTCCGGAATGTGATATACCAGGTTTTCAAGTCGAAAAGGTGGAATTAGGTTTGCCTTGTGGACTTTGTAGCATGCCTACGCGATCAACTTTAGCTTTTAAGTACAAATGTTCTGTATGCAACGCTGTTGAGAGAAAGATGAATCCACATGGTAAAAAAACAGAGGAACCGATGTACTGCGATGTTTGCAATCCATAACATAAAGTAATGAATAGTATAAAAAACATAAATAAAAATATATAAAATAAAATGCTAATCTTTGTTGTGTTCTTCTGATTTAGATTCAATTTCAAAGAAAAAGAGCATTAAATTGTTTAACCTTTAAAGTAAAAAAGTTATGTCTAATTTAAGTAATGAAAAACTAGAAATCCAAAAGTCAGTTTTAATTGAAAACTACTGTAATCAGATCGATGAAAAAATCAATTCTTTAAAGTTGGAATACATGAGGGAATGGGAAAAAAATCATAGTTTCAACTCTTCTGTAATTGACAAGAAGTTAAAAGGGTATGTAGAGGAAAAAGAATTTCTTTGCGGATTATTGAACAACATAGAACAAGATAATATTGCACTTGATTTGAGACAGCTTACCATTACCGAATAAAAAAGAACTCAAAGGAGTAGACGTTTTCGTTGATGACATTGAGTTGGTAATGATTACTAACCGAGGAGTTAAAGTATGACCAAATGGATTTGATGAAACATTTTGTACAAATCACTGGAGGTGTTGTTTTAGCACTCCCAATGAACGAAATATAGATAAGGAGGACGTTGTAAAATTACTTTTGACTGCAGTAGAGAAAGATATTGATGTAATTAAAACTGAAAACCTGTATACTTTTGATGGTCAAAGAGGGTTCTCACTGGGTCAAGGTCAGTAATTTTAGACTATGGAGTATAAAGCAAGCAAATAGTTATAACTATTACGGTAAGCCTTTTATTCATCTCCTGACGGAAAAACAAGATTCGTACTGGAATAACTTCCTCCAAAAGTTAATGCTGCATAGAAAACCTGCTTAAGTGCGTCTTCAACTTGCTCTTTACTTAGTGCTTTCAAAGGATGAACAAATATACTCTACATTATATCATCTGATATTGCATATTTGACATCTAGTGCTGTATGAAAGTTCGCTTCTAATGCCTCATGAAGATTAATCATTTTAATATCTTCAATTTCAACGATAGGCATAATAATACGCATCCGATCATTTGCTTTATCACTTATCGATATTAAGACATGACCATCTTTATATAACTGCCAATAACCTTCTTCACCATTGATACTGTCTGAAAAAGCTGAGTATATTTTAGTAAGTTTATCGTTATCCATTTTTTGCGCTTTAGAAATAAAAACAGAAAATAGAATTATTACGAGTAGGGAATATTTCATAACTCTTTATTTTTTTAAACGAATTTGATTTATGATTTGATCGGCTGAAAAAGCATCTTTTGACGCTGGTATAATGAGCAATGTAAACACCATAACTGCTCGAAAAAACACATGTTGTAAATCCCATATTGGTTGTACCAATCCATGTCCGAAACTAACAACGATTAAAACAATTGCGACTGCCAAATATGATACCATTCTAAAAAAACCGAGAATAATCAACAATCCACCTATAAATTCTACGTATGAGGTGAAGTAGGCTGTGAGTTTCAATATTCCTTCAGAAAGAAAAGTTGACTCAGCATAAGACTTAAAAAACATATCATAAACTTCTGGCACACCGTACTGAAAAATTTTCCCATATCCTTGCATGATTAAAATAATGCCTAAAAGAATACGTAGAAATAATAAGGCAAGTGCATAGTGATGACGATCTAATACTTTCATTTTTGAGTTTTATTAAAGTAATCTGAATTTACGACTATTTAAATAGAGTTACTCGTAAATCTCACATTCTGGCTGAAATGCGAACCAAGCAAAAGCAAAATGATTTCCATGAATAATAGGATATAAGGATTCGCCTTTTAATTCTCCTTCAATGCATTTGCCAGTTATGTCCCAAATAGAACCAGTCTCTTTATCTATAAACTTCCCTTTTTTCTTTTTAAAAGTTAATTTTTTATCATTGATTATGGGTTCAAATACAGTTACAGAACCTATTTTTTTTGATTTTTTAATGTCATTCTCATCTAAAACAGAAGTCATTCCATCATCGTAGAAAAATACAACAAACTGATCGTGAAACCTGTCATTAATTACTTCTTCTTTTTGAATGATAGAAATGGGATATATTTTGTGTTCTCCGTTGGCTCTGATATTTATAATGCGTTCCATTGCTGGAAGACGTTCGTCTACTTCTCCCTTGAACAATCTAGGCTGCCTATTTTCAATATTGTCATAATTCACATAAGGATTTTTACCGTACTCAAAGTCATCTCCAGTGTCAGTTGATAAAACAACACCGTTGGGATAACTTTCTGCGAATTTTTCTAATGAAATCAACATTGATGGATAAATATCTAGGCTCATTCCCGTTAACTCTCCAACCAACGCTTCCCCAATAAATTGTTGCCACCAACTTTCTGTTTGACGATCGTACATGACCATGTCACTATTACGCAACATTCCAGAGACACCAAAATCCATAATTACTTCTTCACCTTTGATTTCACTTTTCCTGTCAAAAACCATTGCTGCATTACATAATGGACAATAAGTTATTGCTAAATATTCGTCACCCACTTTATCATTAACTATTTCATGAAACATTAGAATGCTTAAAGGATAAGCTTTTACTTCTCCACCTGCCTCAATGGCAATTACAGGTTCGTGTTCGAAAAAGACTTCTTTTGCTTTTTCAATTGACATGAATTTTGGATCATCTATTGGAGGAATTCCATCGGGTTTCATTAGTGCCGTAAATTCGTCGAGTGATACATTAGCTTTTGTTGTGTCAGTTTTCCAATCTACATCTATATTGCGCGGATTTTTTTGAGCATTTGATGTGAAATACAGAATGACGCAACATAATAGAAAACTTACTCTAAGCATAGTAATTCATTTTATTTAAAGTGTTTGACGAACTGTTTTTTAGTTCCTTACACTATTGTTTTAAAATGTCTATTACATAATGTCCAACTAACGCATGACGTTCAAAGGAAAGTAACCAAACATGTAATCGATTTTCGATTTTATTGTCCCAATGTAAAATAGGTCCGTCAATTCCAACATGATGACTATCGAGCCATTCTCCTTCCCCATTCGTTAAATATCCATAATAACAGCTCTTAGAAAGATTCCAAGACAGATGTTCCTCGTAGTTCTCATAAAAAGGGTGATTGCCGAACCCCATAGCATTTTTCCAACCTTGATTGGCTTTTTCAGTGGCTAATTGTGGAAGATCATTTAGTTTAAGCCCACCAAAATATATATACGTTTTACGTTCTTTTTGACGATCTAAAAAGCTGAATTTTATTTCGTTCAGTTTGTTATTATCATTACAAAGTGTATTGTAAAGCTGAATGTTTTCAAGATGATAAAAACGACCTAATTCTGTAGGTCTGGGTTCTTTCTTATTGTAGTAACCTGGTTGACTAAAGGTTGCGAATGTCGTTGAATCGGATTGTAAACCCCTCATTGTGCTAAAAGTATCAGGAGTAATAATTTCTTTGTATTTCTTCAGGCGAGCACCTTTTAACGGATACATTTTACCGCTCTTATCAGAATATTTAATTTGAATTGTATCCTCTATTGAACGTAACAATCCTTTGTCAAAATTCTTGTTTTCAGGGGTATTCCATTTTTCAAGAGATTTGGAATATTCAGAGTAGTTCAGTTTATTTTTCGATTCAAAAAATGCCTTGTATACTTTTTTTGGAAAATCAAACCATCCATGATATAAGGGAAGTTCTTTGCCATTTTCATTTGTAAAAGCAATAACTTCCCACAAATAAGCATTGAGGCAATTTCTTGATATATCCAGTCTTGTAATTTGATCGTTGGTGGAGTTAAATTCATTTTCATCTAATCTAACTTGATTACGATTCCATTCTTGATTAATGAGTGCCAATCTAGTTAAGTATTCATCTTTTCCTCGAATGTGTTTAGGAACTGTTGGAATAAATTCAGACAAGTTAAATTCATTCAAAGTTATAGAATCTCCATACTTTTCAGAACTATAAAAGGTCAAATCTACGTTGAAACCTTTTTTTGTTTCAAGTTTTCCATACGTAAAGTAGTCAGAAGAAAAATGTTGTGATCTATATCCAATATTTGGGTTATCTGGATAATCTTCTTCAGAAAACTCCTGAATTTCAAAGGAGAATTTTTTAAGGGTATCTGCATTTTTTTTCGATTGTTTTTTCTCTTTTTGGCTATTATTGCAAGAACTAAAGAATCCTAAAAACAATAATGGAAATATAAAAATGATTTTATAATTTATCATGACCCAAAGGTATTAAAAAGCAAAAGACTTCTGAAATCAATGACTTAATTCAACATCAAATTAAATAACGTACCTTTGCATCAAATATAGAGGACTTAATAAATTTGTTCTCGTAGAATAAATTTTAAGTACATATATGACATTTAAAGAATTAAATCTTTCATCAGAGATTTTAAGAGCACTCGATGAAACAGGTTATACCTCTCCAACACCCATTCAAGCACAAGCGATACCAGTAGTTTTAGAAAATAAAGACGTTTTAGGTTGTGCCCAAACGGGAACAGGAAAAACAGCGGCATTTGTAATTCCAATGCTGGAGCAAATTAAAAAAAGTAAATCTCGCGATAACAAAAGAAAAGTTAGAGGATTGATTGTTACTCCAACACGTGAGTTAGCGATCCAAATAGGTGAGAATTTTAGAGAATACGGAAAGTATACAAATATGAATTGCACCGTGATTTTTGGTGGTGTAAAGCAAGGAAAACAAACAGCATCACTTAAGAATGGTGTTGATGTGATAGTAGCAACTCCTGGAAGACTTTTGGATTTAATGCAACAAGGATATATTTCATTAAGAGAGATAGAACATTTTGTATTAGATGAAGCAGACCGAATGTTGGATATGGGATTCATTCATGATGTTAAGAAATTACTGAAACACTTGCCGCAAAAAAGACAATCACTGTTTTTCTCAGCAACGATGTCGCCAGAAATTATTAAATTATCGAATCAAATTTTAGATCGCCCAGTTGAAATTGCGGTAACACCAAAATCTTCAACAGCTGAAATTATTAATCAGTCGATTTACTTTGTAGATAAAGGAAACAAAAGTAAGTTGTTACTGCACCTCCTTGAGAATCCTGAGTTGACTTCAGTGCTGGTTTTTACCAGAACAAAACACGGAGCAGATAAAGTGGTACGGATTTTAAATAAGAACAAAGTCAATGCTGCAGCTATTCATGGGAATAAATCTCAAAACGCCCGTCAAAAAGCATTAGGACAATTTAAAGATGGGAAAATCAGAGTGCTTGTGGCAACAGATATTGCAGCACGTGGTATTGATATAGACGAATTAGCTTATGTCATTAACTACGAATTACCAAATGTTGCTGAAAGCTACGTTCACCGAATTGGAAGAACGGGTAGAGCAGGAGCAGAAGGAACGGCAATTGCTTTTTGTGACGCAACTGAAAAACCATATTTGAAAGACATCGAGAAGTTAATCAAGCAAAAAATTAAAGTAATAGATGGACATCCGTTTCCACTCGTAGACGTTGATGCCAAGATTCCACCAAAGCAACCTCGTCAACCGAGACGAAATAAGGGAAAAGGTGGTGGAAACTCTAATCGCCCTAAGGGAAATAAGCGTTATTCTAGAGGGTAATGAGTAAAAAGACGGTAGATGCTAGAAGTAAGACATGAGTTACAACCTCTAATCTGTCGTCTAACCTCTAATGTCTCTTCAATAATTTTCTTTTTTTAACGTATCGTTTTACAATTTATCACGTTAATAAGTATGTAGAACTGCTCAAAACAGAGCAATTTTCTACATTACTTTTGTATTATGACGTGGAGACGTATTCTTAAAATTACGAAGTGGTTTGTGGGCATCATCGTCGGCTTGATGTTACTTATCAGTGCGTTGCTGCTAGTTTTTAAGGATGACATCAAAGATTATGCGCTTGAAGAAATTAATAATCACTTAAACAAACGCGTTCATATAGGTTATATCGATGTGGGCATTTGGAAAACATTTCCCGATATGTCACTCGAATTTGATGATGTCTTGGTTCATAGTAAATTTGACACCTTACAAACAATTGATACTGCTTTTTATGGAAAAAAAGTACGATTGCGTTTTAACCCATTCGACTTTTTAGAGTCGAATTATAGCGTCCACCAAGTTGATATTGAAAAGGCTAAGTTAAATCTTAAAATACTTGAAGATGGAAGAGTGAATTATGACTTTATCAAATCATCTCAAGATAGCGTTTCGCAAAGCTTTGAATTCAAGCTAGAAGAAATAAATCTATCTGAAACCGATTTTACCTACATCAATGAAGCAACAGGTCAGGATTACAGTGCGGATTTTCAGAAACTTATTTTGAATGGGTCTTTTAATGAGAAACAGTTTACGATGGCTGCTAAAACAGACTTTCTTATTCATTCCATAAAAAACAAGTCCCTTGATCTAATTTCTAACAAACAGGCTTCGTGTGATATATCCATTGGCATGGATCAGATTAACCACGTGTTTGAAATAAAATCTGCTGACTTAAAGATAAACCAACTTCCTTTTCAAATCAAAGGAAAAGTTACAAAGGATAGTTTGGATTTCTACTGTGGTGCAAAATCATTGAATTTAGCTGATGTTGCTACGAATTTCACCTTACAGCAGTTGGATGTTGTGGATCGTTTAAATGGCGGAGGAGATGTTAATATCGATGTTCATATCGAAGGGCCGATCTCAAATACTAAATCTCCAGCGATTGATGCAGAATTTAGTGTAAAGAATGGTTCATTGTCAGATAATGGCTTTCAGTTGAACAAGATTTTATTGAACGGGTCTTATTCAAATGGAGTCCGAAATGGAACCGAAGTGCTGCTGCTTGATCAACTTGCTTTTCACTCTTTGAATAGAGATTTCAAAGGAAACCTGAAAATTACAGATTTTGCAAAACCTAAACTTCAAGGGAAAGCAAATGGAGTAATTGATTTAAAAGCAGTACATCGTTTATTCGGACCTTTTAAAATGAGAGAGTTGAGTGGAAACATCATGGTCAATAGCAATTTTGACATTCGACTTAATAATCCAACAGTAAACCCTAGAGATATTTCTATTTATGATTTAAGGGCCTCTCTATCTGTTAGCAACATAACTACAAACTTTGCTAACGATACACGCATATTTAACATACCAAGTGGAGAGATTACGGTGCGAAATCAATATGCTGGGTTTACTGATTTAGCAATAACACTCGGCAATTCTGATATTGTAATCGATGGTAGTTTGAACAAAATAGCGGACTATTTTAATAATAGTGGAGCTTTAGTCGTGGACGCTTCTGTTGAAAGTAAGGAGCTCCATTTAAATGATCTTTCAACGACAAACCCAAATGCGCAGAAGATTAAATCATGGTTGCTGCCCTCTAACATTGATGGTAAAATAAACCTTACTTTATCAAAGGTAAACTATAGCAATCATTTGTATGAAAGTATTCAAGGACAGTTGCATTTTAGACCTAGAGAAATTTATGTGCCTTACCTAAAAGGTAAAACGGCAAGTGCAGATGTATCTGGTAGTTTAACAATTTCTGAAATGTATCCCATGTATTTGGTGGTAAACACGTACTTGACATCAAATAATGTGTCTTTTGGACCTTTATTTAAGGAGTGGAATAATTTCGATCAAAAAGTGATAACGGCTGATAATATTCGTGGAACGGCAGCAGTTGAACTCGATTTCAAAGGTCCTTTCGATCTTTATGAAAAAACAGATTTAAAAGATCAATTTATTGCAAAAGCACGGGTTAAGATTACAAATGGAGCATTAATAAATGTTAGTACGTTTAAAGAAATCACGGAGAGTTTAAGAAGTTCAAGTGCCAAATTAGTAATGTCAAAGTCCAACATTAATCGCTTTGAAGAGAAACTACTTAATTTAAACTTCGAAACATTTGAAAACGTTTTTACAATTGAAAAAGGAGTGTTGACGATACCTAAAATGAGTATCGAGTCTAATGCATTAGACGTAAACTTAGAAGGTACTCATGCTTTTGACAATACGATTGATTATTCTTTCAATTTTCGTTTTAGAGACTTGAAAAGTAATTCTGGAGACAGTGAATTTGGTCAGATCATCGATGATGGGACAGGCGTTAAAATATACCTTAAAATGTATGGTAACCTAGCTGACCCAAAGTTTGAATGGGATAAAGAAGCCAAAAAAGCAGATAAAAAAGAGCAACGAGAAGAGGCGAAAGAAGATTTTAAGAGCGTAATGAAGACTGGGTTTGGTGTGAATAAAAATGATACTACAATTCAAGAATATCACAAGGAGAAACACCTGACCGAGAAAGTTTATATGGACTTTTCAAATGATAGTATAAAGGAGGAATTTAATCCTGAAAACAAGAAGAAAAAGAAGACAAAACTACAAGAGAGAATTGACAAATGGAAGAAGGAAAATGAAAAAGAGGATCCAGAGGTAGAATTCGATTTTAATTAAATAACTTGTCCCAATAGCTCCAAAAACTGGCTACATAACTTTAATTATATTCCCCAGTTTTCTTGTTAAATTTTCTCTGCTGTATTGAGAGATTTTATCATTTGTTGGCTGACTATTTCCAGTATTCATAATACAATTGTTAATCGCAGAAGCCATTTCATTTGGGTTTTCGACAACAAAGTTTGTATCAAATTGAGAGATAATTTTATTGGCTTCCTCGGCATCTGAATTCAAAGATATTACGGGTGTTTTTGATGCGATATATTCAAATATTTTTCCAGAAATAAGGCCTTTTATATAATTTGTTTTGGGAACAGTAAATAGTAAAACATGTGCTTCTTGCATCAGTTGAATAGCTGCTTCATGTGACACAATTCCGTGATTCTCTATTTGTATGGAGAGTTTCTGTTTCAATAATTCAAGTACAACAGGTTCAATGTTTCCTGCTAACTCTAAAGTGATTTCGTTTTCAGGATATTGCTTTACAAATATTGAAAGTCCCTCGACAAGTAATTCGTAGTTATGGTGTTTCCCTAAATATCCTACGTAGGCTATTGTGTTTTGCGTTTTCTTTTCATACTTTTCCTTAAACAATCGATCGTCGTAACCATTTTCAATAATATGAATGTCATTCTTAGATTTTTTGGACTTTTTCAGTAATAAATCGGCAATATATTGAGAGACCGTAACCACTTTATCAGCTTTGTTTAGTATAGAAACTTCTAAGTCTTCATTTTTTTTAATCGATGCTTTTGTCATTGGCAAATCCTGATTGTAAAACATCTCACTCCAAGGATCTCTAAAATCGACGAGCCAGGGGATATTAAATTGGGTTTTTAGCTTTTCTCCAATTAAATGCGTAGAATGTGGAGGGCCTGTAGTTACAACAACATCTATTTCGTTGTTCTGTATCAATTTTCTAGCTGCTTTTAAAGCATAAGAATTCCAGTATTTTCTGGCATCTGGTAATATTAAATTTGCGCGGACATATCTACCCAATTTTTTAATCGGAGATTTTGATTTTGTCTCAATCGAACCATAAGGAATTCCTTCTTTCTTTTTGCCAGTTGTGAGAAGCGAATAAATCTGAAGCGGTTCAAAAGTAGAAGTTCTATGCACTTCAATATGCTCTACGTCTTTTAATAAATCATTGTCTATTGAAGGGTAAGATGCTTTTTTAGGGTCTACAGTTAGAACGATTGGAACAACCCCAAACTGTTCTAAATACTTGGCGAAGTACGCCCATCTTTGTACTCCACTACCACCACTTGGAGGCCAGTAATACGTGATGATAAGCACTCGTTTTTTTGCCATAATTTAGAGTCCTTTTTTGACTTCTTCAATTGCTGCCTGAAGTCCACCTGGTTTTTTACCACCTGCCGTAGCAAAGAATGGTTGTCCACCGCCACCACCTTGAATATGTTTTGCAGCATTCCTTACCATATTTCCCGCGTGCAGTGATTTGTCGTTCACTAAATCCTCAGAAATTAAAATACTCAAGGTGCATTTACCTTCACTTTCCCCTCCAATTACAGCAACTAAAGAATCCATTTCACTTTTGAGCTGGAAAAGTATATCTTTAATCGATCCACCGTCTAAAGGCACAATTGCCTCTAAAAATGGAACTCCATTTAACTCTGAAATTTTATTCTTAAGGTCAGCCTTGATGTTCTTCGCTTTGTCTTTTTCGATTTCAGCTAATTTTTTATTTAGCTCATCATTTTTAGCCATCAAATCAGTGATTGCTTTTTTGATATCTTTAGGGTTTTTGAAAAGCATTTTTATTTCATCCAGGGTATCAATTTGATTCTGAATAAACGCTTCGGCCTTTTGATTGCTAATTGCCTCAATTCTTCGAACACCAGAAGCTACTGCCGATTCGGAAGTGATTTTGAATAGACCAATATTCCCAGTGTTTTCAACGTGTGTTCCACCACACAATTCAACAGATTCGCCAAACTTAATAATACGAACTACATCACCATATTTTTCGCCAAATAATGCGAGTGCTCCAAGCTCTTCAGCTTTTGACATGGGAACATTTCTATGTTCTTCCAAAGCAATATTAGCGCGCACCATTTCATTCACTTTGCGTTCAATTGTTTCAAGTTCTTCATCAGTAACTTTTGAAAAATGAGAAAAATCAAATCGTAAATAATCTGGATTTACCAATGATCCTTTTTGACCCACATGCTCACCAAGTACTTCTCGCAGTGCATAGTGAAGTAGATGTGTACTTGAATGATTAGCTGTAGAAAGAAAACGTTTTTCGGTATTAACAACAGCTTGGAAGTTAGCTTCTGGAACTGGAGGTAATTGTTTTGCCAGATGAACAATAAGGTTATTCTCTTTTTTTGTATCAAAAATAGTTGTCTTCTCACCGTTTGCTTCGATATAACCACTATCTCCAACTTGACCCCCTCCTTCTGGGTAAAAAGGTGTGTAATTAAATACCAGTTGATAAAACGACTTGTTTTTTTGTTCAACTTTTCTATACTTCACCAACTTCACATCCGCTTTTAAGTTGTCGTATCCGATAAACTCTTCACGATCATCTTCTAAAAGCTCTACCCAATCATCAGTTTTGATTGAAGTAGCTGCGCGAGATCGATTTTTTTGTTCTTCAAGTGCTTTTTCAAACCCTACTTCATCCACTTTTATATTTTCTTCTCTTGCGATTAATGCAGTTAAGTCAAAAGGAAATCCAAAAGTGTCGTATAATTCAAAAGCCATATCGCCAGGAATAACATTACTTCCTTGCTTTTTTTGGTTATTGATAATGGTGTTAATTCGCTTAATTCCTTGCTCCAATGTATTGAAAAAGCTGATTTCTTCTTCGCGAATTACATTTTCAATAAGGCTTGCCTGATCTTTTAACTCGGGAAAAGCATTTCCCATTTCCTTAATCAGAACTTTGCTCAAGTCTGAAAGAAAAGGGTCGCTGAGTGATAGTGTTTGATAACCATACCGAACTGCACGTCTAAGAATTCTTCTAATCACATAACCTGCACCAGTGTTTGAGGGTAACTGTCCATCAGTAATTGAAAATGCAATTGCACGAATATGATCGGCAATTACACGCATTGCAATATCCGTTTCCTCTGAAGCACCATATTTAATGTTAGCGCGATTAGCAACATGAGAGATCAATGATTGAAATAAATCAATATCATAATTAGATTGTTTACCTTGAAGTACCATCGCTAGTCTTTCAAGCCCCATCCCTGTGTCCACATGTGTTTGAGGCAGCTTTTCTAATGAACTATCTGCTTTCCTATTGAATTGAATAAAAACAAGATTCCATACTTCAATAACTTGAGGATGATCTTTATTTACAAGTGTTTTGCCATCAATTTTCGCCTTTTCTTCGTTAGATCTAATATCCACGTGAATTTCAGAACATGGTCCGCATGGCCCCATTTCTCCCATCTCCCAGAAATTATCTTCTTTATTGGCTTCTAAAATCCGTCCTTCATTAATATGCTTTTTCCAGAAATTATATGATTCACCATCTCTAGGGACACCGTCTTTATCATCACCTTCGAAAATGGTCACATAAAGAGAGTCTTTATCAATTTTATATACTTCAGTAAGGAGTTCCCATGCCCAATCAATTGCTTGTTCTTTAAAATAATCTCCAAACGACCAATTTCCAAGCATTTCAAACATGGTGTGGTGATATGTATCAACACCTACCTCTTCCAAATCATTATGTTTTCCAGAAACACGTAAGCACTTTTGAGTATCAACCACACGTTTGTCCTTGGCAGTAGAATGACCTAAGAAGTAATCTTTAAATTGATTCATTCCTGCATTCGTGAACATTAACGTTGGATCATTTTTAATGACCATTGGTGCTGATGGAACAAGCGTATGTTTTTTATCTTCAAAAAACGCAAAAAACTGACTTCGAATTTCTTCTAGATTCATGTGTATATAACTTATTTCTAACGGTAACATGAAATCGCTTTATTAGATTTATCTTTTCTGTATAGGATTTTCTAATGGCTTATTTCATATAACCTTATGTTCTTTAATACGTATTCTAACTGTTAAGCATTGTTAATGCATCTACAAAGTTAGATTATTTGCCTAATTTTGCGATGTTTTAAGTGTAAATAATGGCAAAAACTAAATTTAGATATAATCCAGAAACACTTTCCTATGAGAAAGTAGACCGTTCCATCGGTGAACGAGTACTTCGCGGAATCATATTTATCGCGCCCACATTAGTTTTGAGTATTGTATTTGGTTTTTTTATTGCCTACCGATTGGACTCTCCCAAAGAGAAGAAACTTAAAGCCGAGATTTTAGAAATGCGACAAATCGTTAAAGAATACGAAGGTCGAATGCAAGTTGTAGAGAAAGTAGCAGACGCTATTAAACAAAGAGATGAGAGTTTGTACAGAACCGCTCTTGGTGCTAAAGAATTTCCAGAAGAGCTGCGAATGATGGGTGTCGGCGGTAGTGATCGTTATGCGCACCTCAAAGGGATGTCTAATTCTGATATTTTAATATCAACAGCTAAAAAGCTAGATGATGTAGAGCGAAAGTTGCACGCTCAGAGTTTGTCATTTAAAGAACTTGTGAAACTGGCAAAAGAAAGAGAATTAAGACTCGCTTCTTTGCCTGCTATTCAGCCTGTTAATAACAAGGAATTAAGAAGAATGGCCTCCGGGTATGGTTGGCGCGTAGATCCTGTTTATGGAACACGTAAAATGCACTGGGGGTTAGATTTCACTTCAGATGTTGGTACTGAGATTTACTCTACAGGTGATGGTGTAGTTGAGAAAGTAGAGCACAACTCTTGGGGATATGGACGAGAAATTGTAATTAACCATGGATTTGGTTATAAAACACGATATGCTCATTTAAGTTCCTTTTTAGTAAAAGAAGGAGATAAAGTAAAAAGAGGAGATTTAATTGCATTGATGGGCAGTTCTGGTAAATCCACTGGACCACATCTACACTATGAAGTTGAAAAAGACGGACATAAAGTAAACCCAATCAATTATTTTCATTCGGATTTATCTCCTGATCAATATGAAAAAATTGTTGAAATTTCAAAGAATGCGTTAAAATCCATGGATTAAACATGGACAAATGTATGACATTCGTAAACTAGCTGCTAAAATTATTAACTTGTTTTTTCTTTTAAGTAAAATTACTTAGTTTTGCTTAATTATTATTACTTAAAGCTTTGACTTTTAATAATTTTACGTAGTACTTATGTTCCTAAGATGTTGTCTGCTTTCAACTTTTTTTATGCTTGCTTTGACAATGCAAGTTGTCAATGCTCAATGCCCAGTTAGTGATCCATCGACTTCAAATGTTTGTGTTTTTCAGTCGGGCACCGTGAACCTTACAGCTTCTGGATCAACTGGGTTTTACAATTGGTATGATTCCGCAGTGGGTGATAGCATTGTTGGTTCTGGGAGTAATTATCAGACACCTTTTTTAACTTCTTCACAAACGTTTTACGTTTCAGCAACAGATACAAACACTGCTCTTGAATTTGATGGCACTAATGATTATGTTGCTTTGAATAAGTCTTACAATTCTGCTGGAGCAATACCTCAGATTACAGTTGAAGCCTGGGTAAATACCTCTGTTGGTGGAGTTGCAGATTTTGATAATTGGTCGATTGTTGATTTCGATAGAAGTGAATATTTCAATCTTTTTGTTCGAGGTGACAATGGAGAAGTAGGTTTTTGTACGGCAGCTACTTCTGGAGGCATTGATGACTTTTATTCAGGCGTACCAGTAAATGATGGAGCATGGCATCACATTGTTGGTGTTTATGACGGTGTAGATAAAATGATTTACATCGATGGTGTACAAGTAGCGATTAGCAATAACCCTCATTCAGGAGTTGGTCTCGGTACTGGAACCAATCGATTTGGTATTTTGGGTGATGGTTCTGAAGCAGGTGGATTCAATGGTGGAAGAAATAATAGATATTATGATGGAAGTATAGATGAAGTGCGAATTTGGAATGATGTTCGGACGCCGTCTGAAATTATGAATTATAAAGATACTTGTCTAACTGGTGCAGAGGCTAATCTAGAGACGTATTACAACTTTAATGAAAATGGAGGAACAGCAGTTGTGGATGTCACAGGGAATGGAGCCGACGGTACTATGTATAATATGAATACATCTATTGCATGGGTTTCTGGAGCTTTGCTACAATGTGATTGCGAAAGCAATCTTATTCCTGCTACAGTAACAATTGAAGGCGATTTACAAGATACAATTTTAACCTGTGGTGCACCTTCAATCATTTTGGACGCTGGAACTTCTGCAACTAATTACAATTGGAGTACAGGAGAATCAACCCAGACAATAACGGTAAGTCAAAATGGATTTTACGAAGTGACAACAAGTGGAGGAGGATGTAATGGTGCTGCCAGGATCGCAGTAGAAGGGTTTACACATTCAGAAAATGCTTTGTTATTTGATGGAAATAACGACTATGCAGCGATCGAAAATATGTATTATGAAGGTTCAACCTACGATGAATTAACCGTAGAAACCTGGTTAAAGACTACAGATGCAGGAAATCAAATAATTGCCTCTTTTGATAGAAGTGAATACTGGAGGGTTGAAATCAATGGCAGTGGAGCTGGAAATGGACAAATAGGATTTGATCTGCTTACGTCATCTGGGATCATTGACTTTGGAAGTACTACACGAGTTGATGATGGTGAGTGGCACCATGTTGCTTGTGTTTTCGATAATGGAACATTGAATATATATATTGATGGTATTTTGGATGTTACAACAACTAGTGGAGCAACTTTTGGCTCAGGATTAACGAGATATGGTTTTTTAGGTACTGGTTCGGAATCTAATACTTACAATGGTACAAGAGGGCCCAATGATTATTTTAACGGTGAAATGGACGAGTTTAAAATATGGGATCGTGCGCTATCTCAACTTGAAGTACGTACAAATATGGCAAAACATATTTCAGGTAAGTCTAATGGACTAGAAGCATACTATAAATTTGATGATATTTCAAATGATACGATTTTTGACCATAATACTCAATTGATAAATAATGCTGTAATGTTTAATTTTGGAGCAGGAGCCGAAGTGATTTCAGCAGCTCCTATCGGAGATCGAAGTGTTTTTGTTTACACTGGGGCTTGGGGAGGGTTAACGCCAAGTATTAGCTCGTGTGATGGTGAGACCTTTACTTTGTCTAATATGTTGGGCGCACCAACAGGAGTTCACTTATATTATGTAAACAATTTCCCCAATGATGTTAGTGGTCTTTCTGGCACAGGAACTTATGATAGATATTTTGGTGTGTACAAAATTGGTGATCCATTAGCAACCTATACAGCGACTTACAATTATACTGGAAACCCATACATTGATGCAAGTAATGAACCTACCGTTCAGTTATATCGTCGTCCTGACAATGCAATATTCCCTTGGGTGAACACTTTTGGTATATTAAATATTGGGGTAAATACAATACAAGTAGCTGGACAAAATGCAGAGTTTATAATTGATTACGCTTTCAGCACACTCCCTGTAGAGCTTGTTGCTTACTCGGGATATTACGATGCCCCAAATGATAATTCTGTTCTGAATTGGGAAACGGCGACGGAACTAAATAACGACTATTTCACTGTCTACCGTAGTGAAGATGGTATGCAGTTTGACTTGATCGGGAAGGTAAATGGACAAGGAAACACAAGTCAAGCAACACAATACGAGTTTGTTGATAGCTTTCCACGATACGGAATTAATTATTATAAGTTAGTGCAACATGATTTCGACGGAGAAACTGAAGAATTAGGAATTATTTCCATTCTAAAAGAAGGTCAGTCGGAATATGTAATTTATCCCAATCCAGTCAACGCAGGTGGAAAAGTGAACGTTCAGATAAATTCAAGTGTTAGTGAATCAATTCGTATTTCAGTTCATGACAACATGGGGAAACGTGTTGAACAAATGAATTTAGAAGTTGGTAAGGGTACAAATACAATTCAATTTGATTTACCGAGTCATATTAAATCGGGTACTTATACAGTATCAATTTTAGGTGAAACTTCTAAAAATCAGTATCGATTAATTGTTTATTAGTATATTTATTCCGTAAGAGCAGAATTTAATTAAGCTTGAAGCATGAATGAACAAATTCAAGAATCGAAATTAACCAAATTGTACTACTCGATTGGAGATGTAGCAAAGATGTTTGATGTCAATGCTTCACTTATTCGTTTTTGGGAAAAAGAATTTCCTTCAGTTCAACCCAAGAAAAATAAAAAAGGCAATCGTTTATTCTCTCCAAAAAACATAATGGAGCTTCAACGCATATATAATTTAGTTAAAGTTGATGGACATACCTTGGACGGAGCCAAAAAAGCCCTAAAGAGTAAATCAAGTACACCAACTAGCTTGAGTTCAAATAGCTCTGAGGTTATTAATAAATTAGAGCAGATTAAGTCAAAATTAATTGCTTTGAAATCGTAATAGGGCTACCCCCTCAATTTTTCATTTTGTGACGAACGGTTTCTATAAAACGTTTGATTTAAGTATCTTCGACTAATAAATAACCTTATATTACTATGTTTAATTTGCTACTAAAAAACGTCAGAAAATCATTTCTTTTTTTCGTATTATTATTTGCTTACTCTTTTTCTTTTGGGCAAAGTTGTCCTTTGAATTCCCCTGAATTTCCTTTTACTACAGATGATAATTGGACACTTTACAGTTGGTCTTCGAATTTATATTATTCCAGTCAACTAGGTGGTGCGCAAACGATGACAAGCGTGTCATTTCGACTGGATAATGACTGGTCATGGGGTAATTATACATACAACGATATACGTGTCTATGTTAGACATACTGCTGTGAATAATTTCGCTAGTGATCCAGGATATCCAGGAACGGGAGGTTTTACTCAAGTATATTCTGGAAATATGACTTTTAATGGTACAGGTATTTATACTTTTAATTTTAATGTTGCTCCTAGCTTCGTTTACAACGGGACAGATCAGTTAGAAGTTCTATTTGAAAATCGAGGAGGATCTGATAACACCCCGGAAGAACCATGGTTTGATCGGACAAATGGTACAGCAGCAGGCATATTTCCAGGTAAAGTTGGATGGGGTGGTTCTTGGGGTGCAGCTACTGGAACAAGCTCAAACAGGAGGTTTAACCTCGCATTACAATTCACAAATCCTGGAGATATTTGTGCTTATCCACTACCAGTAGAACTGGCTTCATCAAATTTATCTTGTGATAAACATAGCACAACTATCAATTGGGAAACCGCTTCAGAAAAAAACAATGACTACTTTACAATATCATATTCGGAAGATGGCAAAAACTGGAGAGCTGTAAAAACGATTGATGGTGCAGGAAACTCATCAGAGAGTATTTCTTATGAAGAAGCACTAAATATTCAATCTAGTGGTGTGTCTTATTATAGACTGTCACAAACCGATTTTGATGGAACCACAGAGATATTAAATACATTTACTGCAAATTGTGGTGAAGAAAGCATTTTAAAATTACACCCAAATCCTGCAGACGACAAAGTGTACCTGAGTTCTTCTGAAAGCTTGGTAGAAGCGGATATCCAGCTCTATGATTTGAAAGGAAAAGTATATGAAATCACGTTTTCACCTTCTTCAAAAAATGCTGGAGAGATTGATATTAATCATTTGGCTCGTGGCGTTTACACCTTGAGAGTTACGACAAATGAGGCTCAGGAGGTAATTAAGGTTGTGAAAAGATAGGTTTTTGATATTCAAATGATTAACGCAATATTAAAATATTGTTAGTTGAGTATTATAGTTAAAACCAGGGTTTTGTCTTTCATATAATTACTATTTCATTGTTAATAACTGTTTGAGATTGATATTTTATTGAGTTCAAAACTTCCTACCTTAATGCCAAACAAAGACAGTTTATGGCTAAGAAAAAAAAGATTTTTGTACTTGACACTTCCGTTTTACTTCACGACCACCAATCCATTACAAATTTTGAAAAACATGATGTTGCAATCCCAATAACTGTATTGGAAGAATTGGACAACTTTAAAGTTGGGAATGATACTAAAAACTTTACGGCAAGGGCTGTGATTCGTTTTATAGATAAGCTGTCAGGAGATAATTCTTTGCAAGACTGGATTCCATTGGGAAAAGGAAAAGGGAAGTTCAACGTTATACTTTCTGGAAGCCCGCTGGAAGTAAATGCTGAAAAAATCTATGCAGAAGGTAAAAATGACCATAAGATTATAAATGCAGCACTCTTTCTTCAAGAGCAGAACAAAACGAAACTCGTTACGTTAGTCACAAAAGATATAAATCTTCGAATAAAAGCAAAGGCACTGGGGATTAAATCAGAGGATTATGAAACAGGAAAGGTAGATCAAAAGTCACTGGAGTCATCAAGTTTAAGGGTGGTTGAAAATATAGATTCTGATGTTATTCGTCACTTGTTTAACAAAGGAAAGGTTCCGGAGGATGGAATATTGAACGGAAGTAAAGTTGCAAATGGTTATTACGTTCTAAAGAATGGACGTTCTTCTTCTTTGGCTTTTTATAATCCCTTGCTAGATCAGATTGAGCGCGTTGAAAAATCATACATTTCAGGAATAAAACCTAAGAATGCTGAACAAGCGTTTGCGGTAAATGCTTTGATGAATGATAATATAAAATTGGTTGTTCTACAAGGTGTTGCAGGAACGGGCAAAACACTTTTGGCACTTGCGGCAGCATTAGAACAACACAAAAGCTATCATCAAATTATTTTAGCTCGACCTTTAGTTCCACTTTCAAATAGAGATATTGGATTTTTACCTGGTGATGCTAATGATAAAATTTCTCCGTACATGGAGCCTTTATGGGATAATTTGAAGTTCATTAAAAACCAGTTTAAAGAAAACGAACGAAAATTTAAGGAATTAACTGCGATGCAGGAAGAGGGAAAAATTATGATTACTCCGCTTGCATTTATTCGAGGAAGAAGTTTATCTAATGTTATTTTCATTGTAGATGAAGCACAGAATTTAACTCCTCATGAAGTGAAAACAATTATTACTAGAGCAGGCGAGAACACCAAAATTATATTTACTGGAGACATTAATCAAATAGATACGCCATACTTAGACGAGAACTCAAATGGTTTGGCTTATTTGATCGATCGTGTCAAAGGAGAGAAACTCTTTTCACATGTAAAACTAGAGAAAGGGGAGCGTTCAGAGTTAGCTAATTTAGCAAATGAACTACTTTAGGAATTTTTTGCTACACCAAATGTACGTTTGAAAAGACGCTTGATTTGTTTGCGAAAGAGGAAAGACAAAATGATATAGGGCACGGCCATAATATAAAGTATAGCTGAGTTAATATTGTTTCCTCCTGAATCACCGAGTAATTTATCATCTGCAGGATTACCGCTTTGCTCTGCTAACAACTTACATTGCGAACATTGCGCCATTGCATCCAAATCGATGAAAAGGAACACGGATATTAATAAAATGACAACCAACATCTTTTTCACGCTACAAATCTAATCAATATGTAGCTAAATTACATGAAAGAGCATAAATGAATCTAATCACTTGTGTTTTTAACGACAGTCATTGAATGTAAAATATATACTTGCTATAGACCTTTATTCTAATACTTAAATCCGGCTCCTGCGTGATTTTCTAAGTGAACACCAAGACCTAAAACCATTCTATTTACGAAGTTGAAATATGAAACAACTAAAGAGGCGTCCAGAATAGCTTCGTCAGAGTATCCGTTTTTCTTAAGAGGAGCTACTACATCCTTTTCAACTGCTTCTCCAGGATGCAAAGTCATTTTACTAGCATAATCACAAAGTGCGATTTGTTTTTCTGCTAGTCCAACTTTAGAATAACCAGCTTTGAACTCTTCTAGTTTTTTCTTGTCTTTCCAGTAATTGTTGAGCGCTTCTCCGTGATGTGTTTGGCAGTAATCACATTTATTTGCAACGGAAACAACTACAGCTATCATTTCACGATCAGCTCTTGAAAGTTCTGAACGCGAAAACATGATTTCCATATACAAGTCCATATGCTTTACAATACTTTCAGGTCTTAGACTCTGTATCATATGGACGTCTGCCAACATTCCCCTGGATTTTATAAGATCATCATAGACTTCTTTTAGTCTACCTTGAGACTCTTCATATGAAATTACTTTTATTCTACTCATAAGTTGGAATATTTGCAATTATGTTTTCAATTTTTGAACGCTTCTTATAATCGGGATCAAAATGCCGCCAAACAACTACTCCTTCTTTATTTAGTATATACGTTGCTGGAATTGGGAGCTGTTGACTTTCGTCTGAATGTGCTGTTTTAAGATCTCCACCTAAAACCGTTTTATACATTACTCTTGTCATACTATCCGGTTGAAAAGTAAGTTGGAATTGATCTGAAATTTTGTAGCCTTCGTCGTATAAAAGGGTAAAAGAGGCGTTTGTTTTATCCGCAGTTTTCCTTAAAAATTCGGATTTTTCAGGAGAAATGGCGATTAGTTGAGCTCCCTTCTCATAAACTTTCTCTAAATTAGATTCGAGTTTTTTAAGGTGTTTATTACATATTGGACACCAATGACCACGATAAAAGACAATAACCAAAGGCCCCTTTTCTAATAAAGCGTCCAATGAAACTGTATCGCCGCGCATGCTTTGAGCAGAAAAATTTTCAACTTTTTCTCCAACATTCAACCCCTCTCGTTCTTTTGCTTTATAGTATGTCGTGTCTTGTGCCATTACTATATTATTTAAAATTAGAAATGTGATAAACAAAAATTTCATATTGGATATTTTAAGTAAGAACGACTTTTAAATAGCTCCTTACAAATTTAATGTGGTTTTCTCAGAATCTAATAATTGATTTACCTCAGAAATTGCTTTGTTAAACCTTTCCTCCCAAGTTCCAGATAATATCGTATAAGATCGTTTGTTTGAATTCATAACACGTAAATAAAGGTGAAAGAATTCTTCTCTCCTTTCTGGATGCTCTCTTAAAGGATCTTCTTCCCACTCAACCTCTTGAGGATCACAAATGAAATAATGATCGAAATCTTGATTTTCTAAAGATTCAATAATATATGGTGAAACTTTTCCAAACTTTATTTCCGACCATATTTTGAATACTGTGAATTCAGTATCAAAAAAGACAAGGTCTAAATCACTTACTCTATTCCAGCTTTGTTTTTGTTCTTTTGCTATTACTTCGATATCATCAAAACCATATTGACCGTTTCTAGATTCAAGATATTCTCTAGCAAACTCAGGAGTCCAAACTGTATCAAATGCTTTCGCTAAATCCTTAGCTAAAGTTGTTTTTCCAGTACTTTCAGGACCTGTTATGGCAATTTTCATTTAATTTTTTGCTTTTTATAAAACATAAACCACGAATACCATGCAAATATAGCTATAATAGAAAATATGAAATATTGTAAACCAGCGAGTTCAAGTCCACGAGTACTATATAAATAAGCCAGCCCTACATCAATAATTATCCAGTAGATCCAATTCCCCAGTACTCGTTGTGCTACCATAAATGTTGCGGCTAAACTAAAAATAGTTGTAAACGCATCGAGGAATGGGCTCTCTTGACTTGTGAAGACACTCATAAAGTAACCTAACCCGTATGCAACTATAGCACTTAATGAAATATTTATAAGATGATATTGAATAGGCCAAGTCTGAATAGGTAGGTTTTTAGTTTCATCTTTACTCCAATTGGTCCACCCGTAAATGGCCATGGCAAAATAAAAGACTTGCAAGCCAGACTCTATGAATAATTTTTGTTGAAAGCATAGAATGACAAAGATTGCGGTGCTTATTAAAGCAAATAGCCAGCAAAGAATAATTTTTTTTGCTGCTAATAGAACATAGGTTACTCCAGTAACTACTCCAATCCATTCTAAAAAACTTGTTTCTTTGATTCCGTTTAGAACTTGGTTCCAGTATTCTTCCATGAGAGCGAAAGTAGTGAAAAACAAATAAAAAACCCCATCAGTCTTTGGCCGATGGGGTCTGTGTTAAAGAACATTTAATATTATTGAATAATAACTTTTCGAATAGTTGAGACCTTATCTGTTTGAATTTGTAAAATGTAAGTTCCCTTAGAAAGAGTTGAAACGTCAATACGAGAAGTATTGTTGTTAATCATATTTAAAGAAACATCAATTATTCTACCTTCAGATGTCATCAACTGAATTGATTTCAAATTATCAACCACGATATCAACATAATCAGTGGCTGGATTTGGCTTAACAATAATATTATTATTGATGTTATTCTCATCTAGAGATGCACAACCGTCAACAGTGATTACTTGAACTGCTGAATTTTCACATCCATTTCCATCTTGGTAAGTGTATGTAATCGTATGTGTACCAACCCCTGATGTTCCTGGGTCAAATTCAGTTCCTGAGACACCTGGCCCTGCAAATGTACCACCGCTAGGTGATCCAACTAGTTGTATAGGGTCATGATTTTCACAAGCCGTTTGATCCGCTCCCGTAGTAACAATTGGTGAAGGGTTAACTGTAACAATCACATCATCTGTCGCAGTACATCCGTTGTCATCTGCAGTTGCAGTATATGTAGTTGTTGTAGTTGCTGTAAAGGCAACACCATCAGTAATTCCATTATCCCAAGAGATAGTACCATTTGAAGCTGTTGCAGTTAGAGTAACGCTTTCACCTTCACAAACTTCTTGATCAACTCCTGCATTGATTGTTGGAATCGCGTTAACAGTTACAACTACTTCGTCGGAGTTTTCACATCCATTTAAATCTGCTCCAACAACTACATAAGTGGTTGTTGCTGTTGGAGACACGTTGTGAGCAGCGCCAGCACCTAGGCCGTTGTTCCAGTCATAAGTGTTACCGCCAGTAGCAGAAATTGTAGTTTGATCACCATTACAAATAGCTTGATCCGCTCCTGCATCAACTGTTGGCAAAGGGTTAACTGTAATAATAACTTCATCAGTATTGACACAATTGTTACCATCAGTTCCTGTTACAATATATGTATTTGTTGCAGCGGCAGTGAAGGAATGAGTAGCACCTGCACCTAAACCATTATCCCAGTTGTAACTAGTTGCACCAGAAGCAGAAATATTCACAGTTTCACCTTCACATACCTCTTGATCAACTCCAGCGTCTACGGTTGGAAGTGGATTGACAGTTACTGTTGCATTATCTGTGTTTGTACAACCATTTGCATCAGTTCCTGTAACGATATAAGTTGTCGTTGTTGTTGGAGATACAACTTGTGTGTCTCCATTACCTAAACCATTATCCCAACTATAAGAGTCTCCTCCTGTTGCATTCAAAGTAACTGCGTCTTGCTCACAGATGGTTTGTCCACCAGTTGCTACAATTGTTGGTGCATTGAATACTTCAACAGTAACAATCGATGATGCTTGACAAACCCCTGAAGGAGTAGTGTACTCTACATCATATGTACTTCCTTGAGTTGCTCCCGATATAACACCAGTGTTTCCGTCTATCGTTGCTCCATCAGTTGGAGTTGTTACAAAGGCGAACGTTCCACCAGTTGTAGAAACATTAGATGGTTCTATTGCGAGACCATTACCCAAACAAATATCATCGTAATCAAATGAAGGATCGTCATTCGTTTGAACTGTTACTGTTTCTGTAGATGAGCTAGGACAAGTTCCGTTTGTTGTATACTCTACCGTATAAGTTGCTCCAGTTACACCATTTGAAATTTCTCCTGTAGAAGCGTCAATTGATGCTCCATCTGAAGGTGCTGGATTGAAAATAAAGTTTCCTCCAGGTGTAGCAATATTTGTTGGTCCGTTTGAAGGCGCAACTTCACAATAGTCATTGAAAGTAAAACTTGGGTCATCAATTGGGTTAATTGTAACCTGAACTGTAGCAGTGTTTTCACAATTGTTTGCGTCTGTTCCAGTTACTTCATAAGTTGTGGTTGCAGTTGGCGTAACAGTTTGTGAAGCGCCAGCTCCTAAACCATTATCCCAAAAGTAAGAATCAGCTCCTGTTGCTACTATTGTTGTACTACTTCCATCACAAATAGAAACGTCAGTTCCAGCATCAACGGTCGGAAGTGCATTAACATTAATAGTTACTTGGTCAGTATTTTCGCATCCGTTCGCATCCGTTCCAGTTACTTCGTAAACTGTTGTTGTAGTTGGCGAAACAACCTGACTTGCTCCAGCTCCCAATGTATTCCAATTGTATGAACTTGCTCCAGTTGCAGTTATCGTTGCTGCACTACCAGCACAAGTAGTTTGGTTTGTACCAGCATCAACTGAAGGAAGCGCATTTACTGTAATTTCAATTTGGTCAGTATTGATACAACCATTTGCATCAGTACCTGTAACTTCATAAGTAGTTGTACTTGTTGGACTAACAACATGTGAAGCGCCAGCTCCTAGACCGTTATCCCAATTGTATGTATCTCCACCAGTTGCAGTTAAAGTAAAAGAGTCTCCATTACAAATGTCATCATCTGTTCCTGCATCAATTGAAGGAAGTGCATTTACGTTTACGATAACTTGATCAATATCTTCACAACCGTTTGCATCTGTTAAAACTGCATCATATGTTGTAGTTGTGCTTGGTGAAACGTTTATTGAAGTACCATTTCCAACAGAAGTTCCTCCATCAAACCATTCAATCGTTCCTGTACCAGAAGCAGTAACTGTTGCCGTTCCACCAGCACAGATGGTTTGATCTGTCCCTACTGTTATTGTTTCCTGAGGTGTTGCACCAACAGTTACAGTTTCAGTGTATGAACATCCATTTCCACCTGTATTTACGACAACATCGTAACTTCCTGATGCAAGACCAGTATAGTTTCCATTACTTTGGAAAGTGCTACCGTTATCTATTGAGTAGGAGTAAGTTCCACTACCCCCAGTAGGAGATGTGACATTAATTTCTCCATTGTCAAGACCACAAGTTGTATTTTCTGTGCCAACTGTAGCAGAAACTGGATTAAAAACATCAACTGTTGTATAAACACCATTCGTTTTACATCCTCCATCAGCAATTAATGTAATTTCTTGACCGTTTCCGGCAACTGTTGGTGTAAGTGTTCCATTAATTCCCTGATCTGTATCATAAGTAGGTGTTGCACTTGGTCCAGTTAAGTACCATAGATATTGGTCTACATTCTGAGAAGGACTTCCATCCATAATAAATTCACTTCCTAAACAAGCTGTATAACCATCAGCAGTAAAATCAGCTACTGGATCTGGAGCGTTAGAACATAGAACATCAAGTCTCCATGCACTAATTAATGGATCTGCACCAATAACATAATTATCATCAACATTTTCCCATACACCTCCAGAAAACATTTGTGTATAATTAATTCCCCCTGGCTTAAATGTTCCCAAAATAGCGAAAGTATCTTGTGGAGTGTTATATTCTAATTCATATCCAACGAAGAAAGAACCATTTACCGTAACAGGGGTTGTAAAATCTATTTCTGTAAAAAAGTACTCATCAATATCAGCTAATGCTACTGTCTCAGAACCAAGAACTGCTCCTGGAACTCCAGCATTGTCTTGATAAACATTAAAAGTTACCGAACCTCCTTCATCGTGAACAACCCAAGGCACAAAGACTAATCGTCTAACCTCTGTGGATGCTCCTACAGAATATGGTTCTGCCCATTGAGTAACGTTAGTTGCTCCAGCGTCTATTTTATCGTGACCTAAAAGTGCACCATAATCACCTGAAATTTCATAAAAGTTATCAGATAATGAGTAATTTCTCAATGTATCACAGCTTTGAGCAGATACATTTTGATAGATAAAAATCCCTATTGAAACCAATAGGAGCGTTAATATTTTATTCATGGCTAATTAATGTTTATTAGTAATTGACTAAAGATCTTCTTCTTTTTTTATAGGCGCTTCTTTCTTTTCTTCAATACGCGCTTTTTGAACTGTTCTTTTCTTAGAAGTCACAATTTTTTTAGATTGAGCAGGCTTTAAAGTAGCTTTACTTTTAACCTTAACCTCCTTTTTTTCTAATCCTTCTTTCTTTTCAGTTTCAGTTTGCTCAGAATTTTGAGCTGAAACACTAAATGCACCAAATATTAGTGCCATAGAAGCAATAAATGTATATTTTTTCATAAGACTTTATTTTTAGTGCAAATATATGTAATTCACGACGAATCAAAAAATAATATCGACGAATAGCGGATCTTATCTTAATTATCCTAGGTGACAAATTAAAAGGAGAAGCTTCTATCGTTCCAGAGACTTGTTCTTAAACCCCCATAAAATAAAAATACTGATTGGTATGGATTGTCATTATATTGATACATTTCTATGGCTGGACGAACAAAAGCAATTAATGCAGCTTTGCGAACAATAGGGTAGGTAATTTCAACAGATGTTCTTGCACGATTGTGCTTACCGTTTGCTCCAATATAGTAGCCGTATTCAAAAGGTCGATCGGTATATGGTTGGTAGATGTCGGCACCGTATGTTGTATTTGGATCACCATCTGCACCTCCTTGTTGAACAAACATGAATTGGGCTTTTATAGATAATTGGTTTTTAAATATCAGATTAATTTCACTTAAGGATTCAACAAAATTAGCCCCTATTGGATGGGCAAGACTCATTCCTTGATGACCATAATTTGTCCCCTCACTTAAATGTGTATAAGTAAAAGGCCTTGAAAAATTTATTTCTGATAAATATCGTAATTGTTTATCGTTGAACTTTATTTTTCCCTTAAAGCCAAACTGTCCACTATATTTGTTGGCCCACCAACGTGAACGCTCAACCAACTCGCTCAATACAAAATCATCTACTGCAAGTTGGCCATAAAGCATTAGGTTATCAAATTGATAGCTTAAATTAAGACCTATTAGCAATCGATCTTGGGAGCCGATGCTATATTCTGTGGGTCGGTAAAAGAGAAAAGGGTTCAAGTACTCTATATCATACCCACGATTTAATACAGTGTCTTTTGGTTCGAAAATTACAGATTCGAATATTCCTATTTGAAAACGTCTAGTGGCTTGTAAATTTAGCATGTGGGTCGAGGCATATTTTTGGCGAACCTTTGTTATAACATTTTCCCTAAAAAATTGATACAGGTTTACAAATTCAATTTTCCATAATTTTGTTCTTAATTGCGCAAAGGGATGTGGACTTGAATAATCGCTTAAAAGCATCGATCGGATTCCTTCACCAATGAACTGTTGATCAACACCGACTTGAAAATTGAAGTATTTGTTGGGTGTATAACCTATTCGAATTCTGGGTTGTAGTTCTAATGAACGCTCACCATTCCAGTCGAATAAATAGGTGTTTTGAAGAATAGATTGCGTTTTTGATCCCGTAAAATTCAAGGCATAGTAACTCGGAACTAGCGTTCCTCGGATATAAAAGTTTGTTCCTAATTTCGATTCAAAACCTAGTCCGATACCTAGCCTTGTTGAATTGTTCCAAACATTATTTTTTGCGGTTCCAAAACCAATATTTGCTTCTGGGAAAAGCCTTAGAAAACTGTTTTGGTTTTTATTCTTTTTTAAAATGTTCCAACCGGTTTCAGGATTACTCTGACTCAATAAAGGCTTGACGGTCGTTTGTGTATGGATGATAGTATCTTCAAAAAAAGGATCGTAGTTTAAGTAGGTCACTTCTTTTTGACCCCAGGAGATTAAAGAGTATCCAATCAATAATATGTAGAATAGCAACTTCATTTAAAAGTCCATGTATTGATTGGTTAATCCCGTTCTTAACCCAAACTGTATTATACCATTATTGAGTTGACCCGACTGAGATGTGTTGCTCATACGATAAATCGCCTTTGTAAAAACACTTAATCGAGTTGCGTGGTTGAAAACATATCCCAACTCTACGCTATTAAAGCTAACAACAGTTTCATTGAAATCTACTGCATCGCTATTCGATTCGAACAGTAATGACTTATCAGCCATAGATTGGTCGGCCCGGTAGTTCACGGATTTTATATTCAAATAGATCTTTTTCCATTCGTATCCTGCTCTAAAAACAATTTCTTCAAATCCGTTGCCTAAAGTATGCGCTAAAGGAAGGTTGTAATGCGTATATGCT
This sequence comes from Fluviicola sp., assembly GCA_002734085.1. Classification (GTDB taxonomy): domain Bacteria; phylum Bacteroidota; class Bacteroidia; order Flavobacteriales_D; family Crocinitomicaceae; genus Brumimicrobium. The sequence continues at coordinate 104,264 of NVXV01000001.1, read as the reverse complement.
AACCTTCTATTTTCTGCACTATAAAGTAGATTGGTTGCAATGTTATATTCGACTTGTATAAAGAGATTTTTAATTCGGAATAAATTAAAACTTCTCCAACCCAATTGAGCACCATATTCGAGTGTACTAAAATTATCTGTTACGAGTTGGCCGTAGATTAATTGATTTTTGAAAAATTTCCAACCAAAGTTTAGCCCGACGACATTTTTTAAAGTTGTAGACTCACTTCCAAAGGCAATCGTGTTTACTCCTATCAAAGGTTGATAAAACATTGGGTCTACGGATCTAGATTTTACTGCTTCGTCTCTCAAGTACATAGTTGCTTCAAATAAGCCAATAGAAATATTTTGAGTTGGTTGATAAGTGAGATAGTGAAGACCAAAATTTTTGCGTTCAAAGGGAGGTTCAACTTGATTTGTAACGGCTCTTCTAAATAGGTTTAATTGTTTTCCTCTTATTACCGTATAGGTTATATTAGGAGTGATTTTCCAATCGATTTTTAAATTAGAAAAATTAAATGAGTTATCCGACAACAATAAAGATCGATGCCCCCAACCTATAAACTGAGGAGCGTTACCAAGCTGAAGAGCTAGCTGTTTAATTGGTTGATATCGAATGTAAGCCACTGAGGAAGAGTAATCAAAGCCAGTACCTTTAAAAGGTTTAGTTCTTCCGCCACCAGGAACTGTTGCATTCGTTGTATTATAAACACCATTACTCAATCGTTGCTCACCTCGATCTTCAAAATAGTCAGATTTATATCCTGCAAATCGCGCCTGATTTTCATAAAATGCGGTATAAAACGATACTTTATTCAGGAGTTCGCCAAAAGCTTGTACACCTCTTGTGTTTTGAAACAATCTTTCCCCCGTATTTTGTAAAATATCTTCACCTAGTGAAGTGTTCAAAACAGGGTCTACAGCAAGAAAATAGTCTTTGTGTTCAATTTGAATGAAATGTTCTTGAAATAACTTCCTTTTTATCCATCCTTTTGAAGTGTCTTTCAACGGTAACTGATAACCACTTTCTTCATAAGTAACAGGAAAAAATCCATTTCCAAGGAAAAGCGAAGTTGAATCGCTTTGTCCTGCGATCACCTTATCTTTAAAGTTAGTTCCAATTGGAGTTAAAACTTGTTGGGCAAAAGTGTTTGAAGTTTCAAATGAAGCACTCAATAATCCGAAAAGTAATATGTAGTGCTTAAACTTCATAGGATAAATTTAGTGAATTCTTCACAGATTATTTTGATAAATCGATAGGGATTACCTTTTTACTGGCAACAAAATATGGATTTTTTAAATTTTCTTTATTATAGATGAGTGGCAGTGCGCTCCCTCTTTGGAGAACTTCGCCACCAACCGCTTCATAGATTGCTTGTCCTGCTGCAATATCCCACTCCATAGTAGGGGCAAATCGAGGGTAAATGTCTGATTTTCCTTGAACCAAATCAAAGAACTTTAATGCTGAACCCATTTGTTTTGAGGTTACTTTCCCATAATTTTCCTCAATAAAATTTACTAATGACAACAAGTCTCCTGAATAATGACTTCTTGAAGAGATTAGTTGTATCGGTGTGTTGAGGGTATTTAATTCTGGGAGTTTCGTCCACTTTTCAGGATTAAATGCATTTGAGAAACTGAAGTGATAGGCACCAAATGAAGGACCACCAATCATGATTTCTTCTTTAACTGGCGAAGCGATAAGACCAAATATGGCCTTGTGATTTTCAATTAATGCAATGTTTATAACAAATTCACCATTCTTTTTAATAAACTCTTTTGTTCCATCCAGGGGGTCAATGCACCATGATTGCGACCAGCTTTTTCTTTCGGAATAAGGCTCTTTTAAAACTTCTTCACCAGTAATTGGAATGTTGGTTTTACTAAGGTGAGTACGAATTATTTTTGAAGACTCTAGATCTGCTGCGGTTAATGGACTCCCGTCATCTTTTTCAATTTTTTTGAAATCTTGAACGTAAATATCCATGATTGCTTTAGAAGCTGAAATTGCCGCTGAGATGGGTTCTTTAGATATTTCATAAATTGATTTATTCATCCATAAGATTTTGTACCAAAGAACTTGCGCCGATACGTAATAAATTTGGAGTCATGAATTTTTCACCTAAAATTGACTCCACCTTTTCAAAATAACGAATAGCATCAGAATATGTTTTAACACCTCCACTTATTTTTAAACCTACTTTTTTGTGAGATTCTTTGTAGTGAGAGGCTATTACATTTGCCATTTCAATAACTGCATCCAAATCTGCTCCGGGAAAACCTTTCCCTGTTGATGTCTTAATAAAATCAGCACCCCCAGTAATGGCAAGTTCTGCTGCTTTCTTAATGAGTGAGGTTTCTTTAAGAAGCCCAGTTTCGAGAATGACCTTAAGTTTTTTATCTCCCATGAGGTTTTTAAAAGCTCTAATTTCATCTGAGACGTGACTATAATTCTTATCCAGTAATTCACCAATATTAAGTACGATGTCAATTTCATCAACTCCAGCTTCAAGTGCTAGTTCACATTCATGTAAACGAACAGATAAAAAGCTTTGAGAAGAAGGGAAACTACCGGCCACAACAGCTGTTTTTATATCAGAAGCTTCTAGTTTTTCTACTGCTTTTCTACCAAAGTTTGGGAATAAACAAACAGCCGCTACAGTAAACCCTTTTTTATCGTAATCAAGTGCTTGATTTAAAAACTGATCAATACTTTTATTAGAATCTGACGTATTGAGAGAAGTTAGGTCTACAAAACGACATATTTCTTTCGGGTTCCACATAGTATTCATTTTACTGCATAAAAAAAGTCTATCTCACTGATAGACTTTATAAAACTGATTAAAATATTTTTATTGAAGAATAAAGTTAATCGGAATTCTACACCTTGCACGAACGGCTTCACCACTAGATTCGGCAGGAGTCCATTTCGGCATTGAACGTACAACTCTCTTCGCTTCTCTATCAATTTCTCTAGAAACACCTCTTAGCACCTTTACTTGTTCGATACTTCCATCTTTGTTCACAACGAACTCAACGAACACTTTTCCTTGATCACCAAGTTCCATGGCTACTTCAGGATAATTGATGTTTTCAGCTAAGAACTGTTTCATAGCGGCAATTCCTCCAGGGAATGCAGCCTCTTGATCTGGATAATCCACAATCGGAGCTTCTGGCTCTGGTTCCTCTTCTTCTTCGATTACGATAGGAGGTGTTTCAACAACAATCTCCTCATCCTCATCGACATTTTCTTCCTCAACAGATTCTTCTGTTGGTGGTGGTGGAATATCTGGTTCAGGTAATTCTTGAACAACAGGCTCATCTTCTTCGGGCTGTTCCTCAATCATCTCTTCAGGTATCTCACTTTTGTCGCGTTCTCTATCACTACCATCGTCAGCCATAACAGGCGTCTCATAAGAGAAAGACAGTGTAATTAAACTCGCAACAATAAAGAAACCAAGGAAAATCAAAGGTACTTTTACCTTTTCATTGTCAACATCGGGATTTTTCTTTAATTCCATATTCTTAGTATTTATTATCTAACACCACAAAAACTGTTCCTAATTATCTATAAGTATTTCTATATATTAATTTAAACAACAGTACTCCAAAAATACAACCAAAAGCATTAGCAATCAAGTCTAGTGACTCAAAAAATCTAGAAATTATAAAATATTCTTGAATAATTTCTAGAATCAAGCTTAGTAAAAACCCTCCAATTAGTGCAATTAAGAACGCTTTTGCTCTCATTTTCACCGATTTATTCTGGCGCTTTAATGCTGTAGTCCAAAAGAGTGTTAAAAAAGTGTACATTATGAAATGTGCAATTTTATCTGCTCCTTCAAAAACGAAACCGTCTCCTATCAATTTCTGTGAAGACGAAACGCTTAAAACAATGACTAAAATCGTCCATAAAACACTTGGAAGAACAAACCGTAACAAAATAAATTAACCTACGATTTCTTTGTAAGCATCAGCATCTAGCAATTCATCTAAATCACTAGGGTTAGAAACTTTCACTTTGATCATCCAACCATTTCCATAAGGATCATCATTAACAAGTTCAGGGCTCGCTTCGATTTCTTCATTGAACTCAATTACTTCTCCAGCAATTGGCATGAATAAATCGGAAACTGTTTTCACTGCTTCAATAGTTCCAAAAACTTCTTCTTTATCTAAAGTTTCACCTTCTGTTTCTACTTCAACAAAAACGATATCACCCAATTCACTTTGCGCAAAATCAGTAACTCCAATGGTAACGACATCACCGTCGACCTTACACCATTCGTGATCTTTTGTGTATTTTAAATTTGCAGGAATATTCATGCTTATATTTATTTTGGTTTCAAATGTAAAATATTTTAGAGAGAACCCGTTCAGATTTTGGTAAAATATTCTTATAATGAAACAAGTCAAAAGCAAACTTTAGAAAAAATGAGAATTATAACTTCAATTTTTTAATTTTGTATCATGGTAAACAGTGACCAAATAAAGGAGTTAAAAGAACGAATTTCTAAGCTATTAGATTATCTAAAAATTGATGAGAAAAAAGCGGAAATTCAGGAGAAAGAGTTAAAATCTCAAGATCCTACTTTTTGGGACGACCCGAAATCAGCTGAGGTACTACTTAAAAAAACAAGACAATTAAAATTCTGGGTTGAGAGTTGTGAACGCGCTCAAACCAAATTTGACGACTTAGAAGTACTCATAGAGTTTTATAACGATGGTTCAGGATCCGAGGAAGAAATAGAAAATCTTTATGCTGGTTTGGTAGAAGATATCGAAGAGCTCGAATTAAAGAATATGTTGTCGGGTGAAGAAGATGGATTGAATGCTGTCTTACAGATAACTGCTGGTGCTGGAGGAACGGAAAGTTGTGATTGGGCAAACATGTTGTTACGCATGTATATAATGTGGGGCGAAAAAAACAACTATAAAATTAAAGAACTGAATTATCAAGAAGGAGAAGTTGCCGGAGTAAAAACGGTTACAATTGAATTCGATGGTGACTTTGCATTTGGTTATCTAAAAGGAGAAAATGGAGTTCATCGACTGGTAAGAATCTCTCCCTTTGATTCTAATGCAAAACGACACACCTCCTTCGCTTCTGTATATGTTTACCCATTGGTGGATGATACAATTACAATTGATATAAACCCTGCTGACATTTCTTTTGAGACGTTTCGTTCTGGAGGAAAAGGTGGTCAAAACGTAAATAAAGTTGAAACGGCTGTTCGTTTGCGTCATGAGCCTTCTGGAATTGTTATTGAAAATTCTGAGTCTAGATCTCAATTGGGAAATAAAGAGAAAGCAATGCAATTATTGAAATCTCAACTGTATGAATTGGAGCTTAGAAAACGTTTAGAAAAACGGAATGAGATTGAGTCAGAAAAAAAGAAAATAGAGTGGGGGTCTCAAATAAGGAACTATGTTATGCACCCATATAAGCTTGTTAAAGATGTCCGAACAGGATATGAAACGGGCAATGTCGATGCTGTTATGGATGGCGATTTGAATGCTTTTTTAAAAGCCTATTTGATGGAATATGGCGCTTAACATAATTTGTAATATATTGAGGTAACATAACCTATTATTTTACGTATTTTTATATAAAACAGTAGAAAAATGTCAGACGAAGAAAAAAAAACAACAACGGATTCAAACAAATCAAGAGCAGGTGCATGGATTTTAATAACGATAATCGCTCTTCTTGGAGCGGCTGCGTTGGGGTGGATGTATGCTAACGAGTCTTCAGCGTACGAGGATTGTCAAGCAGAAAATAGACAGCTTGAAAAGGAGAAGGAAGAGATGAATGAAGCTCTTTCTGGCTATATTGATGTTACAACCGAAGACTTAAAGACTGATTTCCAAAACATGTTGGATACCTATGATAAGCTCATTGAAAAAGATGCTTCCAAAGCGGATAGTCTTAATGCTCAAAAGGATCGAATCAATGAGTTGATGGCAGAATTGAAAGACACACGTAATAGAAGCTATAGTCAAATCAACCGATTAAAGAAAGAGAATGAGCAGTTACGAGGAATCATGAAGAATTACCTATATACAATAGATTCATTAAACACGCTTAATGTGAACTTGACGTCTGAGTTGGATGAAAAGAGTAATAGATTATCTCAAACAGAAGAGGAGCGTGACAAGCTAGAAAAACAGGCTGCGGAAAGCTCGAAACTCCTAGCGAAAGGGGCAAAATTGAATGCTTTTAACTTCAATACAACTGCTTTGCGTTACAGAATTAATGGAAACACACACGAAGTGAATAGAGCTGGAAGAACGGATGTGATCTCTTCTACCTTTACAATTGGTGAAAACACCATCGCTGAAACGGGAGACAAAACAATCTATATGCAAGTTACCGACCCGAAAGGACAAGTTATATTTTCACGACCGAATAATATTGTTAATGTTTCTGGTAGTGAAATAATTTACACGGATAAGAGAGAGATTAATTATCAAGGTCAACAAATAGATATGACGATAGTGCATAATTTGCAAGGAGATGAAATCCCAAGTGGTAATTATGCTGTGAAAATATTTGCTGACGGCGCCTTGATTGGTAAAGATAGCTTTACATTGAAATAAAAAAACATATTTTATGTTTAGTAGACTAAGTTTTGGAGCCTTTATATTATCAATGTTAGCTCTGGTAATATTGTCTACTGGGTTCAACCCATTTGGATTTAGCTATGAGTTTCTCTTTTATTTTGGAGTGATAATCCTCGGTGTTTTAGGTTTTGTTTTTTCTTTACTATCTAATTTTTTCGACACCCCAAAGAAACGCGTAAACAGAATCCAGACTTTTATATTTTACCTAGGGATGATGTTTATTTTTGCTGGAATAGCATTTAAATTCATGCATTATCCATATGTCATACACTTATTTGCAATTGGTATATTAATTTCACTTGTTTCGATTTTTATTAAAGTCAAACCAAAAAGCGAAAACGAGGACTTGTTAGATGGATAAATAGAAATTTTTAAACTCTATTTACAAAAGTCTTTCTTTAAAGGATTAAATTTGTAAAAAAACAATAGAAATGCGAATCATTGCCATTCTAGGTATTGTAGTTATGGGGATTGCCATTGCATACTACTTTACTTACTCGAGTGTAAATCAAAAAAAGCTGCCAGTAATTCAGCCTAGAGACTTGAAATCAGAAATGGTTAATCCCGAATTGCTAGAAGTAGGAATAGGTCATAGAATTGGCGAGTTTTCTCTTCAAAATCAAGTAGGTGAAACGATAACTCTGGACGATGTAAAAGGTAAAGTCTTCGTCGTAGAGTATTTTTTTACTACGTGCCAATCCATTTGTCCAAAAATGACTGCGCAAATGACTCGTGTTCAAAAAGAATTTAAGGGAAACGATGATTTTAAAATACTAAGCTTTACAGTTGATCCTAAACATGATACGGTTGAGGTAATGAAGGTTTATGCCGAGAAACACAATGCAATTGAAGGGCAGTGGCATTTTTTAACGGGTTCTAAAAAAGAATTGTACCATCTCGCCAGAAATTCATTTTTTGTGTTAAAGCCTGCTGAAACTCTAAAACTTGGAGATGCTGGTTCAGACTTTATACATACAAATAACTTCGTTCTTGTTGATCAACAATTAAGAATACGAGGATATTATGATGGTACAAGTATTACAGAAGTAAATGAGTTAATGGAAGACATTCAAATTCTATTGAATAAGAATGAATAATTTCAACTGATTTGGATTAAGCGTGTACCACCAAAAAATTTCAATTCAAAATTAAAAGCTTTGTAGAATCGAGAAATGAGTAGTAGATTAGCTATGCGAAAAATTAACGCTGCGCTAAATCGTCTTGCTCTAACTCAATTGAGTTATCACCATAAGCATCACAGTGTGCTTTAGATGATCCGCATGATGCGAGTGAAACAAAAAATATACCAACGAAAGCCCAAGGCAAAAATCTTTTCATAGCTTTATAAAATTTTAATTTGTTTTGTTTGATGCTGTAAATATATGGAATTACTTTTAACTTAAAGAATAATATATGAACAGATTATCGTTTTAGTTTGTCTCAATAAAGATGCCAAGTATTCGTTTAATTTGATGAAGTGATAAGAATAGTGTTGATTATAGCATTGAACTGCAGTACTTTTTTGAGTGCTCAAAATTCTTATTTTTTGTCTTTTAGTAAACAGGATTTTCCGGAAGCTGAAAGATTAGAAGGAAAAGAATTTAAATCAAAACAAGGCGTAATTGATAGACTCGAAAAACTGAGAGCTAAGCATATTCGGAAAGGCCATATCCTGGCCGCAATTGATTCTATATCGTGGAGAGACAATGAAGCATTAGTCTATTACTATTATGGAGATGAATTCGATAAAATTTCGATCTCCTATAAAAGAGATTACGATTACATTATTAGCAAAGTACCAAGAGTTAATGAAAGAGCAATCTCCAAATTGCCTTTTAACCCTGGAGAAGTTGAAATATTACTTACCGGTGTATCTAATTACCTGGTCAACAATGGTTATCCATTTTCAAAAGTGTTTTTGGAGATGGATGAAATCCAACCGGGAACAACCATCGCTGAGTTGATTATTGATACAGGTCCTCTTGTTGAGATTGTTGAGATTCACTTGAAAGGAGAGCCAAAAGTTAATAAGAAATTTTTGAGTAATAATATTTCGATCAAAGAAGGCGACTTGTACAATGAGAATAGATTAAGAAAAATTCCTAGTCGAATAGAACAAATTCAATTCTTAAATGAAATAAAACCGTACGAACTCTTATTTACCGAAAAAGGAGCAGAATTGTTTTTATACCTTGAAAGTAATCCTGTTAGTCTAGTGAATGGAGTGGTGGGAATACAGCCAGACCCAGTAACGCAAGAGAATATTATTACGGGAGATGTTCGATTGAAATTACAAAACGTACTCAAGCGTGGAGAGCTTTTGGATATCAACTGGAGAAGCTTAAAGCCTCAAACACAAGATTTAAAAATGAAATTGAATTTCCCTTTTCTTTTCAATACACCGTTTGGAATTGACGGAAGTTTTGATTTGTATAAACAGGACTCCACTTTCCTTACAACCAATGTTAATATTGGAGTGCAATATTTTTTACTTGGAGGAAATTATATAAAAGCTTTTTATGAAGCGGATAATTCAAATTTACTTAGCGGAGCTTCTTCCTTACCCAATTCGAGTTTTTCATCTGTTAGTACAAATAGATATGGTTTAGGGATCTTTAGAAGACAATTGGATTATTTGCCTAATCCTTCTAAAGGGTTTATGTTTGATCTAACAGGGGCCGTTGGTCGAAGAACGAGCCGTGAACCAGAGGTGGACACAAGTTCTATATCCACTACTTTTTCAATTAATTTAACTGCAGAGTGGTTTATACCTATAACTCGGAGAAATGTTATTCGCTTAGCAAACCAAACGAGTACATACTATGCGCCAACAATTTTTACAAATGAGCTTTATAGGTTTGGAGGATTATTGACACAAAGAGGTTTTGATGAAGAACAGTTGTTGGCAACAACCATGACAACTTTCACGCTTGAGTATCGATTTTTAGTGGATCAAAACTCCCATGCATTTGCTTTTTATGATCAATCCATCTATGAAAACAATTCAAATGGCTATTCCGCTGATACGCCCTTTGGTTTTGGAGCAGGCTTTAGTTTTGGAACTAACATTGGCATATTCTCAATATCCTATGCGCTAGGAAAACAATTTGACAATCCTATTGAGTTGAGAAATGGTAAAGTACATTTTGGGTATGTGGCGTATTTCTAAATGTATTAAGCAGAAAAAGTAAAGCCACAACTTCCAAAGTCGTGGCTTTACAAAAAATTGATTTGTAAATATCAGTTATTGTTTCACCATTTTTTTGGTAGAAATTACTTCACCATCACAAATTAAAGTATAAGAGTACGTTCCTTTGCTAAGTTCCGCACCGAACACATTTACTTGTCCAGCACCTCTTTCGTTGATTTTTACAGTACGAATCATTCTACCCTGATTGTTGTAGAATAACAGTTTTGCCTCTCCCACAGAAGCGGGAATACTAAAGTTAATCACTGTTCTTTCAGCAAAAGGGTTTGGAATGTTTTGTTCCAGAATGATGTTCTCACCGTCGAACAGCTCTACATTGATTTGGTGTAGTAACGCTTCTTGTGTTTCTTCATCATTTTGTTGGATCGCTGAGTTATTAATTTGACACAATAGTGGTAACAAATTACTTAAACAGTTTTCAAGTTGAGTTAAACGGTCGTTTACATCGTTTAGTAGGGAGTCTTTTTGAGCGAGTTCGTTTGACAAACTATCAACTGTTTGACTTTGTTCCTGAGCCGCAGCGAGTAAAAGCGGAATTAAATCCTGAGACTCCAACGATAAAAATTCAAATGCTGGTGAAATTTCATTCCCAAGACTATCAAACTCTGCTGGAAGTGTTGTAGTATGCACAATAGCTGGCAGTACCTGCTCAACATCTTGCGCTACAAATCCATACTGAATCCCATCTGGCAACATCATTCGTTCATTGATGCTATTATCGTATTCAAAAGAAACTGGATTTAAATTTCGAATAATATTTAAAGCATCTGTTCCCTGAATATTTTGGATGTTTGATTTCAAGTTTTCGTCTGAAGCCTGAGTTAATGTTCCGTTAACAAAAACATCTCCATTAAAGAACCCAGCATAGTTTTCAGCTGCGTTACATGGGTTGCCATTATCTACCTCTCCAAGTATTGCGATGTTGCTCGTGTTACTTCCTGTTGCTCGACCTCTTACACCAACAGATGTTCCTGGTAAACAAATTCCATCAACAGATCTACTTGTAAACTCACCTCCAGTGGAAGTGAATGGAGTCACTATAGAGCGACCACTTACACCCACATTATTTCCTGAACCAAATGATTCTCCTCGTACACCTTCTGTCCTTGTTCCTTGAGTTAAAGAGATTCCTTGACCTAAAAGACCTATAATTGACTTGTCATTTTCATCAGCGAAAACAGTTCCTTTAGCACCTGAATACTGATCAGGAGAAAAACCAATACCTAACGGATCCATGAGTGTTACGAAATGAGCTCCGGTTTGTTCGGTAGCATTAAATACTTGTAGCTTAGAAGAAGCATTATTAAAAAATGAAGTTGGTAAAGAAGGAAAAACTGGAGTTCCCGGCGCTGATGGTGGGGCTGCACCAATTGCGATGCGTTCGATTCCTGGTGTTGTAAAACCAGCGTTCGTACTAGAAAAGATCAAATCTTGTCCATTCATTGGGATTTCTCGGTCATTGAGTAACTCTCCAATTCCTGTATAAGCAGGTGTTCCCCCAACTAGTTCTTGTCCTAACTGAACGATAGGATCTATTGAGTTGGGATCTAAAGAGGTTCCGTTGTTGGCTTGAATATTTGCGTTTGCCGTAATACTGTTAACATCTCTCCAGTATACTCGATTATGATCTGTAGGGTCAACTACAAGAACTCTTTCTAAAAGATCATCTTGATTCACTTGACGAATTCTTAAATCTCCATCAATATCCAATTTAGCATCAACCACATCGGCAGGTGCCGTATTGGGTCCATTAGCTGCGAAATTACCGATCCCTACCATACCAAAATTGTTGTATTGAAAAGTTTGCCCATCTTGAGGCTCCATACGCATAACCTCTAAACCATCATTAGATGTAGAAATAGGATCACCAGACCCCACTGCAATCGTTGAAGTAAATACAAATCTTAGATTATCAGGTCCAACCTGAAAAGGACCAGCCGGATTTTGATTATCCCCCCAATTAATTACCGCATCAAATCGATCATTTCCTTCAGGTTTTAAACCAAAATACATGTTGTCTGTTCCTTGTGCCACAAACATCCCTACGTCCATCCAAGAACGCCAACCATCGGTTGTTCCAGGGAAAAGAAAACTCCCGGTATTATACCCAAGATGTAACAAACTAAGGGGTCGTGTAACTGGATTTGCAGGATCATGACTAATCGCCACCCTAGTTCTGTTTCCGTTTATATTTCCCGGATTGTAATTACCTATGTTTCCATTTGGCAATTCTGTTGGATTGGCAACTGCAGTAATTCGCATTCTTTCTCGTGTGTTGGTTGGAGTTGTGATTCCTGTTCCACTACCTGTTGAAAATAATAAATGACGATTTTCTTGATTGTAAATCATTGCATTTCCATTTACAAGATTGTTTGCACTACCAAAGATACCGATTCTTAATCCGTCACTTTGTGATATCAGATTTGGTGTTAATCCCAAATTTTGGTTAGAGATTTGTAACCAATTCGACAGGTTATTTTCGATGTGCAAATGCATTGTACTTTTCGGTTGATTGTTTTGCACAAACAGTGGGCCAATACCAATGTTTCCATTAGGATTCATCCTTAAAACTTCACGACCATTAAGCCCTGATGAATTTGTAGGGCAGTTTGTACATGAACCATTAACTGGAGCAGTACCTGCAAAGATAAATCGAGCGTTATTCAAAGCATTTCCACCTCCATCATCACCCCATGCAAAAATGGCATCACTTCGGTTAAACCCTTCATCTTTTAAACCTACGTATAAATTGTCAGAATTTTCAAGATTAAAAACTCCTGTTTTCATCCAGGAACGATAACCAGCTCCTCCAAAGAAGGTGTTGTTGGTTCCAGTAATCGTTAAACGGCTACGTATATCAGCGGGGTTATCGCCAATACCGATATAACCATCAGTAGGAACTGAACCACCAAAAAGACTTCCACTTGGGTTTATCCTCATTCTTGTGATTCCATCTGTTCTTACTGAAAGACCCCAGTTGTTTTGAAAACCAAGATAGCGAGTTCCAGCATTATTTTGATTGTTTGTAGCAGTAGTACTTTGACTAATTGCAAAAGTGGGAAGCATCATCAGTATGGGAAGCATCATCAGTAGAAGAGCTCCACATTTTAGATATTTAACGTTCATAATATAAAGTATTACTACCTTATCAAATGAACGAACCCTGTTTTAGTTTCAATAGTATTGTTTAATGAATTTTCATAAGAAACTTTTACAAAATAAACCCCTTCGGTACAATCATTTCCTTTTTGATCTTTTCCATCCCACTGTTCGAACTCATCGCTTTCAAAAACAACGTTTCCCCATCGGTTTAAAATAACCATTTGCTTATTAATTAATCCCTGATCTTTTGTTTTAAAAAAATCATTTGCCCCATCATTATTGGGTGTAAACACATTGGGGATTTCGATACTCGGTTCAACACAAGGTTGTTCTGAGAGACAAACGTTATCTATTAAATAGTAAGTGTCTGGGAATATAGCAGATGGGTTTACTTCCAAAGTATCCGTTTCGGTTGAAAACTTACCAATGTAAAGATAAGATTCATTTCCATTTGCAATAAAACTTCCTGAAATATTCACCCAGTTTTGGGTGTCAGTTATAAATTTATCATGTTGAAAAATAACGTTCACTCCTGTTAAAACTGCATTATTATTTTGATTAATTTGGGTCTCTGAAGTGGCCAGTCCTAACTCTTTGGTAGCATACTGATAAATATCTCCCAAAGAAACATAGAATGAAAAATAATATTTCTTATTTGCTATTAAGGGGGAAACTAATTCAATACCTAGATACTCCCTATAGTTATCAAGGGACTTGATATAAGTTACTACTCCAGCATAAGCCAAACCATCATAAGCCTCTTGATAACCCCATACATTTTCAGGCACACCAAAATCTTCAGAGCAAGAGTTCATATAATCAGGACTTGATGTATTAGGAACGAACCAAAGGTCAACACTGCTCAGCCCAACTGTAGTAGGACAACTTACTGTATCTTCAAAACTATGATTCGGTATCAAGTTTTGTTGGGCATTTATTTTTAAAATAAAACCACTTAAAATAACTATATATAAAACAAGGTTGTTCAAATAATAAAGTATAATTTAAAATTTTTCTCAACGAACCATGCCTGTTGAGTAAGGCATATTTAGATCGAAATACTTTTTAAAAATTAGGGAGGGTCATCAAACTCTCTATAACGTGTACGTAAAAATAAGTAAATTCGTTTGAAATTTACATAAAACGGTCTTCTATGATTCAGATTCCCTAACTTAATCAGGGGTAGTCGTAAAGTGTTGATTAGCATTATTTTTCATGTGTTAGTAGTGTCGTTACTGCTAACTTACAAAATATATTGGATTTTTAATAATTCAGGGGATTAAATATATGTTATTTAACACGTTACGATAAAAATGTTAGATAAGGTGTGCGTAAACCTCTTTTTGAATAAATTAAGATGACAAGATTACGTATCGATGATCCACCAATTGAAGTAAGGATAAGGTTAATTTCGATGTGCCTGTACGCTATTACTACTTCTTTTTCCGCTTAAAAACAGGCACAGTAGAACAAGGTTCTCCATACATAATACTCGCCGCAACAGGTTGTAATTTTTTCAATAATTCAGACATCACAAACGAAGGAGAAGCGATATCTGCACACCCTTTGATGATGAGTTTAGCGTCTTGATAATCTTTAAGATCAATTGCCGCAATGTTCTTTTTGATGAGTTCTTTTTCAACTTCTTTTTCGTCTCCAACATAAGACTCAACATCGAATTCTTGCAGTTTAGAGACTACGAGCATAAACGCCCAGGTTGGAATGATGGCATCTGCTGAACAATAGACACCAACAACGCTCCCCTTGTATTTCTCCCAATCATTTTCTTTTACAAATGTGCGAAAATCCTTTTCTTTCAGAGCGAGTCCTTGCCATAGATTTTCTTTTAAATCAATTGTCTTGATTGCTATTTTTGGTTTGAAACCGGCTAAATCCATCTGGACTAGACCACTTTTTTGAACCTTGTTGACAATCTCTTCCATCAGCTAAATTATTTGATAAATTTGTAAGTCTAATTTATGCAAAATTATGGGAACTTTATTTAAAACAAGTTTATTTAGTGCTTTTCTTTTGATTGTTTTGTCAACCTGTCAACATCCAGAAGATAAGTTCATTGGGAAATGGGAATATGATTCCTACAAAGCGGCAGACTCAGGACTTGGAGCTTTGGCGGGATTGGTTCCTGAGAATTGGAAGATTAAAGTAGACCAGTGGATAGAGAATGGGAAAGACTTGACTAACTCAACAATAGAATTCAAACCCAACGGAACATACGAGGAGCTATTTCGTGGAGCGCCTGACCGTGTCACAACCATTCGTGGACAATATTCGGTAATGAATGATCAATCCCAAATCAATTTAAAAAACAGTAATGAAACTTATGTAATGCCAATAGTTGAATTGACAGATACCTCTTTTACTTATGAGAAAAAGTTTGATCAACTTCAAATTCCGCTGACACTAGAAATTACTTATAAAAAAGTGAGGTAAACAAAAATAAGTTCAAAACTCCGCTTTAAGAAAATAGTAAGTTCTAAATTTTTCAGCTATTTTTGAATAAAACCAACAACAATGACAGAAGAAAAATTAATGGGAGAAATCCAAGAGCTTAAAGGCCAGTTAACAGGAAATATCTTTGAAGATGGAGAGTTACAACAAAAAATCTACGAATTAAAAAAACAGCTTCGTCCAGAGATTGAGGAAAATCCTGAGTTAGATGATTTTGATGATGAAGGCTGTCTTTATTGTGGAAGCTAAAAATTTTGGTGCGCTTCTTGTTAATTGATATGGCTATGAAAAAGTCGCTGCTTCAAATATCTTTACTCTTACCGTTAATTTTTATTTTTTCAAGCTGTTTTGAATTAATCGAAGACACGACTTTTAATAAAGATGGTTCAGGAGTGTATAAAGTGACATTAAATATGAGCTCTAGTCAAACCCGTCTAAACTCAGTAATGGCTATGGATTCAATTGACGGTAAAAAAGTCCCATCCGAAAAAGATTTACAAAATGAAATAGAATCATTTATTGCTGACTTGAACAGTCAAGAAGGAATCAAAAATGCCAAAGCTTCTTTATCTACAGAGGAATGGATTCTTAAATTCTCATGTACATTTGATGATTTGGAAGCATTAAAGAACGGATTAAATTTATCCACTAAAAAATGGCAAAAAAAGGATCAGAAAATCGGAGATTATTTTGAAGTCAATTTTAGTAATGCTGGGTACGAGAGGATTATAAATACAGAAGTTTCAGATCGATGGAAAACGAAAGCTTCGGAAGATGAGGACTATAACAAATTAAAAGAAGGAAAATGTGTTTTTATACAGCGATTTCCTAATCAAATATCTTCGGTTTCAAATGTCAACGTGAAGATTGCAAAAAATGGTACTGCCTGTATGTTGATGTTATCACCTCATGAAATCATTCAAAATCCAAAATCGCTGAATTATTCTGTGAGTTTAGAAGAATAAACTTTAAAAGGGGAATAGTTTTTAGACAATTCTAAAAACACTAATTTAGCAACAAATTATTCTTATGAAATCTCTTTTTATAATTACAACTCTTTTTTTTGTTGTACACTTTTCTAATGGTCAGTCAAGCAATAATGGACTGGTTCCAGATTCATCCTACTTTGTTTTTACTGCAGATATAGGAAGAATTACTAAATCCATGCCGATTAAAGACATGAATGACTATCCATTCGTTCAACAAATGGTTAAAGAAGTTACGGGCTATAATAAGGAAGAATTAACCTTAGAAGAAATTGGAATGGATTTATCAGGGTCAATCCATATGTTTTCGGGTATAAAACAATCATTCAGTTTTCATGGGTTTAGTATGCCTTTAAAAGATCAGTTATCATTTTTAAAAAATGAATTAGTCCCTTTAGAATTTAGAACTGCATTGAAAAATGAAAATGTAGCCTACAATGAAAGAAGGTTAGCCTTTATTCATGGAAATACTTTTATGATGATGGAATTGAACTGGAAGGATTACCTTTTTGAAGAAGTTGTCGATAGTATTTTCGATGCAAACCATTGGGAACGTCCTTACAGGTGGGGAGGTTATGAAGATTATGAATATACCGAATCAATACCCATTGAGGAGCCTATGGAATATGAAACTGAAGAGGAAGCAGTGGAAGAATATGACGAGTCAATCGAAGTTGAAGAAGAGTATGAATACCCACCTGCACAAATGGAAGATGATTATTACGAAGAAAAAGAAGATATGTATGAAAAATACGAACGTTTCTTAGATAGTGTAATGGAAAGTCGTATACCGAAGATAACTGAAGCTTTTATTAGCTCTTTGAAAGAAGGAAATGTATTGTCAAAAACAGATAAAAACTACGCTTCAACTCAAACACAAGTAGCGGATGGGAGTATTTATCTAAATCCGGCGATTGTCGATGATAATCGTAATAATTATTACTATCAAATGCAAAACCCACTCCTTGGTGGAATGAATAGGTTTACAAAAGAAACATGGCAGTCGGGGTACATCAACTTTACAAAAACAGGATTAACTGTAGACTGGAATACGCATGGCGAAGAGCGTTTTATGAATGTAATGAAAGCAGGCATGAATTCGAAGTTTAACGAAAATTTGTTGTCTTACATTCCTGAAAACACGCAAGGTTTTGCACTGTACAATATGAATGGATTAGGAGCGTATGAAGCAATGAAAGCATCATATATGCCCGTGTTGGACGAGTCAGAAAAACCAGAATATCTACTTGCTTCTGCCATTTGGTCGACGTTAGATGAACTAGTAGATGAAGAGGCTGTATTTGATATTTATAGTGCAAACATGTTTGTAACTTACAATGGTCTTCAGACAATGATGTTGGAAAGAACTACTTACGATTATGACGAAGAAACATTTGAATATGAAGAACAAACAGAAAACTACGAAGATCAAGTTCCTATTATGACGTTTGGGGTATATACAGAAAAAGCATATTTAATGGAAAAATATATGAAAGCCTGGAGGGCATACGATGATATTGGAATGGAGAAAATTGGAGACTACTACCGTTTTGATAAAGGACCGATTGGAGGAACGCCTTATTACATTGCTATAATTGATAATATAATTCTTATATCGAATGATGAATCTTTAATGAAAAACAATCTCAAAGGATATGGGAAGGAGGCTATTAGTGGAGACCGTTATAAAGCGGCTAAAGCAAGCCAAATGTTTTATGCAAATATGAATATGGAGGAACTCCCCAAAGATTTTAAGACATTAACTACAAATCAACGTGAGCGTGACTTCTTTGAATCCATGAAGGATAAAACAGGAAATGCAGAGTTGGCTATGAAAGGAATAACGGATAATAAACAGACCATTCAATTAAACTATACTTTCGATGGAAAGTATAAAAATGGTGCATATTATATGATGGATATTATGAATACCATCTTTGAAAGAACTAATAATTAGTTTATTCGATTAATGAATAGAAGACTCATTGTTGTTTTTTTGTTTGCGTTACTTTGTATCGCTGCAATAGTTTATTTTTCTAAAAGTACTGAAGAAAATGATAAGTTTTCATTGCTTTCAGTAGTCCCAGAACAGCAAGTTGTGGCTCACCTCGATTTAGTACGAATCCTAGAAGATTCGAAAACAATAAATCGTCAATTAAAATGGGGAATAAGTTATAGCTTCTATTTGAGTCAATTTGAGAAACAAATCTTGAACTCAGGACTAGAATTAGAATCTACCTACTTCACACATTCTGACAATCTCAATATATCTGCTTTGTATTTGGAGATTAAAGATCAAGAAAAGTGTGATAAATTTGCCAAGGAAATTTTTGAGTCCTACAATCTAGTACTAGTCGATACCACAAGTCAATTATATATCACTAAAAATCAAAAGACAGCCATCGATTTCAATGAGAAATATGTTGTTTTGTCTTGGGGGAATTTAAAACAACTTGACAAAGCACTTTCTACAAAAAATCCATTTCGCGACAGCCTATTATCTGTAAAAAACAAACTATTTGTAAATCCACAAGGCAATGATACTATTTGCAAAGATGAGTTTTTCGAAATTAGCTATGTACTTGACTCCTCTTTGAATATTGAGGGAAGCTGGTATGTTGAAAGCGGAAGCCCATTAGTGAGAGTTCAAGATTCGATATCCTTTTATCCGAGCGTTGAAAAAAAATGGTTTATAGCAGTGAATATGAATCCAAAACAAATAGAAGCTTATCATAATATTTGGTTGCAAGAAAAGCTTAATCGTTTGACAAAAAAATTAGAATTTGACTATAAAGCGTTTAAAAAGTATTGGAATGGAACGCTATCACTTCAATTTGGAGGAGAAACGGTTATTGAGAAAGTGACCACAAAGACGGTGTTTGATGAGAATTTCAATCAAATAGAAGAGCGGGAGGTTACCGAAAATAGTATAATAGATTTCGGCTTGGTTATGGGAAGTTCTGAACCTCAGGAGATGTTGTCTTTTATCAAAAAGCAGTCAAATGTTAATGTGAAAGGATCTGAGATCTATCTCCCTTTTTCTCCGCCTATGAAATATACTGGCTCAGAAGAGGTTTTGATATTGCGTAGTGGAAATAAGAATTTGTTAAAACGTTCTTCAGACGAAATAGTAAGAGTAGAAGGGGGCTTTTTAAATTTTTGGATTGAGTTCCACGGTTTGAATAAAAGTCCTAAAAAATTCGACTTTCACATTGAAATCAAAAAAGACTAATTATTGATCTTAAATGTTACAAATGCTTCATGACTAGGCCCATATTTACCTAGGAAATTTGTAAAATGTTCATAAAGATAACCGATGTATAATCGATCCCAAAACTGAACCCCTGCGCCGAACAAAAAGGATTTTACGTTTCGAACTCCTGCCAAATACCAAAACTTGTTGTAGTGTTCAAATCTAAGATTGAATGTAGCTGATAGTTGCACTAATTCTGTCATTAACTTAGCTTGTGGAGATATCTTGAACTTATCGGAAACATTAAAAACATAGTTTGCGTGTGCTACATAGTGTATTGCAGAATTGTAATTTAAACGATCAAAGAGTGGTTTGGTAACATTCAATGCGCTTATTCCAGCATATAGGTTTTTCCATTGATATGAAGCACCTATGTTCATTGTGAACTTACCTTGACTGCCACCTTCGAGAGTATCATTACTATTTGAAATGATAATGATATCTGGAAATTTAGAATGAAAAACACCTGCGCTTGTTCCCACTAAAATTCGACTTTCCTCACCTGTTTTAAGAGTGTATCGATATTGAAACATTCCAATATTGTATTTCGCAAATCCAATATTCTCATTAGCCATCAAAATACCTATACCTGAATTTATCTTTTCAAGATTTTTCTCATACTGCGCAATAAAAGTTGTTGGATTACCTGGGAAAGTAGATAACTTTTCATCATATATAATCGTCGCGTAATGTTTCGTTTGATAGGCCGTAGCCGAAGGATTAAAAAAAGAAATGTTTTGTTGGAAGAGTCCCGAATTTTTGATTTGTTGCGAAAAAAGAAATGAAGCCGCAAAAATGAAAATTATAGTCAATAGACGTTTCATGTGTGTTAGATTTTAAGCTAAAGTAAGGAATTTATACGTTTTTAACAATGAGGGCCTTTTAGATTTAATTTATCATTATTGATTTATTTTGTAATTTAGCTCTAAACTAAAACAATGAAATCACTTTACTTACTATTGTTTGCAACTGTATCATTTACATTTGCTCAAGCCCAATCAAATACTGTTGAAACTATCCAGCATGGAGGTATAACACGTGAGTATCGTTTATATGTTCCTGCAATGTATGATGGTACGGAGGCTGTTCCATTAGTGTTTAACCTTCATGGTTACACTTCAAATGCGCAACAACAAGAATTGTATGGAAATTTCACGGCAATTGCAGATACAGCAAATTTTATTGTAGTTCATCCTGAAGGGACTGTTGATGGGTCAGGTCAGCAATGGTGGAATGCATTTGATGCTCCTTCGCCAGATGATGTAGGATTTGTTTCTGCAATGATTGATGAGTTAGATCAAAACTATAATATCGATTTAAACTGCGTTTACAGTACAGGTATGAGTAATGGCGGGTTTATGAGCTTCGAGCTGGCATGTTCCTTAGGAAATCGAATTGCGGCTGTTGCATCTGTTACTGGAGCAATGCCTGTTGGAAAGTTTAATTCGTGTAATGCACCAAAACCAACGCCTATTATGCAGATTCACGGTACAAATGATCCAACAGTTCCTTATGGAGGTAATTCTACAATGGAGCCAATAGAAGATATTGTTGACTTTTGGGTCGATCAAACAAATTGCAACTCGACTCCAGCTGTTACTAACATGCCCGATATTGATATGTCAGATGGTTCAACAGCTGAACACTATCTTTATACAGGTGGTGATCAAAACACAACGGTAGAGCACTTTAAGATTATAAACGGTGAACATACTTGGCCTGGGGCTCCTATTGACATTGGAGTTACCAATCATGATATTGATGCAAGCGTTGAAATTTGGAGGTTTTTCAGACAATACAAATTGAATAATTTGGCTTCTGTTAAGGAAGAGCAATCGAAAGAAATGTTTAAGTTGTATCCTAATCCATCAGAAGGAATTGTTTATGTGGAGTTCGGTGAATCGATCAACTCTTTTGTTGTTGTAGATGCGTTGGGTAGAGAAGTCTTTACAAAACAAAACATTGAATCAAAAGAAACAATTGAAATCAATCGGAAAGGAGTTTATTTTATTCAATTTGAAAGTGATTCTGGTTTAATTACGAAGAAATTTATCGTTAAGTAGTAGTTACATTTTTAGACATGCTTTACAAGTTCCGCGTGCTTGAATTTCCATCTCATCAATTTCAAAATCGTGAAGTTTAACGTTAGGTAGTTTATCTACTTCAACACAGTATACTTCTTCACATTTTTTACACTGGAAATGAATATGATTGTGTTCGTGTAAACCATCATCATGAGAACAAACAGGATCACAAAGCGCCATCTTTTTAACATCTCCCGGCATTACAATCTCGTGAATTACACCTTTGTTGATGAAAGACTTAATTGTACGGTAAAGTGTGATTCTATCATGCTCACCAAGTGACCTCTCAATGTCTTGTGTCGAAATAGCGTGCTCATTTTCAATAAAGATTTGAAGCACTTCTTTGCGAAAAGGTGTTATTCGAAGACGTTTTTCTTTTAAAATATTCTCTTTCATACTTGCAATATTGTTGCATTTGTATATATTTGCAACATAGTTACATTTATGAAAACAAAAATAAGTATAATCTTTTACTTCACTGTAGTGTTTGCAGGATTCTCTCAAACACTGGAAGGAACTGTAATCGATGCTGCTACGAAGAAAGAAATTCCCTTTGCGAAAGTTGGGTTTCCTTCTTTAGATTTATACACATCTACAGATTCTTTGGGGAAATTTTATTTTCAAAATGTTCCTAAAACAATTACAAAAATTAAAGTAACTGCTTTTGATTACTCTGTATATTTTGAAAAACTTAACTTGGAGGAGGTGTCGAATATGACAATAACTTTAGAAGCTAAACATACAGTTTTTGAAGAAGTAGCGATAACAGCGAGTGAAGGAAAGTTACAAAGAGAAAATATCACCTCAATTGAATATAGTTCAAAAGAAAACTTATTTGAAACGGGCGCAACCACTTTGGGGGAGGCATTAGTTATGATGCCTGGTGTTCAGACTTCATCAGTTGGGATGGGTATTAGTAAACCTGTTATACGAGGACTTTCTGGGATGCGAGTTGTGACTTATTGGAATGGTTTAAGAATAGAGAATCAACAATGGGGAGGAGATCATGGAATGGGAGTTAATGAAGTAGGACTTCAGGGCGTAGAAGTGATTAAAGGTCCATCTTCTTTATTGTATGGGGCTGATGCATTAGGGGGTGTTATCCACTTTATTGATGAATCTTATGCTCCGAAGAATGAAGTTAGTGGTTATGCAACGACCAAGTTTGAGAGCAATTCACTTGGTATAACAAATGAGGTAGGCTATAAAATTAACAAAGGTAAATGGCGAGCCAATTTTTTCGCAAACTATATAAATCATGCAGATTTTCAACTACCAAATGGTGACTTTATTGACAACTCCAGATTTTGGGGAACCAATTTTAAAGGGAATATCGGGTATCGCAACAAGAACTACCTTTTGAATATTCGCTTTCAAAGTACATATAATCAATTAGGTTTGCCCGGACACAGTCATAGTGACGACCCCGTTCCTTCGGATTTTATTAGAGATGAAAGAGCGAGAGCCATTACTTCTGTAGCAATGCATGTTTTTAATAACTATATAACGTTCGAGAACAAATTATTCTTTAAGCGTTCAGATTTATTGATTCAAATTGGAAACACAAATAACCATTTAAAAGAATTCGATGGTAAAGTTACTTTACCCTTTCTTGATTTAAACTTGAATAATTCAACATATAATTTAAGGTACAGTACTGAGATAAATAAAAATATCGAACTCAAAGTTGGGGCTCAAGGTATGTTTCAAATGAATAGAAATAATTTTCCAGTAGAATCTTTTTTAATTCCAGATGCGAATGTTTTCGATAATGGTGTGTATTCACTTTTAAATATAGATTTTGATAAATGGCGATTACAGGGAGGTTTTAGGCTCGATGTCAGACACTTAGAGTCTTTTAAATCAAGTGCAGATAGTTCAATACTTGCAAATATTGATAATACGCCAATAAATAAAACTTATGAAAGCTTAAATTATTCATTGGGATTTGTACGTAATACAGAAAAAATAACTCTCAGATTTAATGTATCGAGTGGTTTTAGAGCCCCGCATTTAGTGGAGTTGCAATCTGATGGGTTTCATCATGGAGCATTACGTTATGAAAAAGGAAATAGGGACTTAGTATCTGAAAAAGCATTACAGTTTGATGGTACTATAGAATTACATTTTGATCATCTTGAGTTCTCAGTTAATCCTTACTTCAATGTTATAGAAAACTTCATTTATCTTCAAAATGAAGGTGAATTTGAGGGTGGGCTTCCAGTTTTTCAGTTTGAACAAGCAAAACAAGCTTATTTGTATGGAGGAGAAATTGGTTTTCATTATCATCCACATCAATTACATCGACTGCATTTGGAGTCTAACTTTTCCATTACTCTAGCAGAAGATAACCAAGGAAATCCATTGAGTTTGATTCCTCAACCTAACAGTAATACGCGAATTCGTTTTGATGTGAATAACAAGCAAAAAATTCAAATCAAGAGTTTTATTTTAGAACACCAATACTTTTTACCACAAGATAGGGTTGGGCAGAACGAAATGTCAACTGTTGACTTTCATTTGATTAATTTTTCAATACAAGTTGGTTTTAGAGAGACCAAAAGTTGGTCTGCCAGTTTTGGTGTGAGAAACATGTTGAATACGAGCTATATTGGTCATTTATCAGCATTGAAAAATCTTGGTTTGAACCAGCCAGGAATCAACTTTTTTGGTTCTGTCAAGTATCAATTTAGTAAATCTATAAACAATAAATAGTTATGAAAAAGGCAGTTAAATTTTTAATCGTTCCAATGTTTGGACTATTATTTTTTGCAACCTCCTGTAAAAAGTGTGAAGAATGTCATTATGACGGACCAAATGGAGAAGTTGAAATGGGAGAACTATGTGATGATGAATTAGAAGAGGCTGAAGCTAATGGTTATGCGGCAGCAGATGGCTCAACGTATACAGTTCATTGTGGTGAGGGTCACTAATAGCGGTCTGTTCAAATAACTTGAAGGGACAGTTTTATAAGACCCTTTGAGTTATTTTATTTTAATCTCCACTCTACGATTTGCCCTTCGCTCATCATCATTTTGAGGTTCGGGGTATTTCATTTTTGAATTACCAAAACCCTTTACTGTCATCCGACCCTCTTCAATACCATTTTGAACGAGGTAGTTTTTGACTTCTTTTGCCCTTTGTTTTGAAACCCTTTTTGACTTCCAATTGTTTTTCCCAATGCGATGAACGTGTCCTTGAATTTCTATTTGGACATCCTTGTTAAGCGCTAGAAAATCTCGTAATCTCCTTAATTTGGGTTTTGCCTCCTCAGTGAAAACTGTTGACTGAGGTAAAAACTGAATACCTTCGAGTTCAATCTGTTGATTTTTTTCGAGCGGGTTGAGATATACAGTAAACTCTTTTTGTTCATCATCCCTAACATTTATAAAAATGTCTTTAAAAAAATAACCAGGGGCATCTACTTTCATTTGAAACTTTAAATATCCCTTTCGATTAAGGTACATATCAGAAGCAGTGTATAAAGCGTTAAAGTTTTTAGATTCTGAGATGATTATTCTCGACTCAACGGGTAGTTTAGTTTTTGCATCTCTAATTTTTATCTGAAAAGAGGGTTGTGAATCATCCGTACGAAGATCTTCTATTACCATTAAGGAAGCTGAGGCACCATTTTTATCTTCAATGAGAAAACTAGCATTAAGGTTTAAGCTCTCTTTTGTGTCTTGAGCAGTATTAAAGTATAAATAGATGGACTCTCCTTTTTCAAGCTGGAAATTAGTGTCTAATTTACCAACATCTTTATAGTTTTTCTGAAATGCAAGGGTTACCTTTTTTTCCTGTATCTCCTTACATGTTTGATTTTTTTCTAATTTGAAAATCAGTAACTCGAGCGGGAGAACTTCAAAGTTTCCTTGCAGTTCAACTGTCCCGTTCAAAGGTGCTTTAAAAGTGAGCCAGAGGGTATTGGATAATTCTAGTGATAATGTGTTCTTCCATTTAGCCAAATCATTCTCTGCTCCAGCATAACCTGTAAAAGTTGGTTCTACTTGTTCATCAACAGGAATTTTAATCGCTCCAAAACAATCTCCAATATTTTCAGAAATTGTACTTTCTTTTTGAGCTACTGACAAAGTAACATTCTGAACTAAGAGAAAAAAGATTAATAATAAACGGTTATTTAACACTATTCAATCACTTTTATTTCTACCCTTCGATTTGCCTGTTCTTGCCAGGTGAATTTAGGTTCAGGATAGACCATGTGTTCATTTCCAAATCCAACGGCTTCCATTCTATTTTTATCAATGCCACTATCTTCAAGATACTGCATTACTTTTTTCGCTCTTGCCAGCGACAACCTCCTACCAGAAAAGGAGTTCTCTCCTACTGCGTGAACATGACCTTGAATTTCTATCCTAACTTCTGAATTTAGAGACATAAAGTCTTTAACCCTTCTAAGTCGAGCCTCGGTACCCGTTGCGAAATCACTTGTCCCCATATTAAATCGAATCCCTGGTATTTCAACTTTTTGACCTGGTTGAGCGGGTTCAAGCCATACAATGATTTCATAATCGTGTTCACCATCAAATGTTTCATCGTAATCTTGGAAAAAATAACCAGGGGCATCAATATTCATTTTTAAATTATTTCTTCGTTGAATGGTAAACATAAAATCAGATCCCATATACATGGCGTTTTTTGTTTTTGATTCCTTGATGATCAATTGTCCTTTAACGGGTAAACCAGTTCTTTTATCTCTAAGTTTTATCTCTAATTTCGGGGCTGTTTTATCTGTTCTGTTATCAAGCAATTGGATTAAATCTGTTGCCGCCATATCATCATTCTTCGGTTGATATTCGACATATAAGTTCAATTTTTTTCTTACGTTTTCAGTAATATTAAACATAATGTAAATCTCATCCCCTTTAAGTAAATCAATACCATAAAGGCTATTTTTGTTGGTGGGAATGCCTAATCCAATAGTATCGGGTGTTTCAGAGCGAACAATACGTTCTATTTCAGTTCTACCCGATAAGATACCTTCACAAAAGTCTTGATTTTCAGATTTAAAAATAAGTAAGTCTAATGCAGAACCCTCTGTAAAGGCTTTAAGTGTAAAAAAGCCATCAAAGGGTGCAGAAAATGAACACCACAAGGTGTTGACCTCGTCAATTTTGTCTAAACTGGCAAAGGCGCCTAATTCTTCCTTTTCACCATTATTCCCAGTGAACTCTAATGTATAATTACCAGGTCTTTCAATGAATATACCTCCATCACAATCCGCTACATTTGCAGCATCAATATTCCTCTGCGAGTGAGCGAGCACGGCAAAAAAGAGTAATAGTATCGTGATTATTGTTTTCAACCTAATTGTTAATTTACTATACTTAATCAAGTTTTATACCGAATAATATTTAAATTTGTTTTTATGGCATATTCATCCACAAAAACGCTTTACGAAATACTAGGTGAATCTGTTATAAGTGATCTCGTAGATGCGTTCTACGCTCGTGTTTATAACCATCCTACCTTGATGCCTCTATTTCAAAACGATATAAAAGTTGTGAAAGATAAGCAATTTTGTTTTCTTAGTCAATTTTTAGGAGGCCCTCAATTATATAGCCAAAAATACGGTCCACCAAGAATGCGAATGAGGCACATGCCTCACCATATAGATAATGAAGCAAAAGAGGCTTGGTTGGTTTGTATGAAGGATGCAATTAACTCGTTAGATCTTGAGCCAAATTTAGCCGAAGCGTTGTACAGCTGTTTCCCGAAATTGGCAAATCATATGGTGAATAGTTAGTTTAGTGACCAGTGACATCTATTGGACTCGCCAATCTTAGTGACTAATTGAGTGAGCGTAAGTGGGGTTTTAAAATATAGCCAAATACAAGCACTTTAAATTCGTCACTAAATCTCGTCATGCGAGATGTCGTCACTTACCCCTTGTTTCCACCGATGATTAGGTCGTTGAAAATATAGCGTAAATACTGAAACTTTATATTTGATTTTCCTTAATTTTAGTTCAATCTCATTATCTTTGCAACTTCAATCCAAGTCAGTTATGAGCAATAAAAAAATCAAAAGTGCATTAATTTCAGTTTTCAATAAAGATGGACTTTCGCCAATCGTTAAAAAGCTTGATGAGCAAGGTGTTGTAATATATAGTACGGGTGGTACACAAAAATACATTGAAGATCTCGGTATTTCAGTTGAAAGAGTTGAAGATTTAACCTCTTATCCGTCTATTTTAGGAGGGAGAGTGAAAACACTTCACCCAAAAGTATTTGGTGGAATATTAAATCGAAGAGATCACTCAACGGATCAAGAACAGATTGCAGAATACGAAATTCCTTCTCTCGATTTGGTAATGGTTGATTTATACCCATTTGAGGAAACGGTTGCATCGGGAGGGACACACGAAGAGATTATCGAGAAAATTGACATTGGTGGAATTGCATTGATTCGTGCAACAGCTAAAAACTACAATGATGTTGTTATTATCCCTTCAACTGAGCAGTATGGTTCTTTTTTAGAAACAATTTCAAATCAGAATGGTGAAACGACACTTGAACAACGTAGAAATTTCGCGAGAGATGCATTCAATGTTTCATCTCACTACGATACGCATATTTTTAATTATTTCAATGATGGAGAATTACCTGTTTTTAAGGAAAGTATTCAGACATCCCAAGCATTGAGATACGGTGAGAATCCACATCAAAAAGGAACTTTTTATGGCAATTTGGATGATATTTTTGATAAACTCCATGGTAAAGAGTTATCTTATAACAACCTTCTAGATGTTGATGCTGCGGTTAATTTAATGGGAGATTTTAAAAACGATAAACCAACTTTTGCCATATTAAAACACAATAATGCTTGTGGATTAGCAACTAGAGATACGATTGAACAAGCCTATCTAGATGCGTTAGCTGGAGATCCAGTTTCTTCATTCGGTGGAATATTGATTTCCAACAAGCCAATAGATTTAGCTACTGCAAATCACATCAACGAATTATTTTGTGAAGTAGTTATTGCGCCAAGTTATTCAGATGATGCACTTGAGGTATTAAAATCTAAGAAAAACAGAATCATCTTAATTCAAAAAGACATCGCGCTGCCTAAAAATCAATTTCGTACAATATTGAATGGAGTGTTGGCTCAAGATAAAGATTTGATTACTGACCAAAAATCTGATTTTGAAACCGTAACTGAATTATCTCCATCTGATCAGGAAAAAGACGATTTAGAGTTTGCAAACAAATTAGTAAAACACACAAAGTCAAACACGATAGTTTTAGCCAAAAATGGTCAACTGCTCGCGAGTGGAACAGGACAGACTTCTCGAGTTGATGCTTTAAACCAGGCCATTCATAAAGCAAAGTCATTTAATTTTGACTTGAATGGTGCAGTGATGGCTTCGGATGCGTTTTTCCCGTTCCCTGATTGTGTTGAAATAGCAGGAAATGAAGGTATTAAAACTGTGATTCAACCAGGAGGATCAATTAAGGACAAATTATCTATTGATTATTGTAACGAAAACCAAATGAAAATGGTTTTTACAGGAAATCGCCATTTTAAACACTAATTTCAGAAAATCAGAAAAGAAATTGCAACTTTTAGTTAATTTTGAAGTATTATAACTATACTTATAATAATATTTATCGCGCAAATACAATATGGGATTATTTAATTTTTTTACTCAAGAAATTGCTATTGACTTAGGAACTGCAAACACTTTGATCATAATGAATGATAAAGTAGTTGTCGATGAGCCATCTATCGTAGCAAGAGATATTCAAACAGGAAAAATTGTTGCTATCGGAAGAAAAGCGCAACAAATGCATGGTAAAACCCATAAATTAATTGAAACTGTAAGACCATTGAAAGATGGTGTAATTGCCGATTTCCAGAGTGCTGAGCAAATGATTCGCGGAATGATCAAAATGATCAAAGGTGGTAAAGGATTGGTTAACCCATCCTTGCGTATGGTTATTTGTATTCCATCTGGGATTACTGAAGTTGAAAAAAGAGCCGTTCGTGATTCAGCTGAACATGCTGGAGCAAAAGAAGTATATTTAATTCACGAACCAATGGCAGCAGCTATCGGTATTGGAATTGACGTTGAAGAACCAATGGGTAACATGATTATCGATATTGGTGGTGGTACATCAGAAATTGCCGTTATTGCGCTTGGCGGTATTGTCTGTGATAAATCGATTCGTGTTGCGGGTGATGATTTTACGAATGATATTGAAGAATACATGCGTCGTCAACATAACATCTTAGTTGGTGAGCGTACAGCAGAACAAATTAAAATTGAAGTTGGAGCTGCATTGCCAGAGTTAGATAATCCACCAGAAGACTTTGCTGTTCGAKGAAGAGATTTAATGACAGGAATTCCAAAAGAAATTGTTGTAAGTTATACAGAAGTTGCTCATGCTTTGGATAAAWCRATTKCMAAAATTGAAGAKGCRRTATTGAGYGCRTTAGARATGACTCCWCCRGAATTRTCKGCAGATATWTACAAAACWGGAWTWTATTTAGCAGGTGGWGGTTCTATGTTGCGAGGTYTSGAYAWACGWATTTCYKYKAARACAAAATTACCTGTACATATAGCTGAAGATCCATTAAGGGCTGTGGCCAGAGGTACAAGTATCGCGTTGAAGAATATTGAGAGATTCCAATTCCTTATTAGAGACTAAAAATAGAGAAACCTTGAGTTCATGCGTAATTTAATTGCATTTTTTCGAAGATTTAGAGTTTTCCTCATCTTTGTGCTCTTGCAATTGATCGCTTTAACATCTTATTTCTCTGTAGTTAGTTATCCAAGAACAAAGTTTTTTAATTCAGCCAATAATGTTACTGGAACTCTTCTGAGTTGGGAAAGAGAAGTGACAAAATATTTGTTTTTAGATCGGGAAAATAGAAAATTACAAGCGGAGAACGCAGAATTATCAAAAAAGGAATTGATTAATTACATTCCTGTAGATCCAAAAACTACGATCATCAACGATACAATTAGAGAGTTGACGATTGAAAAAATTCCCGCAACTGTGATCAACTCATCATATTCACACAAGAATAATTATTTTACAATTAATGCAGGCCGATTAAAAGGAGTGGAAAGAAAAATGGGAGTTGTTTCCTCTGAAGGTGTTGTCGGAATTGTTTATGATGTTTCAGAACACTACGCAATTGTGCAGTCAATTTTAACTTCAACAATCAATATTAGTGCTTATGTTGGTGAGTCAAATGCGTATGGATTAATAAAGTATATTGAAAATGATCCAAGGAGAGTAACCTTAACGGGTGTTTCAAATGATATAAAAATTAAAAAGCATTCAAAAGTATTTGCCACGGGAAAGGGTGGGTATTTTCCGCATGGTTCTCTAATTGGAAAGGTTGAAAAGTTAAATCCAATTGAAGGTGAACCAAGGTGGGATATTATAGTACGGTTGGAACAAGATATGAGAAGATTACACTATGTTTATGTGATTAAGAATTTCTTGAAACCTGAACTAGAAGAATTAGAAAAGAATGTTGATCAACTAGAATGAATAACTTATTAATCCATATCATCCGATTAATTGTCTTTGTTCTTGCACAGGGACTAATCTTTGGTCAACTAGAGTTTGGCGTTGGGATCCACCCAATGATTTATCCATTATTTATCTTGTTATTGCCTTTTGATATAAGTCCAATACTACTTATAGTGATGGCTTTTATTACGGGTATTAGTGTTGACTTTTTTATGAATACTTTTGGATTGCATGCGAGTGCTGCAGTTTTAGTAGCTTATATCCGGCCAGAATTATTTCGATTGTTCGCTCCACGTGATGGATATGATGTTTTAAAAGAGCCTACTGCATCTGAATATGGATATAAATGGTTTTTATCAGTTGCTGGAATCGCTATAACTATTCACCATGCTTGGTTTTTCTTATTGGAACACTTTAGTTGGTCTGACTGGTTGATCATTTTACGAAAAACAGTTTTGAGTGTTATCGTAACAATGTTTATATTGCTAATAATTCAGATATTATTCTTTAAAAAACCAAAAACAATATGAATCTTGAGGGTCGTCGCATTGTATTTCTAGTAATGTTTGTCATTGTTGGAATTATTTTCAGTGCTCGTCTTTTCTATATGCAGGTGGTTGATGATAAGTGGATTGAACGAGCTGCTGAGGTTTCTAAAAAGAAAATTGAGATTAAACCACCTCGCGGAATTCTTTATGATCGTAATGGAAAAAAAATCGTAGCAAATAAAACGTACTACAATCTGATGTTTGTAGAAGATGATATTGAGGACCTAGATACAATAGCATTTGCTGAACTTGTTGGAATACATCCTGATTCTGTTGAAGTTAGATTTGAAGAAATTCGGAAAAGCCTTGACCGTAAAACCAAAAGTAAAGCTACGGGAAACGATACCGTTGTTAACGACTACCGCTCGTATTTACCTTATGCATTCCTAAGAGAACTTTCTGCTGACGAAATCGCGAAAATGGCAATTGATTTAAATAATTTCTCTGGATTTTTTGAGGAACCTATTAGTATGAGAGATTATCCCCACCCACATGGTGGAAACATTTTTGGTTATTTAAATGAGATAAGACCACACGAGCTAAATGCAGATAGAAATTTTTATAATGTAGGAGATTTTATAGGACGTGCGGGATTGGAACGTTATTACGAAAAAGAACTTAGAGGTCAAAAGGGAACTCGATTTATTCTGTCTTCAGCTAGGGGTAAAGTAGTCGATAATTTTGCAGAAGGTAAAATGGACACAACGGCCATACAAGGTCCTGCACTTTATCTGGGTATTGATATAGAGCTTCAGGCTTATGGAGAGTTATTGATGCAAAATAAATTAGGAGCAATTGTAGCAATAGAACCTTCAACTGGGGAAATACTTGCTATGGTTAGTGCACCATCTTACGATCCTAATTTAATGGTGGGAACCCGAAATATTAGAAAAAATTATCAGGAGTTGAATAAAGATACATTGAAACCTTTTTATCCCAGACCCTTGGCAGCAGAATACCCGCCTGGCTCTATATTTAAAACAGTTCAAGCGCTAATAGGTCTTCAGGAAGAAGTTATCACTGAGAATACGAGTTTTCCGTGCAATAAGAATTTGGTGGGATGTCATAATCACCCAACCGCACAGAATATTCAGCAAGCGATCCAATTTTCCTGTAATCCTTATTTTTATTACGAAGCCAAAAGAATTATTCAGCAAGGGAAAGACCCTAGTATTTACAAGGATGCTGCTATAGGTTTATCCGTTTGGGAAAGATATATGAATAGTTTTGGTCTTGGTGTAAAGCCTGAGACAGACATTTATGGGCTTCGAGGGGGAGTTATTCCAAATGTTGCGTATTACAATCGCTGGTATGGGGAATACAGATGGGCCTTTTCAACAATTCGGTCAAATAGTATTGGTCAGGGAGAGGTTAAAGTTACGCCTTTACAAATGGCAAATCTCGCTGCAATTATTGCAAATAGAGGATATTATTATGAGCCACATCTGGTAAGTAGTATTGGACATTCAGGACCTTTACCTCAGTTCAATGTGAAGAAGAAAACCATGGTAAATTCAAAGCATTTTGACGTTATTGTGGAGGGAATGCGACGAGTTGTGAATGAACCAGGAGGAACGGCGCGTAGAGCGAGGCTTAAAGATATTGTTGTCTCAGGAAAAACAGGAACTTCTCAAAATCCACATGGAGAGGATCATTCTGTTTTTATGGCATTTGCTCCTTTAGATAATCCACAAATAGCAATAGCCGTTTTTGTTGAAAATGCTGGTTTTGGAGGTACTTGGGCAGCACCAATTGCAAGCTTGATGATAGAAAAATATTTGAAAGGTGAAATTTCAGATAAACGCAAGGAACAAAGAATACTTGAAGGAGATTTTATAAATGAGTAGAAGTTTAACAAAAGAGATACAGTGGGATTGGTGGACAACGATTATTGTTCTTGTGATGATAGTTATGGGTGTGACTAATTTGTATTCGGCGGCTTATAATCCTGAAAGACCATTTCTTTTTGATTTTGGTACTTTGTATGGGAAACAGCTGATGTGGATTGGCTTTGGATTGTTCTTAGGAATCGTGGCTTCACTGATTGATGGAGAGTATATTAGAAAACTAACACCCATAGCCTTTATTGTTGTTGTTATTTTATTGATAGCAGTGCTTTTTACAAAACCGATAAATGGAGCTCGATCTTGGTTGGGAATTGGACCATTTGGAATTCAACCATCCGAGTTTTCTAAATTAACTACGGCGCTTATGCTGAGTTTTTTAATTGCACAAGGCAGGGTAAAAACAGTGTCAAAAAAGACAGTGTTTTATGTGCTTACTCTGGTTTTTTCTACCATGTTTTTAATATTGCTTCAAAATGATACTGGAACCTTTTTGGTGTTTACTGCTTTTTTCTTTGTAATGTATAGAGAGGGCATCACATTTGATCCAATTATTCTTTATGTACTGAATAATTTGTTAGGATTTAGATTTAAACAAACGTGGGTTGGGGTACACTTTATCCCCGTATTATTTGTAGTACTTTTCTTTTCTATTATTACACTTTATTTTTCGGAATCGACTCACTCTTTTTCATTTTTACCTGGATTCGACCTACCAGGGTGGGGCTTGTTATTGATCATATTAAGTTTATTGTTTGTCGTTAGTTTCGTTTTGGGTAGAAATCTTTTGGGTCAGAGAAGTCGAAGAAAAATTACATCTATTTTACTGATCGTCTACCTTTCAACTGTTAGCCTCGTAGGTGCAATTTCTTACACATATTTAAATGTATTACAGTCTCATCAAAAAGTTAGAATTGATCTTTGGTTGGGGAAAATTGAGGATAAAGACGGTAAAGACTATAATAGAAATCGTGCCTTGGCAGCAGTTGGTTCAGGAGGGTTTTCTGGAATTGGTTATCAAGAAGCAATACTTTCTAGCCCCCGAAGTCAACACGTTCCTGAAAGTGAAACAGACTTTATTTTCTCTGTATATGCTGAAGAATGGGGCTTTATGGGCTCTTTTGCACTTGTATTCATTTTCACATTGTTACTTATCCGACTCGTCATAATTGCGGAACGGCAGAAAAGTAGGTTTGCCCGGGTTTACGCCTATTCAGTTCTGATGATTATCTTTTATCATTTTGCAATAAATATTGGAATGAATATAGGTGTGATTCCAGTGATTGGGATCCCACTGCCATTTTTTAGTTATGGAGGTTCTTCTATGATGGCGTTTTTAATGATGATTTTTATTCTTTTGAAATTAGATAGTCAAAGAAAAGAAGTACTATTATGAAAGATAGAATTAATAGTCTTACTCCTTTTACTCAAATCATTGTTTTTATCCTGATCGGAGGAATTTCTTTTGTGTTAATTAACATTATTTCAATTCTGGTCGTTACGGCAGTCTACCCAGAAATCCCGACAAATAACCTGGATGTTCTGTATGACAATTACCCAGTACAGTTTATGTTTTTATATTTCCTACCTTTTCAATTGGGATTTTTACTGACGCCTGGATTAATTTATTTCCTGATAACCAGAAATAAACATTCTATCTTTTTCCAAACTCGATCATTCATATGGGTGGCTTGGTCGATTCTCCTTTTCATATCGGCATTTTTACTATTGCCATTTTTTGAATTAATAAATGAGTCTATAACACAGTATTTAGGTGTTTATGAAGTTTTGGTACAAGAAAAACAGTTTTCAGACGCACAACTGGTGCGATTAATTGGCAAGAATGCTTCATTTGAGGCGTATGTAATTGCAATTATCGTTATTGGAGTTGTAACCGGAATAGCTGAAGAATTTGCGTTTAGAAGGTTTTTATTTCGTCATATGTTGGTGCATACGAATAAACTATGGCTTAGTGTTTTAGGAAGCGCTTTTGTCTTTGCTTTACTCCACTTTAATTACATCCAGTTCATTCCGATAATGGCATTTGGAATAGCGCTAGCTCTGATGTATCATGTTTCTGGGAGTGTTTGGCCAGGAGTTGTATTACACTCTTTAAATAACGCTCTAAATGTATATTGGTTAAGAAACGAGAACTTTCCAGAGTGGATGGAATCGGTACATTCTGAAATAACAATCCCATCAACATTACTATTGATGGGATTAATATGGGTTAAATATTTAAAAAAACAATAAAAGAGTGCTAGACTTTGAGATATTAAGACCGTCTATATAAATTCTTATAACGTAGTGTGTCTAATGTTTTAACGTCTTAAAATCTATTATGTTAACTAATTATTGTTGTCGAATGTTGTATCCGTTTTTATTTCCTTTTTCTCTTGCGTAATAGCCAATTGAATTGAAATTCTCTTCCTGAAGGATGTCTCTTGCTTGGAAGATGATTCCCATTGGAACCTTTTCATCTGCTTTAAAACAAGTAATTACTTCTTCCTTAGGAGCAGTAAATTCTTCTGGCTTACTTGAAAACTTATCATTTTTCCATTTTCCTATATGCTCGATACCATCTTTGTGAATGATGCCGTCATATTGAACAGCTATCCCATCTTTAAATTTTTCATCATCCCCAGAGAGCGGTTCTCCTAAATACAAAAAGTCAACTTCCGACCTTTGTTTAAAAGGAGTCAAATCATTTAAACCAACACCTTGAGCCGGATCAACTTTAACAAGAGGATCTACTTCTTTTGTAGTTGTCGCAACCATGAAGAAAAACAACAACATAAAAACGATATCAGGTAATGAGGATGTATTTATCCCCGGTGCCTTCTTATCATCATTTTTTCTAAACTTTGACATAGTTAACTATCGATTTGGTTTAACTTCAATTAAACGAAGTGGATATAGCAATTCAATAAGATCCATGTATTTTCTATATTCACGAACCTTCGGCGTGTTTTCCAATTTGTTTTGCTGGTAATACTTCTTCATTGCAGTATACGTAATATTAAATAGTGCTTCCGATTCTTCATCACGCAATTCTGTAACTGCTTTTTCAACCTCAGACTGAACAGCAACGTAAGCGCTATAGTCAGTTTTAATAAAGGATTCGAGTCGAACGTGAGCTTGAAGTGCTATTTCAGGCATTTCTTTTTTACCGCTGAACTTCGTATACAACTCAATCATTTCGATTTTTTTATTCCACTCTTGGATTTCATTGTTGAACTGTTCAATGATTTTCTCGTCTCTCTCGGTTAGCACATCCTTACTTTCGTAGGCATCCAATCCATTATAAGCAATATCCAGTTTTTGTTGGAATGCTGCTTTGGTTCCGAATGCATAATAAGGATAATCTAGAGCTCTGTTTTCTTTTTTATCTCTGTTTACAAGATAAAAGTGCTTTATACGACTGTTAAGACTCTCAATATTTTCTGGCTTTATCAAAGAGTCACGCGCCTGAATTACCTGTTTACTGTTTATAACTATCTTATATATATTCTTCTTTTGAACAGGAGGTTGTTTTTCTTGATTTTCTACTTTTTTTGGAATCGTACGCAGGTAGGCTAAATCTTTATCCATTGTTGTAGTAACAAGGAAGAAGATTAGCAGCAAGAAGGCGATATCCGCCATCGAACCTGCGTTTATTTCCGGTGCTTCTCGCTTTGCCATACCTAGTTTCTAATTAATTTTACAATGAATCCCATAAAAAATGCAAGAACTGAACAAATCACTAAAGCAATTAGTGCAGTATAAATTCCTGCTTGGGTAAAGTCAATGGTAGCGTCTGTTGCCGATATGTTTTTTGGAAGCTGAAGCGATTGCTCAGTGTCACTAGATCCTATTCCGTAAAGAATAAAGAAGACAACTGCAGCAGCAATAATTCCTAAAACTGATTTGATAGCCGTCTTTGGTCGACTAATCAATAAAAGTGCAAAGAATATTAAAATCAATACAACCGCCGCAATGATAGTGATGAAACTAATGTTCATAGCAGCACTAAATGAAAGGCTGTCCATGAAGGTTTGTTGTTCCGGCACTGGGCTATCAGCATTAACTCCCGATGACATAACCATCAATCCAGCAATCAATGCAGGAGCGATAATTAGCACCTTGATAACAATACCAATGATATTTAATTTTTTCTCGTTTTCCATAATTTATGGATATTATTTGAGTGAATAATTTCTTTTTTACTTAGCTGCAATTTTGTACTTCAACAACATATCAACCAATGTGATAGATGAGTTTTCCATTTCGTTTACAATACCGTCAACTTTCGCAACGATGTAGTTGTAAAAGATTTGAAGAATAATTGCAGAAATCAAACCGAATACTGTTGTTAAAAGTGCTACCTGAATACCACCTGCAACTGTAATTGGAGATACTTGACCATCTTCAACGATTTTTTCGAAGGCTTGAATCATACCGATTACTGTACCCATGAATCCAAGCATTGGTGCCAATGCGATAAATAAAGAAATCCAAGAAATCCCTTTTTCTAATAGTCCCATTTGAACTCCACCGTAAGCAACAACTGTTTTTTCAACAGCTTCTACACCTTCGTCTACTCTGTCAAGTCCTTGGTAATAGATGGAAGCAATAGGGCCACGTGTATTTCTACAAATCTCTTTTGCTTCTTCAACCCCACCACTAGCTAAAGCATCTTCAACATCTCTGATGAATTTTTTAGTGTTAATTGAAGAAAGGTTTAAGTATACGATACGCTCGATACATAGTGCAAGACCAATAATCAAAGCGATCAATACAATACCCATCCAGAAAGGATCACCCTCAATGAACTTTTGTTTCAACTTAGAAGTAAAACCTACTTCTTTTTTACTTTCCTCTTCTGTTGCCTCTTCTGTAGCTGCAACAACGTTTTCTGTCTCTTGTAAACTTGGTTCTTCAACCATGTTACTGGAAGACCCTGCCATAGTGTCTTCAACATTTTCAATTGAATCCTCTTTTGTGGGATCTTGATCTGCATATGATACAGAGCTAAAACCGAACGTCAACATTCCGGCTACAACTAAAGAACTAACTATTTTTTTCATGTTCCAAAGATTATTAAATTAATCGTTAAATAAAATTATTAAATATTCAAAAATAAGCAAAAATTTACAAGTCCAATGGCGGAGAGAGAGGGATTCGAACCCTCGGTTCCGATACAATCGGAACACTCGCTTTCCAGGCGAGCCAGTTCAGCCACTCCTGCACCTCTCCATAAAGGACTTACTCCTTTTCGGTGGGCTAAAGTACAAAAAAATATTAATCTGAGTATTATTAAGATAACGAACTTAATAATATGTTAAAGTTGTTGAGTTAAGTGTTTAAATGCAGCTCGTTTAGCTTAAATTTCTCCCGCTATATTATTTTTAAAACGATTGATAATTTCATCTCTGTCCGTAAAATTTCCCAATAGATGCATTATTTTAGTAATCGCTGTTTCAGTAGTCATATCTTTACCACTAATAACGCCTAGTTTATTAAAAACAGTGCTGTTTGCATATTTTCCTTGTTCAACACTGCCGGTGTAGCACTGTGTTATATTCACCACAATTCCACCTGATTCGATATACTCTTCTATGATTGTATGAAATTCTGAATTGTTTGGAGCATTTCCAGAACCAAATGTTTCGAGTACAATTGCTTTCACATTATTGTTATCGAAAAGACTTTTATACACTTTAGTAGAAAATCCGGGGAAAATCTTTAGTAGGGCTACACGATCATCCATCTCACAATTAAGTGTAAGTTCCTTTTGGCTGGATTGAAATAAAGCGTTCGTTTTGTAATTAATTTCAACACCAGCAACCGCAAGCTCAGGATAATTTGGAGATAAAAAGGCTTCAAACGCGTTCGCTGATACTTTAGTTGTTCTGTTTCCTCTATATAAGGCATATTCAAAATAGATAGCGACCTCTTTAACAATAGACTCATCGTTTTTGTCTTTATTGGCTGCTATTTCGATAGATGTGATTAAATTTTCTTTTCCATCCGTTCGAATTGTTCCAATGGGTAGCTGTGACCCCGTTAATATGACTGGTTTTTGGAGTCCTTGAAGCATAAAGCTTAAAGCACTTGCCGTATATGCCATTGTATCGGAACCGTGAAGTATTACAAAACCATCATATTGGTCATAACTGTTTGCTACTAATTCGGCTAAATCTTGCCATATCGTTGGATTCATATCTGATGAATCAATTGGCATGCCTAAAGAGATGGCGGTCAAATCCACTTTAATTCTGCTTAATTCAGGAATCTGATTGTTGAGATGTTTAAAATCGAAAGCAGTTAAAACCCCAGTTTCTGGATCTTCAATCATTCCAATTGTCCCTCCAGTATATATCATGAGTACTTTTGACTGTGCCATTCTAATTCTTAATTTGGAAGATTTCTAATGCGTTCTTTGTTGTAATTTCACCCACCTTTTCTTCACTAATACCATGAATGTCTGAAAGTTTCTCAGCTATTTTTGGGATATAACTACTTTCATTTCTTTTGCCTCGAAAGGGAGCGGGAGCCAAGTAGGGAGCATCTGTTTCTAAAACCAAATGATCCAATGAAATATTTTTAATACTCTTATCCAAACCACTATTTTTAAAGGTGACAACACCGCCAATTCCGAGTTTGAAACCGCCGTAATTGATTATTCTTTTTGCTTGTTCTTCAGACCCAGTAAAACAATGAAATACACCAAATAACTCTTCATCATTTTCTCTATCTATGGCGTCAAAGATTTCATCAAAAGCATCGCGACAATGTATAACGATTGGCAATTTCTCACTTTTAGCCCATCGAATTTGAGCAGTAAAAGCATCTGTTTGCTCTTTCTGTAAACTTTTATCCCAATAGAGGTCTATTCCAATTTCACCGATTGCAATATGATGTCCTTTAATAAAATGTTTTTTGGTCTCGGCCAATTGAGCTTCCCAATCTTTTACAACATCACATGGATGAACTCCCATCATTGAGTAACATTGACCAGGATATTTTTTCACCAAAGCCTCCATTCCTTCTATTGAATCTAAGTCGATATTCGGTAAAAAAAGTTTATTAACACCACTATCAAAAGCACGTTGAATCATCTCGTCGCGATCTTCATCAAATTGTTCCGAATACAAATGTGCGTGTGTGTCAATATAGGTCATAGATTTCTTTTTCTAATTCTTTTGTATATTTTAATGCCTATCATTAAAGCAATCGCTACTGCAAAAAACCCAACTGTTCCTTTAATCCAATTCATGCTATCTTGCATAATGGCCAAGAAAATAATCGCTACCAATGCTAAAGTTGCCACTTCATTCCAGACACGCAAACCATTTGATGTCCATTTAAATGTGTCATTTTTAAATTGGAAAAGAATTCGTTGACAAACAAAATGATAAACTAAAAGCAATAAAACAAATGAAAGTTTGATTTGCATCCACTCCATTTTTAAGTAAAAGGGCTGTAAAATTAACATGGTAACACCAAAGGCGATCGTTAAAATCATCGCAGGAGTAGTAATAATCCACCAAAGTTTCTTTTCCATGATGGTAAATTGCTTTGATAGAATTTCCTTTTCTTTCTCTGGTTTCAACTGAGCTTCTGTATGATAAATAAATAAGCGAACAATATAGAAGAGTCCAGCGAACCAACTCACCATAAAGATTAAATGCAAAGACTTAAATACTGCAAAGCTCATGGGTGCAAATCTACAGAAAACTATCGAAATAAAAGCTATCTCCCTTTAGGGTGACCTGTTTACATTTGAGACTATTTAACATCTAAAAATTTAACGGCTACAGATTAAACCTTAACTTTGCAAAAAAAAGATTGTAATGAATACAAAAACACCTTCCGATACACTAACTATTGCTACT
Source organism: Fluviicola sp. (assembly GCA_002734085.1). Lineage (GTDB taxonomy): Bacteria > Bacteroidota > Bacteroidia > Flavobacteriales_D > Crocinitomicaceae > Brumimicrobium. The sequence continues at coordinate 62,764 of NVXV01000001.1, read as the reverse complement.
AAGGTTGTTTTACCTAACGATACAAACCCCCACGGAAACTTATTTGGTGGGCAATTATTAGCTTGGATGGATGTTACAGCTGCTGTTGCAGCACAGCGACACTGTAGAAGGGTCGTAGTTACGGCGTCTGTGAACAATGTTTCATTCGGGCGACCAATTAAAGAATCTTCAATTGTGACATTAGAGGCTAAAGTTTCCAGAGCTTTTAATAGTTCTATGGAAGTTTTCATTGATGTTTTTGTAGAAAATCAAGTTTCTGGAAAACGAGTTAAGAGAAATGAAGCCATCTATACGTTTGTAGCTGTTGATCAAAATGGAGGGCCGATTAGTGTACCTAAACTAACCCCAGAAACTGAAGAGGAAAAAAAGAGGTATGAAGGAGCTTTGCGTAGGAAGCAGTTGAGTTTGATTTTAGCGGGTAAAATGAAACCAAGCGAGGCGACTGAATTAAAAGCACTTTTTGCGGACTGATAATTGTACTATCAATGCTGCAGTGTGAAAAACTAATCTGTTTCTTACAGAAATGACATTATCTTCTCTATAAATTTGTTGTATGCAGAAATTCAAAATTGTTTTATTACCGATAGTATTAAGTTTTACGTTATTTGCGCAAGATGATTCGCTTAGCATTGATGAAAAGTCTCCAGCTGAAAAGTTTAAAGATTCTATCCTTTCATTGGATCCAGATTTTTATTTGACTCCCGAGTTTTACAAAAAAAGATATGTCGAGGAGGACTTGATGTATAAAATAACGGACAATTATGGAAACGGTTTCGATTCATTGTACGGAACAAGAAATTTAAGACCTATTCTACATGGTGTTGCTTATAGAGGAGGGGGAAATAATTACTTTCACAAAGAGAATAAACGGAATAATCACAACCCACTGCCTGATGATGGCATCCGAAACTTATGTCAAGAAGGATTTTCAGCTTCAATTTATCTATATCGAGAAAACTTTGATACAGCACCTTTAAACGATACTTGTGGGTGTATACACGGAGGTTGGAATGATTTAGATTATTATCAGCTCGATTATTTCGATAAAGAACATATTTATGAAGCATTAAAATTAGTTTATAATGCTGCTACTAATGACACAGTTGGTCCTGTTTATATGCATTGTTGGAATGGGTGGCATGCGTCAGGACTTTTTGCAGCTCTAACATTACGTCAGTTTTGTGGTTATGACAAATGGGAAGCGATCAACTATTGGGACCTTGGTACAGATGGTGCGAATAATTCCCCAAGATATCAGAAGATTCGTGAAATGATCAAAGATTTTGAACCTTATGAAGACCTGATGATTACAGACTCATTGGGTAATGCCATTTGTCCACCGATGCCTAAAGACATTGATTCAGCGGAATTGTATGTTGATGTTGAACATTTGGTATATGTTCCAGAGAGCTTGCCAGTAGGTTTTTCAATTGTATTGCATAATGTAAGCTTTGGTTCTGGACAAACATCATTCTCAAGACCTGAAGAAAACGTTGATTTAATCAATTTGTTGAAAGCGTTAAATGATCAACCAGAATTAAAAGTAGAGCTTGGTGGTTATACGGATAACGTAGGTTCTACATCAAAAAATATTGAACTATCCAAAAAGAGAGCAAAATTCGTATATGATTTTTTACTAAGTAAGGGGATAGACCAAGATAGAATAACATACAAAGGTTATGGGCCAAAAAGACCTTTATATAGTAATAGGTATAGTTCTACTCGAGAAGGAAACCGTAGGATAGAGGTAAAGATTATTGATAAAGCGAAAGAGGATTATTCTAAGCTAATAGAAGAGTCGGGCGGTGAACCAATTACTGAGGACGGGGATAACTTGAATAAACAACAAACTTTGGAGGTGTTGTTTGATGATATAGAAAGTGTCGAGACGGGTTCAAGTTTGACAATATCTTCTGTAGATTATGAACCAAACATGGTGGATGTCCCAGAGGAGGCACAGTCGGATTTAGACAAACTGGTAAAATTCTTAAAAGAAAATCCCAGGGTAAAAGGGGAGATACAAGGCCATACGGATAAATCAGGCTTAGAAGAGTTGAACCTCTTACTTTCCGAGCAGAGATCTGAAGCGATTTATAATTATTTGATTACAAAAGGTGTTTCTAAGAATCAAATATCTTTTAAAGGATACGGTTCAGAATTTCCGATTATGTCTAATAAGTATCAGTACGGCAAAGAAGTGAATCGTAGAATTGACTTCAAGCTATTAAGCAAGTAAAGATTTATCAGCTCAATGTTATTAGAAAAGTAAGGAGAACAACTCTATGAGTTCTTACTTTTTAATAAATTTCATCGTTTTTGTGTCGGCTTTTCCAGTAAACCTTATAAAGTATACCCCCGTCTTCAAATGACTAACATCAATCTTTTCTACCACTTTTTGATTTAAAACGATGTTGCCCATCACATCAACCACCATCATTTGATAATCATCATTTGATTCAATGTTTAGAACAGTTGATGCTGGATTAGGATATATAGATATTTCATTGTTAGCTATAATGTTTTCATCCACTCCTACGGAACAACCAGAGGTACAATTTGTAACAGTTGGCTCAATATTACCTGTATTCGCATCAAAATGACTCACACTTGTGTTATCACAAATATCAAGTGTTTCTTTTACATCTCCAGTATTTAAGCTGTTATTTGCAATACAAAATACGCCTGATCCTCTGAGCGTGTCTGTGTTAGTAAAATCATTTGCTATTTCAATTAAACCATCATTATCTATTGAAGCAGTTCCAGACTGATGTGCATTAGACATGTCGTTCGCCACTCTAATATCTCTTCCAGCAGCAAGATAAAGATGACCCGAGTTCCAAAAATCGTCTGTCACTATAATGTAAGAGCTACCCGTCACATTAAGAGTTCCTGTGTTTCCGAAATCTAAAATCGTCAAATTTCCTGCGCTAGTATTTAGTGTTCCAGTATTTAAAAGAGAATCAGCGGTGATATAACCAGTATTTGTCATCATTCCTTCATTTAAAAAGTCACCTGGGCCATAAGTACCTTCATTCATAAACATTCCTTGAGTATAAGTGCTATCGATATCTTCCACTAAACCATGGTTCATAAAGGTTGAGTTTTGATCAACATACAGCCCCGAATCCAAACTCAAAGCACCATGATTATGTGCTTCAGCCCCATTAGCAAAAGCAAAATTGGTCATTACAGTTGTTCCATGATTTGTAAAAACAACGCCACCATCGAAAAGAATTCCTCTATGTTCGGAATCTTCAACTAAACTTCCCGAATTCGAAACTGTTATAGACCCACTGCCATTTACCAACCAATCGGTGTTCATTTGAATATCGTGATTTATCGTGATATTGTCACCAGTAAGCGGAATACAAGTGCAGTCCCATACAAATGGGTCTGTTGCTAGACCGTTACTTACCGAAGTGATATTTTGCTGGGCATATGCGCCAAACGTAAATAGAATCAGAGATAAAATAAAAAATGTTTTCATAATAGTAGAATATAGCGTAATTAAATATAAAAGTAAAGTTAGTAAAAAAAGAGTAGTTTAACATCAATGAGTTAAGGTTTTTTTATTCTGGTAAAGAATAGAAGAATCATTAAATATAGATTGTCTTTTTATCACCGAAAGTTATTTTTGAATAAAATAAACACCTTATTTATTTTTATGTTCAGTGCATATGACTTACTTTTGTGTGTTAACAATAAATTAAAACTAGGTTTATGAAGAAAAAATTACTATCATTTCTTTCAATTGTGATGATGAGTAGTGGTTTTGTGGTCAACGCACAGTATTGTGAGGGAGGGCCATCCAGCACTGCAGATTCTAATATTGAAGGTATTACGTTAAATGGGGTGAATGCGACCTCGATAAGTTATACTGGATGCCCTGGGGTTCTCGGTGTAGAAGATCAAACGGCAACTACTGTTGATTTGGTCATTGGCCAAGAGTATACAGTGGATGTTACTTTCGGAACTTGCGGATTTGATTATGATGGAGCAGGTGAGGTTTGGATCGATTACAATCAAGATCAAGTATTTGATGCAGTTGAATCGATTGGACAATCGTCTGGAACACCAGGCACAGCACCATGGGATGCTCCTGTGACATTTACATTCACGATTCCACAAACTGCAACAGTTGGAAATACGAGAGTTCGATTTGTTCAGGAAGAAGGGGGGACAAACCCTTTAGATCCTTGTGCAAACTTTGCTTTTGGTTCAGTTGTTGACTTCACTGTAAATGTGATTGCACAACCAGCAACTCCTCCAACTCCTGATCAAGACCCAGCAGCACCATCTTGTGCTACAGGTTCAGATTTGACGTTAGCAGGAACACCTCCTGCAGGAATTGAATGGTATTGGCAAGGTACTGATGAGTTTGGAACTTCAACTGCAGATGATGGAACGGCTCCATATACAGTTTTTACAAATGGAACTTATTATGCTAGAGCTTACGATCCAGCACTTGATGCATGGTCAGAAGCTTCTTCTATTACAGTTTCTAACTTTGTACTTCCAAGTGATCCTCCTGCACCAGTTCCGGACGAAGATCCATCTTGTGAATTGACGGGTGGAACGAATTTAACTGTTGCTGCTGCTCCAATTGGAATTGAATATTACTGGCAAGGTACGAATATGTCTGGTACTTCTCAAGCAGATCCAGCAACTGCCCCTTACCCTGCAACAACTTCAGGAACATATTATGTAGCAGCTTATGATCCGGCTACACAATGTTGGTCTAACACTTCTTCAGTTACAGTTTCAATGTCGAACTCAGTACCATTAGAGCCAACTGTTATTAATGATAATATTTCAGCTTGTTCTGGTGATGCTAGTATTCTTTTAGAAGCAACAGCTACTCCAAGTAGCTCTTATACATATACTATATCAGGGGATGATTCTTTTGGTGATGGTTGGAATGGAGCAAGTGTTGAAATTTTTGTAGATGGAACTTCTGCTATTGTATTTGATGTGGCTGCGACTACTAATTCAGAAACTTTTGCTGTTTTAGAAGGGTCAACAATTACTTCAGTTTGGACATCTGGCTCTTTCGATGGAGAGTGTTCTTATGAAATTTTAGATGAAAACTCTAATGTAGTTGCTACTTCATCTGGTGGTTCTGAGATTACACCATATATGGCGCCGTTAGCATCTTATGACTTTAACTGGTATGATGCTGCTTCAGGTGGTAATCTACTTGGCTCAGGTAATACTTTAGAGGCTGTTGGTACCTCGGTAATGCCCTCTGCTACAACTGGAACTTATGAGTTTTATGTAGAGCAATCAAATGGCTGTGTAAGTAATCGTGTACTTGTAACTGTTATTGTCTCTTCTGTAGATGTTGATTTATTAGCAATTGATGAGTCTTGTACTGATTATCAAGATGGAGAAATTGTTATTGATAACGTTAATTGTGGAGTTGCTCCTTTTCAGTTTTCTATTGATGGCGGAAGCTCATTTTCTAATGACTTAACAGGTTTATCGGCAGGAACGTATAACGTTATTGTACAAGATGATAACGGTGATCAAAGTCCAACTTACACGGTGGAAGTTGACACTATGGGTACGGTTATCCCTGGTTCGCCTCAATATATTCAGGAAGAATTTCCAGCATGTACAGGTGATGCATCTGTCGAAGTTGAGGTTTTAGGACCAGCAACAGCAGATTCTTTACCAACGACTTCAGCTGGTGGAAACGGTTGTGGTAGTGGAAACATGTTCGATTTGACTACAAATACGAACGAAGTTACTGTTACAGATATTACAGTATATCCAAATGCTACGAGTAGTCAAAATGTTACTGTTTATATTAAAACAACTGGTGGTTACGCTGGTAGTGAGAATGCGCCAGGTGACTGGACGCTTATTGGATCTTATCCAATTAATGGGACGGCAGGTGCGCCAACAATGGTTGACATTGATGACTTTGTTATTCCAAACGGAACTACATATGGAGTTTATGTTGAGTACGACGCACAGTACACAAATGAGCCTGTTGGAACATTATATTCTTCACCAGACTTAACACTAACTGTTGGTGCTGGACATTGTTCTTCTTTTTCAGGAGGTATAGCAGGTCGCGCATTTAATGGTACAATTCATTATGTAGCTGCTGCCTCAACAGTTGTTGAGTGGTTTGATACGTCAACTGCTACTAACTCACAAGGAACAGGAAATCCATTTGAAACTGTTGGTACAGGTGTAATGCCTTCTGCAGTTAATGGGACATATGACTTCTATGCTTACTCATACTTGAATGGGTGTTATAGTGATACTGGTACTTTAGTTCAAGTGGTGGTTTCTCCTTTAAATGTTATAATTGAAGGTTTGGAAACTACTTGTAATGGATCAGCTACTGGTTCATTTGTGGTAACAGATACACTTTGTGGTGCTACTCCTTTCTCTTATTCAGTTGATGGAGGTGCTTTCGGATCAATCCCAACGGATCTTTTACCGGGACAGTATTCAGTTATTGTCGAGGATGATAACGGTGACCAGAGTGTGTCTTACAACTTTACTGTAACTGATGTTCCTGGACCTCAAGATGTAATGGTGAACTATACTACTGATCAAGGAGGTGAAGTAGGATGGAATCCTGGTGCTTCTGAAACACAGTGGATTGTTGAATGGGGTGCTCCTGGATTTACGCCAGGAACAGGTGCTGAAATTGGTTCAACATCAGTATCTGATACTTTTGCAATCATTACAGGCTTGATGTCTAATACTGAATACGATGTTTATGTGTCTGCAGATTGTGGATCAGGTACTACCAATGAATGGGGATCAACTTCTTTCATTACTGACTGTAGTGTAACTTTAGCTCCAATGATTGAGAATTTTGATAATCCATCTACTTGGGTTTCAGGTACTGGATTTGGAAACACAGGAGATACATTGAGCAGATGTTGGGATAGAAACCCAGGTACAGGAGACTTTTTCTGGGGAGTAAGAACAGGTACAACAGGTTCAGGTTCTACTGGACCAAGTTCAGATGTTTCTGGAAGTGGAAACTACTTATTCACAGAAGGATCTAATGGATCTACAGGTGATAGTGCCTATGTTTACTCTGAACGAGTAGATTTATCAACAGTAACCGATCCATATTTAACTTTCTCATATCACATGTATGGAGAAGACATTGATTCTCTCACTGTTTATGCATCAAATGACAATGGGTCCACTTGGAATACAATTGGGAACATTTATGGTGAACAACAAACAGCTAATGCAGATGCATGGTTAGACACTTCATTATCACTTTCTGCCTATGCGAATGACATTGTTTCTATTGCATTCCTTAATACAAAAGGAGCTGACTTTAATTCAGATCTTGCAATAGATGAGTTCTCAATACTTCCTTGTATAGGAGATGCAGGTACAGATGGATCAGAAGATGTTTGTCGTCTTGATACATTAGTTAATTTAAATGATGTTATCACGATTAACCAAACGCTTGGAGGTCGATGGGAATTCCCACTTGACCAAGGTTTAGTAGTTGATGATACAATGTTGTATGTATTATTATTACCAACTGATTCTTATCAGGCATACTATATTGTGCCAGGTGCTTGTGAGGAAGATACGGCTTTTGCTACTATTAATGTTTTCCCACCATCATCGGCAGGTCAAAATGGTTCTCTTAACGTTTGTCAAAATGAACCTGTAAACTTGTTTGATGGTTTAAATGGAAACGTTGACTTAGGAGGTACTTGGTATGATCCATCTGACAACCCAATTGCAGGTTCTCAGCCAGTGGCATCATCAATACCTGGTAGTTTCAATTTTGACTACATTACTTCTAATGGTGTTTGTCCTGCAGATACTGCTTTAGTTGAAGTGATTGTAGCTCCAGATTGTGATTATCTATCGTTAGGAGAAGAAAAACTCAATGAGTTAACAGTATTCCCTAACCCTGCAACAGACGTGATTAACATTGCGAACCCTTCAAATTCAGAATCTTTAAGAGTAGAGATCCTTGATATGAATGGTAGAGTTGTTCTTACTGATGCAAAAGCACTTGCTAATGCAACAGAAGGTTCAATTGATGTTAGTCAATTAGTGAAAGGAATGTACACACTTAGAGTTTACAATGAAGAAGGTCAAAAGACTTTCAAAGTTGTGATTCAATAGTGAGTCGAAAATATAAGCTTAGGCTTGGAGAGGCTGTTCTTAATGGACAGCCTCTTTTTTTTTTGAAATAGCGTTTTGAATTTGCGTTATACTTTTTTTATTTTTGGTGGCTTTTATTTGAATTCGTACGATATACTATTAATTTTGTTAGTCATTAAAGATGTTAAAAATGAAGCTACCTAAAAACCTATTATCTGTTTTGTTTTTTTTACTCCTTCTGGGGTGTGAGAAGAATATTGAGTCTAATCTCACCTACCAAAAATCAAAATTAAAGTATTCATTTATTGAAACTCAAAGAGAATTACTTGCAATAATTAACTCTTCAGGTGGTGCCTATATGAATAAAGTTAGTTTTTTTAGTAATCTTCCAGCTCAATACGCTCTTGAAGATTGCCAAAGCACATGGAAAATCTGGTATAATCAATTTCTCCTACTAACTCCATATCGTTACATTGATAGTGAGTTTAATATTGGTTTCGATGAAAACCAAAGCTACTTTGATTTATCGGGAATAAATTATGGATACGTTGACTACACTGTCAATCAACCAAACGGAGGTATAATAAAGGATCCAGTTAATTATCCAAATATCAATCAAGTTGGAATGATTTCGTGGCACCAATTAGGAGATGAAAAAAATGCTTCATTAGGGTTTCATGTTCTCGAGTTTTTATTATGGGGGGAGGATTTATCTCTTAGTTCAACCGGCATTCGAGACAATTCAGATTATCTGCAGACAAACTCTGAAAATCAAAGAAGAATGAATTACTTGCTTGATGCTTCAAGCTATCTCAAACTAATAGTTAATGACTTAAATGTTAGCTCTTCTTACAAAAAGAATTTTCTAAAGTCAGATGCGGATGAATCTTTTACATATATCCTTGAAGGATATAATCGTTTTATTCAAGAAGATTTAATTGATAAGACAATTTTAAAACCTTTAAATAGTCAAGACCCTTTTGAAGAATTGAGCAATTTTTCTGACAATACATTGGCAAATATTAAATCCAAGGTGCAAGGACTTAAGTATGCGTTGGATGGATCAGAATTATTTATTGAATCTGAAACTGACGGGTATTTTATGATAGATTTTATTTCAGAGGTTGATAATGAGTCGGCACAGAACATTTTGAATTCTTTAGACAGGATAGATGCATCCTTAAGTCAAATAACTATTTCATTCGAGAATGCTATCCAAAATACTTCTATGAGTGAAAAGTTGAGTACAGTGGTGAGCGAATTAAATAATATTAAATCTGTTTTAAGTACCTTAAAAGAGAATTATTTCAATTTATAACTTTAATCTTCAACTTGGTTTTTCTTATAAGTAAAATGTAAGACCAAAATCTAATGTAGTCGTAAAGAAATTTTCTCTTTGAATTTGAAAATATACATCCTCCGCATTAAATATATTTTTATCGGCATTATCTATGAATGATTTTGGTTTATAATTAACTAATAATGTGTACCTAAAACCCGTATAAAAAGACATGAAATCTGAAAAAGGATATCTTATTTTAAATCCTGTTTGGAGAAATACTCCGTAAATACTCTTCCAGTCAAACCCTGTTTCATAGTAATCCAAATTGGTCCAATTTTCATCATTGTCGGATAATGAAAATTCATTCAAAGAGTAACCGTAAGCCCCATCTCTAAATACAGAGATAGATGCACCAACAGATAAATCATAAGTAAAGCCTATTCCAGAAGAGCCATTTTTGCTTGCAAACTCAAAAGTTGGGCCGAAGTAGTAGTTTCTATATCTTAATGACTCAAATCGTATTAAAGTCGTGTCTACAGAACTGTTGTGCTGTGAAGAATAGATAGACGTATAGTTTGAAGGCAAAGATAATTCATAGTGTTTAAAGGAAGACATAAGTCCCATACTAAACGATTTAGACATTGCTCTGTAATAACTGAAAGAAGCACCATAATCAAGCCAATCTCTAGATTTTATCATTTTATCACCACTCGGTTTAAATTCGGTTTGATTGAACGAGCCTGACGCTAGCGGTACATTACCGAAGGCGCTGAAATCAAAATAATTTTTATGATCCATATAACCTTTTTGAGCCAATGCAGAGGAGGTTGAGGATAAGATTACAAAGTAAATTAATAGTGATTTAGTCATGTTTTGGAAAAGTGTTTAATAATGATTTAAGGAATAAGTCTTGGATGATACGCTTATTGAAAGGATCATTAAATTGATTGTAGATAAGACCTTCAGTTGTTCCATTAACAACATTAAAATATAGAGAAGAGTAAATAGTTTTGTTTCCAGAAAAGAAAAATTCTGGTATGATATAGGGTAGGGTTATCCCTAATAATCCAAGCAAATGAAAAGGCCTATATTTTGGCTCATAAGATTGTTCGAAAATACAAACCCCCACCACTTCAGTATCACAGGTATTTAATAAATTGGAAATCTCTTCGGAAAAAGGAGAGTGCATAACTTTCTTGTAATTACTGTAATGATAATTTTGAATGTAAACGGAGTTTATTAAATAATTTAGATTGTACTGTTCTGCCGCCTTATATTGTGATACCTGAATCTCTGTTTTGCTGTTTGCAACTTTATAAGCTCCCTCAACAATTTCATTATAATCATTGACATGTTTGATTTTATTACTCTTATAATTGACAAGACCAAATTCAGTTATTGAAACTGAGGTAGGAGATGTTTTTGCATTACTTTTTTCAGCGGTCTTGAATGAATTATATTTCTCAATGAAAGAACTGCTTTTCATTAAATCGGAAATCATGAAAAAATGATAATTTACTGAGTCTACACCTTTCGCATTAATTATCTGTGTGTCTACATCTAATAGATTATCATTATCTAACTTAATAGAGTCCTTTAAACGAAACTGTTCAATTGATGAAACTAGATCTGTCTTGTAAAATGATTCCAGTTCAAATTCGACAGATTCTGCAGATATTAAAATTAAATCATCAAACATCCTTGAAATAGCTCTATCCTCCGGATATTGAGTTTGAAGATCTTTTAATGTTCGCAATCCAAGAGTGATTTTTGCTGTTGTTGTCTGCATACGAAGAAAACGCATAAATACGGCTCCTTTGCTGTCTGACACTTCATAAGGAGTATAGTTTTTCAATTCAATATTTCCTGTGTATTGGTTGACAAAACCCCACCACGCAGAAGCTTTTAATTTTCCTAAAAAAGGCGAGTTATGACCAAGTTTTTCAAGCATGTAAATTTCATAGATTGCTTCTACAAAGCGAGCTTTCAGAATATTAATAACCACAGATTCGTGGCGGCTAATATTTACTATGTGCTCAAAATTCTTCTTGCTATTGAGAAGGGTAAAACTTGTAGAAGGTTCATTTGAGCTCTCGAAGTTGCTTATCCTCTTCGCAAGTTGTGGAAATTCCTTTTTATAATTATAATATTCAGGATTGGGTTTATGTATTAAAAAAAACTTTGATTCTGGTATATATGAGTACTGGCTGTTAAAGTATTTTATATCGAAATTATATTCGTAAAAAGGTCTGTTTTGAAACTTTAATACATCAAATGCACTAATTAATTCTTTGTTACTATGTAGCCCTTTACTTTTTATAGTCTCAAATGATTTTTTATCTAATTTAATATCTACTTCTTCTGAATAAGTAGATAATTCAGTTATAGCATTATTTAAAGAAGTCTTACTTTCTGTTTTTTCAAAAAATGGAACATAACCCCCCTTGATAACTTCAATTTCCCTCGAAAGAAAAAACACCAATTGGGCTTCATTACTTAACCGACTAATTAGACCAGATGTAATGAATATGCTTGAGGAATCTGAAAATGTAGCAACGACGTCACTTCTTACTAGGAAAACGGAATATTGATGGGGTGTAATTTCCTTTATTAACTCTGTACAATATTGTGATACGGGATCTCCAAAAACAACCATTTTTGAAGCATAAACCTGATCCAGGTAAAACATTTTTTTGTCGTTTTTAATTCCTTTTATCCAAAGCTCGCTTTGAGGAATATAGAAACGTGAACTGTATTCGGTTAAAAACTCAGGCGGGTTACCTTTTGAAACAAGTAATGAAGAAATACTATTATGAACTTGACCTAAGGACTGACTACAAACGATTAAAGTAAAAATTAAAAGACGCATTAAAAATGATTTAAACTAGATTGATTTATCTATTAGAAATTAGAAATCAAAGTTAAAGAATATATTTTATTCAGATATATGCTTTTGCTTAAAAATTCTTGAAAGAAAGGGTCTATTCTACTTGCATTGTTTCACAATTTTTGATTATTTTGTGAAAAATAAATTTCCAATGATTCGAGTGAACTTGTTAGTATTTCACATATGATAAATCAAACAAATAAACCGCAATGAAAAATATTTTAATTCTAGGGGCAGGTCTTTCATCATCGTCTTTGATCCGTTACCTTTTACAAAATGCTGAAGAGAATAAATGGCATTTAAGAATTGTAGATCAAAACAAAGAAGTTATTGAGAAAAAAATCAATGGATCTTCACATGCTGAAGCACTTGTATTTAATGCATTAAAATCAGAGGAACGCAGACCAGAAATGGAATGGGCTGATTTAGTCATAAGTATGCTTCCAGCTCGTTATCATGTTGATGTAGCAGAAGACTGTATTGAATTGAAAAAAAACTTAATAACTCCCTCTTACGTATCTCCTCAAATGAAGGAGTTGCATCAAAAAGCAGAGGACGCAGGAATTGTAATCATGAATGAAATTGGTGTTGATCCTGGGATAGACCACATGAGCGCAATGCGCGTTATAGACAAGGTTCGTGAAGAAGGAGGGAAAATGCATATCTTCGAATCATTTACAGGCGGATTAGTCGCTCCAGAAAGTGATGATAATCCATGGAACTACAAGTTTACGTGGAATCCCAGAAACGTTGTATTGGCCGGACAAGGTGGTGCAGCACAGTTTATACAAGAAGGGATGTACAAATATATTCCTTACACTAAATTGTTTAGAAGAACAGAAATTATAAATATTGAAGGCTACGGCTTGTTTGAAGGATATGCTAATAGAAATTCTTTGATGTATAGAGCCCTTTATGGATTGGATGATATTCCAACAATATACCGAGGAACCTTGAGGCGTAAAGGTTTTTCTCGCGCATGGGATGTATTTGTTCAACTAGGTGCTACAGATGATACATATACATTAGAAGGTAGTGAACACATGACAAATCGTGATTTCATTAATTCATTTTTACCGTATAACGAAAATGACTCAGTTGAATTGAAATTACGTCATTATTTAAAAATTGACTTAGATGACACCCTTTGGGATAAACTAGTGTGGTTAGGAATTTTTGACGGTAAGGAAAAAATAGGTCTGAAAAACGCTACACCTGCCCAAATGCTACAAAAAATTCTAGAAGAAAAATGGGCATTAAAGCCTGATGATAAGGATATGATCGCCATGTATCATAAATTTGTATACAAAATGGGTAATCAATTCCATGAAATAACATCGGAAATGGTAAATATTGGTGAGGATCAAACTTTTACTTCTATGAGTAATACAGTTGGTCTGCCTTTAGGTATCTGTGTGAAACTTGTTCTTAACGGTACAATCCAGCTAAAAGGAGTACATATCCCAACCAGTAAAGAAGTCTACGATCCTATTTTAGATGAACTAGAAGATTATGGAATTAAGTTTATTGAAAGAGAAATAAATCCTCCCCGACTTTATAATGTTGAAGAATCTTGGAGTTAAAGCTTTCCAGCACTGCGTCACGGCGCAGTGCTTAACTCTCTCATGCCCTTCAGAGACGTCGCATTTCTCCCCGTCTTCAGCACCCTACAGTTAAGGACTAAACTTATAATCAATGCCAAACTTGACTATAACAATCCCCAACAAATAAACCACAATCGGCAGATTAACTAATGAGCTAGTAATAACACAGATAATTGTTCCTGTTAGCGTAATCATCAATGCTCTTCTTCTTGAATAAAGTAAGAAACTCCAACTTTGTCTTTGATACAGCTTCGGCCTTAAGAACATCGTTTTATATTGCTGATAATTTCCAAAAACGACAATCGGCAACAAAATAAACCCTTGAGGTATTGGAATGCCAGCTTCTTCATACATTACAAAGTCTACAAACTCCTGTTTAAAAGAAATCTCTGGGTATAGAAAAACAATTACAATATGTGTACTTATTAATATGATTAACACAAGAAATGAATTAACCAAGGTATTGACTTTCCATTTCTTAGGATAGCTTCTTACGGACTGAAACTTCAGGATTTGATTTACTTTTAAATGCAGAAAAACTTCAGTAGTTACTAAATCAATAAAGTAAAAAAGAATTATGAAATACAAGTTCCATTCAAAATAAAAGAAACCAAGAAGTGGTATAACTGCTTCTCCAATTGCTTGAATGAACTTTAATTTATTCATTTATCTTAACTTCTGTGATGCATCAATTGCAGGCTGATAGTTCTTATTTATTCTGAGCGCTTCAGAAAATGCCCTTGCAGCATCTGTTTTTCTATCTTCAGCATAATAAGCCTCACCAAGTTGAATCCAACCGTCAATATAATCAGGTTTAATCTCAAGTAATTCATTATAAAAATATATTGCGCTATCTAACTGTTCTTGATGATAGTGTTTGATAAATCCTTGATTGAAGTATGCAACGTATGCAGAAGAATCAATGTCCAATAGTTTTCTATATCCCTTTAAAGCCTCATCGAACTTTTCTAAGTCTTGAAGGCTTTTAGCAATACCGTATGCAGCATTGAGATTGTCAGGCTTTAATTCTGCGGCATTTTCGTAATATTCTAATGCAAGCTTATGGTTCTCCATTTCAGTAAGTAACCAGCCAATTTGTAAATGACCAATAAAATAATCTGGGTCTAATTGAACTGCTGTTTGATAACTCGAAAGAGCAAGATCCATTTTTTCTGTCATTTTATAAATAGATCCTTTCAAAACATAAGCATCACGATATTCTTCGTCAATTCTAAGGGCATCATTAATATATTTGATTGCTGTTTTGAAATCACCAGTTAAGGAATATGTATTTGCTAATTCTACCAATATTGCAGGGTCATTTTTATTTACAGAAAGCACATATTTATAATGTTTTTTAGAGCGCTCAATATCTGCCAAGGGAGGATTAGGTTTGTTGATTAAAGACCAGGCATATAACTTTCTAGCGTCAATATTTGTTGAGTCCAATATATAGGCTCTCGCTCCAGCATCTAAGGCACATTTAAAATTCAAGTCTTCTTTGCATAGCTCTCCTAACTCTATCCAAAGTTCAACATTATCTGGATTTTTCTCAACGCTATCGGCCAATAATTCAAGTCTGTTTGTTTCTTGCTCATCAGTTGAATCGGTATAGTACTGGTCGCTTTGAACCTCTTCATCATTATTACAAGAGGAAATCAAAATAGAAGTCATGCCGACTAAGAAAAAAAAATTATACCCAATTCGCATCATCTTATATTTATTATGTGTAACACAAAGATAAGTAAATGAAATCACCAAAATTAAATTTCAGTAACCATTGAAGCAGTGGATTAAACACTTTAATATTTTGATTGGTATTTTATCCTGTACTATTGTTTATTTTAAATTCTCACACCAATCACGCAAACATCATCCACCTGTTCCAATTCAGCTTTCCAAGATTCAAACTCTTTATTGATCATCTGTTTTTGAGTATCCATGTCTTTATCGTAGATACTTAAGAGTAACTTTTTAAAATTAGGGCTTTTATATTTCTTACCTTTCACTCCACCGAATTGATCTACAAAACCATCCGAAAAGGCGTATAATGTATCACCTTGAACCGGAACAAAAGTATGTGTATCAAATGGCGTGATGGTTTCAGTATATCCAATAGCCTGTTTATTCGCTTTAATTTCAAAACCACCACCTTGTTTAAATGAAACTCCATTTACTGGGATGTCTTTGCGATTCGGATTAATCACCCAAAGCTGATTATTGGCACCTGCATAATGTATTTTAGTGGTTTTACCTTTTTCTATTTCTAAACAACAAAGCGCCAAATCCATTCCGTCTCGTATGCGTTCTTCACTTTGGGCAAAGTTCTCTGTTACGAGTTCTGCAAGCCTATCTAATATTCGACCAGGATCGCGAAGTCCAAACTCTTGTATACAACGTTTTAAACCATTTGCTCCAACAATACTTACCATTGCACCAGGAACACCATGACCAGTACAGTCTGCAGCGACATAGTACACTAGTTTTTTATTCTTTTCTTCTATCACATCCATAAAATAGAAATCGCCGCTTACTACATCTTTAGGTTTAAAAAAGACAAAGCTATTTTCTAAATTTTCATTAATATACGTCTTTGAAGGAAGTATAGCATCTTGTAATCTTTTGGCATAAGTAATGGAGTCTTTGATCTCTCTGTGTGACTCTTCAACTATTTCTTTTTGTGTTTCAATAATACTTTTTTGTTTACGAGTAACTCTAAAACGATTGTACATGAACGCAGCAAAAATAACCAATAGAAACAGCCCACCGAATAAGGCGTACTGTTGGTTTTGACGTACTTTAATTTCAGCTTGCTGTTTGGCTATTTCTACTTCTTTAATTTCTTGCTGTTTAGCAAAAGCTACGCTGTCGGCTGTAGCCTGTTTTTCATATTTGTACTTATATTCCTGTCGAATAATTTCCTTTTCGCTTTCTTTTGATTGGACACTATCGCGCATTTTGATGTAAAGCTCGTGCATCTTAAGACTTTCTTGAAAATCACCTAATTTTTTATTTGCTTTCCATAGTGATTCCGCTGCATTACGGGTTTCAATAATAGATCCAACTTCTTTTGCCAGTTGGAGTGCGTTCGTACTATAGTCAATAGCCAATTTATAATTACCGAGGTCTTGATATATGTTACCTAGATTATTTAATGACGTAGCAATGCCTTTTTTATCTCCAATCTCCTCTTTTATTTTTAAGCTTTCGGTATTGTATTCTATGGCTTTTTTATAATCACCTTGTTTTACATAAATGAGAGCAAGGTTATTTAACGAACTTGAAACCCCTTTTTTATCTCCAATTTCCTCCCCAATCTTTATACTCCTTGTATAATGTTCAATAGCTTTATCATAGTCACCCTTACGTGCATATATGATTCCAACATTATTTGATGCAGCAGAAATTCCTTTTTTATCCCCAATCTCTTCTCTAATCTTTAAACTTTGGGTATATTCTTCAAGCGCTTTGTCGTCATCACCTTGGACATTATAAATGTTACCAATATTATTATGAGAGGTCGCAATACCCTTTTTATCCCCAATTTCTTCCTTTACTTGTAAGCTTTTTATATAGTAATCGATAGCTTTGACATAATCTCCTTGTTCATTATAGATGTTTCCAATGTTGTTTAAAACATCTGCGACTCCTTTACGATCTCCAATTTTCTTTTGAATTTCAAGACTTTCAGTAAAGTGTTGAATAGCTTGGGAGTATTTACCTCTAAGGACATAAGAAATACCTTTTGTATTTAGGGCAATCGCCATTTGTTTATCTAGCTTTTTTGCCTTGGCAAAATTGTATTGTAAATTGGCAAAATAAAATGCGCTGTCGGGTTGAGTGAAGAGATACCCATTCCAAGTAAACTTTTGAATTGCCTTTAAACGACTCGTATCAGGCTTGGAGTCATCTTGCCATACCTGCCAAAGCGAATCAGATTTTTGTTCAGGGAGGGTCGATTGAGCCGCAGTAAATAGCGGAAAGAGCAGCAATATGGATATTAGTAATCTCATACTTATACTTCGTTATTTTTTTCTGCGTCTTTGTTGGTAATGTGAACCCCCATTATACAAACATCGTCAACTTGATCGGTATCACCTTTCCAATCCTCAAACTCTTTATTGATGAGTTCTTTTTGCTTATTCATATTTTTATCATAGATTTCTAGAAGTAATTTTTTAAAATTGGCAATGAAAGAAATAAAAAGAATAAACTAAACCAATAGTTAGAATTCCTCCTCATAAGTAATAGTTTCACAATTAGCCAACTAATATAGGAAAATAGGTTGAAAAATTTACTTTTTATCAGACTGATATCATTTTGGGTTGATTTTAAAATGATACAAAAAAAGGAGCATCTCAAGACGCTCCTTATATAAATTTCAGTTTATAAATTTATCCTACTGCAACCCTAGCAATACTTCATAAGGATCTTTCCCTCCAAAAATCATTCTTTCAGGGTTTTCAAGCATTTCTTTTACTTTCACTAAGAAACTAACGGATTCTTTTCCGTCAATTATTCTGTGATCGTAAGAAAGTGCTAAATACATCATAGGGCGAATTTCAACTTTTCCATCAATTGCAACGGGACGCTCAACAATATTGTGCATACCTAAAATCGCAGATTGCGGTGGGTTGATGATTGGCGTTGACATCATTGAACCGAAAACACCACCGTTAGTGATAGTGAAGGTTCCGCCCGCCATTTCGTCCGGAGTAATTTTTCCATCTCTTGCTTTGATTGCTAATCGTTTGATTTCTCTCTCGATTTCTGCTAATGTCATTTGTTCTGCATTGCGAACAACGGGTACCATTAGTCCTTTTGGAGAAGAAACCGCGATTCCGATATCTGCGTAATTGTGCATGATCATATCCTTTCCTTCAATTTGAGCATTCACTGCTGGGAAATGATTTAATGCTTCTGTAACTGCTTTTGTAAAGAATGACATGAATCCAAGATTCGTTTCATGATGATCTGCAAATGCTTTTTTGTATTTCGTTCGAAGATCCATGATAGGTTTCATGTCCACTTCGTTGAAAGTTGTGAGCATTGCCATCTCGTTTTTCACAGAAACTAATCTTTCTGCTACTTTACGGCGCAACATAGACATTTTCTTCGGCTCTTTATCTCTAGTACCTCCCCACCCAGCAGTTGCGGATGTATCAAAGCCTGCAGCCATTGCACTAACAACATCTTGCTTTGTTACTCTACCATCTTTTCCAGTTCCATTCACTTGATTTGAAGAAACATTATTTTCTTTCATTATTTTAGAGGCAGCCGGTGAAGCCACTCCTGAAGCATATGTTTTTTCTGAAGGTCCTGGGTCTGGTTTTGAAGTTGTTTCCTTTTTTTCTTCTGATGTTGAAGATTCTTTTTTCTCTTCTTTAGATTCTGATTTCTCCTCCTTTTTTTCTTCCTTCTTAGAAGCTTCTTTTTTCTCTTTTTTAGGAGCTTCAGCCGAAGTATCAATCAAGCAAACCACTTGTCCAACCTCAACAGTGTCACCTTCTTCTGCCTTCAATGTGATTGTTCCAGCAGCTTCAGCTGGCAACTCTAATGTAGCTTTATCAGAATCCACCTCAGCAATTGTTTGGTCTTTTTCTACGTAGTCACCATCAGACACCAACCATTCCGCGATCTCAACTTCTGAAATCGATTCTCCAGGACTTGGCACCTTCATTTCTATAACTGACATAATTTTTATTGTTTAATGTTTATTTAACAGCTACTGCTGCGTATTCAAATAAGTTATTGTAAAGTTTGTTCAATCTACGCAAATGAATTTCTTTAGCTCCAGCGGCTGGTGCTGCAGAAGCTGCTCGAGAAACACATTTTAAATCAATATGTCTCAAATTCATCGCCATATACGTCCAAGCGCCCATATTTTCAGGCTCTTCCTGACCCCAAATTATGTTTTTTACTTTTTTGTATTTACCTAAGACTTCATTAATCTGATCCTTTGGAAGCGGGTATAGTTGCTCTACACGAACAAATGCCATGTTCTTAACTTCTCTTCTTTCCGCTTCAGCAATGAAATCATAGTAAGCTTTACCTGTACATAAAACCACATTTGTAGCAGTCTTATGTAAGTTATTTGGATCGTCAATTACTTCATTAAATGAACCCTCTTCTAAATCTTCTAAAGTAGAAACAGCTTTTGGATAACGTAGAAGTAATTTTGGACTAAATACAATTAATGGTTTTCTAAAATCACGTTTCAATTGTCTACGCAATGCGTGAAACTGATTCGCTGGAGTGGTAGGATTAATGACTTGCATATTCAAATCTCCACAACTTTGTAAGAATCGTTCCATGCGGGCAGAAGAATGCTCAGAACCTTGACCTTCATACCCGTGAGGTAAAAGAACCACTAATCCAGACTGAATATTCCACTTATCTTCTCCAACAGTAATAAATTGGTCAAACATGATTTGAGCCCCATTCATGAAGTCACCAAATTGTGCCTCCCAAACGGTTAACCCTTTTGGTTGAGCCAGTGAATAACCATAATCAAAACCTAGAACTCCATATTCTGAAAGTAGAGAGTTGTAAATAGTCATTTCAGCTTGACCTTCTTCCAAAAGATTTAAAGGAATAATTTCCTCTTCATCATCCTCTGTCTTAACAACGGCATGGCGGTGTGAGAAAGTTCCACGTTCAACATCTTGACCAGAAATCCTAACCGGATGTCCTTCTACAAGAAGCGTTGCATAGGCAAGCATTTCTGCCATACCCCAGTCAAGTTCATTTTTCTCCAACATGTCGATTCTATCTTTGAAAAGCTTTTGGACTTTTCTAAAAATCTTTTTGTCTTCAGGAAGCGACGCTAGTTTTTTACCGAGCTCAAGTAGTTTTTTCTTTGGAACTCCGGTAACGTGAGGATTTTTAAAATCTTCCTCAGTAGCATAATCAAAATCCTTCCATAAGTCCCCTAAGAAATTTGTAACATTGATCTTCTCTTGTTTCTTCGAAGCGTCAAAACGATCGTTCAATTTATTATTTAACTGAGACGTTAAATCTTCGTCATATGCTTCGTCAATCACCCCTTCTTCTAAAAGTACATCTCTATAAATCTCTCTTGGATTTGGATGTTTAGCTAACGCTTTATATAGTTTTGGCTGTGTGAATTTTGGTTCATCTCCTTCGTTATGACCATATTTTCTATAGCACAATAAATCAATAAAAATGTCTTGATGGAATTTTTGACGGTACTCCAAAGCAATTAAAAAAGTTTGAGCAACAGCTTCAACATCATCTCCGTTAACGTGGAACACAGGACTTAACGTTGTTTTACCAACATCAGTACAGTATGTACTCGACCTTCCATCTAAATAATTTGTTGTAAATCCAACTTGGTTATTTACCACGATGTGAATTGTACCCCCTGTTCTGTAACCATCTAATTGTGCCATCTGAATTACTTCATAAACTACGCCTTGGGCAGCGATTGCAGCATCTCCATGCACTAAGACAGGAACAATTTTATCTTCAGATTTTAAATAATCATCAATTTTAGCTCTTACGATTCCTTCAACAACTGGATCCACAGCTTCAAGATGTGAAGGGTTTGGAGCTAAAGTTAATTGAAGGTTTTTACCGTCCACGTCAATGTTTCGTGTTTGTCCTAAGTGATATTTTACATCTCCGTCAAACGAATCATCGTCGTCAAATTCTTTTCCTTCAAATTCACCGAATAATTCTTCTATATCCTTATCAAAAATATTTACTAGCGTATTTAAACGACCTCTGTGAGCCATTCCCATTACAAACTCTTCTACACCTAGACTAGCTCCTTTTCTAACTAATCTTTCCAGACCAGCGATTAAAGCCTCACCTCCTTCAACGGAAAAACGTTTCTGACCAACATATTTTTTCTGCAAGAATTGTTCGAATAGAGTGGCTTCACTCAGTTTTCTAAAGATCTTCTTTTTATCGTATGTACTAAACTTAGGACGATTGTTGAGTTCTAGCTTATTCATGAACCATTTTTTGCGTTCAGGGTCACGAATGTAATGGAATTCAAGTCCAATACTTTCGCAATAAGCATCTTTTAGATGAGCTATGATGTCTTTGAGTTTAGCGGTACCTAAACCAATTTCTGAACCTGCTTGAAATTCTTTTTCGAGATCTTCTTCTGAAAGTCCAAAATTCTCAATATCAAGTGTTGGGCTATACTTCCTGCGTTCTCTTACAGGATTCGTTTTTGTGAACAAATGTCCACGTGAACGATAGCCTTCAATTAGATTGATTACTTTAAACTCTTTTTGAAAGTTTTCGGGAACTGCTCCGCCTTCTTCGTAATTTGTTTGAGCGAATTCGAATCCCTCAAAAAACTTCTTCCACCCTTCATCAACGCTCTCTGGGTCTTTCCTATACGATTCATATAAATCGTCTATAGCATTGACATCTGCGTTACCTACATATGTTATTTTATCCATGTTATTGTTTAACATTTATGGAATAACAAAACTACAATTTTCTTCGACTTATTACACCAAAATCAATGAAATTGTTTTTGTCTTTTCCGTTTTCTTAAACTCTATATTTGGTCGTAAGCTTTACTTTAAACTTTCATTATTAATGTTTCAACTTGTACTTTTGTTTAAAATAGACTTTTTGACCAGCTCTAATAAGTAGTGCATCAGCAAGCTCTAATGCAGGATTGTTTGCCTCGCTAAGCATTATATCGACTTGATTTTCGGGCAGATCCACTAAATAAAATAATTGAGTTAATATATGAGGAGCTTCCCGCATAATGGCATCAATTTCACCACCAAGTTGTTGAGTAAAGGCTTCTTTTGTTACATAGTGTTCATCTTTAAACTGTATTTCGATACCGACTTTAAGAAAGTCGTTTTTAACCTGTTCAAAAGTTGCACTAGCGAAAGATTCTTCCGCAAAACGTTTAATTATTTCTTTTTTATTCAAATCTTGTAAGTTTCTCAACGTTTAGTTCACAACTAAATTAATAAAATTAAATTCGCAGTGTAAATATATTAGGAATGAAAATTTTTAAATTCGGTGGAGCTTCAGTAAAGGATGCTAAAGCTGTAAAAAATGTACAATCAATTTTAAATCGATTTCAAAATGAAAAATTGATTGTTGTCATTTCGGCTATGGGGAAAACAACCAATGCAATGGAAAGCATTGTCGATGCACTCTACGAGAAAAATTTTGACGTTTTTAGAGAATTAGTGCAGGATCGGAAGCAGTTTCACCTCGATATTTTAGACGGGTTGTTTAATGATAAATCGCTCCCTATTTTTAATGAGATTAAAACCATTTTTAACGACTTGGGAWACCGAAGTCATTTGCATATTGCCGAGAACTATGACTTCGAATACGATCAGATCGTTTCTATAGGGGAAATTGTATCAACCAAGATCGTTTCTGCCTACTTGAAAGGAAAACAAGATGATGTTATTTGGACTGACGCTAGATTGCTAGTAAGAACAAATCATACCTATCGTGCCGCTGAAGTAGACTGGGAGAAGACCGAAGAATTGATTCATGAATTTGTAGCGAGYCATTCTGATAAAAACATATTGATTACTCAAGGATTTTTAGGACACACAGATGAAAACTTCACAACAACACTAGGTCGCGAGGGATCTGATTTCACGGCTGGTATTTTCGCTTATTGCACAAATGCGGAAAGTGTTACGATTTGGAAAGATGTTCCAGGGATGCTTAATGCGGATCCAAAATGGTTTGACAATACTGTAAAATTAGATAAAATTTCTTTTAAAGAAGCGATAGAACTCGCTTATTTTGGGGCATCCGTTATTCACCCAAAAACAATAAAGCCGCTACAAAATAAGAATATCCCACTTTTTGTGAAGTCATTTGTAGATCCTGAAGCGTCGGGAACGGTAATTCAAAATTCTACAGAAAACGACCATTTAATTCCGTCGTTTATCTTTAAAATTAACCAGGTTTTACTTTCAATTACACCCAAAGATTTTTCTTTTATCGTTGAAGAAAACTTAAGCCACATCTTCGGTAAACTTGCTATTTCTGGTGGACATATCAATATTATGCAAAACTCTGCGGTTAGTTTTACTGTGTGTTTAGATATTGATACGATTAGATTAAACAAGCTGGTTGATTTACTGAATGATGACTATGTTGTGAAATACAATAATGGATTAGAGTTAGTTACAATTAGACACTACGATCAAGCAACAATTGATCGGGTTACGGCTCAAAAGGAAATTCTGATGGAGCAGAAAACGCGGCAGACGGCGAGAATTGTAATGAAATCTTTATAAAAATGAAAAATTACGGAATTAGACACTTAAGTTCCGAAAAGTTTACTTAAAGATCTACAATATGTTAAGTGCTGTAAGCACGTGCAGCTTATAAAGACGGCAGTTATGCCGTTAAAATCAAAAGTGCTCCACTGTACATCAGAGTGCCGTAGGCACGGAGTTCTCTATTTAATAAAGTATCAAGGATTTTTGTTGTTCGTACCTACGGCACTCAGATAATCAATACAAATATTACTAATAGATGGCTTGGCAGCCATCTCAAAAAGCTTTACGTGCCGATGGCACTGGCTATGCTTATCTCTTACTGATTTTTAGACTGTGATAAAGGTTTAATTATACTTCGTTGTTGAACATAATTATATTGCTAAGGATAAAGACTACATAAATGTAATTGGTTAAAAAAGGAACTTACTTCCCTGAATATTCCGATTAATTAATCTAATTTTCCAAATTCAGCTAAAATCTTATCGGCTAAAACATCACTTAATTTAAAATAACTCTCATGTGTCCAACCACCAACGTGTGGAGAAAAGAGCACATTGTCCATCTCAAGTAATGATTTGAACTCTGAATTTTCATCTGCTGTAAGTGTTTTCTCAAACGATGCTTTTTCAAATTCAAGTACATCTAGACAAGCGCCAAGAATAGTTTTGTCTTTCAATCCTTCGAGCAGGGCAGAAGTACGTATAATTTTACCACGTGCTAAGTTGATAACGTAAAAAGGTCTTTTAAAACGTTTAAAAAACGATTTATCTGCCATAAAAACAGTTTCTTCGTTTTGTGGAATGTGAAAAGAGACGATATCAGATTTTTTGAATAGTTCGTCCATAGAAACTTCGCGAACAAATTGATCTGAGAAATTCATTTTGTATTTGTCGTATGCGATTACGTCAACATCAAATCCACTTAGTTTTTTTGCAAAGGCACTTCCGTTATTTCCATAGCCGATGATTCCAACAGTTTTGCCGTCAAGTTCAACACCACGATTTTCTTCACGTTTCCAAATTCCTTTGCGAACTTCATTGTTTCCTCGACAGAGATTATTAAAAAGTGATAACAACATTCCCAAAGCGTGTTCGCCGACTGCATTTCTATTTCCTTCTGGGGCGTTAAAACAAATGATATTTTTATCTGAAGTATAATCTAAGTCAATGTTCTCCATTCCAGCTCCGCTTCGGGCGATGAATCTCAAGTTTGGTGCGTGGGATAGAAATTCTTCGTCCATGGGAAACCTAGAACGAACAACCAAACCTTCTATTTCGTGAAGTAAATCAAAACATTGCTCACGCGGCAACGTCGTTCCATCAATACACTTGAATCCATTTTGAGTTAACCGTTCCACTAGAATCTTGTGAACAGTGTCAATAAAAAGAACTTTCATGCTAAATTTTAATTAAATCTTGTTGGGTGAGGTTCAAAATCTTGCTCATTTACACATTCAGGATCAGTCTCTTTTAACAAATTAATTTCCATTTTCTGCTGTTCGGAGGATACTATATAATTGTCAATAATGTGGGTACAGTATTTTGGACTTTCTATTATCACTGAGTAAGTTCCTACTGGAAGAGAGATCTGTTTTCTCGAGCAATAAGATATTTGCTTCACCAACAACTCACGATCTAGTGACATGATATATACCATGATACTTTGGTCCGCAATGATAGTAGTTTGAGAGTGATCACAGATAAATTTAAACTTTAATTCACCAGTATCATCTTTATTTTGACTGAAACATGAAATGGAAATGAGAATAAAACCCAGAAAAGTAATTTTCCTAAGAAAAGAATCAAAACGGACTATTCTCGATAAATTCATGGTTATCAAATATAGTCTATTTTATGGAGAAAACCGCAATGTTTTAAATTTTTGCTATAAATTAACTTTGTATAAGTTTTAGCACTGAAACATGGGTAATAATCAATCAAGAGTTCTTGTAAGGAAATTCGGTTGAAATTAAAATGACTACTTTTGAGGACTTAAATCTATTTCTAATATTATACAGTTTACATTATGCGCTTAAACATCTTTTACTATCTGGCAGCTCTTGCTTTCATTTTACCTTCGTGTGCTTTGACAAAAGCAAAATCATTTAGAGACGTTGAAGTAACGAACTATGACGAAACCAAAGATGAAGTTGACGAAACTGAAATATACTATGCATCTCGTGATAAAGAAGCAAGAGGAGAGGGCTTTATTAAAATTGAAGAACCAACATTTTCAGCAGCTGGACATGAACAGGTTATTATCAAAGTTGAAAGACCTGGATATTTGACTCAATACTATTATGTCCCTAAAATGAAGAACAAGGGAAAGTATGTTGATTATGGGATCTCTGCAGGTTTTCTAGCGGCAGGCGCAGCATATGTTGCCAACATTAATAATATAGGAGATGATCCTGGATTTGCGATTATTGGTGCCGTACCAGTAGTAGGCTCTGCAATTGCTGGTTCGATAATTTTTCTTAGTTCAGGATTGCGATATAAAGAAATGAATGTAGGTTCAGTAGTATTACCTTCAGAGAAACGACCTTTTCCTGAAAAAACAGAAGAAGATAAATACATGTTTATTAATGAAGTTGAATTTGATTTGGTATCATTTTCTGAAAAGGAGTACAAATCCATAAAAGAATTTGAACTAGATTCACCTTCAAAATCTAAAGTTGTAGACGAAGAGTTAAAAGACGATTTTCCTGTTTCAAATATTTTGAATAAAGTCTTATACGATCAAGGATTTATTGACACTGTTAATCTGATTCCTAATTCTTATAACTCGGTTTATCTCGATGTATCAATAAAAGACATTGTATTCCACGAGGTTGACGATACAGATTTGACATCTGTTGAGTTTGAAATTGAATGGGAAATTGTTGACTTTTTGACAAAAAGTGAGGTTTTTACGTATACCACTAATTACAAATCTCCATTACTTTTTAATAATAATGATTTGATTGAGGAATATATTAAAAATATTCTTACAGAATCTTTTGCGATTTTTACAAATGCTCCAGAAACCCAAGAATATATTGAAGCTGAAGAAGATAATACTGAAGAAATGGAACTCATTGATATTAATTCGTCAAAACCTGTTTCAACTTATGGGAAAGCTATTCAGGCCAGTGTAACAATCAAGGTAGATGAAGGGCACGGAAGTGGATTTGTAGTTTCCGATGATGGGTATATCATAACAAATTTGCATGTAGTTGGAAATACTGAAACCTATACCGTTATTTTTAACGATGAAAGGGAGATGGATGCAGAATTAATTAGAGTGAGCAGAAAGTATGATCTTGCTTTATTAAAAATAGACGCAGATAGTTTAGCTAGTATTAGACTTCCTGCCGAAGAGTTTTTACCAAATAAAGAGGTTGGTAAAGATGTATATGTAATTGGAACACCGAATAGCATTCAATTGGGGCAAACTGTTTCTAGAGGAATTCTCTCAGGTGTAAGAACATTTAATGACTTAGTTTATCTTCAAACTGATGCTAAAATCAATTCAGGAAATTCTGGAGGACCAATAGTTGACGACGAAGGAAACCTACTGGGTGTTTCTAATGCTAAGCTTATCGGTATTGGTGTTGAAGGTATTGGGTTTGGTATTCCTGCCTCCGTTCTTAAGGAAGCCCTTCAACTCAACTTTATTTATAGTTCAGGCTTAGACTCTGATGATTCGGATGAATAATTAAATTCCTATTTCTTTTTATTGGTTTTGTTATTACTGCTCAAAATGTTGAGTTTTTAAAACTCGTCCTGTTGCTTTATATTTGTTTTAAAATGAGTGTGATATGTTGAGAATAGTCGGGGTATTTCTAGTGTTTTCTTTTATGATTTTCGGATTAAGTTGTAATCGCGAATTCAAGGGAGATGGAAAAACGAAAAAGCAATCTTTTACATTTGATGGTGAAAAGCGAAAGTTTAGAATATATTTCCCTAAAAATTATGATGAGAATGTAGTACATCCAGTAGTTATTGCCCTTCACGGTAGATTTGGTAAAGGAAAGCAAATGGAGAAGTCAAGTTTGTTTAACCCTATCGCTGATGAAAATAATGTAATCATGGTCTATCCAGACGGTTATGAAAAATCCTGGAACGATGGAAGAGGAGAAGGCCCAGCAGCAGATGCAAATATTGATGATGTTGGTTTTATCAACGCCCTGATTAATCTAATTATTGGAGACTATGCCGTGGATGATTCACGAATATATGTTTGTGGAATGTCTAATGGTGGATTTATGTCTATGCGTTTGGCACATGAACTCAATCATAGAATCGCTGCATTTGGAACGGTTACAGGTTCTTTAGGTGCAAATTATAATGCAAGTTTGAATCAAACTGTTCCTGTTATTCTAATAGCCGGAACTGAAGACCCGCTTGTTCCGTATAATGGTGGGCAGGTTGCAGAGAGTGGGACATACAGTATAGGTTTTGAAGATTTATTTGAATATTATGCTTCAAATAATGCTTGTTCCACATTAAATATTGAACAGCTACCTCAAGTTAATGATGACGGCGTGACGACAGAGAAATGGGTTTATTCAGATTGCACAAATAATGCGAAGTGTGTTTTATTTAAAAACATTGGCGCTGGTCATACCTGGCCTTCCGGGGAATCTTCTTTGGGTGAAAATACAGTGGGAAAAGAATCGTCTGAAATCAACGCGAGTAGAGAGTTAATGAATTTTTTCTTGCAGTATGAATTGTAGATTGAGCTAGTAAATTAGAGTTCGTTTTTGAAATAGGCAATTAAAATTCTTGCCTTTGACAATCCAACAACATCTGCCAACTCTTTTTCTGATGAGCTTTTAATTTTAGAAACTGTTTTAAAGTGACGCATCAATTGTTCTTGCGTTTTTTCTCCAATACCATTGATCTGGATGAGTTCAGAGATTAAAGAAGACTTACTCCGCCGATTTCTATGGTGTTCAATACCAAATCGGTGTGCTTCATTTCGCATGTATTGAATGACCTTGAGACTTTCACTTTTTTTGTCTAAGTACAAAGGAATACTATCTCCCGGAAAGAAGATTTCTTCTAATCGTTTAGCAATTCCCACAATGGGGATTTTTCCGCGTAAACCAAGTTTCTCCAGTGCATCAACACCAGCGCTGAGCTGTCCTTTTCCTCCATCAACGATTAATAGTTGTGGAAGTGATTGCCCTTCTTCTGTGAGTCTTTTGTAGCGACGATAAATAGCTTCACGCATCGATTCAAAATCGTCAGGACCTTCAACGGTTTTTATATTGAAATGGCGATAATCTTTTTTACTGGGTCGACCGTTTTTAAAAACCACACAGGCCGAAACTGGATTTGTCCCTTGAATATTTGAGTTGTCAAAACACTCCATGTGCACAGGTAGTTCTTGAAGGCGAAAATCTTTTTGAATGCTTTTAAGTATGCGTTCAGATTTTACTTCAGGATTCTTTAAATGTTCCTGCTTTTGGCGTTCCAGCCGATAGAATTTAGCATTTCTTCTCGATAAATCTAAGAGATGTTTTTTATCTCCACGCTGGGGGGTGAAAAATGATAGTCCTTCAATTTTTAATCCTTTTGAACTTTCAACTAAAATCTCCTTGGATTGACTATTGAATTTTTCCCGCATGTTCAGCAACGCAAAAGTCAAAATTTCGGCATCAGATTCATCTAGTTTTTTCTTTACTTCGACCGTGTGACCATGAATGATGGCTCCATTATTAATCACAAGGTAGTTGACAAAAGCATTCTTTTCCCCTTTATCCAAAGTCAACACATCCACCTGATGAATAGTTGGAGAAACAACAGTAGATTTCGCTCTGTACTTTTCAAGAGATTTGATTTTCTGCTTTAAACTCTCCGCTTCTTCAAATTCAAATTTTTCTGCAGCGGCATGCATTTTTTCTTTGAGCATTTTAATTACAGAAGCAATATTCCCTTTTACAATGTGTTCGATTTGATTGATGTATTCTTGATAGTCTTCTTCTTTTTCCTTACCGACACACGGAGCTTTGCAATTTCCAATATGGTACTCCAGACAAACCTTAAATTTCCCTTTTTCAATACTTTCTTCATTTAAATCGTAATGACAAGTCCGCAGGGGATAAAGCTCACGCATCAATTCCAACAATGTATTTACGATTTTCACTGATGGATAAGGACCGAAATACTTCGAACCATCTTTAATCACTCTGCGCGTACTGAAAATTCTTGGGAATCGCTCATTTTTGATACAAATCCAAGGATACGTTTTGTCGTCTTTGAGCTGAATATTATAACGCGGACGATACTTTTTGATGAGGTTATTTTCAAGCAGTAGCGCATCCGTTTCAGAATCCACAATGATGTAGTGAATATCATGAATCCGACGAACTAAGATCCTCGTTTTCGCCGTGTCGTGATTTTTCGTAAAATAAGAATTGACTCTTTTCTTAAGACTTTTAGCCTTTCCGACATAAATAATCTTCCCAAACTCATCAAAATACTGATAAATCCCTGGTTTTTCAGGAAGCGTTTTGATTTTAGCTTTTAACTTATCGAGCCTTTCAGACATATAAACAAAGATAAGGAAATATTTAGTGAGGCTTTTATTTCATTTGTTACTATTCAATCGGCCTATGAATCCGCTAGTTTGGTAAACAATCCAAATTCATCTATATTTGAAACCTTAAATACAAACAACCTATGAAAAGAATATTATTTCTACCACTTTTATTAATCTCAAGTTTTGGATTTGCACAGGAACCAGTTATTGAATGGCAGAAATCGCTGGGTGGATCTGCGAATGATCATGCACGATCAATTAAACAAACAGTAGATGGAGGATATATTGTTGCTGGACAAACTGAATCGAATGATGGAGATGTAATAGGAAATAATGGAGGTTACGACTTTTGGATTGTAAAACTTGATGTAGTTGGAGATACGAATTGGCAAAAAACATATGGAGGTTCTTCAGATGATATGATGTCCTCAATTGAACAAACTACAGATGGAGGATATATTGTTGTTGGATCTTCTGTTTCCAATGATGGAGATGTTAGTGTAAATCAGGGGAGTTATGACTACTGGGTTGTAAAAATAGATGCAACAGGAAATATCACTTGGCAAAAATCATTTGGTGGTTCTGGAAATGATGCGGCATCTTCAATTAAACAAACATTAGACGATGGGTATATTATTATCGGAAACTCTGATTCTAACGATGGGAATGTTTCTGGAAATCATGGTTTTTACGACTATTGGATCTTAAAACTGGATGCAGCTGGAAATATTACTTGGCAAAAATCACTTGGTGGCACTGGATATGATTTTGGATCTTCAATTCAACAAACCACAGACGGAGGTTTTATTGTTGCTGGACGATCTCAATCCAGTAATGGAGATGTCTCAGGAAATCACGGTGATTATGACTACTGGATTGTAAAACTCGATGGAGTGGGAAATATCATTTGGCAGAAATCACTAGGTGGTTCTTGGAGTGATCAACCTGGATCGATTCAACAAACAACAGATGGGGGATATATTGTTGCTGGTCAATCTTATTCTATCAATGGAGATGTAACAGGATCTATTGGAGGCTGGGACTACTGGATTGTCAAATTGAATACATCTGGAAACATCACTTGGCAAAAATCATACGGCGGTAGTGAAGATGATAGGCCTGGGTCAATTCAACAAACCACAGATGGGGGATATATTGTAACTGGAAGATCTCAATCCAATGATGTAGATGTTACTGTAAATAATGGAGGAGATGACTATTGGATTATTAAATTAGACTTAGCTGGGAACATCATATGGCAAAAATCATTAGGTGGTTCTGGAAACGAAAGTGGAAGCTCAATCGAGCAAACAACAGATGGGGGATATATTGTTGCAGGATTTTCTTACTCCAATGATGGAGATGTAACTGGAAATAATGGAGGTACTGACGGTTGGATTGTAAAAATTGGTATACCAAATATATACGGCAACGTGTATAAAGATATAAATGAGAATTGCATTTTAGAAACTTCTGAACTCGGTTTAGCAGGTATACCCGTGACTATTAGTCCGGGTGGTTATATTGCAGAGGTCACTAGTAGTGGTATGTGGTATCTAGACTCATTACCAATTGGAACTTATACTGCAACCATTGATACCACCAACTTAAATTGGACACCTACCTGTCCAGTATCGCAGAGCTTTACTGTGACAGACCCTCAAGTTGAGACGCCTGGGCCTGATTTTGGAATGGTGAATAATA
This sequence comes from Fluviicola sp., assembly GCA_002734085.1. Lineage (GTDB taxonomy): Bacteria > Bacteroidota > Bacteroidia > Flavobacteriales_D > Crocinitomicaceae > Brumimicrobium. Next base: position 30,394 of record NVXV01000001.1, on the reverse strand, counting down.
ATCCTTGTAGTAGCCCTGACATTAGTATTAATGCCCCTTTCTTAAGAAGATGTTTTACTGGTCAAGTTGTTTATGTGCAGGCTTGTAATGACATCACGGCAACTGGAGCTTTAAATTCAGCTTATGCTGATGTTGAACTGGATTCTCTCCTTACTCCTACTTCAACTTCATTACCCTATACATCCTTAGGAAATCATATGTACAGGTTTCAGTTAGGGAATTTAAACCCTGGTCAATGTGTTAACTTCACGATCAATACCACAGTTAGTTGTGATGCATTATTAGGCGAAACACTTTGTATGGATGCCACATTATATCCAGTAGACAGCTGTGCCTTAGATTCAATACCAACAAACCCTCTACCTCCAACGTATGGCAATGACCCGAACCTTGTCATGCCTCAACCATGCACATTACCATGGGATAATTCCAGCTTGCAGGTCGAAGGTTGGTGCCAAGGGGACTCCGTTCAGTTCTCTATTACAAATACAGGTGATTTAGGTAGTGGTGATATGGATTGCTTCTCACCTGTTTTACTTTACGTAAATGATACTTTAGTCGATATAGATTCTGTTCAACTTCAAGGACAGGAGACAATTTACTTCTCTTATCCCGCAAACGGTGAAACATGGATTTTAGCAGTCGAACAACACCCTTTACATCCGGGTAATTCGCATCCGAACGCGCATGTAGAGTTATGTGGTACTGATTCATCGGAATGGATTCCAAATTTGATAAATAATTACCCATTAAATGATGCAGATCCTGTAGTTGATATTTACTGTGGTGTCGTAACAGGAAGCTATGACCCCAATGATAAGAGAGGTTTTCCATCAGGTGTAACCGAACAAAATCACATACAACCTAATCAGCAGTTACAATACGTTATAAGGTTTCAGAATACGGGAACAGATACCGCTTTTACCGTTGTGATTAGAGATACGTTAGATACGGATCTAAATATTTTTACTGTCACGCCTGGAGTATCAAGTCATGAGTATACGTTTAGAAAATATGGTCCAAGAGTCTTAGAGTGGACATTTGATGATATTATGTTACCCGATAGCACAACAGATGAACCAGGGAGTAATGGTTTTGTGACATTCACTGTTGATCAAGCTCCTAATTTACCAAATGGAACGTTAATTAATAATCAAGCGGATATTTATTTTGATTTTAATGCTCCTATTATAACAAATGAAACAGATCATCTTATCAATGATATGATTGAGAGTGACCCTATTGGAGATTTTATAGTACAATCAGTATCGGAGTGTTCAAGTTACACTTGGAGTACCAATGGTCAAATTTATACACAATCTGGAATATATACGGAAGTATTAACTAATCAATCTGGCCTTGATAGTACAGTTACATTAAACCTTACGATCAATCAATCTACATCAAGTTCAGAAACTGTTACTAATTGCGATAGTTATATCTGGAGCGCAGACGGTCAAACATATAGTCAAACCGGTCAATATACAACTGTATTGACCAACACTGAAGGTTGTGATTCAACGGTAACACTTGATTTAACTATTAGTAATTCAAATTCATCCACAGAAACAATTGTAGCATGTGATAATTACAATTGGAACGCTAATGGTCAGATCTATAGTCAATCAGGAAACTATTCATCTATTTTAACTAATTCAGCTGGGTGCGATTCAACTGTATCACTTAATCTAACAATTAATAGTTCTAGTTCATTAACAGAAACTACTGTAGCCTGTGAGAGCTTTACATGGAGTACCAATAGTCAAACGTATACTCAAACTGGTCAGTATTCAGAAGTATTTACCAATCAAGCTGGCTGTGATTCAACAGTTATATTAGACTTAACTATAGATATAGTCAATAACATCATCACTCAATTAGATGACATTACGCTGGAAACTGATGCAAGCAATGCCCAATATCAATGGGTAAATTGTGATCAAAACTATCAAGTAATTCCTGGAGCAACCAATCAAACTTTTGAAGCAGCCAGTAATGGGAGCTATGCAGCTATCGTAACAGAAAATGGTTGTACTGATACTACAGATTGTGTTACTATTAGTAACGTTGGATTAAAAGACTTCGAACAGAAAACCTTAAATATCTACCCGAACCCAACGTCAAAAACATTCACGATATCTTCAGAAAACACTATCCATTCAGCATTCAAGGTAGTTAGTATGGAGGGTAAAGAAGTATTGTCTGGTAAGATGAATGGAAAAGAACAGACGGTAGATATTTCCGGTTTATCCAAAGGGGTTTATTCTGTTGTGTTTGATAAATCGGAGTTGCCGGTTTTGTCTGTGATTAAGGAATAGGGTTTTTTAATTAGAACTTAATGTAATGTTTGGAATGTGTAGGGATGCACGGCCGTGCATCCCTACACATTCCAATTTCTATCACCCTTCACAATACCCACAAAAATCACTTGTACTATCATGTTCAAAAAGGCTTTCCCTATCGTATGCAGATCTTACAATTTCAAATAATGCTTCTTCGAATAATTCCATTAAAGAGTGTATATCATCCGTTAATTTATTCTCTAAATAAAAAGGGCTATCCTCAATGTTTATAAGAGAAACGATTCCTGATTTTTCAGGATAAACGCCGTATTTTTCTTGATATAGATAATTGTAAATCAACAATTGAAGAACATATTTTCGCTTTTTAATGTTGTAGATCAAATGTTCTAAATCTGTTTTGGTGCTATTTTTTGTGTTTCCTGTGATTCTTACATCTACTTTCTCGCATTTCCCCGATTTGTAGTCAATAATTCTTACACCATCATTCAATCGATCGACGCGGTCAATGATACCTTTTAGACAGACCGTTTTCTCAGTACCATCAACATCCAAATTGATTGTTTTAGTGATGTTTTCTTCAAGTGATTCAATAAAAAGGTGTCCTTTTTGGGACTTCAATAACTTTCGCTCTGCTTTTAAAAAGCGTTCGGTTAGATGACTGGCTACTTCAAAACTTAAATAGTTTTTCCCTTCGAGAATTGCATTTTTGTCTTTTTCGAAGTGTTTTTCAAATCCTTTCTGCAGCAATGATTTTTGTTGTTCGAGCATTTGCTCTACTCCTGCAGAAGAGAGCGCTCTTGGAGGATCATTTTGTACTTCACCTTCGTCATTATATTTTGCGTATGGTTGATATAGTGTTTCTAATGTATCATGAATAAAGCTTCCAAAACTACTCGCTTCTATATCTTCTTCAACTTCGTCTTCTTCTCCAAATCCAAGGAGGTATTTGTAATAGAAATCCAATGAGCAACTCAAATAGGTTCGAATCGCGGAAGCTGAAGTTCCTTTTTCAAAATACTCATCTAATCGATTAATAATAGCGTCTGATTTTGGAACAACCAAAGGCTGACTTTTCTCTTCTTCATTTGAGATGGTGTAGTCCACTTCTTCAAAGTTTATATTCTTATTAATCCGAGAAAGCTCTAGTTTCAACTGCTGAATATAACGAGAAGGTTCATCCACTCCCATACTGCTGTCCGCTGAGGAATAAGTAATCCATACGTTTTTCGCATGGTGAAGCAAACGATAAAAGTGATGCGCAAACAGACCTTGTTTTTCCCTAGGAGTAGGAAGTTTATGGTATTGCCTTAAATCCATCGGGATCATCGTCTGAATTGGATTTGTCGGCGGCATACTTCCGTCATTTAATCCTACAACGATGACATTTTCAAAATCAATAAGTCGTGTTTCTAATAATCCCATCACTTGCAATCCATCCAATGGATTTCCATAATAAGCAATGGTTTCATTGATCCAATGTTGATTGAATAATGATTTAAACGTATTGAGTTTTAGACCTGGTTTAAACTCTTCGAGAATGTTTTCTAATTTAATTAACGATTGGTCAAAATGATACAGAATAGCACTTTCAATTGCTTTTTCATTCGCATTAATGTACTTGTAAAGAAATGCATTCATCGAACGAATTTTCTCCGTCGCTACTAATGGAGATTGATGCCAGCTCGAAAAGAATTCGTTGACAATATGAAGAAGTGTTTCACTTATATTTAGTTCTTTCGGATAGATAAACAACCAGTTCTTCTCTAAGATTGTTTGTTCGATTTTCGCTAATGCTTTTAAATCCTCGTTCGAACAAATACCAATGATAAAAGGGTGTTTGATGAATTTTATAAAGTCCTTATGATAAATTGTTTTGGTTCTAAACTGCGTAAAATGTTCCTGCACAACAAACAAAAGATCCACCCATGAACGAATTGCCGTATGTTTCAAAGGGAGACCGAGAGTTATATTTGTTTCTCCAACAGATAGAGGAATATTTTTAATCACGGGAACAATCATTTTCTCGTCTCCCAAAAGCAATAAGGTCGATGAAAGTTCGGTCGGCGGAATTTTATCTTTGAGTAAAGTCGCAGTGACTTTTGCCTGACCTGTGGGTTGCGCGCAATTTATTACTTGTATATTTTTACTGTCTTGACTCAGTGTATCCTGAATATAAGGCAGTTTTGTCACCTGAAGTGTTTGCATCAAATCTCGGATAAAACTTCCCGCTTCGTGATTTTTGTCATCCAGATAGAATCGATCTGCATCAATGAAAATATTGGCACGACCCATTTTCTCCAATTGCTTCATTATGGATTTTTCCGCAGGTGAAAGCGCGTTAAAGCCTGCGAAAAGGAAACACGTTTCCTTGTCTTCTTTAAAGACGAGATCAATTTGTTCCGCCACATTTCGATACGCATTTCCCATGTAACACTCACCATCTTTTTGAAGTTGCTCATTGAGCTTTTCATAGTATTCCGACAATAAATCCCAGAAACGCATGAACTTTTTTTGACCTTCAGTGAGTTCTTCAGAATTAAAGCTCCAATTTTCTATTTCTTTTATATCTGCCAAATTCTTAAACAAATCTTTACTATCAATAAGGTAGCGATCCATTTCATCAAAATCACTGAGTAATGTTTTTCCCCATTTTAAAAATTCATCCAACGTTTGAGGCTCTTCTTTATCCACTTCCAAGTGAACATCGTAAAGTTTGAAGAGCGCTCGGGTTGGTTCAATAATTGGTAAAGGAGATAATTCCTTTATCCATCTATTCATGGTTATAATTTTTGGAGAAAAAATCGGCTTTTCATAGGTTTGAAATAACGCGCGTTGCAGGTATTTTTTGGCTCTTTGTGATGGCAGCACAATAGTAAGGTGCTCCAAAGGAATTTCTTCCTCATGAATAAACTGTGCAATGCGATCAATGAAATAAGTCATGGAGTTTTCCGAATTTGAGTGAAAAATAAGAAATTTTCTCCTACATTTGTCCCCAAGTTCTTAACGTAATTAAATACTTATAAAGAAAGGTGGAGGGATAGGCCCTACGAAACCTTGGCAACCTTTCAATCTCAAAATTGATTTCGGTGCCAATTCCTTTCCTGACATGGGAAATGATAAGTAGTGCAACTTTGAACAAAAGTTTCCTTCATTTTTTTCTTTAGAATATTTCGGGCTTCGGACTTCGATACAATCTTGACACTGCATTGCATTTCGACCAAGATCACTCAGCCCGTATCCCTAGTTTGATTGCAACAAGAATGGAAAATGAAGAGAAAAATGAAAAAAGACATAAGACAACTCATCAAAGAAAGAATTCTCGTCCTGGATGGAGCGATGGGTACTATGATTCAACGTCATGATCTAACAGAAGAAGACTTCCGAAAAGGCTGGTTTGAAGATCATGACCAATCGCTTAAAGGGAATAATGATTTACTTTCTTTGACGCGTCCTGAAATTATCAAAGACATTCATCGAGAGTACTTTAACGCTGGTGCTGATATTGCTGAGACAAATACCTTTTCAGGGACAACTATTGCACAAGCTGATTATGGTTTAGAAAGTGCTGTTTACGATATAAACTTTCAATCTGCAAAAATTGCAAAAGAAGTTGCAGATGAGTTTACTGAAAGAGAGCCAATCAAACCGAGATACGTTGCTGGTTCAATCGGGCCAACGAACCGAACGGCTTCTATTTCTCCAGATGTTAATGATCCTGGTTATCGCGCCATTACTTTTGACGAATTAGTGAAAGCCTATTCACAACAAGTGAAAGCATTAATTGAAGGAGGCGTAGATTTACTTTTAGTTGAAACTGTTTTCGACACACTAAATGCTAAAGCGGCACTGTACGCAATTGACGTTGTACAAGAAGAATTTGAAACTGACTTGCCAATTATGGTATCAGGTACAATAACGGATGCCTCTGGAAGAACGTTGACGGGTCAAACGACAGAATCTTTTTTGATTTCAATATCACATATGCCTTTATTTAGTGTGGGTTTAAATTGTGCTCTTGGAGCAAAAGAATTACGTCAATATCTTAAAATATTAGCTAAAAAAGCTCCGTTTTTTGTTTCCGCACATCCAAATGCTGGATTACCGAACGAATTTGGAGAGTATGATGAGACACCTGAAATAATGGGTGAACAAATTGAAGAATTCTTGCAAGAAGGATTGGTGAATATCATTGGTGGTTGTTGCGGAACTACACCAGAGCATATAAAGGTAATTGCTGATTTGGCGAAGAAGTATGAAGTGAGAAGTTTTGAGAATGAGAAACAGAATGAGAATGAAGAATGAATACCCCCCGTTAAAACTATCAGGTCTAGAACCGTTAATTGTTACGCCAGAATCCAACTTTATCAATGTTGGTGAACGAACTAATGTGACTGGTTCTGCGAAGTTCTTGCGACTTATAAAAGAGGACAATTACGAAGAGGCACTAGAAGTTGCTCTGGATCAAGTACAAGGTGGCGCTCAAATTATTGACGTCAACATGGACGAAGGAATGATTGACGGAAAAGAAGCAATGGTGAAGTTTTTAAATTTGATTGCTTCAGAACCAGATATTGCACGTGTTCCTGTGATGGTTGATTCTTCGAAATGGGAGATCATTGAAGCTGGATTGAAATGTATTCAAGGCAAAGGTGTAGTTAACTCCATTTCTTTGAAGGAGGGTGAAGAACAATTTATTGAACACGCCAAGAAAGTTAAACGTTACGGAGCAGCAGTCATTGTAATGGCTTTCGATGAGGATGGTCAGGCAGATAGTTTTGAACGCCGCATTGAAATTTGTAAACGCTCGTATGATATTCTGGTTGATAAAGTCAAACTCCCTCCTCAAGACATCATTTTTGATCCGAATATTTTCCCTGTTGGAACGGGGATGGAAGAACACAGAAATAATGCTGTTGATTTTTTCCTGGCAACAAGATGGATTCGCGAGAACTTATCTGGTGCACATGTTTCAGGAGGAGTATCAAATGTATCGTTTTCTTTTCGTGGAAATAATGCAGTTCGTGAAGCAATGCATTCTGCTTTTTTATACCACGCGATTAAAGAAGGAATGGATATGGGGATTGTAAACCCTTCGATGTTGGAAGTCTATGATGATATAGACAAAGAGCTACTAGAATATGTAGAAGATGTGCTGCTGAATCGAAGGGATGATGCTACAGAACGTTTACTTGAATATGCCGAAAACTTTAAAGGAGAAGGTAAAAAACGAGAGGTGGATTTATCTTGGAGAGATCAACCCGTTAATGATCGTTTAGCACACGCTTTAGTAAAAGGAATTGTAGAATTCATTGAGGAAGACACAGAAGAATGTCGTCATCAGTTTGAGCGCCCTATTGAAGTGATAGAAGGTCCGCTGATGGATGGAATGAACATAGTTGGGGATTTGTTTGGGAGTGGAAAAATGTTCTTGCCTCAAGTAGTTAAATCTGCTCGAGTAATGAAAAAAGCAGTAGCATATTTACTGCCTTTTATTGAGGCGGATAAACGTGAAGGAGATAAACCAAATGGCAGGATTCTGATGGCGACAGTGAAAGGAGATGTCCACGATATTGGTAAAAACATTGTGGGTGTTGTTTTGGGCTGTAACAATTATGACGTCATAGACATGGGAGTGATGGTGCCTGCTGAAAAAATCATTGCAAAAGCGATTGAAGAAAACGTTGATGTTATAGGTTTAAGTGGATTAATAACCCCTTCCTTAGATGAAATGGTGAATATGGCAAAAGAAATGCAGCGTGCCGATTTAAAAATCCCATTATTGATTGGTGGAGCGACGACTTCTCGCGTACATACAGCTGTGAAAATCGAAGAACATTATCAAAATAATCAAACGGTTCACGTTTTGGATGCTTCGCGTTCCGTAACAGTTGTGGAAAGCTTACTTGGACAAAAACGAGATGAGTTTGTCAAAAATATCAAAGCGGATTACAATAAACTACGTGTGCACCACGCAAAAAGTCGTGCGAGTAAATCGTATTTATCATTGGCTGACGCTCGAAAGAACAAGATCCAGATTGATTGGAAAGCGGAAGATGTTTATGCGCCAAATGAGTTAGGTCTGCGAGAATTTGTTAATTATGATTTAGCAGAATTAGTAGATTACATTGATTGGACACCTTTCTTCCAAACCTGGGAGTTGGCTGGACGATATCCCAATATCTTAACGGATGAGGTGGTTGGTGAAGCAGCCACAAAACTTTTCGAAGATGCCAAAAAAATGTTGCAAAAAATCATTGATGAAAAGTGGTTGGAAGCTCGGGCAGTTATAGGTCTGTTTCCTGCAAATTCAGTGAACGATGACGATATTGAAATCTACACGGACGAATCCAGGACGGAAGTTCTTTCTGTGCAACACGCCATGCGACAACAATTAAAAAAATCGTCAAAAGCAGATAATATAGCGCTTTCTGATTTTGTTGCACCAAAAGAAACGGGACTCAAAGATTACATCGGTGGATTTGTAGTGACAACAGGATTGGGAATCGAAGAACACATTGCTCGTTTTGAAGCGGACCACGATGATTATAACTCTATTATGTTAAAAGCGTTAGCGGATCGTTTGGCTGAGGCTTTTGCAGAACGTATGCATGAACGCGTCAGAAAAGAATTTTGGGGATATGCAGCAGACGAAAAGTTCGAGAATGATGCCTTAATCAAAGAAAAATATCAAGGAATTCGTCCTGCGCCGGGTTATCCTGCTTGTCCAGACCATACAGAAAAGCCTGATTTGTTTAGGATTTTGAATGCCACAGAAACTACAGGAGTGAGTTTAACCGAAAGCATGGCCATGACTCCAGCGGCTGCGGTTAGTGGCTGGTATTTTGCTCATCCTGAATCCAAATATTTTGGAGTGGGTAAGATTGCCAAAGATCAAGTGGAGAGTTTGGCAGAGCGCAAGGGGATGTCGTTTGATGAAATGGAGAAATGGTTAGGGCCTAATTTGGGGTATTAATCCATTATCCAAAGTCGATGCTCTGTCGAAACAATCAACTGTTTAATAGCATTCGATGTTTGCTGATACTGTTTGATGTTTGCAAAGTCGGGCTCTATTTTTATTCCTTTGGCGTTGGCTTCGTTGTATATAACTTCGGTGTAATCCTGGAAGAAAAATAGGTCGTCATAATGCTTTATTTTATCGGATTTATGAGAGACGTTAAATGAAGAAAGTAGTTTTCTTCCATCCGTTGGATAAAAAATACTAAACGTTTCTTTTTCTTCATTTTTAGTGCTTTCTACATGAAATGTTAATGCGACAATTTGTTCCATCATCATGCCTGATTTCTTATCAAAGAAATAATCCTTTTTCATTGTAATCCCTATACACTTTTTATTATTCAAGTCTACTTCTTGCTTGTCTATGACCGCTGATAATTCATCATCTTTGTAAACTTTTATTTTACCATTGTTTATCCATTGATTAACCCTGATTAATATTTCTTGACTATAGAGTTGTCCATGTTCTACTTCGGGAAGAAGGGTCCATACTCTTTTACTCCAAATAATGTTAGTATGGTTAACTTTTGGGAGTTTGTACAACCCAAAACTATCTCTTTCAGTTGTGAATTTGATATTTGTTGTTTCTTCTAACTCATAATCTACATCTGTCGGTTTGGTTCGTTTTTCAGTATATGAGTATATTGAATGATATTGTCTGGTCAGTACGATTTGATCAGATGAATCGCGAATAATCCATTCACCTGTGCGGAGATTGTTTTTAAATTTCCCAGAGGTGGTTGTTTGAGTATCATCATCGAACTTCAAGTATTGACCATTCAAAATCCCGTTAGAAGTTGGTAAATCATTTTGTGCGGATGAAGAAATTGTGATCAATAATAGAATCAAGAAAAAAGGTAATTGTTTCTGATAATACATAGTGTCATTTTGCAGGAATAACGTGATTCAAGTAATGAAGTTACAGATTTGTAAAAATCCCTACATTTATACTATGTTTTCAGACAAAACCAGAAAATATCGTATCGCTGATTCAAAGCAAGAATTCCTTGATCAATTTGGTGGAGAAAATAAGGTTGTCGAGAAATTTCTCTTCGGTGAAGTTATTTTTGTGCGAGAAAATGAACAGATTTATGCATTCAAGAATAAGTGCCCACATCAAGGAGCAAAGCTAAATGGTTGTTGGTTAGAAGAAAAAAAGGTGGTGTGTCCTGTCCATCAATACAAGTTCGATGTAGAAAATGGAAGAGGGCAAGGGTTGTATTTAGAAAATTACCCACTCAAAGAAAACGAAGATGGATATTATTTGTTGCGAACCTATTTTAGTTGGTTTGGAGAGTAAAATCGTAGACTTTGAGATGTTAAGACAAAAGGCACGCTACGCTTAAAGACAAATTGAACTTAGTCTCAACCTCTTAAAATCTTAATGTCTTACCGTCTATTTCCCAATAACAAACTATCTTGGTAACCAAAAATGCAAATAAATGAAAGTAAACATAACTAGAACTAACCAGAATGTACTTTTTAAAATTGAAAACCCTACCTGTGAATCTGCCTTTATTGATGGCTCAGAAGAATTTGGAGGAGTAAATGGAGGAATGCGTCCAATGGAGATGCTGCTTGCTTCAGTTGCAACTTGTAGCGCTTTTGAAGTAGTACGAATACTGAAAAAACAAAAACAAACGATTACAGATTTTAAAATTGAAGTGAACGGAACTCGTACGAAGAAAGGAACTTCAAATCCATTTTCGTCGATTGATATTCTTTTTCTAATTAGAGGTCAAGTTGAGCTTAGTAAAGCTGAACGTGCAGTAAAAATTTCAACAGAAAAGTATTGTTCAGTACGTGCTTCTTTAGATCCGAAAATTAAAGTTTCACATAGTGTAAAAGTCAATGAATAATGAAAAAAACAGCATTTATAACAGGGTCAACTAGTGGAATAGGAATGGCTACGGCAAAAAGATTTGGCGAAGGTGGAATTCGTCTCGTAATTTGTGGTCGTCGTTTAGAAAGACTGAAATCACTAGAAAAAGAATTGAATACTAAAACCGAAGTACACACACTTCAGTTTGATGTTAGAGATAAAAACGCCGTGGAAAACGCAATTCACTCACTTCCTGAAAACTTCTCAAAAATTGATATCCTAGTAAATAATGCTGGAAATGCACATGGTTTAGATCCTATTCAAAGTGGAAGTACTGATGATTGGGACGCCATGATGGATATTAATGTGAAAGGGCTTTTATATGTTTCGAAAGTCATTATTCCTAAAATGATTGAGCAAAAGTCAGGACACATAATAAATATTGGTTCTACTGCGGGTAAAGAAGTATATCCAAACGGCAACGTTTATTGTGCAAGTAAACATGCTGTCGATGCAATAAATCAAGGAATGCGAATGGACTTAAATGAATACGGAATTCGTGTAGGAGCTGTTAATCCAGGGTTGGTTGAGACTGAATTTAGCAAAGTTAGGTTTAAAGGGGACGATAGACGTGCTGATAAAGTTTATAAAGGATTTAAAGCACTTCAACCAGAGAATATTGCTGATATTATTCATTTTGTAGTGACAAGGCCATACCATGTAAATATCGCTGATTTGGTTGTTCTGCCAACGGCACAGGCAAGTAGTACAATGGTGAAAAAAGATGATTAAGAGTGAGCTGAGCGGAGTCGAAGTCCACTCTTAATCATTTCAATTGCTTTGTCTATGGTTGAACGATGTGTTCGAAATGAAAGAATTGCCATTCGAATGACAAACTTTTCCTCAAGCTTTGTGGAGCTTAAAAAGACCTCGCCACTTTCATGAAAAGCTTTCAACAAGTTTTGATTGAATTCGTTTTGTGAATCATTTTTAGGATACCAAAAATAGGTAACAGACAAATCTGGTTCAGGGCCAATAGAAAAACCAAGTTTTACAATTTCACGGCGAAAATACTCCGTTAATAGAAGCTTTTCTTCCAGTGCAGCAACGAATGGGAGAGTTCCATGAATTTTCATAGGTAACCACATGCGAAGTGCTCGGAAATGCTTGGTCAATTCTGGTGAAACATCTGCAGGATTTAAAGGAAATTCATTATCTGTGGCGTCCTGCATGTAATTTGCCAAATAATGATGTGACTTTAATACAGCCTCTCTATTTTTAACAAGCACAGCTCCAATTCCATAAGGTAAAAACAGCCCTTTGTGTGGATCTATAACCAATGAATCTGCTTTTCCGATTCCTTCGAACAATGCTTTTTTAGTCTCTACTAGCTTAAAAAACCCGCCGTAAGCTGCATCGATGTGATACCAGAGCTTATAGTGTTTGGCAACATCGGCAACTTCATCTAACGGATCCATCGCCCCTGTATCAGTTGTTCCAGCTGAGGCGATAACTAAAAATGGAGAAAGGTTGATTTCAATGTCTTTTTCAATCAATTCCTTTAGATGATCAGGTTTAATTCTGTTGTTTTCATCTAATTCAATTTCACGAACAGTCACATTGGCAAGTCCGATAATACGTAGAGCTTTATGAACACAATGATGGGTGTGTTTACTCATATAAACAACACTTTTACCTACTGGCTGATCAAGTACTTTGTGAAAATCTCTAGCAGCAGTTAATCCAATTAAATTAGCAATAGATCCACCAGAGGTTAAGTTGCCAATTGCATTTTTAGGAAAATCAAACAATTCTTTTAGCCAGTTTAGACAGGCATACTCCATTTCAACAGCACCTGGAGAAGCGTAGTACATTCCACTAAAGGCGTTGCTCACGGCAGCTAGGTAATCACCAATTGCAGAAGTATAAAGCCCACCACCAGGGATATAACCCAAGTGACCACCTGAAGCTGCATTTATACCCTTTTGCATAACTTCTGAATAAATCGTTCCGCTTATATCAACCAAGTTTTCTGACTCTTCTTTTATTTCAAATATAGAAGCGTATGACTTGGCATTTGAGTAGGTATTACCATCTTCTAATTCGTTGAGGAATTCAGAAGCAATTTTTTCAAAATTAGAAAACGTAGCTTTCCGTTCAACGTCATTAAGATCCAACAATTTTGATTCTTTTTCTAAAAGGCGTAAACGTTCTATTAGATCATCCATAAATTAGTAAGAAATGATTTCAGTAGTAAATGTAATTAACCTTGACGGTAATCCAAATATATTTTCGTTTTACTATGTTATGGTTAACCTTGACATTTATAAAAAAAATTAAAATTCACTATTCGAGCATTTTAATATAAGCCGTCAACCAAGGGTGAAAAATTTTGTAAAAAAGATTAACTAGAATACCTAAACTAAATTTTTAGGTTAAACATTACCAATTACGTAGAGCTGCTCAAGGTTTGGTGTTGGTTTTCCACCTTCTTCTTCAAGTGTAATTGCAAATGCTGCTGCTGCATTTGTTTTCTTATTCATGTCTATAAACGTGGCAACATTTTCTTTTGGAAGCATACCCATATCTTTTGGTGTACCATCAATGATAGCCCAAAGTTGATACTGCATTTCTGTTGGCGGCTCAGGTAATTGATCAACCTTAAGAACAACTCTTTCTGAAGTAGAATTCCAAAAAACTCTAACTCTAGATTCCTTGCTGTTATCTGTTCCGTCTAACTGAATTTGTTTTGTTTCAGGGTCAGCAAGAAAGGCAAGATAATTTTCTTTCTTGCTTAATTTATTTTCGAGTTGACTTTTTGTTTGAGCAAGTTGCTCCTTTTGAATTTTTATTTTTTCTTTCGAATCATTTAATTTTTCAGACAATTCAATACTCGTACTACGTGAATTTATAAAGACAGAGGTGGCAATAATAAATAATACGAATGAAGCAACTGCCATCATTCGCCAAGTATTTTTTTGAATAGATACCTCTTCTGTTTTTCCCGAGAAATCGTGATTAATAACGTTAGATTTTTCTTTTAAGTCATTATCAATTTCTTCATAAACAGCAGAAAGAACTTTATCTTTTAATTCCTTTGGAGGTTCAATTTTATTAGCTGAAGCTACTGCCTCAATATTTTTTTGAAGAGTGATAAGCTCTTCTTTTATTTCAGGATAAATAGAAGAAATGCATTCCACCTCCTGGCGCTCTTGCTTTGAAGCTGAGCCAAGTACATACGATTCGAGTATGCCTGATGATATGTATTCTTTTATATCCAAAATATAAAGTTTGTCAAAATTTTTCTGAGCTTTTTCATTGCTGTCCGAGCTCTTGTTTTTACTGTTCCAAGCGGTATATCTAATTCATCAGACACCTCTTGCTGTGTATAACCGCCAAAATAAAGATAATCAATTATTATTTTATATTCTTCATCAAGTTGTTCTACCACTTCCTTCACACCTAAATGATCAACACTCATTGAGGTTTGATGGATTGTACTATTACTTACGAAATTTTCAAAAGTCTGGATTTCGACACGACCTTCACGTTTAAGTTTTCGAACTTTATCAATAGCTGTATTTCTTGCTATATTAAGCATCCATGTATAGAGTCTACCTTTGTTTTCATCAAAAGAATCAATTTTTTTCCAGATCTTTACGAATGTCTCCTGCATGACATCTGTGGCAGCATCTTCAGTTTGAAGAATTCTATAAACGACACCATAAAGTGCACTTGAATAATTGGTGTATAATAAGTCAAATGACTTCTTATCACCTTGTTTGAGCTGTGTTACAAGCTCATGTTGTTCTATGTCTTCTTTTTCTTTCACTTCAGGTTAAAACGAATGTAATTAAATTTTGTTTAATACACTCAATATTGAATAAGATAGGAAGTCTTGATGTTTTATGAATTATGATAATAGTTTCTGACGCAGCATGAATTCTAATTGATCATTGGCTTGAGCAAGCTTTTCGTTGATTTCTTGATTCTCGGTTTTTAGTTGGTAGATTTCATATGCCTTAATAATGATGTCTTTAAGCTTATCATTATCCCATGGTTTTGAAATATACTTAAAAATATGACCTTTATTTACAGCGTCAACTAATGCTTCCATATCGGTGTAGCCAGTGACTAAGATTCTTGTTGCATGAGGGAATTCTTCTAGTATTGAAGAAAGAAACTCAACACCTGTTTTCTCAGGCATTCTTTGATCCGTAAGTATAACGTGAATTTCATTCTTTCGAAGTATTTCCATACCATCTGAAGAACTTTCAGCCAAAAATACATTAAAATCGCGTCTAAAAGCAGCTTTGAAGGAGGTTAGATTGCTTTTCTCATCATCGATATATAATGCGTTAATGTGTTTATACATGAGTTTTTATTTAGTAGAAAACGGTAAATTATTAAGCCTAAACAAGCTAAAATTACTACTTTACGATTAAATCTACAAACAATTTGCATGTATTCATTAATCTATAAACCAAAAATATTCGATTTATCAACTGCAAGTCAACGACTTCAGTTTGAGGAATTAGTTCAGCAGAACCCAAATTTAATCATTCATAATCAGTTAAATTCACAGATTTATGAATATGTAAAACTTTCAAATCCTGAATTAGTTAATAATGAAAGTCAATTAAAAAATGAGTTTGAAGCATTTCTATCTTCTATAGATTTGGAAAAATTTGGAAACTGGGTATACTATCCTTGGAATAATAATTTGATAAGAATTTTACCTGAAGATCAATTTATTCAGGTAAGAACCATTAGAAATAAATATAAGATTACACAGAAAGAACAAGAGATACTTAAAAATAAGTGTGTCGGTATTGTTGGACTTTCTGTTGGTCAATCTGTTTCATTAGCGATTGCCATGGAGCGTATAGCTGGGAGTATGATTATCGCTGATTTTGATCATTTAGAGTTGGGAAACATGAATCGGATAAGAACAGGGCTTCACAATATAGGGACACTCAAGACAATTGTTGTAGCAAGAGAAATTGCCGAAATAGATCCCTACATTGACGTAAAGTGTTTTCATGAAGGTGTTACCCCTGAAAATATTGATTCATTTTTTGAGCATAGTGGGAAGCCTATTGATATTTTAATCGATGAATGCGATTCAATTGATGTAAAAATTGCATTACGCGAGAAGTCTAGAAAAACTAAAACACCTGTTTTAATGGACACCAGCGATCGAGGTATGTTGGACGTAGAAAGGTATGATTTGAATCCTGGAATGAATTTGTTTCATGGATTAGTAACGCCTGATGATTTAGAACGATTAAAACATGCTAAAACTTCTGAAGAAAGAGTGGCTATTGTTAGCAAAATCATTAATATTGAAACGATGTCTGAGGGTTTAAGGAACTCGATGAAAGAAATTGGTAAAACAATAACTACTTGGCCACAACTTGGGGCAGATGTAATGCTCGGAGGGGCCATAACAGCCATGATGACAAGAAAAATTTTATTGAATAAATCAGAGGTAACAGGTCGGTTTTTTGTTGATTTGGACCAAATAATTAATGGGAATTTATAAAGTAGAAACATATCGAGCAATAGACAAACCTGATTTGAATGAAATATTTCTTAGGGAACACGCCAATGTCTTAAGAGATTATGGTGTAACTATGATAACTTCATTTAAACAATCTTGGATGGAAAATCCTTATGCTCATTGTGTAGTTGCTTATAACGAAGATGGAATTATGGTTGGAGGAATAAGAGTTCACATCAAAGACTGGAATAAATACCCCTTGCCAATGGAGGTTGCTATTGCAAAACTTGACGAAGGTATTTACGACTTAGTAAAAAGATATCAAAGTCAAGGAGTAGGGGAGCTATGTGGTCTTTGGAACTCCAAATCAGTACAAGGCGTTGGAATTAGCTTTATGTTGACAAGAGCAGCTGTCTCTATTGTTAATCAGTTGAAGTTTGACATACTAATGGGCATTTGTGCAGAGTATAGTCTTCCGATGTTCAAGAATGTAGGCTTTGAAATTGATACTTCTCTAAGTAATAATGGAGAATTTCCTTATCCTACAGACGAATATATAACAAGAGTAGTTGGTATATTAAAATCTTCTACACTTGAGACCGCTAATATTTATGATAGAGAGAAGATTTTGGGTTTGAGAAAAAATCCTGTTCAAATAAGAGGAGAGGAAGGAAAAAAGGGTAATTTTAAAGTCGATTACAATCTAATTGTTAATGTTTTAGAAAAATAAACCAAAAATCACAGAATGAGTATATCTATAAAGTTATTGACCTTACTACTTATGGTTATAAGTAATTTTGGTATTTCGCAGGAAGTTTTGATTAATAACTCTATAGAACGAGTTTCTATAGGTAAAAAGATCTTTGTTTATCAGGATAATTCTGGTGAGCTGACTATTAATGAGGTTAAGAAAATAAATGGTTTTAAACCTTCCACAGAGGAGGTTCCAAATTTTGGTATCTCACGTGGAAATGTTTGGATTAAAATTGAAATCACCAATAAAACAGATGGAAGTTATTTTTTGGAAGTAGCTCAACCCACGTTAGATGAAGTAGCTTTTTATGATGTTGCGAATGATTATATCTCAATTGAAGGAGATCAATTTAATTTTGATGAACGCGATATTCCGTTAAATCATTTTGTTTTCGATTTAAGAATTGGTAAAAATGAAACCAAAACTTATTATTTGAAAGTTAATAGCTCAAACCAAGTACAAATTCCACTATATATTGGAACGTACGATAAAATTGATGAAGTAAATCAACAGTTGATTGTATTTCTTTCAATTTTCCTTGGATTGATGATTGCAATGATTTTGTATAACGCTGTTATTTATGTTTTTGTAAAAGATAATAGTTATTTGTATTATGTTTTGTACATCACAATTTTGATGTTTACACAATTAACACCTCACGGTTATACCTTTCAGTTTTTTTGGCCAGATTCAACCGTCTTCACTCAGTATTCAATGTTCCTTTTCCCAATTACTGTAGGAGTAACAGGAGTGCTGTTTTTCAATAGTTTTTTGAAAACAAAAGAATATGCGCCAAGACTTATCTGGATTTTTCGATTATATTTTTTGTTTTACGCCATAAGTGTGGTTTTAGTAATGATTAATGAATTTAAAGGTGCTTATACGCTTATTGATATTACTGCGATGCTTGTTGCACTTACGATGTTGATCGGTGCGTTTATAATTTTGCGAAGAGGAAATAAGACTGCTATCTATTTTCTATTAGCGTGGAGCATGTTTTTAGTAGGAATTGTTTTCTGGGTTCTTAAAGATACGGGAGTATTACCTCATAACAATCTTACGAATTATACAATGTTATTAGGGTCAGGACTAGAAACCATTTTACTTTCCATAGGTTTGGCAAATAGAATAAATACGTATAGAGCAGAAAAAGATAAATCGAGATCAAATGAGATAAAAGCCTTAAGAGAAAATAAAAGGTTGATTTCAGAACAAAATATTATATTAGAGCAAAAGGTAAAAGAAAGAACCAATGAATTGCTAAAAGTGAATGAAGAGTTAGAAGCAGCATTAAATTCAGTTATGGAGGCTCAAAGTAAACTTCTTGAATCAGAAAAAATGGCTTCTCTTGGGCAATTAACAGCGGGAATTGCTCATGAAATAAACAATCCAATAAACTTTGTTTCTTCTAATATTGAGCCTTTAAAAAGAGACTTAAAGGATATAGAAAACCTTCTCATTCTTTATGCATCCTTAGATGAAAGTAACTTTAAACAAAAGATAAAGGAGATAGAAGCATTTAAGGAAGAAATAGAGTTGCCATATTTGAAAAACGAGTTAAATGAGATTATAACAAACATTGAAGAAGGAGCTCGAAGAACAGGGGATATTGTGAAAGGGTTAAAAACTTTTTCTCGTGATGATCACAAATCAAAAGTGCCATCAGATATTAATAAAGGCATTGAATCAAGCTTAACTTTAGTTCAGAATAAACTAGGGAGTATTCAGGTTGAAACAGACCTAAAGGAAATTCCTCAAATATTATGTTATCCTGGTAAATTGAATCAAGTCTTCATGAATATTATAATAAATGCTATTGATGCGATTAAATTAAAATATGAAAATGGAGAAGGGGGTAAACTATTGATAAGTTCATACCATGAAGAATCAAACCAATCTATTGTCATATCTTTTAAAGACAACGGAGTAGGTATTCCTCAGAATTTAGTAAATAAAATTTACGATCCCTTTTTCACAACTAAAGATGTGGGCAAAGGAACAGGGTTAGGCTTGTCTATTGTATATAAAATTATTGATAATCATAAGGGACAAATCATTCTAGATACAGACGAGCAAGTGGGTACAAATTTTAAATTTATTTTACCAGTAGTTTCATGAAAAAAATAAAAGTACTTTATATCGATGACGAAGAGATAAACTTAGAGGTTTTCTATTCTACTTTTCGAAGAAAATATCAAGTTTTTACTGCAAATTCTGCAGATGAAGGAATGAAGTTGTTAGATGACAATGATATTAATGTGATTATTTCTGATCAGAGAATGCCGCTCAAGTCTGGTGTTTCATTTTTTGAAGAGGTTAAAGTAAAATATCCTGATACAATTAGAATTATCCTAACAGCTTATGCAGACTATGAAACTGCTTATGAAAGTATCAATCGCGGCTATGTTTATCGATTTGTACAAAAACCATGGGATTTTGAAGAATTATCAAATATCATAGAGGACAGCTATAAGATTTATTCTTTAACTAAAAAAAATAAAACCTTACTAGCCCAATACCAACAACTTTTTGATCATCATACTGTTCCAGTTTTTATTGTAACCAGAGAGGGGCATAAAGTTATAAAGGCAAATAAGTGTGCGATGGAATTCTTTGATTTAGAAGAGATTGATAGCGATATTGATAAGTTGTTCCCAGTAAAATTAGCCATCGAAAAACCTAATCAAATCATAAGTGTGATGAATGGGCAAGGTGAAAATCGGAAGGTAGTTGTTAAACATGAGGAAATCAATTGGGAAAAAAAAGCATGTTACCTGATTTCATTAGAAGATCAAACTGATGTCATTGATTATGAAAAGAAAAAGATTGAATTTATTAGTGAAATGCAGGATAAGGAGCGAAAGCAACTTTCAATGGAATTACATGATGGATACGCCCAAGACTTGGTATTATTGAAACTTTATTTTGAAAGTTTGGCTGTCACAAACAATCAAGTTTATCAAGATTTTATGGGGGTATATCAAAAAATTACGGATGGAATTCGTTCACTATCTTATAGTTTAAATCCACCAGATTTGCAGGAAGGTATTTCAGAAGGAGTTAAAAAGTTTTTTGTTCGAATGAATATGGTCAGTGAAACAACTTTCATTTGTGAAATTAATGATGCTAAATCTGTTGCTCTTTTGGTAGATGATTCTAAATCTTATCATTTGTATCGAATTGTTCAAGAATTTGTAAATAATGCGCTAAAACATTCTGAAGCTTCTGAAATTAAAGTGAATTTGGAAGTAGTTGGTAATCGATTCAAAATGAAAGTTAGCGATAACGGAAAAGGCTTTGATGAAAATAAAACACATTCTGGGTCTGGACTTCAAAACATGAAAGACCGATGCCGTGTGTCAAGTATGGAATTTGATTTGAAATCAGGTCTAAACAAAGGAACAGAGATAAAAATTTCATTTGAAGCGGAAACTTAGATGTCTTTCATTTCATCACATATGTAGATTCCACCTTTTAGTACTACTTCTATAGCATTAAGTATTTCTTTAATGGAACTGTTTTTCGTCACATAACCCACAGCTCCTGCGTTAAACATATCTTCGAAATGCTTCTTATCATTATACATAGATAATGTGATTACTTTGCAATTTGGGAGTGAAGACATTAAATTTTGTGTACAACTTATCCCATTGCCTTCTTTAAGATTAATATCCATCAGAACGATGTCAGGATTTAGTTCTTTAGCTACATCGAGACCTTCTTTTTCACCTGAACAGATACCAATAACGTCATGACCCTCCTGTGTCAAAATGTTTGACCATGCTTCTGCTATTCTACTGTAATCTTCAACAATTAGAATTTTTATTTTATTAGTAGACATGATTATAATGTGATGTTTTTAGAGGTAGTAATGTGATTTTAAGTACAATTTAATTTATCCTCAAAGGAGAATAAAATGAATTTAATAGTCGATTATAATTGAAAGTTAAGCCTACTTTGTCATCCATGTGACACCTTCCTTGCTGTCTTTAACTTCAATCCTTGCATCGTTTAACACATCTCTGATTTCATCTGCCGTATCCCAATCCTTTTCGTCTCTTGCCTTTTGTCGCATTTTTAAGACAAGTTCCATTACTTTATCCAGGCTTGAGTTTTGTTCGTTTTGGATTTCTGTCAGACCGAGTATATCAAATGTGAAAGCATTAACTTCTTTCTCCAATAATTCTTTGTCTTGTTTAGATATTGTTGAAGTGCCATTATTAACATTTTGAATGTATTTTACGGCATCAAATAAATTGGCAATTAATATGGGTGTATTAAAGTCGTCATTCATAGCATCATAAAAGCTATCAATTATGTCTTTCACATCTTGACTTGATTGGTCAGATGTTTTTAAGTTTTTCAAAATATTTATTCCATCCATGAGACGAGAAAAGCCTTTTTCTGCAGCATTTAAGGCTTCAGAACTAAAGTCTAAAGTACTTCTGTAATGTGCTTGCATCATGAAAAAGCGCACGACTATAGGATTGTACCCTTTCTCAAGCACATCATTATCACCACTAATTAATTCATTCGGGAGTAAAGTATTTCCTGTAGATTTACTCATTTTTTTACCGTTTAAAGTGAGCATATTGGCATGCATCCAATATCGTACAGGTTTTTTCCCAGTAGAAGCTGTTCCTTGTGCTATTTCACATTCATGATGAGGAAATTTTAAATCCATTCCACCTCCATGAATATCAAATTCTTCACCGAGATATTTTGTGCTCATTGCTGAACATTCAAGGTGCCAACCAGGAAAACCGACGCTCCATGGTGAAGGCCATTTCATGATATGTTCGGGTTTTGCATTTTTCCAAAGTGCAAAGTCTAAAGGAGACTTTTTTTCATTTTGCCCATCAAGAGATCTCGTCCCAGAAATTAAGTCTTCAATTTTCCGTTTAGAAAGTTCTCCGTAGTAATTCTTCTTATTATATTTCTCAACATCAAAATAGACAGAACCATTCGATTCATAGGCAAATCCGTTGTCTTTTATCTTTTGAACCATTTCTATTTGCTCAATAATATGTCCCGTAGCAGTGGGTTCAATACTAGGTGGTAAATTATTGAACTTACTCAATGTTTCATGAAAATTAATGGTGTATTGTTGTACAATTTCCATGGGTTCCAGCTGTTCTAGACGCGCTTTTTTAGCAATTTTATCTTCGCCTTCTTCAGCATCATTTTCTAAGTGACCAGCATCTGTAATATTGCGAACATAGCGAATGGTATAACCCAAATGTTTTAGATAGCGATATACCATATCAAAAGAAATGAATGTTCTACAATTGCCTAAATGGACATAACTGTAAACTGTAGGCCCACATACGTAGAGTCCAACAAAACCTTCTTTAAGGGGTTTAAATATCTCTTTTTCACCACTTAAACTGTTGTAAATAGATAATTCATTTTTTTTGTTAGCCATGAAATATTGTTTTCAAAAAATACAATTGTAAAAATACAATATTTTAAACCAAAAAAGGGAATCCCGAACATTCGGGACCCCCTTTTTTGGTTGTTAATTTCTTATTAGACTATAGCTGTCCGTCAGAATGGTATTTACCTTCCTTGTAAACTTCAACTTTTAAGAGAAGACCATCTTCATCATAAACGTAAAGTCGACCATCGTATAATCTTCCATTTTTAAAGTCACCTTCCATCCAAAGCTCTTTGTCATCATTGAAGACTTTATTATAAGCATTCGGTTGGAAATCTTTTACACCTGTAGGTTTTGGACCGATAGGGTTGTCGTCGCCTCCAGGTTTTTCAACTTTAACCGGAGGATTAACTCTCTCTTGTTCTCCAGTAGTTTCTTGAACCGTTCCATCTGCAGCATAAGTAATTTCCTCTTTCACATCACCATTCGGCCAGTAACGCGTTGCTTTACCAGTAGGAACGCCATTGTTTGCATTGTATACAAATTCAGGTTTTCCATTATCGTGATAGTAAGTAACTTTTCCAGACTCTTTACCCGCTTCGTTATATGAACTCTCGTAAACAGTAATACCTTCTTCATTAAAACGCTTTAGTGTATCTACATATCGCATTTTATTGAATGTACCCTGTTCTTTAATAGTACCGTTTGGATGATATTTGATAAAAGGTCCATTAGGCCGATTGTTTACAAAAGTACCCTCAGTTTTTGGTGTTTCACCATCTTTATAGTACATAATCCAACGACCATCTCTTCTATCGTCCTTGTATGTTCCTTCAGAAATTTTGCCTTCCATAGGATAACCTTTCTCAGGCTGGTCTTTACCAAAGAAAATCCATTTTCCTTGCTTTTTACCTTCCTCATCGGTCTGATTCAATTTTGGTTCGTCTTGCTCTTCGTCTGGGGTAACTGTAATCCCCGCAAAACTATAACAAGCTAATCCAAAGATTGTTATTGATGTCCAAAGTAAATTTTTCATAATTGTTAGTATTAAATTCCTAAATAGCGCAAACACAATATACGCAAAGTTTTATTAAAAACAATAAATTGACCAAACTTTTTAGACCAACCCTGCAAATAGATAGACGAAATATAAAAATGGTTGGTTGCCTAAAATAGCAATTTCGGATCAACTTTTTTTAACATCACCTCAACCATTTTGTTTAAATCATAACACTCTTTCCATTTCCAATCTTTTCTAGCTTGTTGATCATCAATAGATTCTGGCCAACTTTCTGCAATTGTCTGTCTATAATCAGGAGCATAATCTATGCCAAAGTTTGGTTGGTGTATTTTTATTGCGGCAGCTAGTTGTTTAGGTGTAAAACTAATTCCTCCTAAATTATAAGATGTTCTAATTTTAATTTGCTCTTCGGGCGCTTCCATTAATTCGATGGTTGCGCGAATCGCATCTTCCATATACATCATGGGTAATGCCGTATTTTCATCTATGAAACAGGTATATTTATTATATTCTTTCGCATGGTAAAAGATATCTACCGCATAATCAGTTGTTCCACCACCTGGTAATGAGGTATAAGAAATAAGACCTGGATAACGAATACTTCTAACATCAACTCCATGAACTCGGTTGTAATAAGCACACCATTGTTCTCCAGCTTGTTTTGAAATCCCATAAATTGTTGTGGGTTCCATAATCGTTCGTTGCGGGGTATTTACTTTTGGGGTTGTAGGACCAAATACGGCTATTGAGCTCGGCCAAAAGACTTTTTTAATAAAACCATCCTTGGCTAAGTTAAGAATGTTGAATAAACCATCCATGTTAAGCTCCCAAGCAAAAGCAGGGTTTTTCTCAGCTGTCGCAGATAATAGTGCGGCAAGTAAATAAACATCAGTTACATTTTCTCCTTTAACAAGTTTAGAAACTCCTTCCTTGTCTAAAATGTTTAATTGTTTGTAGTTTGAATTTTGAAGTGCCTTTGGACACTCCTCTTTGACATCGGATGCTATAACCGACTCTTTACCAAATTTCTTCTCCAACGCTAACACCAACTCGGTACCAATTTGACCAGCTGCTCCAATGATTAATATCTTCTTCATCGTTTTTCTTTTACCTTCTTGTCGATGCGAATATAATCACTTGATATTACTTTTGATTCCTTTTGAGTCAATTTCACCTAGAAGATTTCAACATTTGAAATTGGGTTTTAAGTAATCTATTGTCGTAGAACTGACTTTCATCATAAAGCTTTAGAAACTACCTTATATTATTCGTTTACCGCTCTCATTTTTTTATATTTGTATAATATGATTCACTATATGGATATATACGCAAGTATTGGAAAAAGGACGAAACGGCTTTTGAAGCGAAACCCTGAATGATTTGGGATTCTCACGTCCATATTATAAAATCAAATATTCATTTTAAAAATTATTATTTATGCCATTTTATTCAAAACTTGGTAAAATTCCACATAAAAGGCACACCACTTTTAAGAAAGAGGATGGTGGGTATTATTATGAGCAGCTATTTGGAACGGAAGGTTTCAGTGGTATGGCTTCTCTAATGTATCATGTTCACCGTCCTACAATGGTGAAACAAGTGGAAAAGCCGATTGATATGACTCCGAAAGCGGCAGTCGACAAAAATATTACTAGTCAAATGCTCAACGGATTTCAAGTTAAACCGGAAAAGGATTTTTTGGAGAGTAGAAAAACGGTGATGTTTAATAATGATCTAAACATTGTATTGTCTGCACCACAGGAGTCGTTAAAAGACTATTTCTATAAAAATGCAGATGCAGATGAGATGATTTTTGTTCATCATGGAACAGGTACATTAAGAACAATGCTTGGAAATATTAAGTTTGGTCCTGGTGATTACCTTGTTGTACCGCGCGGAATTATTTATCAGATTAATTTTGATACAGAGAACAACAGGTTGTTTATCGTTGAATCTTTCTCTCCCATTTTGACTCCAAAGCGTTATAGAAACAATTTTGGGCAATTAATGGAACACTCTCCTTTTTGTGAACGTGATTTAAGAACTCCAGAAGAACTTGAAACGCATGATGAAAAAGGTGACTTTGTAGTAAAGGTTAAAAAGGAAAATGTGCTACATCAGATTACTTATGCTTCACATCCATTTGATGTTGTGGGTTGGGATGGATACAATTTCCCTTATGCATTTAATATTAAGGATTTTGAACCCATAACGGGCCGAGTACATCAGCCACCGCCTGTGCATCAAACTTTTGAAGCGCACAACTATGTAGTTTGTTCATTCTGTCCTAGACTTTATGATTACCATCCAGAAGCAGTTCCAGCTCCTTATAATCACAGTAATATTGACTCTGATGAGGTGCTTTACTACGTGGATGGAGATTTTATGTCGAGAAATCATGTCGATAAAGGTTTTATTTCTTTACATCCAGCTGGAATTCCACATGGACCACACCCTGGTGCAATGGAAAGAAGTATTGGGCAAAAAGAAACTGGAGAGTTAGCAGTAATGGTGGACACATTCAAGCCTCTGCGACTTACACAAACGGCTTTAGATATTGCTGATAAAGATTACTTTAAATCTTGGTTAGAAGATTAATAAAAAAAGATAAAACTGAATTTCACAGAGATTCATAAATAAATAGATATGGCAAAACAAGTAAAAAACGTAGAATACGGACTGGAGAAAATATTTACGGGAGCTCAAGACTTCTTGCCTCTTTTAGGTACTGATTATGTTGAGTTTTACGTAGGAAATGCAAAACAAGCGGCTCATTTTTATAAAACAGCGTTTGGTTTTCAATCCCACGCTTATGCAGGATTGGAAACAGGTGTGAGAGATCGAGCTTCATATGTACTTAAACAAGATAAAATTCGCATCGTTCTAACAACTGCACTTAATTCTGAATCTCCAATTGGAGAGCACGTAAAAAAGCACGGCGATGGTGTAAAAGTAATCGCTTTATGGGTCGAAGATGCTAGACTAGCGTATGAAGAAACAACAAAGCGTGGAGCGAAATCGTATATGGAACCAACGGTTGAAAAAGACGAAAATGGTGAAGTTGTGCGTGCTGGAATTTATACTTACGGTGAAACGGTTCATATGTTTGTTGAACGTAAAAATTACAATGGAGACTTTTTACCAGGATATGTAAAGTGGGAGTCAGATTATAATCCAGAACCTGTTGGTTTGAAATTTATCGACCACATGGTTGGGAACGTAGGTTGGAACCAAATGAATACGTGGGTGAAGTGGTACGAGGACGTAATGGGCTTCGAAAACTTCTTGTCTTTCGATGATAAACAAATTCATACTGAATATTCTGCTTTGATGTCAAAAGTGATGTCAAATGGAAATGGTAGAATTAAATTTCCAATTAATGAGCCAGCAGAAGGAAAGAAAAAATCTCAGATTGAGGAATATTTAGATTATTATGAAGGTTCTGGTGTACAACATATTGCTGTTGCAACGGATGACATTATAAAAACGGTTTCAGACCTAAGAAGTCGAGGGGTAGAATTCTTATCTGTTCCACCTCAAGCATATTATGATGAGATTCCAGCGCGTTTAGGTGCTCACGATCACGAATTGCAAGAAGATATTGAGGCAATACAAAAACTTGGAATCATGGTAGATGCCGACGAAGAAGGATATTTACTTCAGATCTTTACAAAGCCTGTGGAAGATCGTCCAACACTTTTCTTTGAAATCATTCAACGAATGGGAGCAAGAGGATTTGGTGCAGGAAACTTTAAAGCATTGTTTGAGTCCATTGAACGCGAACAAGGGCTTAGAGGGACATTGTAGTTAGACGGAGAGAGGTTAAGCCTTTAAGATGTTAAGACGGATGATTAATATGAATTATCTATGTCTTAATATCCTAACATCTTAACGTCTTAAAATCTAATGGAACTTTAAGAAGAGGTGGGAAGTGAATCGTTTCGCTTTCCACTTTTTTATTTTGAAACTTTTAACTTTTACCTTCCCACTGAATTTAAAAAAGAGTTTTAACTTTGATACTTACATTATAATTGAAGAATTTATGTCAGCACATCATACACATCAGGAAATTACAAAGCGTTTAAGAGAAATAAGTGATCAATTATCTAATGGAGATTTATCTGAAGAAGAACTCAAGGAGTTTGAAACTTTATCACGGAGAATTTATGAGCGCGCAATTGTTTTGAATTACAAAGCAAAAGAAGCACATGTTTATTCTACATCTGTATCCAATGAAATCGTTGAAGACGAATCTACTAAAACCAAAGAAGAAGTAAATAAAGAAGAGATCCGTCCTGTTCAAAAGGAAGAATCAGAAATTTCAAAAAAAACTACCGAAGAAGACGGTGAGATTGCATTCGATTTTTCTTCGGATAATGAAGAAGGAATCACAAGTACAGTATCTGAAAATGAACAAGATGAAGTTGTTGAAAAAGAGGAGTCTGCAAACGAAATTGGAAGTGTAAAAGAAGAAAAGACTGAAGAGCCAGAAGTCGCAACTGAATCTGCTGAACCGGTGCAAGAAGAAAAAATTAGTTCATTTTTTGAACGATTTACAAAAGTTCACGATGACTCTTTGATGAGTAAGTTAGGTGCATCAAAATTAGATACACTGCAGGGAGCAATAGGCTTAAATGATAAAATGCAATTTATATCTGAATTGTTTGATGGAAGTAGCGAACTGTTTAACGAAGCAATAGAGAAATTAGATACGCAACAAAGCAATGAAAAAGCACGTTTGTATTTAAGTGAAATTGCTGCAAAGCAAAACTGGGAAGTTGAAGATCCTTTGGTGGAGGAATTTGTACGAATTTTAGACAGAAGATATGCTGAATAAATATTTTTTAATAACCGTCCTTATATTTGTTGGTCAATTTTCTTTTGCCCAGAAAGAAAAGGCAGCAGAAATCACTGAAATATTATGCAGTGATTCCCTATTTGGGCGTGGATATGTTAAAGACGGGGTAAATAAAGCAGCAGATTATATTGCTAGTGAATTTGAAAAATCTGGACTAGAACCATATTTTGAAGAATCATATTTTCAATCATTTGAATTCGGTGTGAACACATTTCCTGGAAAAATGAGTGTTGTTTTGAATGGAAAAGAACTGATACCAGGAAAAGATTATATCGTTCACGAGATGTCTGGAAGTTATTCTGGGAAATTAGATTTAACCTATCCAATTGATTCGGCAGTTTTGAAAGAACATAATTTGTTGAGAATTGCACTCAATGAAATAGAATCTAAAGATGCAAACGCTTTTTTCGTTGACGCTAGAGGAACAACTCCTCAAAAAGAAACTGAGCTAGTAAGGAACTTAATTTTTTTAGCTAAAAAGGCACCTGTTGTCATTACTACTGGTCAGAAGTTTACTTGGTCGGTTGGAAGACAGAAGTTAAATAGTCCCGTTATTATATTAAAAGAAGAACATGTTTCTGAGGATATGAATCTAGAAGTTGATATTGAAGCAGAATACATCAAAAATTTTAATAGTAAAAATGTTGTTGGATACTTACCATCTGGCAAGAAAAAAGCGAAAACAATTGTTTTTACTGCACATTATGATCACTTAGGAGGAATGGGAACGGAAGCTTATTTTCCTGGTGCCAATGATAATGCAAGTGGAACAGCGATGTTAATTTCTATGGCAGATTATTTCAAAGAAAACCCTGTTGATTACAATTTAATGTTTATTGCTTTTGCAGGGGAGGAAGCAGGTCTGCTTGGTTCAAAGTATTTCGTTGAACAAAACTCAATTAAAATGAAAGACATTGAATTCTTGCTCAATTTAGATATTATGGGAAGTGGAGAAAAAGGGATAACCGTTGTAAATGGAAAGCAACTGAAAGAACCTTTCGAAAAACTACAAGAAATCAATACAGAAAAGAATTATTTAGTAAAAGTTAAGCCTAGAGGAGAAACTCAAAATAGTGATCATCATTACTTTTATAAAGAAGGTGTGCCTAGTTTTTTCATCTATACAATGGGGCACAACCAACACTATCACGATGTCTTTGATACTCATGAGGAGCTTTCTTTTGCAGCTTATGATAATATAGGAAGCCCCAAGCAAAATCACAAGCGATTGACGTGCGTGGTCTGCATCACGTCTCTTGGAAGACTTCATGCGCACCATTGCGCCATCGACAATCGAGAGAAGAGAGTCGAGGTTGTCAGCTCCCGCACTGTCAATTACGGCAAGAGCAGCGTTGACGACTTGCTCACGGGCACGCTCATCAGCATCAAAAAGACCAACCTCAATGATGAACTTCAACAGATCGATGGAAGTTGATTTGTCCCACACAGGTGCCGCCGCTTGCCACGCTTGGGCAACACCACAACGGTTGAACCACGCGTCGACGTGGGGCGCGCTGATAAGGTTGCCAAACTGATCTTTCTCGGGCTCAGGCTCCACTAAGGCTGCATGGTAAGCATCCGTGAGAATTCCGAGGTACTGTTCTGCATGACCGGGGTAGATACCCAATGCTTGTGCACCAGCTGCAGCGGCGATTCCTCTCACCCCCTTCTCCGTGCTTGAGAGAGGTTGGAGCAGCCATGAGAAAATCTCCTCGGGCACAGAGAAGCCATGCTTTTGCCAC
>NVXV01000036.1 GCA_002734085.1 Fluviicola sp. | reverse complement strand
GTCCTTGATCGTAAATTACCTGAACAAAATGGTAATGATATTGCCTTTTTCTATCCTGATGTAATCTCTTACACCGACTACATGCCGTTTGGAATGGAAATTGAATCACGAAGCGAAACTTCTGATTTTGATTTTGGATTTAATGGGATGTATAAGGATGATGAAATGAAAGGCGAAGGAAACTCTTATGATTTTGGAGCCAGAATGTATGATCCCAGAGTGGGGAGATGGTTGAGTCTTGATCCAATGGCGAGACAATACCCTCATTTATCACCTTATAATTTTGTTGCAAATAACCCTATAATTTTTACTGATGCTAATGGTGAAGTAATACTTGACCCTAAGACAAAGAAACCAGTAGTAAAAGTGAATGGAGAATGGAAAACTGTTTTAAAAACAAATGAAGAGGGAGAGCCAATAAAACTCGGAGATGTTTCTGATAAGTTTGTAGAAGTATCTCAACCAGTATTAGATGATATTACCTCTAGTAATGTCGGTGAGAAATTATACGATGAAATGCAAGCATCAAAAGTTGAAATAATCATTGACACTGAAGACGAGATAAATAAAGAGGCTTTGAAAACAGAAGGTGGAAATAGTAAATGGTCTCCTTTAAAAGGTACAATGGCTCAAGATAAAGAAACTGGGCTATACAAAAGTGCAATAATTATTACTCCTGATGTAGTCAAATTAAAAGCCTCTGCGAAAACTGATGGAATTGACTATGAAGAAAAGTTATTACAAACTATCTCTGTTGAATTTGGACATGTCAGCACTAAAGAACAAATTGACAAGGAAAAAAGTTATGATTATAATCTTTTTAAGAGTCCAGAAGTTGTCGAAGACGTTTATGGAGACTTATTAAACGAAGCAATACGAATAGGGAAAGAGTATAGAGTCGAAAAAGAACAAGATATTGATGAAACTTCAAACTATCCTGTCACAAAAGTCAATGAAGCTACAGGAAGTGAAATAGAAATAAAAGAATGAATAAAAAAATAAAATTTTCTCTTTGTGGTTTATGCTTATTATTAATTATGAGCGCATGCAAAACTTTTTCAAATTGTGAAGACAAAGACAACTACAGTTATCACAATAAATACTTAATTGACGAAGAAATTAAAGGTGAAAAAATTGTGATTTCTACTAGAGATTCAATTGATTATGTGATGATAAAATGGGAAAATGGCTTTTTTTCTTTGGGAAGCTTAATTCATCAGTCAGAATTTGGAAAATGGATGACATTTGATAAAAAACAAAGGATTAGAAAAGAAGTCTTATTTGGTTATAAAGGCAAGTTTGTATTGTCCTACAAAGAATATAACAAAAAAGGTGAGGTAATTAAAAGTGGTTATTCATCAGTTCCATTTAATTAAAAAAAGATATATTCTACACTATCATTCCAATGAAAGAAAAGATGATCTCTAAATATAAGTTTACTATTCTTTTTAGTGTTTCCATTTTTATTAATGGGTGTAGTTATATGAAGTTTAGTGTAGATAGAACTGTGAGTTCTAATCGAGAAGTTTTAAAAAAAATTTATGATAAAACAAACGCCAAGAGAAAAGAAACAGTAATAATTAATAAAATATTTTACAATACTAATTGCAATTGCGGTTTGTTAGATGTTAAGAAAAATACATCAACATCTTTCTCCCCTTTTTTGTTAAATACTGATAATAGCGTGATAAATTTCACTGACCAAAGTGGAGCTTTTTATAATGATTCTTTGAAAGACTCAAAAGTTAAACAGTTTATCATAGAGCATAGGGAATTATTGACAGATGAAGAATTCCTTTTAATTAAGGAAAGGTTTAAATTTGACAAAATACAATTTAGAGGTTCTTTAATAAATTCTGATTTAGATATTGAAAGGGATTCATTGCTTTTAGAAAAATTTCTTAATCAAGATAAAGTATCAATTAAACTAAAAAGATAATATCAGGCATACGCTCTCATCTACTCAAACACTTTCAACAATAGATGATATCTCATCTTTAACTATGAATTTTGGCTGGTTAACCACACTTATACATGAAAATGTTCATGCTCAAGGAGATCACTCAGAAGACAACACATATAAAAAAGAAGTAGATTCTTTTAACGAACATATTCAAAACTTCAGAGATGAAAATAACAATGAATAAAATAAGTCTAATATTAATGATGGTAATGGTAATGGCTTCATGTAAATCAGCAAAGTTTGTTTATACTAAAGACTCATTATCTAAATGTATTAATGACTATGATCAAAAACTTCTTAGAAAAAACCTAAAACAAGATAAAAAATCAAAGTTTATTGTTGTACGTGAAATACAGTTTGACTTTCAAAACTGTATTGGTGCTTTTAGTTTTGAGTTATCAAACAAAATATCTAGCGTGGGACTTCACAAAAATATTGCGCTAAAGATTAATGAAAATATTTATTTAAGAGAAGAAAATGAAGAAGTAAACAAAAAAACATTTGATGACTTAGAATATCTTTTAGATGACTATTTTAATAGTGAAGAATTAGATTATATCAAGAATGTGTTCATTTCAGGAAGTCATAGAGGCAAACTAAAATAAAGATTGTGAAAGTTGCAATATAAACACAAAATAAAGTTAATGTGGTTGAATAGACAACAAACCACTTCCACCCAAGTAGCAAGCACGATCAACAAACACGCAATTGCACACTCTACACGATTCTACAACAAAACTGTTCCAATATTGGTCAGTGTTGTTTTACAAGAGGTTAGGTACATTACTTCAGGTTATCTTGGGAATAATGAAAAAATAGCTTTTGGAAAAGTGCCTCAAACAGAGAAAGATTATATATTACAAGTTGTTAAATCAACAAAACCTAAGATTATTAGAATTTCAACAAAACCATAATATGTATTTATTGATCATAATGTTTAGTTTACTTAATGCACCTAGTGTAGAAGAGGTTTCTGGAAAGTACATCGCAGAATATCACATGCATCATAAATTTGTACATTCACTACATCTTCGCAAGAATAAAACGTACACTTTAACTATAAAAAATGTTTCTAAGCCTAATAAATTTAAAATTAAAGGTACATGGCTTTTTGAAACAGATTCAACTTTAAAGCTATTACCAAAGACAATCTGCTTAGATAATAAAAAAATCAGTTGTCCTTTTGATAATATTTGGTGTGATAGTTCTTTATTTCTAATAAGGGATGATGGAAATCTGGTTAAATATAGTGATGATAAATCCTCTAAAAATCTTATGAAGATTGTTTTTAAAAGAAAATAATCACCTACACCTTGAGAAATAAACAAAACTCACATCCAGTGATCACTTGCACACCCTATATGATTCCGCAACAAAAACTGAAGCTCAAAAAGCATTAGAATCTGGAGATTATAAGGATAATAAACCTTCAAATACTGACTACAAGAATTATATGAAAAAAGTTGTGGAAGTAAAGAACAATACAAAAGGTGATAAAAAAGTTTTAATTTTAGTTAAAAAGCGAAATAATGTTACAAAACATAAAACTCTGGAAGATCAATAAAGGCTTATTCGTTTTTTATTTGTTTATCTGTTCATGTGATAATTCTAAATTGGAATCCTGTATTGGTCTGACTGACCATGAAATTTATTTAAACGATTCATTACATAATCCAATTGGGTTAGCATTCGATGAAATGGTAGAAGGCTTTGTTTCAAAGACAAAAATAGATACAAACACTTTTTGTCGCATTACTTATTATACTGCTAATGGAAAAAGAGAAGGAAAAGTTATAGGAGCTGAATTATCTATCTCTTTACCAGATAATGTTACAGCAGAAGAAATAGAACGAATCAAAAATGAGTTATACAAATTAATCTGTGTTAGCTCAATTAGTAAAGAAGAAATTAAAAAAGGTATTTTAGCTGATTATTATCATGTTAAGTGGTAGTGTACACACTTTCAACGCAGATGGATGATTTTGAATACCATTACAACGAAACAACCAATAGCGGCAACAACAACCGTTTATCAGGACTTACCGATTATGCAGGGGCATCACAATTTGGGTGGTTATCCGCACTTCGATAATGACCCTAATAACTCATCTTTCGGAGGAAGTATTGAAGGTAGTGCAAGTACTACAATTAGTAACTGAAATAAATAGAAATAAGATGAATAAAATATTATTAATTACTCTATTTTACCTACAAATTGTAACTGTTTTAAATGCACAGGATGACACTTGTAATGTTATAGAAGCAGAGTGTAAACTATTTAAAAATAAAAAGTTTGTTTTTCATAGTGGTATGTATACATCTATAAAGTTTCAAAATGATTCTGTTTATATTATTCCTGAAATACTAAATATAACGAAGGATTCAATTTCAATAAACAAGAGAATATATATTAGTGACAAGCAGATCAAATGGGAACAGTATACATACCCAATTTCATCTATCAAATGGATTAATTGGGATGGGAGACCCAGAAAAAAGGTAAGGAGGTGTTTTTATACTTTTAATATAAGGAAATCAAATGATGAAAAATATTGTAAATAAGATTGTTGATCTGCACACTCCACACAATACCGCAACAAAAGTGTTCCCTGCCTGTCTTTAGGTTACATACTCTAAGCAATACCGAAACAAAAACAGCAACAATAACTATATTCCATTGCACACTCTACACGATTCTACAACAAGACTGTTTCAATAACCAGTTCCGACCATTCGGAATTGGTCACCTCCCTGATAGTTAGAGATTAGACTTCGTACAACACCTTAACAAAACTGTTCTAATACTAATAGAATAAGAAAAATAGGATAAGATTTTTTCTACATCCTCCAGGATTTTTTATTGTGTTGAAAACTAGTGGGATATTTTTACTTCAATTTCTTTAAAAATAGAAAATAAATATGTAATTTTCTAGTCTAATTAATTGATTCGTTGGTTTGTATAGTGATTAACCTGTTAGGTTGAAACGAAAAATAAACTAACACTACTTAGATAAAAAAAAGAACAGCCGATTTAACAATTGCTAATTATTGAACGTTTGCATAAAGCTTAAGTTATGAAAAACACATATCTAATCATCTTATTCGCCTTTTTAGTATTTAATGTATTTAGCTCCGAGGTTCATTGGAGCGTAAGAAAGGAGGGATCATCTATACAAGGTTCATTTATGAGTATTGAGGATGGGGATTATTCGGACCTTACTTTAAATACGTTTACAGATATCGCTCCGATGGGTTTTATTCGTTTTGGGATATCAGAAAAAGAGGTAATGGATTATTCAGCAGACATTTCACTTACAGTTAATTTTGAGGTAAAAGAGTACAATAACTTGGGGGTCATTGTCAACACTTATTTAGATGATTTAACAATAGAATACTATACAACGGGGGGGGCACCAAAGTCAGTGAATATGGATGAGCTGCGCCTTGCTAACCTACATAAATTCGAGCTTACCGTACAATCCATTACAGCGACCGAAATAGTAAGTGGAAATTCAGCACCGATCCCCACACAGGTTTATTTAGAGGCCGGGTTTAATGCCGAGCGTTACTATTATTTGGAT
>NVXV01000011.1 GCA_002734085.1 Fluviicola sp. | reverse complement strand
TCTTAATAATCTGACTCGGTGAAAACTTACTCTTTTTCATAATTTACAGTTTAAATATACTATATTTTTAAACTGTCCAGTTTTTGGGGAAGCTTACACACGTATGAAACACTTTAATAGCATTTGGTGCTCTAGAAAGCAATGGTTCAAGATGATAGTATCGATTAAAACTTATATATAAGGAAACTGGTTTCGTTTTGTCATTAAGACATTTATAATGAGCAACTCTAAGTTGATGTGTTTTACCAGTACCTCTTGGCCCAACTAAGAGTTTAGCTCCTGTTCCGGTAAGTTTACTCTGTATATTTTCAAAATATTCACCAGAAATGAACCAATCCTGTATTTGTGTTGCTTCAAGAAAGTCTGAGCGTTCTTCTAATTCTTTAGTATCATCGCTTATCATGTTCCTAGATCTAAGGGTTTTGATTAAGACTCTTTTTTTACTTCTAAAAAACTTAAATATTTAGTTTTTCACTAGCTGATAAAAAGAAGTAAATATAATACTTAATTTCAAATTACTACTTTAAGTTACAGGAAACTTTGTACTATACAGATTTTTAATGTAATATTCTTTAAAATATAAAGAATTCAGCATCAATATTAACAATGGTTTAAATATACTTCACCCTATTTTAGTCAAGATACCTCCTTCTATTAAGCACAATATCAATAGAGTTCATGATGTCTATTTTATTTAGATAATTTGTAGCAACTCCTTTTCTTTTTTTAATTAAAACACTTTGAAGAATCTGATGCTCTTTTTTATTTAACTTAATTCCTTTTAATAAGTAAAAATAGTCTGAAACATATTTATTTATATACTCCTTTTTAGCTTGATAACTAAAACCAGAATTTCTACCCACTCTTAGAATAAGTGTATCATTCTTGGATATAATTAGCCTTTCTTTTCCTTTTGTTTTTGGATAATAACGTTCTAATTTTTGAATTCCTTTAAAATTACTAAAATGAACAACCTCAATATTGTCAATACTTTTAGCTGATAATAATTTTGAGTTATCTATACCCCGATGTAAAGAATAATTACTTTTTATTAATAACTTAGATTTTATGTTTTGTAACTTTATACTTTTGTTACTCCCTATATATTTTCCAATAAAAATTCTTGTTTTAACGTCACTACTACTAAAATATTTTTCTTTTTTTCCTATTACAACTTCAGTAAACTCATTTAGAAACATTTCTTTAAAATTTGCTAATCTTATTGAGGTGAAAAAATTTTCGGGTAATATTGCACCAAAATAATCTCCAACATTAAGAAGTTTTAAATTAGAAACAAGCATTAAAGCCTCGATCCGTTTAATTTTAACAGCTTCATTATGAATTGAATTCAACTTTTTTTTCTTATTCAAATACTTTTCCGAATTCTCTAATTTCCCAAAAGGAGGATTTGCTAAAACAACTTTTACTTCTTCACTATTGCTTTTAATAGTATTCGATAAAAGTTCTAAATTTAAAGCATCCATTTGATGTAATGTATACTTATTTTCCTTATTAATATCATTTAAGCTTATATCAATACCAACAGCTTTTATATCATTCCATTTTTTTACTGCTGCATCTAAAAAATTTCCACTCCCAGCACATATATCAATCACTTTTGTAGGGTTGAAGTCTTGTGGCAACATTGATACAATATCTTTTGCAACATGTTTTGGTGTATAATATTTTGACCAACTGGTACTGTTATTTGTCATAATTATTTAAAAATTAACTTCATATAAATGCCATTTTTTCACTTTGACTGACCTTGTTGGTTTTTTTGTAGGGTGATCATAATAAACACTAACATCATTATTTTCGACAATAAATAGAGCTACTGCAATACCTGCCGGTTTTGGTC
This sequence comes from Fluviicola sp., assembly GCA_002734085.1. Taxonomy (GTDB): domain Bacteria; phylum Bacteroidota; class Bacteroidia; order Flavobacteriales_D; family Crocinitomicaceae; genus Brumimicrobium. Next base: position 147,235 of record NVXV01000011.1, on the reverse strand, counting down.
CAACAGGGGCAACAAAAAGTTCTTCGTTCTTATTTAAAGAATGGTAAATCTTTTCTAAAACATCAAAAGTTGATCCAGGGTTATTAGCACTTGAATAATAAACATCTCCTGATATCCTTTGTTCTTTCATTACTCTAATGTTATTAGCGAATGAATTCATTTCCCATCCAACTTGAAAAGCGGGAACACCAAATACTAGTGAACATTGGTTCGTTGAAATAGAGTTTTCTTCTATTCCTCTGTTGATTCTTTCCGATTCATAACCAGCAATAAAAATTGTTTTAGTTGTTTTATCTCCTAAATAACTGTTTATAAAACCTGGTATTGGTTTATATCCTGGTGTATTGGCGGACAGTTCAAACTCACGTTTATGTACTCGAAATTCTGTTCTCTTTTTTGAATAACTTACTGGTTCAAGATATAGAAGAGTTAAATAACAATTATGAATCTTGGCTTGTTTGATAGTCAACAAAATTTCTGCAAAAGTTAAAGTTGTTGCCTCTATTAAAATTTTTTTATTTTCAATGAATTTAAACTTTTCATCTAATTCATCAATCAGACAATCTACATTGTCGAGTCTCAAAGTCATTTCATCCGCATCATAATTTAAGCTAACTAAATTAGTACAATTATCTTTAATGAATAGATTTGCCTCATTACCTCTATCATCTATAGGTAATCCAAAGAATCCAAAATCCCATTTTTTGTATTTAAGATGCTCTTTCACATCCTTTTCTTGCATAACTAATTTCATCATTAAATATCTAAATCAGAAAAAAGATTACTAACTTCATTTTTTTCAATCAAATTCCATTTCTCCTTATAACTTTTTAAAAGCTTCTCATACTCATCTAAACCACCGTTTAGAAGAACATTTAATGTTTCAGTTGTAAATTCTAACTTTCTTTTTTTTCTATAGCTTATATGGAAATAAGGAGCGTAAATTGGATTTAAAACATACTCATTTAAATCAGGTCCAATATTTGATTTTTTCTTTGTTGATTCATGTTCAAATAATACAGACCATTTTATTGCCTCATTAAGCAATGGGTATAATTCAACCGAGGACAATTCATTTCCTTTAGCTATAGAGAAATGATTTTGCTCAGGTTCACTTTGTTTAGGATTTGAATGAGCTAATCTAAAAAGATTTCCTAATCTCATCACAAAAGTATGTAATTGATTACCGTTACCTCCAAACGTTTTAATTTCGTTTAGAAATGTTGAAGATGCTTGTTTTGCTGCAAGAGATTGATGATTCAAATTTATCCGCCAAATATTAAATGAAATATCATTACTAGTATTATCTGAAGCTCTTAAAAAGGTTTTATAACAAAGCTCCGTTAGATGTCTAATATTACCATTTGACATTTCACAAAATATAGAAAAACCAGTATATAATGGACATGCTCTACTTAAACTTGAATAAAATAGTAAGTATGAACCAACAAAATTGTTCTTCACCCATTCAGTTTTATTAAAAAATTTATTATCCTCACCTTTTTTTAATTTGACTATTTCTTTTTTCAATGAAACAGGATCAATTTTTTCTCTTCTTAATAAAGATGTACAAACAATTGAAACTCTATTATCATCATAATATATAAAATCGGTAGCAGGCAAAGCTGATTTACGTTTCCCTAAAGCATCATTTAATCTATCTATCAATCTTTTATATAACAAGCTATCATCTAATATTTGGTTAGCGAGTTCTTTATTTGAAGAAGAAGGGAATATATCATTTATAATAGAAAGTATTCTAGCTTGATAAGCTTCATCTTTTCTTAGATAATAATTCTTAGGCTCAATTAATAGGTTAGAATTAAATTCAACCCCTTTTAAACTACCCTGACTATATAATCTATATAAAATAATCTCCGCTGCGAAGACTCTGAACTCTTTTTTATTATGAAAACCTTCTTCCAAATCATGTATCCTATAATCATGTATATTACTAAGGCTCTCAGTACTTACTGTTTCTTTAGTTTTAAAAGCATTACGCTTCATTGCTAAATGAAAAATAATAGGATTTTCACTATGTTTTACCCAAGTATTAACTATTTTTTGTTGGTACTCAATTAGGTTTTCATATTCGTCGATATATATATTAAATCTAGATTTATTAATAAATGGAATTTTTCCCTTTAAATCATTTATCAAAGATTCAATTAAAGTCTTAGGGAAAAATAATGGAACGGTACCTTTTCTAACATTCCTTAGCCATGACTGAAACTCATCTCTTTTAAAATTTATAAATTTTTTAAATTCATTTAAACCCCCGTTAAATTGAATTCCAAAAGAATTGAAAGAATCTAATTTTATTTTTCTAAAATTCTCTGTGGAAAATTCATCAAATTTGGATTTTGCAATGCTTTCTAGACTTTCAATAAATTCTTTTAGGAGAATTAGAGTAAATAAGTGTTCAAATGCAGACTGCCAAATATCATCTGGCATTCCGCGCTTTTGCAGTTGATGAACTGTTAATGTATCAACTTTCCAATATAAACCAATGTTTTCAATAGTATCATTAGTTATTTTTTCTTTTTTTTCAGAAAAGCTAGTTTGATGTGATAAGTATCTCAACAACATTGTCTTACCGCAGCCTCTGCCTCCAATAAAAATTTTAGATTTCGAAGTTTTTTCAAAATCTATTTTTTCATAAATAGGGGGAATAACGAAATCTTTAAATAAATCAAATCCAAATTCTTCAGCTCTATTCTGAGATAAAGAATTTGCATTATTTTGATTTTCAAAGTTATTATTCATTATTTTTTAATTAAAGGGTACCATCCATTTTTGTTGTCCCAAATTACATTTAAACAGTTATCAGGTGCTGCATGATAAAAAGTGTATGCTAAGCCTAAATTACCAAATCCATATTTATTTGCAGCCAGCAAATCAAATTTATACTTATCAAGTAACTTATCATAGAATTCTTTAGCATTTTTTTCATTATTTACCCCGTCACTAAATGCAAAACTAAAAATATTCATCTCTTTATTAAGAGTTTCTGCAGTCACAATTTTCACATCTTGGCATTCATTATTTAAATAGTCAATACCAGTTTGATGAGCAACCAATGGGCAATAAATGGAATTTAATTCACTCAAAATCAAACCAAAACCATTTTCTCTATACATACCTTCAAATTGAGAGCCAGTACCTAAAAAATCATCTATAAAAACAAACGTTTTGACACCATTTTTTATTTCAACTGGAACTTCAGCTGGATAAATAAACCAATTCTCATTTAAACCTATCTTCCTTCTAAAATCTCGTAAAATTAAATTTGAGCTTTTTACAGGTCTTTCATTTTTTAAAGTTACAGAAACTAATCTTAATTCATTTGTTGGTTGAGACTTTAATAAATCTAATAAATCTCTATAATTACTAAAATCATGCCCATTTTGGTTTAAACAAGAAGGTAGTTTTTTAGTAAACAACTCATTCCCTAATGATATCACTTGATCATTAGACCTAAATATTAATACATCTAATATGCATGCTGCAAAATAATTCTCCAACTTATTTTCAAAATTTCCAAACCACCTGTTCAGATCATCTTGCCTGATTCCATTCCAAATGTTAAGTCTAATTAAGTCCATACAACGATCTCTAACAGTAACTATGTATGTTTCAGCATTTGGAGGTAAGGAAAATTCACTCATAAAATGATCAATTTGATCCAAATATAATTATTTAATACTGTTTGATCATGGACTTAATTATAAATATATAATGAGCAATAATAATTAAATAAATAATAAATACCACCCAACCCAATCACCCACAACCCATTACAATCCCACAAAACAAATCACCCAAATCACACGGAAACATTACACCTCCCGAACCACAGGTTATAGAAATTTAATTATTTTTGCATTCTAAATTAAATTTACACTTATGCAAACTAATTTTAACAAAAACGCACGAAAATTCACATGTATATCAGCTGTTTTACTTTTAACCACCAGTTGTGCGACCATGTTTTCACCTAAAAATCAAGATGTAACGATTAGAACGAATGATCGGGAAGCGGAAGTTTATATTGACGACTCTTTACGATTTGAGGGTGAATCGGGTGAGGTGAGGTTCAGAAAAGATATGAGAACGCACCAGGTAGTTGTCAAAAAAGAAGGATATGAAGATGCGCACTATACGATAATGCAGACAAAGAAATCTCCATTGTACATAATGTCTATCTTCCCGGGAGTACTTGCCTTCTACCCTCCTTTCTATGATATTGGAAACAAAGCTCAGAATTATGAGAAAGTATCTAGAGTTTATAGGGTAAGTGAATCTCCTGTAGTTGAAAAAACGGAAGAAGATAAATATATATTCATCAATAAAACGGCTTTTGATATTGAGAACGAGAACATTGAAATGAAGAATATCCGTTGGGATCACTATATTGAAGATTTCGATTTTCATAGAAACAGAGCGAAGAATGTGTATAGCCGTATGCCATCAAGTGATGAAGACTTAAAGTTAGAGAATTCTATTTTCACTGAAACACTCAATGAGTTACTTAAAGAAAGAGGTTTTACAGATACTTCTGAGGCGATCCTTAAGAATAAATCCAATACACTGTATATTGAAGCTGTAGTGGATGAATTTTCCTACTACAATGTATTCAAGTACTTTTTTAATGTACCCAATGTAAATTCTTTCGCTTTAGCTGAAATGAAAATAACGTGGACGATAAGAGATGCTTACAAGAAAAAGTTGTTTGATTACGATGATAAAGTCATGACGGATGAGTTTGCTGTAATGCAAGTTTTAACCAGTGCTGTTTACAATAATCCTGATGTGGTGGAAAGAAATCAAAAATCGGTAGAAGAAAGAAACAAAGACATCTTTAGTTTAATCATTGAAAATGCTTTTCAAAAATCACTTTCAAACCTTATGAATACAAGAACGATGGCTTCTGTAAGAAAAATTTCTGATGAAAGTGAAGACTTTGATAGTCTTGCTCTTGTAAAGCCAACAAATGTAGCTAAGAAACTAAACGAAGGTATGCAAGCGGCCGTAACTGTAAAACTAAAGGACGGTCATGGTTCTGGTTTCTTTATCACGAATGATGGTTACCTAATCACAAACTATCATGTTGTCGCAACCGCTGAAGAAGATGAAATAAAAGTGGTGATGAATTCGGGAGATGAGTATCCTGCCGAAATCGTAAGAGTAAGTGATTACGATGATTTGGCAATCCTGAAGATTGATCTGGAAAATGAATTCAGTTTCGATTTTGATCAAACAGTAGATGCTGAAGTGGGAGATGAAATATTTGTAATCGGTACACCTTCCAATATTAGCTTAAACCAAACGTTAAGTAAAGGGATCATCTCTGGTAAACGTAAAAATGAGGACGAACAATCATTTTACCAAACGGATGCAAGTATCAACGGTGGAAATAGTGGCGGACCATTAGTGACGAAACAATGTAACCTGATTGGTATAGTAAATGCAAAATTAGTGGGTATCGGTGTAGAAGGTGTTGGATTTGGTATTCCTTTGAACAGAGCAATTAATTCCCTTAAGATCGTTTATATCGAATAGTAGATAAAATGACATTCTAATATAATGGCTGTTTCTTAATTGAGGCAGCCTTTTTTATTTATAAATTAACCTCTTAAATTCTTTGCTAGATATAACTATATAATTTATAAAAAGGAGCAATGGCTTTTCAAAATAATTAGATCTATCAAAAAAAATGCTGTCCCCTACTACAAGGACAGCATTATAATGAGATAAAAGAAACTCTTATCTCTTAATAAACTTATACACTCCCACTTTATTTCCAGATTTTACTTCTAAGAAGTAAGTACCGTTTTCCAGATTAGAAATGTTTAACTCCAATGCGTTTGTATTTGAAGCTGGAGTTTGATTCATTACTTCCTGACTCATCATATTGTAAACGGTAACACTTTCGATATCCTCGAGCGCGTTTAAGTTTACTGTTTCCGAAGCAGGATTTGGATAGAATTTAAACCCTTCTAATTCTTTTTGAGTCAAACCAAGTGTTTCAGTTTTAAAGTTAGTAGGACCTTCATAACCGCTGTTTCCATCATTTCCACATTGTGTTTCAATATAAAAATCGTAATCTGTATCAGCCGTTAAACCAGAACTACTAGCAGTTGTTACTCCAGTAGCTTCTACTCCACTATCTACAGGTGTATCTGTGTTTGGGTCATCCCCGTCATTCATTACCACCCATGCATATCCGTTTACTTCATCAGCTGAAGCAACCCAGAAAAAATCTGCTGTTGTAGCGGTTTCTCCAGTTACACCTATATCTGTTGGTGCTGCACAAGCCAAGTTTTCTACAACAGTTATTTGTCCGCCCATTGTTGATGGGTGAAAACTGCAAACGTATGAGAACTGCGTGGCATTATTAAAAGTGAACGAATAAGTATCACTATTGGCCATTGTTTGGCTTCCAAAACCAGCGGGAGCATTGGGGTCAGAGCTCACTACATTATGTGAAGTCGCCTCAGTATTTGTCCAAATGATTTCATCACCTACCTCAATGGTTAAAGTCGCAGCTGCACCTACCTGCATATTCCAATCGATGTTGTGTGTTGTTTGTGCTGTTAATGAAAAGCATCCTAAAAAAATAGATAATCCTAATAATTGTAATTGTTTCTTCATAACTAATTTGGTTTTAATTAATAAAATAGTTGTCGTTAATATGACGAAATAGATACGGGGATGGTTGGTTTTATTGGTGGTTTTAACATTTTTTGATTCAATACAGTTATTCTTGAGGTTTCAAAATCCATGTACCATGTACCATTTGGACTAGGGTATCCAATATTTCCATTTTGTACAACTCGAATTATAGTGCTTGTAACTCGATCAATGTGGTCATATTGGCAAGGCAACAATTGATTTCCTTGCGTATCATAATAAAAAAAGCCGTCTCTTTTTAAATTTGAGACAGCCTTTAGCATGTAAATATTATTTGGATAAAGAAAAGAAACTATATCTTCTGAACATTAACTGCGTCCATTCCTTTTCGCCCGCGTGCTAATTCAAAACTAACTTTATCGTTTTCTTGAATTTCAAAATTGACGTTGTTGATATGGAAGAAATATTTTTCTCCTGAATTGTCTTCTCTGATAAAACCAAATCCTTTTGAGTCGTTGTAAAATGCTACTTGACCTGTGAAGTCCGTTTGCATTTCTTCTTTTTCTCTTTTTGGAACACCGAGTTCAATGTTTTCGGCTTTCACTTTGGTCTTCTTTTGCTCTTCTGGTGGCGTGTCGGTGATATTACCAAACTCATCAACGTAAGCAATCATATTGTCTAACCCTCCGCCTTCAGAATTTTCTTTTCGCTCTTGTTTTTTGAGCTCTTTTTCTTTACGCTTCTTTAATTTCTTTTTTTCTTTTTCTTTTTTACTGAAAGTTTCTTGTGATCTACCCATGTAAAATTTTAATTTATTAAAATATGAACACACACGCTGTGCGTTCATTCTAGCTGCAAAAAGCAATTATGATATATTCTTTTGGGATAAACAGTGAATCACTTGAATCAACAACTAAACGAGATTCAGTACAAAGATATAATAAATTAAATCGTTTTCCAACGATTTGGGCTTTGGTTTACAGGTTACAGGGCAGCAGCATTAATCATCCTTCAATCCAGGAAACGATTTCTTCGTCGTCGGGTTGAGTTCTCGGATGAATTACTTTTACTAGCTCTCCCTTTTCGTTGATTAAATACTTTTGGAAGTTCCAAGCCACTTCGTTATCACTATGGCCATTCTTTTCTTTCGAAGTCAAAAACTGATAAATGGGATGCATATCATCTCCATTCACAGATATCTTACTCATCATTGGAAAAGTGACACCATAATTTTTCTCACAAAATGTAGCTATTTCTTCATCACTTCCAGGCTCTTGTTTCATGAAATTGTTTGCTGGAAAACCGACGATTACAAAATCTTCTGATCCGTACTTTTCATATAATGCTTGTAACTCTTTATACTGAGGAGTCAATCCGCATTTTGATGCCGTATTCACAATCATCACTTTTTTACCTCTCAAGGTTGAAAAATCAAATTCTTCTCCACTTAAATCTGTTACTTTAAAGTCGTGAATCGTCTTCTCTTCTTGAGACATAGCTATAAAAGTTATTAATATAAAGCTTAGTGTTGTCGTAATTAATTTCATTTTTTTTGTGTTAGTATTGTTACCAATAAATATAAACGAATGTACGTTTTATTTGTTCAATCGAATTGAAATTTTCTTCCAACCGTCAGAATTGTCATTTATAAAATAAATCAACTGCAGTTGCACCTTTTCCATATTCTCGAAAATCAGCGTCATAGACTTCCAGTCCATCCTGACCTGCCAGGAAATCGCGCACTTCATTCTTTAATACACCCTGACCTACTCCGTGAATAATAATGATTTTGCGTATGTGTTTTTCTCGCGCCTTTCGATAAAATCTGCGAAGTGCGTATACCTGATGATTGAGCATCTCTCTATTGGATAAACCCAGTTCAGATTCTAATATTTCATGAATATGAAGGTCTATTTCCCAATAATCATTGTATTTACGAACATCATCGACATTATTTGCTGAAGCATTGGAGTCTACATTTTCTTCAACTAATTCAGCATCAAAGTCATCTCCAATAGCATCTGACTGATCGCCGTAAATTTTTACTAGTTCATTGATTGGAAATTCTCGATCAAACCCTGTGTCGTCTAAAATAACTGCGATGTGATCATTTTTAAAACTTTGAACCACACCAAATCCAGACTCTTTCATGAAGGTCACCTTCTCACCTATTTTGAAACGCATCTAATAAAATATTTATATCCATTGAGAAGAACGAATGAATCGCTAAAAATATCGCCCCTAACCAAACAAGCAACATCATTGATTTTTGAATTGTAGATGCATCCCTGGTGGTTGGAGCAGACAAAACATTGTCCACTTGCTTTGCTACAATTTGATCGTACTTCGTCGCATCATTGTATTCTTCAATATCTTTCAAAACAGGTGTATGGTCAATCACAATTGACTTTATTTTGGCATAAGATTCATCAGACAAATCTTCATACGTTGTTTCATAGTTTACCTCACTTTCGCGCATATCTTTTCTCACTAAATAGAGTTTATGCATGTTCTTCACTCTAAACCCTAAAATAAAACCAAAGATGATTATAACCCATGAATTAAACCATAGCCCCACCCCCATAACGGCTAATGAAGATATCAAGGTAAAAATTAGTTGTGTTAGCTCGTGATGTGCAAAAAATAAAACCCGCACCAGTTGACCTCCATCCAGAGGGTCTATTGGAATCAAATTCATAACATTCAAAAGGATTGAAATTACTCCTAACTGGACTAGTATAGGCATTTCTGAGCTCCACCCGAGTTCGAGAAGAAAATAGCCAACAATGATTCCAGGGACAGGTCCCGCAAGTAGCATGATAGCTCCTTCGATCTGAGAATACACCTTTTTCTTTCCGGAGACCATTGCTCCAAGAAATGGCAGGAACAACATTTTTAAATTCTTGTATCCAAAAATTTTCATAACGGTAAAATGACCTAGTTCATGAAATAGTAGAACACCGACAAGAATAGCAATAAGTAGGTAATCTTCAATGATTAAGGAAAAAGTAATGGCAAAAATAATCATTGATAAAACAGTGATAGAAATATGTCCTTTACGTTCTCTTCGAATTAGAGTAGGTTTTGGAGGGTAAAACGAGTTAAAATTTTCCATATATTACAAACAAAGTTAGGATATTTTATAGCTTTGAGCAAATAATAATGCTATTTTCGTACCAATGCTAGAAGCAAATAATATTACTAAGAAGTACGGTGACGTTGAAGTCCTTAAGAATATCAGTATCAAGATAAAAGAAAATGAGTTGATTTCTATCGTTGGTGCATCTGGAGCAGGAAAGACAACTTTGCTTCAAATTCTTGGGACATTAGAGCATCCTGATTCGGGAGAATATATCCTGAATAGCCAAAAACCTTTTGAATTATCTCCAAAGCAACTGGCTAAATTTAGAAATGAACAAATAGGGTTTGTTTTTCAGTTTCATCAGCTCTTACCAGAGTTTACGGCATTGGAAAACGCTATTCTTCCAGCTTTAATTCGTGGAGATCTGAAAACAGATGCTGAAAAAAGAGCAAAAGAGATCTTTAAGTTTTTAAATTTAAATCAACGCGATACGCACAAGCCATCGCAACTTTCAGGTGGTGAACAGCAGAGAGTTGCCGTTGCACGTTCTTTGATCAATCAACCAAAAGTTGTTTTAGCAGATGAGCCTTCTGGAAATTTGGACACAAAAAACTCAGAGGAATTGCATCAGTTATTTTTTGATTTACGTGAAAATTTCGGGCATACATTTATTATTGTTACACACAATGAGCACCTCGCTTCTATCTCAGATCGCAAATTAGAAATGGCTGACGGTAAATTCATTTAATCTTGAAAAACAGAGAGATAAAAGATTTACTTGAAATGAAAGTTGAAGAGTTTAACTCTGTTGACTTCATTCAAACTGACCCTATTCAGATACCACATCGGTTTCAGAAAAATCAAGATATTGAGATTATCGGTTTGTTGGTTGCTCTCATAGCTTGGGGGAATCGTACAATGATTATTCGTAATGGTGATAAACTCACTAAATTAATGGGGAATTCACCTCACGAGTTTGTGATGAATTATCATCCGAAAGACCTTAAAAAAATCGATTTCGTTCATAGAACCTTTAATAAATATGACCTTGATTTCATGCTTAGGGCGTTACAAGATATATATTCCACCAACGAATCTCTACAATCCGTTTTTACCTTACAACCTGATATACCTGGGATAAAGGGACGTATAGTCTCCTTTCGTGAAACATTCCTATCCACTATTCATGAGAAAAGAAGTGAAAAACATTTGTCTAACCCACTCAAAAAATCCGCAGCGAAAAGGATCAACATGTACCTGAGGTGGATGGTAAGAAAAGACAAACAAGGAGTTGATTTCGGTATTTGGAATGCTATCTCCCCATCTGAATTATACCTGCCACTTGACGTACATACCGGCAACATAGCTCGTAAACTAGTTTTGTTAAAAAGAAAACAAAACGATTGGGTGGCTCTGGAAGAGTTAATGCAGCAACTAAGGCAAATGGATCCAGAGGATCCTGTCAAATACGACTTTGCACTTTTTGGGTTAGGCGCTTTTGATAAGTTCTGAGATTTAATTAGTAAATATTTTTCCACGGATTTTATGGAGATGTGTCCACAGATTACTCAGATTAACACAGATTTAAATGTGTGAGCATATTCATATGAATTGTATTCTAAGTTTTTTTTATTATCTTTAATAGCAACTTAGATTAATACGGGTATATACTCACCTAATTATAACTTAATCAACCTATTAATGAAACAATTTCTTTACAAATCTGATACGTTTAAAATTATTGGAGCATGTATGGAAGTACATAAAACTCTTGGCCATGGTTTTGCTGAACAGGTCTATCAGGAAGCTATAATTTATGAGTTCAACTACAGAGATATATCATATCTTAAAGAGGCTCCAATAAAAATCACATATAAAGATGTGACACTAGACAAGATGTATATCGCTGATTTTATTTGTCTTGGCAACATAATACTGGAACTCAAAGCAGTCAATCAGCTATCCTCTTCACATTTTAGTCAAGTTCTTAATTATCTTAAAGCAACGGATAAAAAAGTTGGACTATTGATAAACTTCGGAGCCGAAAGCCTAGAATATAAAAGGATCGTACTTTAACTCATCAAACCTAAGTAATAAAATCTATTACTATCAACCACAACCCTGAAAAAAAAATCTATAAACGAACCTTCGCAATCTCCCCAGATAAAATCCAAAAAATTACCCAACAACCACAAACTCAAAAAAAATCTGTGTTAATCTGAGTAATCTGTGGACACTACTACGCCCTACATCCAACTTACAATTTGTGAACTAAAATCTAGCAAATCTGTAGATGCTCATTGATATTAGAAACTTTCTCTATAACGACACGTTCACCATCTTGAATAAACCATTATATTTGGACTTATGAAGTTTGTTCATCCAATGTTTTTATGGGCTTTGGGGATTCTATTGATTCCAATTATCGTTCATTTATTTAATTTTAGACGATATAAAATACTGTATTTTTCTAGTTTACAGTTTATTAAAAAGATAGAAAAGGAAACAAATTCAACAAGAAAACTTCGACACTATCTGATTTTACTAACGCGATTACTAGCGTTTATCGCCTTAGTTTTTGCGTTTGCTCAGCCCTACATTCCTTTGGAGGATAGTGAAACAGAGCAACACGACAACATCACTGCAATTTACTTAGATAACTCCTACTCGATGTCAGCGAAAGGCACCAATGGAGATTTACTCAATCAATCTAAGGAGACCATTAGAAATATCGTGGATCAAAGTGTGGATGGTCAAAAATTTATGCTTGTTTCTAATAACTTAACTGGTATTGAGCATCGAATTATTACGAAAAGCGAGTTGCTAGACAGACTAGAAACACTCAGCCTCTCTCCTATTCACAGACACTTTTCCAACCCATTGAATAGCATTAAAGCTCATCTCGACAATAAGTCTTTTCTTGGATCACGACAATACATAGCTCTTTCGGATTTTCAATCAATCAATTTTGATGAAACTGAATTAAAAAACGATACCTTGGGTGTTTATCTCCCTCTCAAAGTTTCTCCACAGCTGAAAAAGAATCTTTTTATCGACTCTGTCTGGTTTGATAATCCATTTCAACGAATTAATCAAAATAACACCTTAAATGTACGAGTAAACAATGTATCCGTTGATCCCATAACAAATGCGGAGCTAAATTTAGAAATCGGAAAGTTAAAGCGTCAAACACTCGTAGACATACCAGCTGAAGCCTCAGAGATTGTTAAACTGAATTACACTGATAAAGAAAAAGGGATTAAATCTGCAATCGTTGAAATCAAGGATGATCAGCTTTATTTTGATGATATTTTCTATTTTTCATATGAAGTCAAGAACAGTCTTAAAGTTAAAATCGTTACTGGTCAACAATCTACAGACTACCCAAGTTTGGTATTTAGTACTGATGATTTTTATAAAGTGGAAAACATTAATCTCGATCAATTGCAAATAAATGAATTAAAACAGGCTGACCTAGTTGTATTGAACGGTTTGCAAGCTTTTTCCTCAGGATTGAGTAGTAGCCTAGTGCAATATGTCAAAAGTGGTGGAAACATTTGTATTATTCCAGGTGATAATATTGACTTTAGCTCCTATAATAATTTCTTAAAAAGCGTTGATTTACCACTCATCAAAGGAGTACTTGACCAAAAATTGAGAATTGGCAAGATCTATTCAAATCAGATGTTCTTTAGAGGAATGTTTGATAAAAGCGTTGATAACATCACTATGCCGCCTTTAAAAAGAGTTTACTCCACTTCTTTGTATACCGCTTCGAATTATAAATCTCTCGTTGATTTAGAAAATAAGTCCCCACTATTCGTTTATCATGGAGGTAATCTAGGTGTATCTTGTTTTTATACTGCATTGAACGAGAGTTTTAATGATTTTAGTAAGTCGGCCTTATTTTCTTCTTTACTTTTGAGAACGGGAGAAGTGAGTCAGTCACAAAATCAACTGGAATTAACTATAGGTGGAGATAAGACTTATAAGCTGAAATCCTCCGAAAGCCAGGATTCGCCTGTTGAGTTAAGGTCTGAATCCATATCTTTTATCCCAGAACTTAGTTCGAATGGTGTGTTTGATGAAATCTCGGTTCGACTTGCAAAGGATAACGAAGATATCAAAGCAGGAAATTATGAAATCATCCGTGACAACAATAATTTGGGCTATTTATCGCTCAACTACGACAGGAAAGAATCTGTTCTGGACTACTATTCAACGACAAGCATTAATGAATACTTTGCAAAAAATGGAATTCTAAATGTGAACTCCAAAGAAATTATTGATTTTAATGATATTGAAAAACTATCTGTAGAAAAACCGAATGAATACTGGAGAATTCTTTTAATTTTGGCATTAGTATTTTTCCTATTGGAAATGATGATTGTATTATTTTGGAAAGTGTAATATGAAAGTTCTAATTAAAAACGCAACAATTTCAGACCGAAAGTCAGAACACTTCAATGAAGTAAGAGATATTCTTATTGTTGATGGTAAAATTAAAAAGATTGAAACTTCAATTACAGAAGATAACGCTCAAGTTATTGATTCTGAATCATTACACATTTCTCAAAGCTGGGTTGACCTAAAAGCCAATTTCTGTGATCCGGGCAATGAGCACAAGGAAGATATTACTTCAGGGTTAAATGCTGCCTGCGAAGGTGGATTCGGTCATGTTTACGTAGTACCATCCACCACTCCTGTTGTAGATAGCAAAGGACAAATTAAATACATGAAATCTGCATCCACTGATCACATTGTTGATTTGTATCCTATCGGCGCCTTGACAAAAGAGATGAAAGGAGAAAGTCTTTCTGAAATGTTTGACATGTATAATCAAGGTGTTCGACTATTCAGTGATGATCAACATACACTTAGCGCAGGAATAACCTACAGAGCCTTGCTTTATGTTAAAAATTTTGGAGGAACTGTTGTCGTCTTTCCTCAAAACACTTCTGTGAACGGAGGAGGACAAGTCAATGAAGGTGTTGCTTCTACAAGAACAGGACTGAAAGCAATTCCTAGCATTAGTGAAGTGATTCAATTGCAACGAGACATTAGTCTATTAGAATACACGGAAGGGCAAATGCACGTCACAGGCGTATCTTGTGAAGAGAGTATAGAGCTCATAAGAAAAGCAAAACAAAAAGGGTTAAAGATTACGTGTGATGCACATGCAAATCAATTAATTTTCACTGAAGAAGATGTATTAGGCTTTGATTCAAATTATAAGGTCTACCCTCCGTATCGAAGAAAAGAGGATAGAAAAGCAATTTGGGATGCATTAGAAGATGGAACGATAGACTTAATTGTTTCAAATCATCAACCACAGAACATTGAAGAAAAAGAACTTGAGTTTGACAGAGCTGCTTTTGGCAACATTACACTTCAAACGTTGTTTTCTTCTCTAATAGACTTTGACAATAAAAAGATACAACTTGTTATTGACAAACTATCAATTAATAGTCGCGCTTTTTTAGGAATGAGTGACACTTCAATAAACGTTGGTAATCCTGCTGACATCACCTTGTTTGACCCCAGTTTAGAGTTTACTTTTAATGAGGAATCCATCCTTTCTAAAAGTAAAAACACACCCTACCTGAATAAAACGTTTAGCGGAAAGCCAATCGGAATTATTAAAGGAGAAAGAATCTACTACAATAAAATAAATTATTAGTTTGAGTAAAAAGAGGTACTTTTTAAAAGAGTTTTTCAAAGAAAAGAAAACTGTAGGAGCTGTCAGTCCTAGCTCGAAGCATTTAGGTAAGAAAATGCTTGAAAATATTGATTTCAATGAATGTAAAGTAATTGTAGAACTAGGCCCTGGAACAGGTGTTTTTACACGCATGATGATCTCTAAACTCCCAAAAGATGCATTGCTATTTGTTTTTGAATTGCACGATGCTTTTTATAATAACTTAAAGAAGGAGTTTGCCAATGATGAAAGAGTAATCATTATCAATGATAGCGCTGAGAATATAGGAAAGTATCTCAAAGAAAATAAATTAAGTGAAGTTGATGTTGTTGTTTCTTCATTACCACTAACTAATTTCAATAAGAGGTTAGTCATGGAAATCCTTAGGCAATCACATCAATATTTAAAGCAATCAGGATTATATATTCAGTTTCAATACTCTTTAAATGCTCAGAAAGCATTGAAAAGAGTTTTTAAGCAGGTGCGTATTAGTTTTACGCCTCGAAACATCCCTCCTGCATTCGTTTATACCTGTATAAAATAGAAAACCCCCTGTGATATCACAGAGAGCCTTCCCAATCGTTGTTAGTAAACATTAGTAGCAGTGGAAATGTTTTACTAATTAATAGACGTATGAAGTTTTAATAAGGTTGGTTCGAATTTAATATTTTTTAACTTTTTCTTTTACGACTTGAGTTTAAGCGCTGATATCTAGATAAATACAGATTGAAGATTGACTATTTTTTTTAAATACTCATTTAATTTAGCTCGCGTTAACTTTAACATACTGCTATATCAGAATTGTATTTATAGATTTCTTAATTATCTAATCTCTACTCAATTATCAACTATACCATATCAATAAGTTAATTTATATTTTGTCAAATGAATGTCATTATTTTGTATATTTGAGAGAACAACAACAAAATTCCTATGAGTGCAAACCTCTTTATTGTCCCACATGACTTCACAAGTGTAGGCGACGCAGCATTGAAATACGCATTATTTTTAGCTAAACCGCGTAAGACAGAAATTGAATTACTTCATATTGTAAGTAATAAAAGTAACGGTAAAGCGGCTCATGAAAAACTTTCTGAAATAATTAAAAATCTTGATCTACAAGTTGGTGATGTAGACGTTAAACCTGTCGTTAAGGTTGGAAATATTTTTGATGACATCGGTAAAATAGCTGAATCAAAGGAAGCACGTTTAATTATCATGGGGACACATGGTGCGAAAGGAATGCAAAAGTTGTTTGGCTCTTATGCAATTAAAGTGGTTACTTCAAGTAGTGTTCCTTTCTTAGTTGTTCAAGACGGTGTGGAACATAAAGAAATCAATAACATTGTTGTTCCAATTGACCTTACCAAAGAAAGTTTACAAATAATAAATGTTGCTGCTGATATTGCAAGAACATTTGATTCTGAAGTTCATGTGCTTGGTGAAACTCAAAGTGATCCACGATTGGCTCAGCAGATAAAGATTAGAATTTCATTGGTTAAAAAAGAATACCAGGAGAAAAGTGTAAAATCAAATGTGAACCTCATTAGCGGGTCAAAGTCGTACCAACATAAAGTATTAACATACGCAAAAGAGCATAAAGCAGATATGATTGCTATGGCTTACCACTCCTCTAGCCTCTTTCCACAGTTTGATAAATATACACAGTCTTTAATTACCAATGAATTAAATATTCCTTGTTTGATTGTGAATTCTAAATTACTATCAAAGCTTTATTATTAGATTAAATTGACTTTGGCTAAATAATAATATTAAAAGTTTACACCTGAATTAGAAGTGAACTGTACTTCTGTTGAATATTTCACTGTAATTATACTCTTTTCAGAATGCTTAGTGTAACTTTGCAACTTAAAATTATTTATAATGGTCCAAATTGGAGAGTACAACGAGTTAAAAATTGATCGATTCACAAGTGTAGGAGCTTTCCTGACTGATGATGAAGGATTCGAAGTATTACTTCCCAACAAATATCTGGAAGACAACATGGAGTTGGAACAGACGTTGAAAGTATTCCTTTATAACGATTCAGAAGACAGACCTGTTGCAACAACTGAAACTCCTTATGTAACACTTAATAACTTTGCTTTTTTAAGAGTAAAAGAAACAACAGATTTTGGGGCTTTCATGGATTGGGGACTTGAAAAAGACTTGTTAATTCCATTTAAAGAACAGACGGCAAAAATGAAAGAAGATGGTGTGTATCTTATCCATCTTTCCTTTGACGAACAAACAAAAAGATTAGTAGGCTCCGCTAAAATCAATCAATTCTTGTCAAAAGAGATTGAAGACCTTGAAATAGGCGATAAAGTTGATTTATTTATCGGCGATGTAACTGACCTCGGGAGAAAAGTCATAGTCAACAATAAGTACAATGGCTTGATTTTTAGGGATCGTCTTATTAAACCACTCAGAGATGGAGAGAGAACCGAAGGCTATGTTGAAAATATTAGAGAAGATGCGAAGCTGGACATTTCATTAGCTCCAATCGGAGTGGAAAGATTTGATGAATTTTCCAATACTGTATTAGACTATTTAGAAGCACATGGTGGCCAGATGGAAATAACAGACAAATCTAATCCCGATATTATTCGTGCTCGTCTGGGAATGAGTAAAAAATCATTTAAGAAAGCCCTTGGGAATCTATATAAGAAAAAGAAGGTTCTGTTAGAAAAAGATAAAGTTACGTTAGTGTAATTTTTGATTAGTAACGTAATTAATGCTACCTATTTTAACAAATGTCATGACATAAAAAAGGGCTGCCTTAATAGACAACCCTCTTAACTATATTATACAATAATAAAATCTATTCTCCATCTTCGCCTCCTCCTTCTTGAGCAGCAGCCGCTTCTTCAGCACGTTGTTTGTATTCTTTAAATTTCTCTACATTTCCAACTTTTCTATGCACCTGGAATAATACAGTAAGAACACCAACACTATTAGGTTCTTGTTTTATATAAACCTCAAGTGGAGCAATTGCATTTTTATACATTTCCTCACTCTTTTTCATTGTTGGTTCATATTGTGGATCGTTGAAATCCATTTGAGACGCTTTAAGAGATAGTTTTTCACCACGTCCTAAGTAAAGAACACCAAGGTTGTAAGCAGCGTCTAAAAACTCAGGATTAATCTCAAGTGCTTTTTTCAAGTTATCTTCTGCCTTCTTATATAATTCCTCAACTTTCGCAGCTTTTTCAGGATAACCATCGTCTGTCACCTCCATTTCGTTTAATTCAGCATAAGCTTTATCAGCCGATGATAAATAAATTGATCCCATTGAACTAAACAATACCTCATTTTCTGGATTCGCTTCTGCAGCAGTATTGAAAAACTCTTCAGCTCTATCCATGTCACCGTTGTCAAGAGCAATATTTACACCTTCTATTGCCAAAACAGCATTTTTAGGGAACATCTCTCTAGTAGACTCTATA
The DNA here is from genome assembly GCA_002734085.1 of Fluviicola sp. Taxonomy (GTDB): domain Bacteria; phylum Bacteroidota; class Bacteroidia; order Flavobacteriales_D; family Crocinitomicaceae; genus Brumimicrobium. The sequence continues at coordinate 128,373 of NVXV01000011.1, read as the reverse complement.
AACTCAAGCGCTTCCTCTGCCTCGCCACTCTTCTTCATTGTAGCAACAGCATTCTTAGCTGAAATAAGAGCATTCGTCTTCATCTCCTCATCCTCGACACCAATCATCTTCTGAAGTTCATAAGCTCCTGCAAAGCCTTGATAAGCCGTTTTATAATCTCCTTTGTCGAAAGCAGCCTTTCCTGACATGTTTGCAAGTTGCACTCTTTGATCAATAAAATCTTCAACGTCTCTTTTGTACTTACGACTATTGTAAGCAATTAACATTGATTCCTTGATCATGTCCATCGTTTCTTCATTTTGAAAATCTTTTAGATCTTCATTTCCTTCTAATCCTGAAAGTTCGAGGAGCCCAAAATAGATTACAGCATTGTAATAATGCGCCTTCTCATCGTCTTTCGTACTTTCATGTTTCATCGCAGGATCAATGAACTCTTTCGCGTTCATAATCGCTTCTTTAGCTTCGTCAACATTACCAGTAAATAATGCTGGAGTATATTTCTTGAATTCTAATGCTGCAGAAACAACATTACTGTTCTGGGCTTTCATTTGAACACCTAATAACATAGAGGCTCCAACGAGTGCAACTTTTATATTAATTAACTTCATAACTTAATTTACTTTTTTATTTACTCTTCAGTATTATCATTTTCCGTGCCATTCTCAACATCTCCGTTTTCACCATCGATATTTCCTTCAGCATTTTCTCCATTTTCATCGATTTCTTCGTCTTCTGCTTTAGGTACTTTAGCAACGGCAGCGATTTCACCACCTTTGTTAAGATTAATTACTTTAACACCTTGTGCTGCTCTACCCATAACTCTTAACTGATCAACATGAGAACGAATGGTAATACCATTCTTAGTGATAATCATTAAATCGTCATCATCCGTAACATTCTTGATGGCGATTAGATTACCTGTTTTTTCAGTTACAGAGATCGTTTTAACACCTTTTCCTCCTCTATTTGTTACTCGGTATACTGGATCACCTGTCTCTGGGTCGTTAAAGTAAGAACGTTTACCATATCCATTTTCAGAAACCACTAAAATACTGTTCTCACTATCTGGCTCGATACAAATCATACCAATTACTTCATCATCTGGTTTACTCATCTTAACACCTTTAACCCCGATTGAATTTCTTCCCACAGTTCTTACTGTAGATTCATTAAATCGGATAGCGTATCCAGATCGCTTACCTAAAATGATTTCGTTGTTTCCATTTGTCAACTTAGCCTCTAGCAATTCATCACCATCATTAATGTTGATCGCGTTAATACCATTTGTTCTAGGACGAGAATATGCTTCAAGCTTCGTTTTCTTGATGATCCCTTTCTTCGTACACATCACAATGAAGTTATTATTTACATAATCCTCATCTGTCAAGTCTTTTACGTTGATATACGCCTTAATAGAATCATCTTGCTCAATATTCATCAAGTTTTGAATCGCACGACCTTTTGAAGTTTTACTTCCCTCCGGAACCTCAAAGACACGCATCCAGAAACATTTTCCTTTTTCTGTGAATATCAATAAGTAATTGTGGTTTGTAGCCACAAATATTGACTCTAAGAAATCTTTATCTCTCGTTGTAGAACCTTTTGATCCAGTCCCACCTCTATTCTGTACTTTGTACTCAGAAAGATTAGTACGTTTAATATAACCTGCGTGAGAAATCGTAACCACCACTTCTTCATCAGGAATTAAATCTTCGATTCTCATTTCAGAAGCAGAATACTCAATTGAAGAACGACGCTCATCTCCGTATTTGTCACGGATATACTGCAATTCTTCTTTGATGATCTCCATTCTACGTGGTTCGTTTGCTAGAATATCCTTCAAATCTTTGATTGTTTCCATCAAATCATCGTACTCCGCTCTCAATTTATCCTGCTCAAGTCCTGTTAACTGACGTAAACGCATTTCAACTATCGCTCTCGCTTGTAGATCCGATAATTCAAATCGTTCCATCAACTTCTCTCTCGCCTCCTCAGGACTCTTAGATGCACGAATCATTTTAATTACTTCATCAATGTTATCTGACGCTATAATTAAACCTTCTAATAAGTGTGCTCTTTCTTCTGCTTTACGTAAATCGTATTTCGCTCTCTTAATCACAACTTCGTGACGGAATTCAACAAAATTTTGAATGATTTCTTTCAAGTTCAATAAAACTGGCCTACCTTTAACTAGGCATATGTTGTTTACTGAAAATGAGGTTTGTAGAGCAGTATACTTAAATAATTTATTTAAAACAACGTTAGGAATTGCATCACGTTTCAATTCATAGACGATACGCATTCCATTTCTATCTGATTCATCTCTAATATCAGTAATTCCTTCGATCTTACCGTCGTTTACCAAGTCAGCGGTCTTTTTAATCATATCCGCTTTATTCACTTGATAAGGAATCTCCGTTACAAGAATATGTTCTTTACCGTGTTTGTTTTCTTCAATTTCTGCTTTCGCACGAATTACGATACGACCTTTACCAGTTTCAAATGCTGATTTCACGCCATCATAACCGTAGATAATACCTCCAGTAGGGAAATCGGGAGCTTTAATGTGCTGCATCAACTCCTCCACCTCGATATCTTTATTATCTATATATGCAACAATACCATCTAAACATTCCGTCAAATTATGCGGTGCCATGTTAGTGGCCATACCAACAGCAATACCACTTGCACCATTCATAAGTAAGTTCGGAACTTTCGTAGGTAGAACCGTTGGTTCTTGTAAACTATCGTCAAAGTTATTTTCGAAATCAACTGTTTCCTTTTCAAGGTCAGCTAACATTTCTTCAGCAATCTTACGCAGTCTCGCCTCAGTATAACGCATTGCAGCTGGACTATCACCATCGACAGAACCGAAGTTACCTTGCCCGTCTACTAACGGATAACGCAATGACCAATGTTGCGCCATACGAACCATTGTATCATATACAGAGCTATCACCATGCGGGTGGTACTTACCGAGTACCTCCCCAACAATTCTAGCGGACTTCTTATGTGCTTTATTTGAATATACACCTAAATCCTGCATTCCATATAATACACGTCTATGAACAGGCTTAAAACCATCACGGACGTCTGGAAGTGCACGAGAAACAATAACCGACATTGAATAGTCAATGTAGGCTGACTTCATTTCATCTTCGATATTTATCTTAACGATTCTTTCTCCTTCTGCCATCTTGTCATTTTATTAATTAGCGCACGAAAATTGCGTACAAATTGAATGGTCGAAAATAGACAAATAATTGCAACAAAAAAGAGGTGTCTTTTTAATTTTATAAACAAAAATCTGTGGAAAATTGTGGACAACTTCAACATTTTTGTCTATTATTCGTTTTATATTTGATTTGGTAAACTTTATGTTTGTTAAAAACGAATTATTTTAAGTATATTCGAAATTATGGAAGCAAAATTTTCACCCAGAGTAAAAGATGTAATTAACTTCAGTCGCGAGGAAGCATTACGACTTGGTAATGATTATATAGGAGTAGAACATCTACTACTCGGTTTGATTCGTGAAGGGGAAGGTCTGGGTATTCGTGTACTCAAAGAATTTAATTTAGACTTTGAACAGATTAGATTTCAAATTGAGTCTTACCTAACTAAATCCGCAAATGGAACAGCTAAAGACTTAACTAATATCCCTCTTGTTAAACAAGCAGAAAAAGTATTAAAGATAACTTATTTAGAAGCGAAATTATTTAAGAGTCCTGTTATTGGAACTGGACATTTACTTCTATCTATATTGAAAGATGAAAACAACGTAGCATGTCGTACATTAAATAAGTACGGTATCATTTACGATAATGTAAAAGACGAAATTGAAGCAATGTTAGAAGAAAATAACCCGAGTGCTGAGTTTCCAGGGTCTACAGACGAAGGAGGCGATGCAGGATTTGCTGGAGGCAGTGGATCAGGAAGTGGTCCTAGAAAATCGAGTGAAGCAAAATCTAAGACCCCTGTTCTGGATAACTTCGGTAGAGATTTAACGAAGATGGCTGAAGCTGATCGCTTAGACCCTATTGTTGGTCGTGAAAACGAAATAGAACGCGTCAGTCAGATTCTTTCGAGAAGAAAGAAAAATAATCCAATTTTGATTGGAGAACCAGGTGTTGGTAAAAGTGCCATCGCTGAAGGTTTAGCTTTGAGAATTGTTCAACGAAAAGTTTCCAGAGTATTGTTCAATAAACGTATCGTTTCTTTGGATTTAGCTTCTCTTGTTGCGGGTACAAAATACCGTGGACAGTTTGAAGAACGTATGAAAGCTGTGATGGCTGAAATCGAAAAAAATCCAGACATCATATTATTTATTGATGAAATTCATACCATAATTGGAGCTGGTGGAGCAAGTGGTTCATTGGATGCATCCAATATGTTTAAGCCAGCATTAGCGCGTGGAGAACTTCAAGCAATTGGAGCAACTACTCTGGATGAGTACAGACAGTACATCGAAAAAGATGGGGCTTTAGAGCGTCGTTTCCAAAAAGTGTTGGTTGAACCTACTACCATGGAAGAAACAATTCAAATATTGGATAATATAAAGGAGCGTTATGAAGATCACCACAGTGTAACTTATACAGATGAGGCGATCAAAGCTTGTGTTTCTTTGACAGATCGTTACATTTCTGATAGACATCTTCCAGATAAAGCGATTGATGCTTTAGATGAAGTCGGTTCTCGTGTTCATTTGAAGAATATAAATGTTCCTAAAGAAATTATCGAGACAGAGGAACAAATTGAAGCAGTTAAAGAAGATAAAAACGAAGTCATTAAATCTCAGCAATATGAAAAAGCTGCTGAACTTCGCGATAGAGAGAAGAAACTTCAAGACAAACTCGAAGAACAGAAACTAAAATGGGAAGAAGATACTAAGAATCATCGTGTAACAGTTACTTTAGAACATGTAGCTGACGTTGTTGCGATGATGACAGGCATTCCTGTACAGCGTATTGCAGAAAAAGAAAGTGGTAAGCTTGCTAAAATGGCTGAAGACATCAAAGGTCAGGTAATTGGTCAGGATGAAGCGGTTGAAAAAGTAGTGAAAGCCATCCAACGTAATCGTGCTGGATTGAAAGACCCGAACAAACCAATTGGCTCGTTTTTCTTCTTAGGACCCACAGGTGTTGGTAAGACACAGCTTGCAAAAATATTAGCAAAACACATGTTTGACACGGAGGATTCTTTAATTCGTATTGATATGTCTGAATATATGGAGAAATTTTCTATCTCCAGATTAGTTGGAGCACCTCCGGGATACGTTGGATATGAAGAAGGTGGTCAGTTGACTGAAAAAGTGAGAAGGAAGCCCTACTCTATTATATTGTTAGATGAAATAGAGAAAGCACATCCAGATGTATTTAACTTATTGTTGCAGGCATTAGATGATGGTCACATGACAGATGGTCTCGGTCGTAAGATTGATTTTAAGAATACGATCTTAATTATGACTTCCAATATTGGGGCAAGACAGCTTCAGGATTTTGGGACAGGAGTTGGATTTGGAACGGCAGCAAGATTATCTAATACAGATGAAGATCAAAAAGCGGTAATTCAAAATGCATTAAGAAAAGCTTTTTCTCCAGAGTTTCTTAATCGTGTAGATGATATGATTCTGTTTAAATCTCTTGAAAGAGAAAGTATTCATAAAATTATTGATCTTGAGTTAGCGCACCTTTACAAGCGTATTAATGACTTAGGTTATGAAATCGACTTGAAGAAAGATGCTAAGGACTTTATCGTAGACAAAGGATATGACTCTAAATTTGGTGCCAGGCCTCTAAAAAGAGCGATTCAAAAGTATGTTGAAGATCCGTTGGCTGAACAAATTATCAATTCAAAAATTTCGGAAGGAGATAAGATTGTAATCAGCTTAAACAAAGCGAAAGACGGGCTGGACTCTAAAGTGAAGAAAGGAAAAGCAACTGAAGAAGGAGAGTCTAAAGCTGACAAAAAATAATTTATGCTTTTAATTATCAGGGAGTGAGTTTTTCACTCCCTTTTTTTGATTTTAAAATGATACGAACTTTCATAATTACGCTGTTAATTTTTTTACTTACTTCCCACCTGTCATTTTCTCAATCTACAACGTCTTTAGTGCGTGTCCCTGAACATGTTTTCGTGAACAATGGTAAAACTACTTTTGATAGTATTTTATTTTCAAATAAAGATATTGAAAAACAAGTTGAAAAACTTTTTAACCGCAAGGTTTTATCGCATGATCTCACTATGGGTGATTCTAAGTTCGCACATTACTGGGAAGTTTTTAGTAATCAATGGTTCTGGGTGAAATTAAAACCAAATAGGCCTCCTTTCTTATTGTTTAAAGGAATAGTTTCTTTGCTAGATGAGAAAGAGTACATTGAATTATACGATGTAAATAAATCGGAAGATAGCTTAATTTATACTAGCTCTGGTAATTTACTGGCGTATAAAGAACATCCATTTACAAAAGAAATCATATTGTATATTCATGAATATCCTTGTTGCCAAAGTGCGAGTCACAACATTATCCAGGTTAGGTACGCTAACGGAGAAATTCGTGCAAAAGAACGTTTCTTTGTAGGAAGAGACACCGGCGATATGGTAGGACCATTTTATCCTGATTCGGTTCAACAAACAAAAGACTATAAACAATTAACTTCTAAAACCACTTTGCGTTGGTCACCAGCGATTGTAAATAGTAACGCATTTATTGGGAGGGCAAAATCAAATGTAATCATTCATTATGATGAAGGTTCCATTTATAAAGTATTACATGAAAATGAAGGTTGGCAATTTGTGGTTATGTTTAATGGTATCACCAAAGAACAAAGTAGTGTATTGAATTATACTAATTTTATTAATCGTCCGGTTTATGGGTGGATTAAGGTAGATTAGGAGATGTCAGATATTAGACATTAGATGTTAAACTGAAAGCTTAGATTGATCTTTAATCTGGGCAAAAGTATTTATTCTAGAATTAATTGAGATTGAGCCTGCTTCAGCTTAATACATACCCTTACTTTTTCACATATCCTTCCAAATTAAAGAAAGTCCTCTTATATTTGCAGCCGAAATGAAGAAAAATTACGCAGAATATTTAAAACATCCCGTTTTTAAGGTAACTCGTGATATTATTGACGAGCATAATCTTGAAGCTTATGTAATTGGTGGTTTTGTGCGCGATTTAATCTTGGAACGTCCTTCTAATGATATTGACATCGTTGTCGTTGGTAACGGATTGGATCTGGCCAAACTTGTTTCCGAGAAATTACGGGTTAAAAAAGTATCTTATTTCAAGTCTTTTGGGACTGCTCATTTCAATTACAAAGATTTAGATGTTGAATTTGTGGGTGCACGCAAGGAGTCGTACCAAAGAGACTCTCGCAAACCTATCGTTGAGGACGGCACATTGGCAGACGATCAAAAACGACGTGATTTTACTATTAACGCTCTTGCACTTGATTTACGTGTTGAATCATTTGGAGAAATTGTAGACCCGTTTAATGGTTTGGAAGATTTAGAAAAAGGGCTTATTCGAACTCCGTTAGAACCTAAAACAACCTATTCTGATGATCCTTTGCGGATGATGCGTGCCATACGCTTCGCATCACAGCTTAATTTTAAAATTGAAAACGATAGTCTCAGCGCTATTAAAGACAATGCACATCGATTAGACATTATATCAAAAGAACGTATCAGTGAGGAACTGAATAAAATTATTCTTAGCAATCCACCTTCCAGAGGTTTTAAATTGTTGTTTTCTACGCAATTGCTTCATCAGTTTTTCCCAGAAATGGTCGCACTGCATGGTGTTGAAAAAATTAACGGTAAGTCGCATAAAGACAACTTCTATCATACCCTGGAAGTTTTGGATAATATTTCAAAGGTTACTGACGATTTATGGTTACGATGGTCTGCAATCATGCACGATATTGCTAAGCCTCCTACAAAGCGGTTCAACCCAAAAGTGGGATGGACGTTTCACGGACATGAAGATTTAGGTGCACGCATGGTTCCTAAGATTTTCAGGAGGTTAAAATTACCTTTGGATTCAAAGATGAAATACGTAGAGAAACTAGTTCGTCTTCACCTCCGTCCTATTTCTTTGGTAAAAGGAGATGTCACAGATTCTGCGATTCGACGCTTACTGAATGAAGCAGGTGATGATATTGATGATTTGATGAAGCTGTGTAATGCAGATATCACATCTAAAAATGAATTTAAAGTTCGTAAATACAAAAAGAATTTTGAAAAAGTTCAAGAGAAATTAAAAACGGTTGAAGAAAAAGATCATGTCCGTAATTTCCAACCGCCAATTGACGGTAAAATTATTATGGAAACTTTTGATCTTAAGCCATGTGGAGAAATTGGTGCTATCAAACAACATATTAAAGAAGCAATACTGGACGGAGTGATTCCAAACGAATATGACGAAGCTTATGCACTCATGATTAAATTCGGTAAAGAGTTAGGATTAAATCCTGTTCAAAACCATTAGCTTTGTGGTTTGTTACAATAAAAATAGAAGTAGAAGGAAATGCCAGGATTAAAATTCAGAGTGTTATTAGACAGTGTTAAGGAAGAAGAAATTTTCTGTGATATTGTTGTGAATGATGATCAGACGTTTGAATCATTTTATAAAACTATTCTTCAGGCATTTGACTTCTCTAACGATCAGATGGCTTCTTTTTTTGTTAGCGACGTAGAATGGAATAAAGGTAAAGAAATCAGTTTGATGGATATGGCGTTTGGTCCTAGCGATCTAGAAGAAGCTCCTGACCAGATGTCTGACTTAATGATTCGAGAAACCATTCAGGATCCAAAGCAACGCTTTATTTTAGTTTACGATTTCCTTAATATGTGGATTTTCCTTATTGAACTCCAGGAAATTCTTTCAGAAGATGTTGGAGCGTCTGAAGTTGTGGTGAAAGTGGGAGAAATTCCTGAACAAATGCGCAAAGAAGGAACTAATTCGCTTGAAAATATGCAGTTTGAAACTGAAATCAGTGATGATCTTAAAGACTTTGATTTTGATGATGACTTAGATGGAGGTGAATTTGAAAATATAGACGACTTCGACATCTAACAATGAAAGCTCCAGACCCAATAGGATGTGCAATTGAAGATTTCGTAAAAGGAACTGCTGAGGAAAATATTATCGTAGAATGTGATTTGTCTGAAGACGATATAATCCCTGTTGGATACCTTTTCAGAAATGAAGACCTCTTGCCCGAAATTGAAAAAATCGCTTTATCTAAAGTGAAAGGGAGTGTCTTAGATATAGGAGCTGCTGCAGGACCCCATTCGAAAATATTAAAAGAAAGAGGTTTTGAAGTTACTGCAATTGATACATCCGAAAAAGGTGTTGACTATTTAAAAAGTATTGGAATCAATGCTATTCACAGTAGTATTTTAGACTATTCTGACAAGAAATATGACACTTTGTTACTTTTAATGAATGGCATTGGAATTGCAGGTAGGCTAGCTCAATTAACTGATTTCTTGAGCCATTGTGCGAGCTTATTAAATGAAGGAGGAAGAATCATTTGTGATTCAACAGATGTTCAGTATTTTTTCGAAGAAGACGATGGATCATTGTGGGTTGATTTGAATACAGCATATTTTGGAGAATTTAAGTTTAAAATGAAATATAAAGATGTTCTATCAGATTGGTTTGATTGGCTTTATGTCGACCTTTCAACGCTGGAAGAACATTGTACTGAGGCAGGTTTAAAAATGGAAGTGCTTTATCAAGATGCCCCTGCTTTTTTAGTTGAAATTAAAAAAAATGATAACGCAGGGATAATGTAGGGATGCACGGTCGTGCATCCCTACATTATCCAGAAGTACGTTATAAAAAAATAATAAAATGAAATTATTACAACTGTGTCTTTTACTATTTACATTATTTACGAATCTCTTTACAGGTTTTTCTCAAGACACTACATCAACAGAGCGCACCTCTTCCCTACTTTGGGAAATTTCTGGTAAAAAAGTCAAATCACCTTCATATATTTTTGGAACGATGCATTTGATTCCAAAAGATCAATTTTTATTTCCTGAAAGTTTGCAAGACAAAGTAAAGAACGCTGACTTATTAGTTATGGAAATTGGTGGATTAAGCGAGCAAATGAAAGGGATGCAATTGATGATGCTGGAAGAAGGAAACCTTTTTGACTTCTTTACGCAAGAACAGGCCGACTCTATTTTTACTTACTCAGAAGAAAATTTGGGATATACTGAAGAGCAATTGAGAACAATGTTCGGTAAAATGAAACCATTCGTCTTAATTCAATTAATGACGAAAAACTCTTTCGGTGAAAGCCCTGCGAGCTATGAAATGTCACTAGAAAAAATTGCTAAAGAGAATGAAACTTCAGTAGAAGGGTTAGAAACCATCGAAGAACAAATGGCACTTTTTGATAATATTCCAATGGAAGAACAAGTTGAAATGGTTATGAGTTCACTTAGAAATGCGGACAGTAGCGCTGTTGAAACACAAAAACTCATTGATGCTTATCTCAATCAGGATATTGATTCCTTACATCAATATATGAAACAATCCGATTCAGAAATGAGTGGGTTTGAAGATGACTTCTTAAATAAAAGAAATAAAAACTGGATTCCTTTAATTAAGCAATATATTAAAAAGAATAAAACTTTTATTGCCGTTGGTGCTGGACATTTAGGCGGTGAAAAAGGAGTGATTGAATTGTTACGACAAGAAGGATATACATTAACACCTATTGAGTTATGAAGTTCCATCCTGCTTTAATTCTTGGGTTATTTTTCGCAAGCTGTTCAACTTATTCAGATTCTGACATGGAATCGTTCGAAAATAAGATCGAAAACTACATCGATTCAACAGGATCAGAAATGACTCGCATAGAAAATGGTCTGTATTACAATATTATAGATCAGGGAGCTAACGAAAATATTAAAATTACGGATCGTGTTACGTTTTATTATACCGGTGAATTTCTAGACGGAGAAGTATTTCAAACCATTCAAAAAGAAGATGCGCTCACCTTTCACGTTAGAGAGTTAATTGTTGGTTGGCAGGACGCATTGACGCTTGTCGGAAATGGTGGGGAAATCGAAGTCATCATTCCTCCTCATTTAGGGTATGGTACAAAAAACACCGAGCTCGTGCCTCCTAATTCAATTTTAAAGTACCGTTTGAAGGTAGTTGATGTTAACTGACTGATGTGCGTGTGCACAGAGGCGCGTTGCTATAATATAACAACACGCTCTGTTTTCACACTATCACCTAACTGTAAACCTACCACATAAGTTCCCGCTGGATAACTTGTTAAATCGATTGATTGTTGCTGATTCCAACTTATAGTTTCTATTATCTTACCTTCTATCGTCATAATGAATACCTGATCAATATTTGACTCTTCAGTATTCGTAATATTAACTACACCATTACTTGGGTTTGGATAAACAGCAATAGTCTCTATCACATCGTTTTCATTCGTGGTTGATAGACTTTCTTCGTCAGTTGACTCTTCTCCTCTCAATACTGAGTATCTATTACCTGTATTATGACAGTAATTCTCTCTTTTTATTTCAATTTGGATATTTTCTACAGTAATACTTTCTCCAATGGTTTGTGGCAAGTATTGGTAAGCATCTTCATAGTGGAACACTTGATTATCTTGGTGATTTTTTAAATTAAAAACTACATTATTACTATCTGAGAATTGATTGATGTTGAGTTCTTTATTAACATTCACACTTCCAAATTCTCCACTATCACTTTTATCTATAAACCAATCATACTGTCCATGAATATTGAAATTGTTACATGAAACTTCTTCAAACGAGTTTGCTCCAACGAAGTTGATGGCATTCACAAACTCCCCTTCGAAAGAGTTTAATTTTATTAGCCCCTCTCCTACTGTATTTGACTCTGAAATTAATCCGTAGTTGTTAATTGAAGCTTCTCCAAAGAAAATGTTCTCTGTGATAAGTAAATTATTTTCTCCAAGTGATTTTATACCAAAAGCATGATCTTGACTAGAACCAGTAGTAATATTAAACTCATTCAAAGCAATTTCGCCATTGTATTGACCATTGATATTGATACACTTTTCAACATTATTAAAAAGCGAATTATATACTCGCATGTTCAGAAATGATTTCGTTGAGTTCTCTATATTAACTCCAAGATAAAGGTGGTTGTAAGTATTGTTAAATGACAAGTCTTGGATATTTGGTTTTGTAATCATCATATTGAGGTTAGAATTTACAGCACGAATACCAGTACCTCTAGATGCAGAAGCAACCGACTCACTTCCATTAAACGTATTTTCTTTTACATTAACATATTTTACACCATTCAAATTAATGTAAGTTGGAGAAATAATATTTTCATTATTCAAAAAAGTATTTCCTACTATATTGTGAGAATTAGGCTGTCCTAGTTTTTCAATTATATTTACTCCAATTTTAGAGTTCGTAACCGTCGAATTTTTCAAATAGATTAAACCTCCCTTCATATCCAGTTCATTGTTAAATGCATACTTTGAAATATTAGACACAGCGACTTTAGCATTCTCTATTGTTGTATTCTCAATGGATACAGTTGCCATGCTCCCTGATTCTGACCACAGTTCAATGCCGCCCCAGGTATTAGTACACTCACCTACTGAAGATAAATAAGCATCTTCTATGTTCAAATTTGATCCACGCTCTACAACTATACCAGAATTAGGGTAAATTGAAGATAAATCAGAATTGTCTGTAAAATAAAGGTTTAATCCATTTATATTGTAATCAATATCATTTCCGATCACAACCGTTCCTCGAACATTAATTTCTCCATCGTTATTTGAATCTGTCAACGTAAAGTTTTCATCGTCAATAAAAACAGAGTTTGGATAATCAAAATGAGGTCCGCTTGGAGCAAAAGTTACATCTTGATTTATGGAACAACCATCTGGACTTGATATTGTAAAGTTATAAGTACCTGTATTCAAATTATTTCTAGTCCAATCACTGCTTCCATCTGACCATTGTAAGTTGTGATTATTTATATCTCCTTCATTTAATTGAACAGTAATATTAGGAACTCCATTAGTACAAGTAGCTTCATTTAAGAAAACATCAAAATCAATAGGTATTAAGTCTTTCGCCATTTGCACAGCAGCTCGCGCATCTAATCTACCCGCGCCAAGTTCACCTAAATATAATGGATTTTGATCGTCTACAGAGACAGCAGTTGCTTTTAATATCATTTCAACCTGTGCAGGAGAAAGACATGGATTCACACTTAACATCAACCCAACTGTACCAGCTACATAAGGTGAAGCAAAAGAAGTTCCGTTTCCTGTAGTGTAATTATTATTTGCAATAGCTAAAGCAACGTCATAACCTGGAGCAACTAAGTCAACTGAATCATTATGTTGATGTGTAGACATTTCATCTTCTGGATATCTTTGATGATTATCATTAGGTCCTACACTCGATACTGCAATAACATTTTCGAAAGAAGCTGGATAAACGTAATTATCTGCGCCTCCACAAGTTGGACCGTTTCCGGCAGCAGCGATTATTACCGTTCCATTGTTGTATACTTCATTGACAACATTTTGGTAATATGTATTATAATAGCAACCTGATGCCCATGAAAGATTTACAACACGTGCCCCAGCATAAGTCGCTTCTAATAAATGATTGTAATTCATTCCATATAACATTACTTCGCATTTATTTCCAATTGAACTTTTACCAACTCCGTTATTTGTTCCTCCTGCTGCCGTTGCAGCTACAGCAATACCATGATTATAATTAGTACCACTGATATCTGTTGCCATATATGAAACTTTCCCTTCTAAATCTTCGTGAAGTGGATCAAAGTTTGAATCCAAAACTCCTATTTTAATAACTGGAGAACCTTTAGAAATATCCCACGCTTCTTTCGCATTAATTAAATCAAGAGCATAGTCATCGGAAAAAACCAGGTTATAATCATTAGGTTCATATAAAAGTGTAAATTCTTCAATTACTTCAGGGTTTACTAAAGCTTTTGTTTTATTCACATATTCTATAAAGCCTGAATAATCTCCGTCGATTTCAAATTCATATACTTTCTGGAGGTTTTCCAATTTTGAAGCAGGAAGTGCTTTCTTTATGTTTACAATATTAAAATTAGATTCTATAACCTGAATTTGATCTTGATCATTTACAGTTAACCAAATTCTAGTCGATTGTGCGTTGATATTAAAAACTACTAAGAGTAGTATAGATATTAAGCTTAACTTTTTCATTTGGATTCAGATTTTGTGATGTTTATTTTTTTAAGAAAAGAGATCATAGAGGAGTCATAAATAGATTTCACCTCAGTAAAACTCATGTTTTCGAGTTCACTTTTTGAATTGTAGAGATCAGAATAATTCACGATATCGTTAATCATTTGTTCTTTATTTTCCATGCAGTTTTGAGCCATCTCATTCTTGTTTGTATCAAATTTACTGTCTTGTTAGGTGGTATTTAGACATTATGAGAGTGAGCTATTGTAATTTCATTGATTGCTTCTAGATGACTCTAAGTAAGGTTTGAATGTATTGTAGGTATTGGTGTCTAGGTGATTATTAAGTAAATAATACGTGTAATTACTTAGATGAATTAGTAAAGGCATTTACAGATTCATATATAGCTATGTATTTCAACCAATGAATGGATTGAAATATGGTGCATAATTACGTGTAAACAAAAAAGCTCCCTCACTTGGAGGAAGCTTTTAAAAGATACTAGAATGTTGGATTATAGTTGGCTATCACTATGATAAACACCTTCTTTATAAACTTCTACTTTCATAAGTAAACCATCACTGTCATAGATATATAATCGTCCGTCCCAAAGAATTTTATTTTTGAATTCACCTTCCATCCATATTTCCTTGGATCTATTGAAAATGATGTTGTATCCATTTGATTTATATGAATCATTGTCAATGTCGTATTTTGGTGCCTTTTTTAAGTCGGAATTATCTTCTTCAGGAAGTGGCTTCGTTTTAGCAATTACTCCAGAAGATGTTAACCACTTACCCTCTTTACTAAAATGAACTTCTTCTTTAATATCTCCGTTATCCCAATACCGAGTCGCCTTCCCAACTGGAGTACCATTTTCAGCATTGTAAATAAATTCAGGTAATCCGTTGTCATAAAAATATTTCACTACCCCAGACTCTAATCCTGCTTCATTGTAATTTGCTTGATACGTTAAAACCCCTCCTACACTATATCTTTTTAAAGTATCGATGTAGCGCATGCCTTTAAAAGTAGCTTCCTCTTTTAAATTACCGTTAGGGTAGAATTTTTGGAACATTCCATTTGGTCTGTTATTTACAAACTCACCAATTACTTTAGGAGTAACTCCATCTTTATAATAGATAATCCATTTCCCATTCTTACGATCATTTTTATAAACTCCTTCCGATATTTTTCCATCATTGGGGTACCCTTTTTCAGGCTGATCTTTTCCGAAAACAATCCATTTACCTTGTTTTCTTCCTTGTTCATCAGTTGTATTAACGTGGGAAGCATTGTTTTCCTCTTCTCCGCTATTTGCAAATCCAAATAATGCAAAATGTAATGCTGCAAAAATTAATATAGTTTTCATAATTCAATGTTTAGTTGTTTCTTTTAAAAAGCGGAATCATACACGCATTATAAATTGATTTTAGAATATGAAATCTTACATTTTCTAAATCCTTTCTCGAATGGTAGAAATCTGAATATTTTACAATTTCTTTAATCATTCTCTCTTTCGTTTCTGGGTAATTAGTAGTCACCATAATCTTTTTTTATTCAAATTTAGAGTGACTTTCAAGCAATTAAATGAACTAAAAGATTGTAAACCTGAAAAATGATTAAAAATCTACATATTTGGTTACGTAAAAATATTAGGTTGAATGCAAAAGTATATAGATACAGTTATTAGTGTGTTCTAAGCAAAAACACTTAGAAGGGAGAAATGATTTTAGAAAGATTCTTAAGTAAAGAGAGAAAGCTTCATCTCTTTAGTTAATGGTAGATAGAATTAAACTGTTTTAAATATAACCTTTATTCTTTGCCCAAATTCCGAGTTGAGCTGAATTAGGAATATTTAATTTTTTCAAAATATTGTGTCTATGAGTATCAATAGTACGGTTCGAAACATTTAGTTTTAATCCGATTTCTTTAGAGGTCATACCAGTCGCAATGAGCTTTACAATTTGAATTTCTCGATTAGTTAACTCGACGGAATCCCCATCATTGGAAAACATACTTTTAAGAAATTTGTCTTTAATTTCTTCACAAATATACTGTTCACCTAAGTCTACTGTTCTTATCGCTTTTATTAGTTCTTCTTTAGAACTATTTTTAGTTAAGTATCCTAAGGCCCCCTTGCTTATTATTTTTTTCACTAGAGCGGTGTCGTCATGTATTGACAATCCAATTACTTTTGTTTTAGGTTGCTTATTAATTATGGCTTCAGTCGCTTCAAATCCATCACCTTCTCTTAGGTTGATATCCATAAGTACAATATTCGGGCGATAAGAATGCGCCATTTGCTGTGCCTCTTCACTACTGGCTGCAATCCCAACAACCTGCATATCTTCTTCTACTTGTAAAATTGATGTCCATGCTTGGGCGATTAAGTTATGGTCATCTACAATTAACACTTTTATTTTATCATTCATTATTCCCAGAATTTCAAGTACTAATTTAAAAAAAATAATGGTTCAAAAGAATAGAACCCAAAATAAACACCGTTTTTAAGTTGATGAAGAATAAAAAAAGTGCCGATATGTTAGTTGTCGGCACTTTCATTTGTATTTATACTTTTAATGATTAATAATAAATTAATCGTCGAACTTTAGCAACGTATTTAGCAAGTCGAATCACTTGTTTCGTATAACCAAACTCATTGTCGTACCAAGTATAGAGAACAACATTTTTACCATCGGGTGATACAATTGTTGCCGGTGAATCAAAAACAGAGCAACACGTATTCCCTATGATATCGTTTGAAACAAGTTCCTCATCTATGGAATAATGAATTTGATTGATCAGACTGCCATTTAATGCAGCGTATCTCACTTTTTCGTTAATCTCTTCTACGCTTGTCTTTTTATCTAAAGAAAGTGAAAGAATAGCCAATGAACCATTTGGTGTAGGTACACGAACTGCGTTCGCTGTTAGCTTGTTGTCCAGAGCAGGGATAACCTTCGTTACTGCCTTTCCAGCACCTGTTGATGTAATCACCATATTGATTGCTGCAGAACGACCACGACGTGGTTTTTTGTGCATATTATCCAATAGGTTTTGATCATTTGTATATGCATGAACCGTTTCGATATGTCCTTTCTCTATTCCAAAATTATCATTAATCACTTTCAAAATTGGAGAGATTGCATTAGTCGTACACGAAGCTGCAGAATATATCTTTTGAGTATCTAAATCCAATTCATCTTGATTGATACCATAAACGATATTTGGAATTCCTTTACCAGGAGCTGTTAGTATTACTTTAGCTACTCCATTAGCTTTACGATGTCTTTCTAAAGCTTCTTTGTCTGTAAAAACACCTGTGTTATCAATTACTAAAGCATTTTTAATTCCATAAGCTGTATAATCTATATCTTCTGGATTTTTAGCTTCAATCATTTGCACTGTTTGTCCGTTGATATTTAGAATTTTATTTTCTAAATCAAGGTCAACAATTCCGTCAAAAGCTCCATGAACAGAATCATTTCTGAAAAGCGCAGCTCTCTTCGTTATCGTAAGATCAGACGTGTCACGCGTAACAATTGCACGAAGTCTCAGTTGTTGTCCCTTCCCTGCTTGTTTGATTAACTCACGAGCAGCCAAACGACCGATTCTACCAAAACCATAAAGAATTACATCTCTCGGTTCCATTTGAAATCGATCTTTTCCTAAAAAATCTTTCAACTTACTTTTTAGGAAATCAGCTTGAGATTCAAAGTTTTCTTTTTCGTTCAAATACTCATAAGCCAATTTACCGATATCTAATTTTGAAGGAGCTAAATCTAATGTTAAAAGTGTTTCAGCTAAATCAGACGATGTAAAAACATCAATCGGTTTTTTAACAACGTTCACTGAATAATCATGAAGATTCATAATTTCAGAAACGGTGAGGTTAACTAAGTGATTTCTAAAAAGCACAAGCTCTACACCTTGATCATATAAAAGCTGTCCTGTTTTACTAGCCAATTTTACTGCAGCACGTTCTCTCTTAACGTGAGCGTCTAACTGTTCTTCATACCCTGTTGCAACATTCATTTTTTTAGATTATATATTGAATTATAGTTATATACAAAAGAAAAGGCTGCCCATGTGAGCAGCCTTCAAAATATCTTATCCTAAATAAGCTTTTAATAGTTTATTTCTTGACGTATGTCTCAGACGACGAATCGCCTTTTCTTTAATTTGACGCACTCGCTCGCGCGTCAGATTAAACTTAGAACCAATCTCTTCTAAAGTAAGACCATGATTCATTCCTATTCCGAAAAATAAACGAATGATTTCGCGTTCCTTATCCGTTAATGTCGATAATGAACGTTCTATTTCACGTTGTAATGACTCTGACATCAACAGTGTATCTGCTTTGGGAGAATCGCTATTTGCCATTACATCCATAAGAGTACCACCGTCATCAGCACTTGTTAAAGGAGCATCCATAGATACATGGCGACCTGAAACATTCATACTCTCTTTAATTTTATCTTCTGGTACCTCTAATGCTTCTGCCAATTCTTCAGCTGAAGGAGGTCTTTCATATTCTTGTTCTAATCTTGAAAACGCTTTATTAATTTTATTTAGCGAACCAACTTGGTTCAGAGGGAGTCTTACAATTCTAGCTTGTTCAGCTAAAGCTTGAAGAATCGACTGACGAATCCACCATACAGCGTAGGAAATAAATTTAAAACCACGTGTTTCGTCAAATTTCTGAGCAGCTTTAATCAATCCCAAATTTCCTTCGTTAATTAAATCTGGAAGTGTTAATCCTTGATTTTGGTACTGCTTTGCTACGGAAACAACGAATCTTAAATTTGCACGCGTTAATTTTTCAAGTGCCAATTGGTCACCTTTTTTAATTCTTCGTGCTAAACTCACCTCCTCTTCGGCAGTGATTAACTCTTCTTTTCCTATATCCTGCAAGTACTTATCTAGTGATTGACTTTCACGATTGGTGATTGATTTTGTTATTTTTAACTGTCTCATGCTTTAGTTTCCTCTTACTTTAAAAAGTGTTTAAAAGTGAGGGCAAATTTACACTAATTAAATATTACTACAAAATTAAATTAATAAAAAGCATAAATTTGACCTCCTTCTGATATTGTTCGTCCTGTATACTACAGTCCAAATCCTACGTAATCTTTTCTACCGCTTTCTGTCATAATTTCTAACAAAACTCCACGGTTATTATTGTTTTTAAGATAAGAAGTTAGTTGCTCTACACTCAAAACTTTTTCATTGTTAACTTTTGTAATTACCATTCCTTTAGTTATACCCAATGCTTTAAGTTTTCCAGCAGAAATACCTGAAATCTTAACACCGTGATCGATATTTAGTTCTTCTTTTTCCTCTTTAGTCAATTCACTAAAAGTAGCACCGAGCGCAGAGTACCTTTCTACTTCAGACTTTGTTTTTAACTCAGTATTTCCTTCGTTATTTTTCAAAACAACTTCTTTAATGTTGATATCATTACCCTCTCGTACAGTTAACGAAACTATATCTCCTGGTCGTCGCTTTCCAATCTCTTCCTGCAATTGAGCAGGTGAATTTACTTCTTTACTACCTACTTTTAATATAACATCACCTTCTTTGATTTTAGCATTTTTAGCACCAGAGTTTTCATTCACTCCTGCCACATAAACACCTTTCGTGTTTGGAAGATTTTTTTCATCCACCAACCCTTGATTTACTTCAGCAATTTGGACTCCAAGAAATGCGCGTTGAACCATACCATAATCAATTAAGTCACGCATAATTTTATTCACTAACCTAGAAGGAACAGCAAAAGCGTAACCTGCATAATTTCCAGTTTGAGACGCAATCGCCGTATTAATTCCAATCAATTCACCGTTTGTGTTAACCAAAGCACCACCAGAATTGCCAGGATTTACGGCTGCATCAGTCTGGATAAAAGATTCTATTGGCATTATACTCTTGTCTTGACTCCCAATTATATTAATGTTTCTAGCTTTTGCCGATACGATTCCCGCTGTAACAGTTGAGTTCAAATTAAATGGATTACCCACTGCCAAAACCCACTGTCCTACCTGAACATTGTCACTATTACCAAACATCATTGGAGATAAATTTTCTGCATCAATTTTTAAAACAGCTAAGTCCGTGGAAGGGTCTGTCCCAATGATTTCTGCTTTATATGAAGTATTGTCGTTTAATACAACTTCTATTTCACTTGCATTATTAATTACGTGATTATTTGTAACGATATAACCATCGTCAGAAACAATAACACCCGAACCAGAGCCTTCACCGTATTGTTTGCGTTCTCTTCCAGCTCCTGGACCATAGAAAAATTCTAAAAAAGGATCCGTTTGAACCATTGTTCTCACGACCTTAGTTTTAACGTGAACAACTGAGTGAACACTTTCAGCACTTGCTTCTCTGAAATCTACAGAGTTGTCAACCGCTAGCGGGTTATAACTAACAGTTGAAACTGGTGTTGACAGTGATTCTCTTTTTTGAAATGTTAGACTATCTTCGTGATATTGACTACTGAAGAATAGAAAATAAACCCCTAATGGAACAGCTCCACCTAAAATACCTAACACTAATGTTTTTATAGTTCGATTCATTTTTTAATAATTTTAAATTCAAAAATCTTACAACAACATTAACGCCATAGTCCTTTAAAGTTAATACTTTTCATGTTAAAAGTTGTTAAGCGAAAACAACGTTTTATCTGCATTCTTTTTTGTAATTTTGCTCCGACAAATAACGATGAAACAAGTAATTACATACATACTTTTAATTGGAATAGGTATTCTAATTGGTTTTTTTATTTTCCATTCTAAAGAAACAGATGTTGTCAAAGAAGTAAGGACAGTATATAAAGACCGAGTAAAGACTAAAACTGTTCGTGATACACTTGTGATTACAAAAGAAGTTACAGATACCATAGTGGCCACTGACAGCTTGACAGACTTAGACTCTCTCTTTGCCATAAATGATAATGACAGTTCTATTTACACCCCCACAGATGAAGAAGTTTTTGATGGGGATATTATCACTGAAAGACTCGTATCAAAACGAGAGATCGAATTAAATATCATTAAAAATGACTCCTTAGATGAAAGTGAATTGCTGAATATCAATTCAAAAAGCTTTAATAGCACCATGATTGTTGAATTTTGGGAATCGCCAATTGAGCTAACAGGATATGAATTAACTAGAAATAAATTAAAGTTGTTTGGCTTTAATCCAAATGAATCTTTTTCTTTGCATTTTGACAATAACAAAGAAGAACTTCTAGTAAAGACAGAGACTATTAAGCTCTATTTGACAAAAACGCAAAAGTTTAAATCTCTCAATTTGTAAATGGAAATTGAATTTCACAAATACCAAGGTACAGGCAACGATTTTATAATGATTGATTGTCGAAATACATCAAACCTAATACTCACAAATGATCAAATCCAACAATTATGCAATCGCCGATTTGGTATAGGTGCAGATGGACTTATTCAAATTTTTCATCATGAATCTCATAATTTTGAAATGCGTTACTATAATGCAGACGGTTCTAGAAGTTTCTGTGGTAATGGGGCACGTTGCGCAGTTCAATTTGCCTATTCGTTGGGGTTGTTTAAAGCGAAAGCTAGGTTTTTAGCAATTGATGGCACACACGAAGCAGAACTAGTCGATAACTCGGTAGCGTTAAGAATGACGGATGTTTCTAAGTGGGAAGAGAACGAAGACCACTTTGTGATTGACACTGGAAGTCCGCATTATATACAATTTGTAAATCATCTTTCAGAACATGATATTGTTGAAATCGGAAGAAAAATTAGATACTCCGATAAATATAAATCAATTGGTATTAACGTTAATTTAGTCGAAGTAAGAAGCGATAAATCACTTACTATGGTTACGTATGAGCGGGGAGTCGAAAACGAAACCTTCTCTTGTGGCACTGGAGCTACTGCTGTTGCATTGGCTTATCTGCTTAAAAACAATTTAAAGGGAACTCATGAGGTTCTTATCAATGTAAAAGGAGGGGATTTAAGGGTTGAAGCAACTCAAAGTGAATCATTCCGTGAGATCTATTTAATTGGACCTGCAAAATCCGTTTTCTATGGAAGAGTTTCAGTTTAGTATTGACTATAAAAGCATTAACCATATTGATAATTTTACTGAATTCCCATATCAGAAAAGATTGCTCTATATTTTTCACGCCAATAAAATTCCACCGCACATAGGTTGGTCTGAAAACAACACGTTTTATTCTCTAAAAGCATCAGGAATAGATATAGGACTTGATACGAATAAAATTAATCATATTGTTCTAAAGAAACAGATCCCTACTTTAATTGTTGAAATAGTTGATCTTGTTAAAGATAATCACGATACAAGAGAAATATTTACAAGTTATGGTGAAGGTTTGGACAAAGGAAAGACCTGTCTTAACCCCATTGATGAAGTGCTGTTCAATCAGGTGAAACACGATAAAGTCGGTGATTTACTTCAAACTCTTTTGGATATGAGAATGAAATTGGTATTTTATGGTGTGAATTTACCTCAATCATTTCAGGGTATTTTAGAATACTCTAAAGTTGATATTGAAAAACGTATATTTGAATTACAATGATAACTGGCGAAAACGTATTTTTAAGACAAGTCGATCCAAGTGATGCTACATTACTCCTCCTCTGGGAAAATAACCCCGAAAATTGGAAGGTTAGCGAAACAGAAGCTCCATTCTCATTGCAAGAAATCCAAGATTATATTGCCACAGCAAGTAATATAAGAGCGAACAAGCAATTGCGTTTAATTATTTGTAAAACAGATTCAAAAAAAGCTATAGGAACGATAGACTTATTTGATGTTGACTTTAAGAACAAACGTGCAGGAGTTGGAATCTTAATTTCAAATAAGAATGAAAGACAAAAAGGGTTCGCTTCAGAGGCGCTTGAACTTATTAGTAAATACGCTTCAACCATTCTCAATTTCAAACAATTACATTGCTTAGTGCAATCTGACAACTTAAATAGTGTTTCACTTTTTGAAAAACAAGGCTTCATTAAGACAGGGGAAAGAAAAAGATGGTATTATAATAATGGTAAAGAATTAGATGTTTATTTTTATCAAAAATTTTTATAACCCAAACATGTTAGGCAAGAAATTAACGCGAGTACTCATTATTTCAACGACTTTAATATTTTCGCTTTTCACTTCTTGTGATGGTATGAATGCCTATTTTGATGGAAATAAAAACACGATTAACACCTCTGAAAAGTCCTTTTATATTAAGACAGGAACTACATTGGATGAGCTAGTGCAGCAATTAATTGATGAGAATATTGTTGGTGATAAAGAAACCTTTTTATCGGTTGCTGAATACAAGAATATAACAGATGATAAAATAGGTGCTGGAAAATACAATATTTCAAAAAACACCAACATAAAAACCTTAATAAACGGCTTTACATTAAATCGATTAGGGAATGGAAATAAAGAAGTAGAGGTTCAAGTAACTTTCAACAACTGTCAAGACATTAAGGATATAGCTAGTAAAGTTTCAAGACAAATTGAAATGGATAGCGCCCATTTTGTAAACTATATTCTTTCGGATAGTATTTTGAATAAATACGGCTTTTCTCAAGAAAGGATTATTGCATTATTCCTTCCAAATACATATAATTTCTACTGGGATACGGATGAAACTACGTTTGTTAAAAAAATGGCGAAACAGTTTAAAACTTTCTGGACGCCAAGT
Source organism: Fluviicola sp. (assembly GCA_002734085.1). Taxonomy (GTDB): domain Bacteria; phylum Bacteroidota; class Bacteroidia; order Flavobacteriales_D; family Crocinitomicaceae; genus Brumimicrobium. The sequence goes on along the minus strand of NVXV01000011.1, from coordinate 104,391 downwards.
CGTCTTAAAAAACTTAAAAACCAAGGTCTAAAAAGTCAATCTGATGCTGTAACTCTGGCTTCAATAGTGTATAAAGAACAAGATAAATTTCCTGAGGAATGGAAAACCATTGCCGGATTATATTTAAATCGAATAGAGGATAATTGGTTATTACAGTCAGATCCAACTTTTCGCTATTGCTGGGGCGATGAACTGGATGGAGTGCAACGTTTGACTTACGAACACAGAGCTATTGATTGTCCCTATAACACCTATAAATATCCTGGTTTACCTCCAGGACCAATCTGTGTACCTCCCGCAGAAGTTGTGGACGCTGTGCTCAATGCAGAAGATAATGATTACTTTTATATGTGTGCCAAGCCAGACGGCAATGGTCTACATTACTTCGCTAGAACAAATGCTGAACATAACAGAAATGCAAAGAAGTTTCAAAACTGGTTAAACAACAGATAGAATGAACACAATTGTACTGAACGAGACCCAAATAGAGCAAAAGATAAAACGAATCGCTTACGAAATATTAGAAAATAATTTTGAAGCTGAAACCTTGTTCCTTTTTGGTGTTAAAGGCAATGGCTCAGCCTTAGCTAATGAATTAGTCAATATTTTAAAAGAAATCACTGATCAAAAGATTGTATTCGCAGAAATTACTGTAAACAAGCAACAACCACTTTCCAAAGAAATTAAAGCTTCAATCGATCTAAAAGATATTGAAAATCAAACTATTATTCTAATTGATGATGTGATAAATTCAGGTAAGACAATGCAATACGCACTAATCAAATTACTTGAATACCCTACAAAACGTATTAAAACTGTTGCTTTGGTAGACAGAAAACACCGTCGCTACCCTATTCGATGTGATTATGTTGGGCTCACTCTTTCCACCACGCTTCAAGATCGTATTGAAGTCAATTTTGATGGTATTAAAGAAGCATACTTAGTTTAAAAAAATTCATATAATACGTTTTTTTTGGCTAAACATGTCAAAGATTAACATAAGAATTAAAAATATTTTTTGTAACTTTACAATTAATTAAAAATATAACCATGAAGAAAATTCTACTTTTAACACTTATATCTGTTGGTTTCAGTGCAATCTCGCAAGAATTTGAACCTGCAACAAATGACACCACGCTATATGGAGTGGCTACAGAGTCTGACTTTTATGGTGATATTCCTTTAAGCAATACTAATGGAGCAAGTAATTCAATGTATTGGGAAGTAGATTCTGTAAATCTACCTTCTAATTGGGAGTTTTCTGTGTGTGACCAAGATATTTGCTACCCTATCGGAACTGAAAGCGTTCAATGGAGTTTACCTGGAAATGGTGGCTATCTCAATATGCACTTTTACCCGAACGGACAAGAAGGAGAAGGATTCGTAACATTAAAAGTAAACGATTCTCCCAACGAAAATCAAACGGAATATATCACTTTTAGAGGAAGTGCTCTAACCAGTGATCTTGATAATAATTCTCTAGATAAAGTATCGATTTACCCAAACCCAGCAATTGAATATTTTAAAATAACAGGCGGTTCAGCTAATACAGACTATAAGTTAGTAAATTTACTTGGCAAAGAAATAAAAGCTGGAAAGTTAAATGAAAATGGTAATCTAAAAGTGAATACTTCGTCAATGTTGAAGGGGGTTTACTTTATTACTTTTACTGAGAACAGCCAGAAAATTACACGTAAGGTTATAATTCGTTAATCTTTTTGTAGTTAAAGCCCTTTATTTAATAAGTTTTCTAAACGTTAAATTAATTCTTGGTTCAACCGAAGATTTAGTTTTTGGTATTTGATGTTTCCAAAAATGCTGCATCTCCCCTCCCATAATTAATAAACTTCCAGAAGTTAATTCGAATTCAAGTCTAGTATTTGTTTTTAGATGCTTTAATTTAAAAACACGTGTTGCCCCTAAGCTTATAGAACCAATAATTGGATTTTTACCGAGCTCTTTCTCGTTATCTGAATGCCAGCCATTACTGTCATCACCATCTCTATACAAGTTTGCTAAACATGCATTAAAATCGTAATTAGACTCCAACTCTATTTGATTCTTAATGTCTTTAACAACAGCATTCCAATTAATCACATTAAGCTTCTTTCCAGAATACCCATAATTTAAACCATTATCTGCAAACATCACCTGTTTTCTAGGGATTTGATATGTTTTACCGAATAAATTAATTTCTCCTCCTTCCCAAGGCAACTCATCATATAAAATTTGAAACAATGACTTAGATTCTTTTGGACTATAAAAATTAGGCTCCCAGATATACCAACCGTTTTCTATGTCTTGTTTTATCATGATCACAAATATCCTACAATGGCGTATGCAACATACCCAACCATTTCTTTGTTCAAATCAAACCAATTAGAAAAGTTATCTACATCTGGAACAATGAATTCATCCCAGCGATATGATCTACTTCCACCAACATATGGATCAGTTGAAAACGGTGTAACCTTCACTCCTTGATTTTCAAAACAAGCTTTTGCTCGTCTCATATGTTTGGCAGAGGTAATTAGAAGAAAAGAAGAAAAATGTGGATAAGATTTTCTTAGTACAGCAACAGTTTCAGCTGCATTTTGATAAGTATTTTTTGATTTAGTTTCAATAATGACATCTTGCTCTGGTATCCCCCATTTAACTAAGACTTCTTTCAATTGTTCTGACTCATGAAGACCTCTATCAGTTATATAGCCATGGTTACCTGAAATTAGGATTTTTTCAATTTTTTCATCTTTATATAAATTAATTGCCTGCCAAATACGGTCTCCACCTCGTCTTATACTTAGTCTTTCAGTATCGTTATCATATTCAAACATTCCACCAAGTACAATTCCCACTTCATGTTTTGACACGTTTTCTATTGAAACTGCAGGTATCTCCCAAAGTCGAATAAACTCTTTAAATATAAAAGTGTTACTATAAAAAAGTAAAATTGTTAGTGCAATCCATTTTGCACGTTTTTTCCAAATAGATTTTTTGTGAAAAATCCAAATTCCCATAGTTAACATCAACCATGTGAATGGAGCAATAAAGAAATACGTTATTTTAGAAAGTAAAAAAAACATTTATTCAAAAGCCACTTGTTTGACTCGTTATGATTATATATTTGTAAGTATTAGCAAATTTAAAAATTTAATTGATGAAAGAAGAGATAAAAAATGAACCGGATATCATATTTGGCTATACTCAATCGGAATTATACGATGTAGGAATCGATATTGGAGTAAGTATATTAGTTGCAGCTGTCATTTTGATTGTTGGATTTCGATTAGCGAAGTTTTTTGGCAAGATGACACAACGTATCCTTGAAAAAAGAGAATCTGACAAAGGATTAATATCGTTTATGCGTGGTTTAGTCGGCGGATTGGTAAAGGTGTTAACTATAATTACTGCCTTTTCACAACTTGGTATTGAAATGACTTCGTTCATTGCGCTATTAGGTGCTGCTGGATTGGCAATTGGCATGGCTTTTTCTGGTACACTTTCTAATCTTGCGGGAGGCGTAATGCTACTAATATTCAAGCCAATAAAAGTCGATGAGTTTATTGAAGCGCAAGGTGAAATGGGAACGGTTTCTGAAATTCAGATTTTTCATACCATTTTACTAACAACAGATAATAAAACCATCATCATTCCAAACGGTCAGTTAGCTAATGGAAACATCGTTAACTTCACAAGACAAGATAAAAGAAGAGTTGACTTCACATTTGGCTTTGGTTACGGAGAAGACTTAAAACTTGCTAAAGAAACAGTAATGGAGATTATCAATAGTCATCCAAAAGTTTTACAGGATCCTGAGCCAGTAGTGAAATTAGGTGCGTTAGCGGATTCATCAGTTAATTTAACTGTTAAAGTTTGGTCTATGAAAGAAGATTATTGGGATATTCACTATTACATGAATGAAAAAGTGTATGAAAAGTTCAATGAAATAGAAGGGTTAAGTATTCCCTTCCCTCAAGTTGATGTCCACATGGAGAAGTAATTCTATATTATATCGATTTAAGCCGTTCATTTATGGGCGGCTTTTTTTATTCTATAATTTAGTTTCTTTTAATTTTCCCTGTTTTTGTAAGTGGCAAAGAATCCACAATGACTACTTTTTGAGGGATTTTAAATGTTGACAATCGTTTGCGACAAAAAGTCAACACCTCTTCTATATCTAGATTAGTACCATCCTCTAAAACTATTTCAGCTTGAACTATTTGCCCCATTAATGGATGAGGAATGCCAGAAATCCTAGCCAACCTAACTCCCCGAAATGTTTCGAGTAAACTTTCAACCTCTTCGGGAAATACCTTATTGCCAGAAACATTAATGACTGATTTCATTCTACCTTCTACTGTTATCAATCCATCAGGTGATTTACTAGCAAAATCAGCAGTTAAAAAATATCCATTTTTGAGAATTTTTTCTTTAAGGACTGGTGGGTTTAAATAAGCATCAAACATCCCAGGTCCTTTTATAGCTAAGTGTCCTACTTCTCCATCAGAAATTGGATTATTATCATCATCTAATATTTGAACGTCATAATCGGGTAATGGATAACCAACAGCTTCTGGCGCTTCTTTAGACTTTGTATGATTGATAATGGGAAGACCAATTTCAATTATTCCATAAGCTTGACTCACAGGAATATTAAATCTTTTATAAAACTGTTCACAGACATCGACAGATATACCTGTTGATGTTGAAACAACCATTTTAAGGCTCTTTAAGTGTGCTTCTTCCTTTATTGACGACAACAGTCGTATTTGCATAGGAGAAGCATAGAGCAACGTTCCATTGTATTTTTCAGTAATGGAAACAATATTTTGAGGCATAAAGTCCTTTACTATCGCTATGGAAGCTCCATATTTAACATAGAGTAAAATTGAAACCACAAAATGGTAAGCAATTGGCAATACCCAAACCACGGTATCATCTGGACCTAAATTTAGTAGCTTATTTGCGGCATCAATTCTTTCTACGGCTGATTTATGTGAAATAATAACCCCTTTTGACTTTCCAGTAGTACCACTCGTAAATCGCATAAATGCAGGATTATCTACGTGCGTAGCGAAGGGTTTATCTCTATTTCTTTCAATTAATCCAAACCTAAATTTTGAATCTTCTGTAGTTATATAGTGCATTTCATCTAACGGCTTTACCCCGGATAATTCATCCATTATACCGTGTAATCCACCTTCAGAAATTATTTCTTCAATCTCAACACCTTTTAGTTGGTGAGACATAGGCATCACTGTAGCGCCAGTACCAATTACAGCAAAAATACCAATAATGAACTGTCGACTGTTTTTTGACATAACACCCACTGACATTTTGGGGCCAATGCCTTCATTTTTCAATTTTGCAGACAACTCTAATGAAGCCCTAAAAAGCTCCTCAAACGTCATCTTCTCATCATCGTATATTGCAATCGATTCAGGCCATTTACTTGCAGCATCTTTAAGAATGTTAAAAGCAGATAACTCGGTCATTTTGAGATTAGAATTATTCTTTAATTTTGCGAATATAAATTTATTTAAAGGAATTCTTAGTAAATTCTAGAGCTATTTCACCAGCCGAAAACCCTGTTTGCAAGCAAACACCCATTACACGAGCGCTACCAATAGCTCTATCTGTAGCTGAAATATTCTTCCCTCCAAAGAATAAATTATTTATTTTTTTTGATAACAATGCTTCTTTTGGAATTTCATACCAGTCATCTTCTTTAGATTGACTAATTGACACTTTTAGGTCTTCATTCCATTCCTCTATTGGCCAAGCACTTTTTGCAATTGCATTAGGAAACTTTCTACATTCTATAATATCAGCTTCTTCAAGAACATATTTCCCTATGGGTCTTTTTTGTACGCGAATACCAATATCATCTGCAATGTGGTCTAAAGTTGAATCCTTGAATGCTATTATTTCTTTCTTCAAAATTTCAAAAAACTCCTGAACCAACTCCCTCCCTATTCTTTTTAATAAATCATGATTCTCCTTATCATCAGTAACTTGAACAGGAATCCCCATCTTAAATTTAGCTGAATTATTTTTAAACGAACCTGGAATTACATGAGTGCTATGAAATGACTTTTTCTTTTTATGATTTGAATTAAACATATTCACATGCTTAGCCAATAGTATATTAACTCCAAACTCACTCGATATATCAATATTACTGATTTCAAATACTATTGCTGCTGATTGATACAACCCAGAATTCAATAATGGTTGATTTGCCAATTCACTAATAATACTTACACCAGAACAATCAACAATCGCTGAACAATTGATTTTCTTCAAATCTTTACCACAATTAACCACAATAGATTTTATAGTTCCCCCTTCTTGGTTAACTTCTTTCACGCGAGAATTTAAAACATAGGATATATTGTTTTCTTTTAAAATACCAAGAGCTACTTTTTTAAAAACTTCTGTGTCATACGGGAGAAAATGAAGTCCAAATTTATTTTTAATCGGCTTGGAATTAGAATGTGATTGAATTCTTTCTGCAAATTCTTTCATGAATCCATCAGAAATATATGTTGATTTATCTCCGTAAGAAAAGTGATAAAGCCCACAAATTGTTCCTACCTCAGAAACTGTTGCATTTCCTCCAAGATAACCATTGGCGTCAATGAGCAAAACACTGTTATTTTCAGACGCACCTACAGCCGCCGCTATTCCTGCTACGCCCCCTCCGATTATTAATATATCAGCTGTTTGCTCTTCCAATTTTATGATCCAAGTAAATATTCTCGTATAGTATCTTGAATCAAAGATAATTTTTTATCATCAAATTTCTTTTTACATGCAACTATATTGAGTTTAATTGAGTGATCAAACCTACTAAATGTGAATGTAATACCAGGATCATTAGTGAATGGAGGTATTAAAACCACGTCTTCAAATGAGTCATCAATTCGACTAGTGTCCCAATGACCTTGCCCGGCAGAAGAATATAAAAAGCTTGAGATTCGACCTTTTGCAGAGCGTGTTGTAGCCCATTTATTAAACCACAACGGGAATTTTCGCATTAAGGACAACATATCGTTATACTTGGCGGGAATATCTCTTTTCAACTGATTATTCATTTGTTGATTGAGAGAAGTAACCACTTCTTTTGGGTGGGAAAACCTATTCGGATCGATTTGGTAAAATAAAAATGAAATATGGTTTCCAATAACGGGACCTTTGCCCCCCCTTTTTCTTCCATCATAAGGAACTGGTACCCAAATTTTTTTATTGGCTGACATCACTTCTTTATAAGTAAGAAAACAGCAGGCTAACTGAAACATATTAATACCAAATTTACAGCCAGCTTGTAAGGCATTCTGCTCAATTACTTTTGATTCTTCTTCGTTAAATGAAACTACGTCATGATGAAATCCGTGAGCCGTTGGGTTCAATAATTCAGGTAATTCCATACTATTTTTAAGCATATCTTCAACAAAATGCTTAACGTCAAACATTCTAGAGAATCTTGACTTAAAAGATTTGCTATCTTTTGGTTGACTGTAGATTGATGAACTATCTAAAGTCAAATTGTTATTGGTTATGGATTGAATCAACAACCCTGCTCCTCTCCCGTCCATTATAATGTGATGCCATGAAAATAGAAGTTTAAAATCATTACCATTATTTAAAATATCAAACCGGATTAATTGATCTACTTCAAAATCAAATGGAATATTTTTCACTTCACTGAAACTGGTTGAATCTGAATGCTCTACTACTTTAAGTTTCTCTTTCTGCTCATCATGAATCCAGATAGGACTTTTAAGTGATTTACGCTCTAAACGAAGTTGTGAAATCCATTGGACAACTTCTGAATTCTCTATTGATTGAATTAATTCATCCAGCTTAGACGGATCTTTGAAAGTTATAACCATCCGAACAATATTATTACTGCTCGTATTTAATTTATTGAAGTTCTCCAATAATAGGTGAAAACAGTCCGCTCCATTGAGCTCCATTTTTTTAGGAAGCTTAATCATTGATCAGTATGCTTCGAAACCTTCACGACTATTTGCGCTATGGCATCAACATTTTTAAAATTTTCTGGTCTTAGGTGTTCATCAGGAATTACGAATCCATATTTTCGTTCGATAAACAAGAGTATCTCAACAATAGAGTATGAATCTATACCAATTTCAGTTAAAGAACTTTTTGAATGAATGTTTACTCCTTCTCCAAGTATATTATTTTCTAAAAACTTTATTAATGATTCCTCTACCTCTGTATTACTCATTTTTACAATATTATCGTTTTAATACATTCATCCTAATAGCCATTCCAGTAGTGAGAATAAAAAACAACATCAATTTCAAACAATTCCATAAAATATCAATTGTATCTGCGCCTTTTAAAAACAAGTCATAAAACCCTGAAAGAGACCAATTCATAGGTGATAATTCGCTAATCATACGCATTGATCCAGGCATTACGTATGTAGGCACCCAAATACCTCCAAAAGCAGATAACAAAAGTACTAATAATGACCCTAAAATTGCGCCTTGCTGTTGACTTTTAGCAAATGTTCCTACTAAAACCCCAAAACCAGTTGCAGCAAAGGATGTAGATATAGCAAGTAAGGTAACTCCTAACATGTTTCCACCTAAGTCTAAAGCGTCTAATCCTATCATTGGTAGAACATAAATGCCTATCAACATCATAGAGAAGAATTGTAAAGTGCAAATGACAACAAATACAGTTACTTTCCCCATAATTAACGTTAGGTAAGAGCTAGGTACAGTTTTCAATCGAAAAACACTTCCCTCCTTCTTCTCGTTCATTATGTTTGCAACAAGAGATACAACTATAAAAAACATGGCAAAAATAGTCCAGGCAGGAACATTATGTTGGACAGCTGTTGGCACTTTGTGGTGCTCAAATGAAGAAGCAAATTGCTTTTTATAAGTTATTATCTGAGATTTTTCATATGTGTTCTGTGGTTTATTTTCCTGATCGGGAATAACTTCAGCAATTTGTTCTGAAAAAGTTTCGAACATCACTTTTGTTTTAATCCCAGAAATAAACTCTCTTAAATTACTAAGTACTCCTTCAATAATTGTGTTTTTAGCAATTGGATCTATAATTATTTTAATTTCAACCGAGTCTGATAATGACTGATTAGAGACTTCATTCCCCAATGTTGATTGAATCAATCCATCTACACTATGCCGAATATTATTGGTTGCATTTTTAGGAATAACCACACCCAATAAAAAGGCTCCATTTTTAATTGCGCTTAAGGCAGATTCTTCAGTAGCAAGTTTGCCATCGATAGAATCACTTAGCTCCACTAGATCTGTACTCTTTAGACCTCTTTTAATCGCAACACCTAAAGAATCTTGATCATTATCAACTAAAACAATTTTTACTCCTTTTTCATTAATGCTGCTGAACGCTGCATCTTGAACGAAGGTCATCACAATAATTAAAACAATAGGCATAAGAAATAGAATAGCTAAACCAAATTGGTCTCTCAAAAGAATGGTCGTCTCCTTTTTTATGGTTGCTAATAACTTATACATTAATCTCTTAATTTTCTTTTGGTTAAATGAAGAAATACGTCCTCTAAATTTCTTGCTTCTTCGGTGTTCTTTACGAGTTCAGAAGGAGAGCCCTTAGCAATAATATTACCAAAATCAATAATGCCAATGTTTGTACACAGGTTTTCTGCCTCATCCAGGTGATGAGAAGTGTATAAGATTGTAGTTCCTTGTTTATTGATAATTTTCAACTGCTCTAATATTTCTGCCCGAGACTGAACATCAATCCCCACTGTTGGTTCATCTAAAAACAAAATTTTTGGATCATGTAAAACACTTGCTATTAGATTGATTCGACGTTTCATCCCACCTGAAAACTTGTCTATTCTCTTGTTTGCAGCATGTGACAAACCAAGTCTTTCCAGCCAGTAATTTATCTTGTCCTCGAGCACTTTGCCTTTTAAGCCATATAATGCACCAAAATAATTTAAATTTTCTTTTGCTGTCAGCATCGGATAAAGTGCAATATCTTGTGGTACAACACCAATTAGCTCCTTTATACTGTCCTTGTGACTATAAATATCTTTACCATCTACAAGGACTCTACCATAAGTAGGCTTAAGTATTCCACAAATAATAGATATTAATGTTGTTTTACCAGCACCATTTGGGCCCAAGAGCCCAAATACTTCTCCCTTATTTATAGTTAAATCAATACTTTTCAATGAAGGTTCTTCAACACCTTTGTACTGCTTTGTAAGTTTTTCTATATAAAGAATCTGGTTATGTGTCATTTAACTGTCAAATGAACGCTTAAAAATTAAGTATAAAATGCCAAAGATTTTATCTCGTCGCAAATATAGAAACCTAAGGGAGAAATCAAGTTTTTTTGTCATGATTTTTGGCTCAAAAATACACACCAAAAAGGGTATCTGTATTGTGCCCTAATACTATGGGTTAGCACCCATAGTTAAGGTCTTGTCGTCCCTATCGGGACTTGAGATACTCTTTGAGACGATTTATTTCTTCAGAACTACAACTCAAACAAAAAGAGTCGATTATCACTAAATAATTTACCCAAAAAAGTACCGTAGGTACGAACAGCTTGAAACGATGGTAGCTATGCCATCAACTAATCCCCCACACACAACCAAAATGTGAGTGCCGTAGGTACGAATGTGCGCATGAAACCACGTCTTCCAAACAAATACAATCACTTTAAAATTATTCATCAAAAAAACTTCTCCTAATGGATTCCTCATTCAATTACCGAAAAGCAAACACATTTTCTTAATTTCGCAGTAAAAGATAGAAAAATACCAATATGCAATTTAAAGGAACAGACAATTATATTGCCTCAAATGATTTATCAATAGCAGTTAATGCAGCCATATCGTTAGAAAAGCCATTATTAATCAAAGGAGAACCTGGAACGGGAAAAACGCTTCTGGCTCATGAAATTTCAAAAGCGCTAGACAAACGACTAATAACCTGGCATATAAAATCAACAACTACAGCGCAGCAAGGACTATATGAATATGATGCTGTATCGCGATTACGAGATTCACAATTGGGCAATGACAAGGTTGACGACATTTCAAACTATATCAATAAGGGTAAATTATGGGATGCATTTGAATCCGAGGAACAAGTAGTCTTGTTAATTGATGAAATTGATAAAGCTGATATTGAGTTTCCAAATGATTTATTACTTGAATTGGACAAAATGGAATTCTTCTGTTATGAAACAGGGCAAAACATCGTTGCAAAGCATCGACCAATCATCATTATCACATCGAATAACGAAAAGGAATTACCCGATGCTTTCTTGAGAAGGTGCTTCTTCCACTACATTACTTTTCCAGATAGAGAAACATTAAAAGAAATTGTAGATGTCCACTACGAAGGATTAGATCAACGTTTAGTTCAACGCGCTATGAATATTTTCTATGCAATCCGTGAACAACGCAATATCAAAAAGAAACCTTCCACAAGTGAACTCATTGATTGGATCAAGTTATTACTCGTTGGCAAAATAACTGAAGAAGAATTGAATGAAGTTGAAAACGGAGCCTCTCCTACCCCCTATTTAGGAGCGTTATTAAAAAATGAGCACGACAGCAAAATAGTTAGATAAAAAAGTCTAACATCTAATGTCTAACATCTCAAAATAATATGTTTATAGACTTTTTTTTAATGTTGAAGAATCATGATATTCCGGTCACATTGCGGGAGTATTTGGACTTGTTGGAGGCATTGGATAAAGACTTACCTGAATACAATATCGATAACTTTTATTATTTATCACGGACTGTACTTGTTAAAAACGAACAGCACTTGGATAAATTCGATATGCTTTTTGGGGCTTATTTTAAAGGCATTGAGCAGATTAAAACATCCGACATTGTTGATATTCCCGACGAATGGCTACGCAAAAATGGTGAGCGACTATTCTCAAAGGAAGAATTGGAGAAAATCAAGAAGCACGGAGATTTAGAAGACTTATTAGACAGAATTAAAGATCTACTAAAAGAGCAAAAAGAACGCCATCAAGGTGGCAACAAATGGATAGGAACTGGTGGAACATCTCCATTCGGTGCATATGGGTACAACCCCGAAGGAATACGTATTGGTCAGAATGAAAGCCGACACCGAAGAGCGGTAAAGGTTTGGGATAAAAGAGAGTTCAAAGATCTAAGCCAAGATGTAGAGTTAGAAACGCGTAACATGAAAATGGCGCTGCGGAAGCTTCGCTTGTTAAGTCGTGAAGGCCGGGCTGAAGAAATTGACCTCGACAAAACCATCAAAAGAACTTCTAAAAATGCTGGAATGCTGGAAGTTGAAATGGTTCCCGTGAAAAAGAATGTGGTAAAAGTCTTATTGCTATTCGATATCGGTGGTTCTATGGACGATCATATTGAATTGTGTTCTCAATTATTCTCTGCAGCGCGACATGAATTTAAACATTTGGAGTTTTTCTATTTTCACAATTGCCTGTACGAGAACTTATGGAAAAACAATGTAAGACGGTGGAATGAAAAAACACCGACAGAGGAAGTATTACATACATTCAATGAAGATTACCGCGTCATTTTTGTTGGCGACGCTTCCATGTCTCCTTATGAAATATTCTCTCGTATGGGAAGTGTCGAGCACTACAATGAGGAATCGGGAAAGGTCTGGCTTGAACGATTTAAAGCACAGTTTCCCTACTTCGTTTGGCTCAATCCTGTTCCTCAAAACGAATGGAAATACACTGAATCAATAGGAATGATTAAAAAAATCATGTCTGACCGAATGTTTCCGTTAACCATTCAGGGGATTGAAGACTCTGTTGGCGCACTCAAAAAGAAAGCAAATACTTCAAAAGAAGTATAGTAGATAGCTCCTACCTTTCAACTATTTCTTTTTACAACAACCGTCTAAATTATTGTACGCCTCCTCAGTAGGTTTCTTATCGTTTGCCTGGAAACCAGCGAGCGCAATTGATTTTTCTATTTCAGAAACACTTGTTCTTTTCGAATTGTACTTTACCGTAATCGTATTTTTTTCTGCATCAATATTTACACTTCTAACACCTTTTGTATTATCCTTTATATGTGTATAAATGTTTAAATCACACGATTCACATTTCGTGCAATGATCACATGCTATTTCGGTTTTGATTTCTGTTGTTTGAATCTTATCCGATTGACTGTAGGTGGCTTGTGCCACTAATACTAAAAGCAAAGTAAAGAATACGTTTTTCATTTTTTTTGTTGTTTTTTAATGGTCATTATTTGATTCGCATAAGGTCAAATATGATACCAAGTTTTGTACATGTATCTAAGGTATAAAATTATTCCTTTGGGAAAAAATATTGTTTTAGTATTTTGATTCAATATACTCTTTGAGTTTTCCTTTTTTCTTTTGTTTGATTAGTTTTTCCATATCCGAATTTTTACCCAATTCAGATTTATTTTTCTTATAAAATTCAATTGCATTCTCGACTCCAGCCATAGCACATTCTACTTTATTTTTTGAGTAATCATTTTCTAAGCTATACTTAGCCCAACCACTCATGAATGATATTAGGCAGTCCCCACAATCTAAAGGCACAATTCCAGAAACCAATTCTATTGAAACGGTCGGACTTCCGTTCAGCCATTTCATTAAAAATGCATTGATTTCCTTTCTTTTTTCAGGACTTTCTGAAACGGGTGTATTTAATAACCATTGCGTAGAACTCAGAACTAGTTTTTCAGATTTTTTATAATCTTCCGCTTTTTCGAGTTTTATATCATTCGGAATTTCTACTTCTTGAGCTAGTAAACTTGCACTTATAAACAGTAATAAAAATAGAGCTTTAATTTTATTCATAGTTTTTGTTTTTAAATTATTTACAACTTGCTTTTTATCTAACCTTTTTAATCACTTGCCAACCCCATTATTCTTGCAATTGATACAAATTGGTTAATATCTGCTCAAACATAATACATATTTCTAAACCTTCAAAAGGACTCAAAGGATACTTTAATACTTTAGCAGTCAAAACTGTAAGGAGTCTATTGGAAAGATTAAGAAAATTATGCAAAATAGGATGTTTCCTTTGACTATTCAAGGGGTTGAGGATAGTGATGCGGCGTTGAAGAAGAAGGTTGTTGTGTAGTACGGTGAGGTTTTGACGTTCTAAAATAAGCAAAGTAGCGCAAACCTTGTGCCCTATCGGCGCTATTTTGTTTATTTGTTGTTATAGTGCTTTTTATTTTTCATTATATATATCACAATCTATTTGAGCTCCAACTTTAGATACAAAATCTGTCACAATCGAACCAAAATGCAATGAAGGTGTCTCTTCACCTATACGTAAGACTATTTGTATCACAAAATCAACTTTCCAGTCGTTTTTAAGTCTTTTTAATCCTTCTTCATAGGTCGACAGTTTCAAAATTAGTTCATTCAACTCAGTTTCTATATCCCAACTGGTAAACTCTGGGATCGCATACTCCCAAATAGTACATTTTGGTATAAGACCACGAGCATACATTAATTCAAATTTTGTAGGATTAAGATGGATATATTGAGCAATAGTTTTTTGATCAATATTTTGATCTTCGGATTTAATTGCGAAATATATTTTAGTTCTGGTTTGTGACATAGTGTATTTAGTGTTCTTAAATTCTTTCGATCAGTTTAATCGTCTAATAATTCGAATAATCAAACTTAATATCCAAATAGCGATCATGAATAACCATAAGAATAACAGGATTAGAGCAACAATATTAAACCAGCCTCCCTTCGAAAAGATTTCGCTTAGATCCCAGTTATAAATATCTTCATTTGACATATTCAAAAAAGCAATAATAAAATATGACAATAGCATTATTAGTATTCCCGATATTATTTCACGAAAAGATATTTCATCTCTACTGTTCATCTAATCAGTAATGAATTAAATATGAATTGAATTTTGGTTACAAACCTCTATGTACTATAACGTGCGAATAAAACACATATGTTTTTTATACACAATATACTACAAACTTAGCCAATATTTTAAAAAACACCGTATTAAATCATTAAACCACGTCTGTACCAAGGATACAAGCTAACTAGCAAATCAAAAATCACGCAACTAGCCGAAAACAAACACTTACAAGCATTTATCATCATCAACTCCACCACCCCAACACCAACTAATTCCCCCTAAAAAAACACAAATCCCACCAATTAAAACTCTATTAATCTACTTATTCTATAGAATATATTATATTTGCCGAATAAATTTAGAATTATGATTATTGACGCAATCGGACTCAAGAAAAGATCAGATCAAAAAATCTCGCTGTTCAAGACGATATCATGGCGCATAATTGGTACTATAGATACTATGGTGATCTCATATGCATTAACAGGTAAACTGGACATAGCTATGAGTATTGGAGGGATTGAGGTTGTCAGTAAAATGATTCTTTACTATCTTCACGAGCGAGCTTGGATAAAAATCACCAAATAAAGCGATAATAAAAATGGAAAATAGACATTTATACGAATTGGAAAATGAGAGTATTTATATTCTTCGTGAAGTAGCTGCTCAATTCAAAAAACCTGTCCTACTCTTCTCTGGTGGGAAAGATTCGATTGTTATGGCTCGATTGGCTCAAAAGGCTTTTTATCCTTCCAAAATTCCTTTTTCTTTTATGCACATTGATACAGGACATAATTTTCCCGAAACGATTGAGTTTAGAGACAAACTGATGAAGGAACTGGGTGTGGATCTAATTGTGCGCTACGTACAAGACTCTATCAATGAAAACAAAGTACAGGAAGAAACAGGTAAATATGCGAGTCGTAATGCGTTGCAAACGGTTACTTTATTAGATGCTATCGAAGAGTTTAGTTTTGATGTTTGCCTTGGCGGTGCACGTCGTGATGAAGAAAAATCTAGAGCGAAAGAACGAATTTTCTCTGTGAGAGATGATTTTGGACAATGGGATTATAAAAAGCAACGTCCAGAACCGTTTCAGGAGTTGAATGGTAAAATTCAATTTGGAGAAAACGTAAGGGCCTTCCCTATCAGTAACTGGACGGAAGAAGACATTTGGACGTATATCCTGCAAGAAGGGTTGGAATTACCGAGTGTATACTTCGCACACAAAAGAAAGCTTGTAAAGCGAGATGGAGCACTAATCGCACATTCAGACTACCTGAATATCGTAGATACCGATGAAATTGTAGAAGGTCTTGTTCGTTTTAGAACTGTGGGTGATATGACATGCACTGCGGCATTCTTATCGGAAGCAGATACCGTGAAGAAAGTGTTACATGAAAATATGGCTTCGAAACATTCAGAACGAGGCGCTCGAATTGATGATAAACGTAGCGAATCCGCATTGGAGGATCGTAAAAAAGGAGGATATTTTTAGTTATGGAATTAGTTAGAATTAGTACAGCAGGTAGCGTAGACGACGGTAAAAGCACATTGATTGGGCGATTATTGTTCGACAACAACGCGCTCACCAAAGAGCAGGAAGAACTTATCGACCAAAAAACACGCGAAAAAGGCGCCGATGATTTGGAGTTAAGCGTTATAACAGATGGACTCGTAGCAGAACGAGAACAAGGCATTACGATTGATGTCGCTCACATCTATTTCTCGACAGACACACACAAGTTTATCATTGCCGATAGTCCTGGACACGTTGAGTATACCAGAAACATGGTGACAGGCGCTTCCACTGCGGAGACCTCTATCATCCTTATCGACTCTAGAAAAGGATTACTGGAACAAAGTTTCAGACATTTCTACATCAGTCACCTGCTTCGCATGGAAAAAGTAATTTTCTGCGTCAACAAAATGGACTTAGTGGATTATGACGAAGATCGCTTCATCGAAATAGCTGTTCAGATCAAAGAAATGGTGAGTAAGATTGGAGATGATATTGATTTTGATATCGTGCCAATTAGCTCTCTAAAAGGTGATAATGTTGTTCATAAATCTGGGCAAATGAGTTGGTACGGTGGTAAAACATTGAACGAGTTACTACACTTAAACAAGTCAAAAATAAATTTAAATAAAGCTAAATATGAGCAATCCTTTCGATTTGATGTTCAACAAGTTTACCATACGCACAGAGAAGGTTTTCAAGACTTTCGAGGATTCGCTGGTCGTGTAAAAAGTGGAACTTTAAGCGTTGGAGACAAAATCATCACACTTCCTTCCAAAAAAGAAAGTACTGTAAAAGAAATTCGCAGATTCACTGATCAATTAAACACAGCAAATGCTGGCGACAGTGTCATCATCTCTTTGACGGATGAAATTGACATTAGTAGAGGTAGTTTAATCGCAAAACTCAACGAACAACCCGAAGAACTAAAAGAATTTGACGCTACCCTCGTGTGGATGGACGACAATTCAGCTCGTGTTGGCTCTAAGTTGATATTAAAGGCAGGTGCTACAGAATCTTTACTTAAAATTCAAAAGATCAACTACTCCGTTGACACCTCAAACCTTGAGAAAGACGAAAACGCTTCTACCATTGAACTGAATGATATCGTTTCAACAAACTTAAAACTCAGCAAACCCGTTTATTTGGATAATTACGAAGACAATAAACGAAATGGTGTGTTTATCTTGATTGATCCGCAGACGAATAGTACGGTTGCTGTAGGATTTAAGAGTTAACCGCAGAGTTCGCAAAGCGATGCACCGAGTTTGCCGAGGTGAAGGCGTAAAGGGCGCGGAGAGGATTGTTGTAGTATTCGAAGTCGAGATTCTTCACTATCGTTCAGAATGACTCTTATCATTGTTTTCTTGGGCGAATGAATAGGTGAGCGGCAATTATTATTAGCGCTTACCCCCACTTCTATAGCCACGGGTTGAAATCCGTGGCTATAGAAGACGAGACAAACCTTTTTGGCGGGGTTTTTGACCCAAAAATCATGACAAAAAGTAACCTTTGGGACAAAATTTATTCATTTGCACTCCCCCCAACCAATTATTCATCTCAAAAACTGACAAATCTCATTCTATTTCTCCCTTTCTCTTGCGAGTTTTGCA
This sequence comes from Fluviicola sp., assembly GCA_002734085.1. Classification (GTDB taxonomy): domain Bacteria; phylum Bacteroidota; class Bacteroidia; order Flavobacteriales_D; family Crocinitomicaceae; genus Brumimicrobium. The sequence goes on along the minus strand of NVXV01000011.1, from coordinate 86,355 downwards.
TAAAATAATATGCTATGCTCAAGAAGGAAATAATTGAAAAGTACAATGTACCGAGTCCGCGATATACATCGTATCCGACTATTTTAGACTGGAATCATTTATCGATGGAACCTAAAGTGTTTCAGAATGAGTTTATTCGAACGGAGAAAGGTAAAAATCACTCTACCAGTGTTTATATCCACATCCCCTTTTGTGAGAGTTTGTGCACGTTTTGTGGTTGTCATAAGCATATCACGAAAAATCATACTGTTGAACAACCCTACATCGATGCGTTGATCAAAGAATGGGAATTGTATGAGAAGCTGAATGGTGGTCCTATTGAGGTTAGTGAGTTGTATCTTGGTGGAGGTACACCAACTTTCTTTCAAGCGAATGAGTTGAAGCGTTTAGTTGTACGTATCACAAAGCATAGAGCATCTAATATTCATTTCAGCGTTGAAGGACATCCCAATCATACGACAGAAGAACAAATGCAAGTCCTATATGACTTAGGTTTTCGTAGAATTAGTTTTGGTGTGCAGGATTATAGTCCCGTGGTACAAAAAGCGATTAATAGAATCCAGACTTTTGAGCAAGTAAAAAGTGTCACAGAAACTGCCCGTAAGATAGGGTACACATCAATTAGTCATGATTTAGTTTTTGGTCTTCCAATGCAGCACATTGATGATATGGAAGATAGTATTGAGAAAACCATCAAACTCAAACCAGATACGATTTCGCTATATAGTTATGCGCATGTTCCATGGGTAAAAGGAACAGGACAGAGAGGATTCTCAAAAGAAGATTTACCTACAAGCGACGAAAAAAGAGCGCTTTATGAGTATGCGAAAAGAGCTTTGATTTCTGCAGGCTACCTCGAAATCGGTATGGATCATTTTGGGTTGCCAACAGAAGCGTTAACGCAAGCCATGCAAAGCGGTAAAATGAATAGGACTTTCATGGGATATACAACTTCCGCCACGCAAAGAACGATCGGTTTAGGTGCCTCTGCTATATCAGAATACGATTTTGGTTATGCTCAGAATGTAAAGAGCATCAAGGAATATCACAAAAGAATTAATAATAATCAACTCCCTGTTTTTAAAGGACATATTCATACTTATTTAGATAAATCATTGAAGAAACACATCCTCTCTTTAATGTGTAATTTTGAGACAAAATACTGTCCAAATTCTTATATCGAACAAAATTTAAATAATTTCGCACCAGCGTTTGAAGAGTTTGAAAAGGACGGAATACTTGAATGGAAAAATGGTCATTTGAAAATCACAAAAGACGGTCAGCCATTTGTGCGTAACGTCTGCATGACCTTCGATCCTTACGCGCTACAAAAAGCTGAAAAACCTCGTTTCAGTAAATCGGTTTAATTGAATTTACATGGAATGCTATCACTGTGGCGATAAAATCATAGGAAAACCAATTAAGGGGCACGACCAAGAGTTCTGCTGCTCAGGCTGTTTGAGTGTTTACGAGATTCTGTCCGATAATAATTTAGAGCAGTTTTATCAATTCAATGAGAAAAGTGGTGTTAAACCGAGTACCTCAGAAAACACCAGGTACACTCCACTTGATGTTCCCGAGATTTTTGAAGAGTTTATAGAGTTTCAAAACGACGACATGTACATTGCAAGTTTTTTCTTACCTGCAATTCACTGCAGTTCTTGCGTTTACTTGTTGGAAAACCTTCAAAAAATCAATTCGGACATTATAAAGAGTGAAGCGAATTTTACTGCCAGAACGCTGAAAATGACCGTAAAAAAGGAAAGAAAACTCTCTGAGGTTGCTGCTTTACTTGAAAGTATTGGATATAAGCCAGAATTACGCAAGCAAAAAGAGAACAAAAGCAGCTACAATAAAAAGCTACTGCTCCAACTCGGAATCGCTGGTTTTGCGTTTGGAAGTACGATGCTGTGGACGTTTCCAGAGTATCTTGGTCTAGATGAGTCTTTTGAATCATTTAGAAATTTTTCAGCATACTTAACGTTACTTGTTGCTATACCTGTCTTTTTCTATTCTGCTTCTAGTTATTTAAAGTCAGCATATACAGCAATACGAACCAAACAACTCAACTTAGATATCCCAATTGCATTAGGAATTGTTGTTCTTTTCGTAAAAAGTACTTTTTCCATTGTCTCACAAGAAGGTTTCGGCTATATGGATTCCTTTACGGGCTTTGTTTTCTTTTTGTTAATCGGAAAATGGTTTCAATCGAAGACCTATCGCAGTATGTCATTTGAGAATGACCCAAAAGCTTATTTCCCACTAGGTGTTCATAGAATAATTGGTGATAAAGAAAGTATCGTTTTAATAGACAAACTTGTTGAAGCAGATGAAATTAAGGTTTTCAATGAAGAGATTATACCATGTGACACCGAATTACTTTCAGAAAAAGCAGTTATTGACACCAGTTTTATTACAGGGGAGTCAGCACTAGTGAATATGCGTAAAGGAGATAAAATCTACGCAGGAAGTAAACTCATTGGTTCAAGCATACTTTTAAAAGTTCTGAAAACGACCGATAGAAGTCGGTTTGCAGATATTTGGAACAAATCTACTAAGCGAGAAACATCGTTTATTGAGAATCGCGAGAATAGACTGAGTAAGTATTTTTTAATGATTGTCAGCATTTTGTCCTTGGCTGGAGCTATTACATGGTGGTTTATTGATCCAAGTCGTATTTTAGAGGTGGTAACGGCAATACTTGTCGTTGCTTGTCCTTGCGCTCTAGCACTCTCCTTTCCGTTTGTTTATGGTAATGCCATGCGTAAATTTGGTAGAAACGGATTGTTCTTTAAAAGCAGTGAAGAAATCAAAAAACTCAACGATATTGATCACCTCGTATTTGATAAGACGGGTACACTTACAAAAGATCGCACAGAAGGAGTTGTATATGAAGGAAAAACCTTAACTCCAGAACAGAAATCAGCGTTATTTGAATTAACAAGACAATCAACGCATCCTTATTCAAAAAGTATAACACAGTATTTGTCAAATGATATAGAAATTAACTCTGGTGTTACTGACTTTAAAGAAGTGACTGGTAAGGGAGTTCAAGCAAAGAACGAAAAAGGTCAGTTAATAAAGCTAGGTAATCAATCGTTTTTAGGATTGGAAGAAGAAAAAACAATTAGCGGWAGTTATTTATCCATCGACAACGAGTTTATTGGACACTTTTCATTTCRATCTCAACTTAGAAATAACATATTAAAAACGCTTTCGGAATTACAGAAAGATTTTAGAATAACACTATTGTCAGGTGATCATACTTCAGATGCGRAGTTATTTTCACCTCTTGATCGACCGATTGACATGCATTTTAAACAATCCCCAACGGATAAGCGCGATATCATCAAAACGTTTAATTCAACTGGTGGTAAAGTAGCCTACATCGGTGATGGACTGAATGATTCGGAAGCATTAAAGGCAGCTTACCTTGGAATAAGTGTAGCGGAAGATGAGTTTCGATTTACTCCTTCCTCTGATGCAATCATTAAGAGTAATCAAATCCAAAGTTTACCCGCCTTTTTTAAGTTTGGAAAATATGCATCCAAAGCTTTGAGGGTATGCCTTTACTTTTCGCTGCTTTACAATACTATTGGAATCACTTTTGCTTTTCTTGGATATGTAACGCCGCTTTTTGCTGCTATATTGATGCCTTTGAGTTCGATTACAGTTGTGTTTTTGAGTACGGCTTTGATACAGTTGTATAAGGTTAGGTAGTGATTAGTTGACAGTGAGTAGTGATGAATGTCTTGTCCTGATAAAAGCAGACACGGATTAATACTCATTGCGAAGCTGTTTTCAAATAAACCTCCTGAGGTGTTTTAAGGTGAAGACTCCAGTGAGGTCGCAGTTCATTGTAGGTATGTACTACCTATCTTACAGCTTTCTTTGTACTATTTGACTGACTTGCTCTTTTTAAGTTTTACAAAAGAAAATGGAGATGTCACTTGCCAATATTTCATTAATCCGTAATTCATCACAATTAAAATATTCATTTTCTGTAAAATAGAAATTTCTCAACTCCAATTGCAACCAATTTTAAAGTTGATGCATCAGAAGAGTAAATCAAAAAATAAGAATATGAAAACGAATACATTATTAATAAACTTTTTGTTATTGTTGATCGTTATAGTTTCAGGCTGTAAAGACAAAACATTTAAAAAACATAAAGTTTACAGTCCAATTTACACATCTTATGAAGATTTTAGAAATCATCCAGCATTCGAAAGTCCTCAGCCAATAACAAAACAAGGAAATATATACATAAAAGACGATTATCTATTCATCACTGAACCAGAGCGAGGAATTCATTTTATTGATAATAGTTCTCCTGAATCACCGCAGCAAGTCGGGTTTCTTGAATTAATTGGATGCACAGGATTAGAAATAAGAGGGAATCGACTCTATACCAATAGTTATATTGATTTAGTAGTTTTTGATATTTCATCTATCCATCAACCCGTAGAAATCAATCGAGTAAAAAATGCGTTTCCTGAGGCTCTACCTATGACTGAAATGGATTATCCTATAAGCTCTGTAGATAAAGACAAGGGAGTTGTAACTGCCTGGAAGCTTGAGACGATCAAAGAGGAAGTAGAATACAATAACGCACATTGGCTCAATTGTCCTAATTGTGAAACAATGTCTATTGCCAATACAGTTAATTCAAACCAAGGGCAAAGTCAGGGAGTTTCTGGTTCAATAACAAAATTTACTTTAATAAATGATTATTTGTACGTAATGGATAAAGTAAGTTTAAAGCCATTTGATATTTCTATCCCAGACGCTCCGAATTTACACGACGGTGTTTTAGTTTCGAGAGAAGTGGAGACACTATTTGCTTACAACGATCATATATTCATGGGAACAACTACGGGAATGTTAATATTCAACACAACTTCTCCGAATCAACCAGAACATATCAGTTCTGTTAACCACTTTACTGCATGTGATCCAGTAGTTGTGAAGGACAACTATGCATATGTCACTGTTCGTTCAGGTACAGGCTGTGGAGGTGCGTTTAATCAATTAGACATCATTGATATTTCAGATTACAACAATCCATTTATAGAAAGTTCATATTCTATGACTAATCCACATGGTTTAGGGATTGACAACAACATGCTATTTATTTGTGATGGAAGTGCAGGTTTAAAAGTGTTTGACGCTACAAATCCAATCGAAGCTGGAAATAATTTGATTCACACATTTAATGATATAACAGCTGTAGATGTTATTCCGGATAATGAAGTAGCCATAGTAATAGGAGAAAATGCTATCAAACAATACGACTATTCGAATCCAGAAGAATTAATCTTACTTAGTACAATTCAAATAATGCAGTAATTATGAAAATCAATATACTTATTTTACTCTTAGCTGCTAGTTTTTCCGGGTTTGGGCAACTGACAAGAACAACTGTACTGAAAAATGGATCAGAAATAAAAGGTAAAGTCATTCATTCAGATTCAGTTAAAGTAAAAATTAAAACAAAAGACGGAAGCAATCTGGTATACAAGCGAAACGAAATCGATACTATTAAACCCGTAAGTGGCTATAATCCCCATAAGGGTCCATTTCTAAATATCGAGCCGCTTATTTCAACTGGTGAACAAACTAATGCTTATTTACATTTAAAAGCTGGAGTAAACATTAATCGAAAATGGGGAGCAGCAATTGGAGCTTCTGTAGAAAATTATGCAAATCATTCACGTCTACCTTTGTATTTAGAGTTAAAGTACCATATCTTTAATCATTATATAACGCCTTATATAGCAATTCAAAGTGGTTACATGTTTCCTATTAATGATTTAGAACAACAAAAAGAAGGATTTATGCTGGGCGGTTCGTTAAATATGGTCTGCTACACCTCTGATCATTTTGGAATAACCATAGGTGGTGGATATCGTTTTAACCGTTTAGTTCGCAGTCCATCTATATGGGAATTACCGCAAGATGACATATATATTCACCACATTAATAGAATTGAACTAAAAATTGGATTGATATTTAAATAGTCTGAGCAAGTATAAAAAATATGACGATGCTTCTCTTGTAAAAGCCTGTTTACGATATAAATCTCGTGCACAGGAAGAGTTGTATGATCGGTTTTCATTTCTGGTCAAGGGAATTGCTTTGCGTTATTCGAAAAGTAACGATCAAGCTGAAGACATTGTGCAAGAATCTTTTATCAAGATTTTTGACAAGCTAAACACTTTTAAAAATCAAGGCAATTTAGGGGGTTGGATAAGAATTGTCACAGTCAATACTGCTTTAGCATTTCTGAGAAAAAAGAAATTAATTGTTTACGAAGATGATGCTAAGTTCGAAAATCATCAAGTAAGCATAACATACTTGGACGAATTAGAATTGGAGGATTTATTGCTAAAAATAAGAGCCCTATCAACAGGATTCCAAACAGTGTTTAATTTGTATGCAATTGAAGGGTATACACATAAAGAAATTGGAGAAATGCTCGGTATTTCTGAAGGAACTTCAAAATCGCAATACAGTCGTGCGAAAGCTGAACTGAGAAAAATGATAGAAGAAGAGTACAGAGCAGATGAAAAACTTAAAAATATGAACCATGTCGGATCTTAGCGAAAGAGCATATTTAAAAAATAAATTTAAAGACTTTGGTACAACGCCTGACCCTGCTACCAAGAGTGCTGTCATGTCAGAAATTCAAGAAAAAAAGCGTAAAAAAAGGTTTTTTATTATTATTTTTTTATTTGTATTTGCAGGGACATCTGGAGTTACTACGATATTTTTACTAACTGAAACAGACGCTAAACTAGCTCATAAAATGAAGACTGAAAGTTCAAAAGATCTAGGCAGTGAAACAACCATTACAAACCATGCTTCAAATAGAATTTTTCCAGATGATTGTAATCAGAAAGATGAAGATCAAAAGCACTTAATGAAGCAAGTAAAGAATAAAGAAACAAAGGAACACTCTACACAGATGAAATCCAATTCTTTGGTTCCAAAGAATAAAAATGATCTAACAACACAAGAAAACATGAGTATTCTCGATGAAAAGGATCACTTTGTCGGAGTCAGTACTGAAATTAATCCCGATAAAACCAAGCGCAAAACTTCAGCCAATTCATTCCCTTCAAAAGATAAAAGCAAAAACGATAAAATAGATAAAGAATTTCTCTCCGAGGATAATAAAATAAATCAATTAAGTATAAAACAGCTATCATTACCTCAATCAAGAGATGAGCAAAATGAACTTACGATTTCCGATCATAATACCTCACTCAATAGCGGTAATAAATGGGTTATTGGTCTCTCCTATTCTTACGTGGATTTAAGATCAGAAACATATGATAACGAGCCAGTTACTCCAGATAATTCATCTTTAAATAATAATAACTCGCTTATTGAATCGTCCGATTTTCAAAGAATTAAGAACAGTATGAATGCCGATCTATCAATTATCAGAAAGTTTAACAATCAGCTCTATATACAATCCGGTCTTCGTTATTCTTGCCTCAATTCGATCACTTCCAGTCATCAAGTAAGAGATCATTTAGTTGGAATTCCAATTAAAGTTGGGTATAGCATCCCCTTACAAAGCAGGTGGACGATAGATTTGTCATTAGGAATAAACTATAACCTATCAATTTCAAGAAGTGAAAATAGCATCGATTGGAAATCAAAAAATACTTTTGCGAACTTTAACGATTTTCATTTAAACACCGCTGAATTTAATATTGGTATTTCCTATTTTGTGAACAAAAAAATCAGCCTTAACTTATCACCACAATTAAGCTACCTTTTATTCTATAAGGAGCAGAGTCCTAAAAGATATTTTCACAGAAACTTATGGATTGGAGGGCAGTTTGGTTTGTATTACCACTTAAAATAAATACTGATTTTGTTTTTGAGTACGGCTTTGATACAGTTGTATAAGATTCGTTAAGGTGCTTAGAGTTATAGGTCCAGAGTTTCGTAGAGGTTGCACAGAGGTTCGCGGAGTTTTTATAGGGTTTCTTGGGGATGGCGTAGGTTCACTTTGGGGTTTACAGAATTACACGGAGAACTAACTCTGTGATTATTTGTGTTCTCTGTGCTAAAAACTCTACAAATCACTACAACTAAGCTCTCCATAACTCTTCCCGATCATCTCGATCAAGTCGGAAGCAACTAAAGACTGTTGTCCATGAAGTTCCGCCGCTAAATCTCCAGCAGTACCATGTAGATAGACACCCAATTGCGCTGCTTCGATTGGCTTGTATTTTTGAGCGAGTAAACCAGTTAAAACTCCTGTCAAAACATCACCTGAACCGCCAGTCGCCATACCAGGGTTACCGACTGCTGAAAAATAGCATACACCATCAGTGTCAGAAATTTGAGTTCTCGCATCCTTTAAAACGACAATTACCTTATGCTTCTTAGAGAACTCTATTTGTTTTTCTAGACGTTCGTAGCTATTTGAAAAACTACCTACTAAACGTTCGAACTCCTTTGGATGTGGAGTTAAAATACTACCTTCAGGAATACTAGTTAACAACCTTTGATTAGAAGCTAAAATATTTAAAGCATCCGCGTCAATTACTATAGGTTTTTCCATTTTCTCTATCACATTCTTTAAAAATGAAACTGTACTCTCTCCTAAACCTACCCCTGGACCAATCCCAATTGTATCTCCGATAAGATTAAAATTTCCTTCAAGTTCATTACTTCCTTCGTTCGGTAATACCATAACCTCAGGTATAGTTGATTGAAGAATATCTATTCCACATTGAGGGGTGTTAACAGTAACTAATCCAGCTCCTGTTTTTAATGCCGCACTTGAAGAAAGTATCGCTGCTCCCATCTTACCTCTGCTGCCAGCAATTACCTGAGCATGACCATAAGTACCTTTGTGCGAAAAGGTATTGCGCTTTTTAATCAGCTTCCCAATAGATTCCTTAGTCAGCATATATTTATCGACCTTGAAATCTGAGATTTTATCCTGTAGGAGTCCGATGTCTAAAACATGGAGTTCACCAACATTATTGCCCGTTTCTGGAAAGAAAAAATTCAATTTAGGAGCTTGGAATGTCAATGTATGTGTTGCTTTAATCATTACATCATTCGAATCATGCAAATCATTACAATACATTCCAGATGGGATATCAACTGAAACCACTTCTGCATTCAAACTGTTTATTTTCTCTATTGCAGTTTTTGCAAATCCCTCAGCAGGCCGAGATAACCCTGTACCAAAAACAGCTTCAATAATGATGTCATTAGGTTTTAGTTGGTCTAAGTCCTTCTCTTCATCAAGAATAATTGACTTCACTCCTACTGATTCCAAGCGCTTTTTATTTACTATGAACTCATCAGAAAAGTTTTTAGAAAAAGCTACAACAAAACAGTTTACGTTAAAATTGGATTCATGTAAATGCCTGGCTATAACCAATCCATCCCCCCCATTATTCCCTGGCCCACAAAAAATAGAGATACTACTTTTAGAGTTATAGTTATTAAGCAACCATTCAAAGCATTTAACAGCTGCTCGCTCCATTAAATTCACACTTGATATTGGTTCATTTTCAATTGTGAACCCATCTAAATTTCTTTGATTTTCTGCACTTAGAATTCCAATCATGAATTATAGCTCTTCATTTTTCAATTTATATGTGCTTGTTGAGTCTGGGTAAAGAGATTTTAGAATCATACTACTTTCATCAACCTCTTTAATACTAAAAGCTAGTGTACCTCTTTTCTTGAGAAACCTAGGTTCAATATTAAAGTCAATAATTCTGAGTGTATCATTACTCAAATCAAACACTATTTTATTTTGAGTAGGTATTATTCGGCCCTGAGAATCTAAATTAAAAAACTGCTTATCTTTTGAAAAAACAATTCCTTTACTAAACTTTTTTTCTTTCCCATCAAACTCAACTACTTTCCACTTACCAGATGTTAGATAATCAGCAATTTCATTTTTATTTGAATTTGACTCTCCACCTCCACAACTTGCGAAAAAGAATAGACCTAGTAAGAAAATGTAGTTTCTCATAACACCTTTTTTGGTTTTAACAAAAATAAGACTTATCATAAGAATAGCTTATATTTACACCACTTTTATATTGTAAATGGAAGAACAAAATATTTGGGAAAATCGTATGGATACATTATCCCAATTTGATTATGTCGTAATGGACAACTTTTTATCCTTTGAAGTCTTATCAAATTTGAAATCTTATTTCAGTCAAAAAGAAAATCAAGACAAGTTGGATAAAGCTGCCATTGGTGCAACAGGGGATTCCAAAGTAATCAATGAAATTCGTGGAGATTATACCTATTGGCTGGATAAATCAAGGGATGAACAAGATCTCTGGCTTTTTGAAGTATTAGATGAAGTTAAGTCAATGATTAATCGCTTTTGTTTTTTGAGCCTTTCAGATTACGAATTTCACCTCGCTCTTTACCCAGAAGGATCATTTTATAAGAAACATTTAGATCAATTCAAAGGTAGAAACAATCGGATGATATCTATGATTATCTACCTAAATGAGAACTGGCACAATGGAGATGGTGGAGAATTAAAGATTTATCCAGAAGGAAAAGAAGAAAATATCATTGCGCCTTTAGAAAATAGATGTATTCTTTTTAGAAGCGATGTATTATATCATGAAGTCCTTCCCACAAATAAGCCAAGAAAAAGCGTCACTGGATGGATGCTCTATCAACCGAGTCCTTTAATTACGGTTAGCCCCTGATTGATTGCTACTTACAAAGACAAAGAAACCTATTCCAATAATACCGTTCTGAAAATTTCTTTGCGCACTTGGCGCCTTCACCTCGGCAAACTCGGTGCATCGTTTTGCAAACTTTACTTCAGCTTAAGCTCAGTACAAGTGCGGTTAAATATCCCCGTCATTTTTAAAAATAATTGGTATCTTCACGGCTATAACAAAAAAAACGTTAAAGCCGATGCTTAAAATTGACATGCATACCCATATTATACCTAAGAACTTACCAGATTGGACAAAGAAATTCGGATATGGAGACTTTATATTCTTAGATCATCGTGATGATGGTAAAGCAGACATGATGCAAGGCGGTAAATTCTTCCGTACTATCAAGGAAAATTGTTGGGATGAAGATGTTCGTATTAAAGACTACGAAAAACATCAAACACAAGTACAGGTAGTTTGTACCATTCCTGTGATGTTTAGTTATTGGGCAAAACCTGAAGATGGATTAGAAATTAGTCGTTTTTTAAATGATCATATCGCAGATTTAGTACATCGTTACCCAAAGAATTATATTGGTTTGGGAACCATTCCTATGCAAGACCCTGAAAAGGCAATACAAGAATTAGAAAGAATTAAAGAAATAGGCTTAGTTGGAATACAAATTGGCTCTAATATCAATAATGAAAATTTAAGTGAAGAGAAGTTTTTCCCAATTTTTCAAGCATGTGAACGATTAGGTTTAGCTATAATGATACATCCCTGGCAAATGATGGGGTTTGACGATATGCGAAAATATTGGCTCCCTTGGCTCGTTGGTATGCCGGCAGAAACTTCTCGTGCAGCATGTTCACTTATTTTTAGCGGAGTTTTAGAAAAATTACCCAATTTGCGCATTTGCTTTTCTCATGCTGGCGGCTCTTTTCTTCCGACTTTAGGCCGTGTTGAACACGGTTTTAACTGTAGACCAGACCTTGTTGCTATTGATAATGATGTTAATCCTAGAGAATATCTTGGTAAATTTTGGGTTGATTGTATTACCCACGATATCGATCTATTAAAGTATATCCTTAAAATGCAAGGGAGTAAAAGAATCTGTTTAGGCTCTGACTACCCATTCCCTCTCGGAGACTTAGAAATTGGTAAATTCATTGAAGATAGCGATCTTTCAGGAGAGGTTGTTGAAGATATTTTTTCAAACTCAACTTTGGAGTGGCTCAACCTTAATAAAAATAACTATATTTAGTCATTAGAAATTATACAAAATGAAGAGAATAAAATTTTTTGTTTTTGCATCTGTATTATTCAGTTTAATATCTTGCGGAAACAGCAAAGAGACAAAGGAGGAACAAACTGAAACGACAGACAATCCAAATAATTCAGAAATGATTGAACATCCATCAGAGAATTTAGTTGATTTTTACGCTTCTGCAGACGACTGGAAATTGTCTGTTCAATTTGATGGTGATTTATTCTTTACGAGTAAATCAAATAACATTAGCTATGTAGGTAAAGTAGAGAAAAAGTCTGTTGCACAAGGTGCAGATGTTGTCAGTTTATACTCCTCTAATGGAACTGAAGTTGTTAGAGTAAGTATTGACATTGTAGACTGCGAGGAAAACGGTAAACGCGTTGATATTATGTATCGTTTGGAGAAAGATAAAAACGGTACAGACTTTTCTGGTTGCGGATTTTATCGAGGAAATCCGAAACTTCATGACATTTGGGCTGTTAAACAAATCAATGATGAGGAACTCAATCCTGCAAAGTTTCCTAAGGACATCCCTCATTTTGAAATAAACCTTCAAAACAAACAGTTTTCGGGGTTTGCAGGATGCAACCAAGTAAACGGAATGATGCGTTTTGAATATAATAAAATGTATATTGAGCCACTTTCATCAACAAAAATGTATTGCGCAGAATTATCTGATATCGAAAACAAGATACTTAACATATTGAGAAAAGGACCAATTATTTATACGCTTAAAGGAACAACACTCATTCTTGCAACTAAAGAAGGTTCAATAACATTGAGAAAAGTAGATTAAACACCAATATGAATAATAAAGATAACACACCCGAAAAATCAAATACAGAGAAAACCGCTTCAAGCAGTTCTTCTCTAAAAGCCGAACAAACCAAAACACCTTTTTGGAAAAAGCACTTCTTGAACTTACTCCTTCTTCTAGGTATTGTAATTGCAGTAGTTTGGGGCGTGATAGGGAAGAATAATCTAGAAAAAGAGTACCAAGCTAAAATTGAACAATTAAATATCAATCACAATAAACTCATGGACAGTATGGTTCATGAAAAAGCAGAAATGATTACAAGTACACTTGCACTTGCTGTACGTAGTGAGCTTATTGATGAAAATAAAGACCAAGTCAATCAGTACTTTCTCCAAATGATTAAAAATAAACAGATATCTAAAATCATGCTCGTTAATCACAAAAATGGCAACATTGAAATGAGTACAAATAAAAAAGATGAGAGTATGACATTTCAAAATGAAACTCTGCTTCTTGCCAAAGATGTGATTTCTGAAGCTAACGAGAGTATTATTGTTACAGCTACTCCAATCATGGGATTAAACAGTCAAATGGCTGTTCTTATAGTTGAAACTTCAAAATAGATACTTCACACAATAAATCATTGTTTTTACGAGCTATTCATGTCCGTTTAATCAATCATCACCAACTTTGGAACTATTCTTGTTTAACTTAGATCAAAACAAAAGTTATGAAAACTAAAGTAAACAAAGTTCCACCTTGGACAAAAAGTAAACGGTTTAGTAGAAGAAGTTTCGATGAAGTATTCACGAGACTCGGTACAATGAATGGTTTTATAAATCCTAAAGAAGTAAAGACAAAGATGACATCTCCATTAGTTCGCAAATAAATAGTTAGGGCTAAAAACGGATGCCAATAATACAAACATCATCAACTTGTTCAAGTGAGCCTTTCCACTCTTCAAAAGTGTTTTCAATAATTAATTTTTGTTGATCCATTTGCTTATCCTGTATTTTAAGCAATAATTTTTTAAAATTTGCACTTTTAAATTTCTTACCACCAGGTCTCATTTCAGGCAAATACTCTCCGCCAAACTGATCAGAAAACCCGTCTGTAAACAAATAGAGCTTATCGTTCTTTTTAATTTCAACGTGGTGCGTTGTGAAGTTATTAGAGACTTCATAGACACCTACAGGTTGCTTATCCGCATTTATTTGCTCCAATGTTTTCGTTTCATCTCGAATTATCCAAATACCATTGTTTGCGCCTGACCATTTTATAGTTGTAGAATCAGCATTTCTTTCATCCTCTTTTATGGCCAAAAGGGAAATATCCATTCCATCGTTTACTTTCTCCCCATTTTTGTTGAGGCGATCAGCTACTAATTCTCTGACGCGATCTAATAATTTCCCAGTATCTGTCAAACCTTCTTCTAAGACTCCTTTTGATAATGCATTAGAGCAGATTACGCTTACCATTGCTCCAGGTACCCCGTGACCCGTACAATCGGCAGCAGCAAAGAATATGTATCCATTTGCTTTTTCGAGCCAGTAAAAATCACCACTCACAACGTCTTTAGGCTTGAAAACCACAAATCCCTTCTTCAAATTTTCGATAAGCACTTGCTTGGAAGGCAAGATCGCTTCTTGTATGCGCTTCGCATAGTTAATACTATCTGTTATTTCCTTATTCTTATCTTCAACTACCTGACGTTGCATTTCAGATGATTCGCGCTGAATCTCAATTATGCCCTTTTGTTTTCGAATAACCCTAAATCTATTATATAGAAATGCTAAAAAGATAAATGACAATGATAATCCTCCAAATAGGAGGTATTGCTGGTTTCTCTTTACCTGCAACTCAGCTTTTTGCTTAGAGATTAATGCATCATTAATAATTGCTTCATTTTCATATCGAATACTATCAGCTGCCAGTTTTCGCTCGTAATTGTATTGAACTTCTCTTTGAATGGCTGCACGTTGCGTTTTTTCATTTCTTACACTATCGCGCATGTCAATATATGTTTTATAATAAGACAATGCTAGTTTAGTATCACTCTTTGCTTCATAAATTTCACTGAGAAGTAGCGAGACATTTCGAATACTGGTTGGGTATTGTATTTCCTCTGCAATTTGTTTGCTTCTCACAGCATATTTTAAAGCATTATCTAAATCTCCTTTGTTTAAATAAACGCCACCAATGTTAAATAGATTAAAACATAAATCTCTAAGAGCACCTCCTTTTTCTCGAATATCTAAGGCTTTGTGCATGTAAACCAGAGCTGAGTCATATTTTTTTTGAGCCAGATAAATTTCGGCCATATTTTCGAACGTCTGTGCAATACCAAATTCATCACCCAACGTTTTTCTAATTTGATATGCGCTGTCTATATATTTTTTTGATTCTTCTAGCCTATCGAGTTTTAAATAGGTTTCTCCGATACTATTCAAGCAAAATGCTATTCCTATTTCACTACCTAACTCCTTTTCAATCTTCAAACTTTTTTCAAAATATTCTAGTGCTTTATAGATGTCTCCCTGAGTCGTATAAATATATGCTATATTGAAAAGTGAAATTGCAATTCCAGCTTCGTCTGAAATTTTCTCGCGAATAGCTAAACTTTTATTATAATAGTGCAATGCAGTAGATATTGCACCTTGATTTTCATATTGGTGGGCGATATTATTGAGTGCAACTCCTTGACCCTCCAGAAAATCTATTTCTTCATTAACCTCTAAACTTTTGAAATAGTAAACCATCGATTTTTCAACATCTCCAATATCAGAATAATAAACACCATAATTGTTATACGAATTTGCCAAGTGTTTTTTCAATACTCTTTTAACCTCTTGTGATTCATACTTATCAATATTATCAAGTATTATTGTTTCAATCTTTTTTGAAATAGAAAATATTGTATCTGGATTGTAGTAGTAGAGTATTTCTGCTACCAACTTATATGCGCTAACAATTGTTGTATCATGAGATTTTGGACTGTTGATTAAGATATTTAAAGAATCAATATATTCTTGCTCTTTATCCAAATCCTGACCAAATGCGGTGAGGCAAGAATAGCTGAAAATCAGAAAAAAACACAAGTATTTCACAATAGCAAAGAGTTTAGCGACTGCAATTTAATAAAAATTGTCACCTCGATGGCTAAAATAATTATAATGAAAAGTACAAACTATGATTAATTGCTAATTTCTTTGTACTGATTAAGAATGGTTTGAAAACTCCATACACCAATATACCAATTGGTTAAAACAAAGAACCTAACAAAGTATTCAATGATATTTGGGTTTGATATATTGTTCTTAATCTCAAACCTTAATGATCTAAAAGAAATAATAAAGTAAAACAAACACCAAGTAATTGTAAAGTAAGCAATGATAGCCTTAAACTCTGCAGTTTTTATAAATGACAATTGCAGCAACAAACCATATCCGTAAATCCCAATTAACAGTAATGAAATTAACGACATCAAAATGGCGATATAGGTCATTATAACTTTACCTTTAGTAAAAGTAATACTGATTAGATTGATGCTCCAAAACATATAGACTGGCGGAAGAAGTAACAGGTAAAATTTTGGTGAACCGGCCTGTAATGAGCCAAGTTTACCCGATGTGTTATTAATTCTTTTTAGAAGGTTGGACATTATTACTTCTTAGTATTAGATATAATAAGATCTAATTCAAGCACTACTTACACATCTACGTTAAGTCTACTCTATAATTTTATTTTGTTTCTACCTCAATAACGACAAGTTTATTTTCCTTTTTAGTTATAGGATTAAAAGAGGTAGAAACAATATAAAATTTATTTGTCTCTGAATCTCCAATTGAAAAAGCTGCGTTGTGCATAATTTTATCCTCAACACCATAAACTAACCCTTCCGATGACACTTGTCCTTCATTGTCGACTCTGGTCAATGTAATGATAGCTTTTCCTTCTTCGAAGTTGTTATCAATTTCATTATTATGTACTTTATTGATAACGTCAATCTTTTCAGGAGTAGCGATATGTAAGAAGTAAAACTCATTCCCATCTCTAAAAACACTAAACCCTTTTTCTGGATCAACGTCATTAATCATCTGATAAAAGGGTAGAAATGTTATATTTCCAACTTCTCCTTTCGTGTTTATTTTAGCCATAACCACATTTGTATACATATAATGCACAGTCCCTTGACCATTAGATCGGCTAGTATATCCACTCCATATATTCTGATAAATATTAACTATTTCTCCGTTTTCATTTTTGAAACTACGAACCAATTTATAAGTAGTAACTAGATCCCCTTCATTAACTTCAACTTTGTTCTTATCTAATCTTCTTCTAACATCCTCATTATCTTCGTCTGTCAAATAAGTATAGGCCAACTCCTTATCAAACTTATGTATATCAGAAGAAACTAGCTTAAGTGATTGTACATCATAAACTAATGTACCTAAACCTATAAAAGATTCATCTTTATGTAATTTTCCAGACACAATTATCTCCCCTTCGTTTTCATGAATACTAAAGTCTTCAAACAAATAGCCTTCAAAAGATGAATTTAAGTCAAGTTCATTTAAATTATCCTTCCCATCTAAAATATAAATATGGTCTTCGTATACATTTTCTTTAAACAAAAAACCAAGAAGATTTCCCTCTTCACTTTGCCGAGTGAATGATTGTACCTGCATTACAATTGACTTTCCAACGTTGAAAAAATCCACTTTAGATACAGTTCTTTTAGGGAATTTCACTTTACGATTAAAAATAATTTCATTTTCATCATTAAATGTGATTAACTCCAATTCGGATATTTGTTTTTTTCCTTTACCCGAATATACCCTTGATATAAAAGAATGGTGAGGAGAGTCTTCGGTAGCAAGTTCATTGATTAAAACTTCCTGTTTACATCTTTTCTCACAATAATCGGAAGTTGTTGGAAAAAAATAGGGTTCCCCTTCAACTTGAAGTAAATGGTTCAAACGAACAACGTAAATTCCTTCTTTCGTGCCTAACTCTCCTTCTCCTATTACATATAATTGATTGTTGGCGAAAGCATAATCGATAGTTTTTATATTTCGATTTTTAAGCCCTGGTATTAAATCTAAATTTATTTCTCTTACAATCTCACCATTCTTTGAATCATGAACACGCATCCTATGAACATCTGAGTTTCCAATTAATAAGACATAATTATAAGAGTAGACATATCCATTTTCATCAACTCCGATAGGTATATTACTAGGGGTTTCTCCTTTATGATAATCAAATTGTTTAACCTTTACTTCCTGACTATAAAAAGTGAATATTAATAAAAGAAATGATAATAATGTAAAAGACTTTAGTGGCATGATTAATATTTTTGAACACAAATGTAATGATTTTACAGGGAAGAGCAAACTCATATTAGAACCTTTTTGATAAATCAGAAATAATTTGACTAACCACGCTATTGCGCGATTGCATCACGTAGTTGCCTGAATTCACTCAACAATACCACATCAAACAAGCTCCAATCTATAATTTATCACTCCAACAATTCATCCAACAAGTAAAAATCAATAAACTCGCGTACACAACCCCTCCCTCCTTTCGTCTGTAATACTAAGTCAACCGATTGTTTCACTCTTAATACTGCATCAGATGGACAAACAGAAAAGCCAACTTTATTCATGATTGATAAATCGTTGATATCGTCACCAATTATTGCCACTTCGTCTAGAGATATTTGCAATTTTTCACACCACTGGTTCAGAATATCGATTTTCGGGTCTCTTCCAACGTATAGATGTTTGATTTTAAGTAGATCAGCGCGTGCTTTTACCATTTCAAGTTTAAATCCAGACGAGATGATTCCAACGTCTACACCGATTTTAGACAAAGCCATGATTGCCATTCCATCTTTGGCGTTATATTTTTTAAACTGATCTCCGTTTTCTGTAAAGAACATTCCAGCGTCTGTCATAACGCCATCAACATCGAGAATAAGTAGTTTAATCTTCTTGATTTGGTCTTTATCAGCAAATAGTGGTCGAGTCAACATATTTGTGAAATCGAGGTTATTCTCAGCACAAAATAGCTTTAAGTCACCTAGTGAAATCTGATTGATATTTGACGCACTATGCTTCTTCAAAAAGTCACTAAACGAACGATTCTCACGCTTCAAATATTCTTTAATATTTTGTTCAAGTAATTGCATTAAACTATTTTATAACCAATACTTTGAGCGACTGGATTAATTGCTTTTATCAACTGTTTAAATCCGTCGTGAGTCAATTGCTGTGCGGCATCAGATTTAGCTACCGATGGATCTGGATGTGTTTCAATTAGTAAACCATCAATTCCCATTGCAACGCATGCTTGCGCTAGTTTTTCTATACCATATCTATATCCTAAAGCGTGACTCGGATCCAAAATGATGGGTAAATTTGTATATTCTTGTAAGTAAGCAACTCCACACAAGTCAAGTGTAAAACGTGTTTTCGTTTCAAATGTTCTTATTCCTCTTTCACATAAGATAACTTGGTCATTTCCTCCTGAAAGAATAAATTCAGCAGCTTGTACAAACTCTTGTAATGTTGTACCAAAACCTCTTTTCAATAAAACTGGTTTACGAGCCTTAGCACAAGCGCGCAAAATCCCTTGGTCGTACATTGCTTTTGCTCCAATCTGAATTACATCACTGTGTTCAATCACATCCTCAACATGAGTAGCATCGCGAACCTCAGTAATAACGTTTAGCCCATGTTCTTCACGCATTTTAGCTAAAAGCTTCAATCCTTCTAACCCTAATCCCTGAAAACTGTACGGACTCGTTCGAGGTTTGTAGCAACCTCCTCGAAGTGTCGTTAAATTCAACGATTTTAACAATGCTGAACTCTCTTGAATTTGAGCTTCAGATTCAACAGAGCAAGGTCCACCAATTAGTAACGTATTTTTAGTGTCCCCTCCAATAATCACATCACCAATGCGCACTTCGCGTGTTTTAGACATGTATTCTCTTGATGCCAGCTGCATATCATTGTCAAAAACCCAATGATTATCGGCTTTATCCTTTAGATCTTGTGGTAATTCTTTCACAGACGAAGAAGTAATTAACACCTCTGCTCCATTCTCTTGAATATGAAATGCTTTATTCTGATCAGCAAAAAGCGCCGCTTCGTTATTATCTATTGATTTCTTTAATTGAATGATCATATTTCTCCTTTTATCAAGTTCACAAATGTAATAATTCCAACTGCATTTTTATCTGAATTAATCACTGGTAAGTACATAACAGGAAAAGATTGATCTCTCACCAAGTTTAACATATCATTTACCGTACTAGAATCTAAAATTGATATAGGATTTGGGTTGATCATCTCCTTTACATCCATCCCTTTGATATCATTTAAATTACGCAATAAAGCTTTGCGCATATCTGCATTAGAAATAATGCCTTTGAATTTGTGATTTTCTTCTACTAAGATAAATCCTAAACGTCCTTTATCAATCAACTCAAGAACATTTGGTAAGGTCATTTCGGAATAGTCAATGATTGGGCACTCATCCCTTGGAACCATAAAATCTTTCACTTTGAAAAGTGATTCAATCTCACGTTTCGTCAAATCCATTAACGCCTGCCCGACACTTGTTGCTTTAAACAAGAAACTTCCTGAAACAGAAGCGTGAACCCCCATATTTCTGAGAATAAAAGAAACCTCCCCGTTTACTCCCCCGTCTACATGGACATTTTTATTAGGGTATTTAGATTTAAATTTTCTAATTTTCCTGAAGTTTTCTGGGTCAAATTTACCACCACTCTGCCCAGGTATTGTCGCCATCATGAGGATGAAGTCAAAGTCACTGCTCATCGCGTCGAACACATCAACATTTGTTGGTGTAATCACGGCTAATCCTTTCTCTCCAGGAATATCTGTTGGCAATTCAAAATTATCAGGAAGTTGTTCGTACTGAAACGTAACATATTCAACAGGATATTTTCTCAAAAAGTCATAATACTTTTCCGGAGTTTCAGTAATAATATGCAAATCAATTGGCATTTTGCACCAAGATCTAATTTTCTCTATATCATCAAAAACCGCTAGATCATCATTACAATCTACGTGCAACAAATCAACTTGATGTGCTTCTAAATCAGCTATAGTTTCTTTAAGAGGTCTATTTTTGTCGGAATATATTGATCCTGATATTTTCATTTTTAATTTCTTTCTATGGGTCTAAACGTATTATCTGTAATAATAATTGTAACCTCCTGTTCAAATACTTTTTTTTCTAAATTTCGCTCTAGCTCTTGTAAAAGCGATTTTTCGTGAATACTTAGCGCTTCTTTGTGATAGGTAGATTTCTCAATCAACTTAACCGCGATTAAACCATCCTCTAGTACATCTAACTGAATGATTTGTGGGTCATCACCAATAAAACCATTGTCCTTCCAATACTTTAGAAATTTGATAGCTTTATCTTTTGAAACTTCTTCTAAATAAAACACAGTAAGCTTCTCATCTTCCGTCTTCACAGTATCTCCCATTGGGATACCACAGGAAAACAAGAAAATCAATAAGCCAAGTATATATATCATTCTTTTCACGATTGTCAAAAATAAGGTTTAATGCTTAACTCGTAACAACAAAGGTTTCGAACTTATTTACTTTGTAACGTTAATAATCATTTTAAATATCTACACCTTTTGTCCCCTGTGCTCCTAAGAGCTTAGCCAACCTTACAAATAAAGAGTTATAGCGCAGAGACTCACAAAGAAGGCACAAAGATCCACAGAGAAATTTAACCTAATAATTATTTATTCTACTTCAAATTCCCTTGCCTTTTGTTAATTTTGACTTCAGAAAATTTAGATATGAAATTAGAGAATGCAGTATATACTGGAGCAAACGAGAGAGATTCTCTTATCGACCTTGAAATTCCTGAAAAATTAGAATGTAAACACCTTATACTCTTTGTTCATGGCTATAAGGGCTATAAAGATTGGGGCGCTTGGCATTTAGTTCAAAATTATTTTGTTGAAAGAGGGATCGGGTTTTGCAAATTCAACCTTAGTCACAACGGTGGAACAACAGAAAACCCAATCGACTTCCCAGATTTGGAAGCTTTTGCCGAAAACAGATACACTTACGAAGTAGAAGATATCGCTTGTGCTTTGGACTGGATTGAAAAGAATGTTGATTTATCTGAAATGAAAGTTCACCTCATTGGTCACAGTCGTGGTGGCGCGGATGTAATACTCGCAGGTAAAGATGAACGTGTAGACTCTATAACAACCTGGGCAAGTATTTCAAATATTGAAAAACGATTTCCTGAGGGTGAGGAACTTGAAAAGTGGAGAGAAACAGGTGTTCGTACAGTAAAAAATAGTAGAACAAATCAAGATATGCCCCACAACTTTTCTATGTACGAAGATTGGGAATTAAATAAGTCTCATCTCGATATAGAAGCACATGCTAGAGCCTTAGAGCTTCCTTCCCTACACTTACACGGAGACATTGACGATGCCGTTTCAATTATTGACTCTGAAAACCTAAGTAGTTGGACAGGAGGAAAGTTAATCGTTATCAGTGATGGCAATCATACATTTGGTTCAAAACATCCTTGGACAGATGATAGTTTGCCACCGAAATTATACGAAGTTTGTTCTTTAAGTCGTCAGTTTATAGAAAAGATCGAATAAATGATCATTTTTCGTTAAAAAAGCATAGAATTATTTAATAATATGCTTATAATTTGGGTATTCCTTACTTAAAACATACCTTTGCATAGAATTTGAGCTAAAAACATGCTCATTTTCATATTTTTAATTACAAACAAAGTTTTTATGAGTCAAGTAAAACAAAATGATACTGTAAAAGTACATTACACTGGAAAATTAGCAAACGGAGAAGTATTTGATAGCTCTTTAGAAAGAGATCCTATGGAGTTCCAAGTTGGAAAAGGTCAATTAATTCCAGGTTTTGAGAACGGTATTATCGACATGAAAGTAAACGAGAAGAAAACATTAGTAATACCTTCAGCAGAAGCTTACGGTGAGCCAAGAAAAGAATTAATTCAAGAGGTTCCTAAGGACAAGCTTCCAGAAGAAATCAAGCCAGAAGTTGGAATGGGATTAGTTTCTACGACTCCAGATGGTAACGAAATTCAATTAGTAGTGAAAGAAGTGAAAGATGATGCAATCGTTGTTGATGGAAATCACCCACTTGCAGGTCAAGAGTTAACTTTTGATATAGAAGTTGTTGAGATTAAATAATTCTCGAAAGCATAAATTTATTTAGAATGAGGGTGGATTTTCCATCCTCATTTTTTTTGTCTAATTTTCGGTTGAAACATTACATGAATCTATTATTATGAAAAAGCTTTTATACATAACAGTCTTTACTACTTTGCTACTTAGCTGTACAACTAATGAAGAAAACATTGAAACCACGGTGAGCGAACCAAAGAGTGACGATTCAAAAAGAGAAATTGCTCCTACTCTCGTAATACATGGTGGAGCTGGTACAATAAACAAAGAAAACATGTCACCCGAATTGGAAAAAGAGTATAATGAAAAATTGAAGGAAGCTTTAAATGCTGGATACAAAATACTTAATGCTGGTGGCAGCAGCTCTGAAGCAGTTATCGCTACTATTCAAATCATGGAGTCCTCTCCCCTATTCAATGCTGGAATTGGTGCCGTTTATACACACGATGAAACCATTGAACACGACGCTTCATTCATGGATGGTGCCACGAAAAATGCAGGAGCCGTTGCAGGCGTCTCTAGAATTAAAAGTCCTATAGAAGCTGCTTATGAGGTGATGAATAGCTCTGTTCATGTTATGATGTCTGGGAAAGGAGCCGAAATGTTTGCGAAGCAACAAGGCTTAGATATAGTAGACCCATCTTATTTCTACACTGAAAAACGTCACCAGCAATTGCTTCGTATAAAAGAAAAAGAACGTTCTGAACATGATCAAGAAGGTAAATCGGCTCAAATGGAACCTTATGAACACGATTATAAATTTGGAACAGTTGGTGCTGTAGCACTTGACAAAAACGGAAATCTAGCAGCAGGAACTTCTACAGGCGGAATGACAAATAAACGATTTGGAAGAATTGGGGATTCGCCAATTATTGGAGCGGGAACTTATGCGGATAACCAAACTTGTGCTGTTTCTTCAACGGGACATGGTGAATATTTTATTCGAAATGTGGTAGCCTATGATATTTCCGCTCGAATGAAATACAAGGGATCCACACTAGAGGAAGCCGCTAATAGCACAATTGAAGCACTTGGGGAAATCGATGGTACAGGTGGTGTTATATGTCTTGATGCGCAAGGAAATTTTATTCTACCATTTAACACTGCTGGAATGTATAGAGGTTGGATAAATAAAATAGGTCATCCAAATGTCTTGATGTACAAAAATTAAAAGAAATACGGGGATACAGTTCCATTAATCTGTACTTAATTGTATCTTTAGCCCTCAAAAAATAGACAGATTATGATTAAGAATGTAGCAGTAATAGGTGCAGGAACTATGGGTAATGGAATTGCTCACGTTTTTGCTCAATTTGGATACAACGTTTCACTTATTGACCTTTCACAAGATTCTTTGGACAAAGGATTAAAAACGATTGAGAAAAATCTTGATCGTATGGTGAGTAAAGAAAAAATCTCGGAGCAAGATAAAAAAGATACACTAGGAAGACTTTCTACCTACACCGAAACCTCAAAAGGTGTTGATGGTGTTGACCTGGTAGTTGAGGCAGCAACAGAAAATGTTGATTTAAAACTAAAAATATTTAAGCAGTTGGATGAAATCACCCCTGACAATGTGATTTTAGCTACAAATACTTCTTCCATTTCGATCACTAAAATAGCAGCTGTCACAAACAGACCTGACAAAGTAATTGGAATGCACTTCATGAACCCTGTTCCTGTAATGAAACTGGTTGAAATAATCAGAGGATATTCTACATCGGATGACGTAACAAAAATGATCATGGATACTTCTAAGTCGCTAAATAAAGTGCCAGTAGAAGTAAATGATTATCCCGGGTTTGTTGCCAATCGTATCTTAATGCCGATGATCAACGAAGCGATTATTTCCTTGCACGAAGGAGTTGCCGGAGTTGAAGAAATTGACACGGTAATGAAACTAGGAATGGCTCACCCCATGGGTCCTCTTCAATTAGCTGACTTCATTGGTTTAGACGTATGTTTAGCTATTCTGGAAGTGCTGCAAGAAGGATTAGGTAACCAAAAATATGCCCCTTGCCCTCTACTTGTAAATATGGTAACTGCAGGTAAAATGGGTGTTAAATCTGGTGAAGGATTCTACGATTGGAGTCACGGAACAAAAGATCTCGTTGTAGCGGAGAACTTTAAGAAATAGGTTTTGATAAAACTAAGGGAATATGTAGGTACTCACGGCCGTGCGTACCTACATATTCCCCAAATTCCTCAAACATAGAATTGGAATCATTTTTGAGTGTAACAATTCACCTTAATAAACGTTACTATAATATGGTAAAATACATTCTTCTTTTTGCTACATTATTTTTCACTTGCCTCACATTCGGACAAGAGAACCAAAGGCTGTATGCTTTAGAATCTGATTTACATAACAAACTCACCGAATTACGAAGCGTTAAGGCTGACTCTTCAATCAAGAAACTAAATGAAGAGTTTCGTACTTTACTAGCAGATGCTTTAGAAGAAGAAAATGCTTTTGACTATCCTTTTAGTTCTTTAAAAACACTCGGAAAAATTTATTCGCAAGATAAATTAGTGCGTATATTTAGTTGGAATGTCCAATATGAAGACCAGTCAAATGATTATTTTTCATTTATTATGAAAAAAGATGATCGTCGAGACAGAGTCCATGTTGTTGAGTTAAAACGAAAAAAACAACCGCTTCAAGCACTTGTTAGAGAGACTTTAGATCATGAAAACTGGTATGGAGCGTTGTATTATGAAATTGTAGATGTTGAAAAAGGAAATAGAACGTACTATACTTTAATGGGTTATGATGCTAATAATCAACGCTCCACTATTAAACTATTAGATGTATTGTATTTTACTGGTAAATTCCCAAAATTTGGTCACCCCCTATTTGAAACCGATAGCGGTTATCAAAACAGAGTAATTTTTGAACATTCCTCAAAAGCAACAATGTCTTTGAAGTACGATGTCAACCGTGGAAAAATTGTATTTGATCACTTGAGCCCTGAAACTCCAAACTTAAAAGAATTTAAAGAGTATTACGTTCCTGATATGTCTTATGATGCATATAGCTTTGAAAAGAACAAATGGCGTTTACAAGAAGACATAATTGCTGTAAATAGCCAAGCCTCAGATCAAGTAGATCTTAAGGCGTACGATTCAGAATTAGATACAGTGGTTACTATTCCAACAAAAGGAAAATGGATCAATCCAGATGATAAAGATGCACCTTTAGATGGTGGTGGACACCGAGCTGTTACACCAGAAGACCTTGAAGACGAGAAAAATGGAAAGACTTCAAATTCCAAAAAAAACAAAGTTAAGAAGCCTAAAAAAGAGGGTTTTGGAGGGGTGAGTTACTCAAATTTACCTGAAAAAGAAAAAAATAAAAAGAAGAAACGTAGGAAGAA
The DNA here is from genome assembly GCA_002734085.1 of Fluviicola sp. Lineage (GTDB taxonomy): Bacteria > Bacteroidota > Bacteroidia > Flavobacteriales_D > Crocinitomicaceae > Brumimicrobium. Next base: position 60,017 of record NVXV01000011.1, on the reverse strand, counting down.
AGATTAAGTTATACTTCTTTTTACAAGGATATTAATTTCTTTACATGTCGAAAAGGTTCAATTTATATGACTTTTAACTACTGAAGTACTTCTTTCAATGCTTTTAGATAATCTGAATTCTTTGTCATTCCATTATGTCCTTGTCCATCTAGAGTTATCAATGTGTCCTCTGGCTTAAAGTATTCCTTCAATCTTAATGATGCGCCGTAATCTATTACTTCATCTTGATTTCCATGAAATATAATCACGGGCATGTTACAGTTATCTAAATACTCATTTGTCGCAAACTTATACTTCAAAAGAAATGTAGGTACAATTGGAAAGCGTTGTGTCATCATATCCGTTAGGCTGTAATAAGGCGCTTGGAGAATCAATTTCTTAGGATTATTGGTTGAAGCTAATTTTGCAGCCATTCCTGTACCAATTGAATACCCTAACAAAATGATATTATCCTCACTATAATCTTTTTTTAATTTATTATATACAATTTGATTGTCTTTAAACAACTGCTCCTCACCATTAATCTCCCCTTCACTTTTCCCATAACCTCGATAATCAATGATGAATACATCATAATTCAAATCCGTATAAGTTTTAGCCACATTTCCCCAAGAACTCAAGTTACCAGCGTTTCCATGCAAATAAAATATAAGTCCTTTTGAACTATCCGCTTTAAACAGAAGACCATTTAATGGCTTACCATCATCCGTTTTTATATTTAACTCTTCGAATTTTTGGTTGAACTTAAATTCATAACCCTGTTCTAGTTTTTCAGGAAGGAAAATAAACCTTTCTTGAAAAAAATATAGTAATCCACACCCAACTATGTAGAGACCTATAACGATCTTCAATATTCCAAAAAGTCTTTTCTTCACATTAATATAATTAGTTTTCCAAATTAAAAACCAGGTGTCCCAATAAACGCTTCATAAAATTCAATAATCATATTTTTCTCATCAAGATAAGTATGAATTTCACCTGATCCAGGCACGTTCTCAAATTGATAATTAACACTAACCAAATACTTTGAATGATAAACACTGTAAATCTTTGTTTTACCTTTGTTTAATAACTTTTGGAAAATTGAATTCAACTTGTAATTATTGGTTTGGTTACCTTTACCCGTAGAATCAATACCTGCTATATGTTTCTTAAGCTCTAAGGTGTCTTTCATATTCAGATCGAAAGATGATATGCCTAATACATCATATTCTTTGTTTAAATCAAGTAGGTTAAAAGATAGAATGTAATCTCCATTTTTAAAATGAACCATGGAAGCATCGCATCTCTTTTTTAATTTGATTTCTTTAAGATTGGGGTTATCATTTTGACCATAAACTGAACAAGATAAAATCAAAAGAAATACAGCTATTAAGCATTGTCTAAACATATATCAGAGTTTTTACTTGGTTTTAATCCACCTGTAAATTAATCCACTCTAACACAACCTCTAAAGCTATTGGTGAAAAAGTCTGCTCAATAGAAGCGTATTCATCAGGAGAACCCGTTTCGCTCTCTTGAAACAAGTGATTTAATTTTGCTAGCTCCTTTGTAGTCACTTTATTATTACCTCCTTTATTCAGCGCCTTCTCTATGGCTTGTAAATTTTCTTTTGGTGGAACCTGTAAGTCTTTTTCTCCATTTATGGCCAATACCGGACACTTCACTTTCTCAAGTGTTGGAGCAGGATTGTATCGAATAAAATATAGCATCCAAGGCGTAGCGAATTGATTTACTTGTTTTTCAACAATATCTTCAACCGTTGATCCCTCGGGAATTTCAGTCGAATCTTCTTCTATCATTTTAGTCATGGAGATGGTTAAATCCTCCTTTACTTTAACTGAATCTTCTGAATTAAGAACTATATCAAAAAGTGCAGTATTTATCCGAAGAGATTTTTCTATTTCCTCTTCAGGCATTCCATTTTCTCTCCAGATTAGCTCTTCTTGCATTAATAATAATTTATCTCCTTGAATACCGGTGCCTGCCAACAATACGATAAAGCTAACATCATCTGATTCGGCAGCAACCATTGGAGCAATTAACCCACCCTCACTGTGGCCTATTAGACCGATGTTCTTTTTGTCTATATCTTTTCTAGTCTTTAAATACTCCACAGCGCTTTCTACATCCGTCGCGAAATCTTTAGAAGTTGCAGCTTTAAAATCACCAGTCGACTCACCAACTCCTCGGTCGTCATATCTTAAAACACCAATTCCATTTCTAGTTAAATAATCAGAAAGTATCAAAAAAGGTTTGTGTCCTAACAATTCCTCATTTCTATTTTGAGGACCGCTCCCTGATATTAAAATAACAACTGGATATTTTCCTTTCTTTTTTGGAAGTGTTAGCGTACCAGCCAGAGAAACATCTGCTTTTGAATTTTCGAAAGCAACATCTTCTGAATAATATGGGAAGGGTTTTGTTGGTTCTTGTGGTCGCCTTACTTCCTCTTTTTTGACTTCTTCTCTTGATAAATCCATAGGAAACTCTTGTCCTCCTTGCTTAAAAGTTCCTTTAATCTTCTCGTCTAATAATTTACCAGTGTATACTATTCCAGCACTTTCAACTTCAAATTTTACTTTTGGATCCTCGAAAGTGGTTGTTGTAACTGGTATATCTTTCACACCTTGATCAGGACTATCCATTGTGGAAGTATATCTATTTTCACCTTTTGTAACATTAAATACAAGCCTTAGTTGAACTCCTTGTATTTTAAGTAGACCGTTCCATTTTCCAGTAATGTCTTGTGCTTGTGTGCTTAAAGACACTGAAGTTAGTATAAGCAATATTAATAATACCCGCATTTTTATTTTTTTCTATTAAACGTTCTATTTAGCGAGATAAAAATAAGAAAATAAACAAATCTGAAAGCGCCTTGATATGAATATAAAACCCTTTGAAATAAATAAAAAATGGAGGCCGTTTACACTAACCTCCATTTCCACATTACTACTAAACTATGTTTCAACTTTAAATCACAGGTTTATCCCCTCGAATAATCCTTATTAAAAATGCAATTATTGCAATTACAATCAGAACATGAATTAAATATCCAGCACTAAATCCAAAATAACCTATCGCCCACAAGATGATTAAAACTATGGCTACGATGTATAAAATATTGTTCATTGTCCTTGAATTTAGAAATTGTACCCTACAGTAGCTTGAAACCAAACATTCTTATATCTGGGAGCACTTGAAGAACCGTCACCGTGGTTCTCGGTAATATCCCATCCAACTCTTGCTCCTAACGCAACGTGCATAATGTTAATATCTAATCCACCAACAAAGCCAAAAATGTTTTTACGAATATTTTCATTATCAAACTCTTCTTCTTGCGAGTTACTGAAAAACGTGCTATTGAACTCATCTTTTTGCTTAATGAGGTAAGAATACTGAGGTCCAGCAAGAATAGTAATGAATTCAGAAGGTTTTAAAGCGATCTGCAGTGGAATATCAATGTAAGATGTCGTTCTTTTAAAACTATAATCAGTACCTAAAAAAACGCCACTTCCTTTAAATCCTTTTTGAGAAAAAAGAACCTCTGGTTGTAAACCAATAAATTTAGTTAAAGGAATACTCAGTTGCACCCCCCCAGCAAGTCCCAGCTTTCCATCTGCGTCGAAGTCATCAGACTTTGAATCATAAACGTTTGAGAAATTTGTTCCAATTTTTAATCCAAATCGGAAATCTTCACGGTAATCAGTTTCTCCATCTTGAGCTATTAAGATACTTGAAACACTCATAAAGGCTAACACGGCTAAAACTTTGATTGTTTTCATTTTTATTAAATTAATTTGCAACTAAATTTTTACGCAACAAAGGTGGTCACTATAATCACCGAAAGCATTACACAATTATTTTTCTTACTTACATCATTCACACATATTAAGTTTTAAAACATAAATGATTTATATTGAGTTGCTAATCAAAACAATTGTATTTCAAGCTAATATTGGTACTTTTACTTCTAAATTGAAACTTATGAAAAAATCTTTATTAGTGAGTTTGACTATTTTCTTTATTCTAGAATTCTCTATGGTTTCCGCACAAGGTCGAGTGGATGGATTTTATAAAGGAAAAGGAAATATAGAATTAGCAATTGGAGGTGGCGCTGAGTTTGCAACGCATTATTTTGCTGGTAACAACAGAATAGGTTTATCAAGAATTATTTTAAATACAAGTTTAACTATCGGCACAGGGCTTTTTGACCGACTGGATCTATATTTAAATATACCTTATGTTTCTATTGGAACAGTTCATTCAGTTCAAGATGGGAGTATTTTTCTTAAATATTTAGTTGCTAAAAAGAAAACTTCGAAAGGCGAACTATCCTTTAGCCTAGCAGGTGGTTATTCATCAAATCTTGCGGAATACAAAACAAGTGGAATTAACGCTATTGGTCAACTGGCAAAAGTAATTGATGTTCGACCATTAGTTCATTACCAAACCGGAGCATGGTTCGCAACTCTCCAGTTCGCATACAATTATAAGTTTGACCCTGTTCCAAATGCAACAAACGGAAGTATTAAAGTGGGGAAAGCCACCGCTAAGTATTATTTCGATTTTTGGTACGAAAATCAACATTCATTTGGAGGGTTTGATTATCAAGGAACTCCAACTCCTCCATCATTTAGAGAACTAGGAGTTAGCTATCATAAAATTGGAGGTACTTTTTACGTACCCATTGGTAATCGGTTTGGAATTTACACTGGTGCTGCTTTCGTACTAAGAGGACGGAATATAGGACAGGGCCCAATTGTGAATATCGGTTTAGTAATGAAAAACTTGTAGCCAAGAAATGAATCGCTTAATACAATATTTGACACTTGTTTTAAACTGATATTTAATGCCTTTAATGACAATATCTCCTTATTTCATCGAATAATCGATAAACTCCCCACTTAAATCAAAAAAATCTCATTAATTTCACGGCGCTATGCTAAAAAAGTTTGCTATACTTTCTCTACTTGCGTTGTTTACAATGAGTATGCATGAATATTATTTTTCTTTTGGAGAAATACAGTATAGTTCAGAACACAAACGTTTTGAAATATCAATAACTTGTACTGGTCACGATTTAGAGGAGTATATCAAAAATAAAGGAATTGAAATCCCAAAATTTGAAGATTGTATAGACAGTCCAGTACACCTAAATAAAATTGAAAATGTCATTCAAAATGGTTTTAAATTATCTGTAGATGGCAAATCTATTTCACTTGAATTAGTCGGCATGGAGGTTAACACGAAAGATCAAGCCGTTTTTTATCTTACTTCAAGAAAGTTGGAGAAACCTGAAAATTTTGAAGTTGAATATAATCTTATGATGGACTACTTCCCTATCCAACAAAATAAATTGACCATTTTTAAGCAAGAAGGGAAAGAATATCTTACTTTTTTAAAAAGTAGAACAAAAAGAAATTTTGAATATTAATATAAGAGAATGAAAAGAATTGTACTGATACTAGCATTGGCATTTACGTCGAGTTTATTCGCTCAGATCAACGAAAATATAAACACTAATAAATTTAGACAGTTATATCAAGAATTGCCAACACCTAATACTTACAGAACGGCTTCAGGTGCGCCAGGTCATGAATATTATCAACAAGTTGCAAACTATGATATTGAAGTAGAGTTAGTTGATGAAGAACAAGTTATTAAAGGAAAAGAACGTATAACCTACGTTAACAACTCTCCAGATCAACTAGAGTATTTGTGGTTACAACTCGACCAAAATATGCGTTCTATAAATTCTGATAGTAAACTTATTCAAGTTGAACGTATGGAAGATTTTAGAAGTCTCGGTGCTGTTCATCGAAAAATGTTTGAATTTGATGGAGGATACAAAATTGAATATGTGAAAGCTACCAATGGTGAAGATATGAATTTTGCCATTAACAAAACAATGCTTCGAATTGACTTAGATAAACCTCTAAAACCTGGAGGATCAATTAGTTTTGATTTAAAATGGTGGTACAACATCAACGATCGAATGAAAATTGGTGGTCGCTCAGGTTATGAATACTTTGAAGATGAAGACAATTACTTATATACAATTGCACAATGGTTTCCAAGAATGTGTGTTTACAACGATGTAGAAGGATGGCAAAACAAGCAATTTCTAGGTCGTGGTGAGTTTACATTACCTTTCGGGGACTACGATGTAAAAATTACTGTACCAGAAGATCACATAGTTTCAGCTACTGGCGTACTTCAAAATGAAAGCTCTGTACTGACTTCTGAACAAAGAAATAGATTAAAAGAAGCTGCATCTAACTTCGACAAACCAACTCTAATTGTAACTCAAGAGGAAGCTGAAGAGAACGAGAAAGAAAAAGCATCAGGTAAGAAAACGTGGAATTTCACTGCTGAGAACGTCCGTGATTTTGCTTTTGCTTCTTCTCGCAAGTTTATTTGGGACGTGATGCCCGTAAAAATTGGTGGCAAATCAATTATGGCTATGTCTTTCTATCCAAAAGAAGGAAACCCACTTTGGGAGCAATACTCCACAGAGGTTGTTGCGCATACTTTAAAAGTTTATTCAAAGTATACAATAGACTACCCATACCCAGTTGCCATTTCGATTCATGCAAAGTCTATTGGTATGGAGTATCCTATGATCTGTTTTAACGGTGGTCGACCAGAGCCCGATGGAACTTATAGTGAAAGAACGAAATATGGGATGTTAGGAGTTATCATCCACGAGGTTGGGCATAACTTCTTCCCTATGATCATAAACTCTGACGAAAGACAATGGACTTGGATGGATGAAGGTTTAAATACTTTCGTACAGTATCTTACTGAACAGGAATGGGAGCGTGATTATCCTTCTAGGAGAGGGCCTGCACACCTTATCGCTAACTATATGGGAGGAGATAAAACGTACATCTCCCCTATTATGACTAACTCAGAGTCTATCTGGCAATTTGGAAATAATGCTTATGGGAAACCAGCAACCGCTCTCAATATTTTAAGAGAAACGGTTATGGGTAGAGAGTTATTTGATTATGCTTTCAAAATTTATTGTGAAAGATGGGCATTTAAACATCCCACGCCAGCTGATTTCTTTAGAACTATGGAAGACGCATCAGCAGTGGATTTGGACTGGTTTTGGAGAGGTTGGTTCTACACAACAGATCACGTAGACATCTCACTTTCCAGTGTAAAATGGTTTCAATTAAATACTGGAAATCCAGATATTGAGAAAGCTTTCCAAAAAGAACAAGACGAAAACAGTGATGTCCACATAGGTGAAACTCGAAATGAAAAGGAAGTCAAAGAAACGATGACGGAGAAAAAGCCTGAACTTAAAGATTTTTACAACAAAAGAGATATCTATAAAGTTGATGCGCTTGACTATAAGGAATACGAAGAGTTAAAATCTCAATTGAGTGATAAGGATATTGAGCTATTGAATAGTGGAAAACATTTTTATGAACTTCAGTTTGATAATATTGGTGGATTAGTAATGCCTTTGATTATTGAAGTTACATTTAAAGACGAGTCTACAGAAGTAATTAGAATTCCAGCTGAAATTTGGAAAATGGATAATTACCACGTTTCGAAAGTATTTATCTTTGACAAAGAGGTAACCTCTTTTCAAGTTGATCCTTTCCTCGAAACAGGTGATACAAATTTAAGCAACAATAGCTGGCCAAAAAAGGTTGACCCTAGTAAATTCAACTTGTTCCGTGAAAATAGACCACAAGAGAATCCTATACAGAGACAGCGCAGATTGGAAGAAGGTGAATAGTATATAATATAAATATTAGATAAAAAAAATGTAGAGACAAACGACCGTTTGTCTCTACATTTTTTTTATCTCTACTTCTCAATCAGCTGTCAGTTGTCTGCCAACATGGTATTTCACATCTTCAAGTAGGCATAATACACGTGAAACAGGGTTTCGTGCATCTGAAACAAGGTATTGCGCATCTCAAAGAAGACATCATGTATTCCAAACACGTTATACTGTTTGTTTAAGAAAGTAGAGACGCACGGCCGTGCGTCTCTACATCAGTTCATCAATCTAATCGTTTAATAATTATGTAACTAATCAATCAATTTAGAGGCAAACTCTTTCTTCTTCACCTCTTTCAAATGGTTCCAAATTTCATCCACTGAAGCAACAAGCGCTCTTTTTTCTTCCTCTTGTGCTTCAAGCATAATTTTTGGGTCTTCAAAATAGTGCTTAATGAAATTTGTATCAAAGTCTCCACTTCTAAATGCAGGATGTTTCATAACATATTTTCCAAAATCTAAAGTAGTTCTGAGTCCTGAAATTTCGTAGTGATCAATAGCTTCAATCATTCTATCGATTGCCTCTTCCCTATTCTCTCCCCAGGTTACAAGCTTAGCAATCATTGGATCATAATAAATTGGAATATCCATTCCCTCCTCAAAAGCATCATCAATTCGAATATAATCCGCCTCTGGCTTTTGATATCTTCTTAAGGTACCAATATCAGGTGTGAAATTATTTAATGCATCTTCAGCATAAACCCTCACCTCCATTGCATGACCTTTAATAGATAGTTCATTTTGTGATTTGGGCAATTTCTCATCACGAGCAACTCGGATTTGCCATTCCACAAGGTCTAAACCTGTAATTTCTTCAGTAACTGGATGCTCAACTTGCAGACGAGTATTCATCTCCAAGAAAAAGAAATCGTGGTTAGCATCAAGTAAGAACTCTACTGTACCTGCTCCTGAATAATCACAAGCTTTAGCAACGTCGCACGCAGACTGTCCCATTTTCTCTCTTAATTCTGGCGTTAAGACAGCACTTGGCGCCTCTTCTATCACTTTTTGATGACGACGTTGAATACTACACTCACGTTCAAACAAATGCACCATATTACCGTGATTATCAGCAAATATTTGGATTTCAATATGACGTGGTTTAGTGACAAATTTCTCTACAAAAACAGCATCATCTCCAAAAGAAGAGCGCGCTTCAGATTGCGCTAATTGCATTTGCTCCTGCATATCTTCTTCTTTTTCAACTAAACGCATCCCTTTTCCTCCACCACCGGCAGAAGCTTTGATTAACACAGGAAAGCCAATTTGTTTTGCAATTTTTTCGGCTTCTTTGAAATCAGAAACTGCTTCGTCTATACCTGGAACTAAGGGAACATCATAAGCTTTAACAGCCTGTTTAGCGCTCAATTTGTCTCCCATCAACTTCATCGCCTTCGCAGAAGGACCGATCAAAGTAATTCCAGCTTTCCTTACATTTTCAGCAAAATCAGCATTCTCCGATAAAAATCCATAACCTGGGTGAATCCCGTCCACATTAAGATCTTTACAAACCTTTAATATATTTTCTTGTACTAAATAGCTCTCTGAAGAAGGTGCTGGACCAATACAAACTGACTCGTCTGCTTCTAATACGAATGGAGCGTTCTCATCTGCTGCAGAATATACTGCAACAGATTTGATATTCATTTTCTTTAATGTACGAATTACTCTTCTTGCAATTTCTCCTCTATTTGCTACTAATACTTTTTTCATTCTTCTTCTTTTATTGCGTTTTTGTGTTCTTCAATTTTTTTCTCAGGAATTGGAACTCTATTATCATCATCTTCCCGAAGATCTACCCTGTTTTCCTTTTTCCGAAACAAATTTGCAAAAAATTGTGCTAACTTGAAGTCTTCTAAGCTATGAAAATCTTCTTTATAACTAATCCCTACACCTTGAGTGTATTGCCCACGATTATTATCTTGTATGACTGTATTATTATTGGACTCATTAAATACACTCACACGGAACGTTCCTTTCTCATTCAATAAATACTCAACCTCAAGATCTACAAGTGTATTATTCTGTCCCCCAACTCCACTCTGATTTTCAGTGCCATCCTCTCTAACACCACCAACTCCAAGCGATCCAGTTAGAATTAATCGATCATCCAAAAACTCTTTTGACACCCCAAATTCTCCCGCAAACTGTCCAGATAAGTTATCGTTTTCTAAATTTACATTAAGTTTATAGTTTTCAGAAACCTTTCCCAATACGGAATTTATTTGTGTTGCTGCCAAATCAAGCAAAGCACTCCCGCTTCCACCATCTTGTCCTTGCTGACCACTCAACGGTAAAAAGCCTTTGGTAACTAAGAGTGAGAAGAACTGCTTATTTAGTTCATCTCGATCAGACCTAATCCTAGCGATTACGGCTTTCCCAGACTCAGAAGCTTTTGGTGCTTCTAAATCAAACGTAATTTCAGGATTCATCATATTTCCCCGTAGATAAAGATAAGAATGAATCTCTTCATTCTCTGAAGACTTATTTTCAAGTACATCTGGCATCACTACAGATAAATTAGCATTCGTTTTATAATAGGTTTCAATGTCTAAATAAGCTTCATAAGGATCTCCTAACCAACGCACCGTACCACCAGGTTTAATAATAAATTTTTGCTTATAAGCACCACTTGCCAGATTGAAATCATAATATCCATCCGTAACCGTATACGTTCCGTTTATGGCAAGATCTCCATATTTATCTACATTCATAACTATATCTCCTTCTCCACGCGCAGTAATTTCATCTCCAATATTTTCATCGAAAATTAATTTCACTTCTGCCTCTGGAGTGATGTCAAACTTCAACGATAGATCAATACCTGTAAAATCAATTTTATCTTCTATAACAATTTGTTCACCCTCTGGCCTTTTAAAAGTTACGAAACCAGCTTGTTCCACTTGTGTAGGCCCATACATAGGAAAATTTATCTTTGTACTCCGTTTTGTTTTCGCATCCACAGAAATAGATAGATTATCCGCGTACCCACTAATGTTAGCGTTACCTGTAACGTAAGCTGTACCATAATAAGGGCTATCTTCTGAGTATTCTGTTTCGATTACTAAGAATCGATCTATTTTCTTAGGTCTAGACCTGTCTTTAGGGTCTCTTTCAGTTGGATGGTCAGTTAAATTAAATACTAATTCAAATAAGAAGTTGGAGAAGTTTTCATGAAACAATGTACCATTTATAAAACCTGTATTACCTTCTTTATCTGAAATTGGCATCCTGTTTATATATATTCCATCTACTACAGATTCAACTTCACCATCAAAGAAAAAGTCAGCGCCAAGAAGTGCTAGGTTAGCTTTCCCATCGTTGAAGTCAATTGTTCCTGTAAGTTCTGGCTTCTTTATCGTACCGTTTAAATCGAAAGTACCGTTTAGTTTTCCTTGAAGATCTGAAACTACTTCTGGATCCAAAAACTCATTTACCACACTAATATCAGTGTTTTTAAAATTCATTTCGAAATCAAGCCTGTCCTCTTCCTTATCTTTAACTATGTAGTCTCCTTCAAATTGAAATGTTCGCTCCCTCTTATAAAAGATATCACCAAACATATTTATTTTGTCAGATTCTGCCAGATAATCAGCCGAAAAACTAACATCTCCAACTTCTGTTTCATTTATATAAAGTCCCTCAATAATAGATTCTCCTGAAAATTTAAAGCCTTTGAATGGGTTTGAAATATAGCCGACTATATTCGCCTCACCAGAAATATTTGTCTCTTCCCCTAAGAACAAACTAAGGTCTTCTAGATCCAAATTCATTATATCAATATTCAGATGGTCTTCAGAATAATCCGACAACATACCATTAAGGGATATATATTGTTCTTCTCTTTCTAGCTTAAGTTGGTTAATAGTAAAGCATTGGTCTGAATAACTCAAAAATGCATTTTGATTTAAGCTCCACTCGTGTTGATTAATTATAAATTCAGAAGGATGCATTACTATATCAAACCCATAATTATTTTGTAGATACGTGTCCCACTGTACCTGTGACATCGAATCTTTTGTATTGTGAAAGACTAAATCCGAATCCAATAAACCGTCATCTGCAATACCAGTAAATTGTATTTCTTGAAAAGTCAGTGAATCATTCAATAGAAACTGTTCGACTTGCAATAATGCATATAACTCCTCACTTGAAACATCCTGATATGCGTAAATGTTATTCATACGAACGTTTTCATAAACAACAAAATTTGAAGTAGCATTCAGATTAAAACTGTTATTCTCTCCGTTATAAGAACCGTCTATTACAGTACTATCAGCAATTTGTAATTTCGGGTAGAAAACTTCTAATATGGGGTTTACACTTTTAACGTCAACTTTATATTCAAATTCACTTTTTAGATCAGCCACCTCTCGTCTTACAGGAAAAAAGGCTGGGAAAATATTGGCGATTTGATACATGACATTATCTTTAAATAATTCAATATCTATTTTCCCTTGTAAATGAGCATCTACGATACTGGACTTAATATCAAGAATATCCTCTTCTAAAGTCCTAGTAACTTCTGCAGAAAAGTTCTCTAAAGAAAAGTTTTCATCATTTTCTGCATAATATAATGTATCAATATCTAATTGTCCATATAATTCTTTAAAAGACGCACCATTTCCATATACTTTCATTCTAGCATACATCTCACCTCTATCCTTTAAAGAAGGATGAATCATTGACAAATGTGCACACTCCAAGTCAATAATAGCATTTACTTGAGTTTCTTTGCCTATAGATGCCGCTCCGTTAAAAGTCATATCCAAATTGTCATCACGTACATATACCATCCCATCGATACTGTTGATTCCAGTTTTTACATTTTGATCCAAGCTATAATCAACTTTATCTACAAATATGTATTCATAAGGATATCCAAAAATTTCTGTTTTTCTGAATATTCCATTTACTGTTTCCGTTTTTATGACATTGTCTTTAAGGGAAAACTTTTTTAAACCTACACTTCCATTCACATGACCGACTTCATTAGAAGAAGTCAATTTTGAAATATCAAAATCATCAATGTAAATTGGTCTAACACCTTTTCCTTGGGGTATTATGGTTATTGTTGAAAAAGTTGAGTCGCTCGTCATCAATAAAGGCTCTGTAAAGTTTACATTTCCAATTCCAGTAAAAAAATGGTGGGGCTCTATAATTAAATCGTGGAGTTTTCCTTTTACCAATAAATTTTTCCCTTTCACATAGTTTAAACCTTTTACAGAATTATTTATTTCAATGTAGTCTTTTGATGCACTATATGGTAATCGGACTGATTCGATGTCTTCTACCGCAATATTGTACGAAGCTATTAATTGATTAAATTGTATTGAGTCTAAGTTAGTGAAGTCAGGTAAATAAAAATCTCCAGAAATCTCTGTACTCGATCCTATATTTAAAACTAAATCCTGAATGTTTAAAGCACTCACAGTATTGTTTGTTTTTGCTTTTACTTTGACTATTTCATTCATCCCTTCAAGTTGTGGGGCAAAAAGAGAAACATCGTACATAGAAACATCTGAAGAAGAAAGATCTGCCACTAATAATACAGAGTCTACAAAATATTGAAAGTCAGACATCTGATTTATTTTAAGAGCAAATTGAGGTAGATCAATATCAGAATTGTTTGTTTTAATTTTAGTTTCACTCAAGTTTAAACCGTCATCACCAAACCCTCCATATGAAGACAACGACACTATATCAAACCCACTTTTTTCTTGAAAATTCAATCGTTCAATTTTTCCAGTATAATCTTTTGGTAGGATTTTCACCTCTGACGCAGCCAGATTAATGGATTTTAAGTCCAAATGTGAGAAATCTACCCCAAAATCTTTTACCTTTTTATTTTGGTCCTCAAAGCTAAACATCATGTCTGATAGATTTACTTCATCTACATTTACTATAAAATCAGGAGCTTCACTTATCGTGTCATTTGTTTTAAAAGCATCAATAATAAATTGAAAATTCAGATCGTCCTCTTGCTCATATTTTTTAAGTTTTACTGTTCCTTTTGACATCCCAAGTTCATCTACATCAAATTCAAGTTTTGATAAATCAAAATCAGCAACATTGACAAATAATTCATCGAGATAAGCAAGAGTATCACTATGCTGATCTTCCACATAAAGCTTTTCAAGGTATACACGATCAAAAAAGACAATAGAAACTTTGTTTATCTGAACATCTGATCCAATTTTTTTTGATAAGTAGCTTGAACCTTGTTTTGCCAGATAAGTCTGAAAGGTTGATGTACGGATTGAGAAAGCAAGAACAATTAAGATGAGTATAATAAACTCAAATAAAGTTAGGATGATTTTCCCTAGTATTTTCAGTAACTTTGTCATTAATTATATACAAAGATATTTAAAGTTGGGTAATAAAGATATTATCATTTTAGGGATTGAATCATCTTGTGATGATACTTCTGCTGCTATACTCAAAAATGAAACCATACTTTCTAACGAAATTGCAGGCCAAAATGTTCACGAAGAGTACGGTGGCGTGGTTCCAGAGTTAGCTTCCAGAGCACATCAGCAGAACATTGTACCCGTAATTGAATCGGCGTTAAAAAAAGCTAAAATAAAAAAAGAGGAAATAGATGCAATCGCTTTCACCAGAGGCCCTGGTTTACTTGGTAGCTTGATTGTGGGCACTTCATTTGCTAAAGGACTTTCTCTTGGATTAAATAAACCCCTTGTCGAAGTAAATCACATGCATGGTCATGTTCTTGCTCATTTTATCGATGATGAAACGCGTGATAAACCTCAGTTCCCATTTCTTTGTCTAACCGTCTCAGGGGGACATACACAACTTGTTGTTGTAAATGATTTTCTTGATATGGAAGTAATTGGAACGACAATAGATGACGCAGCAGGGGAAGCATTTGATAAGACCGCAAAATTACTTGGAATCCCTTATCCCGGTGGTCCGTTTATTGATAAATATGCAAAAGAAGGAGATCCTAATAAATTCAAATTTAGTAAACCAAAAGTTCCCGGATTAGATTTTAGCTTTAGCGGATTAAAAACGAATGTTCTTCAATTTTTACAAAGAGAAACAAAGCACAATCCAAACTTTGTAAAGAATAATTTGAATGATATCTGCGCAAGTCTTCAAGAAACAATCATTGAAATTCTATTCGACAATTTAATTCAGGCAACAAAACAATATAATATTGATGAAGTAGCTATTGCTGGAGGTGTTTCTGCTAACTCTTCATTAAGAACAAGGTTAACATCTGAAGGAGTGAAAAGAAATTGGAAGATACACATTCCTAAATTTGAATATTGTACCGACAACGCTGCGATGATTGCTATTGCTGGAAGATATCAATATTTAGTAGGAAACTATTCTGACCAATCTATAAGCCCAAGTGCACGTCTAAAAATGTAATTTCTCAGTCTATTTCTGACAGACAGCTAATAATTTGATCTATTGTCTGACTGTCTCGATTCAACGTTATTTGAGATTTCAGATAAAAAGGAAGTCGCTCGTTTAATTTTTCTTCAATGAATAACAATAATTCTGAATCACTCAACTCTTTTATAAGTGGCCTCTGCTTTTTGGCATGTATAAGTCGCTGTTTTAACTCTTTTGCAGGCCGATTCAAAAAGATTGTAATTCCTTTATCATTCATGATTTTCATATTTTCATAAAAACATGGAAGACCACCACCTGTTGCTACTACTGCTTTTCCAAAATCATACTCTTGAAGCAGTTGCTTTTCGGCATTTCGAAACGCACTTTCGCCATATTTTGAAAAGTATTCAGCAATTGAAACGTCAAATTTTTGCTCAAGAAGGTCATCAGTATCGAGAAAAGGAACTTTAAGCTTATTTGCTAACTTCTTGCCCAGAGAGCTTTTCCCAACACCCATGAAGCCAATTAGAAAAATAGTCTTAGTCATTGAGCAAAGATACAATTACAAGTATTAAGTCTGGCATGAAAATAACTTTAGACAGCTTCAGCTCCGTCAGGATCTACAATTTTAACTTCCTTAATTATTTTATCCTCATCTTTTTTATGTTTATTTTGCTTAGGTTCAGCATCATGAGAATTCGTTTTATTCTTTCTGCGTCTTAGTTCATGTTTTATCAATTCTAATTCACGATAAGTTTGTCCTGAAACTGAAGAATTTTCCTCTGCTCTTCTAATCAGATAAGGCATAACGTCTCTGACAGGTCCAAACGGCACATATTTGGCAACAGGGTAGCCGTTAGCTGAAAGGTTAAATGTTATATGGTCACTCATCCCGAGGAGTTGTGCAAATACAATTCTGTCATCATTCTTGGAAATCCCCTTTTCTTTCATTAATTCAGTCAAAATCAAAGTACTCTCTTCATTATGAGTTCCTAAACAAAGAGAAAAATCTTTAAGGTTATTCACAATATATCTCATACACTTGTTAAAACAGGCGTCTGTTGCCTCTTTATTCTCATGAATTGGTGAAGGGTATCCTTTTTCCTCAGCTCGCTCCCGCTCTTTTTCCATGTAAGCTCCTCTTACAAGCTTAACGCCATATCTTATACCTACTTGCTTCGCTTTTAAGTGCTCAGCCTTTAAATACTCAAAACGATCTACACGATAAGCCTGAATTGTATTGAAAACTAAAGCTTTATCCTTATTATATTTAAGCATCATTTTCCAAGCGATGCTATCAATAGCGTTCTGCATAGAATAGTCTTCAGCATCAATATATATTGGCACTCCAACTTCAAACGCTCGCTTACAGAGATTATCAATACGCATTAATACTTCCTCATACTCTTTCTCTTCATCTTCTGATAAATCGTCAAGTTTATCATTTATTTTTTCCAAAAAAGTATCTCTGGAAACTCCTGATATTTTAAAAACTGCATAAGGAATATTAGGTGTATTAGCTGCTTTATTGATCGTCTCCAAAACATTTTGGGCTGTTTTATCATGTGCTTCAGGTTCTTCTGTTCCTTCCACAGAATAATCAAGAATAGAGCCTACATTATATCCACCTATTTTACTAATCGTATCATCGCAATCATCAATGGTCTCACCTCCACAAAATTGACTGAAGATTGTTGGTTTAACAAACGGTCTAATTGGAAATCGAATAAAAAGCGCAAACCTCGTTAAATATTTTCCTATACGAACTAACCAAGGTCTAGACACCATCTTAAACATGAATCGTGCTCTCTGCAACTGGTTGGTACTTTTATAATCGAAAGCTACTTTAGTATTATTTAAATTCAGCATAGATTTTTTTTGTATTTAATCAAAAATAACTCGAAGAATAATAAACCTTATAAATTTCAAGGCTAGACTTTCGAATAAATTCTTTTTTATACTCCATATAATGTAGCAAAAAATTTGAGATATTCAATAATTCCCCTGAAATATCCACTTAATATTGCTAAACCTACTTAAATTTAAAAAATTTATTTTTAATTCTTAATAAGAACAAGGTGATAGAAATTATCACGACTGAAGTTCTGAAAATCAATATCATTTGATAAAATTTAGAAAAAAAGATAAAAAAACATTCAAAACCACTTGCCAATAAAAAAGAAGCCACTATATTTGCACCCGCAAACGCGATAAACAAAAACGAAAAACAACGGTTATTCAGTCTATCGAAAAAGCGAAATAATAAATGATTCCGTAGCTCAGTTGGTAGAGCAACGCCCTTTTAAGGCGTGGGTCCTGAGTTCGAGCCTCAGCGGGATCACTAAAAGCCTCTCATTCGAGAGGCTTTTTTCATTAATACCCCTCAAATTTAATGGTTTAGGTTTTTCAACTAATTATCCTCACATCAATAAATAGTATCAAATAACAAAGAATATTACAACAATTCGGTTAACAACCTTTTGTTGTAGTTTTGTTAACCGAATTAGGTCAGCCCCCCTGCTCCTATTCATCTGTAGGCATCTAAAATTTTAAGATTCAATTACAAAAATTAGATGTTTAACAACTTAAAATCGTCACAGATGAAAAAGACAAGAACTGAATCTTTTTCTGTCCTGTTTTGGGGGCAGAAAACAAGAAAAAACAAACGCAACGAATTCCCAATCTACTTACGTATTACAGTAGATGGTAAACGTGCAGAACTTTCCACACATAGATTTGTGGATGAAAAAAGTTGGGATGCAAAATCACAGCGAGTAAAAAACCGAGCCACTAACGCTATTCAAATAAATAGCTTCTTAGACATGATACGCGGCAAAGTTCAAGAAACTTTCAATACACTCATCGCCTCTGGCGAAGAAGTCACAGCTCGTCGAATAAAGGATATTATCTCCGGCAAAGACTTCAAGTAAGCCCCAACCTACAAATCAATACAGCACATAAGTACATCAAAAACCTAAAGAAGATCATGAACATGTCCGTTGGTTTAGATTGGATTCCATCCAACCCATTCGCCTACCCCAAAATAACCCATTAACATTTTATCCGTACTACCATCCATAATAACTAAGCTTCCGGATAACTTTCAACTCACCTATTCATGAAGGTTCTTCAGAACTTTAAAACACTAATTATGAACACTTACTTTTCAAAATTTAATGGATGAATTAAACGAAAAAGTTACAACACAATCAAATTATTTTAGGTAACTATATACAATTTTACACTAAAAAACCTATAAAACAATAGGACATTAGATTAGCAGTAGCATGCATAATCCAGCCAGGGAGAATGCTACCGTTTGCCATTTTTTCATTTATAAAAACCATCAAATAGGCACCTACTGTTGTGAAAAGTCCAATAAATACTAGAAAAATTGGGTTAGAAGAAATGGTCATAAACAGTAAGCAATGTATGATACCAAAAATAGCTGCTTGTAAAAGATTACCTATTTGATAATTGGTGACAGCTATCAGCCTTTTAGCTGTAAATCCTCGAAAGAGGATTTCCTCAGCGAGAGCTGTTTCGAATACTGCTTTGATTAAGATCAAAATTAGACTTGATATTGAAAAACTCATTTCCCTGAATTTACCTGTCGTAGTTTGTGGATCAAGCATTATTTCCCTGAATTCCTCATTTAACAAAACCATGATTAAGGGTGGTAGAAACAGTACCAGAGATAAACCAACAGCAGTTAAATTCGCCTTGGTATTTGACCGTTTAAAGCCTATATAACTAAAGAAGCCTCTTGCTTTTTTCTTTTTAATCAAGAATACAACAAAAGGAATGAGTGCAATTACTAAAATTTGCAGCGTTGTGGAGATTATTTCGTTAATCATGATTGTTATTTTTAAATTTAGGATCTAACCAATGAATGATATTGAGTAATAGTTTGTGATTATTTTCAGCACCCGGTCGATTCATTCCAGCTTTATATCATTTTTTATATTCAAGAATATCGCCTGGCTGACAATCCAAAGCTTCACATATAGCTTGTAGGGTACTAAACCTTATACCCTTTGCCTTTCCCGTTTTAAGTAGTGATAAATTCGTCATGGATATGCCCACAGCTTCAGATAGATCTTTGAGTTTCATTTTTCGTTTAGCCATAACTACATCGAGGTTTACAATGATCTTCATATAATCATGTTTTTATCTTCCAGCAATTGTTTACCTTCCGTAAACACCTCTGCAAGTACAAATGCAATAACAGAAACCATAATAACTGCCCAGGGAATAGTAAAATTAACCTGCCATTCACTGCGCCAAAGACCAAAATTGAAACTACTCATCACAGCGGCAATCGCAGCATAAAACCCAATCGATTTCAGATTTCTGATATTGGTGTCATAAAAAGTCCTTATAGTTCGAATCGATCGAAGTATCCCGACAATTTTCAGAAGGATTAGTAGGTTTATTCCGATAAAGAACATGGCTCGAAAAAACAACCAGTACATCGTACCTGCATTTAACTCACTAATGAATACTTTATCCACTCTTGTACTAGGTGCATTTAGATGAACTTGTATATCTCCAATACCATACTCTGCTTTAAACTGATGGGTTAGTTCTACTAGGTCGTAGCTATTTGGTGATATATGCCAATAAATTATTCCAGTGATTAACACTAAAGCGATAGCTATAGTAATAATCAATACTACTTTAGTAAGGATGAGAGAAGTTTTCAGGAACATGTTTTTCTTTATTTTTATCCCAAAGATAATATATTTTATGTTAAACATAAAATTATTATTTCTTAGTAAAGAAATTTCAAGTTCGAGGATTTTTCAAACACGAATTAGCCACTCTGGTTTCACTCTTTATGTATTTGATCTCAAAGGTTAGTTATTTATTAACATGTCTTTTACACAATGCATTCTATGTAAAATCTCGATATTATTACATGAGTTACGCATTCTTTCAATTACTTTTATTGATCTTTTGGATAATTGAGCACCTGAGTTATTAAAATTTTCTTCATTTGACCATTGGGCATAAGCAATATAAGTGTTGTCACTTTCTTTATGAAGTCGAGATCCTAAACTTCCTTGATGCTTGACGAAAATTTCTGTTGAGAGCTTCCAGTATTTAACAAATTCAGCTTCCGACCCATTCTTTACTTTAAACTTATATATAATTACAAACATACGTCATGCTAAATTATTAATACAATTTTCTCGAATCAACCATATTTTTTTAAAATCTAAATTTAGATTTGCTTGCTTCAACCATTCTTTTATGAAGTCTTGATGAAAGTTTATTTTTTCACATATTACAAAGTTTGGCTGAATTTTTTTTAATGATAAAATATCTCCTTCAATCTGTTTAAAAGCAGATTGAGATGATGTATAGTCAAAATACTCGCCATTTATTTTAAGTAAGCAATGTGCTTCTGGAACATAATCTAATCCTTGTTCAATAAGAACCATTCCGATTCCTGGAGTATTTTGACTGTTCATTTTATAAATTGCAAGGATAAGTTTTACATCTTGTATTTCATTCTCGTCTGCAATTATTTTTAAAAGGGCATGCTTAGAACTGCAGCTACCTTTTTTCTCAGTCAAAACAAGAGAAAAATCATCTCTTTTACTATTTCTGGCGTATGGTAAATTTTTAACATATTCAATAAGGTCTTCCCAGGTATTAATTCCTGAAGATATTGCCAAGGAGGAAAGTGGTGTTAAATTTGTAAGTTTCTTTTTTTTCATATGAAATTGTCTATTTGAATCGTATTAAAATCATTGAAATGATTATCTGCACCTTCCTTTAAAAGATGTGCACTTTTGTTTCCTATTGAAACGAAAGATAAGTTTAAGTTCTTTGCAGTTTTTAAATCCCAAATTCCATCTCCAAATGAAACAATTTTTTGAAAGGAATCCAGTTGATATAATTTTTTAGCTTTTTCAATAACGTTTAAAACTATATCTTCCCTGCTGAAATTATCGTTGGCAGTTGCTAATAGACCTTCATTAATAGAAATTTTGGCTTGCTGCAATTTGTTGATTGCAGGTTTTTTCAAGGAGCCAGTTGCAAAACAATAGGCCTGTCCTGTTTCAGATAATAATTCTAAAAATCTTGAAGCTCCTCTGATTTCATTTATACTTGACTTTAATGAAAGATGGTGGAGTATTAAACTTTCAAACTGAAATAGATCAACATCTCGCATTTGCTTACCAAAATAATCTTCATAATTGCTTTTAAAAATATAACTGTCAGTATGGTGGGCGTAAGCACCCCAATTTGAATCTATCGTTTTAATTCCGAATGCTTCTAAAGATTCGTAGAAAGCCGATTGATGTTGTGTCACACTATCAGTTATGGTTCCATCAATATCAAAAACAAATAATGTTTTTTTCATAGTCATTTTTGTTTAGTACATATCTATTCACTTTTTGAAAATAGTTGATACTACCAGGAATTGTTTCGTAAGTTTTTTCAAGTACAAAACCAATTTTAATCAAAGTTTTATTAGGTGCTTTATTTGAATAGATGGGCTCGCAAATTATTTCAGAAAGTTCGAAAAGGTCAAAATATATCTTAATTGATTTTTTTAGCAGCTCTTTTCCAGCGCCTTTCAATCTTTGACCTTTCGTCCAAATGTGTAAATGAATTTTTGCTTTTTCACCATATACTATGCCACTAAGGTTTGAGTGACCAATTGGCTTTGATGATTCTTCCCAAATGAGATAATAGTAATTTTTACGTGCTATAGGCTTGCTTAGTTCACAAGATAGTTCCTGTTGCCAAACATCAATATTTGGTATTTTTAGATGATCAATGCCCATTTCAGACAGAAATTCATTGTTAGCTGAATGAAAATACTGAACAATCAAGTTAAAATCATTAAAACCAGCTTCTCTGACACTCAAGTTCATTTATTAGAAATTTGTTCACCAACTAATTGAATAGCCTTAGATTGATTTTTATTCATAGTTTCAATTGTAAATGATCTTCTATAAAGAATATTGAAAAAGGACATTAGTTGATTTTCTAAATATTCCTCAGAATGGTGTCTAAACACTCCCCCTTCGGGAAGTTCAAACACTCCATAAGGACCACTACCATAAGCATTGTAACGTTTAAGGTTTCTTTCATCCTCATTCAAAAGCAAGTCACTTACATATAGGATGCCATTGGGTCTTAAGACCCTTTTTAACTCGCTTATGAGCGTTTGTTGATCTTGTTCTATTGGAACACAAGTAAGTACTGCAAAAAGGCATATCAAATCAAAAGTATTGTTTTCAAAAGGTAGACTTGGAAGTGAGAGATGCATAAAATTTACTTGAGAATTTAACTGTTTAGCTCTATCAATCATTCTTTTTGAGTTGTCAACCCCTATGATATTATGAAAACCATTATGGTAAAATTCGTTTGAGAGCCTACCGTATCCACATCCAAAATCCAATATCTTAGATGTGGATTCTATATGTTTTTGTAGAAAATCCCAATCAATTAAATGATTAAAAGTTTTTTCATTTGCCACGCTATCCCAGTATTCAGATTGATCTAAAATTATTTTCATCCTAATATTTTTTATGCTTGAATCACAGCGTAATCAGTTTCCAATATAGCATATTCATAATTGTCAGACCAACCTGATTCTAGCGGTAATACTTTTCTACACCTTCCTTCCCTTACAAAGCCCGTTTTTTCCAATACTTTTATGGAGCCGATATTATCAACTGCACATCCTGCCTCTAGTCGGTGTAAAACTAAGGTGTTGAAACTAAAATTCAACAGTATATTCAAGGCTTCGGTGGCGTACCCTTGACTCCAAAAATCTTTATGTAATTTAAACCAAACTTCTGCTCGTTTATATTTTGGATGCCCCATTTTCAAGCCAATTACTCCTATGGGTTTTTCTGATACTACATCTTGAATGATAAAAGTATAACTCGCTATTGGAGATGCATTGTAATCACTTAACCATTTATCAAGCACTTTCTTTGTTTCACTCACATCCGCAGGAATTCCCAAGGTATTATATCTGTCCGTTTCCTTCAGTGAATGTAGACTATGAATGAATTCTAAATCATTTTCGATTACAATTCTCAGAACCGTCCGTGCTGATTTTAGCTCTATACTTTCCTTAAAATTCATAGTTTGCGACTTTTATAAATTTCGATCCATTCTTCCTTTAGAATACTATAAACAGCTGTGTCTCTTCTATAGCCATCTTGCAATACTGTGTGACTTCTTAAAATACATTCAAGGGTGGCTCCAATTTTTTCTAGAGCTTTTCTAGAGGCGACATTGCGAACATCAGTTTTGAACACAACTCTTACCATTTTTAATTGGTGGAAAGCATAGTCTAGCAAAAGAAACTTCGCTTGACTATTTATTCCCGCACCTTGAAATTCTTTAAAAATCCAAGTCCAGCCTATTTCTAATCGTTGATTTTCAAATGAAAATTTTCCATAACTACTGCTCCCAATATATTGATTAGATTTCTTATCAAAAATAACAAATGGATAACGTTCCTTTTTATTTCGAGCTGAAATAGCCTTTTTTATATAAGCCTCAAAGGCTTTAGTGGTTCCAAAAGGTGAGGGGGAATATTTTAACAAATCCGGATTAGAAAGCACAAATGGCAATAATTTGTCAAGATGTGAATGAGATAGCGGAGATAAACTAATAAGGTCGTTTTCTAAAATTATCTGATTGTCAAAATTCATTAGAAGCAAAGTTAGTATACATTAATTCAAAGTGAATAAGATCAATTAATTCACCCGTTTCTATTTTAAAGTCATTGGGTACGACCTTAATTTTTTTAAACCCTTTTTTTTCTGCTATCCTGATACTAGCATAGTTTAAAGGGTCAATTCTTAAAAATATTTTCTTCATTTTAAGATTGTCAAAACAAAAATTTATCATTTTGGAGAAAACAAATGAAGTAACCCCTTTACTCTCGTAATTGGTATCTATGAAATAGGCAAATTCACATTTAAGTTGCTTCCAATCAATACTCTTAATGAAAAATAAACCTATCAGCAGTTCATTATGTCGAATACAAAAACAGAAAACTTCTTTTTCTACAGCCTTTTGGATTATCAACTTAACACTTTCTTTTATTGTGTCAAACGAATCAGCAGACTTTGTTGTTAAAGGAAAATACCTCACCAAACGATCTTTATTGTCCCGAATTAGTTTCAAATAATCTCTTGAATCTTCAGAGATTAATTTTACAATTTTTATTTGATTTGTTTTAACTATCATTTCAAAATTATTTAATCCAGGTGTATTTTCATGCCTTGATGCGAGGCGACAAACCCGCAGTCTTCGTAGAATTTTATTGCTTTTGGTCGTTGCTTGTCCGTTGTCAACTGTAGCACATGTGCGTTTCTTTCTTTTGCTCTTTTTATTGCCCAATGAATCATATGGTTTCCAATGCCCAAGCCTCTTTGATCCTTTCTAATTCTTACACCTTCTAATTGTGCTCTAATTCCTCCTTGATAGGTTAAGTATTGAATAAATATTAATTGAAAAGTACCAATAATCTCAGCATCAACATTTTCCACAACTATTAATTCTTGGTTGGAATCGGAGATAATATTTTCAAAAGCCTTTATATATTTAGATGGTAATGGGACTTTATAATTTTCTCTTTTCTTTCCAAATTCATCATCAGCAATCATATGTACAATTGCTTGGAGATCATTCTTTGTAGTTTTTCTAAATTTCATATTTTTTAATTAACCACAATGAGCGAATAAAATGCACGTGTTTTATATGCACTATATTCCATGTCAAAGATAATTATTTTCTTAGACAATATAATTATATATGAAACAACATGTTATCAGGTGTCAAGAGATTCAAATAGGTTGATTATACGTTTAATTCTATGGCTCTTGGGTATATGATCTGGACGCTCGAAAAGGATGCCTCCTTTCGTTTAAAAACTTATCTTTCTATATTTCTACATAAATGTAAATTATTTTTTAAGCAGATATTTTTAACAAATATCCATCAAAATAATTATGAAACTTCAATAGAAGGTAACCTTTCTTTCAATACACTAAATAATAAAAAGAAACTTATTAAAACACTAACTATCAAATAAAATCACTAAATATTATGTGCAATTCTAAAAATATCCAAAAGGTTTAAAGTTAGCCAGCTTATGGTGTGTGTAGTAGATGCAAAATAGAAACCGTTTTGACTAAAAAATAATTGCTATAATGGGAGAAAAAAATGACTCGAACACTCCTCAAAAAAAAGTAGGGCGCAAATTAAATTTTAAGTATTATGAAAAAGTTCACATTATTAATTGTAGTCTGCATTTCAGGAGTATTTGCAACTGCACAAGGTAAAGATCAGAATAATCTTACTTCTTATGGTTCGTTTCATCTTAAACAAGGAAAAGCGAAAATTAATAAAGTTGGTAATGAGGTTGTTGTTTCAGAAATTGGTAATTCTGGTAATGACGGCGTGAAAATTGATTTCAAATCGGGAGAATATCATACAGATATTAAAGCACAGCAATATCCCGTAGGTTCCCAAATCGTTTCTTCATTATATGGTGATATTAATGGAAACACTACACAAGTTGGTAGTTTAACAATAGATCGAAATAGTAGTTCATCTATAAATATAAGTCCTGACTTTAGTCCTGTTGGTTCTCAGACATATCGCCTAGAGATTTATGATGATGAATTAGGATTGGTATATTCAAAAGGGGGGCTATCTGGTGATATTGAAGGTGAAACGGATAGAATACAATTTCCTATAAAGGTATGTAAGCACAAGGATTATTTTGATTATCCAAATGGATATACTACTTACTTTACGATGGAGTGGCGTGGATTCAAAGAAAAAGTTGCAATTTCAACTCCTGATGGTCAAATAATAGAAGGTAGCATGATAGCAATGTTTGCTGAAAATCCAACCGTTATTATTGATGATTATAGTAAAGAAATAATTACAGCTAAAAACGTTCCTTCATTTACCATTGAAAATGAATGGTTAATTAAATACGAGGATCATATTTCTTTTACAACTTTTGATGAAACTAAATTCAAATCAGAGTTAAATTAACTAAAGCTCCCTCAAAAGTTACTTTCACTTTCTAAAATCTAGATTTGTACTAAATTATTCAAACATCTTAAATAATTAAAAAGAAATTTAAGCAACTCTTGTAAATTGGTTTTCGTTTGGAACACAACTAATTAAAATAATAAAAATGAAAACTGCACTACTACTATTTGTTACGATACTACTTACCTTAAACGCCAACAGCCAATGCCAACTAACTTCGTCAGGAACACCTGAGATGGTAACTTGTAACGGAGACTGTGATGGGTCAATAGCTTATATGTATGAAAATTTGAACCCTGGAAGTCCAGGAAGTCCGTATATTGTTACTTTACAAGATAGTCAAGGTAATACGATTAGTTCAAATACTTATACTAATGAGAATGAAACCATTTTGTTTTCAGATTTATGTGCCGATTTATATACAATTTTTGTACAGGGAAACCCATGTTCTGATCTTACGACAGTAAACATAACAGAACCTGATCCTTTGTTAGCAAATGCCAATACAACAGATCCAACTTTCGGAAATAATGATGGTGAAGTAGAAATTATTACAAATGGAGGAACACCTCCTTACACTTACAGCATTGATAACGGTAGTAATTTTCAGTCTTCAAATATTTTTACAGGACTCCCTTCAGGAAACTATTCTGTCATCATTGAAGATGATAACGGTTGTCAACAAACCGTAACATTTAACTTAGTAGATAACACACAATGTAGCCTTGTTCTAACAAGTGCTCCCTCTGCTGTCTCTTGTTACGGCTACTGTGATGGGCAAATTGATTATTTTTATCAGACTGGAAACCCAAATCCTCCCTACCAGGTTGAATTAATTGAAAATGGAACTGTACAACAAACAATCACTTCAAACGATCCTTTTGGTCAAGGTGTGTTTACAGATTTATGTGCAGGAATATATGAAGTTATTGTTACCGATGCCCAAGGGTGCACCTATCCAAATACAATTTCTATTACCGAACCTCCTTTACTTATGGTTACTAATGTGTCTACTACAGATGCGACAGCAGGTAATAGCGATGGATCTGCAACTATTAATGTCACGGGTGGAACACCTTCATATATGTATAGCTTGAATGGAGGAAGTTTTCAATCATCAAATACATTTAATGGTTTGGAAGCTGGTGCTTATGTTGTTTTAGTTATAGATGCAAATGGTTGTCCTTCAAATTACACTTTTATTATCCAAGAAACACCAGGTTGTTTTTTCAACTTGAGTGCAAATATATCCAATCCAATCTCATGTTATTATGATTGTGATGCCTCAATCGACTATATATTTGTTGGAGATGCAAACGATCCGCCTTTTTCAATAGTCTTGGAAAGTAACGGAAATCTAATCCAAAGTACTACGAACCCTAATCAAACTGTAACGGGTACATTTAGTGGCCTTTGTGCAGGACAATATACGATAACCGTAATGAATTCAAGCGGATGTAGTGAAGTAGTAACTGTGACTATAGAAAACCCTGACCCTATAACAGTGATACCTTCAACGATTGATGCAACTCCTGGAAGTAACGACGGTGAAATAGGTGTTAACGTTTCTGGAGGAACAGCACCATACCAATATAGTATTGACAACCAAAATTCATGGCAAAGTTCCCCAACTTTCACCGGTCTTGCAACTGGACCTTATATCGTTTATGTGCAAGACGCAAATGGTTGTATTGCATTTATTACCGTTTATGTTTATGAATCTGAAGGTTGTGAATTCTTCTTGACCCAAAATTCTTTACCAACATCTTGTTACGAAGATTGTGACGGTTCCATTATTTACTCTTTTAATGATCCCGGAAATAATCCTGATTACTTAATTGAATTATGGCAAGGAAATACGGTATTGGATAACACAATTGTTTCTGGTACTAATGGCGGATCTGGACAGTTTGACAATCTATGCGAAGGTACATATTCTATTATTATCACCGATGTAAATGGTTGTAGTGACACAATTTCTTCATACGTGGACTCACCAGATCCTTTACAAATTGACTCAGTAGATGTAATTGATGCTACAGCTGGAAACAACGACGGTTCAGCAGAAGTGAACGTTACGGGTGGTACAGCTCCTTATCAGTATAGCATTGACGTAGGCAGTAATTGGCAAGCTTCTAATGAATTTACAGGTCTTGCTCCTGGTCACTATAACGTAATTGTTGAAGATGCTAATGGATGTACAGCTGTATTATGTTTTACAGTTAATGAAGACCCAGGTTGTACGATTACTACTACTCTACTCGAAACACAACAAATATCTTGTTACGCAGCATGTGACGGAATATTAACTTATTCTTATTCAGATAATGACAATAATGCTCCATATACAATAACATTGTCCGAAAATGGAAATACTGTGAGCACAACAACTTCCTCTTTAAGTAGTTCTAGCGGTACGTTCGGAAATCTCTGCGCAGGCAATTACAGTGTTACTGTTTCCAATGCCAATGGATGTGCTTCTTTCGCATCAAATTATACGCTTACTCAACCAGATATGTTGAACGTTAGCGTAAATGTAACAGATGCATCGACTGGAAACAGTAACGGAACAGCAACAGTAATTGTATCTGGAGGTACAGGTCAATATAGCTACAGTTTAGATGGAGTTAATTTTCAAACATCTAATTATTTCGATTCTCTTTCTGCTGGAACTTATATTGCCTATGTGCAAGATGCCAACGGCTGTTCAGAGATTTATACGTTCTTAATAAGTGAGAATACTCAATGTAATATTACGCTTACTTCATCTTCTGATCAAATGGTTTCTTGTCCAGGGGCATGTAATGGAGTTATTAGTTTCTTTTTTAATGACGTAAACATGAATCCTCCTTATACTGTATTTTTAACGAATGCGAATCAACCAGGAAATGTGGTTACTCAAATATTTAATTCGGGGAATTCAGGTTCAGGTACTTTTACAAATGTATGTTCAGGTATTTATATCGTATCCGTTCAAGATGAAAATGGGTGTGAGTCATTTAATACGATCCAGGTTACAGAACCACCATATTTCAATATATCGACTAGTCAGGTAAATCCAACCATCGGAAACAATGACGGTTCAGTAACTGTCAATGTTACTGGAGGAACCGGTTCTTATGAGTACAGTATTGATCAACAGTCGACATGGCAGACTTCAAACGAATTTAACAACTTGGGGGATGGTTTCTATAGCTTTGACGTGAAAGATGCAAACAGTTGTTCACAAGTATTTTGTGTGGTATTAAAAGAAGACAACGATGCCTCCCTAGAGGAGTTCTCAAATAATTTTTCTGTATATCCTAACCCTGCAACTGATCAAGTAACGATTGAAGGAGAACAGCCTATCGATAACATCCAAATTATAGATCTTAACGGTAGAATAGTTTATTCTAATAAATCGAATGACAACGCTATCAATATCAACACGACCCTTTGGAGTAAAGGTGTTTATGTTGTTCGTGTGCAGATAGCTAATGGGACATTTCATACAAAAATTGTGAGGCAATAATTCTATAAACTTGTTGTTGTTGTTGTTTTAAATTAAATGAAAAAGTGTATTCGAAAGAGTACACTTTTTTAGATATAAAAAAAAGGCCTTACTCACGTAAGACCTTTTACTTCTGGGTGGAAGATCGGTTTCGAACCGACGACCTCCTGAACCACAATCAGGCGCTCTAACCAGCTGAGCTACAACCACCATTTATTATTTTACTACACCGTTAATGTAGCGAAGCTGCCTGTCCCGAGTTAGTCGAATAGAGCTATTGCTCGTTTTGAGATTTTTTCGGGACAACCACTATCTAACTCCTAATTATTAAACTCCAACATCGTGTTTATCTAACAGGACGGCAAATATAAGTAAATTCTAAAAACGAAAATTCCTTGTATTGATATTTTTTAGAATAATTATAAAAAAATAAGTCAGACAACTAATCTTGAAAGATTTATAAGTGACTTTTTTGATAATTAAATTGCTATTTAAATAAGCACTGTTAATAACCTATCAAGAAATCACAATAGAAAAGAAAACCATATCTTATCTTTGTAAAAAAAATACTATGCTTAAAATAGGAGTTTTAGGAGCTGGACACCTTGGTAAAATCCATATCAAATTAATCAAAGAACTTTCAGATCAATTTGAATTAGTTGGATTTTACGACCCACTTGGTGAAAATGCGGCTAAAGTGGCTAGTGAGTTAGATATCAAAGCGTATGACTCAATTGAAGATCTTATCGATCATGTTGATTGTCTTGATATTGTCACTCCTACTATTTCTCATTTCGATTGCGCTTCAAGGGCGATTAAAAAATCAAAGCACGTATTTATTGAAAAACCAGTTACACAAACTACTGAAGAGGCGAAAATTTTGTTAGCATTGTCGCAAGAAGCGGATGTAAAAGTTCAAGTAGGTCACGTAGAGCGTTTCAACCCTGCTTTTCAAGCTGCAGAGAAGTACCTAAATGAACCAATGTTCATAGAAACACATCGATTAGCTCAGTTTAACCCTCGCGGTACAGATGTTCCTGTTATTTTAGACCTAATGATTCACGATATTGATGCTATTTTAAGTGTTGTTAAATCAGACGTAAGAAGAATTTCTGCTTCTGGTGTAGCCGTAGTTTCTGACACGCCTGACATTGCAAATGCCCGCATTGAATTTGACAATGGATGTGTGGCAAACTTAACAGCATCTAGAATTTCACTCAAGAACATGCGAAAATCTCGATTTTTCCAGAAGGACGCTTATATTAGTGTTGACTTTTTGAGTAAGGAAATGGAAGTCGTACAGATGGAAAATGTAAAAGGTGAGCCAGGCCCTTATGACATGGTAATGGAAATGGGAGAAGGTAAGCCTTCTAAGAAAATTATTTTTGACAAACCAGAAATCCAACCTTCCAATGCAATTAAGGAAGAATTAAGATCTTTTGCTGAAGCAATCAAAAACAACACCACTCCTATAGTACCTTTAGAAGATGGTCTCAACGCCTTAAGTGTAGCTGAACAAGTTTTGGAGAAATTAAAATTAAATGGAAGTATTATTGAAAGTAATATTCAATAAATATTTTCGTTTACTTACTTAAATGAAGCTATACATGAAACGATTTTATATACTATTTATTATTCCTTTTCTTTTTACTTGTGCTAAAAAACAACCAGAAGCTTCATGGTTAATAGTTGAACCATGGGAACTCATTGCTAACCCTGATGTTGGGCCAAATGATCATGGAGCGCTTACACATAATGTAACCGAGGCCTTTATTAGTATGGACGGACAGTTGTTAGGCGCTTTTTCTCTCCCTGCAAAAATTCCAGTTATAGGTGAAGGAAGCCATAGCTTTATTCTAATACCAGGAGTGAAAAATAATGGAATTTCTGCGACAAAGCGACGCTATCCTTTTTTACAACAGTATTCAGCTTCTATTGAACTTTTTAAGGACGATACCGTAGTGATGGCTCCAACCACGATGTATTATAAGGAACTCACTTTCAAAATTGAAGACTTTGAGGATGCCACCATGGATTTTGAGGAAGGCTCCGGATCTACAGCTTCACTCGTAAAAGGTGATGATGCACAATACTTACAATGGGGGAATTCTTACGGCGAAATTCAATTAAATGACTCTAACTCACTTCTTTCGATTGTTTCAGAGTTCGTTGGCTCGATGCCAAAACAAGGTGCTGAAGTTTATTTGGAGTTGGATTTCTTAAACACTAACTCGGTTTTAACCAGTGTTATATCTTACGGAAATGGAACTTATCACGATGACCCATATATACAATTAAATCCACAAGACAATCCAGTTTGGAAGCATATCTATATTGATTTGAAGGAAATCGTTTCTACTAGATCAACTTCTCCTTTCAATGAGGTTAGTTTTAATATGACCTTAGATGAGGAAGGAACAAATAAGTTTGTCTTACTAGACAATATTAAAGTTATTCATTTATAATTTGGTATAAATGTCCCAAAGGTTAATAAAATCTTTATTCATAGTATCAGATATAATTGCTGCTCTATTTTCGTGGGCATTATTCTTTTATTTCAGAAAAGTATATGTAGAAAAAGCACCCTTTGAAACTTCAGATCAATTTTATTTAGGAATAATTATCATCCCCTTATTCTGGTTCATTCTCTATTTTGTACTTGGAACCTACAATGATATACGAAGAATGTATTTCATGAAAATCATTTCACTTTCTATTCGATCTTTTCTACTGGGAACTCTGGTCATTTTTTTCCTCGTTATTCTTGATGATGAAATTGTAAACTACAATTCTTATTATACGCTTTTAGGTGCCTCCTTTTTTATTCACCTTAGCATCACTTTAATTCCAAGGCTAATACTAACCAATTATCTTGTTAAACAAATCCACCGTGGAAAAACAGGATTTAGAACCCTTCTTATTGGAGGTAGTTCAAATGCAGTAGATGTTTTAAAGGAAATCACATCTCTTCCAAAGGGAACAGGGAATGACTTTATTGGATTCGTTAATTTAAACGGTATAGATAAAGATTTGGAGTCTGAACTACCCTATTTGGGTCATGTAAATGATTTAGAAAGTGTTTTAGATGAACACAATGTTGAAGAAGTAATCATCGCATTAGATAGTACAGAACATGAAAGGTTAAGACAACTTATTTCTCGAATCCAAGGGCGTGATATTAAAATAAAGATAATCCCTGATATGTTTGACCTATTGAGCGGTAGCGTTAAAATGACAAATATTTTTGGAGCTATCCTAATTGAAGTCAATGATGAAATTATGCCTTTCTGGCAATTTGTTGTTAAACGTCTTATGGATTTAGCTTTATCAACATTAGCCATTCTTACACTCATTCCTGTTTATATAACACTTGCTATTCTTGTCAAAACTTCATCAAAAGGTCCTGTATTCTTTCTTCAGGAACGAATTGGAAAGTACGGTAAACCATTCAAAATAATTAAATTTAGAACAATGTATCAGGATGCTGAAAAGTCGGGGCCTCAGCTTTCTTCCTCAAATGATTTACGAATTACGAATATAGGTCGTTTTATGCGTAAAGTTCGGCTCGACGAAATCCCTCAATTTTGGAATGTTATTCGAGGAGAAATGTCCCTTGTTGGTCCCCGTCCAGAAAGACGGTTTTTTATTGACAAAATTGCTGAAAAAGAACCGCAATTTTTACAACTAACAAAAGTTAAACCTGGTATCACATCTTGGGGACAGGTTAAATTTGGGTATGCCGAAAATGTGGAGGAAATGATTATGCGCATGAAATATGACCTTCTTTATCTAAAGAATATGTCAATTGCTATTGATTTAAAAATAATGCTTTACACCGTAATTATCGTTCTAAAAGGATCAGGCAAATAGTTAGGTACATTATTTGCTTGAAATGTATTGAATCAGAATACTATGAAGAGTCTATCTTTTTTCTTGTTTCTATCCCTTAATCTAATTTGTTTTGGACAGACTGAATCTGAAAAGAAAGTTGTAGAACTCATTAATCAAGTCCGAACAAATCCACAGCTATTTCTTAACGAGGTCGCCCTACCCTACATCAAAGAGAACGATCTATCACGAAATCGCTATGCGAAGTCATTAATTCGTGAGCTAGAGAGACTGGGTTCCATGAAGCCATTAGCTTTTGACAGTTCTCTTCAAAAAATGTCAGTAGATTTTGCCGAGGAAGCAGGAAAAAAAGGATGGGTGGGTCATAGACGTACAGAAAAGCGATTTGAAGAATATGCAAGCGAGGTTGAAATAACAGCAGAAAATTTACAGTATGGGTATGATAAACCTTTGGACATAGTAATGGATTTATTAATAGATATTGACATTCCGAATTTGGGTCACCGAAAGAACATCCTTGACCCCCTCTTTTCAATCATTGGAGTTGCTATTAATAATCATAAGAATTATGAGTATTTAACCGTAATGTCCTTTGGTGGTTTTAAAGAATAATCCGCACTCATAACAATTCCACACCAACCACTTTAACAATAAAATTTTCTCTTTTTCATTGTGAGCGTCAATTTGTCAGTCACTTTTGAATGGCACAAAGATTGACTAAGCTAAGTCACATCATTAACATAAAAAATTTACACATGAAAACAGGTCATATTAATGTACAAACGGAAAACATTTTTCCAATCATTAAAAAGTTCTTGTATTCTGATCACGAAATATTTCTGCGAGAGTTAGTTTCTAACGCTGTAGATGCTTCTCAGAAACTTAAAGTGCTCGCAAAAAGTGCTGAATACGACAAAGAAATTGGAGATTTAAAAGTTGAGGTTATCCTTAATAAAGAAGAAAAAACCTTAACCATTAGAGATTATGGTATTGGTATGACGGCAGAGGAAATTGACAAGTATATCAATCAAATCGCTTTTTCCGGAGCCGAAGAATTCGTTCAAAAATATAAGGACTCTGATAACAAAGAATCAATCATTGGACATTTCGGACTAGGCTTCTACTCTGCATTTATGGTAGCTGACAATGTTGAAATAAGAACTTTAGCTCGTTACGACGATGCTCAAGCTGTTCAGTGGTCAAGTGACGGTACAACAGAGTACAAGATTGAAGAAATCGAAAAAGAAAAAAGGGGAACCGACATAGTTCTACACATCACTGAAGAGTCTAAAGAGTTTCTAGATGAAAACAGAATTAGTGGAATCTTAAACAAATATTGTAAATTCCTACCTATCCCTGTAATATTTGGTACTACAACGGAACAAAAAGATGATCCTTCTGGTGAAAAAGACGAAGAAGGAAATGTAAAGAAAGTTTCAAATGAGATACCGAATCAAATAAACAATACAAAACCAGCTTGGACAGTTACTCCTGCTGAGTTAAAGAATGAGGACTACAGCAATTTCTATAGAGAACTGTACCCCATGTCATTCGACGAACCGCTATTTCATATCCACTTAAATGTGGATTATCCATTCAATTTAACTGGGATACTTTATTTCCCAAAAATTAAAGAGAATGTAGAAGTACAAAAGAATAAAATCCAGCTCTATTCCAACCAGGTTTTTATTACTGACAATGTTGAAGAAATAGTACCTGAATTTTTAACATTATTGCACGGTGTAATTGATTCTCCAGATATCCCTTTAAATGTATCACGTTCTTACTTACAAAGTGATTCGAGTGTTAAAAAGATTAGCTCACACATCACAAAGAAAGTTGCAGATAAGTTAAAACAGATGTTTAATCAAGATCGTAAAGATTTCGAAAACAAATGGGAAGACTTGCGCGTTTTCGTTGAATATGGCACATTGTCAGATGACAAATTCGCGGATAAATCGAAAGACTTTACTTTGGTTAAAAATACTGAAGGTAAATTCTACACATTAGACGAATTTACTGAGAAAGTAAAACCAACACAAACAGATAAAGATGGTAAAACCGTTTTCTTGTATACAAGTAGCGCTGAGGAGCAATTTAGCTTTGTAAAAGCAGCAAAAGACAGAGGATATGAAGTACTAGAAATTCAAGGTCCTTTAGCATCACACTGGATACAAAAAATGGAAACGAGTTTAGACAACGTATCATTTGCGCGTGTAGATGCTGATACATTAGATAAACTAATCAATAAAGATGAAGATATTCCTTCTAAATTATCGGAGGAAGAGCAGAAGAAAATTCAACCTGTATTTGAAGAAATTCTTGATAAAGACAAATTCAAAATACAGTTCGAAAGTATGTCTGAAACAGAGGCTCCAATCGTTTTAACTCAACCAGAGTTCATTCGTCGTATGAAAGAGCAACAGCAATTAGGCGGTGCAGGATTTATGGGAGCATTTCCTGAGACGTACAATATGGTTGTTAACAGTAATCATCCGAAGATTTCAGATTTGTTAAATACAAAGAAAAAAGGTGATCAAGCCAAGAAAGCCAAGCAATTAACAGACCTCGCTTTACTTTCTCAAGGAATGTTGAAGGGCGAAGCATTGACTGAATTTGTTAATCGAAGTATAGAATTAGTATAATTTAAATGGAGCGGTCAAAGAGCCGCTCCTCTTTTTTTAAGCATGACTGGATATTTTAAATGGATTGGTGCAGGACTTGGTCTTTACCTAACGCGTTTTAGTTTTTTTGGAGCCTTCTTTGGTTTTCTGATCGGTACATTTATCGATAATTTCTCCAGAGCCGCTAAATTTATGAATGAACGTGGTGAACAAGGTGGTCAACGCTTTAATTCAGCACAAGATATTTACGGATTCTATCAAAGACAGTCACAACGTTATGATTTTCCAACGATGCTTCTAGCGCTTTCAGCAGCTGTAATGACTGCAGACAATCGCGTTGTGAAATCTGAGTTAGAATATGTGAAAACATTTCTTAAACAACAATTCGGACCTCAATTCACGACTAAACATTTAAAAACACTAAAAGCTTTTATTGACCAAGATCAACCGCTTCCATTAGGCGAAATTTGTAATGATATTAAAATGCGCACACGACAGGAAGTGCGCGTTCAACTTATTCATTATTTATTTGGTATAGCTAAAGCTGACGGAAATGTTTCAGAAAGTGAAATTCTTGTACTTAAAAGAATTGCTCGAATGCTTGGTGTTCCAGATATGGATTTTACAAGCGTAAAAAACATGTTTCATAGAGATACCGAGAGTGATTATAAAATTTTAGGTATCGAAAAAACAGCTACTGATCAAGAGGTTAAAAAGGCATACCGAAAAATGGCTGTTCGCTATCATCCAGATAAAGTTGCGCAAGCTGGCGATGAATATCAAAAAGGAGCCAAAGAAAAATTCCAACGGATCCAAGAAGCCTACGATAACATTAAAAAAGAAAGAAATATGAGCTAAGCCCTCTAAATCAATAATATTAACGTTGTTTAATTATTTTTAACTCTCTCTTATTTTGTTTGTAAATTAACGCTATTTTTAAATTAAACAACCATTCATCACTTTTAGGCAACCAATAAAAAAACATTTCGTTATGTTTCTGACTCAGTTTGAGTTATAAATATACGACTATGAAAAATATTGCTGCTAATACCTTTATACTACTAGGATTTCTATTGTTTTCTTTCTGCTCTTTTGGTCAAAATAATGACCCAAAAAGCACGTCTAACAATGTTAAGACCATTAAACAAGCTAAAAGTGAATCGAATCCAACAGAATTAAAGACGGTTAAGAAAAATGAACCTCAAACTGTTAGTATTGGTGAGCGAAGAAAAGTTTTGACCACTCAAGAGAAAATTGAAGCTATAGAGAGTCACATTGAAGCTATAGATACAAAAATAGCTTATGTCAATGCTGATGATGATTTAAAAGAAAAAGCTATTCAAGACAATTGGTTTGATAAAATGCAAACGATTCGAGAAGAACTGGTTGCTGAATTAAATGAGCTTAAAAAGCTATAACCTTCTTTAATATCTAAAGCTATGAAATATTTAATTTTTGTTTTAAGTTCATTTTTTGTTCAATTTGCTTTTGGACAATCAGGTGGGCTCAACTGTGCTGATATGGAGCCTATCTGTACAGATGCAGGTGTGAGTTTCACTGCAAATGAAGGAGGTCCAGATGCGTCGGCTATAGATCCTGGTAACGATTACGGCTGTTTGATTACAAGTCCTAATCCATCATGGTTCTATTTAGAAATTTCAGATCCAGGTGATATCATCATGGAACTTTCGGCTCCATCAGATATAGATTTTATTATTTGGGGACCCTATTCTGATCTTGCTGCGGCTCAAGCAAATTGTGGTAATCACAATAATATAGTTCCCGATGTTAATTGTGGTTTTTTTACTGGATGCGACTCATACGGATGCAGCTTTGATATTACTAACGTAGAAACTCCTGGAATACCCAATGCACAAGTCGGTGAAGTTTACGTTATGTTGGTAACAAACTATGCAAATAATACACAGCAAATTGATTTGGTTCAAACAGGAGGTAATGGTGCTACAGATTGTACAATTATAAATCCC
Organism: Fluviicola sp.; assembly: GCA_002734085.1. Lineage (GTDB taxonomy): Bacteria > Bacteroidota > Bacteroidia > Flavobacteriales_D > Crocinitomicaceae > Brumimicrobium. The sequence goes on along the minus strand of NVXV01000011.1, from coordinate 21,843 downwards.
ACTTGTAATATCAGCTTTTTCGAAGCAAATATCGGAGTTTGTGATAATGCTACAGGTGAATATGAAATTACCGGTGTTATTGAATTTGAAGACGCACCGATTACAGGTGATTTAATAGTTGAAGATTGTTTTGGTACACAACATGTTGTAGCCTCTGCACCTTTCCCAGTGGGAGGTACTGTGAACTACACGGTTTCAAACCTCCCAGCAAACGGTGCCGCTTGTGATTTAACAACGTACTTTTCGGATGATATCGCTTGTCAGAATGGTCCTTTAAATTACAACGCTCCTACTTGTGCCAATTGCTTCATGACTTCAATAAGTATAAACATTAGTGCTTGTGACGCAAATGGTAATTTTGAAGTAACTGGTGAGGTTGAATTTACTGATCCACCTGCAACAGGACAGTTAGTCATAGAAGATTGTAATGGTAATTCTGTAAGTTTTAATGCTCCTTTTAACAGCCCTTTAGCATTTACAATTCCCGATATTCCTGCTGATGGAACTGCAAATTGTAGTATTACCGCTGAATTCACGGATGATGCAGCTTGCACAATTACTAGTCCTACTTATAACAATCCAGCAAACTGTGACTGTACTGCTGAAGTTGGAACATTTACACCAACGATTACGGGATCAAGTAACAACAATTATGTGCTTTGTTATGGGGATGAAATTTCAATTGAAACGAACAATGACTGGGTGGCTCCAGAGGAAGCGAACAACCCTCCTGGTCCCGTTTATGATCCTGGAGTTTCGTGGCTTATATACTCGTGTCCGCCTTCTGTTGCGATTACACCTGATCCAAATAATGCAATTACAGATGATCCTTGTTTGATTGGAGTTGTCAGTGATTTCGACTTGAATGATATAAATGATTTAAGTTGGATAACTGGATTCCCAGGTACATTTACAGACAATATCGTTTACTTTGTTCCTATTACGATGTACAGTATCACTGAATTAACATACTCTTATGTAAATACTACTGACCCTTGTTATCAATTAGGACCTGTTTTTCCCGTTCAATATTTACCAGAAATTATTACTGTTGAATCAAGTGATTGCCAAGCAGGTAGTGTTAGTGTCGAAATTGAAGGTGGTCTTCCAGAAATAGACGGATCACAATTTACTGGGTCAAACCTCCTACCCGCTTCTGCTTCTTTCAATGTGCAAAATACAGGAAATGGTGGAACAATAATTATTGAAGGACTGGTTGATGGTGATAATTATTCATTCGATATTACAGATGACAATGGTTGCCCGGTGACTATTACTGGAGTCTTTCAAGGAGTTGAAGATCCTGCATTTGATTATCCAAACGATACGTATTGTCAAGATGAAACAGATCCAGTAGCAAATATCACAGGAACACCTGGAGGTATATTTACTGCAGCTCCTGGAGGGTTGAGTATAAACGCTGCGAATGGAACAATTGATTTAGATGCATCAACTCCTGGTACGTATACGGTTACTTATACTACTCCAGACCCTGTTTGTTTTGCTTCTTCAACATATGATATTACGATATTACCATTACCTATTTTTAATGTAGTGGGAGTTGAACCTTCAGAATGTGGTTTATCAGACGGAACGATTACTATTAGTGGTTTAGACCCAAATATTAATTACAACTTGACATACACTGAAAATGGAAATCAAATTGGTCCTCAAAATATTCTAACTGACGCGAATGGTGAGTTTATAATTGGAAACTTGAGTACTGGAACATTTACTGATTTCGAAATTGAGTTAGATGGGTGTATCGGAACAGTTCCTGATGTTATTCAATTAAATGATGTTGACGCACCTATCGTTGATGCAGGTCCAGATCAAGAGGTTTGTGAGGGCACTGATGTTGTTTTAACTGCTGATAATCCCGATGGTGCTATTATCTCCTGGGACAACAATGTAACTGATGGTGTTTCGTTTATTCCAGGTGTTGGTTCTCAAGTTTACACAGTAACAGCAGATAATGCTGGATGTTTATCAACGGATCAGGTGAATGTAACTGTTCACCCAAATCCTACCGTTATTGCCGGAAATGACATTACAGTTTGTGAAAATGAATCTGTTATTCTAACTGGTTCAGGTGCTGATAATTATGTATGGGATAATGGTGTTACAGATGGTATAAGTTTTATTATTAACCAAACAACGACCTATACTGTTGTTGGAACAACTATTCACGGTTGTACAGGACAAGATGATGTGACTGTAAATGTAGAAACAACAGGTGATGTTAGCTTTGATGCCGATAATAAAGAAGGCTGTGCTCCATTAACTACTACATTTACGAACACTTCTAATTTCAATGGTACAAATTGTACTTGGTATTTAAGTAATGGAACTGTTTTACAAGGTTGTAATAATGTTAGCTATACGTTTAACAATCCAGGATGCTATGATGTTACTCTTGAAGTTGAAACTGCCAACGGATGTATCGCCTCAACAACCTACAATGACTATATATGCATCGACAATGACCCTGTGGCAATGTTTACTCCAAACCCATTTGAAATATCTTCAATTGACCCTAATGTTTTCTTTTCAAATGGTTCATTAGGAGCAAATGATTATCACTGGAGTTTTGGAGATGGAACTACATCTACAGTAACGAATCCGAATCATACCTACCCTGCAGATCAAGCTGGTGAGTATGAAATTCAATTAATAGCATATAGCCCAGCAGGTTGTACAGATACCGCTCGAGCTGTTGTAACTGTAATTGAGGACATCATATTTTATGTTCCAAATACATTCACTCCAGACAATGACGATTTCAATGAAGTATTTCAACCGATTTTCACATCAGGGTTTGATCCATTTGATTTTCATTTAATGATTTTTAATCGTTGGGGAGAAGTAGTTTTTGAATCTTATGATGCCTCTATTGGTTGGGATGGAACTTACAGTGTTGAAAATGACAGAATCGTAAGAGATGGAACGTATGTTTGGAAAATTGAATTTAAAACAGTTAATACGGATGAAAGACAAACACATCTAGGTCATGTCAACGTATTAAAGTAATTCGAAACATTGTTTCTGATAATACGGATAGAACTTTAAATAAATATAGAACCGTTTGATAATAATTCATTTATTGTCAGACGGTTTTTCATTTTATTTAAGACAGCGTAAAGTACTTACTTATAAGTTTTCATCTAGAAACTTCCTTCTCAAACGGTTGTAATTCTTTTCTGAATAGCGCTTAAGGACTGCCACATAGTAGTTATATGGCTTATGCTGATAAAATGAAGGTTCTTGGCGTTTATACTTACCATTCTCCAGTTTTTCATAATTACCAAATACGTCAGGATTGATATCCACTGAGTCTTTTACTATCTCTGGATATTCAAATGGTTCTAATTCATGTAGGTTACCAATCGATACATATTGTATGTCATTTAAGTATTCTGGAAATATTATTTCACCCGCTTGCTTAGATATTACTTTATCAATTAATTGATTAGACTTATTGATATAAGATGTTATCCCACCTTTAAAACTTCTCATAATAAATTCAATTCCTAATTCCTTATAATTGAACTCTTTTTTACCTGTAACCCATGACATCAAATCATTTGCAGAAAGGAGGCTTCCTTCGTGATAAGTGATCGGCATGGAAGGTACTATGTCTTTTGGATTAATAATCCGAAAAGCCATATCATTCTCCACAAAACGTTTGTTATACTCATTAACAAACTCAGTATTCCCAACCATGGGATTGGCAAATGCATACATCTTAAAAGTATTTCTGTCTTCAATCTTTTTACCTTTTTGATTTTCAAGATAAGCATGAGTCATAATTGCTAAAGCGCCACCTTGACTATGACCTGTAATAAGAATATCATAAACTCCTTTCGAATTGAGTCGATCAATTTGAGAAATGACATCTTCAATCATCATTGTCACACCCAAAACAAATCCACTATGTACTCCTGCACTATCTTCTTCAGCGAAAACATACTCCCTTTCTTCATTGTAAATTGTCATCTTCCCTTTCGCTGGAATCATTGCTGAATAGACGTTTTCAATCCAACTGTTTGGATGGGAAGTCGAACCTCGAAAATGAATAATGCCAGTCTTCCCATTTTTATATACCTGAAACATATTATCCATTACGTTGGGCGTAGATGCATAAATCAAATCAGTCTTATCAGGAATGATCTGGTCATCTGATCCATACAGATCCTTAAAAGTCTGGCTATTACAAATACGAATCAAATCGACTGCTTCATTTGACTCAAAACCCGGCTTTACTTGAGAGTAAAACGATGATATAATGATCGATATGAGAGCAGTTAGAAAATGTTTTGTTCTTAAAGTCATATAATTATAGTAATACTCTTGTAACGCTGATTAATTATTAAGTTACAAAAATACAAAAGTTAAGCTTCACTTTTTCTTCCTCTTTAACTCCTCTTGTGATCAACAACTTAAATCATAAATTATCTTAAAGAATTACGAATAGTTAGGTCTATTTAATACTTTTAGTAAAAATCACCATTATGAAAAAAATTCGTTTCACACTTTTAGCAACTTTATCTATTTTATCAATAGCGATATTTTTTGGATTTAGCAACCAACCTTTAATCACAAAAGACGGGAAGGACAAAAGTAAGACCTCCTTTTTGGAAGGGGACATTGTTTTTCAAACTTCAAGTTCAAGACAAAGCAGTGCTATTCAGTTAGCCACAAATTCAAAATACAGTCACTGTGGAATTCTTTTAAAGAATCGTGAAGGGAAATTAATGGTAGCGGAAGCTGTTCAACCCGTACGAATCACTCCAATAAAAGAATTCATTAAACGCGGAGACGACCACCACTACGTAATAAAACGCCTAATTAATAGAGAGTCAATTCTAACTAATGAAGTCACTACTAAAATGGAAGAATTGTTTTACTCACTGGAAGGAAGAGACTATGACATTAAATTTGAATGGTCAGATTCCAAAATTTATTGCTCAGAATTAGTTTGGAAAATCTACGAACGTACAACAGGTATACGATTAGGAGAACCAAAACCTCTAAAAGAGTACAGTCTTAATAGCAAACTTGTTAAAAAAACAATGGAGCAAAGATACGGAGAAGACATCCCTTGGGATGAACCTATGGTTGCACCATCAACTATTTTTGATAGCGAATTATTGGAAACAGTTATTGAAAAATAATTATTCTTTAACAGTCGTAATTACAAGTCGGAATCCTACCATTGGTGACGCCGTTTCGTAAGTTTTTACACTTTGTAGTCGAACCTCATACCCGTAGTCACGCCAAGAGCCTCCAGCTATTCGATTATCAGTGTCTTCTATTCATTCTACAACATTTCTATTTAATTGTAAATATCATAGGTGTTAGGGTAATACGAATAGAATTGCATAAAAAACTCACATTAGAATTAAAAATTTTATAGTTTTTTTAATAGTGACATACGTAATAATATCCAAAATGCAAACTGGTTACATGGGTTAGTCAACAATCTTAAAAAAAAATCAAAACTTCTTATCGTGAACGTAGGTATTGTTGTATCTTTGCCCCCCGTAGTTACAAATCATTTATAATAATGTCAAATTCAACGAAATACATCTTTGTAACTGGTGGGGTTGCTTCCTCATTAGGAAAAGGAATTATCTCTGCTTCTTTAGCAAAGCTATTACAAGCAAGAGGCTATTCAACAACAATTCAAAAGCTTGATCCTTATATCAATATTGATCCGGGAACATTGAATCCATATGAACATGGTGAGTGTTATGTTACGGAAGATGGTGCTGAAACAGATTTGGATTTAGGACATTACGAACGCTTTTTAAATGTTCGTACTTCACAAGCGAATAACGTGACAACTGGAAGAATTTACCAATCCGTTATCAATAAAGAAAGAAAAGGTGATTATTTAGGAAAAACAGTGCAAGTGATTCCACATATCACTGATGAAATAAAAGAAAATATTCAGCAACTCAGCAAAGAGGGAAATTACGACATTATTATTACTGAGATTGGTGGAACAGTTGGCGATATTGAATCACTACCATACGTTGAGGCTATTCGTCAAATGCGTTGGGAGTTTGAAGATGATTGTATCGTTATTCACTTAACACTTGTACCCTATTTAGCTGCAGCTGGAGAGTTGAAAACAAAACCAACCCAACATGCCGTTAAGCAGCTTCTTGAATACGGGGTTCAACCCGATATCTTGTGTTGTAGAACGGAACATGAACTCGATTTAACGCTAAGAAAAAAGATTGCTAAATTTTGTAATGTAGTTCCTGAAGCTGTAATTGAATCGAGAGACGCAGCGTCAATCTACGATGTTCCTCTTTTAATGCAATCAGAAGAGTTAGATGAGATTGTACTCAAGAAACTCGGGCTTTCTCGTAAGTCTGTGCCTAACTTAGATTCCTGGAAATCATTTTTACACAACTTAAAGAACCCAACCTCTGAAATTACTATAGGATTAGTTGGGAAATATGTTGAATTAAAAGACGCTTATAAATCAATAAGTGAGGCTATCATTCATGGTGGAACGGCTAATTTATGTAAAGTCAATGTAAAATGGATACACTCTGAGAAAATCACTAAAGGTAATGTTGACGAACAACTGAGCGGCTTAGATGGAGTACTTGTTGCTCCTGGATTCGGTGCCAGAGGTATCACTGGAAAAATCTCTGCTGTTCGATACGTTAGAGAGAACAATATTCCCTTTTTAGGTATTTGTCTTGGTATGCAGTGTGCAGTAATTGAATTTGCTCGCCATGTCATTGGTTGGGATGATGCGCATACTGTGGAGATTTCACCAGAAAGTAAACGACCTGTAATTAGTTTAATGGAGGAACAGAAAAACATCTCAGATATGGGAGGTACAATGCGACTTGGAGCCTATAAATGTGACTTAAAGTCGGATAGTAAAATCTACGATGCTTATAATCGCGAAATCATTCACGAACGTCACCGTCACCGTTTTGAATTCAACAGTGAATATTTAAAAGATTTTGAAAAACACGGAATGATTGCAACTGGAATCAATCCTGAAACTAGTTTGGTTGAAGTAGTTGAAATCCCTGATCACCCTTGGTTTGTTGGTGTTCAGTTTCATCCAGAGTATAAAAGTACAGTAGACGAACCACATCCTTTATTTACTGCATTTATTAAAGCAGTTATGGACAATAAGAAGTAAGAATAAGAAAGTAAACAATAGAAATGGATAGAAATACATTAGTAGGTTTAGGTATAATCGGCGTTATTTTAGCAGTCTTTACATACATGAACCAACCTTCGGAAGAAGAAATTCAAGCACAAAAGGAAAAGATTGAGTTAGCTGAAAAACGTGCTGAGGAAAAGCGAAAACTAGAAGCTGAGCAAAGTAAAGAAGAGAATATTGATAACAATGAGCAAAATGAACCTAAAAGTTCGCTTATTTCTAAATTAGATGACCAAGGGAAAGTTGTTTTGGATTCATTGGGAAGACCTGTTTATATTGATACTTTGACAAACAGGGATACCGTATTAGCTGAAGTACCAACAGTCGAGAATACTCCTACACAAATAGACGATAGTTTTGAAGGCGAAACAATTGAGATAGCAAACGATAAACTTAGAGTACTCATCAATACAAAAGGTGGTGGTGTTTCAAGTGTTTATCTGAAAGATTACCAAACTTATGAGGACTTTCAAAAGAATGATGGTACACAGAAAATTGATCCCCTTCAATTATTTGAAGCTGATGGCTCTACAAATCAATTGGTTTTTCCTAAAAATGGAAAATCGATTAAAACCGGGGAATTAAAGTTTACTATTAAGAGACAAAATGAGCAGGAAGTATTACTTGAAACAGATTTAGGTAACAACCAGAAAATAAGCTACTACTACTCTATCATTAACGGAAATTATCATGTAGACTATGAAATTAAAATGAATGGCTTTGAAGGTGAAGTCATGCCTGAAAACGTTCAGTTTGATTGGAGTACAGAACTATTGAAAACAGAACGCCTTCTCTCGGAACAAAGAAGAATCTCTACGGTTTTCTTTAAAGGTGTTGGTGACTCTTATGACTATCTATCTGAATACTCAGATGACGAGTATGCACCTGAATTAGATGTAGAGTGGGTTGCTTTCAAGCAGAGTTACTTCTCAAGCATTATTATGCCTGAAAATGAGTTTAAAAAGGAAGGCTCTTCTTTTAAAATTAGTGGTTACGAAGAGGGTTCTGAAAAGGATTCTACACACATCAAGCAATATGAAGCTTTAATGAACTTAAACATTGGAAACACAGGTTCTGGTTATGCCAAAATGAAATGGTTCTTTGGTCCAAATGATTATGACTTACTTGCTTCTTATGAAAATGATTCTGAAGACATTATAAATCTTGGTTGGGGAATTTTTAGATGGGTTAACGTTTACGCAATTCAACCTATTTTTAATTGGTTATCAAGCTATGGTCTGAATACCGGTTTAGCCATATTTTTACTGACACTAATCGTAAAGCTAGTTCTTACTCCTATTCAATGGAAAATGTACACATCTTCAGCGAAGATGAGAATTCTTAAGCCTGAAATTGAGGAATTGAACAAAAAATATCCGAATAAGGATGATGCTATGAAAAAGCAAATGGAAATGATGACCATGTACCGAGAATCTGGTGCTAGTCCGCTTTCAGGTTGCGTCCCAATGCTTATTCAAATGCCCGTATTGTTTGCGGTATTCCGCTTTTTCCCAAGTAGTTTTACATTACGACAAGAAAGCTTTCTATGGGCAGAAGATTTGTCAAGTTATGATTCTATTGTTGATCTAGGGTTCAACATTCCTTTCTATGGTGATCATATTAGTTTGTTTACCTTATTAATGGCAGGTACAACAATGATCTATACTGTCTTAAACAGTAGTAATATGCAGCAGCCTTCTCAACCAGGAATGCCGAACATGAAAATAATCATGTACATCTTCCCTATTATGATGATTTTCTTCTTTAATAACTTTGCTTCTGGCTTAAGTTATTATTACTTCATTTCCACATTGATCTCTATTCTGACAATGGTGATGATTAAGAACTTCTTCGTGGATGAAGAAAAGTTAAAGGCAAAGATGGCTACTCGAAAAGCAAACAAACAAGCTAAGGGCGGTAAAGAAGGGAAGAAATCAAAATTCCAGGAGCGATTAGAGCAAATGCAAAAAGCGCAACAGGAGAAAATGAAGAATAAGAAAAAGTAAAAGGATTGAATCTGAGCAGATGAAATATGCTGCTCAGATTTGTTCAACTCTGTACGTCCACTTTCCGCTTTCTTTATTAAACTTTTACTTTTCCATACGTTCACGTTGCTTATGAATCCCGTGAAGTGCTTTTTCAATGGTTTCGTATTCGTTATTTGGCCGAGGAGATAAAGCGGGTGCAGCAACAACATAACCTGCAGCATCCATCAAGATATAATGTGGATAGGTTTTAACATTAAGTTTTCCTAAAATCTCATCATCTGAACGAATAAAGCTTGTCTCCCAGCCTATTTTATACTTTTTTATATACGCTGAAGGATCGTTTAGAATATCTTCATCATCTGTAACTACTATAGTCAGCATTTCAGTATATCTCATATACTTATCGTAAAGCGGACGGATTAATTCTATGTCATTTTCGGATTTACTGGAGCCTTCTTTAATAAATTGAATGTACAAGTGCTGACCTTTGTAATCGTTCTTCGATTTAGATTCACCTTTCACTTCTAATCGAAAGTTAGGCATTTTTGCACCTGGTACTAAGTCCAAAAGTCTATATTTAATGTTTGCAGCGATCTTCTGGTTTTCTTCAAATAATCCATTATTACTAATACTGTCCAGCATTGTCAGGATATTTGTTTGAGGATAATCACCTGTATAGAATACATCGCTTAACATCTTTATCATAACCATTTCACGCAAACGAATATTATCTAAAGCATAATCAGCCCCTAATGCATTTATAACCATCGTTGGACTACTCTTAATTACTCCTTGGTAAAAAGATTCATTGAGCTCACTCGATATTTCAGATGCATAATTCTCATAATATTTCAGAACGTACTCCATGTATCGGTCATTCTGATACCAAACAGTTTCTGGTTTTATATAGAAATCATACTTTTCAAATTTATTTCTTCCACCTGAAAAAGCGAGGTTATCTAGCGAGGCAATTGCAAAACGAACATATTTTTTAAAAAATGTACTTGTATCCTCTTTGTAAAAGTTGTGCACCTCAATTTTAAATGTATCAAGTTGTTCAACAAATTCAGTACTGTTCTTTGCTTCATGGTTATAATTGCGTTTTAAAAAATTGAGCGAAGCATCTTCGAACATCAATATTTTATAATTAATGTCAACGCTATCTAGATCAATAAAGAAAAACTCTACTTCTATACCCTTTGCGTTTTTATCTAAATAAGGAGAACTTTCTTTTACATATAATTTATACTTACCATCTGGTTGAGTGTAGACATGAAAGTGATTTTGACCTATTTCAATTTTATATTTACGCGTTCTGTCATTAAAAAAATTCAATTCGAAAGTAGAATCAGCCTTTACCTCTGCTGTAGCTATCTTAGTCGTCAACATCGACATGTAGTCATCAATTTCAAATATCGCAACTTTTTTTCCTACGTAAGATGGAGCAAACCCTTCTATCGTGTTCAGTGACTTCGCAAATAGCGTTGAAGTGCAACCAAATAACAAAATTGTCAAAATGATTTTGAGCATGAGAATAAATTTAATATTAGAAAAAACTACTTGTCTATTTAACGAGTATATCAGCATTCGTTACAAATAAGTCTATTGAGCCTCTACTTTTATGGATCTCTCTGACTATGGTAGAATTAATAGCTGTATACTCCGGTACGGTCATAAAGAATACACTTTCTATGCCAGAAATTTCATGATTCATCTGAGCAATACTTCTTTCATAACCAAAATCTTTAGAATCACGGAGACCACGAACGATGTAATCCGCATTTATTTCTTTACAGAATGTAACTGTTAAACCTGTAAAAACTTCTACTCTCACTCTTTTATTATTCTCAAAAATAGACTTGATATGCGCCTTTCTATTTTCTAGAGGGAACAAATATTTTTTAGATGTATTTTGACCAATAGCAATCACAACTTCGTCAAATAAACCGAGTGCTTTTTCAATTATACATTCGTGTCCTTTCGTAAAAGGATCAAAAGAACCTGGAAAAACAGCAATTCTACTCATAGTGAAACAGTTTATGCTATATTACGCATTTTTTGAGAAAAAACTAAAAACAACATGACCATATTTTCGAGAAGACTCAAAATACTCCGAGCTTGATAAATCTGTATGCTTGTTGTGTTCAAGAATAAAAACACCATTTTCAGTCAAGGTGTTATTATCAAATACAGCTGAGATAAGTTTATCGTGAATATCATCGTCAAATGGCGGGTCTGCAAAAATTAGATCGAACTGTTTTGAATTTGAGACGAGAAATCGAAAAGTATCTTCTTTAAAGGCCTTCAAGTGATCATCAATCCCGTGTTTCTTTGAAAACTCCTTGATAAATCTAATACACTTAAAATTTTTATCAACACTTGTAATGTTTCCAGCTTCTCGCGACGCAAATTCAAAAGAAATATTACCTGTACCTGTGTATAAATCTAAAATTTCTAAATCAATTAGCGAAAATTGATTTTCCAACATATTGAAAAGACCTTCTTTTGCAAAATCCGTTGTTGGTCTAGAAGGAAATCCTTTGGGAGGGTTGAATCTAAAGCTTTTTAACTTACCACTAATTATACGCACAGTAACTGAAGTTTAGCACTATTTTCACTATCAAGAATCGTATGAGAATTAATCATTTGAATCTCCTTAAGTAATTCTATGGCTTTATTTGCAAATTCTTGACTCTCTTTATTCTGAAAATAGAATTGAATCTCACCTTTTTCTTCTTTAAATCCTTTTTGTTCAACAACAAACATCAAGTGATATACTATATCCTCTGCATTATGATATTCAAAAGCATTAGAAAACTTGAGCTCGTTCTTTTGAATAATTGAAACGTTCATGTAATCATCAAAGACACTGACAATCGTTTTCAATTTATAGGTACTCCCTTGAAACAACGCTCTTAAAGTCATTGCGTGTTCATGTTTAAAAATCAATTGAGGAAATTTTACAATAAAAAAAGACTTTACCCAATCAGGAATTTCATAAACATCAACAATATTTAACTCAGCAAGTCGATTAAAATCAGAGTCCTCTTTTTCAATGGAATCACCAAACAGTAGTTCCATTATTTTTGGTGGTGTTGAATCATTAAATACACGAATTGGTACTAGTGCATATTTAATCGAACACCAAGCCATGGTGTACTCTTGGTACTCGTCTTTTAAAGATAGGCTCTCAAAGAAAGACTTCAACTCTTCTTTATAGCTTTTTGGGCTTCCGCCTTTAAATCGAATAAAATGATTAGACACAACTTCTTGTGAAGAACGAAGAACCTCAGCAACTTGTACTGAGGTTCTTGAAATATTTATAGTAAGTTGTGTGTTATTCACAATGATTCTATTCCCAAGTTCCTTTCTCGGAGTTAGTATTTAAATTTCCAAAACCAACAATTTCTCTTTCACCACCCTCAAATCTAGGAATTGGTTCTTTTCCATATACATGGATTGTTGGAATCGTATCATTTAAGTAAACAAAACTATCCAACGTCTCAAGCGTCCACTCTTCCTTTGGGTCTGTCATAGGAATATATTTTAAGTCTTCAACATTAAAAGCACCTAGTCCTAGTGAATTTCTTAATTTGATTCGAGATATTGAATTCAAGTACTCATCTTTATAGGAAACCATAACAGTATCACGCTTAAAACCTTCAAGCTCCGGTCTCTCTCCAGGATTCCCCATCTCAGCCAGCAAAGCAGCTTCTCTTTCTGTCATATTTTTATCGATAGCACGGTTATCATCATAAAGCGCCTTTAACTCTTTTCGGTTAATTTTGTCTTGTGGAACAGAACCAGACGATTCAATAATTTCAATTTTTCCATTATTAAAGAAATCAAACAATTCATTCCAAGTACTTGCATAAACACCATGTTTCGATTTATAAGCTCTCTGTATATCTCTCACTTGAGTAAGATTATATTGAACGAGTTGCTCTGAAACCTTTCTCGCCTTATTATGTGCAATGGTCGATTGAACAGCTTCATAAGATTGATATCCTACGAAAGCAGTTACAATGATACATACTGCCCCAATAACAAAGACAAAAACACGATTTAATATACCTGCACTAAACAATACTGCAAGAACTCCTCCTACAAACAAGTTAATTGCAGCAACAACAAATAGTGTATCTTGATTTGATTGTAAGCCTAAAATAATCATTATTAAACCTGCTAAGGCAATAACAGAGGCAATCAAATACCGTTTTATAATAACAGAAATTTGGTTATTCATTTTTCAAACTTTGATTAATTTTTCTTATCTCTACAAATCTACAATTTTTTTGAAATGACTGCACTCCGTTGAATACATTTTTTAAACCGTTTAATCAACAATATGATGTTTGTATAAAAATTATGCATAAAAAAAGGTCAAGCGAAATGATTTCAAATGCGCTTGACCTTTTATTGATTCGATTGGTTGAGATTATTTCTCAACTCTAGATATCTTGCAATCCTCACAATCTTTAACTTCACCACTGTACGTTTCACGGTACTTATGCAAAGTCTTATAAGGAATACCCAAGAAATGTCTTTGAATACGCGTAACTTGAGTACATAATCTACCCATATTTGGATGATATCTGTTCTCAAACCTACTTTTTCTTACTGTTCCTATTAATTTGATAACTCGTAAATTTATGGTTCATATGCAATATAGCAAGAATAAATCTAGAATACAAATATAATAAAGTTAAATCTTTAATAAGTCTTTATTAAGTCATAGTTTCATTATAAAATTTCGAGCACCAATATTAAATCGATTAAAATAAAAAAGCGGAATTGCCTTAAAAACAATTCCGCTCATTTATTATTTAGAATACTATTATTTTACAAACTTATATAGGTTTGTCACACCTTGTTCTTCGATTACTACAAAGTAAACCCCTCTATTCAAGTGCTGTACTCCTATCACATTATTTCCTGAATCAATTGTACTAACATCAACTACAATTTGACCGGAAACATTTGTAATGTATGCTTTCGCCTTACCTTGAGTTGCTTTGAAAACATTTACATTCTGATCGAGATCTCCGTAAAAGACTTTCCAGTTTTCTGCACTTTCAGGATTTAACCCACTTGCACAAACTGATGCAGGAACCACAACAACATCTTTAGAAGTTGCATCTGTAAGTCCACAAGTGTTCTCAATATCTAAATCAATTGTATATATTCCAGCAGTACTATAAACCGTATTTGATATTGATCCAACACCAGTTGCTGGTGTGCCTCCTAAAAAGGTCCAGTCAAATGTACTTCCCCCATTAGAAACAGCGCCATTTACTGAAAGAGTTTCTCCTTCACAAATAGTATCTGAACTCAAAATGAAATCTGCCATCGGAGTTTGATCATCTACAACGACTGAGTAATAAGCCTCACTAGAACATGCGCCTGATGTACCTGTCACAGTATAAGTTGTAGTTGTCGCTGGTGTTGCTGTTGGAGTAGCACAGTTTCCACATGACAAGCTTCCCGCTGGAGTCCATACATAACTAGCTGCTCCTGAAGCGGTAAAATCCATAGAACCACCTGGACAGATTGTATCTGTCGTACCAACTACGGTTACATTGGGTGAAGGATTTACTGTAACATCTACGCTATCTATATGATAGAATCCACAACTATTTTCCACAAGTAAATATGCAGTATGTGTACCACTTGAATTCATTGTTACTTGAGGATCAACTGCCGTTGGATAAGGTGTATTTGTTCCATTAATGGCCCATTCCCAACTTGATATATTTGGCGAGGAAGAAGCGTCGAAAGTGATGAACTCTCCTTCACATACAGTTGTTGGGCTAGGGTTAATAATTGCAGTTGGAGGAAGGTCTGTGATCCATGGGTAAACATGCATCGATAATTCTAGTGCCCCAATATTCGATACTTCTTGCCAACCTGTCGGTAACCCTTGTGGGTTTGTAGAAGGATTTACATAATACCAAACTGAATTGGGTCGCGTTCCGTCTGGTGTTAAATCATCTGTAGCAGCACACGCAACGGTATCTCCTGGCAAGTTTATTGTCTCATAGCCGATATAAAAATCATTTGTGCTAACTGTCACAGGTAAATCGAACGTAACTCTTGTTTGAAAAAACCCAGACTGAGTTATATTATCAGCAATATCTTGAAATAAAACATCTTGAGAGTACACCTCTGTTCCAGGTTGTGCTCCTGCACTTTCCCATACTTTAATAGAAATTGTTCTATTTGGATCAGTTGTTTTACCTACTACAAAATTAAAATCTGCCCCCATTACACTCGTTGGTCCAACACTCGTAAACTTCTCGGCAACATATTGTTGTTCAAGATAATTATGACCTAAAATATAACCATTAGGTGCTCCCCAAGTCCAAATAAAATTCTGGTCGGCAGGAACTGTATTTGTAATGGTATCACACCCCGTGAGGTCGTTAACTGTTATATAAGCCGTTTTTGTCTCAGTGTCTGTACCGTTTGCATTTGTAACAGTTAGTGAAACTGGATATGTTCCTGCTGTATTATAGGTAATTGACGGCGGTGACTGTCCACTAAACGAGTTTGGTGTTCCTCCATTAAACGTCCAATCCCATGTTGTAGGATTGTAAATAGAGAGATCTGTAAAATCTATTGTTTGTCCTTCAAGTATCGTTACTAAGTTAGCAGTGAAATTAGCTTCTGGAGCCCAGTTTAACGTTGTACTGATACAGTTCATTGCTTCCTGTGCATTTATTCTTCCAGCACCAAGTTCACCTATAAATCCAGGATTTGCTCCATCAATATCATCCGCACTTGACAAGATACAAGCCTTAATATCATCAGGTGACAAACTTGGATTTAATGAAAGCATTAAACCTGCCATTCCAGCAACCAAAGGACTTGCCATTGATGTACCC
The DNA here is from genome assembly GCA_002734085.1 of Fluviicola sp. Taxonomy (GTDB): domain Bacteria; phylum Bacteroidota; class Bacteroidia; order Flavobacteriales_D; family Crocinitomicaceae; genus Brumimicrobium. Next base: position 5,770 of record NVXV01000011.1, on the reverse strand, counting down.
TGTTTTGTTCCATAACTATTTCCAGGAATTGTTGAATAAATCGCACTTCCAGGTGCTGAAATATCAATCCAAGTTCCGTAATTCGAAAAAGAAGACTTACTATCACCAAAAGTAGTTGAAGCTACTGCCATTACTTCTGAATAACCTGCAGGATAAAAAATACTCGAAACATTATCGTTTCCTGCAGCCGCAATTAATAATGAACCTTCATCGTTCGCATAAGTAATAATATTCTGAGCAGTTGTTGAAGATCCACTTCCACCCCAAGACATATTAATTACATCTGCACCTACAGAAACTGCATAAATGATCCCTTCATAACCATGAGTTACCGCAGAAGCCGAATACGTTGACTTCACAGGAATTATAGATACATTGTGCCCAATTGAAGCGACACCTGTATTGTTATTTGAAGAAGCACCAGCAATTCCAGCTACGTGTGTTCCGTGATCAAAGCTGGAAATAGGTGAATCTGGATTTGGATCGTTATCGTCGTTTGCAACATCATAACCGTTTACATCATCGATATACCCATTGTTATCGTCATCTATTCCATTATTTGCTATTTCACCGGGGTTTGTCCAAGTAACTCCAGATAAATCATCATGCGTTATTTCGACAGCATCATCTACAATAGCTACTTTAATATTTGAACTTCCCGTAGAAAAATCCCATGCCTGAGCAGCATTTATTTGAAACAAACTCCACTGTGTTGAACTATTGTAATTAGGATCATTAGGAGTTAATGTACTCTTTAATAATGGAATGCGTTCGGCGTATTCAACTTGTTCGTTTTTATTAAGCGTTTTAATCAGCTCATCAACTTTATAAATATCATTGATTTCTAATCTTAAAACACCATTCAAACGTTGATCCTTAATATTCTTAAAAGGTTGGTAAAATACCTTTACTCCATATCTTGATATGACATCCGCAAAGGAAAACTTTGACAAGTCGTAACCACTTGTTTGAGTTTCACCATTTAAATTAGCTTCTCCATATTGTGGTACATTGTTTTTGACTTTTATCCAAATTGCTCCATCTAAATAATCTGGATTCACTTGTTGTCCGTACATGTATGCACCCACAACAAATGAGGCTACAGTAAGTATAAGTTTCTTCATAGTTTTTGTGTTAATTTTATAGTTATGTCATGCAATTTCGAACTATTTTTTGAAAAAAGAAAGAAATCTTAAAATTTAATTTCTTAAATCTCAGGATAATGCATAAAAAAATGGCTACCTCAAAAGAGATAGCCATCACATATTTAATTGAACACTATTCTATTTATCTATAGAACCAAGTACCCTATCCATGAATTTCTTTAAGGCGTCTTTTTGAGACATTCCTTCATCACGAACCATCTTATTCACCTCTACCGCTCCGTACATGTTGGAGATCAACTCTCCAATCACATCAAGCTCCTCATCTTTTAATGAAGATAATTCAGATAGGTTTTCAAGCGTTTCAATGGTTTCAACTACGAAGTCTTCGTCGTTTTCTTCAATGAAATTTGATAGATGCTTAATTACTGGTAGTCTCATCGATAAAAGATTTTAGTACTTCTGTTTTATTTGTTTGTGTTTGGTTTAGAAGTTCTCCATTTTTAAAAGCTGCAAATGTTGGTAAATTATCAACTTTAGCAAGCTTTCTTGATTCTGGATTTTTTTCTGCATCAATCACAATGAACTTTACATTTTCATGTTCTTCAGAGAACTTCTTAAACTTTGGCTTCATGATTCTGCAGTTACCACACCATCCCGCTGAAAATTGTACGAGAACAGTTTCATTATTCTCCACTGCATCTTGCAAAGTATCTGAATTTAACTCTTCAAATGCCATATTAATTCGATTTTAAATAATCAGCGACACCTTCGCGATCTGCATTCATTGCCGTTTTGCCTTCTTCCCAGTTCGCTGGACAAACTTCACCTTTTTCCTGAACATGTGTATAAGCATCGATTAAACGTAAAAATTCATTTACATTTCTACCAACTGGCATGTGATTTACACCTTCGTGAAATACTTTGCCATCCTCGTCAATTAAGTATGTTGCTCTATACGTTACATTGTCTCCTTCATAAATGAAAGAGTCTGTTTCTTCATTATAAGATTCAGATTGAATATCCAAAATACGAAGCATGTTTGCTAAGTTTCTGTTAGAATCAGCCAAAATTGGGTAAGTAACACCTTGTATTCCTCCTTCATCTTTTGGTGTGTTCAACCATGCAAAATGTACTTCTGGAGTATCACAAGAAGCTCCGATTACAATTGTGTTTCTATCTTCGAATTCTTTCAACGCTGATTGAAATGCATGTAGCTCTGTTGGACACACGAATGTGAAATCTTTTGGATACCAGAAAAGAATAACTTTTTTCTTTTTATTGATTGCTTCTTCCAATACATTCAGCTTAAATGTATCACCCATTTCGTTCATTGCATCTACTTCAATACTTGGGAACTTTTTTCCTACTGTAATTGCCATTTTTGTTTGTTTTTATTGGTTATTAATTTTGATCCTTAAATATACTATTTTGTCCTTTATAGGTGGCTAAAATCATGTTAATTTTTGTTTAACCATAACTACAAATTCAAATTGTTTTAAAGTCATTACAAATGTACTGACTTCACTTGTATAGTTTTAATCAATATATTTTATATTTTTATAGAAAAAATCTATATATGTTATCAAATGCTCAAATTCAATACATTTTGGCGTTGCTAGAATATAAAAACTTTCAAAAAGCGTCGAATGCTTGTTACGTCACCCAACCTACTCTATCTATGCAAGTGAAGAAAGCGGAAGAAACTCTGGGTCACAAAATCATAGATCGCGATACAAATCCTATTTCGCTCACTCCATTTGGAGAACAGATATATCCATATCTTCAACAAATCAATGATAACTATGAAGCGTTATCAACAACGCTTCAAAAAATTGAGGGTACTTATAAAGCAGAAATAAGAATTGGAATCATCCCGACTATCGCCGGCTATCTGGTTCCTGAATTATACGCAGAGTGGCAAAAAGAAATTGGGAATGTTCGACTCGAAATAAAAGAGCTTAAATCTGAACAAATTATAGAGGCATTAGAATCAAAATCTGTCGACCTTGGAATTATGGCAGGACCAGTTACAGATCTGAAGTTTAAGCATCAAGTTTTATTCAATGAAGAAATATTAATCTACGCTCCAAAAATTAAGGACAGTTCAATTTCAGTCGAACAATTAGAACATGAAAAACCATGGTTATTAAGTCAAGGGAATTGCCTGAGAACCCAAATGATTAACTTCTGCAATTTAAGTGAAGTACCCAAAGACGAATGGAGCTATGAAGGAGGTAGTTTAAATATTTTACTAAAAATGGTTGAACAAGAAGGTGGATATACATTAGTTCCCGAAAACTTTTTAAAATATCTTTCATTGCCAAAAAAGGACTTCAAGTCAATTCCAAATCACATTCCAGTGCGCCAAATTGTCGGTTTACACATGGACCGAAACTCCAAAAAAGAATACATAAATCAAATCATAAGAACCATTCAACATTCAAAAGGAAAGAGCCAGCTTCATTTAAAAAATACAGAATTATTGCCTTGGAATTAAACAATTTTCTTATTTTATTGGTTAAATATATGTAATACAATAACTTTAGAATATGGATATATCAAAATATTATGACATTGTTGTAAACAAGGTGATTTCTTGGTCTGAGAATTTCGTGAGCATGCTTCCGAACTTTATATTGGCTTTGCTCGCTTTTTTTGTGTTTGTAGTGATTGCAAAATTTAGCGTCAGACTACTCAATAGAATATTAAATAAAACGATCGACAACCCTGCGCTCAATAATATTATCTCCAAAACGATTTACATTGCGATAATAATCATCGGTACTTTCGTCGCATTAAGTGTATTAAACCTCCAGAAAACGGTTACTTCTCTCCTAGCTGGTGCAGGTATTATAGGTTTAGCACTTGGTTTTGCTTTTCAGGATATTGCTGCGAATTTCATATCTGGTATCCTCATGGCAGCGCGGAGACCATTTAAAGTGGGGGATGTTATTGAGACATTAAATCATGAGGGAATTGTTAAAAAAATCAACATTCGTACAACTGAACTCACATCTTTTCAAGGCCAGCAGATAATTATTCCAAATAAGGAAGTGTTTCAGAATGCGTTAATTAACGACTCTTTTAATGGTAAAAAGCGAATAGACCTTGGTGTAGGCGTGTCTTATGGAGATGATCTTGAAAAAGTGCGAAAATTGACGTTGGAAGCTGTAAAGTCAGTTCCTCGAAGAACTGAGGATGAAATCACTTTTGTATATGAAGAATTTGGAGATAGCTCCATCAATTTCACTGTACGTATTTGGGTAGAATTCAAGAGTCAATTTACCTATAAAGACTCGCAAAGCGAAGCGATTATTGCCATCAAAAAAGCCTTTGACGAAAATGATATCACTATCCCATTCCCAATTCGCACACTCGACTTTGGTATTAAAGGTGGTGAAAAGTTAAATGAAGTGGTCGATTGGAAAAAATCTAAAGGATAGATTTTATACGTTTAGATTGGTTATATTTGATTATCCAAAAGCAGAAAAAGGTGCATATATCCACAACCTGTATTCGGATATATACACCTTTTGTCTTATTATAAATGAGTTAGCATCAATCAGAATTGTATGAGAAGAAATTTTTTATTAACTGTAATTGGACTATTGTGTCTGACGAGCCTGATGGCACAGGATGGTTCAGATATTAGATACTATGAGTCGAATAATCTTGATAGCACACTCATTGGGAAGTATTGCCACATAGACTTTGGAGAATTATCATCTCGAGGTCGAGTAATTGATACACTTGAAATTAATGTGATAGGTCAAACAATGAAATTCTACGAACATAGAGAAGATGATGGATTTAACAATTGGTTCAATAAGCAATACTTGATTCGAGTGGATACTAACAATCTGCTATCAACTCGTCTTCAAAATTCAAAAATCGACAGTCTCTCAGCTAATAAAATATATGTTACAAGTACTTTAGGTTATTATGTTAATGAGTCACCAATTGACACAATTACAGTGTTTCAACATTGGTATGACAGGGTAAACATTTCGAAAGTATTAATTAAAGAATAAAAAAAGATGCTAACACTGTATATGAAATCATAGCATCTTTCGAGATGCTACGCTTCATATACTTTAACGTTGCGCAACATTTAACAAAAAATCGAACTTAATTGAAAAATGAGACTTTCAATCAGAAAAAATAATGACCGCAAAAGAATTTATTGAAACTTTAAAAATAATCGGACAAGGTTATTCTGGAGAAATTCCGAAAAGGGAGATATTTTCGTTGGCAAAAGAATATCAGCAAATTTCTGTATTTGAAGTTATAAAATTGTTAAAAGATGAAAATCATCGACTCGGAGCTATCTCAATATTAGATTGGAAAGCCCGAAATAAAAAATCTACACAAGAAGAAAAAAAAGAAATATATCGAGCTTATATAGACAATCACAAATGGATTGATAATTGGGGTTTGGTAGATAGAGCAGCACCTTATGTAGTTGGAGGATATTTACACGACAAGGACAAAAAAGATTTATACATTTTAGCAAATTCCAAAAATCCTATGGAACGAAGAACTGCAATTGTAAGTACTTATTATTTTATTGATTCCCCCAAATGTTACCAGTAGGATTTAGCAACGGCTAACGTTAATCTATCGAAAACCTTCTCACCAAAGTACCTGCGATTTAGTTTATAGCA
>NVXV01000010.1 GCA_002734085.1 Fluviicola sp. | reverse complement strand
CATTCGTGCAGGTCGGAACTTACCCGACAAGGAATTTCGCTACCTTAGGACCGTTATAGTTACGGCCGCCGTTTACCGGGGCTTCAATTCAATGCTTCTCCCGAAGGATAACATCTCCTCTTAACCTTCCGGCACCGGGCAGGTGTCAGGCCCTATACATCATCTTTCGATTTAGCAGAGCCCTGTGTTTTTGCTAAACAGTCGCCTGGGTCTGGTCACTGCGGCCTACCGAAGTAGGCGTCCTTTTTCCCGAAGTTACAGGACTATTTTGCCTAGTTCCTTAGCCACGATTCACTCGAGCACCTTAGGATTCTCTCCTTGACTACCTGTGTCGGTTTAGGGTACGGGCGGCTTTAACCTGAAGCTTAGAGGTTTTTCTTGGAAGTTTGTTTAGGACCATATCCACTCGGCCGAAGCGTTGTGGTACTATGAGGTTCGGCACGGTTGGCGGATTTTCCTACCATCCATATACCTACACCCTTTAACGTGCTATTCCGTCAGCACGCAGGTCTTTCACTACTTCGTCACCCCATCGCAGTTAAAGCCGGTACAGGAATATTAACCTGTTGTCCATCGGTTGCCCCTTTCGGGTTTACCTTAGGTCCCGACTAACCCGGATCCGATTAGCGTTGATCCGGAAACCTTAGTCTATCGGTGAGCGGGTTTCTCGCCCGCTTTATCGTTACTTATGCCTACATTTTCTTTTCCAGTCACTCCAAAAAACCTTACGATTTTTCTTCAATGTTACTGGAATGCTCCCCTACCGTCCCCGATAAATCGGGGGCTCATAGCTTCGGTAGTATACTTAATGCCCGATTATTATCCACGCCCAACCGCTCGACTAGTGAGCTGTTACGCACTCTTTAAATGAGTGGCTGCTTCCAAGCCAACATCCTAGCTGTCAAAGCAGTCGGACCACGTTAGGTCAACTTAGTATACATTTTGGGACCTTAGCTGATGATCTGGGTTCTTTCCCTCTCGGACACGGACCTTAGCACCCGCGCCCTCACTGCTGAGCAAAAGTTATAGTATTCGGAGTTCGTCAGGGTTTGGTAGGCGGTGAAGCCCCCTAGCCCAATCGGTAGCTCTACCTCTATAACTATAAACTCAACGCTGCACCTAAATGCATTTCGGGGAGTACGAGCTATTTCTTGGTTTGATTGGCCTTTCACCCCTACCCACAGCTCATCCAAACACTTTTCAACGTGTACTGGTTCGGTCCTCCATCCCGTGTTACCGGGACTTCAACCTGGCCATGGGTAGATCACCAAGTTTCGCGTCTGCCCCCACTGACTATTCGCCCTATTCAGACTTGCTTTCGCTTCGGCTGCTCCCGATTATCGGGATTAACCTTGCCAGTGAGGAGCAACTCGTAGGCTCATTATGCAAAAGGCACGCAGTCATCCCGATAAATCGGGACTCCTACCGCTTGTAGGCACACGGTTTCAGGTACTATTTCACTCCCCTGTTCGGGGTACTTTTCACCTTTCCCTCACGGTACTTGTTCACTATCGGTCTCTCAGGAGTATTTAGCCTTACCGGATGGTCCCGGCAGATTCAGACAGGGTTTCACGTGCCCCGCCCTACTCAGGATACTGCTAGGTATTGAATGAATTTCGCATACAGGGCTATCACCTGCTGTGGCCTAACTTTCCAGAAATGTTCTGCTATTCATTCAAAGTCCATATTGCAGTCCTACAACCCCACAAATGCCGAAACAAATGTGGTTTGGGCTGTTCCCCGTTCGCTCGCCACTACTTAGGGAATCACTATTGTTTTCTTTTCCTCCGGTTACTTAGATGTTTCAGTTCACCGGGTTGACTTCCCGACAAGTCGGGATTCCTGTTCTTCAAACAGGAGGGTTGCCCCATTCGGAAATCTGCGGGTCGCGAGTTATTTGCACCTCTCCGCAGCTTATCGCAGCTTGTCACGTCCTTCATCGCCTCTGAGAGCCAAGGCATCCGCCATGCGCCCTTCTTTTGCTTTTAAAAACTTGAAATTGTAGTTTTTATGCTTATATTGCTCGTAGTAATTTCTTTCAGAATGTCAAAGAACTTTACCAATTAGCTAATTTGCTAATTGATTTGTGGAGAATATCGGATTCGAACCGATGACCTTCTGGTTGCAAACCAGATGCTCTAGCCAACTGAGCTAATTCCCCGCAACAAGCTTTGTTTGTAGTTATTTGTTATTGGTTAATAATTAACTTTTAACGATAACTTTTTATCAAAAAATGTAGTCCCGCGCAGACTTGAACTGCGGACCTCTACATTATCAGTGTAGCGCTCTAACCAGCTGAGCTACGGGACTAAATTATAGACAACCTCTGCTCAGAGGTAAGGCCCAATACTGAGCTTGTTTGGGAAAATAAAAAATTGAAGTAGCGGAATTAGTATTATCTTAAGCAACAAGTTTGCTCTAAAAAGGAGGTGTTCCAGCCGCACCTTCCGGTACGGCTACCTTGTTACGACTTAGCGCCAGTCACCAGTTTTACCTTAGGCAGCTCCTTGCGGTCACCGACTTCAGGCACCCCCGGCTTCCATCGCTTGACGGGCGGTGTGTACAAGGCCCGGGAACGTATTCACCGCGCCATGGCTGATGCGCGATTACTAGCGATTCCAACTTCATGAGGTCGAGTTGCAGACCTCAATCCGAACTGGGACGAGTTTTAGAGATTAGCGCCTCCTTGCGGAGTGGCTGCCCTTTGTACTCGCCATTGTAGCACGTGTGTAGCCCAGGACATAAGGGCCGTGATGATTTGACGTCATCCCCACCTTCCTCACGGTTTGCACCGGCAGTTTCCTTAGAGTCCTCAGCATTACCTGCTAGCAACTAAGGATAGGGGTTGCGCTCGTTAAGGGACTTAACCCGACACTTCACAGCACGAGCTGACGACAACCATGCAGCACCTTGCAGTCCGTCCGAAGAAGAGTTGGTTTCCCAACCTGTCGTTCTGCATTTAAGCCCTGGTAAGGTTCCTCGCGTATCATCGAATTAAACCACATGCTCCACCGCTTGTGCGGGCCCCCGTCAATTCCTTTGAGTTTCAACCTTGCGATCGTACTCCCCAGGTGCATTACTTATCACTTTCGCTTAGACACCAACTGTATATCGCTGATATCGAGTAATGATCGTTTACGGCGTGGACTACCAGGGTATCTAATCCTGTTCGCTCCCCACGCTTTCGTCCCTGAGCGTCAATTCAGGCCTAGTGAGCTGCCTTCGCTATCGGTGTTCTGTGTCATATCTATGCATTTCACCGCTACATGACACATTCCGCCCACTTCGACCGAATTCAAGACTAACAGTATCAATGGCAGTTTCCCAGTTAAGCTGAGAGATTTCACCACTGACTTACTAGTCCGCCTGCGGACCCTTTAAACCCAATGATTCCGGATAACGCTTGGACCCTCCGTATTACCGCGGCTGCTGGCACGGAGTTAGCCGGTCCTTATTCGTTTAGTACCGTCAACCCAGTACACGTACTGGGGATTCTTCCTAAATAAAAGCAGTTTACAACCCATAGGGCATTCTTCCTGCACGCGGCATGGCTGGTTCAGAGTTGCCTCCATTGACCAATATTCCTCACTGCTGCCTCCCGTAGGAGTCTGGTCCGTGTCTCAGTACCAGTGTGGGGGGCCACCCTCTCAGGCCCCCTACCTATCGATGCCTTGGTAAGCCGTTACCTTACCAACAAGCTAATAGGACGCATGCCCATCTTCTACCGCCGAAGCTTTAAGAACATCAACTTGTGTTGACGCAATACTATGGAGTATTAATCCCCGTTTCCGGGGGCTATCCTCCTGTAGAAGGCAGGTTGCATACGCGTTACTCACCCGTGCGCCGGTCGCCATCAGATTGCAAGCAATCTATGCTGCCCCTCGACTTGCATGTGTTAGGCCTGCCGCTAGCGTTCATCCTGAGCCAGGATCAAACTCTCCGTTGTATAAAGACATTGAATTTTTGTTGTGACTCTTAATTCGTTTATTTACGCTGTTTCCTTATTTCTCAATCTATCAAAGAACTTTCTTGTTGTAAAGCGTTAAATCAATAACCCATCTACTCTTGAAATTAAACCCCGAACTCGTTAGTTTGGGGAGGGCAAAATTAGTAATTAATTTTAACCCGCAAGCTTTTATTTGAAAAAAAATTAAATATTTTTTGCTTCTCTTAGTTATCCATCGCTCGTTAGCGGGGCGCAAAGATAAAGCCCTTTTTTTAACTCGCAAGCAAAAATTAAAGTTTTTTTAATCTTTTTTTATTCTTACCATTTTAACCGTTGTTTGCATGATAAGCCTCGCTCGTTTGCGGGGTGCAAAGATACAGCGCTTTTTTACTTTCACAAGTACTTTTGGAAAGTTTTTTTATTTATTTCCACCAAAACCCCTTAACTTACTATGAACCCACTCGTTAGATTCAAAGTTTTTTTTGATGTTTTTTTGATCTCCTATACCTTATATATATGACTATACTAATAACGGTAATCTCGCAACGACTCATAATCCAATATCGTTATCAAAGAACCCTTCGTCTTGATATAATCATCCGACTTGAATTCACTAAGGATTGCGGGTTCTATTTTTCTTCACTAACAAGTTTAAAAATTAAGCTTTTTAATTCTACTTCCTCTTCTGATGTTGTCTTATAACTCCTAGCAAGCTCTAACAAGGCTTCTTTTGACATATCACCTTTAAACGCCGAATCTCTTAGTTCCAAGCCTAAAGCAATTATCAGGTTTAGCAATTTATTYTCTTCTATAGGTGTATCCTCTAATAATGTATAATCTCTTTGCACACTCACGGAGTCATCAAGTGGCTTATAGCGTAGCTTTACATAAGCCAAATCTGATTTACCAAGTTTGGACCTCTGTTTTACAAATTCGCTTTCAACTGCAGTTGATTTTCCTTTCTCCACTTCAAATACTGCAGTAACATAATGACCGTAACCTAATTCTCCTCCATCTTTAGTGTCGTCAGCAAAATCTTTCGGCTTCATTAAACGGTTTTCATACCCAATCAAACGATAATTTGAAACGAGTCGCGGATTAAATTCTACATTTAACTTTACATCTCTCGCTAAATTAATTAGGTTCCCAACATTACTTAATACATGATCCATATCATTTAAAGAGTGAATATAGAAATGATTCCCATCTCCTCTCTTCGCTAAAGTCTCAAGTGTGCTATTCTTATAGTTTCCCATTCCAAATCCTAGAGCAGTCAAATAAATACCTTGTCCTCGCTTTTTACTTATATAATTTTCTAAATCACCAGGGCTATTGATTCCTACATTAAAATCTCCATCAGTAGCAAGAATAATTCGATTATTGTATTTGATATCAAAATTAGATTCTGCTTGACGATAGGCTTCCATTATTCCACCAATACCATTGGTACTACCTCCAGATTGCAATGACGACAAGGCATCCATAATTTTATTTTTGTCTTCACAGCTTGTAGATGGCAAGACAACTCCAGTATAACCCGAATAAGTAACAATTGAAATTCGATCTTCTGGCTGTAAACTTTTAACGAAATTTCTCAGGCCCTTAATAATCAATGGTAGTCGATTGGACGACCCCATAGAGCCAGATACATCAATTAAAAATACAAAATTATGAGCTTTTCTTACATTTGTTTTAGGAAGATCTTTTGCTTTTAAATGAACAGAAACAAGCTCATTATCTTTATTCCAACTACAGTTAGAACGAGTTATATCAACATTGAATAATTCATTTTCAGGAACGGATACATCCTTGTGTTGAAACGCATTGATCATTTCTTCAAGCTTTACAGCATCTCTTTGGATTGTTCCTCCTACTTCAACATTGTATTTTAAATATTGCCAAGCTGCCTGATCAACATCTAGCCCAAATGTAGCATGAGGATGCATTAAAGGAGAAAGAAAGTTATTTTCATAGATAGGAAGGAAATTATCATAATTGTATGTTTCTACTTCTTCATAACTATACGTGTTTGTCTGTGTATTAGTCGTATGGATTGTACGCTTTGGAATGCGAGCCATTGGAATAGGTTTCGACTCAATACTAATAATGCCTCCTGTTACATCACCATAATTTGCAGGAATTGATCCACTATAAACGGTTACCTTTCCCATATATGATTTAGGTACACGTGAAGAACCTCTCACTTTCACACCATCTATATAATAGTAGTTTGCATCTTGTCGAGCTCCTCTAATGTTAAGTGCATCATTTGACTCGTTTGAATTTACTCCCCCAACTGTTGAAGCAATTCCATGTGCCGACCTTACAGGCATACGACTTATATCTTCTCTAGTAATTGTTTGAGCTTGAGACCCTCTATCCATATAAATCAGTGGAACTTTATAAGCAACTATTTGTACTTCTTCTATTTGCTGAGATGAAACACTAATTCCTCCTAAATTTTGAACTGGAATATCATATTGATCATTCGATGTTTGATTTCCTGCTCGGCCATCGATTGATTCTTCATATTCTTCTGCTCTCAGATGTTTTAACTTGAGCTTAGCAGAGTCGAGAAGAACTGTATATTGAAATAACTGTTTATCCTGAATAAAAACTTCTTGCTCTTCGAAATGCTTTTTAAAAACGAAGTTAACTTTAGCTATGCCGGGCTTGAGGTTATTGAATTGAACACTTCCATCTAATTGAGTTTCTCCCTCCCAACACAATGAGTCTTGAAAGACTTCAATAGTTAAACCTTGAATCGCTTTAAGGCTGCTTTTTTCTTTACATTTTAATAATAAACTTCCCGAATGCTGTGCTATTGATAACATTGAAGTTAACACCGTAACAAGCAATAAAATTAACTTTTCCATGACTTTCCTTTTTCATGGAGATGCAAAAATTAAAATTATTCCATAAATTCAGTTGAAAAAGTTAAAACCTAAATAAGTAATTAAGGCTGCACAAAAACAGTGGCTCTATTTTCAGTTTCTTCTTCAATTTGGATAATTCCTTCACCATAGAGGTTGTCTTTATATGCAACTATATCAAGAACCGCTAAACCTGCCTGACCTAATTGATAGACTTCATTATAATCGAAACTTGCTACTCCTTCAGAATTTGTAGCAAGTGTATCTCTTCTAACATTAGCATTACCTGGCTCTGAAGGGGTGCCATATAAAACGACAGTAGCATTTTGTACTAATGCGTTTTGAGAGTCTCTAACAGTAATCTTAGCAATTGTATCAGCCTTTTTTCTACATGAATTAAAACTCAATGCAAAAGCAGCTACTAATAAAACTATAGTGGGATAAAAAATTAGGTTTTTCATAATTCTCAATTTAGTTGTACTTTATAAACGTTCACAATTTAAAATAGTTGCTGCACTATTCAATATATAAATTGACAGTTCTTGATGGGCTTTATTTAGATTTCCTTAATTTTGCACCCACAATATGAATCAGTACAAAAAAGTAGCATTCTATACATTGGGCTGTAAGCTGAACTTCTCCGAGACAAGTACCATTGCTCGTAGCTTTGAAGATGCGGGATATGCGAAAGTTAAGTTCGATGAATTTCCAGATATTTTTGTTATTAATACGTGTTCTGTTACAGAAAATGCAGATAAAAAATGTCGTCAACTTGTAAAGAAAGCGAGAAAAATTAATCCCGATAGCTACATTGCTATTATTGGTTGTTATGCCCAGCTGAAACCTGAAGAAATTGCAGAGATTCAAGGTGTAAATATTGTGCTTGGAGCAAACGAGAAGTTTGACATAATCAAACATATAGAACAACTTGATTCACACGAAGAAAAGGCTGTTAGTTATGGCAAAATTAAAGAAGTGAAAGAGTTTGTTCCTTCATTTTCTTATGGAGACCGTACCCGATCATTTCTAAAGATACAAGATGGGTGCGATTACTTCTGTACATTTTGTACTATTCCCTTAGCGAGAGGGAAAAGTAGAAATGCTACAATAACTGAAACTATTGAGGAGGCAGAAAAAATTGCAGCTACTGAAATTAAAGAAGTGGTTTTAACTGGTGTCAACATCGGTGATTTTGGTCAAGGCGGAAAAGAGAACTTTTTTGGACTCATTAAAGAACTTGATAAAGTTAATAGTATTGACCGATTTAGAATTTCATCAATAGAACCAAACTTATTAAGCAATGAAATCATTGATTTTTGTTTAAATCACGCTAAAAAATTTGTTCCTCATTTTCATATCCCACTTCAGTCGGGTTCAGACGAACTTTTAAAGAAAATGAGACGCAAGTATTTAAGTGAGTTGTATATGGATCGTGTTGCGCAAATCAAACGTATTAACCCTGATACTTGTATTGGCGTAGATGTTATTGTTGGATTTCCAGGAGAATCAGATGAAGAGTTTATGAAGACTTACAACTTCTTGAAGGATCTTGATATTTCATATTTACATGTCTTTACTTATTCTGAACGCGCAAATACAACTGCCAATAAAATGGATGAAGTTGTTCCTATGCACGTGCGAAAAGATCGAAGTAAAATGCTACATATTCTTTCCGACAAAAAGAAAAGAGCTTTCTATGAATCTCAAGTAGGTAAAGAAGGAACAGTTCTCTGGGAAAGTGAAAACAACGATGGTTGGATATATGGCTTTACTGAGAACTATATTAAAATGAAGCAGCCATATAATGAAGTCGCTGAAAATACTTTTGAAAACGTATTGTTTGACAAAATAGATTCCGACGGCTTAATGATTTCAAAAAGCCTGGTTTCAGCTTAAACTATTGCTCTATTGGGCCAGACTTAAACTGCGTTCCCTTTTTTCTAGAATTATGAAAGAAATATTTTAAATCAATGGCAAATGTTGCTCCTTCCACTCTACCATAAGCCACTTGAGAATGTACGTCATTTCTATATTCAGTAGCAATTTGGAATGCAGGTACTAATGGCAATTTACCAGAAATTCCTAAGTAAAAAAAGCCTTTTTTTTCTGTTCTAAATTCAAACCCAACATTTGCGTTAACATCATAGGTAAAAAAACGAAAACGTCTTCCTTCAAAAATAAATAAGTGAGCGCCCTCTGGGTTTGTTAAGGAACGAATATTTGAAGGATTATAATTTGCCGAAGCACCGAGGCTGGTATTCATATAAAATCTCTCACCCAGTTTAATATAGACTAAGAAGTTTAATGGTATTTCGAAGTTTACAAAGCCTACTTCATCTGAAGCAACAATATTCGAATCAGGTAAATTATAATCTGCTCGAAAATTTCTTCTCGTATAATTTATTCCAGACTCTATTGCTAATAAATCAGAGATACCAATTCGTACCACACCACCATAGGTATACCCGAAGGTCGGAGAGATTGTTGTTTCAAAATTCCCGATTTCTGTATCAACCATTTTAAAGGGGCGATCACCAACAATACCAAAAGGAATTAATGGTTTAAATAAAAAACCAAAGTAATTCTGTGATTTTTTTGGCCACTGAGCTTTTGCAGTCTGCACGCAGCAAAATAAACAAGCTAATACAATTACAATATTCCGAAAAACTCTTTTCATTCTTTATTTACTGAAACATCTATTATTTCTTCAGATAGTCCTTTTTCTGAACGAGTACAGTAACCAATTATTGCTAGTGACACCATTCCTATAGAAAACAATAATACGCTCCAACGAAAATACCGATTCGCCATCAGAAAAGTACGGTTCTTACTTTCAACGGTAAAGTTAATTGACTGAACTGTATCAAAATCCCTTTTTTTGATACCAAAAAGGTAATACAATTTAACTTTTGACTGTTCCTCACCTCTTTCGAACCAAATCTTTTTATTTGTTAATTCGATTTCAAATTGATCTGCACGGATTTTATCAACAAATCTAAACACAACATAATTAGGATCTGATGGATGGCGAACATAATTCACCAAACCTAAATCGACAATATTCTCTACTTCTCCAGCCATTCAGTTACATATTCAATTGGTTTTCTTTGACCCTTTGGCCAGTCACCTCCAGGGTATCCAACGTAGAAAAGCCCTAAGCATTTGTCTTTTTCTCCTAAGCCTAAAAACTCATTCATATCAGCAGTATAAATAAACTTCGGTGTCGACCAAAAACCACCCAGACCATAAGCGGTACAGGTTAAGTGTATATTTTGTACAGAACAAGCCACCGCTTCAATTTCTTCAATTTCTGGGATTATTTCGTCCTTCTGACGTTCCATACAAATCGCAATTACTGCAGAAGCTCTTGCCGGGCGATCTGTCATTCTATTTAGTTTGATTGACTTTTGCTTTTCTTCAGGAACGGTTTTTAAATACATCTCACGCATAAAAAGTCCCAGCCTATCTTTACCCTCTTCCATAAACACTTTATATCTCCATGGCTGAGTTAATCCATGGGATGGAGCCCAAATTGCATTGTTCAAGAGTAACTCAACCTGTTCCTTGTGAACCTTTCTATCACTAAAAAACTCTGGATAAATTGTTCTTCTATCTTTGATCAAAGCATTTACTTCACTGAGATTGTATTTCATTTCCTTAAAGTTAAATTCTTCTGCAAATTTAGTAAAAACTTGACGAGCTATTAAACGAAATGTAATTATCGAAACAAAATGATATTACATATTAAAAACATCTGAAATAAGTTCTTCTTTTGAAACTTTGTCCATGTACTTTCTTAAAGTTCTATTCTTATTATCAACAGCTAATATAACATTGCTAAACTCCAGGCAAATTTCAATATTATGAGTAGAAATGACTATTAGTTTGTTTTCATTAATGGCAATATTTTTAAGCAGCTTCATAACTTTCAACCGATTCGAATAATCCAAAAAAGCAGTGGGTTCATCTAGGATAATCATTTTTGTCTCTTGTGCCAATGCTTTACCAATCATAGCTATTTGTCGTTCACCATCGCTAATATTTGTTGTTGACTCGCTTTGAAGCTCGGTAAGATTTAATTTTTGGATGATCTCAGAGACAATTTTATGGTCCTCCGAAGTAAGCCTATTCAACATATTCGTATAAGGGGCGCGTCCCATTGCGATTAATTCGTATACCGTTAAGTGACTTACACCGTCAAATTTTGAAGCTACGTGACTCAATAGTTTAACCTTTATCGCTTTAGAAATCTCACTTATCGATTCATTTTCAACTAAAACTTCACCATTGAGGGGTTTAGTTATACCTAAAATTGTATTCAAAAAAGTTGTTTTTCCAGAACCATTTGGTCCGATAAGGGATACAAGCTGCCCTGTACTAAGCTTTAAGTCGCTTACTTCAAAAAGTACTGATTTATAGCCGATATGTAAGTTGTCCAGTACTAACATTTAAAACCTTTTTAAAATTATCCAAACAACTACTGGAGCACCCATTAAGGCTGTCAATGCGTTTAGTGGTAAATGAAGTGTAGGCTGCAAAAGCTGCATAACAACATCACAAACAACAATCATTAATGCTCCTAACAGTATTGTTCCAATCAATAGGTGAAAGTGATTCGTTGTTTTATAGATCATTTTAATAATGTTTGGTACGATTAAACCAACAAAGGCTATTGGACCGCAGAATGCGGTGATTGTACCTACTAAAATTGCAGTAACTAAAACAATGAAAAAACGTGTTGTTTTAATGCTTACACCTAAGAAAGAAGCACTTTTGTCTCCTAGAACCAGTAAATTAAGTGGCTTAATCAAGAACAAAGTCAAGGCTATACCAACTAAAACAATCATACTAAGAAAACCGAGTTGATCGAATTGAACATTTTGTAAGGATCCAAAACTCCATAACATAAAGACTTTTAAGTCGTCAGGGTTACTATAGGATTGTATCACATTAACTAATGCTCCTGCAAAGCTTCCAAACATAATTCCCACCAGTAACAAAGAGACTTTATTCTTAACATATACTGAGCAAAAGAGAATAAATAAACCTGCACCAAAGGCACCAACCAAAGCCGATGCTACCAGGCCGAAATCATTTGAAAAAAAGTGGAAACCTGTCATTGTACTGAGTCCCACCATTAAGCTAGCACCAGAATTAATCCCTAATACATAAGGTCCTGCAAGTGGATTTTGAAAAAGTGTTTGCATCAACAAGCCCGATACAGAAAGTGCTATTCCAGCGAGAATAGCAGTAACAACTCTTGGGACACGAAAAATTCGAACGGTTAGTTCCTCAGAAATTTGTGGGTCGTAGCTAAAAATACTATTGAAGATATCACTAGAAGAAACCGTAACACTACCTAAGGTTAAGTCATATAGGCTAAGTACTAAAAGTATACCTAACAAAAAGAGACTTTTGCTCCAGAGATATTTATATTGACTTGTCATCAGTGGTGTAAAGTTAGTAGTAATTCAGGTATCAAATAAAATATGAACTTTAAAATCTTTAATCTACTTTATTTCGGTAGTTACAACTAACCTCAATTCTTCTTTCGCACCACTATACTTAATATAAATAGATTTAACTTCATGTCCTGAATACCCAGCAGTATCAAATGTAACATTTACAACCCCCTCCTCATTTGGTGCTAGAGAGACTACTTCTGTTTCAGCTTTTATACAGTCACATGGAATTCTTATTTCCTCGATTGAAATAGGTCGATCTCCTGTATTTCGAATCGTAAATTGAGCATCTAGAACAGACCCATCACTAACTTCACCTAGATCAACGACTTGTTTTTCTGCCGTTAAGATCGTTGTTAACGTATCCTCTTCTCGAATAACATCTACACTTTGAATCTCTATTTTACGCTCGATAGCCGCCGCTCTTGAGTAAACTGAATTCTTAACATCATTTGGATTATCACTCGTAATTTGATCGGCCTCATATTCACCAAATGGAACTTGAGAAAATCTTACTCTTCCTCCATTTTCAGCAACATCGTCTAAATAGGGCTGGAATACACCGTCATCATATTCGTATAGATAATTTACTAATGATGCAATTCTTCGCTTTGTAAGATTGACGTTATAATCCGTTTTTGCCAAAGGACTGGCAAAACCTTTTACAGTTACTTGAATTTTTCTTCCTTTTTTAAGTACTTCTAGCAACAAATCTCTGAACAGCTCTAAATCCTTGACCCCCTGTTCTACATATTCAACAAAAAAGTCTTCAATATCATCCCTTGCATCTTCTGCGTCATCTCCTCTTAATCCTTCTGAATATTCTTGTTTGTATTTGTCCAGCATAGCAATATAGTCATTGTATGCATTTATATAATTGACATTCGAGGTCGTATCCCAAGACCGTGGGTTTGGAATGTCGTTATGAAAATAAAGTGTCACAGGAAGTCTTTTATTCAAATCCTCTAAGGTTTCCTCAACTGTCGGTGGTTCTGGATCTAATTCTTCTCGTACTAGGAAAACATCACTACAACAAGTAGGATTCTTACTATAATTCACTCCTAATCGATTAGAGCTAAAATAAGCTGTATCTCCTGTAGATGTTTGAAAATAATACAGATCATTAGCCGGGCTATTAATTGGCTCCATCATATTTTCTACTTCTTCAAAACCACGTTGTTCATACTGGGATTTAAATACATCATACCCTCCATACCCATCATTCCAAGAACTACTGAAATAAAGCGTTTTGGCCTTAGCATCCCAGAAAGGAGATAACTCATTATCCATCGAGTTTAAACGTTTTGGGTTTTGAGGACGCTTAAATTGATTGCCGTTTTTTATGAAACTGTACCAGATGTCCATCCCTCCTTTTCCATCATGTCGGTTTGAAGCATAGAACAAGACCTCATCTCCATCCCATTCTCCAATAAAAGGCATTGTCGTATTATATCCAGGTTCATTGATTATCGGTCCTAACGTGTCAATATCAACAAATTTTTCGTTTTCGAAATAAGCTACAAGAATTTTACACTTATAATTATAGTCATCAGACTCACAAAAACTAAAATAAAAGCGATTCCCATCTAAACTAAAAGAACCATTACCAGAATTATATTTATCCCAAAACAAATCTTCTAAAACCTCACCTTCTTTATAGGTAGAATCTTCAATTTTTGAGGTATACAAATGAGTACTATAGCTGGGGTCATAAACTTCTTCTTGATTACCTAGCGAATCAGCTCGTAATGAAGAGTACAACAATTTATTTTTAAAAACGCGATGTCCAAACTCAGCATTTGGAGTATTAACAGTCTCTGGAAGCTGCTCAAAAATCAAATTGGTTGAATCTCCAATGTTTGATCTAGCCCAAATACAAGAAGAGATTTCATTTCTTGCTTTTCGATAAAGGTAGCCTCTTCTGTCGCTTCTATATAGTTTTTTACCTCTTTTAAAGAGTTCAATTGCTTCGTCGTACTTCTGATTATGCTTAAGCATTAATCCATAGTAAATTAAACTTTCAGGATAAAGTTCTCCTCCTTCTCTTTCAAATACTTTTCCATAGTAATATTCTGCTTTTGAATAATCTTTATACGCTCTTAGGGCTTGTGCATAATTCCATAAGATGTCAATGGTAGTGGAGTCATATTGCATCGCTTTTTCATAATAGTCGATGGCATAGATATAGTCTCCTTTTTCGTATTTTTCTTTAGCGAATTCAAGGTATCGTTTGAGGTCAGACTGACCAAAAACTGTACTTCCAATGAATATGTAAATCAGAGTTAAATATAATCTGGACATACGCGGTGAATTACATTTCTTGGTTTAAATGTTCTTAATATATATCTCACTGAGAACTCAAATCCTCCACGAGCGCGACTTGCAACATGTAATGAGGAGAAATTTATATCGTAAGATACTCCTGCCCACCAACTTTGATATTCCATTCCAGCCATAATATAGCCCGCATCACGACTTCTAAGATAACCGCCAAAATAAAGTGCACGATACTCACCGAGCCTATCTTTAAGAATATACCTTGCTTGTGAACCAATAATGAATTCGCTGTATTTACCTTGAATATTAAGTTGTATTGAAGGGAGAATATCCCAATCAAAACCGATCTCGTATTGCGCTCGTGCAAATAAGTTAAAACGCATGTCTCGTTGTATCTTTTGACCAAAAAAACCTTGATTTGGTCGATTTATATTAAACAGCCCTACCCCAGCTATAAATCGTTTTCTTATACCTTCTGTATATTCGTAAGTTGCACCTGTTCCCCAAGTAAAATTTGTGCGCTTTTGTGTTTGGAAAGTTTCATTTGTAGAAAGTGCATTATCAAAAAAATGTCCGTTCCATTGACTGTCAAAAGTAAATGCCGCAGCATCAAAAGAGCGATGGTTTATACCAAATTGAAGTCCTCCTCTTAACAAGTGTGTTGAGTCGCTACTTAATTTCACTAAATAAGAGGCTGATGGTTGAAATTCAATCGTTCGAAACGAACCATCACCAGCAACATCATTAAAAAAGAACCCTCCAATACTTAGGTTATCAAGCATAAAACTTTTAGCCTCTGCAGAAATAGAAAAAGTTTGAAAAGGTACGGTTACACTCCTCCACTGATCCCTTAAGTTGGCATGAAACCTATAGTCTCCATCAAATTGACCAACATTTGCAGGATTTTGAAACACAGGATTATGATCAAATTGAGACCAGTGAATATCCTGCCCAAAAGCACCGAAGCTAAAGAAGTACAATAAAAACAGTATGTATTTAAATCGCTTCAAATATTATCGAATTAAAGTAATGTTTCCTTGAATTAAAAATTCTTGTCCATCTATACAAAAACCTTCGAGGTAGTAATCATAAACATCAGGATCAGATAACTTTCCTTTAAAGGTTCCATCCCAACCTTCATTTATATCTGATGTTTCAAAAACAAGTTCCCCCCATCTATTGTAGATCCTAAATATAAGTTCTTCAACAATTGAACTCCGAACAAACATAATATCATTATCACCATCTCCATCTGGAGTAAATGCATTGGGAACGTAGACGAATGGTTCTTCACAAATAAATGTAAATGCTTTAACTGTTATAAAAGCAGATTTCGTACAAATACCATCGGATATCTGCACCTGATACGTGGTTGTTTCATTCACTAACGCGTCTGTGGTTTGTCCATTAGGATCTGTAAGATTATCTGGAGGAGTCCAACTATATGTGTAGCTACCATTTGGTTCAGCCGTTAATGTAACCGTACTACCCACAGGTACTTCATCATCGGAAGTAAAAGCATTAACCGTGCTCGAGCTAATATTACTCACCTGAACTAAGATTGAGTCGTTTATAATACATCCATTACTTGCCTCTGCAGTAACATAGACCCATTGTGTAGAAGAAGGTGTAGCTATAATACTACTTGTTCCATCCCCAGAAACTATAATTGAATCTGGAGACCATTGAAAATTACTGAATGTGATATTTGGATCTTGACTCGTTGCGGCAATTACAGATTCGTCCCCAACACATATCGTAGTGTCACCTTGCAAAAGTAGTGCGGCACTTGTAAAAACAACTTCTACACTATCAATTACCGAACAACCAGGATTGCTTGCCATAACATAATAGTAACCACTAGATGTAGAATACACCTCAACTACTGAGTCTGATAAATTCCCGTTTAAAGTGTCTGAAAAATCGCTATTTGTAGACCAGATAAACTCATCAGCAGTACCAAAAGAATTTGCCGATAGGGAAACCGTATCTGGATCACACAATTCTACTGCTGGGATATTATCTAATTGAATAGTCGGTGTAACTTCAATAGTTAAAAACGCAGTATCAGTAATCAAGCATATCGAATCCGTTACCATCAGCGAGACTTCATAAGTTCCAGGAGTGGTATATGTAATTGTCGGTTCGAAAGTTGTCGAATCTAGATTACCGTCACCAAAATCCCACATGTAACTATCGGACTCTGATGAAAAGTTATCAAACGTAACTTCAAAAGGTGCACAACCAATTGTATTATCAACTGAAATTTCAGCATTCGGTATCAAATTAAAGTCGAACTTAAATACCAATGCGTTACAATTATTTGCTAAGTTTTGATCAGACCATGCGCCAGGTGTTGTTGGGAAATCACTGTTTCCTCCACAACCTCCACAAACTCCTTGGTAAACAACTCCATTCTTATCAAATCTACTCGTACCTCCATCTACGTGCTCTCTTGATGTTGGACCGCCCATGTAAGTTCCGTATAGTATATCATTGAACTCACGTTCGATTACAATCAAATAAAAATCAAATCCATTTGGCGCCGTTGACTGAAATGCATCAGAAGTTACTGGCATTCCCGACATTGGTGTAGACTGAAGTATATTAGCTCCCCAACCTGAAACGTACATATTTCCGCAGATATCAACTAAAAAAGCCGAAGGTGAAATATCAAAGTTGGCACTTCCACTACCAAACACGGTAGAGCCTACCAAAGTTGTTAAATCAGGAGATAATTTTGCAATAAACTGACTTGAATTGGGATTGGAATAATTCGCATTAATAACAGGGTAATTTCCCCCGCTGCTTTGTCCAACAACAAAGATATTATCTAGTCGATCTATTTCAACGAAAAAGACCTGATCATAAAGTGCTTCACCAATGTATGTTGACTGCACCAACGTTTGTCCGTCTGGAGTCAACTTTCCAACAAATCCGTCCACTTTTCCTCCTAAATAATTCTGTTCATATCCTCCGGCAGTATTCGGTAAATCAGATGAGCTCGTTCCTCCTGCAAAGACTATATTTGCACTTGAATCAACTTTTACAGAATAAGCAGCATCATTATTGGTGCCTCCATAATAACTTGACCACTGCAATGCAGTAAAATCATTTTCCAATTTAAATATTACTCCATCTTGTTGACCCGCTAATGCAGGCTGGAAAGGAGTAACTGTAGGGAAGTCGACCGAACGAGTACATGAAGCTACAACAATATTATTTATTGAATCAAGCATGATCTCTCCTCTAAACTGATCTCCATAATTTGTTGTGAGACTATCGTAAGCTGCTGCAGAACCATAGTTCCCCGACGAAACAAGATAATTCACTCCGTCGTTCTCACTTCCACCGACATACGTTGAGCCTAATAAATCTTGACCGTTTGCACTGAACTTTGCTACAAAAATATCTGTCCCAACCGTTCCAAAATTGGTCCCATTAGAATTAATTGATAATG
Source organism: Fluviicola sp. (assembly GCA_002734085.1). Taxonomy (GTDB): domain Bacteria; phylum Bacteroidota; class Bacteroidia; order Flavobacteriales_D; family Crocinitomicaceae; genus Brumimicrobium. The sequence goes on along the minus strand of NVXV01000010.1, from coordinate 131,390 downwards.
CGCTCCCTCCAGCATGATTCGTCTGGAACCCATTTTCAATTGGGAAATCAGTTGCAGAAGTTACTCCATATACATATATGTTATTATCTGTATCACAAATCAATGAATGCGGAACTTCAGTTCCCTGGTTGTTATCCCCTCCTCCGAAAAAGGTAGACCATATCATCGTTGTTCCATCTGGTGAATATTTTGAAATAAATGCGTCAGTTGTGGCAATATTAACGTCCACTACTGTCATATTTGAATTTACATCATAAGCACTGGGGTCTGGTGTAGGATAAGAATTACCATAAACCATACCCGCGTTATAGGCTGTTCCATCGTAATCATAAGTTGCCGTCATTCCAAAATTATCTGAAATTGCTCCACAAAATGTAGCAAATACAAGAGTAGGGTCAATAACCAGTGCAACTCTAGGATTATAACCTCCTAAATCGAATGTTACTTCATCACCTTCTAACTTATATACACATGAAATCTCAACAATTTTTCCATTGACAATCTGATAAGCATACGGTTTTTGCTCAATGATATCTCCCAGATAAGTGGATAAAACTAGATTGCCGTCTTTATCTATTTTAATCTTCTTTTGATTCTTATAACTTAATTTGATTTGTTTAGGATCTGATTTGGGCGATACAATAAATTCGTATTTTATCTCTTTTTCTTGCTCGATAAATTTCAAGTCAATTCCTGTGTAAGCTTCTTTTAATGTAAACTCCTCATAACCTCTAACACCTGTAGCCCAACGACTTTCATCATTTCCAACAAAGTAATTAAAGTAATGCTCCGTTTCACCTTGTTTCTCAATTGTAGTGATTTCATTCATTCCTTCAAAATACAAATTGACTACTTTTTGGTTGAAGGTTAATTCATCCTCACCAGACTCTTCCTTTGAGAAATGGAGTTCATTATATCTAGAATAATCTTGTAAGTGAAAAAGCACTCGACCTTGCTCCACCCACATATTTCCACCTTCGAACTTATTCATAAACAAGACATGATTATCCCATTGCCCTTTATTTTCAATGAATGCGTGATGAATCGAGTGGTCATGAGTGACCTCTTGTCCCATAAGACTTTGCCCTAAAAGTATAGCAAGTAGTATTAATAATTTCCGAAACATGTCTTAAAATTAATCATTTAGATTGAAAATAGAGAATTATTGTCGATTCAATACGCTGCATTATTTTAACTCTCTGTCATAATCCGACATCTTGTCAGTGAAAAAAACAAAATATTAACCCAAATTATGTCAAAATGAGTGTGAAATTCGGAAAAATAGTGATGGCACAACAATTGAATAATGGAAATCGAATTGAATTATAAATTGCAATAAACAAAAAATGATATGGGAAAAATAATTGGAATTGACTTAGGTACTACCAACTCATGTGTATCCGTTATGGAGGGGAATGAGCCAGTAGTAATCACAAATGCAGAAGGAAAAAGAACAACTCCTTCAATTGTAGCATTTGTTGAAGGAGGAGAGCGAAAAGTTGGTGACCCTGCAAAACGCCAAGCCATTACAAATCCTCAAAAAACAATCTCATCTATAAAAAGATTTATGGGTTCTTCTTTTGATGACGTTAAAGACGAAGTGAAAAGAATGCCTTACGAAGTGGTTAAAGGTGATAACAACACTCCACGTGTGAAGATTGATGATAGAACGTATACACCTCAAGAAATTTCTGCAATGATTCTTCAAAAAATGAAGAAAACAGCAGAAGATTACTTAGGACAAGAAGTAACTGAAGCGGTAGTGACTGTTCCAGCATACTTTAACGATTCTCAGCGTCAAGCGACAAAAGAAGCGGGTGAAATTGCTGGTTTGACAATAAAAAGAATTATCAACGAGCCAACTGCAGCTGCTTTAGCATATGGTTTGGATAAAAAAGGTGTAGACCAAAAAGTTGCAGTATTTGACTTTGGTGGTGGTACGCATGATGTTTCTATCCTTGAATTAGGTGACGGAGTATTCGAAGTATTATCAACTGATGGTGATACGCACTTAGGTGGTGATGACGTTGATGAAGCGATCATTCAATGGTTGTCTGAAGAGTTTAAAAAAGATGAAGGTCTTGATTTAACTAAAGATCCGATGGCTCTTCAGCGATTGAAAGAAGCTGCGGAAAAAGCAAAAATTGAACTTTCTTCAAGTTCTTCAACTGAAATCAACTTGCCTTATATTATGCCAGTTGATGGAGTACCAAAACACTTGGTAAGAACTTTACAGCGTTCAAAATTTGAGCAGTTAATTTCTGATATCGTTGAAAAAACAATCGCTCCTTGTCGTTCGGCACTTAAAAACGCTGGATTATCAACTAGCGATATCGACGAAGTGATTTTAGTAGGTGGTTCTACACGTATTCCAATCATTCAAGATGCTGTTAAGAAATTCTTTGGTAAAGACGCTTCAAAAGGAGTTAACCCAGATGAAGTTGTAGCAATTGGTGCTGCTATCCAAGGTGGTGTATTAACAGGAGAAGTAAAAGATGTACTTCTATTAGATGTTATTCCATTATCTCTAGGTATTGAAACAATGGGTGGTGTAATGACAAAATTGATTGATTCAAATACAACTATACCAACGAAAAAATCGGAGACATTCTCAACTGCAGCTGACAACCAGCCCTCTGTTGACATTCACGTACTTCAAGGGGAACGTTCGATGGCGGCAGATAATAAAACACTTGGACGTTTCCAATTGACAGATATTCCTCCAGCACGAAGAGGTGAACCACAAATTGAGGTTACTTTTGACATCGATGCAAATGGAATCATGAATATTTCTGCAAAAGACAAAGGTACAGGTAAAGAACAGTCTATTAAGATTGAAGCTTCATCTGGACTAAGTGATGAGGAAATCGAAAGAATGAAAAATGAAGCTCAGGCGAATGAAGAGTCTGATAAGAAGAAGAAAGAAGAAGTTGAGAAATTAAACAAAGCTGATTCTTTAATCTTCCAAACAGAACGTCAGTTGAGCGAGTACGGAGATAAAATTCCAGAAGACAAGAAAAAGCCAATTGAAGAAGCTCTAGCTGAATTAAAGACAGCTTACGAATCGAAAGATATTGATTCAATTGATGCTGCTTCTGAAAAATTAAATACTGTATTCCAAGCTGCTTCTGAAGAAATGTACAAAGACCAAGGAGGTGATGCTCAAGGTGGTGGTGCAGATCAAGGCGCAGACAACAATTCAGACGAAGATGAAGTTACAGATGTTGACTTTGAAGAGGTTGATGAAGACAAGAAGTAAATTTTAGATTACTTAATAATATATGAAAGTCGTCCCAAATATTCGGGACGGCTTTTTTTTGTGTTTCAAATTTTGTGGGGTAATATAAGTCAATAAACAAAGGATAATTGATTGATTATTAATTTTTAAACCATTTTGGAACGTAATTTGTATTCTTCTACGCATTAACATTTTAATAACAACAAAATGAAACATATTACACTTATACTATTCGTCAGTTTTCTTTTTTCGATGTCAATAGAGAACATAAACGCACAAAATAGACCTTTCAAAAAACAAGATTCAGAACATATTAAAGATATTTTTGAAGCTTGGAATGAAAATACAGGGGGCTACCTCTATGAAAGCGTAGCATCTTATGTTATGCATCAACAACAACCAGAGCGTCCTGATGGAGTTAATAAAACACCTTTTGAATTATTGCAGTCAATGAATATCGACCGAATTAATCGATTGAAACGAGCTGCAAAAACAGAGTTACAAAAAGAGAAGGAATCCACAAGAGGAAAAAGAGAGGCCTATTTTTGGCAAGACTGGATCAATTATATAGAAACGACGACTTGTAGAATGCAGGAAGGGTCTTCTACTGGCGAACCGCACATGCTCACTTTTGATGGCGAACGTTATGACTTCCAAAATGCAGGTGATTATTTACTAGCTGCATCTGAAGACGGATCTTTTGCAATTCAAACACAATTGTTTAGGAGAGATGCCGAGAGTTCTTGGTCACTAAACGGTGGTGTAGCTTTAAATGTTAATGGAGATATAATCGAATTCAGAGGTACTGAAGAACCAATAGATGGTGAAGTTTATGTGAATGAAGTGCTCATCAACAATAGAGACACAACGATTAATCTTCCACAAGGTGGAACTATACGTTTGAATGAGCCGCCAAAAGAAAGTAAAAATCGACACCTTTCAGGAGATCGCTTTGTAGTTAAATGGCCAACAGGTGAACAACTAAGAGTAGCTATTATTAGAAACTTTAGTTTTGGTGATAATAAAGATACTGAGAGGAAAAATGTCTTATATCAGCTGTATGTAGGTGTTCCCGATTGCAGAAGTGACTATTACGGATTACTAGGAAATAATGATGGTGAGGCAAACGATTTAATTGTTGATGACACTACAACAATTAACAACGATCGATCAGCTTATTCGGAGGAAGAACTGTTTGGTTCACTTAGACATTCTCCTGCCGTTTTAAGCAAACAAGAACAAACTTGTTTATATATAGCTTATCCTTTTGCAAATACCTTTCAGTTAAATGAGGAAAATTCTTTATTCCCAATTCAAATGACTGTCATTCCGGATTCAATAAGATATCCTAGTGGATGTGTATCACTAGCAGATGCTTCTGATGAACAGATTGCAGAGGGTAGAAAAAAATCTGAAGAGGCTGGGGTATCTAGTGGCGAAATGTATAGTACAGTATTTGATTACGTTTATGCAAACATCGATCCTGCTGATCAGGTTGATAGTTCAGGTTTTCGTCAACCAGAAAGACCTGAAACTAACGAGCCTGATTTGAATAATAATGAAAATGAAAGACCCAATATCATTGAGGAAATTCCAAATATTCTTAAAGAAGAAGGAGAAAAAATTGAAGACAGAAAACCAAATAATCAAGAACGACCTGAAAACGAAAGAAAACCAACCAATAATACTCCTGTACGAAAGCCTAGAGGAGGAGGAAGATAGAAGAAAAATTTAAATACATTTGCTTTACAAAATTACAAATCTCACCTCCTAAATTTTCCTTATCTTTGCTCCTTTAAATTTAAGTATGTCAGACAATCGTTACAATCAAAGAGGAGTTTCTGCTGGTAAAGAAGATGTGCACAATGCAATTGCAAACATTGACAAAGGACTTTTCCCACAAGCATTTTGCAAAATAGTACCCGATTTTTTATCCGGTGATGAAGATTATTGTGTTGTAATGCACGCAGATGGTGCCGGTACAAAGTCTTCTTTGGCTTACATGTATTGGAAAGAAACAGGAGACCTTTCGGTTTGGAAAGGAATTGCTCAAGATGCGTTGATTATGAATGTAGATGATCTGCTTTGCGTTGGAGCGACTGACAATATACTACTATCATCTACCATTGGAAGAAATAAAAATCTCGTTTCTGGTGAAGTGATTTCTGCTATTATCAATGGAACTGAATATTTACTTTCTGACTTGAGGAAAATGGGGATTGGAATTCATTCTACAGGAGGAGAAACTGCCGATGTTGGTGATTTGGTAAGAACAATCATTGTGGATTCCACAGTTGTTTGCCGTATGAAACGCAGCGATGTAATTTCAAATAAAAATATTAAAGCGGGAGATGTTATCGTAGGACTATCTTCTTTTGGACAAGCTAATTACGAAAATGAATACAATGGGGGAATGGGTTCAAACGGACTTACTTCTGCTCGTCACGATGTATTCAACAAGTATTTAGCTGAAAAATACCCTGAGAGTTTTGACCCTAGTGTTCCAGGTGAATTAGTGTATAGTGGAAATTTCAAACTAACCGACAGGGTTGAAAATAGTCCACTAGATGCAGGAAAATTGGTGCTTTCACCTACTAGAACTTATGCTCCAGTTATAAAAGAAATGCTAAATCATTACCGCGATCAAATTCACGGAATGGTTCATTGTAGTGGTGGTGCGCAAACAAAAGTGTTGCACTTTATTGACAACCTTCACGTTATAAAAGACAACTTATTCCCTATCCCACCGTTATTTAAGACGATTCAACAGGAATCTGGTACAGACTGGAAGGAAATGTATAAAGTCTTCAACATGGGACACAGAATGGAATTGTATGTTCCCGAAGAAGTTGCTCAAGACTTAATCAACATTTCAGAATCATTTGGTGTTGCAGCACAGATTGTTGGAAGAGTAGAAGAAAGTGACGAAAAGAAACTGACAATCGAATCTCCTCACGGAAAATTTGAATATTAATCATTTTATGGACAGTACGTTATTAAGCAAATTAGAAGCTATTCATTATCGCTTTAAAGAAGTAGGACAATTGATTGTCGATCCTGACATCATTGCTGATATGCCGCGTTATGTGAAGCTCAATAAAGAATATAAAGAACTTGAGGAATTAGATAAAATCTATCACGAGTATAAAAATGTTTTAGAAAATATTGAGTCCTCAAAAGAACTATTAGAGAATGAAAAAGACCCTGAAATGCGTGAAATGGCAAAGATGGAACTTGACGAACTCGAAAATCAGCGACCAGAAATGGAAGAGGATATCAAAATGATGCTCATTCCTAAAGACCCAGAAGATGATAAAAACGTAATTATCGAACTTCGCTCTGGAACGGGTGGCGATGAAGCCTGTATTTTCGTGGAAGACATCTATAGAATGTATACCATGTTCTTTAAAGAAAAAGGATGGAAAGTTGAAATCATTAATTCAAACGAAGGGACGACTAAAGGGTATAAAGAAGTCTCCATGAATGTTGAAGGTGATGGCGTTTATGGGACAATGAAATTTGAATCCGGTGTTCATCGAGTTCAACGTGTACCTGAAACGGAATCTCAAGGTAGAGTTCATACTTCTGCAATTACCGTAGCTGTTTTACCCGAAGCGGAAGAAGTGGATATTGACTTAAATATGGGCGATGTTCGGAGAGATACCTATCGTGCATCTGGAGCTGGAGGTCAACACGTTAACAAAACGGAATCGGCTATTCGATTAACACATATTCCAACGGGAATTGTTGTAGAATGTCAGGATGGTCGTTCTCAGCACAAGAATTACGAAAAAGCACTAACTGTACTTCGCTCAAGAATGTATCAAGCAGAACTAGAAAGAACACAAGACGAACGCGCTGAAAAACGTAAATCACTAGTTTCTACTGGTGATCGATCTGCAAAAATTCGAACGTATAACTATCCACAAGGAAGAATTACGGATCACCGCATCAATAAAACGATGTATAACCTCGCTTCATTTATGAATGGCGATATTCATGAGATGCTTGAAGCGCTAAAGATGGCCGAGAACGCAGAACGAATGAAAGGAGAGGAAGGACTTGTTTAGTGACTAGTGACCAGTGACGACACCCTGCGTAGCATGGTTTAGTGACCAATTGTTAGGGGTGAAAGTAAGGTATCTATTTATAAAAGTTTTACGCTCAAAGCATTAGTCACTAGTCACTCACCAAATAAAACCCGTAACTATTTAGCTTTCTGTAAGACAAATCAATATATTTGCCTCTTCGAAAAAATCAACCTCTAATCCAAACTGAAGATTATGAATAGAGATAATTTAATAACAGAAATAAAAGCAAGAAAATCGTTCTTATGCGTTGGTTTAGATACTGATATTGATCGTATACCAAAGCATTTATTAGATACCGAAGACCCTGTTTTTGAATTCAACAAAGCAATTATTGATGCTACAAAAAACTATTGCGTTGCATACAAACCAAATATTGCTTTCTATGAATGTTTAGGCCCAAAAGGTTGGGAATCTCTAAAGAAAACACTTGACTACATCCCAGACAATAAATTCACGATTGCAGATGCAAAACGAGGAGATATTGGAAATACTTCTCGTTATTACGCTAAAACATTTTTCGAATACCTTGATTTTGATGCGGTAACAATCGCTCCATACATGGGAGAGGATTCTATTACTCCGTTTTTAGAATTTAAAGATAAATGGGTAATTGTCCTTGCGCTGACCTCTAACAAAGGTGCACTTGATTTTCAGTTTATGACTGACATGGCTGGTGAAAAACTGTATGAGCGCGTTTTAAAAATAACAGCTAAATGGGGTACTCCTAAAAACTTGATGTATGTCGTGGGTGCCACTCGTGCTGAAAGCATTGGCACCGTTCGGAAAAATGTACCTGATCACTTTTTCTTAGTACCAGGAGTTGGAGCTCAAGGTGGAAGTCTTGCTGATGTTGCGAATTATGGTTGGAATGACAATTGTGGTTTGCTGGTAAATGCTTCACGTAGTATATTGTATGCTTCAGATGGCGGAGATTTCGCTGAAAAAGCACAGGAAAAAGCACAGGAAATTCAACAAGGTATGGCTGAAATACTAGTTGATAAAGGATTTATCTAACCTAGATTTATAGTTTCTACCTTCATATTAATATACTTTTCTATCTTTAACAAAAGAAAAAGCTACTAGTTTTCACGATTAATTTGCTTCAAAAGTGTTAGAAAAAAAAGAAGTATACTACTGCGAATCATGCCAAAATTCAATATCAAGAGGGAAATATTGTCCAGACTGTGGGGTCTATAATTTGGGTAAAAAATCTACTTTCAATACTTTATTTACAAACTCACTTTCGGAAGTCTTTTCAGTTGAAAAAGGTCTGTTTTACAATTTTAAAATAACTTTTACAAAACCTCACGATATTGTTTGGAGCTATTTTAACGGCGTCAGAAATAAATACGCAGCACCTGGTAAGTTTTTGCTTTACACTTTGTTTTTTCTTGGGGCAATCTACCTTCTAGATCCAAAATTTGGAGCACTTGACCTCATAGTTGATGGGGAATCGACAAATGGATTAACGGGAACTAAAGTATTTTTAATCCTAATCATACCCATATTATCAATATCCTCTAAAGTTGTATTTTGGAAGAATAAAGGTATTGCCTTGCACATTCTATCAATGATCTACTTATTTCTCCCACGATTTGTATTAGCTACTCTACTTATAACCATTATAAAATTATCCATTGGACTACATTGGTCTGAACCTTTATTATTCTTCCTCATGATATTTCACACCATGTGGGCTAACGTACTGGTTCAAAAAAAGACAGCTTCAATACTCCAAAAAGTTGGATTAACATTTCTCCAGTTTTTGACTATGCTTGCCCTAATTACTTTATTCATACTATTACTAACTTTAGTTAGCGGTACTAATCTAACTGTTTCCTAAAAGAAAACTTCATTCTGAATATTCAGAAACAAAGGCAAATCGTTCTCCATCAAAAAGTCCTTTATCGCTCAACTTCAACTTTGGAATCACTAAAAGTGCACAGAAAGATAAAGTCATAAATGGCGAGGCTAATGTCACTCCCATAGTTTTTGACTTTCGATCAATCTCCTCATAACTTTTTGCTACTTTATCTCCATCCTCATGAGACATAATTCCTGCGACAGGCAAAGGAACAATCATTTCTTTAGTACCATCAACCAATGAAACACCTCCTTTTTCTTCAATAATTAAATTAATTGCTCTTGTTATTTCTTCATCTGTCACGCCAACAGCTATAATGTTATGACTGTCGTGAGCTACACATGAAGCAAGTGCTCCGGTTTTTAATCCAACATTCTTAATAAAGGAAATTGCTGGTTTAGCATCATGATAGCGATTAACCACGACTAACTTAAGTACATCTTGGGCTGTATCACTCTGCAATAATCCCTTAGAGGATGGAAGTGTAGCCTTTGTTTCTGTTGTTACCAACTGACCACCTTCCACTTCTATCACACGTACTTGCTTGTTCTTATCTGTAATTTGAATTTGTTCTTCATTGATTTTTTTACAGTGAAAGTTGTTAATCGGAGTTTCATTTACACTTTCAATAAATGTCTTCCCATTCTCGGCTACTTTTTCACCATTGATGAACGTAGCTGTCACTTCAAAGTTTTCTAAGTCTTTAACAACACAAAAATCAGCTTTGTCTCCTTTTTGAAGCAAACCAACATCCATTTGATAATGTTTTACTGTATTTAAGGAACATGTCTGAAGTACATTAAAGACATTACACCCATTTTTTACTGCTCTTGCAGCTAACTGATTAATATGTCCTACTGCTAAATCATTCGGATGTTTGTCGTCTGAGCAGAGCATTACCTCATCAGGGTGAGAATCAATTAAAGGCCAAAGTGCTTCAAAGTTTTTTGCAGCACTCCCCTCTCTGATAGCGATTTTCATTCCGTATTTTAGTTTATCGAGAGCCTCTTCAATTGTAAAACATTCATGATCGGTTGAAATTCCTGCCTCAATATAATTCTTAGCATCTTCTCCTCTCAATCCAGGAGCGTGGCCATCCACCACTTTTCCCATCTTCTTTGATAAAGCTATTTTAGCCATAACTTCCGGATCTTTATTCAAAACCCCTGGAAAATTCATCATCTCTGCCAGGTAATTGACATTAGGAAGATTGAATAACGCTTCAATATCATCTAGATCGATTGTTGCCCCTGCTGTTTCAAAAGTTGTTGCTGGAACACAAGATGGCGCGCCAAAGTAAAACTTAAAAGGAGTTTTTAACCCATTTTCAATCATAAACTCTACTCCTTCCCTACCAAGTACATTTCCAATTTCGTGTGGATCAGAAATGGTTGCAACTGTTCCATGTCTTGAAGCTAATCGTGCAAACTCAGAAGGAATCAACATTGAACTTTCAACGTGAACATGCGCATCGATAAAGCCCGGAATGATAAATTGATCCTCGACATCATCTTGAGGCTCCATTGATTTAATTTTACCATTTTCAATATGTAAAACTCCATTGAAGACTACTTTATTGACGATATCAACTATTTTTCCCGTAATTTTTCGCATGTAATTTTTGTTGAAAGAATAAAGTTAATTGAATTAGAGAGATAATTTGTTCCGATGTTTGACTTTTAAACAGATTTTTTTTCTATCTTCTTGGTAAAATAAAAAAACAATTTATGAACTGGAAAGAAGAAGACAACAAACTGAAAAGAGAATTTGAATTCGACAATTTTAAGAAAGCGCTTTCCTTTACGAACAAGGTCGGTGAAATTGCGGAGCGCATGCAACATCACCCGGATATTCTTTTGCACGACTATAATCAAGTTAGAATCGAAGTGACAACACATGATGAGGGGATGAAGGTGACGCAAAAAGACCATGATTTCGCTAAAGATGTGGATATGTTAGATTAGATGTTAGACTTTAGACGAAATAAAGGTAATTTATAGAGAACTTGATTAAAACAAGGTAACGATATAGGTTACATAAGTAACTAGTAAAATAATACCACTCAACCTTCCGATTTTGTTTCGAAATACCATCATCGGAAGTAATGCAAGTGCTATTCCTATCATCCAAAGTATATCCCAACTGATTACGTTAGGTTCTATTCCTATTGGTTTAACCATGCTCGTAATACCCAAAACGATCATAATGTTGAAAATGTTACTTCCTATTAAATTACCTACGGAAATATCAGTTTCTTTCTTGTAAGCTGCAACAGCGCTGGTCACTAACTCGGGTACGGATGTTCCAAAAGCGACAACAGTAATTCCTATAACATGTTTTGAGAGACCCGCACGTGCAGCAAGATCTTTTGCTCCATCTATGAGCCATTCCGCACCAAAATAGAGACCCACTAAACCAATTCCTAAAAACAGTAGGTGCTTGGATGTGGATACTTTCTTTGTTAATTCATCAATATTTTCAATATCGTCCACCTCAAATTCATTTGATTTACGTGATTTTCGGATAATAAAAATCAAAAATATTATCAACAAAGTAAATAAGATTATTCCTTCCCATCTTTCCAGGTTTAAGTTCCATGCAAAAAGATAAAACAACCCTGAAGCCAACATCATCATGGGCCAGTCGAACTTTATTGTATTTCTTGAGACAGGCATTGGGAATATCAAAACTGTAATACCAAGTACAAGTCCCAAATTGGCAATATTTGACCCAACAACATTTCCTATCGCAATTTCTGGTGAGCCATCAAATGCAGATTGTAACGATACGAGCAACTCAGGCGCTGAAGTACCGAATGACACAACAGTCATACCAATTACAAGCTTCGATAATTTAGCTTTTGCGGCTATGCCCACTGCTCCACGAACGAGAAAATCACCGCCAAAAATTAGCGCAGCCAGTCCTATTATGACCAATCCTAATTCAAGTATCACTTCTTTTCAGCATTTGGACTTTCTTCAGACTTCTCCTGAGATTTTTCTTCTTGAGGTTTTGGCTTATGCTCAAGTTCTTTTTCAATCTTGTTATGAGAAATTGAATTGGGTAGATTAGCAGCTTGTTTCGTTTTGATTTCTACTCGTTTTCTTAAATCTTCAGTTGATTCATCAATGTCTTTTGAGAAATCTTTCAAAGGCTTTTCAAACTGATCTTTTGTTTCTTGAATGGTACGATTTATATTCATGTCCTTACGCATGTCGCCACTCGTTTTTCTTATTTCGTTTTCAATATCTGCACGGGCATCCTTGATTTGTCGAATTCCTCTTCCCAAAGTTCTAGACATACCAGGAATACTTTTTGCTCCAAAAAATATCAGAACAAATAGCAAAATCACAACGATTTCTGAGCCAGCAATACTATTTAGAAATAATAACATCACAACAAAGATAGGAGAAATAGATGGAAGGAATTTATTTGAGGAATAAAAATTAATTCAAATAAAACGAAAGTACAAGTAAATATCATATTGATTAATGCTCACAGTATTAGCCCGTATTACTTAAGTCACAAGGGGGGACATATATCAACGAAGGCTAATTCACCGTAAACAGTACAGCCTAACCGAAATAGCCCAATAAGGCCGAAATACCTCCACACCTATCAAATCTAATCTTCCCCAACAACTCCAATCGGAAAATCACTCCCAAAACTATACCCCGTAGGATACTGCGATGATCCTTGGTACTGCTTCGATAGCTCAGGAACTCTTGTCTCTACATAAGATTTCAATTCATAAATCGATACTGTTTCGTCTTTTACGGCTTTGTCGGAGTTTCCGGAGAGTAGTTCGAGAATGGCGTAAGTGAAGATACCATGCTTTAGATTTCCTACTTCGTTGGCATATTCCACGTCTTGCGAAGCGGTGATGAAGAATGTTCCTGAACTTCGGGCAAGTTGTGCTAGGGTTTTTTCTCTTTCAACTCCGCGGATGGCGAGTTCTTTGATGGCAGCGCCAGACTGACAAGCGTCCAAGACAAAGACTTGCTTTTGAGCAGATAAAGATTTGGAGATGTCTAAGATTTCTCGTGCGGAAATTCCTTTTTCTTCCATCATGGATTGTTCGCCATAAAGATTGGTGACGTCACTCATTACCAAATAGAAACTACTTTTGCCTTCGTTCTGGAGCATAACACCATGACCCGCATAAAAGAAAATAAATACGTCTTCGGGACCCATCTTTTGATTGATCTCCTTGACTATAGCCAAGACATTTTCTTTGGTGACTTTTTTGTTTTTTAATGCGTAGTCGTAAACCTTATGAAAAAGTGGTTTTGCGCCCGATTGGATTCGTTCTGAAAATGCTTCAGCATCGTTTCCTGCGTAATTCAAGTTGTAGCGACTGTTTTCGTACTTATTAATTCCAAGACTTAAAATAAATAGCTCCGTTTTTCCACTGAGGGTGTCGTAATAGAAGTTAATCGTCTTTTCTTCTGTGGTTAGTCCTTTAGTGGTCTGCACACGAACGCTAATTTTATTCTTTTTAGGGTAGAGTGGGATAGAAATCTTCTTTTCATTGGATAGTCCGCGAAAGACGACATCTTCATTAATGCTTTCTTCCTGGATCAGTTTTCCATTGTTGTAGATGAGTACCTTATCTACCATTTTCAAACCACTCGAAAATGCCAGGTTCAATTCTACTTCTGATTTGTTGTATTGATAGATGCTATCGGTTTCAGCCATGGAATAGTTTCCTTGAAAATTCGTAAAGTGTAAATCAAAATTCGGTACCTCATCCATAAATTGATTCAGTCCCTGATCTTTTTCTTGAAAGCGTTGACCATTTTTTAATTGATTGTAAAGCCTTGGTTGATAATATTTTTCAAAAAATGTCCCCACTTTTAGCGACTTCATTCCAGAAACATAATTGATTTGTTTCATCGCTTCTCCCGAGCCGTCAAAGTAGCCATCGGGCTGAGCAATTAGCCATTCTTTTGCATTCAATTGGAAATAAGTAAATAACTCGTTTGGTTGTTCTTCTTTCAAATCCCAGAACTTCATATCGCCTTCCGTACTTTTTGAAACGAGTGTGTTTCCTTCATCCAATAAAGTCAGATAAATAATCCCTCCTTGATGCGCTTGAAAAGAATGCACCAGTGATTTTTCTTTTGTGTTGTAAACATATATTTTACGATCTGCCGCTCCAAAGTAAAGTAGTCCATTCTTTTTGTCATAACACACGCTCAAAATTCCTGCTTTATTTTTAGTGCTTACTTTGTCGACCAACATCCCCGAATAGAAATCCCAAATCTTGACGTAGCCATCACGAGAAGCGGTAACGATTTTGTCATTACCAATAAACAAAAAGTCAGAAATAGTTTTCGAATGTCCGATAAACTGCTTGATTTCTTTTTTAGTATCTAATTCATACAGTGTAGTTTGGTCGACTACATCACCCATCGTGAGGTACAAGTCATTCGGTGAAAAACCAATTTTGAAAGCGGATAGATTCTTTAAATCAATACGTCCTATATTTTCAGGTTTTTCGTTGTTTGATTCCACATCCCAATGCATAATCGTCGCATCCCAACTGGCGCTTAGCAATTCTGTTCCTTCTGAATTGTAGGCGATGTCAAATACCATTCCCAAATGTCCTCGAAATTCGCTTTTTAGTTTTCTTTTATCCAAGTCCCAAATTTTAATATAGCCCTTCGCATCGCCCGTAGCCAATTCATTTTTCTTTGGATGAAACGCCAGAGAAATCACTTGGTAATTATGTGCTTTCAATGGAAGATCGAATCGACCTGCTTCCATATTGAAGAGTGTAATGACGCTGTCCTTTTTACCTTGAGCAATCCATTTTTCATCTGGCGAGATAGCAATCGAAGGTTTCAGTTTGATGTGGTTGATAATGGATTGATTGTACCAGGAATTGTAATCCACTTCTTTCACCATGTTTTCTGCTTGATTAAAGTAGCCTTTGTAAATCTCGTTAGGACGTTTACCATTAATGTCATAGGATTTAATGGTAAAGAATTCATCACCCACTAACATGTATTCGCCCGATGGACTAATTTTAGGAATAAAACTTTCGAAAAATTTATCTTTTAGCGTTAAGGTTTTACGATTCGTTTTAACGTCGATCAACACAACCTCATTGCTTTTGCTTAACACAACGTACTTTCCGCTCGGACTAAATCGAACTTCTGAATAGCTTTCTTCCAAGTCGTCAAACGAGGAGACTAACTTCCAGTTGGAGGTTTTGTAAATAGTAAGTCCCGTATTTCCATTATACATCAAGAGCAGCTTTCCGTCAGGACTCAAATCAAACTTTTGATTACAGCCATCACATTGATAATCGGAAGCGATGGTTTGGATAGAATCACCCGTTTCCACATCAAAGATGGTTAGAAATAACTTTCGAGAACCCACAATGAGGTACTTTGCATCTGCTGTAAACGAGTAGCTGTTTGGTTTTTCGAAGGATAGAATAGTAGTATCCTTTTCAACGCCATCAATCAATTCCAAAGATTTATAATCGACAAGATTCACTGAGTAGCGTTCATCAGGAGAGAAACTCAACGAATGGACACCCGCGGAGAAACCTTTTTGCAGTGTGTTCCTTTTTGTCGTTTTCCTTTCGATTACTTCAAAATTATCTCGATTGTCCCCAATGAAAATATAACTTTCATTAGGAGAGAATGCAACATCCATAGGATAAACGTTTACTTCATCGTACTCGTATTCCTCCAATAATTTCCCAGTCATCACTTCTTGTACTATGACTCTATTATCCATTGCACTAGAAAGCAATTGCGTTCCGTCTTTCGAAAAGTGAATCCCAAGGATTTTCCCCGTGTGATAATTAAACTGACGAATGAGTTTCCCTGTTTTGCCGTTCCAAAGAAGAATAGAATGATCTTCACTTCCAGAAGCAAAATAATCTCCAGATGGATGCCAGGCAATTGTACTCACGGGCTGAATATGTCCTTTTTGAATCTGTGTTTCAATTTTGGTTTCAGCTGTTTCCTGCGAAATTACAGTTAAAGTTAAATAGAAAGTAGTCAGAAGTATCGTGAAAATTCTCATCTATTTCATTTTGTGTAGGATAAAGATAGAGAAATGTTTTGTATTTGGAGTTGAGATGATTTCCTGCATATTCTATTCTGCGGATTGAAACCCGCAGCAATAGAGCTTCAATTTTAAGAAGAAAGCTAAGCCTATAGCCTCGGACATTAGTCCGAGGATTAGGATGAGGCGAAAAAAACTTTTTGGCACGTATTTTTGCTACAAAAATCGTTACAAAAAGAATCCCTGCGATAAACCTATTTAATGCGAATCACTTCAATTAAAGCACTATCAAAATTTAAAAAGAATACCCAACACCAAAACTAAAGCCAACACCATTGAACTTACGCTCAAATAGAGCATTGTCTATGGTCGGAGTAAAATTCCTTTGGTAATTGAATTTACCGAAGGCATGCCAATTTCCAAATTCTCGACGAATTTCCAGGCTGGTGTGTAGATTTAAATGCCATTTCACAGGGCTGAAAGTTTGTAATTGATCATACGTTTCGTTCGGATATTGACCAGAAGATTGACGAATACCTAGACCGATGTTCATTCCGACTCTTGGGATGATAGCCCATTTGTTCAAGTTAAATCGATAACCAAAATGGATTGGAATTTGAATCCATTCATATTGATTGGTGATTGAAGTAGTGCTATAAGTTGTATCCGTAACTGTTGTAGAATCGTAATACGGTGTATAAGTTGTATCGATAGGATTTCCAAGAGTATCATACGTTACATTTTCATCGTATCCTGCAACATAGGTAGAATCGTATGAATTTACTTCACTAAATTCAAACAAGTTTTCAGTTTCAAACTTTGCATAATTTAGACCTGCTCCAATACTAATATTGTTAAAGTTTACATTGAAACCAAGTCCAAAATTAGGTGTCCACTTTGGTGTACCAGCAGCATCTATTTTGTAGACGTAGTTATCATTCGTTCCAAGTGTTTTATAATTCCATTGTGTAGCTCCACCGTGTAATTGTAGTTCAAACATTCGCGTATTCTCGTCCTGTTTTGGAGGATTTTTAGATTTGTCGTTATTATCGTCCGCAACTAATTCATTCCATGGTTTTGGGAATTCTGGAAAATCATTGGTTTTTATTTTTCTATCTACTTTTTCGAATTGAGGAGCGTAAATGGCACTGTAACTTACATAAGAAGAAAGCGATTCGCTATAACTTTTTGGTGGATTATTTTTATCTGAACTTGTGTTTTCTGCTTCTTTTTCAGCTGTTTTGTCTTTAGCCGCTACCTCATCTCCTTTATTGATGCTAGTGTTGTTCTTTTTGGTTGAATCATCTTTCTTAGAGTCGGTAGAGGAGTTCGAAGCTTCTTTACTTCCTGAAAAATTGTTTTTACTGGATTCTCCCTGGTTTTTATTCTGAGTCTTATAATTAAACATATCGTTCACACCTGCATCGGCTTGATCATTTGATTCCTTGGTTTGTTTATTAGCTTGGTTCTCTTCAATTTCATTTGATTCAGAAGTGTTTGATTTAGCTTTATTTGTTCCCGACTCGTCTGGAGTCACTGAAGTGTTACTAAATCTTTCAGTTGAATTTGTTGGCTCAGCATCATCAGATTTTATTGACGCGTTTTCCTTTTGTGCATTTTCATTTTTGAAAGATTTCTCTTTCGATGTGAGTTGTTCTACCTCTGCAGTTCTAGTAGTAGAAAAATCGATAGTTGCGTCTGCAACGAATAACCCAATGAAGAAAAGATTGAGAAAC
The DNA here is from genome assembly GCA_002734085.1 of Fluviicola sp. GTDB lineage: Bacteria > Bacteroidota > Bacteroidia > Flavobacteriales_D > Crocinitomicaceae > Brumimicrobium. The sequence goes on along the minus strand of NVXV01000010.1, from coordinate 113,435 downwards.
AGGATCCATTTCCGACCTTTTGAAACTACTGGTTTAGCATCCAGTCGTTCATTGAGATCAGCAAGGAAATCAGCTGGTGGTCCGTCAAAAGAACGGTCGCTTAATTTCTCTTGAAATAAATTGTCGATATGTTTATCTTCTTTGCTCAATGCCTTAGTAATTCACTATTATCACTTAATATTATTTTCAATCTTTTTCGGGCTTCTTTAACATGCCATTTGACAGTCTCGTAGCCAATATTTAGCTCTTCTGCTATTTCTTTATATGAATATCCGTCAATAGCAAACAGGTTAAATGTAATTTTTGTAGCTGGAGGGAGTTGATCTAAAATTTGTTGCACTTCTTCCACTTCCATTTCTTTATATGCCTCAGGAGTAAAATCCCCTGTAAATGGATCGGCAGTTTCATCTATGTCTGCATTAAATAAATCTTTGTACTTTTTATTTTTCCTAAAATCATCAATCACGGTGTTACTCACGATTCGCTTAGCCCAAGAGAAGTAATTACTTCCTACTTTAAATTGCTCTATTGAATCGATTATTTTCATGAACGCCGTATTTACTATTGCCATTTGGTCTTCTTTATTCGATTTGTATCTAACGGCAGTATTCATTAAAACATTAAATGTATTCTCATACAACTGAAGAATGACCTTTCGATCATTCTTCTTTATTTGTTGTATAATTTCATTATTTAGTTCCAACGCTAATTGTTTCGTACTGAAACATGAAAGTAATAATTACTTTTTAATGAATTTCAGCGTTTTAACCTTTTCTTTATTGGTTGATTCTATAATCTGAACAAAATAAACCCCTTGTTGTAATTGCTCCACACTAATTTCTTTGGAAGCAACATTTTGGTTTGAATTCAATTCTCCTAACGTGATTTGATTACCCATCACATCAATGATTTGATAGTTGTAATTTGCACTTACACTACCTCTAAGCGTTATATTAATTGTGCTAGAAGTTGGGTTCGGGAACAATTTAACATCTGTAAGGATATTTTCTTCTTCTGCCAAATCTGCTGTTTGTCCGAATGGAACTATATTAATTGTTGTTCCTTGTGCTTTGTTTAACACTTCAATAGATTGACAGTATGTATCTGAGCAATTACCAGCGTTGTCTGTAATTGTAAGACAAATCGTAAATATTCCTTGACTGTTATACGTATGTGTTGGGTACTGCTGGTTACTTACCGTTCCATCACCGAAATCCCAAGAGTAAGAAAGGTTACTTCCTGATGAAAGATCCCAGATGTAATATACGTTAGCATTTGTACTATCTTGGAACAGGTAGAAGTTTGCATCACAAGGTACATTGTTATTCGTAACAACTACAGTCTGACAAACCGTATCAGCACATGAACCTAAATTGTCCCATACAGTTAAACACGCAGTATAAGTTCCAGGTGAGCTATAGGTATGTGAAGGAAAAGGATTACTTGATGAGTTTCCATCACCGAAATCCCACCAGTAAGATAGATTTTGATCATAGTTGTTTGGTAAGAAATACGTATCTCCGTTGATTGTATCCAAGTAGTTGAAACTCGCATCACAATTGTTGTTGTTTCCAGTAACAGTAATTGTTTCACATATTGTATCAGCACAATTAGATCCTCCGTTCGCATCCCAAACTGTTAAACAAGCAGTGTATGTTCCAGGAGAGTTATACGTATGGTAAGGGTAAGGCACATTTGAATAAGTTCCATCACCGAAATCCCATGAATAAGCCAAGTTTGGATCGTAATTGTTTGGGTAAAAATACGTTTGGTTGAAAATTGTATCATAATACGAAAAACTAGCATCGCAGTTAACTGCAATAGTATTAATCGTTATAGTACCCGATATTGAATCAAAGCAGTTTGTTATACTATCTTGCACACTAATGTAATAATTATATGTTCCATTTTGAGTGAACTGATAGACTGCTGTATTTGAATTCGGTTGAAGGTTTACAGAACCTTCATAATTCCAAGTCCCACCGTGATAGAAGTCTACCCATGAATAAGTTGCAGCCGCTCCAGATGAAGTTGTAGAGTTATCTATAATTTCAACCTCACCAGGATTTCCTGTTGGGTTAACAGTTGCGTCTGCAGTACACGTTTGAGCATAGGTGAGTCCAGACATGAAGAGCATTATTAAAAATGCGAGTGTAGTGTTTAATTTTTTCATTTTCCTAAATTTTAATGTTTGTATTAGTAGAAACGAGAATGGATGAAAAAAATGGGGGGGGAGGGGGTGAAAAAAAATGTAATGTTGGTCGGAAACCCCATCTGATTTGCGATCTGGTTAAATCATTTACGGAGCGTTGTAGGGACGAACGGTTGTTTGATAAATTTATATGTCCATAAATGAGAACACTTATTTGAACCCCAGAATATCAAATACGGATTAACGAATGTTGAACTCGCTACTTCTCAAATCTGCGGTTCCATATTCAACATTCTACGGTTCCTGCTCGCTCAAACTCTCGCTCCCTTTGCGCCTTCTTCGCGCGACTTTGCGGTAAAAAAAATGAGCCACCCAAAATACGAATGACTCATTAATTATATGTTATTTCTAAAGATCCTAATCAACATTCTCAATTACCATAGCAGAGGCACCTCCACCACCGTTACAAATACCAGCGGCTCCAATTTTACCACCGTTTTGTTTTAGTACGTTGATTAAAGTAACAATGATTCTAGAACCAGAATTTCCAAGTGGATGACCTAAAGAAACGGCTCCACCATTCACGTCAACTTTATTGGCATCAATTCCTAATAATTTAATGTTTGCTAAGCCTACAACAGAAAATGCTTCGTTTAACTCCCAAAAATCAATTTGATCATTTGTTAGACCTGCTTTCTTAATTGCAATTGGTAAAGCTTTCGAAGGTGCTGTTGTGAACCATTCTGGCTCTTGCGCAGCATCTGCATAAGAAACAATCTTAGCGATTGGTTTTAAACCGTGCTTTTCAACGGCTTCTTTCGAAGCTAAAATTAATGCAGAAGCACCATCATTTAAAGTTGAGGCATTTGCAGCAGTTACAGTTCCTTCTTTATTAAAAGCAGGACGTAATGCTGAAATTTTATCCATTCTTACATTTTTGTACTCTTCATCTTCGCTAACAATGATTGGGTCTCCTTTTCTTTGGGGAACACTTACAGGAACTACTTCATCTTTGAATTTGCCTTCGCTCCATGCTTTTGCTGATTTCTCATAAGATTGAACAGCAAATGCATCTTGATCTTCTCTTGAGAAGTTGTGCTCCGTTGCACATTTGTCAGCACAAACGCCCATATGTACACGGTTGTATACATCTGTCAGACCATCTTTTACCATTCCGTCAGTCATTTTGATGTCACCTAATTTGACACCTTGACGACCGTTCACGTAATGTGGAACCTGACTCATGTTTTCCATCCCTCCAGCAACTACGATATGGTTGTCACCAGCCAAAATAGTTTGTGCTGCTAGAGCGATCGATTTCATTCCCGATGCACATACTTTGTTCACTGTAGTACAAGGGACGTTTTCTGAAAGTCCTGCATTAATCGCTGCTTGACGAGCGGGTGCTTGACCTAAGTTAGCTTGAAGTACATTACCCATGAACACTTCATCAATAGCTTCGTTTTTTACTTTTGCTTTTTCTATAGCTCCTTTGATTGCAGTTGCACCAAGTGCAGTTGCTGGAACTGTCGATAATCCACCTAAAAAACTTCCAATTGGAGTTCTAACGGCAGATACAATATATACTTCTTTCATCTGTTTGATTTTTCTAATTAGAATGCGCCACGAAAATACAAAATTCTTAACTTTTAGCAGATGAATAAAACATATTTTAGATACTTTTGTTGTCTCAAATGACAATAGACAAATTAATACCATCTTAAGAGTGTAATGCTCAGTTGGTCAAATTCAAACAATAGATGATGAATCGAATATTAACAGTTTTATTTATATTTAGTTTAACAGTTGGCTTTACTCAAAGTGATTCAACCAAAAATGAAAAACCTACGAATCCAAATTGGAAGCTAAAGAGCATATATTCTTTAAACCTTACACAGTCTTCATTCACCAACTGGGCAGCTGGTGGTCGCAATAATATATCAGGACTTGCTTTTATTAATGCACAGGCAAATTATAAAAAGGACAGGTTGAAGTGGACAAACTCTGTAGGTTTGAATTTAGGTGGAGTGCAATATTTTGATGAGGATATTCAAAAAACAGATGATGTTATCGATATACAGTCTACATTTTCTTACGAATTAAAGAAATCGTGGTATTTATCCTTGTTAGGAGGATTTAGAACTCAATTTTTGGAAGGTTTCGCAAGTGCTGATGATACCATTCGTTCGTCGGGGTTTATGGCTCCAGGATATTTGAATATTTCATTAGGTATAGAATATATTCCAAACGATAACTTTAAAGTAATGATCTCGCCTTTGTCAGGTAAATTCACGTTTGTTCAAGATCAATATCTTGCAAATCAAGGTGCTTTTGGAGTAGAGCCAGCAGTATTGAATGATCTGGGTCAAATTGAAACACTTGGCGAAACATACAGAGCAGAACTGGGATCTTTTGTTCGTATTATGTATGAAAAAGATCTCATGGAAAATATTAGTTTGCGCTCACGTGTTGAGTTTTTCTCTAATTATATGGAAGAACCTCAGAATATTGATGTAAACGGTGAGCTTATTATGGATTTTAAAGTAAATGATTGGTTTTCAGCAAGTCTTCAGTTTAATTTGATTTACGATGACGATATTCAAATTGAAGATCGCTTCGGTGATGTTGGACCAAGAACTCAATTCAAACAAGTTTTAGGCTTAGGAATAACCTATAAAATTGCAAACTATAAGGAAAAGAAGGAATAAAACTTTTTAGGATTATCAACTAGTTTTATTGAAAAAAAAGTTGACTTGCTTGTAAGTAATTCAACTACTTTAAAGGCGCAATTATATCTTTCAGACTAGGAATAACCTCTTTTTCAAACCAAATGTTCCGTTTTAGCCATATATTATTTCTTGGTGATGGGTGTGGGAGTACAAAGTACTTTGGTAAGAAGTCTTTATAGTTTTTCACACTTTTAGTTAGTGTATTATAAGGGTTTTCTTCTAAGTAGTATTTTTGAGCATACGAGCCAATTAATAGTATCAATTCTAAATTTCTCATTTGCTCAAAAAGTGGTTCGTGCCATTGAGGAGCACATTCTTTTCTAGGAGGTAAATCACCCGTTTTTCCTTTACCAGGATAACAAAATCCCATTGGTACCAAAGCAAAAATGCTGGTATCATAGAATAAGTTTTTACTAACTCCCATCCATTCTCTTAATCGGTCACCACTTTTGTCATTCCATGGAATTCCCGTTTTATGGACTATACTACCAGGAGCTTGCCCAATAATTGCAACACGGCTTTCAGTGCTGGCAGTTACAACAGGATTAACGACATGGGGAAGTAAGTGTGAACAAATTTGACATCCTTTTATATCTTCTAACAGTTTGTCCATATAAATAAAGGTAAGCAAAAGAAGATAAACTTATCCTAAAAATACTACTTGTAATAATCCCGTAGCAGAATTTTTCTAAAAATTACGGTAATAAAAATCGAATACGTCAAACCGAGAATTAATAATCCTAACAATGAAAAAGTAAGCAAACTTTTAGGAGAGAATGCATTTTCTGTTTCACTATGAATCTGGCGATAGATTTCATCATTCGTCATCACTTTAAAGTCTTTGTTCTGGAGCTTTAACGAATCTACATATGTTTCTCGCTGCATATTATCATAAATGATATCCATGCGCTCAGTTACGCGGTCTTCGACAAAATCTGGATTAATGTCATTATAATAAAAAAACATAAAGACTGCAACCATTACCGTATACGGAGCTGCTGCAACCATTCCATGTTTAATATCAGAAAGAGCTGTGCCCTGGCCAAATCCTTCTTTTTTCTTTTCAAAGTATAAACCAACAGCAATGGCAGAAAGTAAAAAGAAATTATTCAAAAGTCCTGTAAAGAATATTTCCCCTTGAAATACTCCTGCGAACATGAAAATAAACTTTAAAATAATCCACAATAATGCAAAGCCTATAGCGGATTTCAGTGCTGGACGCATAATATTAACCGTTCATGGAGACTAAAAACTCCTCGTTTGACAATGTGTTTTGCATATGAGATTTCAAGAACTCCATTGCTTCAATTGGATTCATATCAGCAAGGTGTTTACGTAAAATCCAAATTCTTTGCAAGCTGTCTTTATCCATCAATAGGTCTTCACGACGTGTACCTGAAGCAAGAATGTCAATAGCTGGATAAATTCTTCTATTCGCAATTTTTCGATCCAACTGGAGTTCCATATTACCTGTTCCTTTGAATTCTTCGAAGATAACTTCATCCATTTTAGAACCTGTTTCTGTAAGCGCCGTTGCTAAAATTGACAATGAACCTCCATTCTCAATTTTACGTGCTGCACCAAAGAATCTTTTTGGTCGTTGCAATGCATTTGCATCTACACCACCGGAAAGTACTTTTCCAGATGCTGGAGAAACTGTATTGTAGGCACGTGCTAAACGTGTAATCGAATCCAATAGAATACAAACATCATGACCACACTCCACCATTCTTTTGGCTTTGTCGAGTACCATGTTTGCCACTTTTACGTGTCGGTCTGCCGGCTCATCAAATGTTGAAGCAATCACTTCAGCATTTACACTACGTGCCATATCTGTAACCTCTTCAGGACGTTCATCAATTAAAAGTATAATCAAATATGTTTCTGGGTGATTGGCAGCTATTGCATTAGCAACATCCTTTAATAAAACTGTTTTACCCGTTTTTGGCTGTGCTACAATCATTCCACGTTGTCCTTTACCAATAGGTGAGAACAAGTCCATAATCCTAGTTGACATTGACTCTTGGCTATGTCCAGTAAGTTTGAATTTCTCATCTGGAAAAAGTGGAGTTAAATATTGAAAAGGAACACGATCTCTAATAAAAGAAGGATCACGACCATTAATTGAGTCAACTTTTACAAGTGGAAAATATTTTTCGCCTTCACGAGGAGGACGAATTGTTCCATAAACGGTATCTCCAGTTTTTAAACCAAAAAGTTTAATTTGACTGTGGCTTACATAAACATCATCAGGAGATGGTAAATAGTTATAATCCGAAGATCTTAAAAAACCATACCCATCTTGTATCACTTCTAAAACACCTTCAGCTGCAACAATTCCTGACAAGTCGTATTTCTTCTCTTGCTCCTCTTTCGCTTTGCGATTATCGTTGTGACGTGGATTTTTCTTATCGTTGTTATGGTTGTTGTTAGAAGGTTTATTGGGTTGAGATCTATTACTCTTTCTATCGTCTGATTTATCATCCTTTTGAGTTGTACGCTTTTCATATTTGCGTTCTCTCGGGTTCGTGTCATTCGAATTACCCTTGTCAGAAGCCTTAACAAAACCTTTTTTATTGGAATCGTTGTTATCAGTTCTTTTGTTACTATTGTCAGTTCCTTTTTCTGTTCGAGGCGATTGAGATTTCTCTTTGTTATCTTTTTCTCCTTCAGAAAATAAATCTTGACTTTCAGTAGCTGATTTTGCTTCTCTTTTACGAGGTCGTTTCGCTTCTGGTTTTTTCGCTGATTCTGATGCTGGCTCGGCACTTTTTGTTTCACCACCACCCATGATTAAATCAATTAACTCAGATTTGCGGTAAGACTCAACTTTCTTTACACCAACAGTTTTCGCTATAACACGTAGCTCGGGAAGTTTCTTCCCAGATAATTCTTCTTTGTTCATTTATATGAAAATATAATAAGAGATATTCTTAGATTGTATATATTTTTTCTTTGAGAAACGCCGCGAGATTAGCGACACTGCAAGTATACAAATATTCTTTTATAATTTGCAAATTTCTTTTGAAAAAGATTTTTAACCATAAAAGAGTTCAGGGTAGGTGCAAGGTACGCTGTACGCTGAGAATCTCAACATTTCAAGGAGTTTTAGGTTTTGTCTCAACCCTGCCTAATCCCTAACCAAATGAAAAAATCCTTGATAAACATACACCTCCCCCTTCACATCCGTAATTTCAAACTTATAGAAATACGTTCCTTCGGTTGCGGGTTGGTTTTGTGCCTCTCCATTCCAAATCGTTATAGTTTGTTCTGTGCCGTTACTTTTTTCTTGTGCTTCGTGCATTACATTTCCCCAACGATTTAGAATAGTAGCCTTAATTTCTTTAGCCCTGCGTACATCAATGGTAAAATTATCATTTGAAAAATCACCGTTAGGCGTAAACACATTGGGAATTCGCACTATCATAGTGTCTTCTACAATAATTTTTAGAGCAAAACTATCGACACAAGCTGGAAGATTATTGTAAGCGTAGAGCATTACATCATATACACCAGCCGAATCAAAATAAGCTGAAGTATGCGTTGTATTATCCCAAAAAGCATTATCTATAAACCATTCATAATCTGTGGCGTTTTGAGTGGTGTTTGTAAATTGAACACTCAGTGGCTCGTAACCAGTTTCTGGGTTGGCAGTAAAACTTGCATCAACCCCAATTTCTTGTGGCAATACAAATGATGAATCTGTTGTACAACCATTATCATCAGTGACAATTAGGGTATAGTTATCGCTTAGCAAATTTGAGAATGTTGCACTGGTTTGAGTACCTCCACCCAATGTATAACTAAACGGATTCTTACCCGAAGCCACTACTGTTACTTCTCCATTACTCTCCCCACATATTTCAGGAGTAATATCAAGTGTTTCTATGATTGGATTCTCATGTACTTCCACGAGTACTTTTTCAGTTCTAAAACAACCCGGTTCATTTTCTATACGCACTACATATAGTTGTGTGCTATCTGGCGATACCATAGGGTTGAAAATATTTGGATTGCTTACTCCTTGCGTGTTGAGCCACTCATAGTTATTGCCACCACTGGCAAATAATTGGATGCTATCACCAATACAGACAGAAGTATCTGCAATGATTTGTGTGGAGAATGTGTCACAAGGGGTTGTATAGGTATGAGGGAATATGAGGTTAATAGATTGGTTGCCTGGTGAGGAAGGGTTTTGGTGGTGTTCCATTTTTAAATCATAACCCGTATCTCCTGAACTTAAATAACTGTTAATTAAAGCAATGCCGTCTGAACCATACATAGTGGTATTAGGTACATCATCTCCTAAACCAAAAAGAGTATTATTTTGATAATAAAAATGACCCTGTACTCCTACACCCCATGTACTAGTATTATAACTGTCATTTTGGTTGAACTCTCCAATTTGAGTGCTATTTATAAATATATCATAAGGATTAAAATTACCAACTCTATCCGTAAATAATGAAAATCCAACATCTTGAGAAAAATCAATGCTATTTAACCCTGTAAAATTATAATTTTCTAAACCAATCAAATCAATATCGTTGTACCATAAGGATGTTGTTACTTTACTTAGGCTTGAATTGTTATACTCTATATAAAGAACTGGTGACCACCAACCCCAATTAATTTCGGGATGTCCCACTGCAAGAATTTCAATAGGGTAGTCAGTCTTTGTAGGTTCAACAATACTTTTTATGTCTACAGCGTATATTCTAACTGGGTTGGATTGAGGGTTCGTGTTAGTAAAGGTGCTTAATAAATGAATACTTGTATCGATCTCCACCAACTCTCCATCCAAAACAATAGATAATTCATCTGGGTATCCCATACTATACACAAACATCCACGCATTTCTTATGGTACTTCCAGGTTCTATCTGGACAGTAATGGTGTCTTCTGGCCACCAAGCACCAATTCCCGTACTAAACCCCGCAGCAGTAACTCCACCATAAAAAATATCCTGATGAAAGAGTTTTTGCGCTGAACTTTGAAAAGAACAACTAATAATTAAAAATAATATGATATATCGTATAATCTTCATTTTGTTAATAAAGCCCCTGCATCCTGAGTTTATCCTTAGACACAGGGGCTATTTTTAATTTAACTGTTTACTGAATAATTAACTTTTGCGTTTCTATAAAACGTCCATTATCATTCAACTTCACAAAGTAAACTCCTGCGTTAAAATCAGAAGTAGTAATTTTCACTTTGTTTTTGTCTTTAAACTCGTAATGAGCCACACTTTTCCCTGTAAGGTCAACCACCTCAATTGTAGGGTTCTCATATCCTTCCGCATCAATTTCTACAGCCACAAGGCTTCCATTTGATGGATTCGGGTAGAGTTTCATTTCGCGTAACTGTTCTGTTCCTTCATTCTCATTCACCATCATTTTGCTTCCGCTATTTGGAAGTAATGGTTCTACAAATGGAATTTTTACAGAATCTCTAAAGAAAGCAAGAAGCGCTTCTGCTCTCACAGCGTTAATCCGATCATTTTGATCTGCTGCAATATCTTCTATTTCTTCTCTCAAACTACTGTTTGTTCTCAAGGTATCTGTCGTAAAAGCACCTGTTTCTTTTGAGAGAAGATTATTCATGTCTGCCATTCGAACATAATTGGTTTGCCCAAATTCAGCTTCGATGTTTGAACGGCTATCATTAAACCTACTGGTATCTCTATCACAGAGGTACACATCACACAGCTGTTCTTTTCTTCTTTGTTCTGACTCTTGTTTGAGCAGTACAGCTACCGTATCCAATCTTCCAGGCATGATGGTATCTTCCAGTACCAAACGGATGGTTTGATTCAAAAGCAATGAGCGCTCTGTTCTATCGTAATTAATATCACTAATCAAACGATCGCGTTCAGATTTGCCTACTTGTGCATTATTGATTTGATTCATTATGCCATTCGGTATGTTTATGTTCTCCATTGCTAATAAGACGTCATCCGAGAGCGAAGAGTTGGCTAAGAGCACTTGTTTTAAATGACCTTTTGGAGGGTTTGAGTTGATGTAAGCAATCAGTACTTCATCAGAAAGGTACGGAGACACATCAAGCAATGTGTTTTTAACCGTTCCATTATTCCCCGTTTCAATCAGTCCAATTAAAAATGCAGTTGCATTATCATCAATCAACTCTTCTTTAGCAATAATTACCTCTTTAAGCGAATCTAAACGACTTCTGAAAATTGGGAGAAGTGGCAGTACACCAATGGGTCCTAATTCAATGATTTTTGAAGGACAGGATTTAGTCGGGTCAAAAAAGACAGGATCACTTGAAGATGCACACTGGTTAAGTGCAACAATACTAGCATTATAGTTAACTGGCCATGTGATAGCATCTGAATGATGTGCATATTCGAAGAAAACGACACCAGGATTTGCAGCAATTTCGTCACCTGGTGTAAAAATACTAAATCGATTTCCTGCTGGTTTTGTAAGTGCTTGAGGGCTAGCAGAAGGATCACAGTCTCCCTGCTCTCTTCTAATTAGTCCTGAAGTAACGGCGATATCAGCCACCTCCACATCATTATAATATTCGTTACATTTAAACTGTAATCCTTGTATAAAGGTAGGGGGTTGATTTGCCTCTGTATCGAATCCATTGATTCCTTGAGCCTGAGAACCTATTTTAAGGTCAAAAAACTCATTTCTGTAAATTTCATTGTCTCCTATTCCAGAATTGTTAACTACCACACCGTAGGTGTTACCAAAAGCTGGAACCAAAGGATCATCAAACTCGGTAAAAGTATTTTCTTCCACCTGGTAGCCGTCACAGCCATTCAAATAGAGTCCAAAAGTTTCAAAAGTCTCATTCGGTGCTGCCGAACGATACACCTCAAAGTCATTACGTGTAACTTCTGAAAAGTCGTCGTTTCCAAGGTAGGCCCCAAAATAATTGTTGATAAATAAACTTCTGTCAATCGTTGTTTTCCTCCCACTTACACTTGACAAAGAAGCGACGCCATAATACAAATTACGGAATTCACTGCGGTCAAAATTTGTACAGGGGTTGGTAAAGCTTTGACAGCGTGCTTTTACTTTCACTTGAGAATTAATACTTACTACTCCTGATCCTTGCTCACTAAAAGCATACAAATTAGGGGTTTCATTGATATAGTCATTACCAAAAAGATTAATACCAACATTACCTAGTATGGTAACATGACCAAAAGGAAATGCATTTGGATCGTTTAACGCACCATCCGTTATAAAACGTGTGTTTGTTGCATGTCCTCTGTTGTCCTGACCGTTTGGTGCCTGATAACTATAAAAGAAAAGATCCTGACGATTATTAAAAAATGTACTGTTTGATACTTCAACAATACCTCCAGTAGCTGAAAAATCAGCGTTTCCTGGTTCAAAGGGATAAGTGGATTGACTTTGGTAAATCGTTGTGGCTGCGCCAATATAAGCATGCTCCACACGCGAGTTATTAAACATTCTAAACCAACCTTGTTTTGTGCTTCCCAAAGGAAATTGATTTTCGTTAGAATATCCCTGAACTTGTACACCATTCCACATAGCATCTGCAAAACAAAGGTTATCGACAGTTAAGGTTGAATTTACCAGCGTTAATCTTGCCCCCGAGTTGTTTGCATCCCCTCTTTCCACAATCAATTTTGAACCTGGCGTAAAATAAAACGTCATACCATTCATTTGAATGTTTGTTCCCATTGGAATTGTTAAATCACCATCAATATAAACTTCTCCATTGGCTGAACCAAAAGGGTTGTTATTCACACCAGGAGACCAAGTACTAATGCCACCATTGCTAATTGCCCCCAGACATTCTAAACTTGAAGTTAAATGCCTGGTATAATCCATGCCTCCAACCTGATCTGGAAAGATGTAGGAAGTAATTGCCCGTGCAAAAGTAGGAATCGTAGTAAATGTAGACTCATCGTTGGGTAAATAACTACTCCCAAAAGGTACTTTTATATTCACCCAATTAGTTGCACTTGGTGTGTTTGGGTCTTCAAGTGCTGCAATGCGGTCTTCTGTAACAAATGCTAAGTCACCATCAATATCTATTTCCATTTGAGACATTTCAAAGTCTTCATCATCTGTCACGTTTAATGGTTGTAATCCACTTCCAGGGTTGTCAAAATCAAAATATTCTATCGGATCGGGATTGTTATTGTTTGTGTTGTGGGTTACATATAAAATACTCCCATCCGGAGAAAACTCCAACCCATGAATATAAGCTTGTGTATCTATCGTTCCAATTCCATCATTGGCCAGGAAAAAAGATTGTTGAGAAGTGGGAACCAGTACCCCTTGATCATCTAACTCAGCAGTAAACAATCCAGTTCCTCTAAAGTTGTTTTCAACTGCGTCATGCCCTACTGCAATGCGGTAGTTACCATTCGGTAACTGGACAACTTCCATTCCACTTCTCATTTTGATTTGGTTGAACGGTCTACCCAATTGAAATAGTATAAACTCATTCGTATAGGTAACCCCATTTTCATCCAGAATATATTGAAAGATTCCGTTTTCTGTGGAAACATATACAAATCTATCACCGTTACAATTCTCTTCAGTAGCAGCAATAAAGACATTGCCAAACTTTGAGGCTGAATTATCTTCACCAGGCAGTGAAGATCCATAAAACCCAGGTGTAATGTCAGCAATTGATGTTGCTGTACCAGAATTGGTGAATACTAATGCCCCGTCTCTTGTATTGTCGTATATATTTTCAGCCGACAAATCAACGATAGAATAAAAAGGCTCTTTACTAGACTGGTTTGTATATCCTGACCTTCCTGTTGAAAATATATAATACCGCTGACAATTCGAAGGGTCTGGAAGGATAACCGTCTCCGCTGCACCCTTGATGTCTTTTGCACCACTATACATCTTATCAATCAGTCTGCCCTGGTTGTCAAATACACGTTCATCCACCACAAAAAAGCGAATGTTCCCATCAATGTCTCGCATTACATTATGTGAGTTATTCGATGGAACGCCATTGTAATCATCAAATGGCCCTGCGTTTGGTCCTTCGGGAAGGGCTAGAATTTGTCCATTTGTTTTTATATAATTAGGAGGAAACGACCAGATATTATTTCCCGTGTTTTGTGTTTGTCCGTAGATGCCCGCGGACAAAAGACCGCAACTCGCTGTGAATAGGAATGTTTTTCCTATTTGTTTTATAAATTGTTTCATATTTTATCATTTAAGTATGTAATTAAAATTGAGTGTATAGTTTTTTGAGCGCTAGACTGAAACAGTCAAGGAGGTTCTAATGATTTACTTTGTGTAATGCGTTTATTTGGTTTAATGATTGCCAGAGGTGTATAATGAGGAGTGCTTCTCAACAACAAACTATTAGAGTTTGACTGCCCTGTGAAACTAGGTAATATTTGACTGTTAGGTCGCTTTATTTGATGTTGTTGGTACAAGCTGAGTTAAAGTTAGTATGAATTGTATTATGCAAAGTATATAGAAATAATTTAGAATCCAAGTAGTTAGGTATCAAATTATTTCAGTCAGATAGATATACTTGAACAAAAAAAGGATCTAAGTCCCCAAGCTACCGCGTGATTGTATCGCATGAACTTGGGTCTACTTACTCCGTTCAAAAATCATCTATAATAATATTCTTCCCTTTTTAACCAATCATTCACACTTCTTCAATATCTTTGCAACAAATTAGAATTATGATACAGCGCGTACAATCTTTATATTTGATTTTGACTTTAGCCGCATTGGTAGTTTTAACTTTAGGTCAAGATGTTTTTGAATCTACAGTAGTTAAACCAGATGCCTTTTCGCTTCACACACACGCGAACGTTTTTGGCGTACAGAAAGATATTGTAGTAAATGGAACATTGACAGTAGAAGATGAAACTTATATAAAAGCAGCCCTAGAAAAAGTAGACGTTCCTCAAGAAACAAAGGAAATCCCTACATTCTATTTCCCGTTTTTCTCAATAACAATTTTACTTGCGATGTTGAACGTGGTGGTTTTAATGAGTTACAAGAATCTAAAAAGACAGCTAAGACTAGGTCGAGTGCTCTTTGTATTTAATTTACTTTCATTCATAGTTTCTGTTATATTTTACTACATATTAATGAGCTATACTTCAGATTTAGGAGAAAGCTATGTAGTCAATAACACTTTAGGCTTAGGATTTTACTGCATTGCAATCGCAACAGCATTTTCTTTTCTAGCTAACATCGGAATTCGTCGTGATTTGCGATTGATTCAATCAATAGACCGTATTCGTTAATGAATTATTTATCAGTTGAAAATCTTACAAAGACATACGGAGATCGTATCATCTTTGAAAACCTCACTTTTGGTATAGACCAGGGAGAGAAAGTTGGTCTTGTTGCCAAAAATGGAAATGGGAAGTCAACTTTGTTGAAATGTATTGTTGGTGAAGAGCATTACGATAGTGGTAGAGTTGTATTTCGTAATGACATATCGGTTGCTTACCTTCAGCAGTCAGACAAACTAAATGAATCGAATACCATTTATGAAGAGGTATTTGATCACGATTTACCAAAACTCAATGTTTTTAAAGCGTATTCAAAAGCGGTTAGAGAAAACGATGAAGAGCAGATGGCCGCTTTATTTGAACGTGTCTCTGAATTGAATGCCTGGGACCTTGATTCTGTGGTGGAGCAGATTCTTTCAAAATTGAAACTGGATGATTATAACGCATCAGTCTCTACTTTATCTGGCGGACAAAGAAAACGTGTCGCATTAGCAAAAGTATTGGTAGCAGAACCTGATTTTTTGTTTTTAGACGAGCCAACCAACCATTTGGATTTGGATATGATTGAATGGTTAGAAGAGTATTTGACGAAATCAAAATCAACTATTTTCATGGTAACGCACGATCGTTATTTCCTAGAGGTGGTGACAGATGTTATTTACGAGTTAGAAGACGAAACGCTTTACAGATATAAAGGAAACTTCTCTTATTACCTTGAGAAAAAAGCGGAACGAGAAGAATTGCATGCAACAGTTGTAGGAAAAGCTAGAAACCACATGAAGAAAGAGTTGGAGTGGATTCGACGTCAACCAAAAGCGCGTGGTACGAAACAAAAAGCGAGAATTGAAAGCTTTCACGAAACGAAAAAAGTAGCCAGTCAGAATTTAGAAAAAGAAGAGCTGCAACTCGATACTAAGATGGAGCGACTTGGAACTAAAATTCTTGAGTTGCACAATATATCAAAGTCATTTCCAGAAAAACCAATCGTCAATAAACTGGATTATACTTTCAAACGAAAAGAAAGGTTAGGAATAGTTGGACCAAATGGTGCGGGGAAATCTACTTTGCTCCGCATGATTATGGGAGAGGAAACGCCAGATACTGGTAAAATTGTTATTGGAGATACTGTTGTTTTTGGATATTATTCACAGCAGAATATTCAAGTGGATGAAGACATGAAGGTGATTGATGTCATTCGCGAAGTAGCTGAATATATTCCATTGTCAAAAGGTAGAGAAATGTCTGCTGCACAGTTTTTGGAAAAGTTTCTATTTCCAAGAAGTATGCATTACAACTTTGTTCGTAAACTAAGTGGTGGTGAGAAAAGAAGGCTAAAGTTGATGAAGGTTTTGATGGCAAATCCGAACTTTCTAATTCTCGATGAGCCTACCAATGATTTAGACATCTTTGTATTAAGTGTGTTGGAAGATTACCTGAAAAACTTCGAAGGTTGTTTGATTGTCGTATCGCATGATAGATACTTCATGGATAAAATGGTAGATCATATTTTCGTTTTTGAAGGGAATGGTGAGATCAATGATATCATCGGGAACTATACTGCTTATCGTGAGAAGTTAAAAATAGAACAAAAAGAAGCACAAGAAGACAAACGAGTTTTGGCCAAACAAGAGGCAAAAGAACAAAAAGAAGCCGAAGAAGCAAAAAAGGCGGCTACAAAACCAACTGAGGGAAAAAGAAAACTATCTTTTAAAGAGCAAAGAGAGTTTGAAATGCTGGATGAAGAAATCATGAAGCTCGAAACAGAAAAAGAGTCTTTAACTACTATTCTTTCTAAACCTGATGCCACATCAGAAGAACTGACTGAAGCCAGTAGAAAGCTTTCCGAAGTTGTGAAATCGATTGAAGAGAAAAGCGAACGCTGGATGGAGTTGGCTGAGTTTGTTTAGCGAAGTGAATAATTTTCGAAAAAAATATATAGCCCTGAAGGGGCGTGATATCACCCAACCAATTCCTTCATCCTCGCATACCGATACACCTCCACTCCTCTCTCATCACGCTTAGCAGCCTCTACCATAGCTTGTGCTACTTCCTTTCCTTTGATAGGTTTATAATCCTTAGGAAACAAAAAAGACAAGCCTTTCGCAAAAAACTGACCGATATTTTCAGCGATTCTCGTTTCATTCCGATCTCCCAGCAAAAGAGAAGGTCTGAAAATTGAAACAGATTCAAAACCATCTGGCTCTTCTACCAATGCTGTCAAGTCGTCTTCTACTTCTCCTTTTAGCTTGAGATAGAAATTGCTCTTACTACTGTCTGCGCCTATGGAAGAAACGACCAAAAACTGTTTACAGCCGTGTTTCAAACTAAACTTCGCCGCGTTTAGGGTAATATCGTAGTCTATTTTTCGATAAGCTTCTTTATCTCCTTTGACTTTTTTCTGTGTAGTACCGATAGCAGAAAAAACAGCGTCACTTCCTTTCATGGCTCCT
Organism: Fluviicola sp.; assembly: GCA_002734085.1. GTDB lineage: Bacteria > Bacteroidota > Bacteroidia > Flavobacteriales_D > Crocinitomicaceae > Brumimicrobium. The sequence continues at coordinate 95,867 of NVXV01000010.1, read as the reverse complement.
TCGAACTGGGCTTTATCCTCGAAGTCAATTTCTACCACTTTCACTTTCGGATCATCGATCGCCAATGGTCGCCTTACGATTACTTTTATTTCATCAAAGGCGGGGTCTTTTTGTAAGGTGTTTAGGATGTGGCCACCGATTAGTCCTGTTGCGCCGAGGAGTGTTGCTTTTTTTGTCATTTGATGTTTTTATTTCAATTTTTTAACTGCGTTACTTTCAAGCAAGGATTTCATTTGTGTAATAGCTACTTTGTTCAGTTAATAAGTCGTTCATTTTGAGGCAACCCTTGTCGAATAAGTAAAGCATTTATACTTTCCATATTGCTTAATACTACCAACTGTTCCAATGTTGCAGAATCTCTTATGTTACCTTTTTGGTCGGGATTGTTTTCTCTCCATTCCTTTGCCGTGATTCCAAATTGAGCTACGTTAAGCAAATCGGCTTCGCTAGCATAGAGAGTACTTGACTGTTGTTTGGTAACTTCTTTTGGAATTAGATTTTCTTTAATGGCGTCCGTGTGAATGTGGTAATTCACCTTCGATAAGGTTCGTTGTAAATTCCATTCTAATTTCAATCGGTTGTTTTCATCGTCTTTCAGTCGCTGAAATTCATTAACTAAGTAAATTTGAAATTCAGGACTTAGCCACATTGCAAAATGAAACGCAATATCTTTGTGGGCATAAGTTCCACCGTAACGACCAGCTTTTACTATCATACCAACTGCATTTGTACGGTCAATCCATTGTCCAACAGACATAATAAATCTATTTACACCTGCTTCTTGAGTAATTACCCCGAATTCGGGGTAATTAAAATTAGGATTATTGATTTTCTCCCAAACCCCGATGTACTCCATAGTGTTTTTGTTGGTAATCCACTTACCGATTAGACCACTTCCTTCACGAAAAGAAACTGTCATATCGGTCAAACTGATGTAATCAATTTCATTTTGGTTGATTACCGCTATGGAAGATTCGTTTACATTTAATTTTCTGCTTTTTGCCATTTTTTTTTGGGTTTCTCTCTAACTGTTCGGAAAATATTTTAAAATCTACGAATTTATATTCTTTCAATCAAACATTTGTTTACCAAAGCAAAACTCTTTTGTTAAAGAGTAAAACAAGGAATCCGTTTTTTCGTCAGGTTGTAAATGACGACTGTAGCCACTTACTCGAATGTCATATTCACATGGATCTTGGGACATACATGAATTCGTATATACTCTTTTTGAATCATGAGATTTAATTGCTTCCTTAACAAACTGTCTGAAGGTGTTTAATTGAGCTGAATCCAACGGAATATAGGTTTGGAACTGACTACCCTCGTCTCGAATTAATATCCATTCTTCAATCGCTTCGTAATCTCTGCTTTTCTTTAGTGTGTACTCTACTTGTCCAGATCCTGCAATACTTCCATGAAATGTTTTGGTTATTTCAATTGTAGAGGCTTGTTCTATTTCTACCAAAAGCTCCTCATCTGACATGCTACAGGAATTTAATGTGATCAGCAGTAAAAGGATTAAATAATAGTTGATGTTCATTTTATATATGTTGAGGGTAGCGGTTCTAATCTAAAAAATCGCTCCTATCCTTAAAATTAAGCAATAATTTGAAAGGGGAGTGATTGAGCTGAGGATGATTTATCATTCGAAGCGCAATTGTTGCAGTGTTTTTTAGGTGGCGATAGTGGCATTTATATCTTTTGTATTGCTCGCTCTAAATTTCTTATTCCATCACTAAAATACTTTATTTGGTTTTTATTTTCTATAGAATATTCGGCAGAAACCCAACCGCGAACATTTCGTTCATAATCTTCTTTTAATTGAATAAGAAAATCCTTAAGTCCTTTTCTAGAGTTCGGAATATCAGCATCAGAGTTCGTCCATCCAATATAATGAAGAAGCCCAAGATCATAAAGTACATCAACAGACTTCCATGCTTTAAGGTCATCCTTTTTTGGAGATCTAAATTTCGGCCCAATCCAACTTGAAAACCTGCCGCATTCAGGGCATTTTGGTGCTTTTTCTTCTGTTTGTAATTTGTTAATATCTGATAAAACTTTCCTTTTAAAAGTCTTTCGACAATAGGTACAGATATACTTTGATTTATAAGACCTCTCCTGCAAATAAAAATTTGGGTTTTCTGAATAATCCATTCTGATTGTCTATTCTGACTAACGTTTTTCAAATAAACGAATACGGCTACCACTTATTAACGTTCTCCGCTTGTGTTTATTTGTTGTTATGCTCATTAGTTAAAATGTAACTGTATATTTTTCATTCTCATTCATTTCTGTTTCCTTGACCAGTTTCATGTTTTGTGTTCTTTTAATTTTATACCAGTTCTTTTTTCCTTTCTTAAATATTATTTGTGGTTTTTCATCAGTAATTAAAAAGTCATAGACTAATTTAGTATTGCAACTTTTAAGGCAATAAATTTCGAGTATAAAGTGATCATTTTTAAACCAACAATTATATTCAGATAAATCTGCTTTTTTATTTAAATGCCAGTCGAGTATAGGAGATAGTCCATTCTGAAAGCTTCTAAGTGAGTTGTTTCCATCTACAATTTCAAATGTGGAATCAGCTAAATTATTGAAGAATGAAGTGTCATAATTTTGATAGGCTAGTTCTAAACTTTCATACTCAATTACTCCTGTCTTTCCATCAGCTCTCTGTCCATATAGGAAAGTAGAAATGAAAATTAAACAAAAAACTGTTAATAGTTGATCCTTCATTCTGGAATATAATTCATTGTTGAGCATAACATGTCAATAAAACACATATCCTTTTATCCGCATTATAAACATAAACAAATAACCGCTACTTGAAAAGGATTTTTAAGTCGTACCTACGGCACTCTGAATTCTGTGGGTGCTTCTATTGTCAATGGAATAAATTCCATTGTTAAAAGCTTGACGTGCCTACAGCACTTTGAAAAAGGGAACCGTATTCTAAGACCCAAACAAACTTTTTTTAATACTTTTTAAACCAACCCATTCATGTTCAATATTTTTCATTAGTAATGCATTATCAAATTTCACAGCACCCTCAGGGAAAATATTTTTGTCTTCAAAAAAGCTTGAATGGACTTCTTCTACTTCCAAGAGCGAAACTTTCCAATTGTATGCTTTAAGTTCAAGGCCATCGAAATCGTTTGCGCCTGGGGAATAACCAACTGATCCCTTTTCAAAAAAATTAGAAACACATTCTAAGTTTTCAAAAACACTTTCTTTATTCCAGGTTTCTGTTTCTTTTGCGATAATTGAAAGTGATGTTTTGTCTGAACTTGTGAATGCAACTTTGTAAGTAGCATCAGACTCATTTACTGTAAATTTTGCTAGATGATGGACTCCAGGAAAAATTGTACCTCCCGCAAACGAATTTAATTTTGAGGAAGTATCTCGTCTAGGAATGTACACACCTTCTTTTACCTTTCCATTTTCCAACCACTCAACCGCAATCCTATGCGCACCATTCTCAGAGGAAATGCCAATCTGTTTTGGCAGCCCTTTTGGTCTTATCTGTTTAGGTCTAATAAGACATATCCCAACAACACCTCTTCCATTAACTAACTTAGGCTTAAAAGGTTTGGGTAAATAATTTGCCAAAACTTCTTTATCAATACTATAATTGATAAGAATTCTACGATCTATTATTCCTTTTATGATAGGTATTTTCATTTCATGTTTAAGTACTAAAGTTAGCAAATAAATCACAGATAGAAAGTCCGCGAGGACTTTCCGTAAGTAGGCTCTAACTAGCAATGAATTAAACACATTGTTGGCAATAGTGTTTTATCAGTTCCTAATTATATTGTCGTATTTAAATCCTATTAATTCATTTTCTTTCACTTGTCCATAAAAGTTCATATCATATTTGGCTATAGGCAGATTATTCAAATCTATTTCTATTTTCTCTTGGTCTTTTGGGAAATCCAAGTCAAACACGAATGCTGGGAATAAGTCATATTGAAATTTATATTCACTTGGATTTATGTTTTCAGTTTCTTTGCAAAAAGGGATAAAAATTTGGAAAACTAAAACACCAGAATATACAATCAAACATAAATTCGGCCGATATGTATTTTCAGAAATTCCTGCTTTTCTTTTGAATAAAAATGCTGATGGTTTTGAATAGTACTTACTTGAAAGTCTGGTTCTTAACAGAAGTAATGGAATATCATAAATTATGTTATCAATGTTGTCTTCTTTTTGAGATAACCATTTAATGGTTTTTCTGTAAGATTCCAGTTCTTTTTTTGGGCATAATGATAATCCAATTTTCACTAATCCTTTATACACATTAATTGGAACAAATTTTTTCTTTTTTAGAGTTACATTCAGTTGATTATTTTGATAATCATAATTAAAATCTGAAAGGTTATTCCCAAAATTAAAATGAGGATTTCCATTAATACTCTTAATCATTGTAGAGCTTTTTTTTTCGTCCTTTCTATCTTGAAAAATCGGAATTTTCTTTTTTGTTTTTTGTCCGATTAATGTTTGGTAAGGACTTACATAATTTGCTAAATCAGTCTCAAATCTCCCAAATAATTCGTTACAATTATCACACTCTTCATTGCTCGTGAAGTTGTTTTTCCCAAGAAGTTCAGGAATTATGTGTGGCACATTGTTGAAAGTAGTTTCACTTGTTGTTTTAGAACAAAACTTACAGGTCTTTTCAATATTCCGAGTAAACTTTTTTTCAAAGTTTTCAGTTGAATTTATTCTCTCAAATTTATCTAAAAAGTCTGTTGCGTTCATCGTTCGTCACATTATTGCCAACGTTCTGTGTATGGTGTCGTAGCATCCCGCAGGGTGCTATGCACTATACACCATGTTGTACTTTCGTATTTTATTTATAGTATTTATTTTTCAGTTCAAAACTGTAATTACGCAGGATTCCTTTCAACCTGTCTGGATCGTTTGTTCGTTCAGGTTCCTTCTCACTTAATTTTTGTGCGTAAGCTTTAATCTTGTCTAACATGATTGGCTTTTTCGCAGCTTCAACATCTTGTTTTTCAGACTTGCTTTTCTTTTTCTCAAGACTTTCCTTAGCAATTTTAATTATGTCATTTTCAATTTCAAATTGCTCAAATAATTTGTCAATCAGAAGTTCAGGCACAGTCATTTTAATTGCCAATTCTGCGGACAACAATCCACGAATGCAGTAAAAGGTTGTTTTATACGTGAACTTTTTATCCGTTTCCATAAGATTTATATTCCCTTTTGCTAAGGACAAATAGTGGTAATACAATGCCTTGAAGTCGAAATTTGCGACTATTTGGTTTTGAAACTCAGTCCAATTTGGGAAGTCATTGAAGTAAACGATATGCGCTCTAATCCACTCGAACACCGTTGGATTGCTTTTGGCTAAAAGTCCGAACATCTTGTCAATGTCGTATGATACAAAATCAAAATCTCCATCCATTATCTCGATTAAGTCACGGTGCTTTTTAAAGTCGAAATACTGTTCTTTGGGTTGAAGGTGAAATCCACGTACATCAAAATCACTATCTGGACTTGCTATGCCCCAAAGTCTACTTCCACTTTCAACATAAAAAAGAGGATGTTCGGGGCGAGTCTCAAAAAGTGATTTTATTTCTTCTGTCATTTCGTTTTTATATGAAGCACAACGTTCTGGCTATGAGCAGTATCGTCCCGCAGGGCGCTATTGCTTATAGGTTTTGTTAGCCACCGTTTTTTATTCTTTTAATTTCTTTAATAACCGCCTCTAGATTGACTTTGTATAATTCGTTTTTATCATGCGATTCGAAATATTCGATCATCTCATCAATCGTCATTTTGTATGAGCCTTCCTTCAATAGCTTATTAGATTGTTCAATTGGTTTTGTTGAGTTGATGTTTTTAAGGCATAGTTTGAGATTAACAAATTGGACATTCGCTCTTTCGGGGCGATCGGTGTCAAGGAACAAATAGGCAGACTTTAAAAAACTCGGTATTGAAAGAAAATACTGTTTACTTAGAACTGATGCTCGCCCTTGAAGGTAATATGTGCTGGCGTCCAGCTCTACTAATGTCTTACTGTTTTGTTCTTCGATCTCTGTGATTTTATCTTTGAATTCTAGCAACTCTCCTTCAATTTTATTTCTATTGAACTCTTCAAGCTCTTCAATTCTTCGGTCAAAACTGTCATTCATTTGATTTCGAATAAACTCAGTTAAATCATTCAGGTTTTTTCTCTGAAAATACTGTGCGACAATTGGAACCAAGATACCTAGAATGGATATGACGATTATGAGCTTAAGCCAAGCTGAATCGTAAAAATCATTCACCTGTGTAATGATATCTTGTTTGGCATTTACCTCATAGGATAAACGCTGTAATTCTGCGTTAGATGTAAGCGAATCTATTTTCAACTCAAGTTGACCGATGCGAGAGTTCAAATGTTGTAAGGTGTCTTTCATTTTTAATGGTTGCTAACGTTCCGGCTAAAAAGCGTTGCTGTCCCGCAGGGCAGCTATGATTTTTTAACCATTGTTGGGCTCAGTATTTTATTTTATTCCTTGTGCAATGGCTTTGAAGGCTTTAGTTATTTCAACTACTATTTTTCTAAATCTCTCTTCGTTACTAATCCCTTGAAGTCCATATTTTACAAGTGTCTTTTCAAGCTCTTTGCTTTTTCGGTGTGCAACACTTGAAGACCTTATTGCTTGGATTGTGTTGAAGGGTAAAATTAGGGAATCCCTTTTTTCTTCTTCTGAATACTGTTGTGTTAAATACTCATAGAAAAGACCTGATAATCCCTTGATTGGGTTTCCACTAGTCCCGAGATCGCCTATTTTCTTACAGGTTATTGATTTTAATGTTTGATTGTTAAATGAATCTGTAGTGATTTTTGCAAGTGCTAATATTTGCTCATCTAATTCTTTCCATTCATCCGTAAGAGGAATATGTAATGTTGAATAAAGATGTTCATCATCTTTGGCTAATGCTTTAAAAAGGGTGCTTCCATAAACATCAATAAATTTCGTTTGAAGTACCTCAAAACTCTCTTTAAAGTGAATTATTGGAGCCTCATTTATTTCGGGAGAAGCAAATTGGGTCAAAAAATCTCGTTTAAATCTATGTTCTGAAATCTTTCCTTTTGGCACTACATTGAATTGTCGCCAATGAAGTTGCTCTTTATAAGGAAGGTTTTGGCCAATATCACCTAGATAGACTTGCACCAAGTTTTCATTAGTAGTATCTATTTGAATTCCCCAAATATTCAAGTATTCTACCAACACTTCTGAAGTTGTATACTTTTTAGGTTCTGAATAGTATTTCTGTAGCATTTCACGCTTAAAGTATACTGGCGTTAAAAAATGCGGAGTTCCCTTATCTGTAAAATAGTTACTTAAGGCATCAGGGTTGCAGGTTGAACGAATCTCTTTTCCTTCAGTATTTCTTCCAATTACAAATTCTAGGTAGTCATCTTCATCTTTATCAAGTTTCCACTCATGCGATTCGGGAGAAGGGTATGGTTGAACAATATCTTTTCCGAGTAGCCTAGATGTACTTTTGACATTCTTGTACTGAATGTCGATCCTTAAGTCGAGGTCAAAATAGCTTTCGTTGTTTGAAAGAGAGTAAGTAATTGCTTCTTCCTCTAAAAAATCTGAGATTTCATATTCTGATCTTCTTCTGTGATCATGAAATCTTGCAAGGGTCATGTTTCGAACAGCTAAATAATCTCTGAGTGTGTGAGCATCAATAAGGATCTGTTCATTATCATTTTCTTTAATATGTTTCAATACGGTAATAATCTCACCACTTTCGCTCATTGATTGATATTCTTGCCTTTCCTGAAGCCAAAAGCAATTGTAGTACAATAGGAAATGTTCAATTACTTGAAAATAATCACTGACGTAACCATTGAAATGTCTTGAAAACGTGAATGGTTCGTAGTTAACATCATTCAGTTTTGCTTTTAGACCGTCTTCATATGGTTCATCTTCATATGGTTTTTGGTATTTCTGAGGTATTCCGAACGAACTGTCAATGAACCAATGAGAATCGGATAGAAATCGATTAAATGACTGGTCAACACTACTTATTAGACAGCTAATTGTATAATAGTCTTCAAATTCACCAACCTTCTGATTACGAGCAATTACAATCCAATCTTGAGATTTATGCTCTTGTTTTGAAAGCCAATTGTCAAAAGACAAGAAGTCAATTTCTCTTTTCGATTCTTTAGATTCCTGAAAGTCTTGAATTATTTTGGGGATTCTATTATCCATCTTGTCTTTTCATATTGAGCCCCACGTGTATAAAAAACATATGTGTTTTATCCGCACTATGTCTTTTGACTCAAATCTAGTTATAAAAGCTCTACAAAACAAGTGAATCAAATGGTTTTAACAAATCAATTATCCGATAATAATCGTTTACTACCGACTCCCTCCAAAAAACACCCTAACACTCCTCAAATAAACTCCTCATCCCAAAAATTTCATCCACAACCTATCTCCAATCACACCTTCCCCAATTTATTTCATGACTCCCTCGAAAAATTTCACACCCTCCACCAAAAATTTCATGCATCACTCCAAATATTTCACGCCTCACCAAATAAATTTCACGCGTAGTGCAAAAAATTTTAGGGATCATTGCGTTTCATTCATGGGTAGGTGAAAAAATTTCATGGACACTCTAAAATATTTTATGCGTCGTTGCATTTATTTTATGGACAACCGACTTCGTTTCATGGGTGATAGAAAATATTTCACGGCATAATCGCACCACAGAACAGAAGATCATTCCTACAGCTTACCTTTCATTTTTTACCTTTCACTACATCAATACGCTGATTAACAATGTTTAACAAATCGCTTGGCAAGGGGTTTGAATGTAGAAAGGCGATATCAATTTTTTATTAATCGCCTGTGAAATTGTTCAGCCATGGAGAGTTCTTGAGCAGGCCTAAAACCAAAAGTTATGAATATTAATTTTAAGAATAAGAGAAACATGTATACGGTGGTACTGAGTACATGTCAAAAGCACCAAGCCATTTGGTCGAATGTACCCGCGTTTGCGGCTTCGGTCAATGCACTGGAAGCAAAGTTAGGAGAATTCGCCGAGGCCGCTGAGGAGCGTCTAAAGGACATCTCTAATGTAACGAAAAATAAAGCGAGAATGCTTGAAGACCTACACGAAAAGATGTACGGTGTCATTCGAATCATTAAATCTTATGCTTTGCATGAGGGTCTCGAAAACCTGGCAACGGAATATAGTATTTCGAAAACCAGTCTGAAACTGGGTGGTGCCAAGGCGGAAGTGAATCGTTACAATAATGTAGTTGACAAAGCAACGGAGCTTGAGGCAGATCTGGAAGACTTTGGGTTAACGCCTCAATTCTTACAGGAAATCACGCAAGATGTGGAAGAAGCCAAAATGATGATCTTTAAGCCACGTTTGGCCATCATCAAGCGAAAAATGTTGACCAACAAACTGGATCAATTGATCGACGAGATGAACGAGGTCGTTTTTACACACCTTTCCGGTATGCTTCGTATCCTGAAGTTCGATCACCCGATGTTCTTTGCCGAGTTCATGGAAGCAAGAAACATCATCGACTTGAAAGGGAAAAGACGAGCTAGTGGGACCGATGTTCCAGTGGATGAGTCTCCACCGCAAGACGACGAGTTCGACAATACTGCTTAGTGTTTGAGTAGTGTGTAGTGAGAAAAGCCAATGACGAGAGTTGTTGGCTTTTTTTGTTTTTACTAAACCATTAATCAAAGATCATCTTTCACTTCAAGTCTCACGCTATGAAAAGCGTTAATGCATCTATTTCTAGTTTTATACTCGCTAAACAAAAAAGAACTACTTGTCAAAAAAACAATCTAAATCTATTCCTTTTTTAACATTGAATTAAATAAAGGAGTATTTTTGCCGCTCACAATTAACTATTTAAAATGATAAAACAATTACTATTTTCATGTGGCCTTGCAACAGTTCTCAACTTCGGGCTCACCGCACAAACCAGTCAGTCCGTTTTGCAAGAACGCACTGTAAACACGAGTAAAAGCAAACCACAAACAAATCAGTTCTCGCAAAAAGCGGGAACATTATTATGGGGTGCTGGAGCGGCAGTGGGAGCTAGTGACGGAGAATTCTCCAATCCTTTTGTTCAAGCTACATCATTTACTTCAGGTGACAATCCAACGGCTTGGACTGCTTTATCGATTAGTGAGTCTTATGGCTCAGTTACCCCTGGAAATGCGTATTGGACAAGAACGTTAACAGGAACTAGTGCTGGAGCTTATTCAAATGGAACTTTGACTGTATCATCTCCATCACAAGCGAATGGAGCAGCTCTATTCGATTCAGACTTTATGGACAACGGTGGAACCCAAGGTGCTTTTGGGACTGGAAGCTCTCCATCTGCTCAAAAGGGTGAACTTATTTCACCTAGAATTGACTTAACAGGTTATACGGATACTGCTTTAGCAATTTCGCTTTATACGGTGTATAGAAATTTTCAGATTACCGAACTAAGCGTATCATTTTCAATAGACGATGGGTTAACTTGGTTTAGTACAGTTGATTATCGTCAGTTTATTACTGATCAAACGGCAGGTCAGGTGAATATAAATTTCCCAAATGTTACTGCTGGTGTTACGAATCTTACGCAGTGTCGAATTAAATTAACTTTTGATGGTGACTATTATTTTGCTGTAGTGGATGATATCTCTATTAAAACTACATCAAGTTATGATATGGCTTTAGGTGTGGCAGATCCCACTGGCAATACTTTGATCGAGGCAGCTGATTTTATCCATCTCACAAGTAATCGCTATTTTCCAATTAGTCAACTCACGTATGACAACAGACATTTTGCTTTCGGTGGAAATATAAGAAACCTTGGAGCGCTTGATATTCTTCCCCCTACAAACCCAAAGCTTATTTTAACTATTGAAAAAGATGTGAGTGGAACTTGGACGGAAGTTTTTGCTGATACAATAGTTACAGATACTGTCCCAGCAGGAGGGTACATTTCAGTTTCGGACTTGATCTCTGATAACTCATGGGTAGAAGTTGGAGATTACAGAGCTACGTACACTGGTGAATTTGATGAAAATGATGGAGATTTAGATAATAATACTTTAGAACATTTCTTCACTATAACATCGAATAATTATGCCTCAAAGGTAAGTTTAGACATCAATGATTCGCCATATGCAACGAGAGCAATTTTCCCAGGGGGAGGTCCTTTCGAATCATTTGAGTACGGTTCCGTCTTTTATTTTAATGAGGCTACATCTGCAAATTTGATGACTGACTCTATCTCCTTTAAGTATTATCTTACAAATAATTTTTCTTCAGTCAATGTAGGAGAAGACCAGACTTTATATGCGAACATATACAGTGTTGATCCAAGTACTGGTATTCTGGATGACCCTGCCTTATTAACTCAAATTGGTATTGGTGTTATTTCGTTAAATGGGTTAGGTACTACTGTTTTACCAGGAGAATATGGAACAGCAGTTTGTTCAAACCTAATAGATGCTTCAACGGGTATGGCTATGCCTCCTTTGACAACAGGTCACTATTATATCTCCATAACAATTAATCCTAGTTTATCAGGAGGTCCAGCCACGTTCACAGCAAACGATGTTCCTTGGTTTGGCGCTAGTGAAGAAAAGAATTACAATTATAATTTGACTTTGACAACAACTGATTCATTAATCAATGTTTCTCCATTAACTGTTACAGATGCAAGTAGTACTACTGCAACTTACTGGACTGGATTTGGTGGAGACATTGTTCCTTCAATAGGCGTTTATTTAAGTGGAGATTTCTGTACAGTTAATGCGATTACAGTTCAACCGCTCGACCAAACTGCAAATGCAGGAAACAATGCTATATTCACATTTACAGATGTATTAAATAGTCCAACCTATCAATGGCAGTTGGATGAAGGAACTGGTTTTACCGACCTTTCGAACGGTGGACAATATAGTGGTGTTAACACAAACACATTGACTGTTTCATCCGTTACAATGGTAAACAATAATGACTCATTCAGGTGTTTAGTAACTGAGTCAGCAAATTGTGAAGACACTACTTCAGCAGCTATTCTTACAGTGGAAGATGATGCTTCTTTAACAGAGTGGAATTCGTCTGATGTGATTTTATATCCAAACCCAACAAACGGAAAAGTAACAGCTGTTTTTGCTGAAAATACAACGGGAACGATTCGAATCACTAATATTCTTGGGGAAGAAGTTTTTAACACTTCAATTAGTGCAACAACAATGGAGTTGGACTTACAATCTTTGAATGCTCAGGGCGTATATTTAGTACACATCGTTGACCAAATAGGAAACGTATTGGGCGTGCATAAACTGATCTATAAATAATAAGATTTTACTTACGTTTAGTATTTGAAAGAAAAGCCAATGACGAGCGTTGTTGGCTTTTTTTGGTTTTAGGAAATAAAATAGCGGTTAAGTCTATACTTAAACCGCTATTTTATTTATACATGACTTGTTTACTAATTCTTTAATTCAGTGTCATTATAAGCATTCCGAGACTCATCAGAATCATTAAACCATCTTCTATAATGGTCACTGTACTCATTGGCAAATTGAAAACATTTCCTAAACAAGCACATTTGATTGTTTTTTTGTCTAGAACCGTTTTCAATACACCGATAATGCTTACTGTCATCACTACAAAAGTAACGCTGTTCGTTATGATTGGATTAAAGTTAATTAGATAAGCAACTCCCAACGCTAATTCAGTGAACGCATAAACGTATCCCCAAGCTGGAATTTTGCGCGCTACGATATCGTACATCAAGTAACTTTCCTTAAATCCTTTTAGGTTCAACAGCTTGAAAAACGAAAAAGTCAAAAAGAAACCTGCCATAAAGTGTCGCATCCATCGCATGACATCAAAGTTTTCAGAGGTCAATTCAATAAGCGCCGTAGCCGAAAAGATGTACAAAAAGATAAGTAAAACAGGTTTGTAAGTTGCTAACCACGATCTAAATTCTTCTTCAGTTTCATGATGAGCTATTGTGGAGATTTCATATTTATCACCTAAAACCTTTTGCATTTCAAGTAAATCAACATGCCTGTCCATTGAAATGGTAGCGGTATTATTTTCTTTCGAAACTTCTACATCGGTTACATCCTTTATAGTAAGTAGCGCCGATTTCACTTTTGCTTCACAACTTCCACAAGTCATTCCTGTGATTTGATATGTATGTGTCATAATTTTAGTTTTTAATTATAACACAAAGATCAGCTCTTTATAAGAGTAATCCGTTACAGTATTTTGGGTAATTGTTGTAAGATTTATAAATCTTCTAACGAGTTGCGTTTTATCGTCCCCAACTTTTTAAAATGGCTAGGCGTGAGTCCTGTCACTTTTTTAAATTGATTACTTAGGTAGGCGGTACTTGAATAGTTGAGTTGATAAGCGATTTCACTCAGGGTAAGTTCATCATAAACCAGCAGTTCTTTTACTTTCTCAATTTTCTGAAGGATATAGAACTTTTCAATGGTTGTTCCTTCGACTTCCGTAAACAAATTGCTTAATGAACTATAGTCTTGATGAATTTCTTGTGTTAAATAATCAGATAGTTTTATATCCAGTTTACCACTTTTATTTTGAACTAAGTCAATGATTCGGTTTTTAATTTTTTCAATCGTTTTCGTTCTTTTGTCATCCAAAAGATCAAAACCAACAGCTTGAAGTTCTTGATTGAGTTTTTCCTTTACTTTAGAAATATCATTTTCAAGTATCTCAATTTCTCCCAATTCCATCTGAAGCGGATGAAGTTCCAGTTTTTCAAGAATTGATTTCACAACCATTTTACAACGGTTGCAAACCATGTTTTTGACGTATAGTATCATTTCTACAAAAGTAAGGAAATGTCTATCTAATCCTTAATCACTTTAAAAATATTCCTTTCCCTTTTATCATTTGTTAATTCTACAAAATAAACACCTTTTTCTCCTTCAATATTCAAAGTTGTATGTTCTTGTCCTTCGATGGTAGAAGAATGAATCGTTTCTCCTAAAACATTACTTACTCTAATTGATATTTCAGAATTCACATCAACCAAATCAATGTTTATTCCTCCTGAAGTTGGATTTGGGTATAAGCGAACTTGATTAATCGACAGTTGATCTGTAGACAACACCGTGTCATTAGTCGCAAACGAAATCAGTTTCGCAACGTCGGAAAACACAGAAATTGAGAACGACTCAGATGTCATAAAATACCTGTTGGCACCTATATGTGTGATTGCCTCCACTTGTTCTAATCCAAGACTTGAGAGTGATACTTGTGTATTTGTTCCTGAGAAGATGTCGTTACCACTAAAACCTTCGCTAATCCAAATAAAGGGCTGCAATGCTTCACTGTAGCCTACTGAATATACTTTCTCTGTTAACTGATTGTATGTGGATCCTGTTATTAAACCTCCACTCGTTAATTGAGTTACTAACGGATCTACCGCATACGTTCCACTATTTTTTGGAATAGGATATGCTTTCGTTACACCAGACACCCAATTCTTCGTCAATAAGATCAAACTTGAATCAAAAGCAATGAGTGCTTCTGCGTCCCATTCCGTATTATTCGGGTTCGCGGAGAAATCCGTCTGATCTGAATAATTAAAGTTGATGATTTCTGCTGTAACATTGGTTGAATTTAAAAAATCAGTTTTATCTATTTTATAAATTTTTAGATCCGTTCTGTTTCCATTATTATTTCCAATATCTCCAATATAGATAGAGGTATTATCTTGTGTAAGATCTTCCCAATCTATATTTGTGGCATTATCGATTGTAATCGTTCTGGTTACTGACTCAGAAACTGTATCTAATTCATACAGTTCATTACTATTACCTGAATCATTATGCGTTAGAAGCTTGTCATTAAAAAAAATAGCTCCAGATGATTCATCCAACATTGACGGCAACGTAAATTTCTCCTCCACATTTGCTATTTGAGCAACTACGCTAAGCTTTAGTAAAATAAGAAAGGTAATTGAAATTATCTTTTCCATGATAGTGCTCTAATAACGTTTCAGCTAAAATACGAAGAAACGTTTTGATCGATTAGATTTTTTCATATTACCTAATGTTGTACAATTTTTATTTACTCATCCATTCCTTTATTGATTCAATAATACGCTTTAGTGTCTCGTTGTCAAGATTAGAGCTATACACCTCGTTATGGTTTCTGTCTTTAAGCAAGAAGCTCATTGTATTTAAGTTACTATTTGGAATAATTCTCCGTCTAGAATAAGGATCGTTGCCCCCAGAAATGTAAATGACTTGATCCCCTTCAGATTCAGCCCACGCTTTAACTTGAGCCATTGATTCGTTAGAATAGGAAGTTTTAATTCCTGAAATCGGTTGGACAGGTGTTAACTTATCAAAATCGGTTTCGAGTAATTTCGAAAAACGTGTTACCGGATAACAGTAATGGCCTAACTCAGTTAGAGCTTGATAATGATAAGGGTTTATCCTTTTGAAAACCTCATCAGTCATGAACCATCCGTGTAGACTGGATTTCATCTCTTCAAATAACTCTTTTGGATCTGTAAGGTTATAATCTAATGATTTACATCCATTTCCATGTTGCCAAATAGAAAAGGGAATCTCTAACACCGCAATTTCATAAATCGTTGTTAGTCCCAAATGAGAATATTCTCTGCCTGCAATTTTCAAGTAGTTCTCTAAGTGGGGGATTATCTCTTCTTTGTGCTTTAACAGAAGGGCTTGAAAAGTCTCCAGTTCTTTTTTACATCCTTGTATATCATTTAAGCTATCTGTATAATGAAAGAAACTTGAATCACATTTTGATGTTTTCACTGATGTTGATAAGGCTATTGTAGCATCAACATCTTTTGGAAAAAAATATCTATAGGATAAAGCGGTAAGTCCTCCTTTACTAATTCCAATACTAATCCATCCTTTATCATAAATTTCATTGAAAGCTTCTTTTATGCGATGCAAGTCTTTTGCGACATTGGAAATATTCAATTGCTTATAATCCAAAGTGTCTGGTCTCGATTCTCCAAAATACCTGTGTTCAATATAAATTTGATTGGCGTCTAATACGGTTGTCCAGTCACTAATTCGATTGGAGGAAGAGACGTATCCATTGATACTCATCACCATTGGCTTATCAACACTTTTATGCGACAGAAAAAGCTTTTGATAAAAGAAACCTTGAGAGGTGTCTGCATAACTAATTGGTTGTTTCATCAGTATTTTAAAACACGCTGAAAATCCATCTTTTGCATAGATCTCACTAACTTTTATACCTTCTATTTTATTCAGCCTCTCTTTAATCTTCGACTGTGCCAGTAGGCTACTGCTCATTAGAAGAAAGAGTATGATGGTTTTAAAAGTCATTGTATAAATTATTGGGTAAACTATTTATTCAAAAGTAGGGACTAGTTCTACTAGTCATCCATTAACCCTAGAATCTCTTCTATTCGCCATTGTCTTACATTCTGCTCTTTTGCAAGATCATACGCTTTTTGAATTTCTTCCTGATATTTTTCATTTTTTTCTTGGGCGCGGTGAACTTCTGTAAGTTATTCATAGATTTCAAATGAATCTGGAAATAGTTCTCATACTTTCAAGTTTTATTACTTTCATCTAACAGCTCCGCTCTCGCTACTAATTCTTAAAATTAAGCAATAAATTGAAAAGGCAGTAATTGGGTACCAAAGAAAAGGGAGTCAACATCAACTTTTATTCACCCAGAACTTTCCATTCATCTTGTGTTCCGGATGACGAATTGTATTTCGAATAGCTAGGAAGATCATTAATCCCAACGTGGCAAACCTGAAAATGTTAACCGTTAAGTTTCCGGATACAGTCGTTTCAATTTGAAACATATCCCACGCGAGATCCATAAAGGCATGGAGAAAAATGACAACCCACAAATTTTTGAAAGCAGTATAAAACCAGGTAAAACCTGCACTTCCAAGTCCAGTGAAAAGAAACACACTTATTGCCTCGGATACATTCTCTGCTTGATATAAATGACCTAATCCGAAAAAAATGGAGGGTAGAAGTATTGCTGGTATAAATCCCCAGCCCACAACATAAAATAGAATTCCAAACAAAAAACCCCGAAATAGAAGCTCTTCAAAAAATCCGGCTTGAATAAAATCTCTATGAATTAAGCTTAAGTCAAGTTTAAATTCAAACCCATTTAAGAAGGCATATCCGATGAACATGGGTAATGAGCAAATAAAGCCAATCGCCAAACCTTTAAGAATACCTTTATGTAAACCGAGTACTTCAAACACTTTCCTTCGAAACAAAATACTGGAAACAATAAAAACGAGTAATATCTGTGAATAGACAAGTAAATTAGTCGCAAATGAATCGTCAAGCGCATTCCACTCCTCTTCACCAAAAACAACATATCCATAGAAATATTTAAGATATCGAGCACAGAGGAACGTTAATATTATTGTAATAGAAATGAGTACTTTCTTTTTCATAGTTGTGTTTTAGCAATTCTCAACAGCACTTAATCAAATCGATTTATCAAGACTTACTTAATCGCCTGAATATTCCAAATTTACAACTAATATTCTAACTCCTTAATTAACAAATATTAAAAGGTCAAAACTCTCTACGTAAAAATATATAGTTCTCTTTAATCTATTTCATGTATTTTGACTTTTTAGCACTTCATTACAAAGTCGACTTGAATGAATAAAACCTACATTTAATAAAAAAACCAAAACCATGTCAAGGGTCTATTTAGCAGAGCAAAAGGTGAAAGTTCAAATGATTGATGCAATCGTTAAATTTTCAGGTGGGTTTTATCGGCGGAGTGAATTGGAATCAAAAACGTTAAGCGAATTAAAATACATCTACTATGACTGCCGAAAACCTATCCATGAATCTTGTAATGATTCAGTTTTGCGCAATTAGATTTGTACTAAATGTATAAAGTCTTGTGTTTTAATCAACCTTTCTATAAAAGTCTGACTTAAATTTATTCTTGCCTTTTGAAGAATAATAAAGTCGATTGTTTTTATACTTCCATTTTTCAGGTTATCAAGAACAACTTCTTCTTTAATGTTATACCCTTTTAAATCACTAAGTTCAACTGAAGACGGACAACTAATGTCGTTCACAGCCTCATCAGTTTGACAAGCGCTAGTCAATAATGTAATGATCGAATAAAGTAGATTTCGTGTCATTGTTAGTAACGGTTTCCAGCTGAAGGTCGCTGCAGTTCTTTAAAGTTAATGATAATTTCAAAGGCGAACAATTGAGCGAGGATGATTTATTATCCAAAGCGCAATCGTAGCAGTGTTTTATAGTCCATGTTAGGCGCATTTCTACATTTCTTTTAAAGGAATGTTTTTTGGTGGATTAAATTCGGTCTGTTTCATACTTCTATTTTTATAATTGTTTATAAGAGTATAAGTTAATCTATATTCAGGCATTTCTATTACCTTTTTCACGTAAAATGAGTTGGATGCAAGAAGGTATTCATCGAAGAAAAACTCTTTATAACGTCTATATTTTTCTGATTTAACTTCTAGGGTGTCAGAGTTAAAATAAAAGGTTTGGTTTACATAATAGTTAGGGTGTTCCTCATCAACACCTTTAAATTCAAGAACCTGACAGTTTATTGAATTTACTATTTGATTGTCTAATGATTTCCGTTCTACAAGTTTCAAAATATTATGGCTGACATCATAATAGTAAAGTGTATCGATATGTTTCCATTTACCATAGTACTGATTAGTATTTATATCAAATAAATTAAAATCATACCCATTTTTACCGCTGCCAATAAAATCAAACCGAATACTTCCTTCCCCATTAATAGACATAATTAGACTATCTCCATGTTTTTGCAACAGGTATTCACTGACAGCAGGGTTTATTGTGTCTGAAATAACTTCTATATCCAATTTATATACAAGTGATGTTATGTTCTCCTTAGTGTCTTCCTGCGAGCACGAAAAACATGTTATCAAATATGTCGTAAATATCAGTATTGAAATGTAATTTTTCATACTATTTGTTTTCATCCTCATGACGCCTAACGTTCCTCAGCTAAGCCTACGAGTCGCTAACACGAATGTACGTAAAAGGCTTGAGGCTTAGGTGATGTTATAGTTCTTTATTCATTTAAAATCAAATAGAAACAATTTCCTTATGAATATCTTAGCAGATCAAAGATCTCCTTACTCCTTTACCCACTTCACATCAACGACGTTCTCCTTATCTCTCACTCTCACAAAATAATTTCCGGAAGCAAAATCACTCACATCTAAAGCATGAACGAATTTACTTTCCACATTTTCTTCAAAGATCTTCCTTCCCATATTATCATAAACAGCTACAGACTCCATTGGAACTTCACTCTTAATGTTCAATTGATCAACCGCTGGATTTGGATACAAGACAGGTATTGAAATGCTTTCTTCGTTCAGACTCGCTGTAGAAATTACTCTGAATCCATCTGAAGTTAAACTATCAATTAACCCAGCACCGTTTGTTGCTCTTACACTAAAGTGATACCACTCATTGATTACGAAATTAGAAGAAGCATTGACGTTTTCATTTGTCCCATTAGAAGTCCACGGTTCTAGATCTTGACCGAAAGGTGTTGTTCCAATAGCATACTCATACAATACTACATCAGAATGCTGATCTAAACCACTCCAGTTGGATGGAATCATGGTAACGTTGTAGATGTCAATTGTATCCTCATCCGAGGCACTCCCGTCATTAATAAAGTCAAGGTTGGGTACTGTCCAGTCGACATTCACAAATTCACTTGATACATTTGAAAGGTTATTGGCAATATCACGTGCCATAGAATAAATCACTCCAGAAGGATCAATTGGTGAACCATTTTGATATTGAATATCGTCTGTAGCATCAGACCCTACAGTAACTGTCTCAGAAGGATATCTCGAACGATACACTTTTAATGAATCCGCTTTGAAATGCGCATTTCCAGATCTAAAGGAAACATAATCTCCAGTCGAGAGAGGAGTATTGTCTTGCCATTGAGCGACTAATTCATCATCAATATAAATCCAAACTTCTCCAGAAATACGATCATAAATTAATTTAAAGTCGTACCATACATTTGGGTTAAAGTCGAATGCTTTATTTACAACGGGTGAACCAAAGTTATCATTTTCCACTTTGTAAAATTGAACTAAATCGCCATCTAAACGATACCACACAAAGTAAGAATTTCCTCTATTCGGTAAGGTTGGATCATCGCAAAAGATATGTAAACCAGCTCTTCTGTTTGTTCCACTTCCTCCTAATTGTCCTTTCCAGTGATAAATATGTTGATTTGACAAAGACTGGTTTAATGGTGCGTATACATTTGTATTGGCAAGTGCTTCATCTGTTTGTTCAAGGGCGTTGTTTTGCAACCAAGAACCTGTTTCAATGGTCCAATCCGCGTGGATTGATGTTCCAGTGAAGTCATCATTTATGAACCCGCGTTGGTCATTAGCTCTCCAATCAGTCCCATCATAATGTCCAACATGATAATACATTTTACTGATTCCACTACCTCCTACTTCATCGGCATCATTAAAGTCGGCATTAAAGTCATCCGTTTTCCAGTCCAAAATTGGATCTATAGAAGTCATTGGTGCTGTCTCATCAACAATGCAGGTATAGTCCGCTCGGAATCCAGCTGCTACAGTTGCACCGTCTGAAGTAAATTTGAAAGTCAAATCACCTGTACTAGAAGTAAAGTTTGCGGGCAACGTCGTACCCGAGAATGGACTTCCAGGAATTTGAGGAGCGGTATCGTCACTTCCGTCGTATATGTACAAGTAGTCGTATCCAGCTTCCACATCAAATTCGGTGAATGATAGATCAATAGCAATTGCATTTTCTGGTGAGATGGTAAAAGTATAATCTTCATCGTCATAATAATTTTTAAAAGGTCCTCCACCGATATCTGTTATCTCTCCACTACATGGGTCGGTCGCACAGTCGGTAAAATGAGTTTCAATTTCATTCCAGAGTTCGGTGTAACCATCGTCGTACCCTAAAGCCCAGATACCCATACCAGCTAATCCTCTTTTATTGATGAAATCCATTCTTTCCCCTAGCTCATCTTCTTCGGAAATAAAGCATTGATATGGATTCCCTCCACTGTAAAAGTTATAGTAAACAGATCGACTTTCAGGTTCGAAATTTCGGTTCGCCAGGTCATAATCACCGCTAGCGTTATTTTTAACCACTTCGTAGGTTGCTGCACTTCCATTTGCTAAAGTTGCTGCAGGTAATGTATGGTTATCCACTCGCCACTCTCTACCATAGTATGGCAAACCTAGTAACAGTTTTTCCTTTGGAACTCCTTGCTCTAAATAATAAGTCGTTGATTTCGAAAGTGTGTAATTATATGTGTTTTGAAAATGAAAGAGTGGATCGTTCGGTCCTGCATTAGAGCTACCTGTCCAGTAATAGTCATACCCCATGATGCAGAAAATATCAACATATGGTTCTAATGCTGCTATATCATAAAATCCACCCCAATCGACTGCGTGCAAAGCTATACTCACTTGAGAGCCTGGAATTGCAGCGTGCATTTGATTACATAAATCAATCATAAAACTCGTGTAATCAGCAGAGACTGCCGTTGACATACTTTCAAAATCAATATTTACTCCGTGTGCTCCTCTATTTTGTATGAGGTTTATCAAATTTGTGATTAACGTTTGTCGCGCTGTTGGATTTCCCAGGAAAGTAGCGTGATTACTAAAAAGAGTCACACATAAATTTACTCGTACGCCATTGTTTAGCGCGTCATCCACAGCTTGAGCAGTACTAAAGCCATGCGTTGAGTTTGCGTTTCCTGTATTTGGATCAACTTCGTAAGAAAAATAAGACATATCTGAGAGTAAATCCCAATTATAATTCACCTGTAAGCCATTGCTCCAGTAGGGATGCCAACCAAATACGTATTTCTCTAATTGACAACTGTTTTTTTCAAAATTGACATCAGCAGCAGGCTGGTTATTCGCTTCATAATATTCTGCATTATGTCCTTGCGCTTTATAGTACTCTGATTGTTCTTGGTGAATCCCAATTTTCTCAGTGTTCTGTGTTAAACCAATAAATACATTAATAACGAATAAAAATACAATGCTAAATCTCATAATTTGTAATAGAAGTTAAATGTTCCGTAAAGTTAGTGAACTGAACTCAATAAATAAAAAAAGCCGTATAAGAAAACTTACACGGCTTTGACAATAATATTTTCGGACTATTTTCTAATCAACTTTTTTGTTCCAATATGTTTTTCTTCAGCGAAAAACTTTACAAGGTAAACACCTTGCTTAAGACCTGAAATATCAACAGTCGTTTCTTTCGCATTTGTTTTACCCCTTAAAACTTCTTTTCCTGTGATATCAACGATTAAGAAATCAGCATTCACATCACCCGTAGCCAAAGTAACTTCGTTTGAAGCTGGGTTTGGGAACATTTCAAATGTACTCAAGTCAATATTATTTAGTGAAGTAGTTGGCTCTGCTTTCAACCAAGTAATATCACCAAGGATTTGTTGTGTATTCGGATCATATTCATATTCAACAAGTGGATACCTGGCATTTTGATCATTTGTATAGAATGAATAAGTATACGTTGTATCTTTTCCATTATCAACAAGCTGTTCGCTTCCAAATGAATAGATCCAAGTTGAATCAGTAGTGATTTCAGTTGTCATTAATCTCACTACTTCATACGTGCCTAATGGCGTAGTAACTTCTCCCCAGGCATCGGCAAGAAAATCTTGCTCTGCCACTTGTTTTACTCTTGCCGAATCAACACCCATTTGACCTGGGTCAAACGTAAATTCAAAAGTATAACTATTTTGATCCGTTGTATTATAAGTAAGTGGTAATGGTGTTACTCTACTTTGAGGACTAAAATGATAAGCTTCATCACTACCTGACCCAAATAGATCACCATAAAAGCCTAAAAAGTCGAGTGAAGAAGATGTTTTACGTAAATAGATATGACCTTGCCCTGAATTATCATCACCGTATAAATTAGCGCTTGGGAAATTTGCTGAGCCATTACCCCAACTTGCTACTCCCACATTAAAAACGCCTGATGAATCTTCAAGTAAAGCAGCATAATTCCAAGACATATCTGTCCCTGCTGCAGTATGTGTTATTGAAAAACTTTGGTCATAAGCCTGCTCCACCACATCAGAAGGTTGAATAAGGTTACCTTCGGTTACTGTAATCTGACTGAAAGAAAATCCTGCTAAGAACAAACTTCCAAAAAGTAAATGTTTTTTCATAATATGTAATTTTAGTTCGCACTAAGTTAATTTTTAAATGATTAACTGCAAAAGCATTAATAAATTTTAACACGTTTTTCACAATTGAAAAAGTTGAGTCAATAGGAGTTTCTGAAATTTAATTCTTGTTCGGAAGTTTAAAAATTCAAATCTCCTTCATCAATCAATGCAGTCCAAAGTGAAATTTTCATTTCATCCATCCGCATCCAAATAGGTCGTATCGTTCCTTTAACGACCGCAATATTAATGTAGTCACCAAAGAATATAGTTTGGCTCGGGACAAACGGAGATTGAGAAATTTTAACGTTAGAAATATTTTCTCCGCCGTCATTAGAATAAGCTAAAAAAACATCGGTTTGATGGTCTGAATAGTTTCTTCTATCATAAAAAACAAAATACAATTTGCCGTTAGATTGATCAATATCCATCCATGTAAAGAACTGATGGTTATTGCTTTCATCTTGATTCACTTTAATCACTTCGCTCCAAGATTTACCATTATCATCTGAATAAATGCAAAAAACGTCGACATTATCATCTCCATTACGCTGATCGGCCCAATTGACGTATAGTCGCCCACTGTGCTCTCCTTTAGAATTATCAATTTTTAATATAGGGAGTCCATTGCACCTCGAAATACCAGGGATTTCAAAAGTCCACCCTCCTATTTGATCAATAATTTTTTTCTCTTTGGTCAACCAAGTCTCTCCTTCATCCATTGAGACATTTATTCTTATTCCGTGTGGACCTGTCCAAACAACAAACAACTCACCTTTGCTATTCACCGCAGGAACAGCGCCTTCAACTGTATTATCGCCATCCAGACAATCGCCATTTAAGGCAGAAATTACAACTGGATCGGACCAAGTCACTCCCCTATCAATGCTTTTAGAAAACATAATACGAGATGAGTCTTCTGGAGCTTTCGACTCATATTTATCAAATTGTGTCCAGGTCAGATAAAGGTTTCCAGTTTTTGGACATTCGGCAACCCAATGTTTGTCTTGAGCTTTAGGAGGTTCTGGTTCAGTTGCAGATGTATTCCATTTACCTTTAATCCTATCGCTATAATCGCAAACAATTCGATCAATCCAGTTTCCAGAAGGTGGGTTTGACAAATGGAAATAATAATACCGCCCTTTTTGGTCAATATAAACAACGGGATCTCCATTTACACCGTATTTGGTTTTTAGGGAACTACTCTTCCAGGTTTTTCCACCATTCTTGGAATAGTAATAATCATTCATCACCGTCCCGGCAATCATCTTCCTAGGACATTTAGGATGTATAGCTATGCTTGGCTCAACCTGAGCAAAAGGATAAGTTGCAGATTCAGGTTTTGGAATTTGAACAAGGTCAAAATCTTGACCAACAGTTGGCAATGCAATCAAAAAAAGTAATACAAATGAAAGATATTGAATTTTACATCTTTTCACGAAGCCAGTAATTTCCAAGTTTGTTGTCCTCATCAAATGTAAAATTGTAACGCGCAATTTCAACCGTTCCCATTTTCGCATCAATCGACATCAATTGCTCATCTCTTGAAATAATCAAATTGAACTCCTGGTTTGGTTTTAAATCTGCAACGTATTTCGTAAATGACTTTCCGTCTACTCTAAAACCATTAAATGCAATGATTTCATCGTTGGGGCTAATCCCCACATTTTCAGCCATACTATTTGCAGTAACTGACCTCACAACTAATCGTCCATCATCCTCAGAAGTAGCTACTCCAAATGTCACACTTGCATTTGATGATAGTTCAATGTCTAAACCAAGTGGTTCAAAATACTTTTTATAATCAATTGTCTTAGTACCATAAACATGGTCTTTAAAGAAACTAGTCAAATCAATTCCAATAAAAGACTCCAATGTAGATTGAAATTCTTCAGCAGTGAAACCTCTTCCCATATCCTTATAAAATTTGGAATACAATAACTGCATAAACTCATCCATCGATTTCTTCCCTTTTGATTCTTTAATAATCATTGCATCAATTACTAAAGCGATCAAGTGGCCTTTTGAATAGTAAGAAATAGTTGTATTTCTACTGTTTTCATTTGGTCGGTAAGCTTTGATCCAAGCATCAAAAGAAGCATGAGCAACAGGTTGTACATTGTTACCTGGTGTTGACTCAACATAATTCATCGTACCTTTAACCACATTTAAGTATTGATCTTTGTCATAAAAACCTGCTCTTCTAAGAATAAGCTCATCGTAATAAGAAGTGAAACCTTCCATTACCCAAAGTAAGTCGGTGTAATTTTCATTGTCATAATCGAATGGTCCTAACTCAATGGGACGGATTCTTTTAACGTTCCAAAGGTGAAAGTATTCGTGTGCCACTAGAGATAAAAAACCGATATATTTATCTTCAGAATATGTCCATCTATTAACATTAAGTGTCGTTGACTCCTTATGCTCTAATCCTCCACTCCCCACATTTGTGTTATGGATAATAAACCAGTATTCATCATTTGGATTCTGACCAAATACAGCCGTTGTTGCTTCAACAATTTTCGCCATATCCTTCTTCAACTTTTCAATATCGTAATTACCCGGACCATACATAGCCACATTGTGTTTAACCCCTGCAGCCTGAAAAGAAAATTCTTCTTGGTTACCAATTTCAATTGGAGAATCAACGAGGTGATCAAAATCTCTAAACGTAAATGTCGTACTATGATCTGTTTGCTCTCCATCTCCTTCACGTGGGAGGGCTGTTGTTATCTTCTTGAATTCTTTGTAAGGTGTAATTGTTAATTTACCACCTAGCGATTTGTACTCCTCGGGATACATAAAAATATTAGTCCCATTCAAATAACCATGTGTTAAATCTAAAAAACTTGTACGCACAGTTAGTTCAAAAGCATACACTTCATAGTTAACAATTACTTTTTTAGCATCTCCTTTTTGAATTTTCCACTTGTTTTTTCTCGTTTTGTCTATGGGAAGAACATTTCCGTTTCCATCCTTGGCTCTAACAAGATTAATGTTTTTAGCGAATTCTCTCACTAAATATGATCCTGGCGTCCAAACGGGAATACTAATTGTTAATTCTTCCTCTTCAAAATCCGTCAATTCCATTTCCACATGAAAGTAATGTGTCTGTGGTTCGGGCATTGACAATTTGTGATGTATAGATTGCGCAAACAATGAAACGCTTGCAATAATTGAAACAAATAATAATGAAATTTTAATCATGTTATTGATTTAATTTATGTTTTTCATGACTCCAAATAATCAAATCAAAAATCATTTAAAGTATTAAAGAATCTAAAAATATTAATTTTGATTTTGTCAAATATACAATTTACACAAAGAAAACATTAGTTTTGTAGATAGGAATATTTAATCCAATAGTATGAAATAAGCCATAGTGAAAACGACATAAACATTGTTAAACTTTATTTGGCTATTTTATATGACCATAAAAAACAAATTATATACATATGAAAAAGGTAATATATTTATTTAGTTTACTCGCATTGTTTGCATGTAAAGAAGAAACAACAGAAAATGGACCGGATGATGAAAATAATGCGGAACTTATTCAATTAAAAAATCAAGTAGAGCAATTGAAACTTGATAATCAAATGAAAGATTCTGTGTTAAATGTTTCAATTTCGTATTTCAATGAGATTCAGGAGAACTTAGCTAAAATCAATATCAAAGAGGAAGAGATTAGAGTAAAAAGTTCAAATCCAGAATTCACTGAAGAAGATAAGGAATGGGTTTTACAGGAAATTCAGAACATTAACTTTTTACGTCAGCAAAATGCGAAGAAAGTTAGAAGTCTCCAAGGTAAAATTAAAGACCAAACTTTAAAAATCTCTGAATTAGAGTCAATGATAGATCGATTAGTTCTTCAAATTCAATCTAGAGATGAACAAATTGAGTCACTTCAACGATCACTTGCAGATTTAGACATGGAGTACGCCGAGTTGTTTGATGAATATCAAGAACAAGTAGAATTAGCATTAGATGTCATGAAAGAAATGAATACTGTACATTACTCTTATGGTACGTTAGACGAGCTCATTAACAACGGTGTAGTCGTTAGAGAAGGTGGTTTTATCGGAATTGGTAAGAAGACAACTATTGCTGACGATATGAACGAAGATTATTTTCAGCATCTTGACAAAACAAAAACCAAACAACTTACCATTGTCGGAGACAAGCCAGAGATCATTACAGACCATCCTGTTGGTTCTTATGAATGGAAAGGAAATAAACTTGTAATCTTAAACGCTGAGAAATTTTGGAAGGTTTCTAACTACTTGGTGGTAACTGTTAAGTAAGGAACCATACAATCAAAAGATTTATTAAAACTCAGGAAGTGGATTCTTTCTGAGTTTTTTTGTTGGGTATTTTTCAGCCACTGGACTAAAGAGATTTCTCAATAAGATTTGGTTAAAATGCAGGGAGGCATAGCCGTGCGCTTCTGCATTCGATACCTTTTTTATTTAATGACAATATCAAACAAAAAAGAGCGCTAATCAAATTAGCGCTCTTTTAATTATGTAAAATTATTGTGTTATTTAATAACTACAGTTTTTGTTTCAACAACGTCACCGTTAGAAATTTTCACAAAGTAAATTCCATCTTCTAAATCAGCTACATCCAATGAAACAAAATCACTGTCTATTGATTGATTAAGAACTACTCTTCCCATTGCATCAACAATTGAAACTTCAGTATTCACTAATTCATTTTTCAAAGAAATATTAATTACATCGCTCGCTGGATTTGGATAAACAACAGCGTTTGATAATAGATTCTCTTCGACTCCAACTGTTCCAGATGGTTCTACAGAGCTCATAACTAAATCAAAAGAAGTACCTAACTCAGCAATTTCAACATGCGTAAATACAAATATTGGCATAGTAGTATTTGCTAAATCGTAGTATTCGTACTGTGTTCTTTTTAATGTTACGTTACCAATTAACGGTACATCTTCAACTACTGTTGAATCCGATAACTTGTATCTCATTACATTTGTAAAATCATTTCCATCTGCCAGTTTAAGTGTACCTTCGCCATCTACAGTAGCCGTAAGCTCACCAGAAGCAGCACTTGTCGTAGGCATACCAACGTTGTAAGTTGCAGTACCTTCAAAAGCATCTGTAAAACTATCACCTAAATCAAATGGGTATTGATATTGAATTGCTTCGTCTGTATCAAATACAACAACAACTTCACCAATATCAGCATCGATGTAAACAAAACCATGACCTGTTCTTTCAGACGCTGTAGAAGAAGTGAAATTCATCAAAAACGATTGGATATCCAACGCAGCCGTTGCTGAAGGATAGTCTGCAGCATAAACAGTTCCTGCTGGATCTAATATTGTTAAGTTCCTTGATTCTCCATCATATCCACCATAAGTACTGTAGTCCCATTCAACGCCAGCACCTATGACAGCGTCATAACTTGGAGCCATACTGTCAATCACATATAATGTCGTACCTGTACCAATAGAAGGTTCATCCCCTTGGGTGAACTGTGAGAAAGAAAAAGCAGATGTTAATAAACCTGCAGCAATAAGTAAATGTTTCTTCATAATAATAAGTTTAAATTTGAACAAAAATATAAATTTTTTATCACTAATTCTATTTTATTTCATTTTGAACTAATGACCTCAAGTAATGTTTAAACTAAACATTACATTTGTACCACTAAAACGGTGACTAAGTGAAAAGGGTTGGTGAAAATACTTTTAAAAGGCTATCTTACTTTATTTTAAGTGCTGTTTTAATTTTAACCGTATATCTCGGTTTTTATATTCCTAATACCAAGTTCGATTATAATTTTGAAGATTTTTTCCCATCTAACGATGAAGAAGCAGACTTTTTCTTTAAACATCGGACCCTATTTGAATCGGACAATGATTTTATATTAATCACTTTAGAAAACGATGGAAACGTATTCGATAGTGTTTTCTTGAAAAATGTTCACTCCTACTCTCAAGACATTGATTCACTTGACTTAGTAGAGTTCACAAGAGATATCACATCTGAAGAGGAACCCTTTATATATGCAAATGGCATTACTGGTTCCCGGCCCTATATAAATTTTGAGGAAGTTGATTTTTCCAGAGACTCCACAAATATTTTTAAAAACAAAGAGTTAATTAATACATTAATAAATGAAGACGCTAGCGCTGTTGCCATTTTTGTTCGGCATAAAGACTATCTCAGCAAAAAGAAAAGTGACCAGATCGTTGAACAAATAACAGAACTTTCTAAAAAATATGAGTTTGAAAAGGTTCGAATGGCCGGAAGAACAGTAGGACAAATCTTCTACATTGATACAATGACATATGAGATGGGGACTTATGTTGGAAGCAGTATGGTTCTGGTAGTATTATTTCTTTTGATTGCATTTCGTTCCGCTTGGGGTTTGTTGACTCCACTACTCGTTATTGTAGGTTCCATGATTTGGATCATTGGTTTTATGTCTTGGATTGGTGCACCAATTAACATTCTATTGAGCATTCTACCTTCCATTATGTTTGTAGTAGCAATGTCAGATGTCATTCATCTGGTTTCAAACTATATTGAATTGTTGCGTCGAGGAAAATCTAAATTCGAAGCGATAAAAACATCCTTTAAAGAAATTGGAATTGCAACATTTTTAACGTCATTGACTACTTCAATCGGTTTTTTCTCTTTACTATTTGTAAATGTTAAACCCATCCAGTCCTTTGGGTTGTACGTTGGTTTAGGCGTATTAATGGCTTTTGTATTTACTTTTTCAACGCTTCCCTTTCTATTTTACTACACCAAAACTCCTAAAATTGTCAGAGATGAAAAATCGAACTTTTGGCAACCTTTTTTGAGGAGGTCATTTTTGTTTACAATTAAAAACAGAAGATGGATTCCATGGGTTTCTGTAGTTATATTGGGAATATTTGCCTACGGAGCGACAACTATAGTATCGAATAATTACTTAATGGATGATATGGATCCGAAAATAAGTATTAAAAAAGACTTCAACTTTATCGATGAGGAGTTTGGCGGAGTAAGACCATTCGAATTAGCAGTAATAGTTAAAGACAATTCAAAATCAATATGGGAGGTGGAAACTTTGAAAGAAATTGAGAAAGTAGAAAACTACCTCTCCAACACATATGACGTAACCATAAAAAACTCACTTGTTCAATCAATAAGTATTTTGAATAGGGCGAGTCATGCTGGAGACTCCTCAAGATTTCAAATACCTGATTCAAAAAGTAAAATTCGACGCTTTAAAAGAATGTTGAAAGTAGCAGATAAAGGGCGTTTTATAGGTACTTTCTTAGACTCTACCGGAACAAGATCTAGAATAAGCGGAAGTGTTCCCGATTGGGGAAATATCCGTTCTCAAGAAAAAAACGATTCTTTGAAAACCTTCATTGAAAATAATATTGATAAAGAACATCTCGAATTCAAAATAACTGGCTCTGCACATCTTCTAGATAAGAACATGTCTTATATGTCTAGCAGTCTTGTCAAAGGTTTATCATTTGCAATATTGATAGTTGCTTTAATAATGGGCCTGATATACAAATCTTTTAGAATGGTAATTATTTCAATCATTCCAAACATTATTCCACTAATAATTATAGCAGGTATAATGGGATTCTTTGAAATAAACTTAAAAATCACTACAGCAATGGTATTTACCATATCATTTGGAATTGCAGTCGACGATACGATTCATTTTTTAAGTAAATTCAAATTAGAGATCAACAAAGGAAAGTCTGTATTATACGCTTTAAAGAGGACATACATCAGTACGGGTAAAGCAATTTTATTAACGTCATTAATATTAATCTCAGGGTTCTTACTTTTACTTATGTCAGACTTCTTAGGTACGTTTTACCTAGGGTTGATGATTTGCATAACATTAGTTGTAGCAATTCTTGCTGATTTTTACGTCTTACCAATTTTGCTTATCTACTTTTTCAAAAGAGGTAAATCCAATTCAAAATGATTTATTGATACTATCCTTATCCTTAAAGGATGCTTTACCTGGCACTCTATTGGGTTTCGGCTTGCCTAACATAAGTGAAAGGTGCGTTTTCAATATTCTACCCATATGACTATACTTAGAGAAACGTGTCGTTCCATGATATTTGTTTAGATCTGCAGCCAGAGATTTAATTTTCTCATCTGTTGATATCGTTTGATACAACATTGAATCTAATAATCTATTCAATCGAGGCATTGCTAATTTGTATCTTCTTTTCATCAGAGTGCGTTCCTCGTATCTATATTGTTCTACCGTTTCAGGGGTTAACAACTGAATACAAAAATCAATTATTTGATTGTTCTCTTTGTAATATTGAGGCATATAGTGGTTTTTCCTTCCTTCGTATGCCGTTTGATCAAAATCAATAGGTCTAACACGGTATTGTTCTCTGTCGAAATCCGGAGTAACATCAACTACGTAGTTATAAGAACGCATATCTCCCAACAACATTACAAAACAACGTTCGTTAAATTTCACAAATTCACGCGCCATTCCTGTAGGATAAAAATTGGGGGTGTCCATATAGTTTTCCATAAAAGCATCACCCGGAATCCCAGCTATATGTGCTTCTACAAGGGTGTTGCCATCTACCATGTACTCTATTCTATTTGGAGATAAGATGTGTTCTAACTCCAGCCCGTAAACTCTAGACGAATCAGCGGTTTTTATATAAAAGTAATCATGATTATCATTTAATTGGTTCACAATCTTCACCCGGAAAGGGTTTGAGTTTCCAAACAAGCAGTAATCTATCTGACCCACCTTTAAGTGACTTATGATTTCCGTGTCACCATCGGTTTTCAATTGTGCATAAATTTGTCTCAGTCCTAAAAGAATTTCCTCTTGAACAGCACCATCATATATCACACTTTCCCACAATGTATTTCTTCCAGCGGCATCATATACAGGAGTGCTATCCGTCCACCTTTTCATATCATCATACGAAAGAGCGATAGAATCTTCTCGCTTATACTTCTTCAAATATTTACGTAATCCTTGAGTAATGGGGAATGCTGGTTTCTTTTTGGAGATGTCCATTAGACTAAAACAATTTGTTTGAACTGAAATATACTATAAAATATTGAAAGAAATTAGACGATTTCAATCTGATTGAATTGTTTCATTCGCAAGAGAGCTTAAAAAAGGCAATGTAAACTGTATCTATTATCAATTTATTTAGTTCAATTTGATTTTTATTATTGTAAAGTCAACTCTTGAAACCAAAAGCCCATTTCACTCTTTCTATTTTCATTATTCGAATTTGGATGCTTATAAGTCTTGAAAATTTGCGCTCCTCTTTTAAAAGTAATTCCTTTCTTAAAAATTGGCCCCTCATAACAAAACGTATGAAACTCACCGTACTCACCACAAGGGTCTACATCTTTAGGTAGATCCTCCAAAAATGCTTTGTCAATTTCTCTACCGCAAAAGGACTGATCCAATTTGTTTGAATTTACACACACGACAATCGCCTTAAAGCCCAAATCAATAAATTCTTTTATAAGTTCTCGTGTGTTTCTTTTCCATAAAGGAAAATGACATCTAATATTTAATGACTGCAACTGTTTTTCTCTATATTCTCGTAAGTCTTCTAAAAAAATATCTCCAAATCCAGTATCACGATATCCTCTATTTTTTAATGACTCAACTGCTTCAGACATTAATTTTGAATACTCATTATTAGAAGGTTCTGCAGGTAATTCGACAGTAGAGTAATCTAACCCAATAGCCTCTAACTGCTTTATCATAACTTCCCTATTCAATCCGTGCATGGAAACTTGATTCAAGCTTTTATTTACAGACACCAAAAGGTGATCAACATCAAATTGATTTTCTTTTTGGAGATGATATAAAGCCAGTGCAGCATCTTTGCCAGTACTCCAATTAAAATACATTTTCTTCATAAAAAATCAATTCAGTGCTTCACTAATCCTACAATTTCCTTCTCACTTCGTAAAGATCTTTTCTTCTATCCTTTAGATTCTTTACACTTCCGTAGCTGTGTAGTTCATTCAACTGGTCTATTTCGACATCAGCAATTAAAATCATCTCTGTATTTGGTGTTGCTTCAGATTTAATACCTTCTGTTGGGAAAGCAAAGTCACAGGGAGTAAAAACCATCGATTTTGCATATTGAATATCCATATTATCAACCTTAGGTAAATTACCAACACTTCCAGCAATAGCGACATAACATTCATTTTCAATCGCTCTGGCTTGAGCACAATAGCGCACTCTTGAATATCCATTCTGAGTATCCGTTAAAAATGGAACAAACAATATGTTCATGCCTTCATCCGCCAACAATCTTGGGAGCTCAGGAAACTCGACATCGTAACAAATCAAAACTCCGATTTTACCACAATCCGTATCTATTGCTTTAAAGGAATTCCCTCCTTGTATCCCCCAGCATTTCTTTTCATCTGGTGTAACGTGAAGCTTTTCGAACCTTTCCGTGGATCCATCTCTTTTACATACATATCCAACGTTATATAAAGAACCATCCACCATTTCAGGCATACTCCCAGTGATAATATTGATATTATATGAAACCGAAAGTTTTGAAAAATCCTGTACAATTACTTCGGTAAATTCAGCTAATTTACGAATCGCTTCAGGTTCACCCAAATGATTGTATTGAGCCATTAAAGGTGCATTGAAGAATTCAGGAAACAAAGCGAAATCAGCTTTATACGCACTTAGTGCATCAACAAAAAACTCTACTTGTTGCATCAAAGATTCTAAATCATCATAAGGTCTCATTTGCCATTGCACCAAACCTAATCGAACAGATTTTTTAATATAAGCGGCTTTTTTGGAAGGCTTTTCGTAATAGATATTGTGCCACTTTAATAAAACTGCATATTCTTCAGAAGCTTCATCTCCTTCTAAGTAGCCTTTAATTACTTTAATCGGCTGAAAATCATTAGAAAGATGAAAATTCAAAACTGGGTCGTCAATTTTCTTCGTTTTAACTTGTTCTATATATTGCTTTGGGGTGAGTTCATTAGAATATTTATGGTAATTCGGAATTCTTCCACCGAAGACAATTCCTTTCAAGTTCATGGTTTCACAGAGTTGTTGGCGGTATTCATATAATCTTCGACCCAACTTCAACCCCCTGAATTTCGCCTTAACAAAGACATCTATCCCATATAATGTGTCTCCGCTATCACTATGTGTGTCAAATGAATAATCTCCTGTTATTTCTTTATATGAATGTGTATTATTATATAAATCGGCATCAATCAAAATAGAAAGTGCACAACCAGCAATTTCTCCGTTTATTTTTACCACGACTTGACCATCTGGAAAACAACTTATCAGTTTCTCGAGTTGAGATTTTTCCCAATACGGATCAGAAACTGAAGCATACACTTCAATCATGATAGCTTTTATTTCTTCAAAATCACTGAATTTTAGCAATTGAAGTTCTACATTTTGAATATTATTTTCCATTCTCAATCAAATAATTTGAATTACAAATTTACTCAATATAACATAGAATGATAAGGAAGATTGGTATAAGTAATAAAAACCATTTAATGATTTATTTTGTTTAATTAAAGATTTAAAAAATCAACACTTATTACAATTTAGAGGATATTCACTTATTCAGGTCTAAAGCAAAATAAATATCACAGATACTATGAAATTGGACACTAGTAGAATCACAATAGCAAAAAAGGCTGCATAAAAATTATGCAGCCCTTTTTAATCAAACAAAACAATAGTAATCGCTTAAACCTTAAAATAAGCTATACTACTTTACCTAACATCTTAGAAGGAAGGACACGATACAGTTCTAAAGCTTGGCTGTTTTACTGTACAGTTTAAATCAAGCCCTAAAGACACTTCATGTGAACCTCCGGAAACACCATTATTCAATCTCGAAACTGTCACATCATAGCTGTATCCAACTTTAAATGTTCCAGTATTAACTCCAATAGATAATATAAATGCATCACGACTACGGAACCAAGCTCCAACCGTAAACGCACCATATTTAATGTAAGTACCCAACATCAACTCCATAAAACCTTGTTGATATTGATAGATCATATTGGGCATTATAGAAGTCTCATTTGTATATTGAGATTTTTGTCCTAATGGAATTGTTGCACCTACGTGTGCATTTAAACGAATAGGCATTGGACTATTTCCAATAATTACTGATTCGTTTGGCATATTAAGGTGATGACCTGCTACACCAAAGAAGAAGTTCTCTGTAAAACCAACCATTCCAGCAGAGGCGTCAAAAAATCCTCTTGAACCACCTCTTGGAACATCACCTGTTGCATAAATAAATCCTCTTCTTGGATCAATCATATCACCAAAAGTCAATTTATCCCAATCCAGAAATTTTTGATTCCATGTTGCTTTAGCAGCAAACATCATTGTAAATTTTCTATTTACTTTAAGGTGGTAGTTGTAAATCAAACTAAGTGTAGTGTGATTGATTGTACCCTTACCTTGCTGGTCATGAGTTGCAATTATACCGATACCACCATTAATGTTTTTGAAATACTGGTCATAAGAAGCAGAGTAGGTAACGAACGTACCAGACAATGCAGGCCACTGATTTCTGTAGTTAAGTGCAATTCTTGGACACCCGTGACTACCTGCAAAAGCAGGGTTCAAGTATATCGGGTTCGCATAAAATTGCGAAAACTGCGGATCCTGAGCATAGGTATCCGACAACATAAAAATAAAACATAATAACAACAACTTTTTCATAATATATCTCTTTCCTTACATATTTAAAAACTTAGCAGCATATCGACTTGGTTTAAGCAGTATACGCATGGTTAACTGATGAGACAACAACTTCTCATCGTTTAAACGACTATAAACATTATCAAGATTGTAGTGAAGTGAGAACTTATCAAACTTAATTCCTGCAGAACCTCCAAAACCTACATTTGAATTAGCAGCTGCTCCAACTTGAATCCACTTCCACTGGAAGTTAGCACCAGCCCAAAGTTCATTCAAATTCCCATATTTTTGATGTAAAACATAGCCCGAAACACGAACATCTCTTGTTATAGACTGGTATTCTGTACCGATTACACTTGTCAGTTTAATATCTTCATTAAATTTCCCCGATAGATCTGAAGAATGGAAGTTATTATAATGTCTTCCAATGTTATCTACATTTATCCCTGTATAAAACCACTTGGTATTAAGAAGTAATCCAGCACCAACATCGCGATACCATAACTGTGAACCAATAGGTGTAGTTGTTCCCTGAAATAATGGCAGAACAGTATTTCTTTTCATTTCAATTTCAGAGCCAATAATAGGAGATTGAGTATCTACATTAACTGCTCCCATTTTGAAGCGAACAGCTGGCTCAATAGAAACATTTTTATTCAATGAAAATTTAGGTGAGTAGGTCAGACTAGCTTCATAGTTATCGATAGAGTTATTTGAGTAATTGTTATATGAAACATCAACACCTAGACCTCCTCTTAAAGCGTAAACATATCNATCCCAAGAGACTGTATTCATCAACTGTTGGTTCTTTTCTCCTGCCCATTGATTTCTTGACGTTGTTTGAATTCGGTTTCCTAATGCTGAACCTACCATTCCAAAGTTAGCGTTATAACCTGTCATCATCGGTGCATGAAAGTATTGGTCTTTTGTGTTTCGCAAAGCAATAGGCTGATCAGCCATACGTTTTATTTTCCTAAGTGTCTTTTCTAATTTTCGCTTGAACGAATTATGTTTCACCTCTGATTTCTTGTCGTTATTTTGTTCTGCCAAGTCATTATTACTCTCATTAATAAATCTCTCTCCATTTATATAAGATATAACTTCGCCCAGTCCGTCTGAAGAAACATTTTTAGTATTATCCTCATTTTGACTTTCAATTACTTCTCGTTTTGATAAATCCTCCTTATAATCGATTGATGAATTGTTTACAACATTCTTTATATTCGAATATGATTCTACGAAAGAGTTATTCGAAGTCTTTGCTATTTGAGATTCATTTTTATTTATATCATGTAAAACAACATTATTATCTTGCTCTCTCACCTCTTGTTGTTCAGAAGATTTTATGTTATTATTTGAAATAGAATTTAAAATTTTGTTTTCAAAAAAATCATCATCTTCCACTGAAATAATTGCTAAATCATTACTTGACTTAGAGTAAAGTGAATCGACTCCTAGGTTATCATAAATCAGATAACTTCCAACCAAAAGGCTAATTATCATTATTGCTAAAACTCGAGCGTTAGCATAGAATGGTGTTGGCTTCAATAAAGAAGCAGTAGAAAAATTGTTTTCTTCTACAGATACGTGCGCATCTTTCCATACTTCAAGCTCGCCTCGTAATTCTGGGTGAGCAGAAATGAAGTTTTCAAGCTGCTCAACTTGAGAAGTCGAAAGGTTGCCTTCGGTGTACTCGAAGAACCAACGATCAATATTTTCAAAACTTGGGTTACTCATTGAACTATTGTTAAATCCTTTAACTGTTTTTTCATTTTCTTACGTGCTCTGTACAGATATACTTTGACTTGACTATCTGAGATTTCTAAAATCTCACCAATTTCATCATAAGCATATCCTTCTAGGTCTCTCAATAGAACGATACTCTTTTGCATTGGTGGAAGAAGCGAAAGTGCTAAATCAATAATCTCTTTGTTTTCAAAAGAGTGATCTACTTTTCCACGTTCAGGTATCATTTCTGTGTGATACGTTGTACGTTGTTTCTTCTTAGAAAAATTAATCAAAGTATTGTGTCCTGTCTTGAACATCCATGCTTTTGCTTTTTCTACTTCGACTTTCTTTCTATTCTTCCACAGTTTTTCAAAGACATCCTGTACAATATCATGGCTATCCTCCGAGTTTCGAAGGTACTTGAACACATACCCAAATAAATTGGAGGCATGTTCTTTAACCACATTATTGTAATCCTTTCTATTCAAACCGCGCGTTTAACAGTTAAACAATTTAACAAGGGCAAAAGTTACACCCCGTTCAAAATCTTTTTATAAAAATACGAGAAAATAACGAAAATGTTTGATTATTAGACGATAAATATCCCAGTTTTCTTAAAATGAAGAATGAAGTTAAACTCTCTTTTTAACTATTTAAATTCATTTCAGGTCATTATATTAACCTCTAAATCATAAATATTGAATCAACTTTCATTTTTTTTAGTAAGTTTATCGTATTAAAAAATAACAGACTATGAAAACACTTCAACGATTATTTGATGTCCCTTATTATCAAATGGAACATTTTCCTCAAGAAGTTATGTTCTCCACAAAAATTAACGGCAAATGGGAGAGTGTGAGCACGGAGGATTTTCTAAAAAAAGCAAATTTAGTTTCTCGTGGATTATTGGCTCTAGGTATTAAACCTGGTGATAAAGTTGGGCTTGTATCAAGTAATAGAGTTGAATGGAATATCATGGATATTGGAATTCAGCAAATTGGAGCTATCGGAGTTCCCATTTATCCAAATATCTCTACAAAAGATTATAAATATATATTTGGCGATGCGAGTATTAAGCTATGTGTAACGGGTGATGAAGAGTTATATAATAAGATTAATAGTATAAAGTCGGATTTACCTACACTTGAAAAATTGTACTCTTTTGATGAAGTACAAGGTGCTCCTAACTGGACAGAAATAATTCAATCGGCTGATAAAATTGATCAATCGGAAGTTGAAAAATTAAAAGAACCGATTAAAAACGAAGATTTAGCAACTATGATCTACACCTCAGGAACTACTGGTAATCCAAAAGGTGTTATGCTTTCTCACAACAATATTTTATCGAATGTATTAGCTTGCGAACCAAGGATCCCCGCGGACAGTCATAGTAGTTCGCTTAGTTTCTTACCTGTTTGTCATGTTTACGAGAGAATGATCCATTATTTATATATGAAAGTGGGTTGTTCGATTCACTTTGCTGAAAGTATGGATACTATTGGAGATAATATTCGCGAAGTACAACCAGAAATTTTCACTGCTGTACCAAGGCTTATCGAAAAGGTATATGAGAAAATAATGGCGAAAGGTGATGATTTGAGTGGTATCAAAAAATCATTATTCTTTTGGGCGGTGAAAATTGGAAATCAGTACGAACTTGAAGGCAAGTCAGGCTGGTATAAATTCAAGTTGAAAATTGCCAGGAAATTAATCTTCTCTAAATGGCAAGAAGCATTAGGTGGAAACGTAAAAGCCATTGCCTCTGGTGCTGCAGCGCTCCAACCTAGATTGGCGAGAATTTTCATGGCAGCAGAGATTCCAATTTTGGAAGGGTATGGTTTAACTGAAACATCTCCTGTAATTTCTGTAAACTGCCTGAAAAATGGAGTTAAATTCGGTTCTGTCGGAACCACTATAGAAGGTGTTGAAGTGAAAATTGCAGAAGATGGTGAGATTTTGGTAAAAGGGCCAAATGTGATGATTGGCTATTACAATCAACCTGAAAAAACGAAAGAAGTCTTAGATGACGACGGTTGGTTCCACACAGGAGATATTGGTGAAATTGTAGATAATAAGTTTTTAAAAATTACCGATCGTAAAAAAGAAATTTTCAAAACTTCTGGTGGTAAGTATATCATTCCTCAAGTGATGGAAAACAAATTTAAGGAGTCGAGATTCATTGAACAAATAATGGTAATTGGTGAAGGTGAAAAGCACCCTGCAGCATTGATTGTACCTTCTTACGACTACATGAGAGAATGGGCGAAACGTAAAAATGTTTCATTAAAAGATGAAACGAATAAAACGTTAATTGAAAATGAAGCAATCATCAGTAGAGTTCAAAAAGAGTTAGATCAATACAATAATTTATTTGGTAATTATGAGCAACTAAAAAAGTTTGAATTACTACCTGAAGAAATGTCTGTTGAAGGTGGTGAATTAACGCCTACATTGAAGTTAAAAAGAAAAGTTATCATGGAGATTCACGCTGACCGTGTGAAGAAAATATATGGTGAAGGTTAATTCATTCAACCAAGATCAAAAAACAAAAAAAAGGCTGTCCCACAAAGTGAGGCAGCCTTTTTACTTTGATTAAAACTTCTCTAAAGATTAATTTCGCATCTTTATCAATTGAACTGATTCAACTCCATTCGGTTGTTGAATTTTAACGCTATATGTCCCGTTCTCTAAACCATCCAGTTCCATGGGTATGTGATGTGTAGCTAAAGTCAATTTCCCTTCAAAAACTGATTTCATCATGCGTCCTTGCATATCATATATTTCAATTTTTACATTACCTCCTTCACCATTAACTTTTAATGTTGCTTTATCTCCACATGGATTAGGATAAACAATTGAAGACAAGCTTTCTGTCATACTATTCTGCTCATCAGTACTAAGGTTACAACCTCCAATTATATTATGATAAGTAACACTGTGTTCGAACATTGATTGAACTGTTGCATCTTCAACTCCAAACCAATAACGCAAAAGTGAGGCATAAACATCTCGGAAATCAATCATCATTGGAAGTCCTGCTTGGTTTGATACTTGTGCTGGAATAGTCGGATTAGGTCCATATAATGATGTCTCTAAACAATCTCCAAACAAAAATAAAGGTGCTGCATCACCGTGATCGGTTCCTTCACTTGCATTAGATGCAATTTGCCTTCCGAATTCTGAAAAAGTCATTCCCGCAACTCGTTTTTCTAGACCAAGCAATTTCAAATCATCTTGAAAAGCATAGATTGCATCAGAAACTTGCTTCATTAAGTTTGCATGTGTACCTAATGTAGTATCTGATCCTAAAATCTGATTATCGTGTGTATCAAATCCATTCACATTGAGGATATACACTTTTGTCTCTAAACCTCCCGAAATCATAAGTGCAACATTTTTCAGCTGCTCAGCTAAAGGGTTGTTTGAGTCATAAAGGCTTGACAAAGTATTTCCAGCGTTGGCAGCATCATTAATTTGATCTCCATACTGATTTGTTTGAGCAATAATTCCCGTAAGATACTCCATATGTTCACCATAATAGGTACCATCATTGGCAGCACTAGAATTCGGTAAATTTGCCGCATCAAAAGGATCAACTACAGTATGGGAGAAGTTAGCCATAAGCCCTTGACAAGTAGAAGAAACTTCATACCCCATACTAATTGCAAAAGGGTCTTGATAATCATTATTTGGATACCATCTGGAAAATCAGGATGGTCCACAGTAAAATGTCTTCCGAGCCATCCAGTTGTTTCATTTGGATCCATCATACCTGACGACCAAATATCCATTGATCTAAAGTGAGATCTATTTTGTTCAGGATATCCAACATTTTGAATAATAGATAAATTTCCATCATTCAACATATTAGCCATACCTGTCATAACAGGATGCATTCCATTATCACCAACGATTGGGATTAAATCATTTTCTGGCAATATTATATTTGATCTTTGAGTTAGTAAATTACTATATTGGTCAATTGGTACAATTGTGTTCAAACCATCATTTCCACCATTCAGTCGGATAATCACCAAAACTCTATCTTCCATACTTTTAGGTACATCAAATAACTTTTTTGATACGGCCTCAAATTGCATGTTTTTAAATACGAAAGGCACCCCAATCGACGCCATTGACACATTCTTTACAAAATTTCTTCTTTTCATAATAATAGTACTTTAAATATCAACTCCTTTGAGGTATTATATCGTTTGGAATTCTGGCATTTTAAATAATTGCCCTAAGGTTAGGGAAACTCTCAATTCAACAGGATCACGATACGTGGGATTATTTGGATCTGCTAAATATTCATTGTACTGAATTGTCCATTCAAAATCTGGAAGCCCGTTAGTCAGCACTGATTTTAATATTAATTTTTTAGTTGCATCAAGTCCTTTAGGACAGAATACAGTTGCCATATCATCAATTACATCAGGAGCAGAAGATGGGTTAGATAAACCATCTAAGAAATCAATGTGATTTACTTTCCAGTTATTTCCATTTACATCAATTCCAAGAAATGTAAAGAAGTCAGAAAAATCAAATCTCAATTTTATAAAAGAAGAGTTAGCCCACAATCTTGAATAGGCGGGAGACTGATAATATGCTGTCCAACCCCCAACACTAGGCGGCTGAGCGTAACTCATACCTGTTAACGCTACAGCTTGATAGGCAAATGCGTAAAGGTCATAATTTTCATTAAAAGCATATCCAGGTGAGGATAAAGTACTATTGTAAATAGAATAGAAATGTTCAATTGGGTTTTTAATAATAGTTCCCCTCAAACTTACATCGTAAAAATGCTCACTTTTCAACAACTGCTCTAAAACGGGAAGAATCTCGTAGTTATTTGTTCTAAAAGTATCAGCTAGCTCCACAATTACAGTACTCTCAACAGTTGGAGTTAAATCATAATTTACAAACCAACGGTATAACTTTCTACATATAAAATTAGCCACTTCATCTTCTAAGAAGATTATATCAATTAAGTCCTCATATTCAGTTGCTCCATTATCATTAATACTTGCTGAGTTAAAATGCTCAGATAAAGTTTTGGTGGAAGTATCATGTAGAACAGCATTAAACACTGCTGAAGTTGTATTTTCCGTTTCACTTAGAAATCCTTCTACAGTCCATCCTGTCATGACCTTTGCTCCTTCAGAAATATCTAACTCCTTATAATTAGTATAATCTCCAGGTCCTATTTGCGGTCCTTTTCCAATTGTATATAACTCTAAAAGTTCACGAGCAAAGTTCTCATTTGGACTGAATTGATTATTAACTGCTCCACTTAAAAATACAAGCATACATGGATCAACTGAAATGTCTTTCACCAGTTGTTTAAAGTTACCTAAACAATTGGTGCGAATTACTTCATGATAATTAAATGTTGCTCTAGA
Source organism: Fluviicola sp. (assembly GCA_002734085.1). Classification (GTDB taxonomy): domain Bacteria; phylum Bacteroidota; class Bacteroidia; order Flavobacteriales_D; family Crocinitomicaceae; genus Brumimicrobium. The sequence continues at coordinate 52,695 of NVXV01000010.1, read as the reverse complement.
GTCAAAAGTGAATTCTGCTGCAAAATGATTTTGCCAAAACAAGCACATTTTTTCTTGAATACTATACTCTGCTTTATTCAATCGTTCCATTATCCATGCTGCCAAAGAAGTTCTTCGAGCGTTTTCAGTTGGGCCCGTATTGGCAGGATATACACTATTCACCCATGTTGTTCCAAAAGCAGCGATGCCTTCATCAGGTGAAGTTGTTAATGGAGGATTCGTAATTACAGTTGTCAATAGCTGATTCACAGAATCATTCATGCCTAGTGCAACTGTATCTTGAATTTGTTGAAATGTTGGTCCGAATAAAGTTCTTCGTAATAAATGCGCTGCCTCATCCTTCGTCCAAGCACCAGTATAAGGTGCAACACTCAACGATATGGGCTGTTCAATTTCATTTTCCAATAGCATAGTGTTAATTTTCAAGCAATTTACAAGAAAAAAATAAAATACAAAAGGAAATTATATTAATTAAGTCGAACGTTTTGGTTGAGAATTATCGATATTAAAATTTTAGGATAGCAAAGTGTTTAAAAATCAAGTTGAAACATTTTCAACAATAGAATCATATTCCATTTCTGCCATTTTAAACTCTTCTTTCTTAGCATCAAATACTTTACATGCATCAATCGGTTTCGCATAAATATGAAGCGTCATTGCTCTTTGTTTGTGGGTGTTTTTGATTAAATGATAACCCATTTTATCATTCATATAAGAAACTCCTCCTGGTTCTAGATTTAAACTTTGTGTTTTGACTAGCTCTCCGGCTTCGTTTTCTTTAAACCTTATCTCTTCAACATTTCCTTCAACCTGATATACCCAACAGTCTTGTCCTCCATGTCCGTGAATTGGAGTTCTTGCCTCTTCATCCCAACACAATAAAATAAATTCAAACTCTTCTGTTCTTGCTAAACAATTTCTAGTATAATCCGTTTCACTCCATGTTGCGTAGGAAACAACATCATCTCTATCCAGTTGAATTCGCTTTACAATTTTAGGTTGTTCAGACTTTGATGCATTTTCAAATTCTTCTATTAGTGATTGTACCGTCGTTATGGCTTTCATATATTCCTATTAATTATCTTGTCAATTTCAACTTAATTTTAATGAAATTTGACTACAATTTAGTGATTTTCTTTCGTTTTCCATTAAAAAGAGAGAAAAATCACCTATTTTACATCATTTTTGATAGAATTTTGACAATTTTTAGCAAAACAAACTACAAATAATGGAAGAATCATTAGATATTTTTACAAATTTAGCAAAAGACCTTCTCAAGGACGAAAAAATCAATCCTGTAGCAGAACATATCCCTTCATCAAAATTATATGATCGATTAGACTTATCACTTCACCAAGATCCTATCGATGATGAAAAGTTTCTAGCTTCTTTAAAAGACTTAGTTTTTACAACGCCACGTACTGCTACAAATGCTTTTTTTAATCAACTTTTTGGTGGAAGAAATGAAAAGGCTGTATTAGGAGACTTACTTGCGGTACTTCTCAATAATAGTATGTATACTTATAAGGCTGCAGGTCCAATGATAGGCGTTGAAAAAGTAATCATACGAAAGGTTTGTGATATGGTTGGCTGGGACGAGAATGCAGATGGAACGATTGCTCCAGGAGGTTCTATGACAAATCTTATGTCAATGATTATGGGGAGAGATTATTTCGACAATAAAACACCTCATCAAGGGGTGAACAAAAAATTAACAGTTTACACATCTCTAGACTCTCATTATAGTATCCCAAAAAACGCAGCTTTCTCAGGAATTGGTAGAGAAAATGTTCGTTTGATACCAACAAACAAATTCGGAGAAATGGATGTTACTGCTCTAGAGCAGCAAATTCAAAAAGATAAAGCGGATGGCTTCCACCCTGTATTAGTAAATGCCACTGCAGGAACAACAGTACTTGGGGCATTTGATGACATTGAAAATATTAGTCAAATATGTAAAGAGAATTCGATTTGGTTACATGTGGATGGTGCGTATTGCGGATCTGTTCTGTTCAGTGCTAAATACAAGCATTTGATAAAAGGAGTAGACAAGGTAGATTCTTTCAGCTTTAATGCACATAAAATGATTGGTACTCCCCTATCCTGCTCTTTAATTGTTGTTAAAGACAAGTCATATTTGCACGAATCATTCTCAAACGATGCAAGTTATTTATATCAAACTGATCACGACGAGTTTAACCTTGGAAAAACGTCACTTCAGTGTGGAAGAAGAAATGATGCACTTAAATTTTGGACTTTATGGAAAAGTGTTGGAACAAAAGGATTAGAAGAAATTGTTGATCGTCAGTTTGAACTTGCAGACACAGCAAGAGATTACGTGAGAAATCATCCAGACTATAAACTATATAGTTATGATGATTCTATTTCTATATGTTTTAATTACAAAGGTATTCCAGCAAGAGATATTTGTACAAAACTCTATGAACATTCCAAACTACTTGTTGGCTATGGTTCATTTCGAGAGGATGAATTTATTCGACTGGTAACCATCAACGCGCAAAACGAAAACAAAGATATCCTCAACTTTTTCAAGACACTTGAACTATTTGTAAAAGAAAATCAAACGCTTTTCAAAAAAGATGTAGTACAGTAAAAAGACTTAAAATATGATATCCAAAATCATTGCTTTAACACTCTATGTAGCAATTCTATTTGTAATTGGAATTGTGGCTTCTCGGAGGATTAAAAGTATGAGTGATTTTTATGTCGGTGGTAAAAACATAGGATTCTGGGCGGTTGCATTTTCCGCAAGAGCTACTGGGGAGTCGGGCTGGATTCTCATTGGACTTACAGGAATGGGAGCTTTAGCGGGTCTCTCCGCCTATTGGGTTGTTGTTGGTGAAGTTCTGGGCGTTGCCATTTCATGGTGGTTTATGGCCAAAAAGTTTAAACGAAGGACGGATAAATATGGTTCTATTACCGTTCCTGATTATTTAGAAAGTCACTTTAAGGCATCTAAGAATACCTTAAGAATATTAGCGGCAACTATTCTATCGGTCTTTGTTATTATTTACGTCAGCTCTCAAATTGATGCCACAGGTATTGCTTTTGAGTCAATGATGGGAATGAACTATTACTGGGGCGCCATCCTAGGTTTTGTCATTGTACTCATCTATATTTTTGTCGGTGGATTTGTTGCCGTAGTTTGGTCCGATTTATTCCAAGGACTTTTGATGTTTTTAGGATTAGTTTTACTCCCTATTGTTGTATGGTTTAGTTATGATGGCGGAGATGGATTAATCGAAGGATTGAATACTATCGACCCAGCACTTACAAGTATCTTTGGTGGTAACGAAGATGTTTGGCTCAATGTGTTTACCATTTTAGGTTTTTCAATGATTGGATTGGGATTTTTAGGATCTCCACAAGTTTACCTTCGATTTATGTCAATCAAAAACGAAGCTGAAATTGACAAAGGGAAATGGGTAGCAGTGGTATTCACATTTTTAACTGATGCTGCAGCTGTAACCGTTGGACTACTCGCAAGATATATTTTTACTTCTCAAGGGGATGATCCTGAAGCTGTTTTTGGCACTGGAGCCACAGACGTTCTCGACATGATGACAGAAGAGTTCTTACCTTTTGTTTTGGTCGCTATCTATGTTGCCATCGTGCTTTCAGCAATTATGTCCACAATTGACTCGTTGCTTGTTTTAGCTTCTTCTGCAATAACAAGAGACTTTTATCAAAAAATATTTCGTCCTGATTTAAAAGATCACGAGCTTACGAAAATATCGCGTTGGGTAACCTTAGGAATGGCTTTAGTTGCCTTAGGTTTAGCTATGATTATTGCCGTCGTATCACCTGAAAGGCAAGTATTTTGGGTTATTATTTTTGGTTGGTCAGGAATAGCTGCAACGTTCTGCCCTGTAATCATTCTTTCTCTCTTCTGGAAAGGTTATTCAGAACAAGGAGCTATCGCCTCTATGATTTCTGGTTTTGCCTGTGTCCCACTGTTTAAATTTATATTTCAAGAAATTGAAGGCATCGGAATCTATTTTGAGAAAATGGATGTATTACTTCCTTCGTTTTTAGTAGCGATGTTGGTTGGATGGATTTTTTCTAAAGTTTATCCTCCTAAAAGGATATAAATTAGTTCAATTAACCTAGTACCTTAAAAAGAACTAACTAAACTGACTTTTCTTTTAGCTGTAATTCATTGACTAGTAAACTTTGCTAAAGTCATGATTTCTAGTTTCCGTACGTTTCAAAAATTATGTATATAAAAATCATAGTATTAACAAATATTAAGTACTTTTTTACCAAAAAGAGTATTTTTACAGAAAACTAATACAATTATCATGAAACAAATTTTAGCTATTACAGTTCTATCGGCATTGACCCTTGGACTTAATGCACAGACAGGAAATGAAACCCTTGGAACTGGGGCTGGTACTAGTATAACCTCTGGGGATTACAATGTACTGATTGGTGACAGCTCGGGTTACTCTATAACAACTGGTTTAAACAACACGTTTTTAGGGTACAGAGCAGGTCTAAATCAGACATCTCAATGGGATAATATCTATATCGGAATGAATGCAGGTCTAAACTCTACTACAGGTACAGATAACACGATAATAGGCACCAGAGCTGCGCAAGGATTGGGATTAGGTCTACAAGGTACTGATAACGTTGTTATTGGAACTGAAGCAGGGCTTGAAATGAATGGCTATGCTAACGATAATGTTATAATTGGAGAAGAAGCAGGGCAATCATTGATTGATGGAGACGACAACGTGTTTGTAGGTGAAGATGCAGGGTATAACACTACAACCGCTAATGATAACACTTTTATTGGAAATCAAGCTGGATATAGAAATACAACTGGATATAGAAATGTATTTGTAGGAAATGATGCTGGTTGGGATAACACTACAGGATATTGGAACACAGCAATTGGAGACTCTGCTGGTACTGATTTTAGTGTGGGAATAGGTAACACCATGTTAGGACATGCAGCTGGAGCTGCTACTGAATATTCAAGCTATAACACCTTTTTAGGGCATAATGCTGGTTGGGACAATAACAGAACGAACGGAACAACAGGAGAAGGGTTACACAACACATATATAGGCGCTAATACTGGTTACACTAACCGAGAAGGTAATTATAATGTTGGTTTAGGTGCCTATGCAGACTTCAGAGCAACTGGTTATACAGGTACAAATGATAATATAGGTAACGTATTCATTGGATATGAAAGTATGGTAGATGAAATGGAGTCAGTTGCGATAGGCTATTATAGTCGTGTTTACGGTCGTGGAACTGTTGCTATTGGTGCATACTCTGATTATGATTACAACTCAACTGATTATTCTGTCGGACTAGGTTGGACTGGGCATGCAAATAATGCTAGTAATTCAGTAGGAATTGGTCGCGAGCATTACTTACAAGATGCAGATCAATCTATTGGAATTGGTGCTTATGATACTATTACAGCAGATTATGGAATGGCGATTGGTTACGACGCGACTTCTTCAGCAAACTATGCTTCTGCTTATGGTTATGAATCCAACTCAGCTGCAGAAAAATCAATGACCTTCGGTTATCAAGCTCATATTGATGACGTGAATGCTGTAAATTCAGTTGCTATTGGTCATAACGCTACAGCATTAGATAGTAATGTTATGATTTTAGGAAACAATACAACTCCGTTGAGGTTAGGTATCGGAACTACTGCTCCAAATACTTTTGCTTCAATTGATTTAGCTGAGACAAATAAAGGATTCATGATGAATCGATTAACTAGTGCGGAAAGAACTACCTTAGGCACATCACTTACTGCTTCTGAAGAAGGTTTAATGGTATTTGATACAGACGATGATCAAACTTATACTTGGGATGGTACAACTTGGAGTACTCCTACTTTTACAGAAGTCGATGGTGACGTAACTAACGAAATTCAAGACATCTCTTTAACTGGAACTGATTTGACATTGACTAGTGGTTCAACAATTGATCTTTCGGTTATCGATACGGATACGCAATTGACAGAATCAGAAGTAGATGCTTTTGTTGCAAACAACGGTTACCTTACTTCTTTCTCTGAAGTCGATGGCGATGTAACGAACGAAATTCAAGATATTTCTTTAACTGGAACTGACTTGACTTTAACGAGTGGTTCTACAATTGATCTTTCAGTTATCGATACGGATACGCAGTTGACAGAAGCCGAAGTTGATGCTTTTGTTGCAAACAACGGATACCTTACTTCTTTCTCAGAAGTGGATGGTGATGTTACAAATGAAATTCAAGATATTTCTTTAACTGGAACTGACTTGACTTTAACGAGTGGTTCTACAGTTGATCTTTCAGTTATCGATACGGATACGCAGTTGACAGAAGCCGAAGTTGATGCTTTTGTTGCAAACAACGGGTACCTTACTTCTTTCTCTGAAGTAGATGGTGATGTTACAAATGAAATTCAAGATATCTCTCTAACAGGTACTGATTTAACTTTAACGAGTGGTTCTACAGTTGATCTTTCATCAATTGATACGGATACAGATGAGCAAGATTTAACAGCAGCAACACTAACTGGAACAACACTTGATATTGAGATTGAGAATGGAGCTTCAGTGTCTGTAGACTTAGCTCCACTTCTTGTAAATCTTCAATCTCAAATCAATGATCTAGAAACGCGTTTGACGCTACTTGAAGGTTGTGCTTGTGATTCAACTGCAGGATTGGGGGTTATTGACGGGAATACAGAGAAAGCAATTTTATATCAGAATATTCCAAATCCTTTCAACAACACTTCTTCCATTAAATATTACATCCCTTCGTGGGCAACATCTGCAAACCTTGTTGTTTCGGACGGTATGGGTAAAATTGTTTCTAACACTCCTATCAATGAGGTTGGAGGTTATGGAACAAGTCATGTAAATGCTGAAGGATTAAACCCTGGAACATATTACTATTCTCTTTATGTAAACCAAACATTGGTTGACACGAAGAAGATGGTAGTTCAATAATAACAAAAATAGAATTTTTACAAAGCAGCCACCTTCTGTATTAAAGGTGGCTGCTTTCATTTCAAAAAGAATCAACCAATTCGAAACTATCTTTTTTATCACCTAATGTCAACGCTCTTTTTTTGAATCCTGTTCTTTCAACTCCTCACTTAATAATTTAATATCGGCTTTGGTGGGGATATCTTCAACACAATCAGTTGTAAGTGAAGCTATCTTGTAACGCAAGACATCCGTTGCTTTTTCAACTATTTCGTTGTGATCAAAAGCCAGTTTTGGAAGTATTGAAATAGGCAGCCATTTAACATCTTTTGCGTCGTCACCACTTTTGGCTTTGTGTTTGGATTTATTAATTAGAACTAAATGCGCAACAGAGATTATTCTTCCGCGGCTATCTCTATCTACTGCTCCGAAAGTATGGAACTGTTTAAGGTAATTCAGTGTCAAGTTTGTTTCTTCTTTAAGTTCTCGTTTAACAGCATCTTCGAGACTCTCATCATTTTCTACAAAACCTCCTGGTATAGCCCATTTCTTTTTTCCATCAGGATATTTGCGTTCTATTAAAAGTACAGAAAGCCCTTTCTTATCATACCCAAAAACAACGACGTCAACAGCTATTTTTATGTTTTGGTCTATCTTCATAAAATCGAAATTGATGAATTCAAGTATAGTGAATAATATTGTTTATTAGAATAACTAGTTACACTTTTTGATGATATCATTAAGGAATTCCCTTTCATCGGTTTTGAGAAGATTTCTTCACAAAAAAGATGCTCATAAGAGGGTTATCGCTTTTCACCTGTAATTTCTCTTGGTTTCCAATAATCATCTTTTTCTGGAAGACCTTTGACGTTAAAATCGTGAAGCCACTCACCATTTAAAGAATCATTTGTAACCGTAATATATAGATCCAAAAACATAGGGCTCACAGCTATTAGATGATAGTGATTTTTCTTTTTGTCGGTCAGTAGTACTGGGAATTCTTTAGTTTTCCTACTCCGCTTGAAAGTTATAGCACCCTTAACTATCCCATTCTCGACAGTTAAATCTAACTTTCCCTTCGACTTTCTATTTCTTAACGAAGAAGTGCGAAGATCCCAAGTACCAATAAGAACCGTGTCTTTCTCATTGTTAACTTCTTTGTTTTTTTCTTCTAAAAAAAGCTCCGCAATATTTTGAGCTTCCCTTTCATTAAAAAAAATTTGATCGCCTGTATTGGCAAGGTAAACGAAAGTTAACTTTTCCTCTGGATATATTAGTAAATGACTACGTGTTGAATTCATACTTCCGCTGTGGTAGACTATTGGTGTACCAATCCTACTTTGCCCCGTTTCCCAACCGAGACCGTAATAAGTTTCAGTTCCATCTGAGAGTTTGTGTGAAGTAAATAATTCATTAGTGATTGAGTCTGAAAGAAAAGTTCGATTAATCAACGAACTGCCCATTTGAGCCAGATCTTTTGCAGTAGACAAATAGCCACCGCCGGCATACATATAACTTCGATTGTCATAAGGAGCTATTTTACGTTTCTCTTTCTTATCATGAACGTAAAATTTTGAAAGGTTTTCAACCGATTTATTCGGATAATCAAAACTCGTGTTTGACATACCCATTTCATCCCAAATTTCCTCCATTATCTTGAAAAATGACTGGCCAGCTGCCTTTTCCATAGTTGCACTTAATAATACCCAGCCATAACTAGAGTAATAATACTCTGTTCTAGGTTTAAACAATAATTTATCATTCTCAAATTTTTCCAGAGAACTATTCACATCATCATAGTGAACTTCATTGTACAAAGGGTCATCGTCTGTATAATGCCTAATCCCACTTGTTGAAGCGGCTAAATCTCTTGGAGTAATCACGTATTCCTTAGCAGGAAAATCAGGTAGGTATTGGCGAATATCTCTATCTAAATCAATCTTGTCTTCATCCATAAGTCTTCCCAAAGCAACAGATGTTACTGATTTTGAAACACTGGCAATTCTGAATTTTGTCGAGTCCGTTACGGGTGTTTTTTTTGCTAAATTACTATAACCAAAACTTTCTGACCAAATTAAGGAGTCTCCTATTATCAAGGCAACTTGAACTCCTGGGACATTCGTTTGTTCTTGATGGTTTTTAATTAAAAACTGAGCTTTATGTATAGCACTCTGATAGTCTTGAGCGAAAGTGCCCTGACATAGTAAAAAAATTATTAATGCTTTTATCAATTTGATCTTCATTATTCTATTCTGATACTTGTTAACTTATTATCTAGAGACTTTACAAAAATAGAGTCTTCTTCAAACAAAGTAGAAATATTTAGAAAGTAATCACAATTTGAGTCAAAAATATCTTTTGGTTGATATCCATTAACTGTTTTAAGTGTGTCACCTACACTGAGTGGTATTTCTGCATTTACTCGATCAACGACCCATAATGTGTCATTAAGAATTCCAGGGATGAATACTTTGGACTTATCAATCTCAACTCTTGAAATTTCTTGGAGTGTAATCACTTCATTGTCATAATCGATATAAAGATCAAAATGTTCCAAAAAATCATTTCCAATTAGTGCCTTATCCAATGATGAAAATTCAATAGGTACTTCGGTGGTCGTATTTCCGAGTTCTAGATTTAAATATTTTATATTGATATCATCTCTTTTCGATCCAAAAATACCAGATGACGATTGATCAACGATTTTATTCGTTTCAGAAGACGAGAATTTTGATTCAAATCTTTCGGGGACTACAATTCCTCCATTATAACCCAAGTCAAGTATTACATTTTTTATGACTTGACCTTCAATAACTATATCTACTAACGGAACCCCAGACAGATAAGACGTCTTGAAATCTAATTGAATCACCATATCATTATTTATTGGACATAGAGGAGTTTCTGACATTGTTAATTGTTTAGATTTATAATCAACTTTCCAGTTCGATAGTTTTATCAAGTTAGATCCAATAATCCCACTTTCTGCAACGCACTGACTGTATGAATCAGGTGAATACTTAATGATGCCTGCACCAATATTATAGTACTTAGAGGACGACAATTCTATACTATCAATACTTGTTATTGCAATACGTCTCGTTATGCCTTGTGCAGTACTATTTTTACGTGAATAAATTTCTTCAAGATTAGATTCTTCCGCCAAGCTATATTCGACTTTAGATTGAAAAGCACCTGTATCAAAAATGAAATTTCTTTGTTCATTAGAATTCAACGAAGCCTCTACAATAATTAACTTTTTAACGTAAGAGAACGGTACTATTTCTATTCCATAACTCTTATGCTCAGCTTGATACTGAATTTTATTTTCTTGGATAATTGTACATCTAATTAATAAAATAAAAAAGTACAGTGCTAAAAGTGTTTTATAAATCATATTAATTTATTTTAGAGGTATTGTATTGCTTTTTAATTTGACTTTGATACCAAAATAAAATAGGAATTCCAATTAATGACGGTAGGGCAAATGCCACGAAAGGATTCATCAATTCAAACCTGGTAACCATGGTTGACAAGAAAGCAGTTAGTGTTGCGATGTATCCACCCATCATGTTGCCAATATGAGACAAATACCAATGGTAAGACTCTTCAGGTCTTTTAATGAATGGAAGTAAGTTGGTATAGGAAATGAGAACACCGCCAATTCCAAAACCGATTGATAGAAGAGTTCCGCCTGAATTGAATCCATAAGTGAACCCATAGTATAAGCCAACGATTACAAAAACAACATTGACAATGGCGTTTAGAATTCCAGCAAACCAATCATACCATTTTGCTTTTTGTTGAAGATGGAGTTGTTTTAGTTTTAGTATTCGCACGCCGCAAAACACACTGTAAAAACTTAAAAAGGCAATCAAGAATAAAAAGGTATTCGACTTTATTCCTGCAATTAAAGTACCTGATAAGAAGACCATCATCATAGATAACGCATATACTCTACCCATTCTTTTGTGCATTTTTCCTCCTTTTAGAGATATGATGGCCAAAAAACCAAAAATAAGGGAAAGTATGCCAGCAAGAATGTGTATGAATAAAAAATAATCTACAAAGTCGTTCATAACCCAATTAAATTGTTTGAACAAAATTCGGGTTATGATACATGAATATCTCGATTTAATATGACTTAGGTAAGAATGGGATGTATTTGTGAAGATTGGGACGTGTGAATTTATGCTGGTTTCAAAAAGTCTTCAATATTATTTGCTTTGGTTCTTGAAACCGGAATAGGTTCTTCTACATCTTTTAAAAATAAACTTAAGTTTCGTGCATTTCCTTCAACTTTGACAATCCGTCTATAATTTATAATGTACCTATTATGGCAGCGAAAGAAATGTTTACTCGAGAGATCGGTCTCGATACTTTTCAACTTGTTACGGACTAATTTTTTTTCAACTCGATCATTACGCTTAAAATATACCTCTAAATAATTTCCATCCGATTTGATAAAAATCAGTTCAGGAGCATCAAGTTGTAACTCAACATCATTTTTCTCTGACTTTACTAAGACTTTAATTGAATCAGAATTCTCAGATTTTTCCTTCTCTAATTGATGATTTCTTTTCTCCAAAGATGAAGTCAATTGAGATACTCTTGCAAGCTGTGACTTTTGATGCCTGAACTGTTCAAAAAGTATTGATATTGTAATTGGAAAAATACCAATACCGATTGTCAAACCCGCTGTTTTAATAAAAAGAGTTGTAATATTCCCTGTCTCTGACATAAAAGCTAAGGAACCAAATAGCGTTAGAATCACTATAGTACAAAGTACTGTTATAACTAATAGAAACTCCTTACCTACCGTCCAATCTTCTTCAGACATCATTTCAGGGCATAGTGATCGCAAGATTCGGACAGTAAAAAAAATAGAGGTGGCTACTAACACTGAAATGACAATAGAAACAGTAATTCTTAATCCAGGCTCTATTTCACTTAATGAGAAAGGAGTAAATAGCAGTAGAATCAATAAAGTAACGATAGAGGGAATTGCAACGCTGTAAGCATTAAATATAAACGGATGTGGTTTATTCCAGATTTTTAGCAATTCTTTTTCTTTTGATAAATGAGCAATTCACTTTATGCAAAATTACGAAAAGAGTTGAATTATAAATATTGGTTCGATTTATTCAATATTGGAGTGTTTAAACAGAAAAAAGCCTAGCTTTTGGCGCTAGGCTTTTTATTGCTCGTGACCCCGACAGGATTCAAACCTGTAACCCTCAGAGCCGAAATCTGATGCGCTATTCAGTTGCGCCACGGGGCCATTTTATGATGGACCAAGTTAGCATCGCGATTAACTAAGTGTCATCGGGAAAGCCACGGGGCCATTTCTATCACAAAGTTAACAGATATTCAAAAACTTTGGGCTATACTTCCTAATTTTATGAGAATGTTTTAATTTTGTCTCAAAATCAATTAACTATGAAGACTTTGCTTATTCTCGTTACTTTAATTTGTATTTCATTTGGAGGAATCTCACAAGATTGTAATTCTCTAACTATGATCCAGGAAGGATCTAAATGGGAGCTAACGAATTATAATAAAAAAGACAAAGTTCAAGGGAGTACCGTTTATCATGTTACGAAAGTGGCTTCTCAGGGAGATGGAGTAAAGTGGACTATTGAAATGGATATGAAAGACGATAAAGGCGAAGTGTATTCAGAGTCAACAACAGATATATCTTGCGAAGCTGGCGTTTTTAAAATGAGTATGGAGAACTTTATGAATAACGAGCAAATGCAAGGGTTACAAGATATGGATGTTGAGGTTGATGCTTCTAATATTGAATATCCAACGGAACCAAAAATTGGTGAAACTCTACCTGATGCTTCGATTAACATAAAGGTTTCGACAAATGGGATGACGATGATGAATATGACTACTACAATCACTGATCGTAAGGTTGAGAAAAAAGAAACAATCGAAACACCGGCAGGGTCATTTGATTGCCTTATTGTTACTCAAAAAACAACTATTGCAAATAAACTTCTCAATAAAGAATATCCAAGTAAAGACTGGTACGTACCTGGATTTGGAGTAGTGAGATCAGAATCGTATAAAAGTAATGGAAAACTTATGGGGTATTCCTTACTGACTATGTACCAGAAGTAAAACTATAAACCTCCTAAAAAAATGGATAGAGCTTACCGTTTAAGTTATTGTAAAAAATGCACCCTACGTGATTTTTCGCCTAAACAAGGTATAGTTTGTTCACTAACAAATGCACCTGCAGATTTTGATGAGAGCTGTGAATCTTTTAAGGAAGACGCAAAAGAAGCTAAAAGCATTAAAGTTCAGGAGGAATTAATAAAAAAAGATGCGCAAAGTTCCAACACTTTAGGTCTTTCCGTAATTGGTATAAAAAGTGGTGTTGCAGCTGGAATAATAGCTATTTTAGGAGCATTAGTTTGGTTTATCATTGGCTTAATGAGTGGTTATATCTTCTTTTACCCTCCACTATTATTTATTCTAGGTGTTATTGTCTTGATAAAAGGATTAAATAACATGAAAAAAAGAAAACTTAAAGCAGACGAAGCTATTTTAGATAGTGAACTATAGCTTAACCTTCTTTTACTACCAACTTAAAACCAATTCCATGTACATTTTCAATTTCGACATGCTCATCTTCCGAAAGGTACTTTCTTAGCTTTGTAATAAACACGTCTAAACTTCTTCCTACGAAGTAATCATCTTGTCCCCAAACTCCATTCAGAACAATTTCTCTAGGTAAAACTTGGTTCTTAAACTTACAAAGCATTTTCAATATTTGAGCTTCTTTCTTTGTTAGCTTTTTTTCGAACCCTTCCGTTCTTAAGATGAAGTTCGTTTTGTCGAACACATACGTTCCGATTTGCTCTTCGCCAGAAGATTCCTCTTCGTCTCCAATATTTACACGACGAAGTAAAGCCTTTACACGGACTGCAAGTTCATCTGTGCTGAATGGCTTTGTTAAATAATCATCTCCTCCAGCATTAAATCCTTCCACTTTATCTTCTGTCATAGACTTCGCAGTTAAGAAAAGAATTGGAACATCCTTGTCCATTTTTCGGATGTCTTTTGCCAATGTAAAACCGTCTTTTTTTGGCATCATCACATCTAAAATACACATGTGGTAGGTGTCCTCATTATATCGTTTGAATCCTTCTAGTCCGTCTGAACATAGCGTTACTTCATAACCATTTGCTTTCAATTGATCAGAAATAATAAATCCTAAACTTGTATCGTCTTCGACTAAAAGAATTTTTGGTTTCATAATATTCTATTTTAATTTTTTAAATTGTAGGTAACCATATTTTAAAGGTTGTCCCTTCACCTACTTGGCTTCTAACATTAATTGTGCCACCGTGTGATTCAATAATAATTTTTACATAGTATAGTCCTAATCCAAACCCCTTCACATCGTGAACATTACCAGTAGGTACTCTATAAAATTTTTCGAAAATATGTTTCAAATTTTCCTTTGCTATTCCAATTCCTTTATCTGTAATAGTTATAGTTATTCCTTTCTTCTCACTCGTTGAGGTCAATTGGATATTTGGAATGCCATTTGAATATTTAACCGCATTGTCGATAAGATTAAAAAATACATTAGTTATGTGAACTGGATCGGCACTAATTTTATCATTTTCAGTATCTAAGGACAGTTCAATCTTCCCTCCATTCTCTAACTGATTGAAACGAAAACTATCTGCCGCCTCTTCAATAATTTCATGGATATTTAACTCCTCCTTAGATAAAACCAATTCGTTCTTATCTAGTTTTGCAATATTAAGTACGCGCTCCACCTGATTTTCGAGACGCTTATTTTCTTTATAAATAATTCCTGCATAACGCTTTAGACGTTCATCATCTTTCGAAAAATCCTCTCGCAACAATGTCTCACTAGACAAACCAATAGTTGAGATTGGCGTTTTCAACTCATGCGTCATGTTATTAATGAAGTCTGTTTTAACTTCAGATATTCGCTTCTGACGAATAATGACAGAGACTGCAAATGCAAAAAACAACAGAATGAGCCCAACAATAATCATTAAATAAATCCAAGGAGAACTTTTTTCAACAAACTGATCCGAAGGCTGAGCCATAACTTCAGGAAAAAACACGGTAAAATAGTGACCATCTTTCTTCCATTGTAATCCTGGAGAAGTTATTCCCGCAGCTGTATCAGAAATAGGTGCGTAAAGGGAATCTCGGGAAAACTTAATAAGATTTCCATAAACTATACTATCATTAAAACAATCGTAAATGCCATATTGAAAATTCTGAGTGATATTATGATCGTAAAAATTACGTTTCAACAACTGCTCGAGATAATACGGATGCAGGTCTTCGTTGATATCCACCAGAAAGTAATTGGTACTCTTCTGTTTCACCGCCCCATATAGATCTGAACTATCTGCATGATGCGTACTGATCTCCTCAACCACATTTCGTAATGACACTCTAACTTGCTCCTCAAATTGCCTAAGATTTAAGCTATCCTGACGCTCTTGAATTAAAACAGCATCTTGTTGTGCTTTGATTGTTCGCTTAATCCAAAAAACCTGAATAATCAAAATACTCAAAATTGAGAGTACTCCAATCGCTATTACAGCATTAATGGTTTTTCTTTTCATATGCGAATCATTCGACTAATCAATCACTTTCAATTCTTTACCCACCTTAATAAATGCGGCAATTGCTTTATCTAAATGTTCTTTTGTGTGTGCTGCAGACAGTTGTGTTCTAATTCTAGCTTTTCCTTTTGGTACAACAGGGTAGAAAAATCCAATTGCATAGACACCTTCTTCTAATAGCATATCGGCAAACTTCTGAGAAAGAGCCGCGTCGTGTAACATTATCGGTACAATTGGAGACTCACCTTCCACAATTTCGAATCCAGCATCAACGATTGCTTTTTTGAAATACTTAGTGTTTTCTTCTAGTTTATCTCTTAGTTCAGTAGTTGAACTCAAAATATCAAATACTTTAATTGCAGCGCCAACTATTGACGGCGCTAATGAATTGGAGAACAAATATGGACGCGAACGTTGACGAAGCATTTCAATCACTTCTTTATTTCCTGTTGTATATCCGCCCATCGCTCCACCTAATGCTTTACCTAGAGTTCCAGTAATAATATCTACTCTTCCCATCACATCATGAAATTCTGGCACTCCTCGACCTGTTTTACCTATAAAGCCAGCCGAATGACATTCATCAGACATCACTAAAGCATCATATTTATCTGCTAAGTCACAAATTTCATTCATTTTAGCAATATCTCCATCCATTGAAAACACGCCGTCAGTCACAATAATTCTAAATCTTTGGTCTTGCGCTTTTTTCAGCTGCTCCTCCAAATCACTCATATCACTGTGCTTATATCTATAACGTTGTGCCTTACACAATCTTACTCCATCAATAATTGAAGCGTGATTTAATTCATCAGAAATAATAGCATCTTCAGCAGTAAAAAGTGGTTCAAACAAGCCACCATTGGCATCAAATGCTGCAGCGTAGAGAATCGTATCTTCCGTTTGATAGAAGTCTGCTATCTTTTGTTCTAATTCTTTATGGATATCTTGAGTACCGCAAATAAAACGTACCGACGACATACCAAATCCATGAGTATCTAAAGCATCTTTAGAAGCTTGTATCACTTCTGGATGTGAAGAAAGTCCGAGATAATTATTCGCACACATAATTACAACATCCTCACCTGTTTTCACATGAACTTCTGCTCCTTGAGGTGTAGTAATAACTCTTTCTTTCTTAAAAACACCATCATCTTTGATGTTTTGTAGTTCCTCTGATAAATGATCTTTGATTTTTCCGTACATCGCTTTGTTTTTGTTTGAAACAAATTTACAAAAAAAGCGAGCCTTTGGATGGAATATGGGGAATTAATCTATGGGTTGAATTTGTCTATTAAGTTTATTTCACTAAAAACTGATATGAATATAGGATGTCTAACTAATAAGTTGTGGGTTTTAACTGCAAAGACCACGGAGAAGGCGCAAAGTATCGCTGAGCAAAAGGAGGGTTATTCCTGCTCCTCCACTTCAACTGCGTCAATAACAACACGATCTTGAATATTGGAATACATCTCTAACAATATCTCTTGCTTCTGAGAATAATAATCCATTGAATTAATATATCTACTACTATCAATGCTATACTCTTCAAAAATAAGTTCTGCCGACTTAGGCATTGATTTGTAGTACTCGTGAACGTTACTTTTTTGGGTTTTAACGTATGCTTCAAGTAACATCATATCCTCTAACACAAGCTCAAAAGTATCCTTTGGAATTAAATCGTCTGGTTCTTCTACAAATTCCAGTTCATAACTGCAATTTGAAAAAATCAAAAGAACTAAAAACACTATGTAGAAGATAGTCGATCTCATTAAATACGATTAAAATTTAATCGTTTCCCTATCGATTGATCAATGATTTTATCTTCATTATACACTAGTTGACCATTCACAAAAGTCTTCTCTATTTTATGATTAAAAGTTACACCCTCAAAAGGAGACCATCCGCATTTATACAAAAGATTTGACTTTTCAACCGCAGTTTTCTTGTTTGGGTCAATAACGACTAAATCTGCAAAATAACCTTCTCGGATATACCCTCTCTCCACTACTCCAAATAATGTTGCTGGAGCGTGAGCTGTTTTTTCAACAACCCTTTCTTTGGATATTACTCCCTGTAAAGACTTTTCAAAAAGTGCTAATAAGGCGTGTTGAACTAACGGACCACCAGAAGGGGCTTTAAAATAAGTCTGATCTTTTTCTTCGATTGTATGGGGCGCATGATCGGTTGCAATAACATCAATTTTATTGTCTAAAACAGCTTGCCAAATTGCATCTCTGTCCGTTGCATTTTTAACAGCAGGATTCCACTTGATTAACGTACCTTTTTTATCGTAGTCTTCCTTAGAAAACCATAAATGATGGACACAAGCTTCTGCAGTAATTCGTTTTTCACTCAGTGGAGTAATATTTTCAAATAGCTCCAGTTCTTTTGCTGTGGAGATATGAAGGACATGCAATCTAGCGCCGTGTTTTTTTGCCAAATCAACAGCCATTGAAGAAGACAAATAACAAGCTTCTTCACTCCTGATTTCAGGATGATATTTAATCGGCACATCTTCACCGTATTTTTCACGATAGATTTCCATGTTTCTTCTAACCGTTGCCTCATCCTCGCAATGAGTTGCAATTAACATCGGTACTTCTGAAAATATTTTATTCAAAGTATCTGGCGCATCTACGAGCATATTTCCTGTACTCGAACCCATGAATACTTTAACACCACATACATCTTTGGGATTAGTCTTGAGCACTTCTTCAATATTGTCATTTGAAGCACCCATAAAAAAACTGTAGTTCGCAATGCTTGATATTGAAGCAATGTCGTACTTATCCTGCAACAGTTCCTGCGTCAATGCATTTGGAACTGTATTGGGCATTTCCATAAATGAAGTAATTCCACCAGCAACTGCAGCACGACTTTCAGTAAAAACATCTGCTTTATGTGTTAAACCTGGCTCTCTAAAATGCACTTGATCATCAATACTACCAGGTACGAGGTACTTTCCTTCTAAATTGATTTCTTGAACAGATGAGTCCGAAATACTCGAAATAGTGGGGGCAATTTTTACTATTCTCTCATTTTCGATAAGTACATCAACTACTTCGGACTTACCCTCATTAATTACAGTTGGTTGTTTTAAAAGATACTTCATATACTGTTATAATTTCATACTTTTCATTTTCCAAACTCCTACAAAGGCTTCGTTAAAAATTCCTGTACTCATTTTGGAAGTTCCATACTGACGGTCAATAAATGTGATCGGTACTTCAATGACCTTCAATTTATTTTTCACAACGCCATATTTCATACAAATTTGAAAGGCATATCCTTTAAAAGGAATTATTTTATAATTGACTTTTTCAAGTGCCTCGCGTGTATAACACTTGAATCCTGCCGTTGTATCTTTAATTCCAATCCACAAGATCATACGAACGTATATTGAAGCGAAATAAGACATTAAGATTCTTAAAAAGGGCCAGTTCTTCACTTTTCCTCCCTTGCAATAACGTGAACCGATTGAAAGCTTAGCGCCTTCGTTTGCACAGGCATTGTATAGGTAAATTAAATCATCAGGATTGTGTGAGAAATCAGCATCCATTTCAAAGATGTAATCGTAAGATTTAGAAAGCGACCAATCAAATCCAGCGATATAGGCTGTCCCTAACCCTTGCTTACCTTCCCTCTCCAAAATATGCAGTCGTGATTCAAACTCTTTTTGCAATTCTTTCACTTTTGTTGCAGTACCATCTGGAGAGTTATCATCAACAATTAAAATATGATAATCTTTTTCATAAGACATCACCTTACGAATCATCTTTTCGATGTTCTCTATTTCATTGTAAGTTGGAATTATGATGATGCTGTCTGACACAATTTTTTCACTTATGAAATGCTAATATAAATTAAATTCAAATGCAAAATCCCTGAAACCTTGAAATTTAAGGAATTTTAATGTTTTCCCTTTTATTCGTGTGTATTTAGAACATCATGAATCAGGTCAAATTCATACCCTCTGGAGGAGAGGAATTGTTGCACTTTGACCTTTTTTTCGAAGTTAGTTCCTTTCTTCTCTTTCCATTTTCGCTCAGCGAGTCCCTTTAAGTTTTCCATGTACAACTCATCATCTATGGTTTTCAAGGCATGATTGATACAAACTTGAGGAACGTTTTTTTGTTTAAGGTGAACCTTGATCTTATTCCTGCCCCATTTTTTAATTCTGTATTTTCCAGATACAAAGCTTTCAGCGAAACGTTGTTCGTCGAGGAATTGATACTCAATCAAGTGTGAGATTAAAGCATTGGTGTCCTCATCATCTAAGCCATAAGTTCGAAGTTTATTGTGCACTTCTTTATGACATCGGTCTTGATAAGCACACCAAGCTTCTATTTTTTGTTTTGCTTCTAAAAAAGAGTATGGTTTCCCCTCTTTTTTCATCAAAGTGAAATTTCTTCGCCTTTCTTATCTACAAAAGAATACTGCAAGAAATGGTAATCTGAAACGCCAACAACACGCACCCATTTTTTATACTTAATGAACCAACTTTTCTGTTTGGAAATAATTCCTCGCTTAAAATGAGATTCAATGTATGGATGAACGTATAGTGTAACGTTTGGCACCTTCTTATCCTTGAGTAAGTATGCAAGATTATTCTCTATTTCATCGGCAAACAAAATACTAGCACTGATTTCACCAGTTCCATTACAAACGGGACATTGCTCAGAAGTTTCAATATCTGTTTCTGGACGGACTCTTTGACGTGTGATTTCAATCACTCCAAAACGAGAAGGAGGCAAAATATTATGCTTTGCCCGATCGGATTTCATGAAACCTTTCATTTTCTCAAAAAGAGCTTTATTATTCTCTTTTTCGTGCATATCGATAAAATCGACAGCTATAATACCACCCATGTCACGCAATTGAAGTACTCGAGCCAATTCTTCTGCAGCTTCCAAATTCGTTGCAAGCGCATTACTCTCTTGTCCCTTCGCATCCTTTCGATTACCTGAATTCACATCCACAACGTGCATTGCTTCAGTGTGCTCTATAATCAAATATCCGCCACTAGGCATTGGAACTTTCTTTCCAAACAATGCTTTAATCTGCTTGTTGATCCCGAATTTCTCAAAGATCTCTAAACGACCATTATATTGCTTTAAAATTTTCTCTCTACCTGGCGCAATAGATGCAACATAAGATTTTATCTGCTCAAAAAGCGCTTCATCATTCACATGAATATTCGTAAAGTCTGCATTTAATAAATCACGCAATAAAGATGATGCTTTATTAATTTCCCCTAAAATTCTTCTAGGAGGTGCAGAATCGACAAGATTACCATGCAATTTCTTCCACTTATCAAGTAGATTCTTTAAGTCTAAATCGAGTTGTTCAATCTTTTTATTCTTGGCAACAGTACGAATAATCACTCCAAAATTCTTTGGTTTGATATCCTTCATAATATCGCGCAAACGATCGCGTTCTTCGTGGTCTTTAATCTTTTGAGAGATTGAGACTTTATTGGAGAACGGAACTAAAACAAGGTACCGACCAGCTAAAGTTACTTCAGCACTGAGTCTTGGTCCTTTGCTAGAGATTGGTTCTTTAGCAACTTGAACCATTATGTGTTGAGATGAGGAGACTACATCTGTAATTTTCCCATCTTTTGGTATATCCTCTTCAGTTTTGAAGTACAAGAGGTCGGCAACATTTTGTTTGCCTTGCAACGTATGTTGAGTAAACTTATTGAGAGAATAAAATTGTGGCCCTAAGTCCAAATAATGAAGAAAGGCATCTTTTTCGTATCCTACATCAACGAAACAAGCATTTAAGCTAGGTACAACTTTTCTTACTTTGCCGTGATATACATCACCAACAGCGTAATCTGTAGTACCTCTTTCTTCGTGAAGTTCAATAAGCTTACCGTCCTTTAGTAGTGCAAGCCAAACGCTCCCCTCACGGGAGTCGACTACTAATTCGTAATTCACGGAAGCCGTATTTAAGTTTATAAATGCAAATAGCCTAGTAGTCTCACTACTAAGCTGTTTACCTATCTAGTATGTATCCAAAAAGAGATTACTTCTTCTTCTTGTGACGGTTTTTTCTTAAACGCTTTTTTCTTTTGTGCGTAGACATCTTATGTCTTTTTCTTTTTTTACCACTTGGCATAATGTATATATTTTAAGTATTAATATTCTAAACTCTAAATGTTTCTTGTAAAAAAAACACTCCTGCTTTCAAAACAGGAGTGCAAAGATATAAATAACTTTATTAAGTCCCAAAATATGGGTTGAAATTTGATTATTTCACTTTAACATTCGTTTTCACGTCTTCTACAAATGTTTTTGCAGGCTTAAAAGAAGGAATGTTATGAGCTGGAATAATGATCGTCGTATTTTTTGAAATATTACGTCCTGTTTTCTCTGCTCTTTCTTTCACGATAAAGCTACCGAATCCTCTCAAGTAAACATTCTCACCTTTTGTCAAAGAACCTTTTACATTCTCCATAAAAGATTCAACTGTCTTTTGAACTTCGTTCTTCTCTAATCCTACTTCCTCTGCTATTTGAGCAACTATATCTGCTTTTGTCATATTTAAAAATTTATATTTAACAACAATTTGATTTCTAATACAAAGGTAGTTAGCTTTATCGTTTTATCTTTGCCTTTTTGCCAATAAACTTTAAACTTTTACCCTAATGCATGATTTTTCTCTATCAATTCGCTTATGGTATCGACAAAATAAACGAAACCTTCCCTGGCGTGAAACAAAAAACCCATATTTGATTTGGTTATCAGAGATAATTCTGCAACAAACAAGAGTGATACAAGGAAAATCCTACTATTTAAAGTTCGTTAATCGCTATCCAGAAATAGAAGATCTTGCTAATGCAAAAGAACAAGAAGTCTTAAATCTATGGCAAGGTTTAGGGTATTACAGTAGGGCTAGAAACCTCCACTTCGCTTCAAAACAAGTGATGGAAGAGTTTAGTGGTAAATTCCCTTCGACATATAAGGACATTAAGCAATTAAAAGGAGTGGGTGACTACACAGCTTCTGCAATTGCCTCTTTCGCTTTTGACCTTCCTCATGCTGTTGTTGATGGAAATGTTTATCGCGTACTTTCGCGCTACTACACAGATGAAACTCCAATAGATTCCTCTCAAGGACAGAAACTATTCAAAGCGTATGCGCAAGACTTAATTGGAAATGAAGATCCTGCAGAATTTAATCAAGCGATAATGGAACTAGGTGCTTTAGTATGTACTCCTAAAAATCCAGATTGTGAAAGCTGTCCTCTTCAAGAACAATGTAGTGCGTATCTCAAAAGTAGTCAGTTAGATTTTCCCGTGAAATCTAAAAAAACCAAAGTAACCAATAAATACTTCAATTTCTTTATCAGCTCCTCCAATCAATTACAAATTGAGAAAAGAAAAGGTAAAGGGATCTGGCAAAACATGTTTCAACTGCCTTTAATTGAAAGTGACAAGCCACTAACATTAAACGATGTTAAAAGTATTACAAAAAAGAAATGGAATACTAAAACACAAAATAAAATCACTGAATACCAGCATATCTTAAGTCACCAAAAGATTCACGCTTCATTTTGGAAAGTTGATTCTCTGATTACAAATGAATCAGAATATATAACAGTTAATTTAGATGAAATCCGGGATTATCCTTTACCTAGACTGATTGACAGATACTTAGAAGAAAATCATGAAGCTTATGGCAATTCTTAACCCACAAAAATATTAGCGGCTTATGATTCATTTTTTATAGAATTGTCTTACATTTGTTATATGGCAGGAAGTGTAAATAAAGTTATTCTTATCGGTAATTTGGGTAAAGACCCTGAAGTTAGAACATTGGAAAACGGAACGAAATTAGTTCGTTTCTCTATTGCTACTTCAGAATCGTATAATGACAAAACTACTGGAGAAAGACGAGAGATTACAGATTGGCACAATATTGTTGTTTGGAGAGGACTGGCTGAAGTAGCTGAGAAATTTCTTACCAAAGGACAAAAAGTTTATGTTGAAGGTAAACTGAAAACGCGTTCCTGGCAGGATGAAGCTGGAACAACTAAATACGCAACAGAAGTTGTAGCAGATAACTTTACGATGTTATCTCCAAAAAATGAAAATGCATCTCCACAAAATTCGCCGAATTATTCTTCTCAAGATACTCCGCAGAAACCTAGTCCAATGACGGAAAACTTGAGTGATAATGACGATGACGACTTGCCTTTTTAAATTGTAGCATTCAATGGACGACACGGAACCCCTTAGTTTTATCTTGTTAAACATTTCACCCGATTCAATTGGAACAGGCTTTTGGGTTTCATTAGTTATTCTGGTAATCTTATTGTTCTTATCCGCATTAATTTCAGGTTCAGAGGTTGCTTTTTTCTCCTTGTCTCCTGAAGAAAGTGAAGAAATTCAATCAGGGTCTGATGATTCGTCGAATGTAGCATGGGAGCTTCTCAAAAACCCTAAAGATTTATTAGCAACAATATTAATCACGAATAACTTTGTGAATGTTGGAATTGTAATCTTAGCGAGCTATTTGTTTTCTTTCATCTACCCTGAAACTCCTGATGGCTCTATCGACTATTTGCGTTCCGCTATTGAAATTGGTGGAATCACATTTACAATCTTACTAATAGGGGAAGTGATACCAAAAATTTACGCCAACAGAAACAGTTTAAGACTTGTTTCAATAATGGCAAAACCATTGAAGGTTTTCGGAAACATCCCACCGTTCTCATGGTTAAGACGATTTCTTGTGGGCGGAACCGAGATAATTCTTAAGTATGCCAGAAAAAAACAAATTGATGTCTCCACAGATGATTTGGAAAATGCAATCGCTCTAACTCGCGAAAAAGATACTTCTAACGAGGAACAGAGGATTTTAGAAGGTATAGTCAATTTTGGGAATACGGATGTAAGGCAAATCATGAGATCTCGAGTAGACACCGTTGCCGTTGATGTTGAAATATCATACAATGAGCTACTAGCAGTTATTTTAGATTCAGGATACTCAAGAATTCCTGTTTATAAAGAGACTTTTGATGAAGTTGTAGGAATTATGTTTGTAAAAGATCTACTTGCTCATTTAAATGAAAAAGAGGATTTTCAATGGAACAAATTGGTTCGTCCGCCATTCTTTGTGCCTGAAAACAAAAAGATTGATGATCTACTCAAAGAATTTCAAGAATTAAAAATGCACATGGCTGTCGTTGTAGACGAATACGGAGGTGCTTCAGGTGTTGTAACACTTGAAGATGTTCTTGAAGAAATCGTTGGTGAGATTACCGATGAATTCGATGATGATGACATCGTATATACCAAAGTCGATCAAAATACGTTTGTATTTGAAGGAAAAACACCTCTCGTCGATATGTATAAAGTATTAGATGTCGATAATAAAGCTTTTGAGTACGCGAAAGGAGAGTCAGATTCGATTGGAGGATTCCTTGTTGAACAGGCGGGTAAGATTTTAAGGAATAACGAATCATTTATTTTCGAAAACTTAAAATTCATTGTGGAGTCATCCGATAAAAAGCGAATTAAGTTGGTTAAAGTTATCATTCAAAAGAAAAGTAAAGACGATGAAGATTAATAGTGTATTGGTACTATTAACAATTTTTTTTATAAGTTGTGAGGACAGAAATTATGTCCCAAAACCGCCTACGTATTTAAAAATCAATCTTCCTGAAAGAAGCTATGCTGTATATAATGATGAATGTAATTTCAGCTTCAATAAACCCAGTTATTTCAAGGTGAATTCAGCAGAGCAAAATAGTTGTAATAAAGATATTATTTTAGAAGGTTTAGACGGAACGCTTCACTTGAGTGTCATAGATATAGATACAACATTAGGTATGTACATCAATCATGCAAATGACAAAGTAGGCGATCATAAAATAAAAGCAACAGCAATCATCGACTCAACAATTATCCGTAAAGAAGACAGAGTATTTGGGACGTTTTTTGAACTTCAAGGCAATGTAGCCTCTCCTTTCCAGTTTTAT
The DNA here is from genome assembly GCA_002734085.1 of Fluviicola sp. Lineage (GTDB taxonomy): Bacteria > Bacteroidota > Bacteroidia > Flavobacteriales_D > Crocinitomicaceae > Brumimicrobium. The sequence goes on along the minus strand of NVXV01000010.1, from coordinate 27,092 downwards.
GTAACAGATAGTACTGACAGGTTTTTTAGTGGCGTTGTTTATTTCAATACACGACCAAATTACGACTCCATAAAACCTACTTTAAACTTTGTTAAGAAAGATCTCATTGAATTCATGAAAACCGTCAAGTGGGAAGACTAAAATGGTTTTGTCACATCAATAAACAATTCATACCTTTCATCAATTATATTTCTTTAAATCCATAGTAAATTCGTACTTTAGCGTAAAATGCTATACTATGAAAAAGAATTTATTTTTATTATTCCTAACTAATATACTCATTATAAGCGCTTTTTGTCAAGAGCAATACTCTAGAGCGAAAATTTGGACAACGAGCGAAACGATTAATGAACTAGCAAACCTAGGACTAGCAATAGATCACTCTGTGGTAAAGAAAAACACCTTTGTTATCAGTGATTTTTCGGAAAGTGAAATTCAAAAAGTAAAAGACGCAGGCTTCAAAGTAGATATCTTAATTGAAGATGTAAAAGCTTTTTATGTAGAAAGAGCTTATCAAAACACAGGAGAATTAAAAAATGAAACATGCCCAGAGAATTCGGGCGGTTCTTTCGATCCTGCTGTTCCTTCAAATTTCTCACTTGGTTCTATGGCTGGTTTTTATACGTACCAAGAGTATTTAGATATTTTAGATGACATGTATGCCCAGTTTCCTAACTTAATAACTCAACGTGCTGGAATCTCAGATACTTTGTCTCATGAAGGACGTGAAATCTTTTACGTAAAAATGTCAAATGATCCAACAGTTGATCAAAGTAAGCCTAGAGTATTATATTCTTCTTTACACCATGCTAGAGAACCTGGTTCACTTTCAGAAACTATTTTCTTTATGTGGTATATGCTAGAAAATTATGGTACTAATCCTGAAGTTACTTACTTGATGGATAACTTAGAAATATTTTGTGTTCCAATGATTAACCCAGACGGTTACGTTCACAACGTAGTAAATGATCCAAATGGTGGTGGAATGCATCGTAAAAATAAAAATCCAAACGTTGGTAATAGCAATCCTGGAGTTGATCTTAATAGAAACTACTCCTACCAATGGGGAACAACTGGTGTTGATACTGGAGACGAAAACAGTGACGTTTATCCAGGTTCTGGCCCTTTCTCAGAACCAGAAACTAAAAACATGAAGAAAATTGCTGAAAACTGGAATATTTCTTTTGCTTTCAACGCTCACACGCATGGTGGTATTCTCTTATACCCTATCGGGGCGACAAATCAAGAATTTGCTGTGGACCATGATTACTTTGATGCATATACCAGCCATATGGTAGGATTCAACAATTATGAACAGTACAAGAGTTCTGGACTATATCCTGCTTCAGGTGATTCAGATGATTACATGTATAAAGACGAAGGCGTTTTTGCCGTGACTCCAGAAGTTGGGTTCAATGGATTTTGGCCACCTGTTAATCAAATAACTCCAGATTGTATTGATATGCTCTACCCTAATCTGGTTATGGCTCATCTTCCTTTGGTTTATGGTGTGACCGAAAGTACTGATCTTTCTTCTACGATTGTTAATATGTCAGGAGATTTTAATCACGAAATTCAACGCCTCGGTCAACAAAATGGAACTTTAACGGTAAGTATTGAACCATTAACAGGAATTCAATCTGTGGGTAGTTCAATTCCTTACAACTTAGTAATTGAAGAGATTCAAACAGGTACCATTTCTTATACTTTAGATCCTGCTATTCAATATGGCGATGAAATCAAATATGTATTGGCTACAGATAATGGTGACTGGGTGAAGAGAGATACGATTACCAAGACTTTCGGCGATGCGACGCTACAATTCTCAGACGATGCAGCAAATGCTGATAACTGGACGGGAGATTGGAGTTTAACTTCTGAAGATTTCTTTTCTCCTGACTTCTCTTTTACAGATAGTCCGAACAATGATTACAATGACAATACATTCAGTGAATATGTATTCAATGATACGATTGATCTAACGGATGCAACTGGTGCATACACGCGATTTAGAGCAAAGTGGGACATAGAGTCTGGTTATGACTATGTTCAATTTCAAGTATCAACTGATTTCGGTAATACCTGGATTCCACAATGCGGTAAATATACGAGACCCGGTGTTCAAAACTGGGGACAACCTCAACCAGTAGGAGAACCTTTGTATGACGGAACACAAAATAGCTGGGTACTTGAAGAAATCAGTTTAAGCGATTATTTAGGCGAAGAAATAATGTTTAGATTTATACTTGAATCAGATGGAGGTGTTAGTGAAGATGGATATTACTTCGATGATTTTGAAATACTTTATGACGTAGAGGACGACGCTAGTTTGGATGAAAACGAGTTGTCTACTTTCAAGTTAATTCCGAATCCATCAAACGATCAGGTGCAAATCGCTTTAACTAAATATACCAGTAACGCGAACATTACAATTGTTGATGCTACTGGTAAAGTTGTAAATAAAACTGAAATTTCTCACCAAACTAATGTAATTCCTTTAGATGTTTCAAGTTATGACCAAGGCGTATACTTTGTAAGCGTAACAATTCAAGGAGAAACAACTCAACCACAAAGAATGGTTGTTGTTCACTAGATTACATTAATGCTATATAATACTTTAGAAATCTACTGAGTTTAGGCTTGGTAGGTTTTTTTTATGTTTGTAGTTGACATTTGTAGATAAGGTTAACTTTCTTTGCAGATTCAGATAACTACCCCAGCTACTGCGCGATTGCATCGCGCAGTAGCTGGGAATCTGAGTACTTGAACAGAATAAATGAAGTAAAATGAGTCGATTTTTAATTTTTTTGATAATTATAATTTCATCTTGTAATAGTGAAACAGTTGATAATAAAATTGACAATCAGGAAAACAGTAATAGAAATCAGCGTAGCGTAACGAATGATTCATTGCGCATCACGCTCTACCTTGACAGCTTGGCACATCGAAAACACGCTATATACAGATATTTAGGGTTCTTAAATTACTATTTATCGAATCAAGAAATGAATTTAAATCGAACCTATGTTAAGGAGAACAAAAGATTCGTTCAAAGTATAAATTTCAATAGTGGGCTTTATCTTACTGGAACAGATACATCAGAATTAAAGATGGAGCAGGTAGTTAATGAAGTAGCGTATTTAGACTCTGTATTAAAGGTAAATGAAAATGTGATGGACATCTAGCTACAAGGAATTGATTATGGTTATTAAGTAACTTGTAATTATGAAGGAAATAATGATAAAAAAGGCTTTAATCTTTTGTTTTATAATTTTTATATCACTCAGTTGTAAAACTGATATTCGAGAAAATAAATGCAACAGCATCCTGAAGGTTTCAACTTACAACAATGAGTTCAATCAGTTTAAAACTATTTCAATAGAATACAACGAAAAGAAAATTGAATTGTCAAAAGTGAATAAATCTGTTTTTGAAGTCTGTTTAGATGGAATTCAAGATAGAGATGAACTAATTAGTGATTTATTATTAGATGGTCTATTTAAAATACAATTTGGTGAAAAACGTGAATACTATAGTTTTATTTTAAGTAAAAATGATAGTTCTGATTTGATAATTTATAATCCAAATAAAATTCCAAGTACTGATTTTGACTTTGAAAAACATATGAAGGAATTTGATAGTTTAAATCAAATGATAAGACAAAAGTCAAATTAGAGTAAGTGTGATAGTTTATCGTCAGATCGCAGAATGCTTATTGATTCTCTACCAGCCAAAGCTGTTGCGAGATTACATCTCGTGGTCTTTGGTCTCTATTCAGAAATTCAAGAAAAACCTTACCTCAGCAAATTAACATGACCAACAATCTCTTCGCGATTACCCATCACATCTTCGTAAATAATTTTCCAAACATACGTCCCGTCAGGACAAGGCAGTCCGTTCGCGTAGGTTCCGTCCCATCTATCGTTGAAACTTTCTGATTCAAATATAAGCTCACCCCATCGATTGAAAATCATCATTTCGTAATCAACTATATTCCCTCCTTTTGGGAAGAAATAGTCGTTATTACCGCTATTATCAGGTGTAAATGTATTTGGCACATATATTATTCCTTCAAAGTAGATCGTTACGTCATCAGTAGCTTTACAGCCATTTTCATCGACAAACTCTACTTCATAGGTTAAAGTACTAGGAGTTGTTGTCACTGGAGATTGGCAATTTACACAACTCAAGTATTCACTTGGACTCCAAGTATAACTACCTGTACTACTACTTCCTTCTGCATCTAACTGTACCTCGTCTCCCTCAAACCCATAATAATCCGGACTTGTTTGAACAAAAGGTAAAGGGTAGTGATCAACAAAAACATTTGTACTGGCAGAACAACCATTCTCATCCGTAACCAATACAGAGTATGTTGTTGCATATTGTGGCAAGACAGTTACAATTGAATCAAATGGATTATTAACAGAGTTTGAAGGTGTCCAACTATATTCTACACCTCCACTAGCCCAGAGATATGCAGGTTCGCCTGGACAAACAATCGTGTCGTTTCCAGCTTGAGGGTTAACATCAATCACATCAATAAATACACTATCGCGAACTGTCCCACAAGGATTGGTAAAATCTACATAATACCATCTATCTACGGCTGTGTTTATCACCACTACTGGTCCCGTATTCGTGCTAATGTCCTGATTTGGGAACCATTCAAAAGATGGTGCTCCACTTACTGTTACAGTTACTTCATCTCCCCTACATAATGGAATTGTGTCTTCTATCTGAGGATCAGGAACATCTTGATAAACATCAACCAGAACCGTTTCTTCAATCTCACACCCTTCCGCTGTAGTTATTAAAACATTGTATTCCGTATCAAATTCAGGCGCTATTTCCACCGTATCTTCTGTTGGGTCGCTAAGTATATCACTTGCATCACTCCATTCATAACTAACTCCTCCTGTAGCCCAAAGACTAATTGTATCTCCTCGGCAAATAATTAAATCATCTATACTTTCGACATTCCCCCCATAAACATCCAACGTTGCAGATAAAGTATCAGCACCACAACTATCAGATACAATCACGGTAAACTCTGTAGTTTGGTCTACTGTGGCGGTGGGCGTAGCACTCGTTGAATCATCTAGGTATTGCGCTGGAGTCCATGCGTATTGAGTTCCTCCCGATGCTTCTAATTGATATGGAGTCCCAGGACAAACAGGTGCTGGAGGCTGAACAATTGCACCCTCAAACAATCCAATTGAAACATCAAAATAACTCGAATCAGGCTCAAAGCAAGCATTCGTATCACTCACAACAAGTAAAACTTGATAATCACCAGGGGAAGTGTAATTATGAGACGGTTCGAACTCTGTACTCGTGTTACCATCTCCAAAATCCCAGTAATATTCATTTCCGTTTTGCGAATTATTGACAAATACTACAGCGTTTGGTATACAAACGAAGGGGTCTGGAACTGAGATTGTAGATTCGATTGTACTCAAATCAAATTTAAACGCAGCTAAATTACACCTACTTGCGGTTCCATTGACGTTTGAATACGCACCTGGTGTTGTTACAAAGCCACTATTGCTGCCATTACAAGCTGCACAAACAGCATGATAAATTCTTCCTCCTTTATCGAATCTACTCGTTCCTCCATCAACGTGGTTCGGATAACTATTCACTCCACCCATGAACGTCGCATAATTCAATGCTGCTGCATCATCATCTAAAACAGCGACATAAAAGTTGTTACCACTTGTATTTGGATCAAAAGCATCACTTGTTGTTGGGAAATTATTAGTTGTACTAGTAGTTGCCTGACCAGACTGGTTTGTAGACCCACCCCAGCCTGCATAATAAATTTCATCACAATTAGAAACCAAGAAAGCTGTAGGTGAAATTTCAACATTGCCATTTCCACCACCTACTACTGTAGACCATGCCCGCGTACTCAAATCTGAGCTATACTTACTAATAAATTGTCCAGAATTCGGATTGTTGTATACTCCTGGAGAAATCGTCATGTTTCCACTTGACTGTCCAAAAACATAAACGTTATCATCTAAATCCAATTGCACAAAATAACTTTGATCATACGAAGAAGTACCAATATAAGTCCCACTAATTGGTGCTGAAGTTGTTCCGTCCAATTGAATCAAGTAACCATCTCTACCTCCAAAATAACTCGAAACGTGACCATTCGACAAATTCATGTTACTGGAAGCCGTACCTCCTGTTACATAAACATTATTAGTAGAAGACACTTGAAGGGCAAAGCCAGTATCATCATCTGAACCACCTAAATAAGTGGACCAGATTAGATTAGTTAGATCAGGTGACAATTTCGATACAACTGCATCCTGAGACCCACCAATCGCATTATCAAACCCATTTGGAGTTGGAAAATTTCCAGACCTCGATGAACTTGCCAAAAGCACATCTCCGTTATTATCGACAATTATTTCTCCTCTAAATTGGTCACCATAATTATAACTTAAATTAGATAAATTAAGACCATCGTTCCCTGTACCACCTATAAAAGTACTTGCGATTAAACTAGTTCCATCATTGCTCAACTTGAATACTACGATATCTGTACCTGCAAAGGTCAAACTATTTTGAGTGGTAGTTGTCCCTCCTGCATGGACAACCTGATAAGCACCTGCAGTAATCGGGAAGTCCTGAGAACTTGAGACACCTAAAACAAATAATTCATTTTGGGCATTCGTTACAATTGAGTTTGGCGTTTCGTTTTTAGTTCCCCCAACATAGGTTGAATAAAGTAGATTTGCACCGTCAGCGCTAAACTTAGAAATGCCGATATCGAAAGCTAATGATCCCTCTCCACCGTTGTATGTATTATCATATGCCCCAGTTGAAATAGGATATCCAGTACCGAAAACAATTCCGCCTGCAAATAAGTTTGTGTTATTATCTGGTGCAGCAGTAAATCCCCAGTTATCTGCACTCGACCCAGTAAAAGTGGAAAATGTCAACTCAGGGTCAATAATTAATCTTTCACTTGAGTCGTAAGACTCGCCCAATTCAAACGTAACCATTGAACTATCCAATTTAAAACTCGCACCAACATGAGATATTCTTCCTTCTTCAGATTGGTTCCAGACTTTCAAATTCTTTTCGACAATCGGCCCAAATCGAGTATGAATATTCAATTGATCATTTTCCAAACTAACTTTCGACGCTCCAATATGTTCTATTTTTATTACAGAAGGATCAGCTCCAGGCGAAACATCAAAACTATATTTTATAGATTCGGGTTTTGTCTCAATAATCAAATCAATCCCTGGATAGAAATCAATCATTCTCAACAGTTGAATAGAATGAACTTTTTTAGCCCATTTTGTTGAATCACTTCCAATAAAATAATTGCGATAGAAGTCAGATGTTCTTTCTTCTCTCAACTCTCCTCCCCAAGAAGAGTGCTTAAATATCGATTGAACGGTATGCATTTTAAGTTCCTCTTCTTCATGATGACTCCCATCATCTTCATGAGCATGATTGTATACGTCAGAAAAATTATGGAGTGCGTAAGTGAATTTATCCTTTTCGATTAAAAATTCACCTTGAACCAGTTCAACTTTATAAAGAATTTTTTCATCCCATTGTCCTTCATTTGGATGCATCCAATTCTCCTCCTGTCCCAAAAGAAGCATGGGAAAGAGCAGCAATAAGAGGATGAAATAGAACCCTTTACACATAATCCAAATTTACTAAATTCAATATCAACCACATAAGTATTTGTGTTAAAATAGTTGACATCCGTTTTAAATGGTATTATTATAACTGAATTATGTACAAATAGTTGCCTTTTTAACTAATTAATCTAAACGATACATGAAAAATTAATGTCAAAACAGATAATAACCCTATTTTTGTAAAGAAAAACTAGAATCCATGAGTGATGCGATTAAGCATGAGTGCGGTATTGCACTTCTTCGATTGAAGAAACCCCTTGAATACTTTGTAGATAAATACGGTACAGCATTTTACGGCCTGAATAAGATGTATTTATTGATGGAAAAACAGCACAATAGAGGTCAAGATGGTGCGGGTATCGCCAACATTAAACTTGACATGAAACCGGGGGAGAGATATATTTCTCGTCATCGCTCAATTGACCAAAAGCCACTTCAGGATATTTTTGCAAAAATAAATCGTGCATTTGAAGATATTGAAAAAATAGCTCCTGAAAAACTTACTGATATTGATTTCCTAAAGAAAAACGCAGGCTTTACTGGCGAGTTATTTTTAGGGCATTTGCGCTATGGAACTTTTGGAAAAAACAGTATTGAGAGTTGTCACCCATTTTTAAGACAAAACAATTGGATGACGAGAAATCTTGTTGTTGCGGGGAATTTCAATCTAACTAATGTAGACGAATTATTTGATGTGCTTCTAAATATTGGTCAGCACCCAAAAGAGAAATCTGACACTGTAACGGTTTTAGAAAAAATTGGGCACTTTTTAGATGAAGAAAACGAACGTTTATTTCAACAATACAAATCACAAGGATACAATAATAAAGAAATCTCTTCAAAAATTGCTGAGAACTTAGATATAGAAGGAATTCTAAAAAATGCATCTGAAGATTGGGACGGTGGATATACTATGTCGGGACTGTTTGGTCATGGAGATGCTTTTGTTATGCGAGATCCTTCAGGAATTCGACCTGCATTTTGGTATGAAGATGACGAAATTTGCGTTGTTACATCTGAACGTCCAGTAATTCAAACTGCCTTTGATTTAAGAAAAGAGAACATTAAAGAACTGAAGCCTGGTCATGCACTGGTAATCAAAAAATCAGGTGACGTTAGTGAAATAATGATTAACGAACCACTTGAAAGAAAGGCGTGTTCTTTTGAGCGAATTTATTTCTCAAGAGGAAATGATTTTGATATTTACAATGAAAGAAAAAAGTTGGGGCAATTACTAGTTCCTCAAATCATTGAATCAATTGATAATGATTTAGATAATTCCGTTTTTTCATTTATTCCGAACACAGCAGAAATGTCGTTTTATGGCATGATGAAAGGACTGGAAGACTATTTGAACGAAGAAAAACTTGAAGCAATTCAGGCTCTGGGAAGTGATACTTCCACTGAATCTCTACAAAAAATACTTTCTCGTAAAACGCGGTTCGAAAAATTAGCTATCAAAGATGCTAAATTGAGAACTTTTATTACGCAGGATGATTCAAGAGATGATATGGTAGCTCACGTTTATGATATCACTTATGGTACGGTTGTTCCAAATAAAGATAATCTTATTGTTATTGATGACTCTATTGTTAGAGGTACAACCTTAAAGAAGAGTATTTTGAGAATTCTCGATCGTTTAGAGCCAAAAAACATTGTAGTTGTTTCTTCTGCTCCTCAAATTAGATATCCAGATTGCTACGGAATCGACATGGCAAGAATGGGAGATTTTATTGCATTCGAAGCCGCTATTGAACTGCTTAAAGAGAATGGAAAATCTTTCATTATTGATGAAGTATACCGCAAATGTAAAGAGCAGGAATTGAAGCCTAAAGAACAGATTAAAAATTACGTAAAAGAGATTTATGATTTATTTAGCGCCGATGAAATTTCAGCTAAAATATCAGAGTTATTAACGCCTGTCAATATGAAAGCGGGAGTGAAAATAATATATCAAACCATAGAAAATCTTCACGAGGCTTGTCCTGACAATACGGGTGACTGGTATTTTACTGGAAACTATCCAACTCCTGGCGGGAATAAAGTCGTTAACAAAGCTTTTATGAACTATGTTGAAGGGAGCTCAGATCGTGCTTACTAAATGAAAAGACAAACCGCCATATTCTTTTATGTATTGAGTGCATACGTTGTACTTCAATTTGCATGGTGGGGTTATCATTTAATAGAGTTGTCTCAGGAGTTAGCTGAGGACGGCTCAACTTCGAATCAACGGGTGCTAATGATTGTTGGTGAGGGAAGTGTATTCTTCTTAATACTTCTTTTAGGGTTATGGAAAATCAGAAGCTCTATCCAGAAGGATATTAAACTCTCTCAACGACAGAGTAATTTTTTACTTTCTGTAACGCACGAGTTAAAAACACCACTTGCATCGAACAAATTATATCTTCAAACACTTCTAAAGCGCGAAAATCTTAAACGCGATCAACAAGAAGAACTCTTAGAGCAAGCCATCACTGAAAATAAAAGGCTTGAAGGAATGATCGAGAATATTCTCACAGCTACAAGAATTGAAAACCATCGATTGGAACTTAATTTTGAAAACGTTGCGTTAGATAACGAAATCAAAAGAATCGTAGAAACATGGTCCAGAGAACGAACAGCTGTTCAATTAAACCTGCAAGAAGGAATCGTTTTAAGAGTCGATCCTTTTGTCATCGAAGTTGCAGTGGTAAATTTATTAGAAAATGCTTTTAAATATGGTGGCGACAATCCTACCATTGAAGTTTATTTAACCAAAGAAAACGATCAAACAATAATAGGCATTAAAGACCAAGGCATTGGAATTCCTTTGAAATTTAAAGATTCTATATTCGACAAATTTGTTCGAATTGGAAATGAAGAAACTAGAACTCAAAAAGGAACAGGGTTAGGACTTTATATAGTTAAAGAATTACTTAAAATCCACGGTGGCTCTATCAGTTATTCGCATAATGAACCTCGTGGTTCTCATTTTAAAATTAGTTTACCGCATGCACAATAAAAAAGTTGGACTCATTATTTTAGACGGTTGGGGAATTGGTGACAAAAGTAAGTCAGATGCGATTTTCAATGCAAAAACGCCAGTGATGGATGGTTTGATGAAAAATTATCCTACGTCTGAATTATTAACCTCTGGTGAAAACGTTGGTCTTCCAGATGGCCAAATGGGTAACTCTGAGGTTGGGCATCTCAATATTGGTGCTGGTAGAATTGTTTATCAAGAACTAACACGAATCAATAAATCCATTCAAGATGGCTCCTTTTTTGAGATTGAGGTATTAAAAAATGCTTTCTCAAAAGCGGAAAAAGAAAATAAAAAAGTTCACTTTATCGGACTTGTATCTAATGGCGGAGTACATAGTTCACAAGAACACTTACACGCGCTTTGTGATATGTCTAAGAAATATAATTTACAAAACGTCTTTATTCATGGTTTCACAGATGGAAGAGATTGCGACCCAAATAGCGGGAAACAATTTTTTCAGAATTTAGAAAATCATATCTCTGGTTCAAACATTAAAATTGCCAGTGTAATTGGTAGGTATTATGCTATGGATAGAGATAATAGATGGGAGCGAATTCAACAAGCATACGATTTGATGGTGCATAGAAAGGGACACTCTTATGATGGAGTTGACGCACTTTTCGACCATAGGTATAACGAAGGTGTCACAGATGAATTTATTACTCCTTCCTATATTTCTAGCGTAGAAAATTGTTCTATAGAAGACGGTGACATAGTAATTAGCTTTAATTTTAGAACTGATCGACCTAGAGAAATTATTGCCGCTCTTTCGCAACGGGAGATTCCACAATACGATATGAAGCCTCTGAATCTTGAGTTATTGACAATGACTTCATACGATGATTCGTTCAGTAATGTCAAAGTGGTTTTCGAGAAGGATAACTTAAAAGATACGTTAGGTGAAGTGATTGAAGCAAGTGGAAAAAGTCAAGTCCGTATCGCTGAAACCGAAAAATATCCGCACGTTACATTCTTCTTTTCTGGCGGTCGAGAAGCAGAATTCAACAATGAAAAAAGAATTTTAATCAACTCCCCAAAGGTTGCAACTTATGATATACAACCTGAAATGAGCGCTCCAGAAGTTACTGAAAAAATTGTTAATGAGATAAACAAGAACCAGCCAGACTTCTTTTGTTTGAACTTTGCTAATCCGGATATGGTGGGACATACAGGTGTTTATGAGGCAATCATAAAAGCTGTAGAAACGGTGGATTCATCTTTGGGAAAAGTCGTTCAAACTGCATTGTCAAATGAATATGAGTTACTCGTTATTGCAGATCATGGGAATGCTGATTTTGCAATTAATCAAGATGGCACTCCCAATACGGCTCACTCATTAAACCCAGTACCTTTAGTATTTGTAACAAAAGAAGGAGGTATCAGGTTATCAAGTGGAATTTTAGCTGATGTTGCTCCAACAATTCTTTCTAGAATGGGAATAACTCAACCAACTGCAATGTCTGGTAAATCGTTGATCCACTAATTTTTTTTCGAAAAAAAAAATGGAATCTCGTTACCAAGATTCCATTTCTATAAATTTGTGTTAGTTATTTCTTAGTTCTTACTAGATGTACAAACCCATGCTCTTCTATTTCTTCACCATCTTCACCTACAATTGTGAATCGGTAGAAATAAGTTCCGTCGTTACACTCTAATCCAACATTTTGAATTTTACCGTTCCATGCTGCATTCACATCATCTGAACTTTCGTAAACAGTATTACCCCATCTGTTTAGAATTACTAAATCTAGAGAAACAGCGTTCACTGTATTCAATGTGAAAACATCATTTGATCCGTCATTATTTGGAGTGAATACGTTTGGCATTTCATAATCTAAAGGAAGTAAAAGTTCAACAACAACTGTTTGTGTTGCTTGGTCTGAACATGCTCCTTCAGTTACAGTTAAGGTCACTGTATAAACCCCCTCGTTATTATAAGTGGTGTTTTGATCGTCTAAATTATTTACTGAAGCGCCATCACCGTTTCCAAAATCCCAATCGTACGTATCTGCTGGATCAGAGTTATTTACAAACGTTACATCTAATGGTGCATTACCTGCAGGAGGATTTGCGTCAAAATCAGCTGTTGGTGGTGGATCTTGCTCTAAGAAAATACTATCCTCAACAAAACAAACATCATCTTCTATTGAAAAATAATACCATCCAGAAGGTAGATCTTGCCATACAGAAGCATCAATATTATCTGGATTACCGGCTCCAGGGCCCGACCATTCATAGTCAGGTGTTCCAGTGAACCCACTTCCTTGACCCGATACAGCACCTGTTGCCAGACCGCACTCTGAAGGGAATTGGAACATTGTATCTATTGCTAAAATTTGATTTAACGTGATAGTGGCCGTGTCTTGATACTCAAATCCGCAGGCGTCTGTTGAAGTTACAATATAATCCGTAGGCCCATCAACTACACCAGCCGTGGGGACGGTATCCCCTGTTTCGCCATTACTCCAACTATACGTATAAGGAGGAAATCCTCCACTCGTTGTTACCCATGTAGGCACACTATCATTTGCACAAAGTATTGTGGTGTCGAGAGCTGTGACCGTAGAGTAGGGTTCATCAGAAAGCCAAATTGTACCTTCAGAAAAAATAGTGTCACCACAGACGGTCACTGTGAATGCAGAAACAGTAACACTTTCAAAACCTTCTGAGTTACCATCTTGAATCGGTGATATATTTAATATAATCGTATCCTCACCTGGTAAGAATGTTACCGAATCTCCTGGTGCCAAAATAGGAAAATCATCTCCTTGATCAGCTGAACCAGTAACATCAAAATAAACTGTCAACGAGTCACTCGTTTGGTTGGAAGGTCGAGTAAAATATATATTCCCGTCTGTACACCCTTCAACTAATAAAGTATCAGTACTTGAAGTTTCAGATTCAATAGTAATATCAACCGCGTCTGAACTGAAAGAGTTCGCCTCAAGAAATACACCTGAATCTAATCCAGTATCAAAATCATTGGCAATTGCAAGTTTAATATGAAATGTATCATTACAAGATATTGATGCATTTGCTGGAAGAACAACTGTTCCACCATTAAATCCACTAACAGGTGTTGCAGAATTTCCGAAAATTGTATTATAAGCTAAGGTGAAATAAACTGAATTTGATTGCCAGTTCGGATCAGCATTATCACAAGGAGTGGTGTTCCCCGAACTTGATGTCCCAGAATTTACTGTATTAATGGCAACAGGAACAGTTGTACCAGGAACGGTTGCAATGTTTTCTGCGTTATTTGTAAAAGGTCCGTTAATACCAGGACCAGAAATAAAGAAACCAAAAACATCATTAAAATTTGAACATGTATAGCTTGTATATTCAGTAGAAGCAAAAATGTAATTAAATGACAACGTATCTCCTGTTGGAACAAAATCAAATTCTATTATCGCTCCGTTTGTAGCCGTACCGCCTGTAATCGCATTCAAATCTGGATCATTTAAGTTCCCTGTACCATCCGTTGTCATCAATACTCCATCTTGAATGGGAAATGCTGTACCTGCCGCGCTAAATTCTTGAACGTTATCCTGAGCTACAGTCGCATCAGGAGCACTAGTGTTATACGTTATATTAAATGCTTGGATACCTACACCCAAAAGAATATCCTCAACAGCTTGTACAGGTGTAATATTTGGGTTTGTAGTCGTAATCTGCTGTGCGTTTGTGTAACCTCCAATTGCTACAATTAACAATACCAGATTCAATTTAATATAATTCTTCATTTCTGTATTTTTATTTTTTTAAACTAATATTCAGCTCCATTCAAGACGAAAACTTTTTCAAATTGGTTGCACGAAGTTAAAAATAATGTAAACTAAATATCAATTTATTACACATAAATATAATTAACAATTAGGGCAAAAAGAAGAATTAATTAACTTTATAAAAAATATTTGATGATGCAAAAAACACAAAATTTTATAAAAAAACACGACAAACGATTTTTAGAAGAACTATTTGATTTACTACGTATCCCTTCTGTTTCAGCAGACCCTGCGCACAAAGGTGATGTTAAAAAAGCAGCTCTATCTGTTGCAAACTCCATGACAGAAGCGGGTGCTGAGAATGTTGAAGTTTGTGAAACTGAAGGTCACCCAATTGTTTATGGGGAAAAAATTATTGATCCGAATTTACCCACAGTTTTAGTTTATGGACACTATGACGTTCAGCCAGCAGATCCTATTGACTTATGGGATTCCCCGGCTTTTGAGCCTGTCGTTAAAAAAACAGATGTACATCCCGAAGGTGCCATTTTTGCACGAGGAGCATGTGACGACAAAGGACAGATGTTTATGCATATCAAAGCACTCGAGGCGATGGTGAAGAGTGGCGAAATGCCTTGTAATGCAAAATTCATGATTGAAGGTGAAGAGGAAGTGGGGAGTGCTAACTTAGAGATCTTCATTAAAGAAAATAAACCAAAGTTAGCGGCTGATATTATCCTTGTATCTGATACTGGAATTGTTTCAAATGACACCCCTTCTATTACGACAGGACTTCGTGGTTTAAGTTATGTTGAAGTTGAAGTTGTCGGCCCAAACCGAGATTTACACTCTGGACTATATGGTGGTTGCGTGGCAAACCCAATAAATATCTTATCTGAAATGATTGCAAAACTGCAAGACGAAGATAACAAGATTACAGTTCCAGGATTCTATGATAAGGTAGAGGTTATTAGTCAGGAAGAACGTGAAGAAATGGCACGCGCTCCTTACAATGAAGAGAATTATAAAAAGGCGTTAGATATAAATGCGGTTCACGGTGAAAAAGGATTCACAACTCGTGAACGTGGTTCTATTCGACCAACATTAGACGTGAATGGAATGTGGGGAGGATACACTGGAGAAGGTGCAAAAACGGTAATCGCTTCTAAAGCATATGCGAAAATTTCAATGCGTTTAGTGCCTCATCAAGATCCAGATGAAATCACAAAATTATTCAAAGATTATTTCGAAAGTTTAGCGCCTGAAGGTGTGAAAGTTATCGTAAAACCACATCACGGAGCACAACCGGCTGTAACCCCAATCGATTCTTCGGGTTATATAGCTGCAAGTAATGCAATGGAAAAATCATTCGGAACAAAACCAATTCCATTGAGAAGTGGTGGTAGTATTCCAATCGTTGCATTATTTGAAGAAGTACTCGGACTGAAAACAGTATTAATGGGATTCGGATTGGATACAGATGCGATTCATTCTCCCAACGAAAATTACGGTCTATTCAATTTCTATAAAGGAATTGAAACCATTCCTTACTTCTATGATGAGTTTGCTAAACTAAACAAGTAATTATATGCAGAATTTAAAAGTTGTTTTCCTCGCTCTAATCGTTTTGTTCTCGGTATCAAGCTGCTTTGAAGAACCAGAATTTAGAGGTGCTACTAATTTTAAATTGGATGAGTTCAACCAAGATCATCTTCAATTTAATGTAGATGTTTCTGTATTCAATCCAAACGGCTACGCACTTAAAGTACGGAAATCAACTTTTGATGTTTATATTAATGATGTTTACATCGGAGAAGCGAAGTTGTTGGACAAATACAAAATGAAAAGTAAGCGAACAACGCTAGATAATGTACCTGTAGAAGTTAAGCTGGGTCAAGGAGTAATTTTTCAATTGATGAAGTTCATGAAAGATGAATCTGTTGAATTGAGACTGAAGGGTAAGTTAAAAGCTTCTATACTCGGTATTCCAAACAAACAGGAAATCGATCAGTCTAAAACGGTCAACCTAAAAGATCTAAACATTGACATAGGTAAAATGTTAGGAAAGTAAAAAGCAAATGGCGCAACACACAAATGCACTCATAAATTCCAATAGTCCGTATTTAATTCAACATGCCCACAATCCTGTCAATTGGGTTGAATGGAGTCAGGAAGCTTTTGACCAAGCTGAAAGAGAAGATAAGCTTGTACTTGTTAGTATTGGTTATTCTGCTTGTCATTGGTGTCATGTGATGGAACACGAAAGCTTTGAAAGTGAAGAAGTGGCTAAAGTAATGAACGAGCATTTTGTTTGCATCAAAGTAGACCGTGAAGAGCGACCTGATGTGGACCAAGTGTATATGAATGCAGTGCAATTGATGACACAACAAGGAGGTTGGCCTTTAAACTGTTTTACATTACCCGACAAACGCCCAATTTACGGTGGAACTTATTTCAAAAAAAAACAATGGGTAAATGTTTTACTCAGACTATATGAAACGTATACGCAAGACAAACCAAAAGTCTTAGAGTACGCCAAGCAATTAACAGAAGGTGTTCAAGTTTCTGAGTTGGTAGAAAAAGTGGAATTTCAAAACGAATTCGACCCACAAGTTATAGATGCGCTTATCCAAAAATGGAAACAAAATTTCGATTTTGATGAAGGTGGAGGAAAGCGCGCTCCAAAATTCCCATTACCTAATAATTATGAGTTTTTATTGCGTTATGGACGTCAAAACAATGACAAGACGATATTGAACCATGTAGCTCTAACGCTCAAAAAAATGGCATTTGGTGGCATATACGATCAGTTGGTAGGTGGCTTTTCTCGCTATTCGGTAGACATGATCTGGAAAGTACCACATTTTGAAAAAATGTTGTACGACAATGGTCAGTTGCTTTCATTGTATGCCCTCGCCCATCAGCACGACAAAAATCCAGTTTATGCTAATGTTATTTGTCAAACGATTTCTTGGTTAGAAAATGAAATGTTAGATATAGAAGGTGGATTCTTCTCTGCCTTAGATGCAGATTCTGAAGGTGTGGAAGGAAAGTTTTATACGTGGACAAAAGAGGAGCTGAAGCAATTATTGGGAGATGATTTTGATTGGTATGCGGAGTTTTACAATGTGAACAACCTTGGATACTGGGAACACAATCAATACATTTTGATGCGTACAGCAACCAAAGTAGACTTTGCAGAAAGTAAGGGTTGGAGCATAGACGACTTCGAAGAAAAACTGAAAAGTGCTAATGATAAATTGCGCGCAGTAAGAGAAAAGCGCATTCGACCGGGGTTAGACGATAAAAAACTCACCGCCTGGAATGCGATGACCATCAAAGGACTTGCGTTATCAGGATTAGCCCTGAATAATCACAACTATATTCAACGAGCTGTTCAAACAGGAGAATGGGTCTTAAAACACCAACTCAAAAGTGATGGTAGTTTATGGCGCTCACGTAAATCGGGAGCATCTAAAATTGATGCATTTTTGGAAGATTATGCACATGTAATTGATGCTTTTATCACGCTCTACGAAACGACCTTTGACGAAAAATGGATCCACCACGCGAAAGATTTACTTTCATTTACGCAACAATATTTCCAGGATGAATCTTCGAAACTATTCTACTTTTCAAAAGAAAATACAGAGTTGATCGCCCGCAAAATGGAAATCAACGACAATGTCATCCCCGCTTCGAACAGCGTGATGGCGCATAATTTATTTAAAATCGGGAAATTATATCACGATGAAGGGTTAGTAGATGATGCCAAACAAATGTTGACCAATATCTATAATCAAATGTCGCAATATGGTTCTGGTTATTCCAATTGGGCGATGTTAGCATTGAATTTTAATCTGCCTTTCTATGAGTTGGCGATAATGGGTGATGATGCTTTATCACAACGCAAAAAACTGGGTGAGTATTATGCGCCAAATATGATTGTTGCTGGTGGGAATGAAGGGACGATTCCATTTTTGGAGGATAAGCCTAGGAAGAAAGAGGTGTTGTTTTATGTTTGTGAGAATTCCACTTGTAAGGCGCCTTTGAAAGAGTTGGATGAGGCAAGAAAAGAAATGAGGTAGTTTTATTTTTTCCTAATCACTCTTGTTTTTGAATATCCGTCATGAATCCCGTAAGTACCCAATAGAAACGATATAAGATCAAGGTAAAAAAAACGACAGACCGTTCTTAAAATTATCGCTCTAACACTTGGCTTTTCGTCTCTAGGTCCAACCACATAGGTCTTTGTTATCATTTTTCCAAAAGTTCTCTGAGTTGTTATTTCAAATAAGAGATAATAGAGGAAAAACACAAACCACGACAGAAACTTCGAATGATATCCGTCTACCCAGGTGATAAATGCCATAATTAAGGATATGACAAAAACATCTATCAGATAGTTGATGGCTCTGTATGGTTTTTCAGCTCTTTGCATAAATGGTTTAGTTCTGCAACGCAGACTCAAAGTAACTCGTTTTTTTTGAATTTGTTTATAATTTTAAATGTCTCAACAATCTCTCAATGAGATCATATATTTTGTAATTTATTTCCAGCAGTTCTTCTTATTATCATTTCTGCTATCGCTAAGTTCATTACCCAACCTAAAACGGAAACAATTTTATACGTGTCCATGGGTGGCAATTCAAAAGTAGAAACGATACCATATTTAAAGAGCCTTAAACTTATTGCCGATAATGTTAAAGCATAACTTCTAATCATAAAATTTTTATGCTTTTGAAAATTACCTTTTTTAATAGCTGTATATGCCTTTAACGTGAATGTAAACCAAAGAATAGAAAGGATTGAAAATGATATTTGAGGAATCAAACCTCCGTTTGCATGGTAAGCCATTACTAAACCAGAAGGGCAAGCAATTAATAATATCAAAAGGATATAGATTTTTCCACTTAGTTTATGGATAAATGAAAATCGACTTCGTATTGTTTTAGAAAACTGAGTTAATCCTAGAGATATAACAAATATACTAGTATATACATGACTAAAGAAAGCTAATTTATAATAGGTCAGCTTGATTTCTTCATGCTTGATGTTTAAAAATGCTACGTCATAACGTATTGGTATATATTGTATAGTTATAAGCCCTAATAGGTAAATGAAGTAAATCAATAAACCATATAAAATAATCTTAATAAGAAAAAGACGATTTATAATTAACTTCATGATCACCTTCCAAAATAATCATAGTATTCCTTTGCATTCTTTTCATACCGAAGAAGCAATTGTATATTCTCCTTTTCAAGATCTGTGAAGTCAGATTTAATATCTGCATGAACAGGAATGTACCAACTTTGAGCGTCAAAAAATATACGGAGTGGTCTATTTTTAAATGAATAGCCATGTCTTGCATAAATTGTATTTCTAACTATTGTTATATCCCCTTTTTTCAAATTCTCAACATCTTCTTTTTTAAGTAAGGTGTTTGAAGCATTCATAGTGTAAATTAAGTCCGTTGCAAAAGCGAATTCTTTTGAGATCCATTCTTCAAATTGACCTTCACCATATTCTTCAGTTATTTTTTCTTCAGTGTATGTATTCCAGTTAACGTATTGTCTGGCTCTTTCCAACATTATATCTGGATTATAAGAAAACTGTCTTTTTTCAAGTTCATACTTTCTATGCTTGATATTAATATCTTTATACGCTGTCCACTTTCCAATTAATTTATTCCCTGATATTTTAAATTTAAATTCTCCATCGTATTTGTCGTCACCAGGTTCTTTCACACTGAAAACTCCATCAATTACTACTCCTTTAAAAGGACGGTTATTTCCAGCAACAACACTATGTCCAAATACTAAACTGTCTGTTATTTTATCAATTGATATATTTATTTTATTGTCTCTATTCCAATAAACGGCTCCGTCTACTTGAACCGCTTTATCCGTATAATCTTCTTTCGTGTCTTCTTTAAAGTAGCCCACCCAAGAGCCTATAATAGAATCCGTTTTTTCCTGACTTTCAGGTGTATCAGTTTCGAGAACTTCCTCATTGGGTTCCGGTGCTTCCTGTTCAGTAACTTCAGTTCCTTTTTCAATTTCAATTTTTGATTCGGAGTCTTTAATTTCGGAGTTACACCCAATAGTTAAAAGAGTAATAATTATTATAAATACAGTTTTTTTCATTTTCAATGTTGTTTTTGTAGGTCATACGTAGTGCATGGGAAATAAAATAAGCTCATCCACACTATAAATTTAGCAATAATTTCAGAACCAATTCCAAATGTATTAGCTGTTTGAACAATAAACGAACCACAGTAAATCTGATGTTTATGAAAAAGTCGAAAATATTCGTTTACAGACCTTTGAAGTTCCTAGTAGGCCGTTTAAAACAACTTATTACGGTTTGTTACTGAATATAATGTTTTGAAGAGGACACTACCAGATTACTAATCTAAGTACCCTTAACGCGACCTGATAGCGATCTACTGATAAGTTCAGTTTTGCTATTAATACTAAGTTTGGTATAGATATTTCGAATGTGGTGACGAACAGTATTGATGGAAATCGACAAACGATCTGCACATAATTTATAACTAAGGCCTTCAACGATGCATTGAACAACCTGAAGTTCTTTTGTGCTTAAATCATTTTCTTCGTCGCGTTTCACTGGACTAAAATGTTGAATGACCTTCCTTGCAATACTTGGCGTCATTGGAGACCCACCTTCTAGCACTGTAAAAATAGCCTCTTTCAGTTCATGCATTGGTGTGTTTTTCATTAAGTATCCGACAGCACCAGAACAAAGCGCTTTATAAATATTATCAGTATCGGTATAGATTGAAACGATAATGAATTCTATTTCTGGGTATTTTCGTTTAATCAATTGAATTCCTTCAATACCTGTCATGCCTGGTAATCCAATATCTGAAATAATGATGGCTGGCTGTTTCGGAAGATTATCAAGCTTTTGAATAAAATCTTCCATGGAACCAGATGACAACACAACGTCTATATCAGGTTGAGCATTCAGAAATTTTTCTTGTAAGGTTCTAATCTCCTCAATATCTTCTACTAATCCAACTTTTAACATGTCACAAATATCATAATTTAATTACAAAGAATTAACTGCATAAACATGCAGGGACTAGACCTTTATACTAATTTCAAAACCATCAGTAGTTGTAATACTGACATCTCCTCCTATTCTTTCTGCTCGCATTTTCATGTTCATTAGTCCTTGCCCCTGATAATCTTCTTTACTTGGTTTCAAGGTACCATTATCTTTTAATTGCATTAAGAATTTACCCCTGTGAACACCAATAATAACCTTAAATTCAGAAGCATTTGAATGTTTTGTAATATTATTTACCGACTCTTTGAAAATCAAATAAATGTTTTGTCTTTTTTCAAGTGATAAGGTATACAAACTTAAGTCTTCAGGTATTTCAAACCAGCATTGAATATCTAAAGGTGTTAACGTTTTAGAGGCGTACTCTTTCATCCTGTCAATTAGATCGTTAAATCCATCTTTTCGCGAATCAATGGACCATACGATATCCCCCATCGTATCAACTGCTGTACGGGTAGATTGTGCAATTTTGATCAGCTCTTCACCCCTTTCTTTTTCATCAAAAATTCCTTCAGTAACCAACTCTGTTCGTATGGAAATTTGCGTTAAAATACTTCCTACATCATCGTGCAAATCACTTGCAATTTGAAGCCTTATTTTTTCCAGTTTTTTTAATTGATTCAATCTGTATTTATAAATGAGGAATACGATAAGCATAAATGTGATTGCCATCAATACAAAAAACCACCAGGTCATGTAAAAAACTTGATGAATTCTTATCGGAATAGTTAGCACTGAACTCGACCATTTCCCATCCCTTCTTGTAGTTTTTACCTTTAAGTTGTAGGAACCTACTGGCAAACTATTAAAGCGGATTTTGTTCTCAAAACCCAATTCATTCCAAACCTCATCGTACCCCTCTAAACGATAGGCAAAACGTTTAAAAGTATTTGAAAAAAGATCTGTAGTTGCAAACTCAAAGTTGAAAAACTTATCACCTGGAGAGATATCTATTCCTTTGCTTAGGTCAATTCTTATTTCTTGTATTTTATTTTTGATTCCGTCAAACTTCTCAAATCGACTTAACACAACTCCAAAGTTTTTAGTATCCTCATTTTTAACGGCTGTATTTATTTGCACATAACCGTTTAAACTTCCAAAAATCAGCGTACTATCATTATATTTCAACGAGCTCATATTATTGAATTCCGTGTTTGGGAAATTCATTTTAGATCCATAATTGGTAGTACCATTATCTCTTTTATCAAATCTACACAGTCCCCTATTCGTGCTTAACCAAAGTACATCGCCTTCATCAAGAATTTCGTACACCGTATTATCAGGTAAACCATTGTCTGTTGTAAATAAAGTGAGTTCTTTTGTATTAACATTCCAGCGGTTTAGGCCGTTAGAAGTTCCAATCCACACATAATCGGTGCCTGTTTGAATAGATAAAATGGCGTCACTAGAAAGTCCATTGGATTTGTCAATAACGGATGAGAAATTACTTTCCTTATCTAAAGTAAATACACCTGAATTTTGAGAGCCAATCCAAAGCAGTCCTTCTCGATCTTGCTTTAAAAATGTAATATTCAATGTTTCAAGTGTTTTATCGTCCTTGTTAGTATGAACCTGTGTGATTCTATCATTTTCAATATTCAACAGGTTTAACCCCAAATCGGTTCCAAGCCATAGTTCACTATCAGACTTTTTTTCCAAACATCGCCCATAACCTCTCTCATTTTCTGGACAAGTGAGGTGTGTCAACTCTTTGGTGATCGTATTATACTTTAAAATTCCATGATCAAACCAGTTTGCCATCCATATCGTTTTATCTGCATGATAAATTCCAAAGGGCAGAATATGATGTGCTTTTAATGCGCTTTTAACATTCTTTTTTATCAGTTGCTCAGCTTTTCCTGAAATAGGATTGTATTGCCAAACCCCGTTACCTACTGTAGAAACAAGTATTTCATTATTTGAGTATTGTGAAATACTACGAAGACTATTCCCAATCCCATTGTGATCTGGAGTTGATGAAAAATGAAACTCAAAAGGGTTTTTCACTTGCAGTATTCTATAAACTCCAAAGTCAGTACCGACCCACACTGTACCATCGTCACTTTTATAGAATTCAGTGATCAAACTGATTTCAGGCAATCCATAATCAGAACCAATAATATAATCTTTTCCTTTAATAAAAGCGCCTACCTCTTGATCATATTGTCTCCAGATTTGACCATCAGTTGTGACGTTAAACCGTAATGAGGAGTTAATTCTTTTTGGCTTTCTTAGTGCTAGCTCCTTAAAAGTATTCTTTTGAACATTCCATAAAGCATTTACCACCTTCTCCCCATCACAAAACGAAAGAAAAATCTCTAAACTGCTTTTACTAATATCTTGAGTGAAATCATGTTTTCTCCTGTAAGGAATCGCTTTGGATGTCTCAAAGTTAATATGAAATTTTGAATCACTTAAATATAAGTCAAACAAGGATTCTGGAAGCTCTACAACTTCTTTCGTCTCAAAGTCATCATTGACTTTAACAAAAAGCATCTCATTATTTGGGTTTATCCAAAGTTCACGATTAGCATCCTCAAACACATAGCGTATTACATCCCACTTCTTGTCCTTAATTTCCACAGAAACGGGAATGAATTGGCCATCTTTATATTCGACTGTAGTATAGTAATGTTCTAACGCATTGAGTGTGTGCCCTTGAATAAACACTCGTTTTGAATATGGAGTAATGACAATATTACTAATACTGGACACCTCTGAATCATCACCAAATACTTGGGAAGACTTAATAGACATTACTTCATCCGTTCTTGAATTAATAATAGATATTCCAGTTTCTGTAGCGACCCAAATATTACCTTTTGGACCGATTTCCAAGTCATGAATATTGTTATTAATTATAGCGTTGGAACTTTGTCCTTCTTCGGTATATGAAATAAAACGGTATCCATCAAATTTATTCAAACCTGTGCGTGTACCAATCCAGACAAAACCATCATTGTCTTGAGTTATAGCATTCACATGCCTGAAGGAAAGACCATCCTCCATACCGAGATAATTTGTTTTAAAGGAATAAGATTGACTACTTGCCGAAAAACAGTGCAAGAAAGCAATTACAAAAATGGTATACCTGAAAAACATGACGTTACGAATTTACGCAATAATTCAGTTAAAACACATCCGAGGGCTTCATTTTAACCGCATGTTAATGCAGGCTAACAAGATACATCTATTCAAATAGTTATGTAATAAAAATAGATTGTAGGTTTACAAAAATTTCATTTAAGAAGTTAAATAAACAAAAAGTTCATCCTTTAAATTAAAAACTATGAAACACAATTACACAATAAAATCAATGCTATTCATATTCTTGATGGGTATTGGTTTAAATGCACAATCTCAAGCCTACATTTGGGGAGAGAGCCTTCCAGGTTCAACGTTCCAAGATGAGGTTTTTGACATAGCCATTGACTCAGATAATAGTTCCTACATCACTGGAAAATTTCAAGGAACATTAGAGTTGGATCCAGTAGGTTCAACATCAACACAAACTTCTAGCGGTAGTAATAATATCTTTGTTGCCAAATATGATGACTTAGGAGCATACCAATGGGGGTTTAGATTAGGAGGTACATCTTCACTAGATATTGGTAAAGGTGTAGAAGTAGACAATGCGGGTAATGTTTATTTTGTAGGTCAATTCGATGGCACTACAGACTTCAATCCTTTAGGAGCGCCAAACGTCGTCTCAAGTACTACAAATTCAACATCGGATGTATTTATAGCTAAATATACACCCGCTGGTCAGCTCATTTGGGTTAAGCTGATAGGGGGTGCATGGTCCTTTATGTCTCCTAATGATTTCGTGATTAAAAACAACCATTTGCATATAGGAGGGCGATATACTAGTAATCCTGATTTTGATCCTGGACCTGGAACCGCAAATGCTGGAGGAGCAAATGGTTCAGATATGTTTGTTGCGAAATATGATTTAGATGGTAATTATGTCTGGCATGTTACTGCTGGTGGAACGCAAACCGATGCAATTGGAGCACTAGCTGTTGACGATAATGGTGATGTAATAGCGGGTGGTTCGTTTCATAGTTCATGTGATTTTGACCCATCTGGAGGGAGTTCAATTTTAACAGCTCAAAACGCAAATACAAATTTATTCGTTTGGAAGTTATCGTCGACTGGTGCTTTTGTTTGGGTTCATCACATTGTTGATGATGGTGTAGAGCATCAGATAGAGGCTTTAGTTACAAACTCAAACAATGAAATATATGTGGGAGGACACTTTGACGGAACAGCTGATTTTGACTATTCTGGAAGTGGAGACGCTCATGTTTCAGAAGGAAGTAATGATATCCTCTTTTCGAAATTTGATGCGAACGGAAATTACATGTGGGGATACTCCGTAGGTAGTTCGAGCAGGGATAAGATTTATGATATTGAACTCGACAACAACGAATTCCCAGTAATTGTCGGACATTTTATAGATACATTGGATTTTGATTTTGGTCCAGACAGTTTAAAGTTATTTAGTCCTTCTGCAGTGTCAGTAGTAGTGGCTAAATATAATCCCAACGCAAAACCACTTTGGGCAGTTCAAATGGGTATTTCTTCTTGGAATGAAGGTAGAGCAATTGCACTAGATACTGATAACGATTTCTATTTAACTGGAAACTTCTCTAGTACTATAGACCTGGATCCTACAGCGGGTGTTGCCACTCACACTTCTGCTTTTGCAGAGGATGTTTTCTTTGGTAAATACTACAGGTGTATGGATATGACCTACCCTTTTAATGTAACTGCATGTGATTCTTATACTTGGATTGACGGTAATACGTATACAACATCGAATAACACGGCTACACATACCCTAACAAGTGTAGCAGGTTGTGATTCTGTGTTAGCCTTAAATTTAACAATCAATAATTCAAACACAGGGACAGATGTTCAAACCGCTTGTAATTCATACACGTGGATCGATGGGAATACGTATACTTCTTCTAACAACTCGGCAACTTTCACTCTTACGAATGCAGCAGGATGCGATTCTTTGGTAACGTTAGATTTAACAATCAATAATTCAAACTCTGGAACAGATGTGCAGACCGCTTGTGATTCATACACGTGGATTGATGGAAATACGTATACTGCATCCAACAACTCGGCTACATTTACCTTAACGAATGCAGCAGGATGTGATTCTGTAGTAACATTGGATCTTACGATGAATAACTCTACAACAGGAACTGATATTCAAACCGCTTGTGATTCTTATACTTGGATTGATGGGAATACGTACACTACATCCAATAACACAGCAACACATGCCTTGACAAATGCAGTAGGTTGTGATTCTGTGGTTACATTGGATCTTACGATATTGAGCTCTTCAACAGGAACTGATATTCAAACCACTTGTGATTCTTATACTTGGATTGATGGGAATACGTATACTTCTTCTAACAACTCGGCAACTTTCACTCTTACGAATGCAGTAGGATGCGATTCTTTGGTAACGTTAGATTTAACAATCAATAATTCAAACTCTGGAACAGATGTGCAGACCGCTTGTGATTCATACACGTGGATTGATGG
>NVXV01000009.1 GCA_002734085.1 Fluviicola sp. | reverse complement strand
ATCCAAATAATAGTAACGCTCGGCATTAAACCCGGCCTCTAAATAAACCTGTGTGGGGATCGGTGCTGAATTTCCACTTACTATTTCGGTCGCTGTAATCGATTGTACGGTAAGCTCGAATTTATGTAGGTTAGCTAGGCGCAACTCATCCATATTCACCGACTTTGGTGCTCCCCCCGTTGTATAGTATTCTATTGTTAAATCATCTAAATAAGTGTTGACAATCACTCCTAAATTATTGTACTCTTTTACCTCAAAATTAACTGTAAGTGAAATGTCTGCTGAAAAATCCATTACCTCTTTTTCTGATATCCCAAAACGAATAAAACCCATCGGAGCGATATCTGTAAACGTATTTAAAGTAAGATCCGAATAATCCCCATCCTCTACACTCATAAATGAACCTTGTATAGATGATCCCTCCTCTCTTACACTCCAATGAACCTCGGAGGAGAGGGCATTCAATGCGATGAAATAAATGAAACTAATACATATAAAATACTTCATAACTCTATTATTAATTCGTTCTAATATCTACTAACTCATAACCACTGCATTTACCAGTTGTTTTAAGTATATTATTTTCTTGTTTTTTAATATAGTTTTCTAAATTGAATGTGCTGTTCCCTTTTTTAACGGAGTTATTGTAATTGCTGAAACTCATTCGAACATGAGATTGGGCATAATCAGTTTGCGAAAATTCTTTCGAGAAATCCGTTAAAGTAGCATAATATAAGTCAATTGATTTCAGCAGGTATTTATCCTTAGAAATAATCATTTTTACTTTTGAAAATTCAGAATTGGTCACTTTACTATATGTGAAAGTAAGAATGTAGTTATCTCCTTTAGTTACTATGTTTGACGTGGTACAATATTTCAATGCATCTTGAATGCCACCGTTAAATTCAGGTTTTATGGGGAGTCCATACACTAAAACACGTTCTGAATGATTTATATGAAGGAAAAAATCGGTTGTAATAATTTTTTCAGATTGATCAATTTTTTGATAAAATCCTGATTTACTATTTTCTGTAAAACCGTTATATTGCTCAACCAGATTTCCGCTATTATGTCCCTTGTACAATCTGTATTGCGCATCTACATGATACGTTTCACCAGCTGCATAATTGGCATTCATTTTTTTAAGAACATCAGGTATTTCAACGGCTCCTAACGAAAAACCAATGAAAAATAATATACTATTTGTAAATATTAGCTTAAGCATAATCTATAATCCCTCTTTTTTTAACGTTTTTGATCTTGACTCCTGTATAGTCATAACGCCACGTGCTGTCTCTTTTTTAATTCGAATCAGCTTACCTTCCTTATCGTATTCATAAAAAGTAGCGTAATTATTATCATCCAATTCTGCCGTTAACCACAGGGTTTCCGGGTCGTATACATACGATTTCATACTTGCATTAAATGGATGAATGCGGATATCATCAAAATAAGCAGCCACATTTCCATTATTTACCAAACTTATTTCTATATCATTCGTTCCTAAGGGGATCGTAAAAGAACTTACAATCCTTTGCCAATCGTCAATAATATCTCCTGTAGTAGCAAACTGTAAAGCGGGTTGCGCAGATCCTACAAATAAAATTTCTAAGATTGCATTATCATAGGTTTTAACTTGTTGTGGAACATCTTCCTTTACCCAGGCACTTATCCAATATCGATTTCCTGGAACCGGTTTAAAAGAGTTACAATTTTCACAGGTATCTTCTACTGTAACTTCAACAACTTGTGCATAGGACGCTTCGCATCTATTGTCATCTGCAGTAGCTGAGTAATAGTATACCAGTTCAGATTGATACTGTCCAGGAGGCAGACTTGTCTGGTAGAATGCAGATGTTGATGAAGGGAAACCGCTTCCTGTTGTTACTGAAGTTCCATCAATAAATAGTGCATATGTCCATGAAGAAGTGTTTTGGGCCAATGGCGAATACGTAGATTGGTTAAAAAATTCAACATTTCCACCAGTTACTGTAGTTGAAAACAAAGGATTGATGTTGTAAACGTCTAATGTCAAAGAGTTAGAGTAGGTTTCTGAAGGGTCATTATATAAGACACAAGGATCTCCATTTGCAGATGTGTTGTCAATCCAGACAATTGTAGAGGTTGTAATATTACCAAATTCATCTTCAAAATTGGCAGAACCACTTATTTCAACTTGTCCCATAATTGAATATTGATGAATGATGGGACCAAAAGTTGTATCGTTATAGTAAATGATATTTCCATCCCCCATATTAATGTAAGCATCAATAAATGTCCAGTCGTTTATTCCATTATCGTCTTCATCAAGCACACAATATGTCCAGTAAAAGGTTAATTCACCTGTATTACACCAATTGGTTTCTTTTAGCGGTACAAACGCTGAAATCGGATCAGAAAAAGTCTGTGTCATTGCCATTATACTATTCAGAGTAAATAGAGCAACAAAGAGTAATCGTTTCATTTCTTTAAGCATAATAATATATTTTAGGGTTGCGCTACCGTATAGCAATACGTATCAGTACTCACACATCCTTGATTATCTGTCACTTCAACATCAAGGCAAAAGCTGTCTCCAGGTTGTGGAGAGAAATTTTGTATTATAAACGTTGAACCGTCCTGAGAAATACTTGTTGATGTTAAACTTGGGTCAGCAAAGCTACCAGTTACAGAGCCCCCTGTCCAATTATAATTAAATGGAGGTTGCCCACCAACAACATTGGGTGAGATCAAATATTGATAATATCCAGTTTCGGGAGTAAGCTCAATGAATTCAATACTCACATTAAACCCTTGTATTTCATGACAAGGCACTTCTGATTCACCACAGGATATGGTTTTCGATAATGTTGCAGCAGAATTGGCACCTAACATAGCTGAAAATCTACCTGTATGAAAATGTTCTTCTGTGGTTTGAATACCGTTTACATCTTTAAAACTAAAATGTTGGTTTTCATCACAACCGTCAAAATTATAATCTTCAAATCCATCATATCCAATTTCTGAATATTTTGTATTTGCTCCCACAGCCATTGGAAAAGTATGATTGTAACCATACTGAGCTCCAGAGTGCCTATCCAGTGCATCTCTATTTTCTAATTCAAAGCCATAAGGAGAAAATGCAGAAACTTCAGAGGTAAAAGTCCACCCATTGTCATCTTTATACCAACTTCCACTATTCGTTAGTTTATAAAAAGGAGAATAATCTACATAAAATCCATCTACACGTGGTGTAGGATCATCTAAGTTTTGCCTACCCGTTAGATAAGTATGAGAAGATTTTGTCCTCCAGACACCTTTTTCATTTATTGTGTAAGGGTTGTATATCTCTTCATTAATATTAATGCCACATTCGCATTGTGGTGGCCATTTATCAGAATAATCGACTGCTCCAGCCTCAATGATTCTCCAATCATTTTGCAGATCACTGAGTAAAAAGGATGTGGACAAATTAGTTACGTCATTCCCCAATAGACTCTTCAGCGGATTTTGCATTAAAGTTACATTGGATACCCCAGAAGATTGAAGGTTTCTTCTCCCTGAGCGGATCACTCTAAAATCAGTTGCGCCAACTACAGGATTGCCATCCCTATCAATTAGTGAAAAGGTATTTCCAGAAAGATTAACCACCCAGGCTTTTTCAAATGTTGATCCGTTGTATACCTTTAATTCGTCTCCTTCAATCAAAAAGTTAGAAGAAACATAAGGAGCTATATTCGTAATTTGGTAATTATTAGGCCCATTTATCAATTGCCCCTCTATGCCAATATTTTCAGATGCAAGTCCCATTCCATCATAATACCAATGCGCAGGATAACTAAATGAGTAATATTTATCACTATACTCATCTACTGTTTCTGTAACCAACACTTCTCCTGTTAAAGCATCCCACGCCAAATTCCGTGTTGAGACAGAAGCACCAGCATCATAAGCTATTGTTTCTTTTAAAATACCAAATGTATTGATCACTTTAGTTGTTGAGATACTTCTGAATTGATCTGAAGTTTTAGCATAATCAGGAAAAAGCATGGGCACAATCCCGGGGAAAACACCGACAAAAAAGGCTGCTGTATTTCCATTTATTCCTATTGTTGTTGTAGTAGTTGAATTTTCTCTAAAATCATTGATCACATCATATTCAACACCCAATTTTTGAATTTTCACATCTCCATTTGGTAAAATAACCTTCACATCATTGTTCATTTTCCCTCGATTTACGGATGATAATGCATATGGATTTGAAGGATCAATGGTTTGAACACCATCGTATTTATAATCAACCCCGGAAATAAATTCATCCTGACCTTCTGCATAAACCCGCTGAGATTTTTCTTTTCCATTCATGTCATTAAGGTGAATTACATACCCCTGACTTGCTGTAAGATGCTTTCTCACATTTATATTCAATAAATTTCCTAGTACATTAGACTTATCTTCTTTGGCGTAAAGCTCTGTTTGATCCACAATCGTTGGGTAATCTTTTGAGGTGTAAAATTCTGTAACTACATGCCCTGTTTTGTGTAAGTCTTTCACTTTTAACCCACCGTCTGAGTTCGACCCTGCTTCTCTATTTTGAACTTTTACTCTGGAATAAGTAACTTGTGGGTTTGGATAGAATGATTCTCCAAAGGGTTTTTCCATATAATTTTCTTCATCAGGCCCCAATATGTGTTCTGTTGTTGAGAAGACAGGTTGAACTAGAGGGTTTTCCTTGCTTCCAACAGGTTCATAAGTAGCAACTCCACTTGATTTACCATCCAGAAGTGTGTATTCATAAGTCTGTCCATAATTCATCGTTTCGAAATCACTATTGTTATCATTCATTTCCGTCCAGATATCTGACATGATGACTTCTTTTACACGGCATCCGCCACCTAATTTCTTACCTGAAGGCTCTGCCAGTCGAATCCATGATTTTTCCTTGACAAATCGCTGGCCAATAAAGTCACCTTGAAGTCTTCCATTGGGTCCTTGAAAAACCTCTAATAAATTGCTGATAATATTAGGGGACAATAATTCGTAAACGATTGTTTCAATATCATTATTATTGCCATTTGGGTTGGCACTATACACATGTTTACTTAAATACTTTCTACCAAAATTCCAAGCTGCTTTGGCGATTGGGTTTACTTTTTGGTTTCCTGTAATTCCACCTTCCTTTTCTACAAGCTCTATGGGTACACTTGCATAAGTTTTACCTCCAACCTGGCTAACGTTATATGAAATTTGATTATCAATTTTGCAGTACCCGGAAACATATTCATATTTTGTGTTATTGAGACTTGATTCATTAGTAGGATTGCCCAATTGGTCTACTGCTCCAGACTTAGTTAGGTTTGTAAAGAATCGAAAATAAACCAGCTTTTTTTCTAGTGGTGCAATGTGGTCATTGTAAAAATCTGCAGGACTGCTATTATATTTATCATCCACTTCAACGTATAAGTACATATTATGATCATTTACAAGTTGATAGTCGTAAAGTAATGCTGTTTGCGCAGAATTAATGTGAGAAGCATTTGGTGTATCGTCTCTCCCCGCACCAGCAACTTTAAACATTTGATGCGCTTTTTTATCCTGAACATAGGCATAGTCATCAGATTCATATTCCACATTTATTATTCCCCCAGAAGGTAGTTCGATAGAACTCATTGTCCATGCTGATGTGTAATCATTTGTAATGTCATCCTGCTCAACATAATTAAATTCTGGTGCTGTTGGGTCTCCTAAAACGTTACAGGATCCCATGTTTTCTTTATAGCACCCCCAAATGTCATATGCCTTTTGATTATAGGTAGGGTTCAAATTATCATAATTAAATTGATATCCTGTATACCGCCCCATTTCTGAATTTCTGTAGGTAAAATACACTTCTTTTAAAGTAAGTTTACCTCCATCATTACTGAGTTCGTCTGTTATTTGTCCGTTATTATTAATAATATTTTTGCAAAGGTCATAACTATAAACAAAGTGTACGGTTTTAATTGGAATCGCATTATTTGGGTCTGCTTCGTACTCAGGTAATGCATATAAAGAAATAGATTTTACCTTTTTTAACTGTTGGTCAGTACCTCCAATTCCTCCATTCTCTCCATCTACTCCAACAGCGTCCTTTCTAGATGAATAAGTAAACACGGCAATATGGGTTTTCGTCTCAATTGTTTTTGCATATGAGATTTCCTTTTCCCCATACGTATAATTTCCCTGGTCATCGTCTGTGTCTGTTCTTGTTCCCTCGCTATAGGATGCTTTATTGGCTTCATAAGGCATTCGCCACCTATAATTATTTGGTAGTTTTTCGTAAGTAAATTTCGTGTAACTTCCTAAATCATCTTTAGAAGGTCCATTTCCTGTTCTATCCTGGTAATCAGTAGAAAGAACAGATGACAATAGATAGGTGTGGGCATATCCTGGAGTTGTAATTTGATTAAAAAATTTATCGCCATGTGGATTGTTTACCGAGTTGTCAGTTCCTGGAGCATAACTTACTAAGCCTGTGCTACAATCTCCACTACTCCCATTTACAGCAAAAGTGGTTTCTTTTTTAATAACATTATAAGCAGGGATTCCATAGATATAGCGTGCTCCATCGTTACGTGTGATTTGTACTTCTCCCGTATGGTGATTTTTTGCTGATGGATGAACGGAATAATTATTTTTTGCAATTGGTCCTTCACCTATACCGTCACCATTAGTAAGCTCATCAATGGTTAAGTTCAAAATAGTCTGGTTTCTTAGCTGTCTACCTGTTCTTTTGATGTTATTTGGCAATGCAACTTGCTGGTAACCCGTACCAAGTGGTGTGTTTGTCTTTTTTTGATATGTTTGGTCTGTACTTCTATTGAATTTGGATCCTTTTATTTTTACGCGCATTGGCTGGTAATCTCCAAGTTGATTGTTGAATACTCCAATTTCCTGATCTGTACTTAAATCACCAACGTTTTTATACATTACCTTTTCATAGTCAGGTTGGTTGTTATAAGTTTCTTCGAATGTATTCAAAGAAGGATTGTCATCTTCCCACAAACCAGATTTCCCTGTAGTAACGGTCCCTTCTCCATCTACTCCAACGTGAACTGCATTTCCAGTACCAAATTCCAGCCCCAGAGTTCCGGATAAACTCAAATCGTTCACGTCGCTATCGTATACATATCCTACTTGATTTCTATAAGGGCGATACATGCCTCCTACACCCTGACCTTGAATCGAATAGATGTCATAAGTGTAATTTGTTAACGGTAAGTTTGTACTGTTGACACTAAAATTACCATCCTTTTCGCGGTTTATGTCTAATACTGAATTTGAGTTTGCCTGGTCAGTATGAGCATACCCATATGCATTTAGATTTTTATTTTTTTCAGAATTGGCAAGTTTTTGAACAGTACCATACGCCGTAACCTGTCCTTGACCTTCTCCACCAAAAAATTCAGCACCAATTGCTGCATTTACTGTAAAAGAACCCGTATTCATTCTGGTTCTTTTTTCTGGAGTGTAAGTTTGATCTGTATAACCTATAGTTGAACTAATACCTCTTCCCATTACGTTTGACAAAAACTGTTTCATCTTTTTACCACCTTGGTTTGTTGCCTTTTTAGACATGGACAAACTCATGGAGCTAATTCCTTGTCTTGAATTAAAAGAAGTACCAATCCCTACATTCAAATCTTTTAGTCTCTTAAGTCTTGTGTTTGACTTTGCATGAATAGATATATTAGGAGCAACCACCAATCCGCTTGGTCCAGATTGAATATTTAATCCAACAGATGCGTTACTCCCTAAATCAGCGCTTATTCCTAAACTTGGTGAAACAGAAAAGCCAGAATAGTTATTATAAGAAAGTGATATTCCAACATTTACATTTCCTGCGTTAAAAGTTGAGTCGTTAGGATCTCCTCCCTCATCTAATGGGAGGTCATAACCAAATACACCCGGTTGAAAATTGAAGCTAGCACCAACGGTTATGTTGTCTTTTAAATTATTTTTATAGTTAATCTCGTCGCCTTTAAAGTCATCTGGTATTCCACGTACATTTCGGTTAATCTGTCCTACAGATAAGTCCCAGCCAAGTCCAACCCATGAAGCTTCCTGATCCATTGTTACACCACTTGAATAGGCTAAGTTTAACGGATAACCACCTACATCCATTAAAGGAATATTATATGAAAAATCACCCGATGACAAATCAACCATATCTGACGTCCCAATTGGAGTAAATGAGTTAAATTCAGGTTGTGCAGGACCTCCCGTAAGTGCCATTGCACTCGTTGGGGCAAAAATTTCAGAAAGGAAGCTTACCACTAAAAGTAAAGCCAGTCCTTTTGAATACCTACTATTTCTTATTTTACGTAACATAAATTATGAGTTTTCTGTGTAATTAAGATGATTTCTAAAACGAAAATATAGCTGTCCACCTCCGAACAGTTCATCATTCAATAAAAAGTTAAATTCTTTATTTCTATTTACTCCTTTAAAAAAAGTAATGATTCGCAACCTATCGCTCAAACTAAAATCTCGTTCAAAATGAGAGCCATTAGGTGTATAAATCGAATCTCCTTGTTTAATTTTTATGCTTTTTTCGAGCTCAAATGCAAGATGTTCAACACCTTCTTCAAAACCTAAGTTACACTGTGGAAGGTTAAGAGGATTTCTTTCTTTGGCACTTAATGACTTAAACTCTACAATAAAAACGGATTCGTCTTTAAGCGATTCTTTGTCGCTCTCCTCAACTGATCGACCTGATTTTTCTAAAAATTCTAAAGCTCCTACATGTCTAATACCAACCAAAAGACTACCGTATTTTTTAATATCTTTAGAAAGTACCTCCCCATCTTTCAAAATCCATTCCTGTTCATTAAAATTTTGATCATTTTCAGGCTTATCTTCTGTACTAGTAAGATAATCCGTACTGTTGTTATCCTGGCAAGAGAACAGCAAGACTGTAAAGGCAAAAAATAATATGTGGCTTTTTAGACTCATACTTAACTTTTGCTGTATTTAGAATTAATAAAATTAATTACGTCTTCTGTAACATTCATTGCTGAGTCAACATACATTACTGAACCATTTCCATCAGAACCGAGTATAATATCCAAAGATTTTATTTTACCATACTCTTCTATATATCCATTGAGTTTTTTATATACTTCATTTGTTAAACGAGTTGACTCTGATTTTATAGTGTTTTCTGCTTCTTGTCTGGCAGCAGAATACTCTTTTTTCAAGGCATTGTACTTTAATAATAATTCTCCAGATTTAGGATTAACTGAAATTTCATTTCTTACATTATTCAATGCTTTCGTTATAGAATCTAATTGAATTGAAACTTCCTCTTCAATCCTGAACAATAGAGTATCTTGTTTCTTTTTATATCCAAACTCATCGAATACCTTATAATTATCAATGAATACAGTTTTCTTTAGAGAAGTAGCAGAGCTATCTTTAAAAATAAAGTAACTTAAACTACAAAGCCAAATAAAAAATATTGCAGAAATTATTTTTGTGGTTTTCAACATCTAGTTAGGGTTTAACAAATCTTAAGTAAAACAACTCATTCTTATCATTTTCAACTTCTAAGACATAAGCACCAGAAGTTAAAGAAGTAACATCAAGTGAAAGTCTATTATCTCCATAAAAATTAATTAAACTCTGATTTAAAGGGCTTAACACAACAGACCTATTCGTATTATAAACTTTATAATTAAGGGTTTCATCATCATCAAAATATTCCTCAGTGTTGAAGAAGTAAAGTTCATTATCTATAGGTTCATATTTAACACCTCTCATTTTACGTTCTAATTTTGCATATAGAATTGGCACTGCACAGTTCATATTAGTATATACATCCGAGAAGCCACTATTGAGTGCCCCAACGAAAGCATTTATTAAACTTTTCCCTGAAGAGGCGGGAGCACTGATTATTTGATTACCATTTTTATAAATTTTTGCACTCGATCCATCATAAGAGACTCTTAACCTATCTGATACATTAATTGAGTTCTGACTTACAACACTACCGTTAAAAACATAATATAGGAATACCGTATTTCCCCATTTAAAGAAAAAGACAAATTCATTATTAACAATCCCGTTAGTATTAGTTGAAGACCATTCTAACGCACTTAAATTTATAAACTCACTATCATATTTTAAATTAAAATCAATCCAATTTTCACCTGGTAATTCCACTTTATTATTAGAACTGGCATATCCTAAAAAGTTCCCCGAGTTATTACTCCTATATAGCGATTCGTCTAGACTAGAGTATGAAGCATCCATGAAATTAATCCATTCCATTTTGTAGCCAACTGTATATTGTCGGAAAATGATAGTACTAATAGTACCTCCAAAAATATTATTATAAGTAATACCCCCAATAATGTAGTAAGTTCCAGCAGATAGATTTGTAAAGAGTGCTTGAAGCGAATTACTAGACCCGACCACATTAAAATTCTCATCATAAAGACTATAAGATATGGAATTAAAAGACCAAAACCAGTTAGAATTTACTAAAAACTCAACTTCTAATTGACCATTCGCCTGGTTACAATCAACATACGTAATATTTGAGTTTACTCTATATCTATATGGTCGTAAATTAATTAAAATAGGAATTAAAGTAAATCCTCCCTTTTTAACACCTAAAATACTTTTATAAGAAAATTCAGTAGGAAGTTCTTCAGATAGTATGATTTTTTCGTCAATAACAAAGTTTAAAAGGCCATCCTTAATTTCAAGATAAATTGATGAGTTTCTTCGAGCAAAATACTTCGGTGGGCTTATTACTCCATCATTAATTATTCTTACACTTCCATTATTTACAATAAAGCCATATTTCAAACTTGATTGATCAACTATTTCCACTGAATCATTTTGGAAACCAAACATAAAAGCACCTCTTTCGTCTGGAACAATATACCCGTATCTCGAGTTATTAACCTCTTCATTCGCAAATAATAACAATTCAGAAAGTGCGTCATCCGAATTTGAAACTAAAAGATTACCTGCTTGTTCAATTCCTGTATTCGAAATAAATTTTATGTTCGGAGTTAATCTTACTTCTTCTCCTAATAGGATTTTGCCTTCACTATTGTATACACTTACAAAGTACTCTCCAAATTTTAATCCTTCAAACGTATAACTTTTAGAGGTATGATTTCCGGCAAAGAATGAGCTGTCAAGCACTAAACCAAAACTATCTTTGGCTATATTGTAAAACTCGTCTAAATCTGGTAAAGGCGCTTCTGAAATATAATAATGATAAGGGCCTTCTTTCATTTCAACGGGTAAATTAATTGTTATGCTTCCATTTAGTGTAGAGTCATTATAAGTAGTTTGTATCAACTCAGGGTAATTTGATAAATAGCGAAGGTTGCTAATCGTTGAATTTGGTTTAACCGCTCCTCCAATCTTAAGAAGGCTGCCTTGGTTGATATACTTTGATTTATGAATTACGGCTCCATTGAAAGACCATAATAAAACACCTTTCGTTTTTTCAATTTTTAAAATATCATTTGAGTGATAAGGATTTTTAGAGATTACTTGCCCATTCTCAATGATTTTTATAGTGTAATCATCATTATCAGAAACATAAAATCCAGCAATTATATCTTTTACCTTCGGATTATTTAAACCCTCTTGATGAACGCCAAATATTTTTGGATCATCTTCTATTTCAGCGCTATATTCTACCCACCAATCAGAATTTTCGTCAATAGAAGCTTGAGATTCAGCTGTCCCCCAACTATTTCCACCCCCATTTAAACGAACCAAATTATTGTCTGTCTGGGTTGTTTTATTAAAATTTTGCCAATCCACATTGTATCCGATGGATACTTTTCTAAATATTCTATTTTTCGCATCATCTGTGACGCTTAATTCAAATGTTCCTTTTCTGTCAGGAGTATAGTTTTGCTCCCTAGATCTTGAGTCACCCCAAACGGCCTTATAAGGAGGTATACCACCCGATATAACGTATGATATCGAATTATTTTCATTATCTACATCAAAAACGACCTCCAAAGGAAAAGTTGCAAAACTAGCTTCAACATTTGAGAATGTGGCCAAAGGGTGATGCAGTATAGCTCCAACTAGTAAGTCCTCATAAGTATCAATTAAGGAAAAATATACAACATTGTCATTTACCAAATACTTGATCGTATCATGAACTCTTGATATTGTTAATTCATCCCCAATATTAATACTAGTTTGAGCAACGTTTGCCCCCTCATGCTTAACAACTACATTTTTGTTTCGCTTTAATATAAAAGCATACTTCATATCACTATACCTTTGTTTTTCATCAGAAACAACAGTAAAACCGATAGCTTTCGGACCATTATCTTCACTAAAAACAAATTTAAAAGAACCATCTGTTAACTTGCTTGGAGCTTTTCTATTCCCGTATAAAATATTTTTGGAAGTCGCCCAGGATAGGCCATTACCATCTTTA
The DNA here is from genome assembly GCA_002734085.1 of Fluviicola sp. Lineage (GTDB taxonomy): Bacteria > Bacteroidota > Bacteroidia > Flavobacteriales_D > Crocinitomicaceae > Brumimicrobium. Next base: position 146,977 of record NVXV01000009.1, on the reverse strand, counting down.
GAAAGAACTCCATTATCAACAGAAGCATTTACTTGAACGTCCCAAAGCACTGGGCTATATTGAGCCGTAGATGTAAATGTAAAACTTATTGCTAGAACTATAAGTGGAAATATTATTAGATTGCTCTTAAACATAGTATTATTTTTATAATCAATGGTTGTTATTCTAAAACATATTCTTCTAAGATTGCTCCGTTTTGTTTTAGTTTGAGTAAGGTTAAGTATTGTAAGTGGTTAAAATCTCCTAGCGTAAATTCAAAAAAATTAGTTTCACTGTTGAAATTAACCTTTTTAAACCCACCAAAGTCTTGATCAATTAAGTTGAAATCATTATTAAAAAGAGGGATTGTATCTTCGGATTCAATCATATAATGCTCAAACACTACATCAAATGAATCAATTTCACTTACATAAAAGCTAATATTCCGCTCATACATTAACTCATCAACTGCTGTTGTATCTGAAGAAATATCATATATGGTTTGACTTGCAACATCAAAATAACAATAAAAGATAGCTATTAGAGTAATTAGGTTCCTAAATAGATTAGTCATATTAGTAATTTAGTTAAAATGTTAAGCGTAAAAAGATTAGAAACAAATTTAGGCTAAAGTAACTAAATATTCCTCTTTTCAAAACAACCGAAATTATTTTTGTGAAAAAATATTCGTAGTATTCAAAGTGTAATTCATCGAGACTATCAGTGTTTTAATAGAAAGTGACTTGTTAATAATCGTTAAAAATATGTTGAAAACTTTTTTAAAAAAATCTTTATACGAAGTCACTACAAAACCCATTACCTCCCAATGATTATTCTATTGTCTCACAGTAAGATGCTGTTATCTGAACAAGTTAAGCGCATTCCAGGACTACAAGAAACAATTGGAATCAATTTTCACACTAGAACTATTTTGGTTATGATATGACTAAGGACTATATCAAAGATGTTTTAACCAATAGGCAACTCAAACGTGGGATGAAATTAGTGTGTGCGATGAGCTATGGTTAAGACATAATGACCAACATCGAAGGAAATAAAAAACTACTTCGCAAACACCGAGAAGATATAACTTTCTCAATTGAGAGAATGGCAAAACACGGACATTTAAAAATAAAAGATGCCTGTAAATTATTTGGCGTATCGAAAGACTGGTTTTATCGACATAGGCAACAGAAGTATTGTTCTAAAAGTTTGCTAAGTAAATACTTTCACCGTACCCCCAATTAATATGTATAGAGGTTTCAAAAATGAGAATATTGTAACAAACCTTGACAATTTTGGTAATTCAGAGCATAAAACTCAATTATGTCAAAGGTGTGAGATATACCTAAAACAAAAAGGACGCTGTAAAAAATACAGCGTCCTTTCAAGTCAAATTATCGTTGGGTTATTTTTCCTCGTCTTCTTTCTTTGGCTTCACTAAATCTGCCACCATTGGTGTTGCAATACAGATCGATGAGTAAGTACCAACAACGATACCTATCATAAGTGCAAAGATAAATCCTTTGATTGCACCACCATCAAAGATAAAGATGGTAAGAAGTACAACAAATGTAGAAAGAGAAGTATTGAATGTTCTACTCAATGTAGAGTTAATTGCATCGTTAATAACTTCTTTTCTCGATCTTTTTCTGTATTTAATTAAATATTCACGCAGTCTATCAAACACAACCACGGTATCATTAATCGAATAACCAACTACTGTCAGAATAGCTGCAATGAATGCCTGATCAATTTCCATATTAAACGGAAGTACACCATGTAAAAGAGCAAACAGTCCTAGAACAATAGTAACATCGTGTGCCATTGCCACAAGAGCTCCTAGTCCATATTGCCATTTACCAAATCGAATTAAGATATAAACGAAAATGATTATCAATGAAAAAATAATTGAAATCAAAGAGGAACTCTTTAGTTCTTTTGATACTGATGGAGAAACAGAACGACTACTTGCTATTTGAGCCACTCCATATTTATCTTTGCCTTTATCTAAAGCAGATAAAACGCTATCTCTAACAGCCCCTTCTGAATTAGGCACATTCTGTAGGTAACCAGTAGCGATTTCCATACGATAATCGGAGTTACGCATTTTTACTTCAACAGACGCAGATGCCTCTTTTTCAATTAAATTTTCACGAAGTAAAGCTTTAATATCCTCCGTCTTATCACCAACTGGTTTTTCAAAAATCACTTCGTATGTTTTACCTCCAGTAAACTCAACACTAGGCTTCAAACCTCTTGTTGAAAGCAATACTAGTCCACCAATAACAAGTAAACCAGAAACAATGTAAAACTTCTTACGGTTTTTAATAAACTGAAAGTTTACATTTTTAAAAGCTCCTTTAGTTATTGGAGTAGAAAAAGTAAACATTTTCTTTCTAGCCACTTGACCTTCAAAAATCAATCTAGTAATAACAACTGCAGCAAATACTGAAGTAAAAATACCAATAATCAAAGTAGTTGCGAAACTTTCGATTGGTCCAGTTCCAAACGTTTTCAACACGATTGCTACAAGTAACGTGGTTACGTTGGCATCGATAATTGAACTTAATGCTTGTCTATAACCATCTTTAATTGAAAGCTTCATTCCTTTACCTTCAGCTATCTCCTCACGAATACGCTCAAAAATAAGAACGTTCGCATCGACAGACATACCAATTGTCAATACAATACCTGCGATACCTGCAAGTGTAAGTACCGCGCCAAAAGCTGCCAGGAAACCTAAAATAAAGAGAATGTTTGCAAGCAATGCAATATCAGCAACAACACCTGCTCTACCGTAGTAGAATATCATATAGATAAGTACAAGAGCCAATGCAAATCCAAATGAAATCAATCCAGAACGTGAGTTTTCAGCACCAATTGTAGGTCCTACAACCGCTTCATCTACAATAATACATGGTGCAGGAAGAGCTCCGGCATTCAGTAAATTCGTAAGTCCTTTCGCTTCCTCAGAAGTGAATCCTCCTGAAATCATTGTTTGACCTCCTGTAATCGGTCCTTTAATAACTGGGGCACTAAATACTTTATTATCCATTGATATGGCAATATAGTTTCCAACATTTTCAGAAGTCATTGCTCCCCACTCTTCAGAACCTCTAGCAGTCATAGAAACACTAACTCCGATAGAACCATCATCTGGATCTACAGAAACACGAGCACTTTCAATATCAGAACCACCAACTCTTGGTTTTAAGTCTTGTGGAATTTGTAACGCATATAAAGTATAGTATGCAGTATCATTCTCTGCAAATTTCACACTATTAGCGCTCCAAACAAATCGAACATTTTCCAACATTGATTCCTCTGCCTTCTTACTTATAATTTCATTTACACGTGCTGTATCTTCAGAAAGAGAATATCCGAGTTGTGGCACGTCTCTAAAACGATTGTCTTGACCAATATTTACACGAAACATTCTTCCAAATTCTGATAGTTTAGCAGATGTTGTATCCTCCTCTTCTTCTTCCGACAAGAAATCTTCAAGACTATCATCGTTATTCAAAGAATCAGCTGAATCTGTTAAAGTTGAATCTTCAGGAATCTGATTATCAACAGTAGCTGAGTCTTCTTCCTCTTCTTCCAACAACTCCTCAAGACTTTCTTCCTCTGAGTCATCAGATTCAACCAGTAAGTCGTTGAAAAAACCACCTATTGCATTTCCTTTAATAGCGATAAAAAACTCAAGGTTTGCTGTACTTTGTAGACGGTCTCTTACCGTTGCTTGATCCTTAACACCAGGAAGTTCAATATAAAGTCTGTTTTTATCATTATCCTGAGTGATGTTTGGCTGAGCAACTCCAAACTGATTAATACGATTTTCCATAATCGTTTCAACACCATCAAGAGCTCCTTCAGAAAGTCCTCTTAAGTAGTTCTTCACCTCATCATTTGTCGCCTTATTCGTTATTTCTGAAACCACTTGTTCAGTAGAGAATTCACGAATCAAGTCACGATCTGGATATAACTCAGCGTGTGCTTCAGCGAATAAGTTAATAAAGTCACCACCTACAGTATTGTATTTCTCTAATGCTTGGTCAAAAGGTTTTTTAAACTTTAAATCTCTTGGGTTAAGAGCAGCGTTCTTAACAAGGTCAGACATCGACAACTCTAATGTAACCGACATCCCCCCCTTAAGGTCTAACCCTAGTGAGATACTTTTTTCCTTTACATCATTATAAGTATTGCCTAGAAAAACTTCATCATCATTTTTTCCCTTCAATATCTCATTGACGTAAGCCGCTTTAGCAATATCATAAGCTTCAATGTTCTCTTTAAAATTAACGTAAGTTCCGTTAGGGAGTTTTACACTATCTAATTTCGATGAAGTCGCTTTTTCCTTTAGCTCATCTGTTCTTTCAATCGCTAATTTCTCAGCTTCATTTTCAATGTTATTTCCTATAAATGAAAATGTTATTTGGTATATACTAACAACGGTTAGTAGAATGGTGAAAAACCAAAAAAATCCTTTATTACGCATAGTCGAAATGTCGTTTATTATTTAATAGCTGGCAAATATAGAATTTCCATTTGTTAATCACAACAGAAACGCGAGTTCTTATTCACATTTCATAAAAAAATGTTTAAAACAGAACCAAGTAAAGATTTTATTCATCGAAGAAAAAACAGTATTCCTCTTAAAGTTATATAGAAATCTAAATCTAGTTAGTAGTAAAGTCGAGTAATTTTATATTTTTGCTAACCTTTAAATTAAATATTTAATATTACCAATATTTATAAACAACTATGAAAAAACAATTTTTTGCATTTGCTTTACTTTCTATTTTCTTATTCTCTAATGTATCTAGAGCTGATGAAGGTATGTGGTTACCATTCTTATTAGGACGGAACTATGAGGACATGAAAAAACATGGTCTCAACTTAACAAAAGAAGAAATATACAGTATTAACAACGCTTCTATTAAAGATGCAATTGTTTCGTTTGGTGGTTTTTGTACTGCTGAAGTAATATCAAAAAAGGGACTACTTCTTACAAATCATCACTGTGGTTATGATGCAATTGCAGGTGCATCTACAGAGGAAAACAATTATTTGGATAATGGTTTCTGGGCGAAGTCTCACGAAGAAGAAATACCTGTTGAAGGACTTACAGCTACTTTTATTATATCTATAGGTGACGTTTCAGAACAGATTAATAAGAACCTCACAGATAAAATGACTGAACAAGAAAGAGCTGATAAAATTTCCGAGATATCTAAAGAACTCGTAAATGAAGCAATTGAAGGAACTAATTACAAAGCTTATGTACGTGATTTCTTCGAAGGAAACGAGTTTTATATATTCGTTACAGAAACGTATAAAGATGTACGTCTAACGGGAACTCCTCCAGAATCAATAGGTAAATTTGGTCATGATACGGACAACTGGATGTATCCAAGACACACTGGGGATTTTTCAATGTTCCGTATATATGCTGGTACTGATAACAAACCAGCAGAATACAGTGAAGATAACAAACCTTACAACCCAAAGTATTCTTTACCTATTTCTATAAAAGGATATCAAGAAGGAGATTTTGCTATGGTTTTTGGTTTCCCAGGAAGCACTGATCGTTATTTATCTTCTTTTGGTATAGAACAAGCTATTAATAAAGAACAGCCAAAACGAGTTGAAGTAAGAGCTAAAAAGCTTGAGGTAATGAAAAAGTATATGGATGAGAGCACAAAAGTTCGATTGAATTATGCTTCGAAATATGCTCAAGTAGCGAATTATTGGAAATACTTTATTGGACAAACCGAGCAGTTAAAGAAAAATAAAGTTGCCGATAAAAAACGAGAGTTAGAAAAAAGGTTTAATATTTTTGCAGCCAAACATCCAGAGTATCAAGATGTTTTTGAAAAAATAGAGAATTCTTACAAAGTTACTGAGGACTATGTTTACACGAATGTATATCAGTCAGAATTTATTTACTCTGTTGATTTGAATTTGAATATCTTTAGATTTAGCTTTATTGAAGAGATGATCGAAGAAGAACAAGAATCAAGAGCTAAAATGGTTTACGCCTATTTTAAAGGAATGCTTAATGATTTTTATGAAACGGCAAACTTAGACTTAGAATTTGAACTCTTGGCAGAGGTATTAAAAATGTACTATCAGGATATACCAGAAGAATTCATGCCTGAGGAAATCAAAAAATTAGGCGATAAAGGTAAAATCGATAAATTCGTGAAAAAAGCCCGTAAAAAGTCCATTTTTGGCTCAAAAGAGAATTTTGAAAAATTTGATAGTAAAGTGGGAGAAGATGAGTTTCCTCTGAAAAAGTTGAAAAAAGATCCGCTATACCAGCTTATTACTTCAATTAATCAAAAGTACGAAGAAGTACAAGAAATTCCTGAACATAAGCAAGCACTAAATGATTTGGATAGAGCGAATCGTATGTTTGTTAAAGGTTACCGTGAAATGGATAAGGACAAAATGTTTTACCCAAACGCAAACAGTACTTTAAGATTGAGTTATGGGAATGTTCTACCTTATTCTCCTGAAGAAGGTAAAAAATATGATATCTACACAACCTTAGAACAAGGATTGAAAAAAGAGGACCCTAACAATCCTGAGTTCCATGTTGCTCCTAAGCTAAAAGAACTGTACGAAAACAAAGAGTTTGGAAAATATGCAAATGAAAAAGGTGAGATGCCAGTAAACTTTATTAGCAACAATGATATCACTGGAGGAAACTCTGGCTCACCAGTAATTAATGGTGACGGTCAGTTAATAGGTACAGCTTTCGATGGTAACTGGGAAGCAATGTCAGGTGACATCTTCTTTGAGAAGGATATTCAACGAACTATATCATGTGATATTCGTTACGTATTGTTCATTGTAGATAAGTACGGCGGTGCAACAAACCTTATTGAAGAAATGGAAATTGTAGAGTAACTTCTTTTTCAAAGTATTAAAAAATCCTCAATTTCGATTGGGGATTTTTTTTGCTCACTTTATTAAGGAATAAGTGAATACTTCAATTCAACTAGTGAGTATCCTTCAAAAAACATATAGGAACCATCGTAGTCATTGGTAATGGACTCATGTGTTTCAGTTTGGCTAAATTCATTTTACTTCTCAAGCATCAAAAATAATGACTTATTCAACCTTCAACAACACCTTCCTAAGCATATTTGCTGCATAAAGCTGCGTCTTTTCCAGGTTTCTTCCTCGATGTTCTCCAAATAAAAACTTCTTAGCAATCACTCCTCCTTCAGGGCAACCAACAGCAATCCAAACGGTACCGACAGGCTTCTCCTCTGTCCCCCCATCAGGGCCTGCAATTCCTGAAACTGCGATTGAATAATCAACATTTAAATTTTTCATTCCACCTAAAGCCATTTCCTTAACAGTCTCTTCTGAAACTGCTCCATACGTATCTAATGTTTCACTTTCTACACTTGCTAGCTTCACCTTAAGCTCATTCGAGTAGGTCACTAAGCCACCTTGGAAAAAATCAGAAGAACCCGATTTTTGAATAAAGGCATTTGCTATTCCTCCACCAGTACAACTCTCAATAGTTCCCAGAGTTTTACCCCTTTTACGAAGTAAACCTCCTACAACTTCAAAAATTGTTTCTCCATTCATCCCATAAGCATATTTCGGAAGTTTTTCGCGCAGTTCATGAAAGTAATTTTCAATTTTTTTAGCATCAGTAGCGCCATTCTTAGAAGTCAATCTTAACTTGACAATACCTGGTGAAGGCAAGTACGCTAAAAACAAATCATCACCATAAATTCTATCTTCCCAATCTTTAATTTGATCCGCAAGAAATGATTCTCCTACACCTTGGGTCATTAAAGTTTGATGATAGTTTCCAGTAACTCCAAATTTTGCTTTTGACCGAGGCAGAACCTCTTCATTCATTATCGCCTTCATTTCATAAGGAACTCCAGGGATTGAAACCAATACCTTCCCCCCTTTTTCAAACCACATACCTGAAGCTGTTCCGTGATTGTTATCTAAAATAATAGCTCCTTTTGGAAGTTCAGCTTGTTGGATATTACTTGGTAACATTTCTTTTCCTCTCGCTTCAAAATATTTCTTTATCCGATTCAAAACACGGTCATTCAACTCCAGAGTAGTCTCGAAATAATCACATAGTGTTTCCTTTGTAATATCATCCTTGGTTGGACCAAGCCCTCCTGTAACAATAATCAGATCTGCTTCATTCATATAGTCATCCACAACATCTAATATGTCTTTTCTTTCATCTCGAATAGTTATTGAACGATAAATCCTAATCCCTTGATTACTCAACTCTTGACCTATCCACGCTGCATTTGTGTTCAATGTTTGACCAATTAATAATTCATCTCCGATTGTAATTATTGCTGCTTGCATAATTTGGTATAACTTTTGAAATAAAACAGTAAAATTATTCGTATGTTTGATAAAAATAGAAAAGAAATGAAAAAAGTTTTACAAATAGTGTTATTGTCAGGGTTCATTTTTGTAGCTCCTAGCTGTGATGTATTGAGTGATACTGCTAATACTGTATTAGATACAACTTCTACTGGAGGTAATGAAAGTGCACCAAAGTTAACAAATCAAGAAGTGGTTTCTGGGCTAAAAGAAGCGCTAACAGTTGGAATCAGAAATGCTGTTGATGTTACCTCTGTAACAGATGGATTTATGGGGAATCAACAAATAAAATTACCATTTCCTCCAAGTGCCGAAAGAATGAAAGAAAAAGCATTGGAATGGGGACTAGATGGACAAGTAGATAAAATTGTTACTACTTTAAATCGTGCAGCTGAAGATGCGGCAAAAGAAGCAACACCTATATTTATTGATGCCATTAAAAACATGTCTGTCCAAGATGGATTTGCAATCTTAAACGATGGTGAAGGTGCAGCTACTGATTTTCTTCGTAAAAAAACTACAGCACAACTAGTTGAAGCTTTTTCACCGAAAGTTCAAGAATCAATTGAAAAAGTAAAACTTACAGAATATTGGAATCCGGTTATGACAAAATATAACCAAGCTGTAAAATTTACTGGCGGAGATCCTGTAAATACAGACTTGAATGAATATGTTACGGAAAAAGCAATTGACGGATTATTCATAATGGTTGAAAAAGAAGAAAATAAGATAAGAAAAGATCCAGCTGCTCGTGTAACTGATTTACTTACAAAAGTATTTGGCAGCGTCAACAACTAAGCCCATAGATTATTTGAATGGATTAGAAATATTTAACGTTAAATAGCTGCAAGTTACAATACTTGTGGCTATTTTTGTTTTTATGGCAGATTTTTTACCATCCGAACTAGTACTGACTCCCGAAGGAGAAGTGTATCATTTAGGCATTCGACCAGAAGACCTTGCGCATAAGGTGATCATCGTCGGTGACCAAAACAGAGTTGAAACAGTATCAAATTACTTCGACACCATTACACACAAGAGTCAGCATCGTGAGTTTGCTTGTCATACAGGTATTTATAAAGGAAAGAATATCTCTGTTGTATCAACGGGTATTGGTACAGACAATGTAGATATTGTCCTAAACGAATTAGATGCTCTAGTTAATATTGATCTGGAGACAAGAACAGTTAAAAACGAAAAAACGACGCTTGAAATTATTCGAGTTGGCACTTGCGGAATTTTACAAGATGAAATCCCTGTTGATAGCTTTATTCTGTCATCTCATGCTATGGGAATTGATAATGTTGGGCATTTCTATGAATTAAAAGAGAATCCCGACACCATAGATTTACTGAATGAAATAAAATCTAAAGTGAGTTTACCAAATGGAGTTGTCCCATATATCACACCAGCTTCAGAGCAAATAAATCAACGCTTGAGAGCAGCACATATCAAAGAGGGAATTACAGTCACAAGTTCTGGATTTTACGGTCCACAAGGTAGGAAACTAAGGCTTCCATTAACAGTTCCAAACATGTTGGATTCTTTTCACGATTTTAAATATAAATCGTTTCGCTTTTCAAACTTGGAGATGGAGTGTTCTGCTCTCTTTGCGCTATCCTCATCCTTAGGTCATGAATCAACAGCCATTTGTTTAGGATTAGCAAATCGCAGAAAAAAAGAATTTACAAAAAATTACAGCACCAAAATTTTAGAACTTATAGAATATGTACTTGAAAAAATCTAATTTCTTTTTTCCACTTGTCTTTTTAATACTTGCATTATTTCACACTTCATGCAAATCAGAAGTTAGTGAATCCAAAATTTCGAAAAAGGAAAAAGAAACAAACCTCAGTTTCGAAGAACGAGCTAAACGTGCAGTTGAAGCAGAACTAAAGATTAATGCTTCAGAAAAATATAACATTCAGATTCATAAAGCTAAAATAGATAGAGATACGTTAGAGGACGCTATAATTTTAGTAAACCGTAAACAATGGGCTTTTGAAAGAGCGAAAAAGAATGACAATTATGACTTTTTAAAAAGAATAGGTTTTACTGGACCATACAATAACGTGTTTGTTTATTTAGGTAAATATGATAAATTCATTTCAACACCAAATGTCGGATCCAGTGCAGAATATCCTTTGGAACTTGATTTTGAAGTAATAACAACTCCTTCTCAGAAAGATTTTTATGTAGATTATAGAATAAAAAATAGCGTACATCGAAACTACTACACCGTACGCAATGACAGAGTTTTCCTTACTTTTAACTGTCCTGTATACGATAGTATTGGAGAGCCTAATCCAGAAGTTTACGCTATTCAACATAGAGACAGTCCAGTTCGATTAGCCAAGGATATTGCTTTGTATTACGGTGAAATCCCAGGTTATAATCCTTCAGAAATTGAAAATATAAACAACTACACGCCAGACCAAATTGTGTCAACGGATAAGCTCTTTGTCTTTTTTATATTCGATGAAAAAACCATGAGCTACGTTACTCCAATGACAAACGAAATGGAGAATAAAGAATAATTACGATATTTCTAGTAAATTTGTTTTAAATATTGGCAATGATGTCTGCCTTGAACTGCTCCACTGGGGGCTGATGACTTCTAGAATTTGAAATGTACTTTTCAATAGAGTTATTATGCAAGAAAAAATAAAAAAAATTGCCAGTTGGATATTCATCACAATTCTTATATCGTTTGTTGTAGGCTCAATTTCTGCCTTCTTTCTTGAAGCACTTAATTTTGTTACACAAGAACGGGAAAACAATTTCTATTGGGTTATTCTACTGCCACTTGGTGGTCTAGCCATAGGACTAACTTACTATTACTTATCCAAAGGAGTTGAAGGAGGAAACAATCGTTTGATTACAGAAATGGATCGCCCTAAGAAATACTTGCATTGGAAAATGGCTCCTCTAGTACTTTTCGGAACTATTGTAACCCATCTTTTCGGTGGATCCGCTGGTCGAGAGGGAACAGCTGTTCAAATGGGTGGAGCAATCGCTGATCAAGCACAGATTCTATTTAAGTGGACGCGTTTTCACAGAAAAAGACTTCTTAGAATGGGAGTATCAGCAGGATTTGGAGCCGTATTCGGAACACCCATTGCAGGAGCAGTTTTTGCTTTTGAATTTGCCAGAGATCGAAAATACTCTATTACAACAATTCTACTGGCCATTCTCAGTTCTTATTTGGCGCATTTCATTTGCACAGGTTTGTGGAGCGTTGGACATACACAGTACAGTATTACGATTATTCCAGATTTCTCATTCATCAATGCAGTTTGGACCATTTTTGTGGGTGTTCTATTTGGTCTCGCTGCATTACTCTTTAGTTGGTCAAAAATTGGCTTTACAAAACTTTTTAATTTTATCCCATTCCCTTATCTACGCCCATTCATTGGAGGAATTGTAATAGTCATTGTTGTTTTGCTATTGGGTAGTACCAAATACCTTGGATTAGGAATTCCAACAATTTCTGATTCATTTTTAAATCTTCAAACGAACTACGACTTTGTTATTAAATTATTACTTACAGCTTTCACACTCGGTGCTGGTTTTAAAGGAGGTGAAGCAACACCTTTGTTCTTTATTGGTGCAACACTTGGAAATATTCTAATTTGGTTTGTTCCACTACCCATGTCTCTTTTAGCAGGACTAGGATTTATTTCTGTTTTTGGAGCAGCTACAAACACGCCAATTGCCTGTATGTTTATGGGGATCGAACTATTTGGAATTGAAGGAGCAACTTATTATACCTTAGCTTGTGCTTCGGCATTTATAATATCAGGTCGTAATTCGGTATATGCAACTCAACAGCCTTTATTGGATAAGTTTAGTTTCAAAATACTTCTAAAAAAAGATCGAGAAAAATAGTATTTCATAAGACTTATGTAAATATTTATTATTTTAAGACCTAAGAGTAACAAAATAAGATAATATTTTCAAAATCTGAAAACTATGGATTTTTATAGTATTACTACACTTATCATCATTATCCTTGCGGTAATTTTGTTTGTTACAGAACTCTTAAGTATAGATCTGGTAGCCATACTTATCATCACTTCACTTGTTCTAACTGGTGTCATTTCCCCTGAAGAAGGCGTTGAGGGTTTTGGAAACACGGCAACAATCACAGTTGCATTCATGTTTGTAATAAGTGCGGCAATGCTCAAAACAGGGGCATTGCAATTTTTAGCCCATCGGCTTTCAAAAGTATTTAAAAGGAATTTCAATCAAGGCATGGTGCTGATGATGATATTAATTGCCTTTATTTCAGCTTTTATAAATAATACGCCGGTTGTAGCAGTGTTTATTCCAGTAATCATTCAAGTTGCCAACGCTTCAGGTCAGAACCCAAAAAAAATGCTTATCCCGTTATCTTTTGCGTCCATTTTTGGAGGTACCTGTACATTGGTAGGTACTTCTACAAATATGCTCGTTAGTGGTATTGCCGAACATGAAGGTCTTGAGTCAATTTCCATGTTTCAAATGACACCAATTGGAATCGTTTTTTTAGTAGTGGGTATTTTATATATGCTATTCATCGGTAATCGTCTTCTTCCTAAAAAAGTTGAAGAAAAAGATCTTGATAAAAAGTTCAATGTTAAAAAATTTCTCACCGAATTACAGTTAATCGAACGAACAACTAATAACAATAACTTACCTATTTCAATATTGACAGAAATTGGTATTGATATCATTCACATAAATCGCAGTGGAAAAAGTTTTGCTGTTCCACATGAAGAATTTGAATTAAAAGAGGGAGACACGCTAAAAGTAAGAGGTGACTCTAATCAAATTCAGAATCTTAAAGAATGGGTAAAAAGAAAGGAGTATTTTACTGTGAAAATGGGGGACGCTACTAGTGATTCTAAAGATTCAACCTTAGTTGAGTTGATCATAGTTGCAAACTCTCCATTAATAGGTTCACGCTTAAAAGAAGTTGATTTTAAGGAACGATTTAGATCTGTACCACTTGGAGTAAAACAACGACGTGGAGTACTTAACGAAAATCTAGGTGAAATAAGTTTAAAAGCCGGTGATATAATTTTAGCGGAAACAAAAAATAAATATATCGATAAATTACGTCAAAAAGAAACAGGTACCGATGCTCACTTTGCACTTTTATCAGAAACAAAAATCAACTCTTTTAACAAACAAGATTTCTACATAGTTACAGCAGTAATATTCGGAATTGTTCTTACAGCAAGTCTAGGAATTCTTCATATAATGACAGCTGCCATTTTAGGTGTTTCATTATTAGCTATATTGAAGATACTTAAAATGAAAGAGATTTATCAAGCGATAGATTGGCAAGTTATATTCTTACTTGCTGGTTCACTAAGTTTAGGAGTTGCAATGCAAAATACTGGATTGGATGTGATGTTTGCAGAATCAGTAATCAATAACTTACAGCAATGGGGCCCCATAGCAATTGTATCTGGACTTTATATTTCTACTTCATTACTGACATCGATAATTTCTAACAATGCTGCAGTAGCGTTATTTACACCAATTAGTATTGTTGCAGCAAATAGTCTTGACTTAAGCCCAATACCATTTATTATGGCTATTGCGTTTGCTGGATCAGCGAGTTTTATAACTCCGATTGGTTACCAGACAAACACTATGGTTTACAGTGCAGGGAAATATAAATTCATAGACTTTCTTAAGGTGGGGACACTTCTAAACATACTGTTTTGGGCAATCGCCACTTTTATGATTCCTTGGGTATACGGTTTCTAATTACTTTTGTAATTTATTCAATTTCTTCACCCATTCTTCTGCTTTTTTCTCCGCATTTTGACGAATAACTGAGAACTCTTTTTTTGAAGTTGCTTTATTGATTTCGGTCATTACTTCTTCTTGAAAATCAGCTACCTCATCGATAAACTCATCTGTATCTTTCTTTTTCGACTCATCAAATAGTTGAATGCTATAACATTCATCAACTACGTCATAAACCATGTTGTTTACTTCTTTTTTCAAATCTCTTATGTTTGCCATACTAATTCTAATTTAATTCATGGTAAATATAGTTAATCCCATTTAATGTAGATATAAAATTCAGAACCGAAAGTCACATATACTTGTATAGCCCGATAGAATTAGTAAATAATTGCAATTATCTTTCTTTAATTAAATTTCAGAAGTAGTATTTTTGTATAATGGTATTTGCAATAACAGATTTGGAGACGACAGGAGGAAGTACAAAGTCTACTAAAATCACTGAAATAGCAATTTACCTAACAGACGGCGATAAAATCATTGATGAATACTCTAGTCTAATCAATCCAGAACAAACTATACCTCCTTTTATAACACGACTTACCGGGATTAATGATGAGATGGTGCAAGGAGCTCCTCGCTTTTTTGAAGTAGCCAAGGAAATCATCGAGTTTATTGGTGATGCAGTGTTTGTTGCTCATAACGTTGGGTTTGACTATAATGTTTTACGCTCAGAATACAACAATTTGGGGTATGATTTCAGAAAGGAACATTTGTGTACTGTTAGAAGTACTCGATACATGATTCCTGGTCATGCATCTTACAGTCTAGGGAAGATTACAAATGACCTTGACATCCATTTAGAAAACAGACATCGAGCAGCAGGAGACGCTTTAGCAACTGTCAAACTTTTCCAATTATTATATCGGAAAAGTAGTGATGATTTAAAGAAGTTTATTCAAAAAGACATTCAACCCAAGCACTTACATCCCGGGTTAGATTTACAAACAATAGATGAATTACCAAAGCGAACGGGCATCTACAAATTTTACAATGAGGATAATTCGCTCATCTATATTGGAAAAAGTAAAAACATTCGAAGCCGTGTTATGCAACACTTGAAAAACAATAGTTCAAAAAAAGGTGTTACGATGAGAGAAGAGTTAATTCGAGTAGAATATGAGCTTACAGGCTCAGAAACAATAGCTCTACTGAAAGAGTCTTCATTAATTAAAAAATTCAAACCTCGATACAACAGAGCTCTTAGAAAGGACCAATTTCCTTTTGGACTATATACATTTCTTGATGGAAAGGGTTATATCAACCTTGTTATTGACCGAGTAAAGAATAAAAACAATCCACCTCTCACTACTTTTTCCTCAAAAATTGAATCAAATCGATTTTTAGAATATTGTCAGGATCAATATAAACTGTGTAAAAAACTAGTCGGATTGTACCCTACAAGCTCTGCTTGTTTCAATTACCACATTAAAGAATGTAACGGCGCTTGTATAGGCGAAGAACCTGTTGAAGAATACAACCAAAGGGTTGAAGCCATTTTTGAAAAGTTAAACTTTGAAACGGATAGCTTCTTTATTGTTGAAAGCGGTAGATCAAAAGAAGAGATCAGTTTGGTTCTTATTGAAAATGGTTGTTTTCGAGGCTATGGCTATATCAACAAAATGATGTCAAACGAATCAATAAAAAATTGGAAAGAAGCAATAGAATACCATACAGAAGACAAAGATTCAAGATTAATCATTCAGCGAATGATAAGATTAAACAAAAAGCTGAATCTTAGAAAGTTTTAGGTTGGCATAAATTCATGCCTCTGACTCGTCCTCTTTCCTTACTATTGTTTTATTAAGTGACCTATTTTCAATGCGTTTCAAAACAAGTGACGAAATCATAATAAACAATAGAAAAGACAAAAATAGAATCATATTTAAAAATATTGGTAAGTGTATTTATAACACGAATATTTTAAGGTTATGGTTGGTAATTGGGAATAAAAAAAGCCACTCGTCAATGACGAATGGCTTTTTTGAACTCCAAAATAAATTTATACTAACCGAGTACTTTTACGTTTACGGCGTTTAATCCTTTTCTTCCTTGTTCTACTTCGTATTCTACTTTGTCGTCTTCACGAACTTCGTCGATCAAACCGTTTGCATGTACAAATACATCGTTTCCTGATTCTTCTGGTACAATAAACCCGAATCCTTTTTCTGAGTTAAAAAACTTAACTGTTCCTTGTGGCATAATAATATAAATTAAAAATAAAGTACAAACATACAATAGTGGATTGAATTAACCTAATAAAAAAATGAATATTATATTTTTTTAGTTCTGAATGAGTTAGACTTATAAAGGTATAATAGAATCGAGTTAAACAGAGGCTTTTATCTATTACACTAAAGAAAAATAAAAGTAGCCTCCTTCTATCTTACTGACTCTAATTCAAATAAAATCCGTGTTATAGTAAAATTATTTATTGAATTATGAAGCTGACATGGTAATAATTTATGGGAGTTAATTCGCATTTAAATAGAATCACATTCTAAAATAGTTTGCTACATTTGTGAAAATCAATTTTTGTTGGGATCCTCAATACTAATACTATACATACTGTTAACCTTTTCACTGACTTGGTACTTAAATCGTAAATGTTTAACAGAGTTTAAGTCGTTTGTGTTGCCTGGTTTTTTCGCTATTAAATCTCTTGTAGCACTATTCTTTTTATATGTATATACTTTTTATTACGGTGGAGGAGAATTAACAGCAGATGCTGGGCGATTTTTTCAAGAATCAAAGACCCTTAAAGCTGTTTTTCATCAATCTCCCTCCGATTATTTCAAATTTTTATTTGGTCTTGATAATGACCCTGCATTTATAAATAAATATCTTGCTTCGACAGACCATTGGAATGCAGGAAGCAAAGTACTTCCCAACGACTCTAGAAATGTAATTAGAGTGAATTCTATTCTATTATTTATAAGTAACGGCCAAGTGGTGATTCACTTTTTACTATTTAGTTTGGCTTCTTTTCTAGGTGGTTTGGACCTATATCAATTTATTAAAAAACACTCTAAGCTACCAAAAGGATTTTTACTGATGCTTATGACACTTACACCAAGCATTGCATTTTGGAGTAGTAGTATAATAAAAGAACCTTTAATGATTTTAGGCCTGTGCTTAGTTCTTCGAGCAGCATTTGACAATATCAGTACAAAGCGTAAAACTTGGAGATATTTACTTGGAGGTCTTTTATTGATAAGCTTCAAGCCATACGTTTTTATATGTTTGTTTGCCGCATTGCTCTTTTATTGGGTTTTCAGTAGAATTACAAAATCACAAATTCTAAACGCTTTCATATACGGTGCCTTAGGTTTTGGAACGCTCTTTTATACAGGATTTTTAAACAAGGGAGTATATTTAATTTCAAAACAACAGGAAAATTTCATGAATGTGAGGGATGGTGGTTTGTATCTATTTGAAGATAGTGAACATTATTTTTACATTTATTACGTAAATAGAAATCACTTTAAAATAGAAGGAAATCAAGCGACTCTCATCAAACCTGTTGGTGCATTCCACATGAGAATAGATAATAATTTTAAACGTAACCCTATTCAACTGACAAATGTGGGGGAAACCTATCGCATCGGTGTTAGAATGAGTAAAGCTGGAAGTGGAATTCCAATCACTCCAATCAAAGAGAGTGGAGCTAAAATGATTAAAATGATTCCTGAAGTACTTTTTAATACATTTATTCGACCTGTTCCCAATAAAAATTCGAGTTGGCTGCAATACTCTGCCTTCATTGAGAATGTTATTATCTTACTCGGGTTAATTTTAGCTATTTTTATTTTTCCTCGTAAGCTTAATTCCAAAGAGAATAGAATGTTTTTTTCACTCATGATTTTCTCTTTTATGATTTACTTGATTGTAGGTTGGACAACACCAGTAGTTGGAGCAATCGTTAGATACGTTGTGCCAGGATTACTAGGAATTATCTTAATTATTGCTTTGCAAATAAAAACGATTCCTAAACTGGAGAAATACGCTAGCTTCATGCTTAAAAAGCACTAAAGCAATATTTTAAAAGCAGTTCCTTGACCAACTTCAGATTGAACTTGAATTTTTCCTTTGTGCATGCTTATTATATTTAAAGTTGCGGTCATTCCTAGTCCCATGCCATTTTTACGATTTGTAAAAAGTGGATCGTACAAGCTATTTTGAGTATCTTCATCCATGCCTTTACCATTATCTTTAATAAAAATTACTTTGGTTTTGTTTTCATTTTCTATTCGAACCGAAATTTCTAATGAAGGTTTTGTTGTTTCACTCATTGCCTCGATAGCATTAATCATAATATTTACCAATGCAATTTTTAATTTCTCAGGATCCCATTCACCTTCAATAATCTCTTCTGAAAAATCTTTTGTTAAATGAATATCGAGTAACTCAATTCTATCCTGACAAAATTCAATAGCAGAATTAACAATTTCTTGAAGATTAGAGTGAACGAGCTCTAAATCAGGTGGACGCGCTGATTTTAATAAATCATCAATTAGCGTAGAAATACGTTTTGCATTTCTACTAATCATAGATTCAAATGTTTGCGCTTCTTCATTACCATCATTAATCTCTGATAACTCCCCAAGCGCTAAATTTATATTGGTTAGTGGGTTTCTTACTTCATGAGCAATCATTCTTGCCATTCTTCCAGACATGCTCAATTTTTCTAGCTTTTGCAGTTCATTTTCTTTCTCCATCAGCTTTGAAACATCACTGATCGCAACATGAAAAGAACCCTGAGACAATTCGGTGTCACCTGGTAGATGAGCAATTGATAAAATGACAATCAAATCTTTCTTGCCATCGAGCATGGTCGTTTTAAACCCTTGAATATATCCATCTTTCTCAAGCTTCTGTTTAATCGCTTCAAAGTCGAAATTATACTTAAACAGTTCTTTAAAGGTAAGTTCTGTCAAGTGATGTTTCTCACTTTCCTGATGCTTGAAAATTTCGTGAAATGCAGCGTTGAATTCAAGTACTTCATAGCTTTTATTCAAAATGAGAATTGGCTCCATGCTCAACTCAAAAAGACTCCTATACTTCTTTTCCTGCCCGCGAATATAAAGTTGTTGATTATAACGCTCAACGGCGTATCTAAGTGATCGTTCAAGCGTATCAGATCGTATTTCTTTCTTGACGATAAAATCCGAAGCGCCTTTTTCCATGGCTTTCTCATCTACGTTAAAATTCCCTGCTCCCGTTAAAAGTATTAGTGGTTTTAAAATATTACGTTGACGAATTTTTTCAATAATCTCAATCCCCTCACCTTTTCCTAAGAAATGATCAATTAGATAAATGTCATGTTGGTCTTTAAGAATTTCTCCTTCGGCCTCATCAAAGTCGTTACACCAATAAACATCATAATCTTCGGTTCTGATTTTAGAAAGAAAATGCTTTAAGATCACAAAATCATCCTCATCATCCTCAATTATTAAAACTTTTACACTCATGAATGCTCGTTTCTAGGTAAAAATACAAAAAATGCAGCTCCTTCTCCTTCTTTTGAAATAGCTGTAATTCCTCCCATATGGTTTTCACATATCTTTTTACAAATCGATAACCCTATACCTGTCCCTTCAAAATTTGATCTACCATGAAGTCGTTGAAAAACGGCAAATATTTTTTCTGCAAATTTTTGTTCAAATCCAATGCCGTTGTCAGAGATCGATATCTTCCAATACTGATTGTGACCATTTACTTTAATCTCCTCACTAGGTAATTCTGATACATCAACCTCTGTCGCTTCAATAATAATCTTAGGCCTCATATTCGGACTATGAAACTTAAGCGCATTGCTAATTAAGTTTTGAAATAATTGTCTCATTTGAATGGTATCCGCTCTAATATTGTCTGGCAATTTCTTAATAACAACTTCAGCGTGCAATTCATTGATGGGTACTTCAAGATCAATCAAAACAGAGTTGACAACCTCATTTAAATTGATTCTATCTGCTAATTCATATTGTCTTGACACCCTGGAATAGGATAATAAATCGTGAATAAGCTGCTGCATTCTTTTTGAAGCATCCTGCATTCGACTCAAGTGAGAAATAATTAGCTCTTTGTCATATTCATCGTGCTCTAATTCACTTTTAATCAAATCTCCAAAAGTTCTAATTTTCCTTAGCGGCTCATTTAAATCATGTGAAGCAACGTAAGCGAAATTTTCCAAGTTCTCATTCATTGATTTCAATTCGACATTGATTTGATTTATTTCGGCGGTGTTTTTTTCGTTCGCTAAAATCTCTTTTTTCATTTTAGTAAAACTGATAAATACAATGAACAACATCACCACTCCAAAAAAAGAAAGCATAAACATCGCATTTTCATTCGCTTCTATAGCTTTTAATCGGTTTTCACTTTGCTTTAGTTCACTTTGATGCCTAATATCTTCCAAACTTGAGACTATACTATCTGTTTGTTTTTTGCCTTCATCCAAAAATGAAATACGAATACGATTATCCAAGTTATGCAAGGTATCTCTTAAAATTAATTTCTCTAAAGTTGCTATTCGAACCCCAAGTAACTCTTTTAAGTGATGTGATTGTTTTTCACCAACCTGAAAATCATGGCAATGCGAGTGGAGACTTTTAAAGTACTCATACAATGCATTCTTATTATCTATAAACTCATTATAAGATTTTTTTGAGTCTGTCAGTAGGTATCCATAAGCCGAGGCTTCCATGGCATAAACTTGTTGAATAATTGCATTAGATTGCTCTACCGTTTTACCATAACTTTCTGCTTCTAGGCCAGAAGAATTTGTTCGATTTAAAAACAGTATAGAAGTTACCATGTAACCTGCAATCAATACCAATGATAGTATCAGAAAATAATTGTAATAACTTAATTTCTTTTTTATCATTTTAATTAATTAATCCGTAAGCATTCATTTTATTGTATAACGTTTTTCGATCCACTCCTAAAAGCTCGGCACATTTACTTTTATTGTAGTTCGTTGCTTTTAAGGCTCTTAAGATAGCTTCTGATTCCGCTTGTTCAACAACAGTCTTAAGGTTAAAAATGTTCTGATCTGCTGAATTATCACTTCGAACTAAACTAGCGTTTAAAAATTCAGGAGGAAGTGCATCTTTAGTGATAACTTGACCATTAGTTAGTAAAACCAAACGTTTGACAACATTTTTAATCTCTCTAATATTTCCAGGCCATGAATATTTTCTGAAAGCCTCAATTACCGATTGATCGATTTTACTGATTTTTTTATTCAATTCTTGATTAGATTTTTCTAAAAAGAAATCTAAATACTCCTCTAAATCTTCTTTATTTTCTTTTACAGACGGAAGGTCTATATTAAATTCGTTTATTCTAAAGTAAATATCTTCTCTAAACTCCCCCCTTCGCATAGCGTTTTTCAAGTCTTCGTTAGTTGCTACAATAATTCTAACATCAACAGGGATATCTTTTTCACTACCCATTCTACGAATTACTCTTTCTTGCAATACACGCAACAACTTAATCTGATTTTCATAGGTCAAATTTCCTATTTCATCCAAAAAAAGAGTCCCCCCGTTCGCCATTTCAAAATGACCTTTCTTTGCAGAAACAGCGCCTGTAAAAGCTCCTTTCTCATGTCCAAACAATTCACTCGCTGCCAACTCCTTTGGCAAAGCACCACAATCGACGGCAACAAAAGGTTTCTCTTTTCTTATAGAGTTTCTGTGTATCATTCTTGCGGCAACTTCCTTTCCTGTACCACTAGCTCCTAAAATGACTACAGTCATATCGGTGGGCGCAACCAATTCAATTAAGTTTTGAACTCTTTTTGCGTGGGGACTTTTTCCAAAAACGTAATCACTTGTATTCGATAAATGATGTTTTTTAGACTTTTTAAACTTTTCATCCCCCCGTTTACTTGAAATATCTCTCTCAGTGGAATCCGATTTCAAATTCAGTGCATCTTTTATTAGCATTAAAATTTCTTCTGGAAAAATGGGTTTAGTCACATATTCAAATGCTCCTAATCGAATTACTTTTACAGCTTGTCCAACATCTGAATACCCTGTAATGACAATAACTGGAATATTGGGTTTAATTTTTTTTATTGATTTAAGCACTTCGATTCCATCCAAATCTGGTAATCTAAAATCCGTTAGAACTACATCAAAATCATTGTTCTTGAATTGATGTACCCCTTCCTGACCTTTAAAAGAAGTTGTTACCTCATAACCATTACGTTCTAGAAATCGCTTTAGTAGCGCACAAATGTCTACATCATCGTCTATAATTAGTATCTTTTCCAACCTTCATTTTTTAGTTAGGAACTCATCGCTTCAATCCTTTCGATTAAATCTTGAGATTTAAATGGTTTTCCAAGTAATCCGAAAGCTCCAAGGTCTGTAGCTGTTTTCTTCTCATAACATTGATTATAAGCTGTCACAATCAAAATCTTAACCTTAGGGTTTGCCTTCATTAGAAAAGGAACTAAGTCAAAGCCTACTCCATCTTGGAGATGTAAATCTAGCAGAACAAAATCTGGGATAATTGAATTCAGCATTTTCTTTGATTCAGAAAGTGAACTAGCTTCACAAACTTCAAAATCAAAAGATCTTTTCACGATAGAGGAACATAAAGCTCGTATATCGGGTTCATCATCAACTATTAATAAAACAGATTTGCACATAGTAAACTTACTCTTCTTTTGCTTTTTATCACAACACCATAATCTCTAAAAAGTTCACAATTTTCAATAAATGTAGAATATTTTCTACACATATTTGTAAAATAAAGAATTAATCCAATTAATTTCTCTACGGTAGATCTATTTTTTCCAGGTCGTTTATCTGGAAAAACACAATTTCTTCAGGGTTCAACTGAGCTTTTAAAAAGGGAACAATTCGAATATCATTAGAAGTATCAACAAATACGAAGAGCTTATTAATTCCTTTCAAGCTGGTTGGCGGTTTTTCTTTACTCGGTTTTCCTTCAAATACAGATAACTCAAAGTTTATGTCGTTTGAAAGATTTTCGTTAAACCAATCTTCAATTTTATCTTTAACCTTGTTTAATCTAATCTCCTTCAATCCATTAATCATAGGCATGGAATCATCCTGAATTGGTTTTATTTCGACCAAAATAAAAAATCGAACATCCTTCGCTCTAACAGCATTTAAGATGCGTGAAAGTTTAGTGTTCATTTCATTTTCTCTGATATAGAGTAAGCGTGCTTCCATTGAGCACAAAAATCGTTATTAAGAAGAGTAGAAAGAATGATAAATTGTAGGTATAAGCACTGATTAATATCAGTTTTAAAAATCTTGGAAGATTCAATCAAAAATTCTCGTTAGAAAATCAAAGTTGTTTAAGATTTTTGAACGCTTTTTATAATGTTTGTTTTCAGCATATATGAAAAAACAAGACCCCCCTTTAATTGCAGTAATTATATTCTCAGCCTGATTCTCAGGAAGTGCAGGACAACCATAACTTCTACCTAACACATTGTCGTTTTTCTTCATAAATTCAGGGTTTGCATATTTAGCGCCGTGAACAACTATTCCACGATCTCGCGCATTGTAATTACAATACTCTAGACCATCCAATCGCATAGCTAAATCAAATTTACCACTATATATTTCTTGAGCGATATAAAATCCTAAACTACTCTGCAAACTACCTACCTTATTTGAAAAATGTTTCGCCTCTGCTCCACCTGTATTTTTACCATGAGAACATAATGACTTATATACAATTTCAAAACTCTCCATATCGATTACATACATTCTCTTTTTTGAAGAATGTTGCGTAAAATCAACAATTGTTAAGAACTTCTCATTTGATATTTTTTCTTGTGCACGTAATTCAAAAAATCCATGCAACCCCTGTCTGAACGCCTCTACATTCAGTGATGTATCATTTAAACAAGCATAATTCGAGTAAACTAATTGCTGCCACTCATGAAGTAAAGATGTTTGATTTTCATCTTTTGGAGGATTGTCTGAAAAGTTCATCAATAGAACAGAAACAACTAAGAATAATAGTAATTTAAAGCTTAAATTTGAGCGCATAGAACGACAAAACTAATAAAATGTCCGTACATTTGCACCAAATTTCGAGCAAGGCTTAGTTTTACACGTTCAATTCCATACGTTTTATGACAAATAAAGAGGCAGTAGAAAAAAGACGTACCTTTGGTATTATATCTCACCCCGATGCTGGTAAAACCACTTTAACAGAGAAGTTGTTATTATTTGGTGGTGCTATACAGTCAGCTGGAGCAGTAAAAAACAATAAAATAAAAAAAAC
The DNA here is from genome assembly GCA_002734085.1 of Fluviicola sp. Classification (GTDB taxonomy): domain Bacteria; phylum Bacteroidota; class Bacteroidia; order Flavobacteriales_D; family Crocinitomicaceae; genus Brumimicrobium. The sequence continues at coordinate 122,527 of NVXV01000009.1, read as the reverse complement.
TGCTACTTCCGATTTTATGGAAATTGAAAAACAACGTGGAATTTCTGTTGCCACATCTGTTATGGCGTTTGAATATTTGAATAAACAAATTAACATTCTAGACACCCCTGGTCATAAGGACTTCGCGGAAGATACGTACAGAACACTTACTGCAGTTGATAGTGTTATTCTTGTAATTGATAATGCCAACGGTGTTGAAAGTCAGACTGAAAAATTAATGGAAGTTTGTCGCATGCGTAATACTCCTGTTATTGTGTTTATTAATAAAATGGATCGATTTGGCAAAGACCCATTTGATTTACTGGATGAGATAGAGGAGAAATTAGATATTAAAGTACGCCCTTTAACATGGCCGATTGGTGATGGTGAAGATTTTAAAGGCGTTTATAATTTGTATGATAAGGAACTAAATCTGTTTCACGCAAACAAGACAAAAATTGAGGATGTTTTAATGAAATTCAACGACTTGTCTGACCCTCAGCTGGACGAAATTGTAGGTGAAAAATTTGCAAATGAACTAAGAGAGGAAGTTGAGTTAATAAATGGTGTCTACGATAATTTTGATCAAAAAACATACTTATCGGGAGAAGTTGCACCCGTGTTTTTTGGTTCAGCAGTAAACAACTTTGGTGTAAAAGAGTTGCTTCATACCTTTGTTGAAATTTCTCCATCTCCCAGAGGACGTGACACAGATATTAAATTTATCGAGCCTTCAGATAATAAGTTTTCGGGATTTGTATTTAAAATACATGCCAATTTAGACCCTAAACACCGTGATCGCATTGCTTTTTTAAGAATTGTTTCTGGAAAATTTGAGAGAAATACCTTCTACAAACATGTTAGAAAAGGAAAAAAACTCAAATTCCCAAACCCAACCTCTTTTATGGCGAAAGACAAAAGTGTTGTGGATGAAGCCTTTCCTGGAGATGTTGTTGGACTCTACGATACTGGAAACTTTAAAATTGGTGATACCCTCACAGAGGGTACCGACATGAATTTTGTAGGAATACCTTCTTTCTCACCTGAAATATTCCAAGAATTAAGAAATGATGACCCTATGAAATCCAAACAGTTGGATAAAGGTATTCGTCAGTTGATGGACGAAGGAGTGGCTCAATTATTTATACAGGAACCAGGAAGTCGTAAAATTGTTGGGACTGTTGGTCAACTGCAGTTTGATGTTATTCTTCATCGCTTAACACATGAATATGGTGCCAAATGTTCTTTTACACCTCTCAATTTTCATAAAGCATGTTGGATTACATCTGATAGGCAAACACAACTTGATAATTTCCTGAAGGCTAAAATAGGAAACATTGCTAAAGACAAAGACGATAATCTAGTATTTTTAGCTGAAACACCTTTCTTATTAGAAATGGCCGAAAGAGATTATCCGGATATAACATTCCACAAAACTTCTGAATTCAAAGTGAAATAAAACACTGAATTACAGTATTTTTATTTAAAATCTTGTAGAAATAGTCTCTTTTTTATCTACTTTCACGAAAAACAACTCTATTATGAAAACATTTACAAGAAATTGTGCATTTATTTTAATTGGTATCACTACATTTTCATGTGGTGAATCTATAAGTTATGATGATTCAATGAATACATCTTCTTCAAAAACGGAAGAAGTCAAAGATGTCACAAAGGAAGAAGAAAAGGCTACTACAGCAACCAAGGTAATTGAAGTGAAAAATCAATACTCCATGGAAGTTCCTGAATTTATGACTCAAGTTACGAGCTTAAATGACGAGGCTTCATTCCAAAGTCAAAATATTTATAAAGAAACTTATATTATAGTAATAGACGAACCTACTGATGAGTTTATTTCAGTTTTTAAATCTTTAGAGGGATATGACGATTCATTATCTGTGGTTGAAAATTATAGAGTTGTGCAAACGAACTTTATAAGTGAAGACATGCAAATTGATAAAATGTCAGAACCAAAGTCCTTAACAATAAACGGACTTAATGCTGAACAAATTGCTATTGAAGGAAGTGTTCCAGGACTCAATGCAAAACTGTATTACTTGTACACTTTTGTTGAAGGAAAAGACAATGTTTACATGGTGATGGCTTGGACATTAAATAGTCGAAAAGATAAATATGCTGATGTATTAGAAGAAATGTCAAACTCAATAAAACTAATTGAAGGAGAAGCAAATGAAAGTGAGGAATTAGATAGCTAATAATTTACAATCATTATTTTATTGAAGGCTGTTTCATTAAGGGACAGCCTTTTTTATTTACCTCTGAATTGGTTTACTTTTTTTGAAGTTTTTATCATCAATTTGAATCTAACTTACAATAGAAAAAAATGATTTTAAAAACTTAATTTCATTAATGTTTACTACTCCAAAACAGCATTATATTGATTTTTTTCTCTACAAAACAAGATGAATTCTCACTAAATTAAATATTACTGCATTTAAAAATATAATTTCTATATTCGCCTGACAAACAATATTTTTAAATGCGTTTTAATTTGCTGGGAAAGGTTTCAATATTTCTATTTACATTACTTGTTTGTGTCCAATCTTTTGGACAGGATCAAAAGAAAATTGACTCCTTATTTTCAGTAATCGAAAACCTACCCGCTTCTGAGAGTTTTCTGAGGGATACAGTGATAATTGATGTTTACCTAGAGTTAGGATGGCAATTCTCTAAAAATGAGAGTACTCTTGATTCTTCTATACATTATTTTGACAATGCAATTGGCTTAAGTGATAAGGCCGTAGAAAAATGGAAGACGAAATTAAATGAAGAGAAACAACTGTATTTAGAAGTTTTTAAAGCTCGCGGATACTCCTCAAAAGGAAAACTTTTCTATAAACAGAGAATGTTTGAGATGTCTGACTCACTTGGTTTTAAAGCGATAGACATTTTAAAACCAATGGAATTCAAGAGTCACAAGCCTGCGCGACTTAACGCTTTAAAAATCTACTCAAAGACTTTAATGTGGTTTGGAGTTTCTCATCACATCCGAGGAAAATACGATGAGGCTTTACTTCACTATGAAGAAGCCAATAGAATTGCCAAAATGACCAAAGATGTGAGTATTCAATCGAAAGCAATTGGAACATCAGCTGTTATATTCAAAAACCAGGGAAAGTATAAAAAAGCTTTAGACTATAATTTCAGAGCACTAGACCTGGCTAAAGAATCGAAAAGTATTAATCGAATAGCAGGAGTCTTAAGTAACATTGGGATTCTCTATAAGAATATGGAAGACTATGATCTGGCCATTGACTATTATAAAAAATCAATTGAGTTATATGAGCAGAACGGTAACAAGAAAGACATTGGTAGAATGTATAACAATATGGGGGTTGCTCTTAAAAATCAGGAAAAATACGACGAAGCTCTTGAGTATTATGAAGATGCCTTAAAAATAGCTAGAGAGGTGAATGTCGAGGAGAATATCATGTCTGCCAATACGAATGTTGCGAACGTACTTAATAAATTAGAAAGGTACAAAGAAGCACAAACTTATCTATTAGAAGCAATTGAAATAGGAGAAAGAAATAAATCAAAGCGACAGTTAATTACTGCATATTCATCCCTAGGAACAACGTACTCTAAATTAGGAGAGGTTGAAAAGTGTCTTCCTTTATACAAAAAGATGTTACAGTCTGCTGAAGATATGAATTCTGATAAATTTAGAATGTCTGCATATCATAAGTTCTATGAATATTATTACCAGGTTGAAGATTTTAAAAACTCACTTAGTTACTATCATAAATTCATAAACTTAAGAGATGAACTAAATAGTCTGGAAAACAAAAAAGCTGCAATAGAGAAAGAAACTGAGTACAATTATCGCATGAAGAAAATTGCAGATAGTGTTGCTTTTGCCGAACAAAACAAAGTAAATGAGCTATTAGTTGAACAAAAGGAAAAAGAATTAAAGTCAAAACAAAATCAACAAATCACACTTGGAGTTGTAGCACTACTCATATTGATTTTTGCTTTTATAATGTTCAATCGTTTCAAAGTGACGAAAAAGCAAAATAACATCATTGAGAAACAAAAAGATATTGTAGAGGTTAAAAATCAAGAAATTTCAGATTCAATCAATTATGCCAAACGAATACAAGAAGCAATTTTGCCTTCAAAATCAAGGTTAGCAGATAGTCTGGATAAAGGATTCGTAATATTTGAACCAAAAGATGTAGTAAGCGGCGATTTTTACTGGACAGAGACTTTTGAAAACAAAACATATTTAGCTGTTGCTGATTGTACAGGACATGGTGTTCCTGGAGCAATGATCAGTGTGATTTGCTCTAATGCGCTGTCAAAAGTATTATTAGAAGAAAAGGTTACTGAACCTGGAAAAATATTAGACCTCACTCGAAAAATTATCATCGAAAAATTGGAAAAAAGTGGTGAGTCGGTAAATGATGGAATGGATATTAGTTTGTGTGCTTTCAATGAAGATAAAAGTGAGATTAAATGGGCGGGCGCAAACAATCCACTTTGGATTATTTCAAATACCATGAATAAACTTAATTTAAAAGAATTTAAACCCGATAAGCAGCCCATTGGTATTTATCACAATGCCAATCCTTTCACTACCCATTCAATATCTATAAGTAAAAGCGATACAATTTATTTGTTCTCCGATGGATTTGTCGACCAGTTTGGGGGTGAAAAAGGTAAGAAATACAAAGTTGGAAAATTTAGAGCGTTTCTTTTATCTATTCAACACCATCCTATTGAAGAGCATAAAGAACTTTTAGAAAAAGAATTAAACACCTGGATGGGAGACTATGAACAAGTAGATGATATTTGTATTGTTGCAGTTAGAATCTAATCTTTCGTTTACGCTTTTTGGTATTTATTGTACTCTAGCTCATTAGAAAAAAAATACATCCCTCCTTCTGCTTTTAGCATGTCCTGAATTTGAATGATTTCAAAGTATTTGTCAGCCTTAATTTGATGTTTGAACACTTTGTCACCAATTAACTGAACTTCTTCAAAGGTTCGTTCGTTTATTATTTTATAAAAAGACTTACTGTCAAAACGTTTTCTATATTGCGGAAAGTCCATAACTTTGAAATTCAATTTTAATAGTACAAATGTATATTAATTCGCATCATAAAAAAGCACAAGAATTACTCGACCAACAAAAGTTGGATAAATCGCTGATAGCTTTTAATAAAGCGCTGGCTGAAGCACCTAACCACCCCGATATATTATCACACCGGGGCGTTGTTTACTTGCATTTAAACCAGAAGAAAAAGTGCTTAGACGATTTACTGCTTTCACTTAAGTTAGATAAAGACAATGCGTATCGATATGCCTCCTTAGCTTATGCACGTGATTATTTTGGAGATTTAGAAGGTGCTATAAAGGATTATCAGAAAGCTGTAGAAATAGATCCTGAAGATGCAATTTCTCATAATAATTTGGGTCTTTTGATGGAGAAACAAGGCTATCAAAGTAAGGCTCAACGCAATTTTGAAAAAGCGGATAAGTTAGCTAAAATTCAAAAAGGGATGTTTGATACACTTGATGAAGTCGAGGGGCGAACTAGTAAGGAAGCCACTACTGATACTGAAAGCAGTATTCCTAAAGGAGAAAAAATTCAACCCAAAAAGTTAACTCCTGACAAACAACAGACAAAAAAAGAAATTTTTAAAGATGTAGTTTCCAAAAGAAGTGTTTTTATTGAGTTTATTTCTTTTGTGAAAAACGGGTTTAAACTAAAAGAAAATGACACGAAAAGAAAAAGCTGAATACGTAATCAATGAATTGGAAAAATTATATCCAAACACCCCTATCCCACTCGATCATCAAGACGCTTATACATTACTGATTGCCGTTTTATTGTCGGCGCAGTGTACAGACAAGCGTGTAAACACCATAACTCCAATACTGTTTGATAGAGCTTCAACTCCCCATGAAATGATTCGACTGGATGTGGATGAAATCAAACAAATTATTCGTCCATGCGGATTATCTCCCAGAAAGTCTAAAGCAATTTATGACTTATCACAAATCATTATTGACAAACATAATGGAGAGGTGCCAGACAATTATGAAGATTTGGAAGCTTTGCCAGGAGTTGGACACAAAACAGCTAGTGTGGTGATGTCACAAGCCTTTGGAGAACCAGCATTCCCCGTTGATACGCATATCCATCGATTGATGTATCGCTGGGGACTAACGAATGGTAAAAATGTGGTGCAAACGGAAAAAGATGCAAAGAAAATTTTCCCTAGAGAAACATGGAATAAGCTGCATTTACAAATCATCTTTTATGGTCGCGAATATTCTCCGGCAAGGAGTCCTAAGTTGAGTGTTGACTTTATCACTAGAGAAGTTGGAAGGAAATCTGTGTTAAAAGAGTATAAGGAATAGTGATTTTTGCCCAATTCACCTTTAACTAATCTCAAAATTCACTATCTTTCGAGTATGTCAGAACAAATCCAGAGAGAATACCTTGCACAATTTGGAAGCTTAGAGCTACTTGCCAAACACGTTGTCGAAGGATTTATCACAGGAATGCACAAAAGTCCATTTCATGGGTTTTCTGTTGAATTTGCTGAACACCGACTGTATAATACGGGTGAATCAACGCGACATGTAGATTGGAAACTGTACGCCAGAACTGAAAAATTGTTTACAAAAAAGTACGAAGAAGAGACCAATTTACGTTGTCAAATGGTACTCGATTGTTCCAGTTCTATGTTATTTCAAAACAAAGACGCATGGAGTAAGATGAAGTTTAGTATTTATGCGATCGCTTCATTGATAGAGTTATTAAAAAAGCAACGAGATGCTGTTGGGCTCTCACTTTTTAGTGATCAACTAGAGCTTCATACCGAAACGAAATCTTCCACACGTCATCACAGGTATTTGTATTCTGAATTAGAGAAGCAACTTAAACCATACGACCAAAAAAAGATCAAGTCTACCTCGGCTATTCAGGCTTTACACGATATTGCTGAATTAAGTCATAAACGAAGTTTGGTGATTATATTTTCAGATATGTTGGATGACCCCGAAAACAAAGACCAACTCTTTGAAGCGCTTCAGCATTTGAAACACAACAAACACGAAGTGATTTTATTTCACGTTGTCGACAAGAAAAATGAACTGGATTTCGAATTAGAAAACCGTCCTTATACGATGGTTGATATGGAAACAGGTGAAAAAATGAAACTTGTTCCAAGCGAAGTAAAAGAGCACTATATTGAACAAACACATAAATACTTTAAAGAAGTGGAGCAAAAATGTGGTGCTTTCGGTATTGATTTTAAACAGGCTGATACGAATGAATTATTCAATGATGTCCTTATTCAGTATTTGACAAAAAGGAAAAAGATGATATAAAAAAAACAGTCCCGAGAATTCGGGACTGCTTTCAATTCATTTTCACGTGAAAACAAAGTTTAAAACGACTCAAGCTCTTCATCAGCTGAATCATCCACTTCTACTTCACAAGATTTTAACTTCTCTTCATAGTTTACTTTGTCTTCATCTGATTGCTTATTATAGTCTTCAGGATTTGGAAAAACTTCCATTGTTGTTTTGACATAACAATCACAATCATAATTTCCTTCAGAAATACAATCATTTTTAATTTTCGTTTGACGCTCATCGTTCCATCCTCCGCCACAAGAAGTTAGCAAAAGAAATGCGCCACCAAGTAAAATACTAAAAACTCTATTCATATCTTTTTTATTTGTAATTTTGGAATAACATTTGCTTAAAAGTAAACATTAATCATTAAAAACAAAATTATGAAATTGAAATTATTATTTATCACCTTACTTTCATCTAGCTTGATGTTCAATGCTAAAGCGCAAGATATTGAAGTTGCAGGTGCTAAATTCCCAGCGAAAATGAAGATTAGCGATAAAGTTGTGGTATACAACGGTGCTGGATTAAGAGAGAAATACTTCTTTGATCTTTACGTATCCGCTTTATATCTTCCAGAGAAAACAAGTGATGCTAAGGAGGTTATAAATATGGATAAAGAATCTTGTATTCGTATTAAATTGGTTTCTGATAAGGTAACACGTGATAAATTTGTTGAGACTGTAAAGGAAGGATTTGGAACTTCTACTGAAGGTAAGGCAACAGAATCTGAAATCAAAGAGTTTATGGGCTTTTTCAATACAGAGTTTAAAACAGGGGACGATATCATTTTAATTTACAAGCCTGGTACTGGAGTTGAGGTTTATATGAACGGTAAGAAACTAGGTACTTCTAAAGGACTTGAGTTTAAAAAAGCACTTTGGGGGATTTGGTTTGGCGACAAGCCAGCAGATGCAGGTTTAAAGAAAGCTATGCTAGGTAAGGTTTAAACGAGATATACATTCAATTATGAAAAAGCTGCCCCGAAATATTCGGGACAGCTTTTTTTTATTTTAATACAATCAACTTCTTAATACTACTGATATCTCCTTTACTACTAATAAATCTAACGCTATATTGCCCTCCTGCTAAATTCAGTTCAAGTGATTGAGAAAGTTCGGACGTTAGATTCTCACTTTTAATCAGCTTTCCATAAACATCGTATATTTCTAACTTACCGTTTGTATACTCTTCAGTCAAGGCAAGGTTTAATTTGTTCTCGGTTGGATTAGGATACATCTGTAATTCATCTTTAGATTGGTCCATTAAACCAACTGTTTCAGAACTAGAAATACGGATATTATCAATATAAACGTTATTTCCTTCGTCTGATTCAAATAAAAACCTAAGCATTAAATTATCTACCATGTAACTTGATGTACCCACGGTAACTTCTTCTTCCTCCCAATCCGCATCATTCATTGGGAAAAATGGGCTTGTAATTGTGTCTGACATCGTATTTAGGGACAAAGCAGCTAGAGATCTACGTGTCGCCCAAGTTTCTCCACAATCATTACTAATTTGTACTTTTAAAAGATCTGAGTTACCAATACTTGTTCTTGCAAATGAATAGTCAAAGAATATTTTTATTTGTGAAATAACCGAGGCATCGATAGGTGTTGAATGAAAGGCATAATTCAATCCTTTATTTCCGTCAAAATTATTGACATAAAAGGAATGATCACTATTATAGCCATAGTCAATGCGTTCCCAATTTATTGGCATTTCACTATTCTCAATAACCCATCGGGTATCGATTAAGCTTACGGCTTCAAAAGACTCGTTAAACCCAGCCACTGAGCCTGGATTTTCCATTACGATAATATATTCACTTTCCGAAGTATTAAGCGTCGTAACACCATCTCCAGACGAAAGAGAAACGTTATACTTCCCGGGCGTATTATAAACAACCTGAACAATAGAGTCTGTGGAGTTTGTGATGTCTCCTCCTTGAAAAGTCCATTCTCTTTGATTCACACCGTTGTAAGAAATATCCGTAAAAGTGACTGTTTCACCGGCACAAACTACTCTTCTATTTGAAGTAAATTTTGCTTCACAAAGGTAATCTGTGGTTCCGTCCGTTCCAGTTGCCGCTAAATTTGCAGGACTCCACAAATTATCTCTATTTGCTACAGAACTATTCAAAGCAGCATGCATCCGTAGTTTTTGACCTTCTGTAAACATTCTGGCGCAATATGCATAATCCATGTAGTTTTGAACATTATCAAGTGTCCCACACGAAGTACCTGATAAATTACAAGTCTGCCAACCGATTGTTTCCGGAGTATCTGCAACCCCATCATCTTCGTTACAATTTGCTGCTTCTGCTACAGGTAAATAATAGTAATCAGGAACATTGTTTCCTCCCCAGATATGCTGTAAATTGAGATAATGTCCAATTTCATGTGACAACACAGTTCTTCTAAAGAAGGTTGAAGTGCCAATTGTTCCAATATAAGTGTGTTGCATTACAATCCCATCCCATTCTGGAATAGTATCGGCAGCTGAAGGCAAAAGTGCATGTCCAGCAAGTCCTGCGGCTTGATTACACACATATACGTTTAAATATTGATCTGGCGGCCATTGAATCAATGATTTCACTTGATGATCTCCTACATTTGTTAAATCAGAAACAGTTCGAGTGATACCATTTGTACAATTACCATTCGGGTCTAACTGAGCTAAGCGAATTTCAATTTCTGCGTCCACAGCAATACTTTTAAAATCTTGTACAATATCTGCTGTATCTGCATTTAGTTTTCTAAATTGAATATTTACTTGTTCAACCGCATCATAAATTTGTGAGTCGTCAATATTCCCATCTCCATAGTCATGAATAATATGGAACACCACTGGGATAATATAAGGATCACCCGCTTTTTCATTCACATGATTTTGAATAAATTCAGCGGTAAAATCTTCTAACTTTTGATTTGCCCTAATAATTCCTTGATTATATTCAGGGTGTTCTTCAAATAAGTATTGATGCATTTCATCCGTTCCACATGGAAATCGTTCTGTTTCCTGAGCGAAAGAAAGGACTGTAATTAATAAGGAAGCTAATAGTAGAAAGTATTTCATAATGCGGATTTAATTTGCTACTAATTTAAAACAAAAAAAGGGAACCGAAGCTCCCTTTTTTAAGTATAATTGTCGATGTTAATTATGCAACAACATCCATATCATCTAGCACTTTCATAACATTACGAACCGCAACAGCAGATTCTTCAAGTAATGCTTTTTCAGCTGGATTTAAGTCTAATTCGATTATTTTTTCTATTCCGTTTTTACCTAAAACAACCGGAACGCCTAAATAAATATCTTTCATATTGTACTCCCCTTGCAACCAAGCACAAACTGGGAAAATACGTTTTTGATCACGTACAATTGCCTCAACCATTTGAGCCGCTGCTGCACCTGGAGCGTACCAAGCTGAAGTTCCTAAAAGTTTTACGATTTCACCACCACCAAACTTCGTACGTTCGATGATTTCATTCAATTTTTCTTCGCTGATAAGTTCAGTTACTGGAATACCTCCTACAGTTGTGTAACGTGGAAGAGGAACCATAGTATCACCATGACCACCCATTAATACTGCTTGAATATCTTTAGGAGAAACATTTAATTCCATTGCCAAGAAAGAACGGTACCGTGCAGTATCTAAAACACCTGCCATACCAAAAACTCTTGATGAATCAATTTTAGCCGTTAAGTAAGTACAGTAAGTCATTACATCCAGTGGATTCGAAACACAAATGATTTTAGCATTTGGAGAATGTTTAACCACATTTTCAGTCACCATTTTCACGATACCTGCATTTGTTGCAATTAAATCATCACGAGACATTCCAGGTTTTCTTGGAATACCTGAAGTAATTACGACAACATCAGAATCTTTCGTTTTAGAATAATCATTAGTAGAACCAATTGTTCTAGAATCGTAAAGATTGATTGGTGAAGTCTCCCAAATATCAAGTGCTTTACCTTCAGCAAATCCTTCTTTTATATCTAATAAAACAATCTCATTTGCAATTTCTCTTTTAGCAAGAACATCTGCGCATGTAGCACCAACGTTTCCTGCTCCAACTACTGTAACTTTCATCTTATATTAATTTTTAATTTACTTTATTGTACGGCCACGAATGTAATCAATTTATCACGAATAATCGCATTTCAACCGAACAAATTAAGTTCATATCTTGCTGTAATTACAATTTATTTCATCAAATAATCTTATGCTTTATTTTTTTCTTTTGCTTAAACTTATAAACCTCATAAATTGAATTAATTTAGTGGTTGAGAAAAGTTTTATAAAAATTTTTCAACCATTTTGGCAACCGTTAAAAAGTATAAACGTTTAAACCCTGAAACTAGAAGTGGAAAACAATGAACTCAGAGAAATAATTGAAAAATGCGCGAAAGATAATCGCGCAGCTCAAGAAGAGCTCTTCAAGTTATTCTATGGGAAAATGATGGGGGTTTGCATGCGATATACGAAAGATCGCGACAGAGCCCAGGAAGTTGTCCAGGAAGGTTTCATTAAGGTCTTTGATAAGCTTAGTGAGTTTGATTTTAAAGGTTCTTTCGAGGGCTGGATGAGAAGAATTATGGTTAATGCTTCCATCGATGCTATTCGAAAAAGAAACCGACAGCCTTTTTCAACAGATGAAGAATACATGTTTAACGACGCAAGTGTTGAACAAGAGGATGATTCAGATGAAATGTTGACAAAGCTAAAAGCAGAATATGCAATGGAGGCTATACAGTCCCTTTCGCCTGCTTACCAAACGGTTTTCAACCTTTATGTAATTGAAAATTATTCCCATAAAGAAATTGCCGAAATTTTAGGCGTTTCTGAAGGGACGTCAAAATCAAATCTTGCTAAAGCGAAACAAAACCTTAGAAGTATATTAAAAGAGAAATTTGTCAAACTAGACCGATGAAAAATAATTTAGAAAACGCATTTAAAGACAAGCTCAATGAGTTTGAGGCTCCTTATGATCCTCAAGCTTGGGAAGCGGTCAAAGGCAAGCTAGATGCCAAAGCCACTGGTGGAGGAAGTTCTTCTGCCTGGAAGTGGATTGCTGCTACTGCTGTTGTTGCAACTATTGCTGTGACTAGTATTGTGGTATTTAATCCTGATGATACGACTACTGCAAAAGTAAATCGCATTGATAAAGAGGAAACGCCTAAAAACGACATTAAAAATTCGAATATTGAATCCGAAGATGAAAATGTAACGGTGAACGATGCCAATAACGTAAGTAATGGTAGCGATCAGAATATAATTCAAGAATCTGATGAGAAATCAGAAGAGGGAACTACTTTAACTGAATCTCCCAACAAGGAAGAAGCTAATCCTAATAGAAATAACAATTCTGAAAACAATCATGTCGCTGTTTCTTTCCCAAGTGATGATAATGATGATAGTAACGACCCTAATAATGTTCAGGAGACTGCTACACCAGAAAAAGTCAACTACATTGCTGGTAACGTAACTTCAAAGGAGATATGTTCTGGAGAAAGAATGTCGATTACGAACAACGGTGCTAAGAATGAAATCGTAAGATTTGAATTAGATGGTGAAATTGTAGAACTTAAAAAAGCCTCTACGCTTATCTTAAATCCAGAAAAATCTCTTACTATTAATTTTGTAGACAGTGACAACAAAATTATTGACACTGAATTCATTAAAGTAAATGAGTTACCTACTCCAGACTTTAGATTGGAGGCTAACATCTTCGAAAAAGGTGTGCCAGTTACAATATGTGAAGCATACGGTGACTACAAAGAAATCATATGGGATTTCGATGGTGAAGCTGAGAAAGAAGGTAAAAAAGCAAAACATCATTTCTTTGAAAAAGGTGACTATTCAGTTTCATTAACTGTAACAGACTTCAACGGATGTACAAACTCTAAAGAGAAAGAAGTAAGAATTGAAGAACAATACAATTTAATGGCAGTTGAAGCATTTATTCCAAATGGTTCAGATCCAAAAACGAAAGCGTTTATGCCATTCTCTCTTACTCAAAGAGATATACCATTCACTTTAACGATAATTGACCCAAGAGATAACGGTATCGTATTTACATCAAAAGATGCTTCGAAACCTTGGACAGGAATTGATGAAAGAACAGGTAAAATGACTGACTCAGAGACAGTGTTTATCTGGAGAGTACAAATTGAAAATTCTTTACCGAACGAACGTCCTGTATATGCGGGAACGGTAGTTCACAAATAGCATAAAAGCGTAATACACAACAACAAAAAAGAAACTCGGCTATATTTAGTCGAGTTTTTTTGTTTAAATCTCAAAATTAAATTCGAGATATTTTGATTTGAACTCTTTTAGTTTTTCTGATCTAGAATCCTCAAACTTTAAAGCCTCCTTTGACTTATCATATTGAATTTGATGATCAAATAGTTTTCTTATCCCCATCCACTCAGTTGCAATTTCTTGGGCTTTTGGTGATAATACACTCTTAAAAAACGTAGACCATACCTCATTGATGGCAATATCATTTGGATGCAAGCCATCTTTTGTAAAGTAACCGTAATCTCTAAGTTCATCAAGAACAATTTCGTAGGCCGGGAAATAATGACATGATTTGAAACTGTCAACCAATTGGTGAATACTTTCAAGTAAAATTGCCTTACTCCTAGCATTCTCTATTAACCCGTCTTTAACATGTCGAACTGGACTCAAAGTAAAAATAATATTTAAGTTTGGATATTCGGACTGTAGCGATTCAACAACCCCTTTCCAATGCTCAGTTATTTCGGGAATTGTCAATAATCTTTTATGGAATAAGCTTTGATTAAACTTATGGCAGCTTGCTACAACATGTTTATTTTCTTTTAACTCATAAATCCATGCAGTGCCAAATGTTACGAATAAAACAGTTGATTTTGACAATGTGTTTTCAAAAGATTTGCGTGCATTTTGAATCTTTGTGCCTATTTCCTGCTCCGTATAACCAAAAGTAGAACTATTTGCTTCCCAAGAGAAATAAACGTCATTACGCTTAACAACATTCAAGTCATACGATTCATCTCTTACTTTTAATAAAAAGTCTCCAACACTTTGAGGGTTAAAAACGACACCTAGTGGATTGGACCCAACATCAAAACCGTAAATTTCAGCTTTTTTAGAAATATTTTCAGAAAAGCAACTTCCAATAAAACAAATGGAATGGTTGTAATCAACAAAATTTAGCTCTGGAACATTGACAAAAGTTTTCTTCATCCCTCCTGTTTTTGAAATGACAAGGTGTATTCTAGCACATCAGACCATTGATCCCATTTCCCATAATCTCCAATAGTCTCATTGTGCCAAATTGCAATTAAATTACCGCCATATTTAGAGACTTCAGTAGCTAGCTCTCCGACCTTTTTTTTGGCTTCAGGAATAGATAAACCTTGATACTCATTGAGTGTTCCATCCATATAAGTAAAGGGATGGAGTATAAAATCCGTATCTGTATTATTTTTCAAATCAAACCAAGGAAACGGTCTTGCTATCCCTGCCCTGAATCCAGGCGCATCTGCAAATCCCAATGTATAATCATTTTTAAAACCGCATTTGATTAAAGAGCGATACGTTTGGGGCAACTTCATTTTCAAATAATGTTGCCGACTATTTTTAACTGGACTATCTAAAATAGTCTCCATTCGTTTTTTCTCTTCATTGATCAATGAGAATACTCCATCAGATCTATAGGAAGGATGCAGTCCTATTGTAGTGAATTGACTCATTTTCCTTATAAGTCTCTGGTGTTTGGGATGGTGGAAGCTTATGTTTCTGTCATATTTGGCATAATCTCCTAGCAGCCAAAATATTTTTACATCAAACCCTCTTTTCGCAATATCCTCAATATACTCAAAAGTATCATACGGATCATTTTTTAAATCTTCAAGTACCCCTTTTCGCTCATTCAGCCGTTTTTTGTTAAAAGAAAGAATGTCTTTTCCAACACTCATCCATTTTCGCCAGCCCTCTTTTAATTTAAAAGCATACGTATTATCAATATCAAATGTTGGAATGACAACGAAAGGTATGTTTTTGGGCATTAACTTTGTGTTCAGCTTTTCTTCTAAAAACTCAATAAAACTAATCGACCATCGTTCAACCATCAACTTATCCAGCATACCAAATTTCACTAAAGTGCTATCTTTCGACATAAATCTATCATGCTCATCAAATGATTCTGAAAGATATTCATCATACATTACCAAAGCATAAAAAACACTTCCTAAAAGATCAGGCTTTCCATTAAATGAGAAAAACTCTACAGCTCTCCATTGGTAAGTTTCAATTTTTTGAGGTTTAATCACCTCTTCAAACAGTATATCCGCTGGATGAAACGTTAAATAATTTTCTTCAAAATCACGAGTAGAATACACAAACTTTGGACCTTCATACTCAACAAACCTAACTAGATCATTCGTTGCAGTAAAATCTATTTTACGCGCATTAAACATAATGTTTAGCGTGTAAATTAGTCGTTTGGATACTTCATCTACATAGATTAAAATCATTGTAACTATTTATAAGTTTGAAATAATTTCACTACAAATAAATTCAGCTGCTTTACCATTTCCATAAAAATCTGGATATGATAGAGAGGTATTTGATGAAAAATGAGCAATTGCATCGATAATTTTATTCTTATGATAATTTGTAATAATCGCATTTCCGTTATCGACAATTTCAACCCATTCTGTTTCTGGTCGGAGTATTACGCATGGTTTTTTAAAGAAAAAAGCTTCTTTTTGCAGTCCTCCACTATCTGTAATAACCATTTCACAGTTTTTTTCAAGTGCTATGATATTCAGAAAAGAAACTGGAGGAATAATTTTTATCCTATCGTTTGCTTCAATTCTACTCAGCGTATCTTTTGAAAGATGCTGATCCATACAATTTTTGGTTCTAGGATGGAGTGGTAAAACCAACATTTTATCTTTGTGTTCTTGCATTACCTCTAGGAATGCTTCAAAAATTTCATTTAAATGACCCGCATTGTCCGTATTACTTCCTCTGTGAATTGTACTCAAAAAGAAAGGCGTATTCTCCAGTCCATACTCTTCAATAACCGTATTTTTATTACTTGCTAATGCTGAAAAGTAGAGACTGTTATCAAACATAATATCACCACAGTGATATACTTTGGCATTATCAGGAGTATAGGGAGGTTCATTATTCTCCGAAAATCCTTCCTTTTTTAAATTTAAAAATCCAGATTTTGTAGGTGAAAATAATAAAGTTGAAAGATGATCACACACAACTCTATTTACTTCTTCTGGCATTGATTTATTGTAGCTTCTTAAACCCGCTTCGATGTGCACAACGGGAATATTCATTTTAGCCGCAGCAGTAGCTCCCGCAAGAGTTGAATTCGTGTCTCCATAAACGACTAAAGCATCTGGGTTTTCTTTTTCTAAAACGACTTCAATACCAATCAACATCTCAGCTGTTTGTTTACCGTGACTCCCCGATCCAACACCTAAATTATATTGAGGTTTTGGAATTCCCAATTCATCAAAAAAGACTTTTGACATATTCTCATCATAA
Source organism: Fluviicola sp. (assembly GCA_002734085.1). Classification (GTDB taxonomy): domain Bacteria; phylum Bacteroidota; class Bacteroidia; order Flavobacteriales_D; family Crocinitomicaceae; genus Brumimicrobium. The sequence goes on along the minus strand of NVXV01000009.1, from coordinate 105,585 downwards.
TGCTGACCTGTATGCACAACAATTTCTTCTAATTTTTTAGGAAATTCTTTTTCAACTGCTCTACTTATTGCTGCTGACTTTATAATTTGAGGTCTCGCCCCAATAATGGTTACTATCTTCTTCATTCCTTATATTCTACTTTGCGAATTTAATCATTTGCTTAGTATTTATGTTTTTTACTCGCGAGTTGTCTCTATTAGCTTATTTCATCGAGATATTTATCACATTGTTTTACAACAGACTTTGCAGTTCTCCCTACACCAATGATAGTTGCAGAGGCAAAACCTGTCCAACCACCATATCCAACAAGCCATAAACCTTCTATATCTAATGACTGATTATCTTCTAGTAAGATCTTACCTCTTTTATCTGGATTAACGATTGGTTTTAGGTGTTTAGTATTGTTACCATACCCCGTACACCAAATTACTACGTCAATAGGCAAAAAATCACCATTAGACTTTACTATTCCTTTTTCTTCAAACTTCTCAAGTTGAAAATGATTGTTGTACACTTTATTACTTTCAGCTTCTTTCACTTTTGGTAATCGCACAATATTACCCAGGTTAATGATCGTTGAATCTTTCTTTCCAGTCTTTTTATTCTGATAAACCTGTGTGGCTGAGTCAAATAAAACTCTTCCATCCACATCTGGCGGCAAAAATTTGGGGGTATCTTTTACAGCCCAGTAACAGTTTGTGTGTTTATACAAGTCTGCTAAAATCTGAGCTCCAGAGTTTCCTTCACCAACGACTAATACATTTTTACCTTGAAATTCATCTGGAGCTTTGTATTCTGAAGAGTGCAGCTGTTCACCATTAAAATCCTTTGATCCTTGAATATTAGGAATAGTCGGAGCTCCGTAAGTTCCTGTTGCCGAGATCACAGTTTTTGTTTTATATACTTCTTTAGTAGTATCTAGCTCAAAGTAATTTCCGTTGTGATAAGTGGATAAAACGGTTACATTTCTCTCAATGGGGAAATCATATCTCTTTTCATACGCACACAGGTAATTTATTATGTCTGATTTTTTCGGGAATTCGGTTTCTGTCTTTGGCATTGGCCAACCTGGTAAAACATTAAATTCAGCAGGTGAAAATAATTCTAAAGAATCCCAAATATTCGGCCATGAACCGCCACACTCTTCATTCTTATCAAGTAGAAGGATCTTTTTGTCGGTTCTTCTAAAAAAATAAGCACAAGCTAAAGCGCTTTGTCCACCACCAATGATTATACAATCATAAACCTCTGATTGATTCATAGTTTAAATTCTACTTTTAATATGTATCGTGTTACCGATTGAAATATGTTAAAATAAAGAAATTTGGTCATAAAATACCTATGTTAAGGTATAAACTAACCGATTTTTTTTTGGCATTTTTGCAGTCCCTCATGAACAAAAGAAGAAAGATAGCACTTGTAGGTAATCCAAACTCTGGAAAGACTTCGTTGTTTAATCGATTAACTGGTCTTAATCAGAGAGTAGGTAATTATCCTGGGGTCACGGTCAACAAGCGATCGGGTTCAATTAAATTACCAAACGGTGAAAATTGTGAATTAATTGACTTACCTGGGACCTATAGTTTATCTTCTAAAAATGACGATGAAAAAGTTGTTCAAGATATACTCCTCAAACCCGATTCTGAATCTTTTCCTGATTTAATTGTATTTGTGGCAGACGGCACCAACTTAGCACGAAATTTATTCTTCGCTTCTCAGGTCATCGATTTAGGTATTCCTACGATTTTGGCAATAAACATGATCGACATTACGGAAAGGGATGGCGACACTATTGATTTAGAACAGGTTTCAAAACACTTTGGAGTCCCGACAATTGGGATAAGTGCCCGCAAAGGAACTGGAGTTAGCGAACTTATTAAACTTACTGAAAATCATAACACAAAACCAACTATTTCAAGGTTTAAAAGTGAAAAATATGATTCTTTATTAAATCAAGCTAAAAACATTTTCGACGCTGAATCTGATTATATGCTCTTTAAGTTGATTTGTCAAGGTGAAGCGGATTTACGTGAGGAAAAAGCCAGTGAATTTCGGAATATTTTAGCCAAAAACAATTTTGAAAGATTAAAAGAAGAAATTCTTGAAATCAATCATCGAGTTACGGAGATTAACGAAGTTACGAAAAGTTTTATCACTAGGAAATCGGAGAAAAACAGAGCTACAGTTACTGATAAAATAGACCAGTACGTGACACATCCATTTTGGGGATTATTGATTTTTCTAGCGACTTTCTTTATTATTTTTCAAGCGATATTTTCATTTGCGGCTTACCCAATGGATGCCATCAATGATGGTGTAGTGTTATTGGGAGAATGGATAGCTGGATTTATGCCAGAAGGCGCCATTGCTGACTTTATATCCGATGGAATTTTTGCTGGTCTTGCTGGTGTTTTAGTCTTTGTCCCACAAATCATGATTTTATTTGGTTTAATAGCCATTTTAGAGGATACTGGATACCTGTCTAGAGTTAGTTTTATGACAGATGGATTATTGCGAAAATTTGGAATGAATGGAAAGTCTATAGTACCATTGGTAGGAGGTTTTGCCTGTGCGATTCCAGCAATAATGGCTGCTAGATCAATAGAAAATCGAAAAGAACGATTCATTACGATATTTATAACTCCTTTAATGAGTTGTTCTGCACGTTTACCCGTTTATGTATTTTTAGTTTCATTCATTGCCCCGAGAGAGTATATCGCAGGCTTTATTAGTGTACAGGGTCTTTTTATGATGGGACTTTACGTCTTAGGTATTGTAGCAAGTCTTATTATTGCACTTCTAATTCATAAATTTTCTAAAATTAAAAGTGATGATAGTTTTATTTTAGAATTACCTAATTACAAAGTCCCAAGTCTGAAGAATGCATTAACCAACATGATAAACAAGGGGAAAATTTTCATTTTGCAGGCAGGTAAAGTCATCTTGATTGCATCTATTATTCTTTGGTTTTTGTCCTATTTCGGACCTGCAGATAGAATGCAGGAAGTAGAAACAAAATACACTACTTTAATTGAAACAAACCAATTTGACAATGATTCACTCAAGACTAGAATGAGTAGTGAGAAACTGGAAAACTCTTACCTCGGTATTGTTGGTCAATCCATAGAACCTGCTATAAAGCCGCTTGGGTTTGATTGGAAAATTGGAATAGCTGTAGTAGCCTCTTTTGCCGCTAGAGAGGTATTCGTTGGTACCATGGCTACCATTTATAGTGTTCAAGGAGATATTGAAGGCAATAGAGGCTTAAAATCGATTAAGTTTTCCTACGCAACGGCTTTTTCGCTTTTGATATTCTATGTCTTTGCTCTACAGTGTATGAGTACTGTTGCTATTGTTCGTCAGGAAACGGGTAAATGGAGCGTAGCGATTCTACAGTTTGTAATTTTTACAGGAATGGCTTACTTAGGGAGTCTGATAACTTATCAATTGTTGACTTAGCCCTTCATTAAAAGACAAACTGCATAAGCTTTGATAGCCCTATTTTCGCCAAAAGAATCTACTTTTTCGTGTGTTGTAGCCTTGATTGAAACATTATCTATCTCAGTTTCCAAAATATCCGCTATTATCTCTTGCATTTTAGGAATGTGTGGATTTACTTTAGGTTGTTCCAAAATTACAGTAGCATCAATATTACCTAGAACAAATCCTTTGTCTTTAATCAACTTAAAAGCTTCTTTCAATAATATTTGACTGTCAATTCCTTTATATTTTGGGTCTTTATCAGAAAAATGAAAACCTATATCACGAAGGTTTAAAGCGCCTAAGAGCGCATCACAAATAGCGTGTAAAAGCACATCTGCATCAGAATGACCCAATGCACCTAACTTTGAATCTAGCTTGACACCACCAATGAATAAATCTCTATTTTCAACTAGTTGATGTACGTCTACGCCAAATCCAATTTTAATATTCATGTATTTGTGATTACTCTGGTTTTACAGTTCCTGAGCTATTCGATTTTTTACCTTCACTTAAGTGAAGTCTTAACGTAAAGCGAATTGTGTTTTGAAGTGGATTATTTCTTCTTAGAGAAGTTAAGTAAGAAAAGTCGATACCAAATAATTTATATCTCAAACCAACTCCAAAAGTAAGATGCTGACGCGCTCCTTTATTTAAGCTTTCGTAGAAATAACCTGCTCTGGCAGCAAATAAATCATTGTACCAGTACTCTAAACCTGTACCAATCATTATTTCTGATAGTTCTTCTTTAAATTTAGAACCATCTACTACCTGGTAAGTTCCGTCAGGGTTTTCAATGAAGTCTCCATTTTCATCTCTTGCCAAAGCACCTGGTGCATCGTAAAAAGATTGAAGCATTCCTGGAACCACACCAACATTTGGATCGTAACCAGACATAATATCACCGCTACTGTTCATGATTGGAGGCGTTGGTACTAATAATTTAGAAACGTCAACTGCCCATGTTACACTATTATATGGATCTAAATCAAAAGTTAATGCTGTACCTAATTTCAAATTCGTTGGTAAAAAATCTCTTTCGTTTTCAGCAGTATATGAAATCTTGTTTCCAACATTGTTCAATGTTATTCCAAAAGCAAGTGATCCATCTGTCCCTCCATATCTCACATCTTTATTCAAATAAGAAAAAGACACATCTGCTGCACCAGCTAATCCAGCATTCGTAGAAGCTCCTTGAACATTCACACCAGCTGTTAGATTTGAAGTTATAAATTTCCCATTTAATCCAAGAGAAAATTTATCGTTCAGTTTAAAGGCATAGCCGAGCAATAACTCCCACTCGGTTGGTGTATGAATGATTGTTGTAGCTCCATTGTTATCTGTAAAAACAATTTCTCCCAAACTAAAAAAGCGCAAAGAACCACCAATAACGTTTCTATCATTTAACCTTACAAAACCAGCCAAATGTGACAAATTAATATCAGAAGCTAAATTTTGCAACCATGGAGAATAAGAAAGAGAAACTTCTGAATCATCTTCAGAAAAAGATAACATTGAAGTATTCCAAAAAAGAGAACTAGAACTTGGACTGAGTGCTGTTCCAACATCTCCCATCGCACCAGACCTAGAGTCAGGAGTAATCTGAACAAAAGGCACAGCGGTGGTAATCGTATTCAATTGAAGATCCTCAGCGTCTGTAGCATTACTTCCTTGTCCAAACGAAATAGCACTAAATAATACGCTAAATCCAACAAGAAAGGATGTTTTATTTGTAATAATGTTTTTCAAATTCATTCGTTTTATTCTTTTCAAGAATTAAAGTCTCAAGTTAATTTGACAACATCTAAACGATGAAAAATCAAATTTGTTTAACTTGCATAACACAAATATACGTAAATAGATAAATTATATTGTGTTCCTATTTTAAAAGATATAATTTTTCTATTGCTCGTGTTTCCAATCCATCTGGATTTTTTACTGTTACACGGTATACATAAACACCTTTCCCAAGTTGGTCACCATACTCATCACGACCATCCCAGTGTATCCCTTCGGTTCTAAAACCTCTTGTTTCAACCATTTCATTAATGGTTTTAACTAAGCGTCCAGTAACCGTATAAATTTCAATTTGGGTCTCCAGTGCAGAACACACTTGATTGTGTTCAAAATAAAACTCTGTGCTTGTCGTAAAAGGGTTGGGATAATTTAGAACGTGATCCAAAGCAAGTTCTTGACTTTCCTGAACAGTAAATTCAATTGTTTTTTCGCTTGAATTATTATTTACATCCCAAGCTTTAAAAGTGAGCGTATGTAGACCTGGTTCTAAGGTGGAAAGTTGGTAATTCAATGATCCACTTTGATAAGTGTCTAGGTCAGCCTCATAAAAATCATTTAATACAACAGCTTCTGATGTGTTTTCATCCAAAATCATGGTGATATCATGTCCGATACCATTTCCAACTGTGTTGATACCGCTTTCATCAAACAGTTCAGCTATTAATATTGGTGTTTCATCTGATATCCCTCCATTTACAAAGTTTTCATCATTGAGGTAAAGCGTGATTTCAGGGCCAATGTCATCATTTAGACCAGTAGTATCTATTCCACCAATTAAAAAGGATTTACTATACCCACCTGAAGTTAAGTCATTATTCTCAAATCCATAAAAACTCACTTTCCCGTTACCATATGAGTAATTGATATCTTTGGGTACAATAAAATCAAAATCAAATATACCATTGGCTATAGTTACCTTACCACGGTAAAGAATATTCATTTGCTCTTCATAATTTATAACTGGGGAGCCTGCATCCTGACCTAATGTAGCTGTTTGTTTAGGTTTGTCATAAACTGCTGGCTGTAAAATTCCATTGTAACCAGGCAAAGTGTTTCCAAATTGATCTTCGATATGCCCTTTCATTCTAGCCTTAGACAAAGCTCTTAACGTATCATTCTCAATACTTACATCAACGTTATTAATAGAATCAAGTACTACTTTTTCAAAAGGCAAAGCTATTTTTAATGCTGGATCTCCAAGGAGCATAAAACTTCTTTTATTATTTCCACCAGTAACGCCATTTTTAGTTTGTGTGATAATTTCGCCAAAGGTTAAAGGCTCTTCATTGCCATTTCTCAAAAACACATTATTAAAAAAACTCTCCGTAGTCGCTGAATTTGTAGAAAAATATATGGCTCTAGTAGTAGTCATAAGTGCAATTGCTCCACCAACTGGATTTAATGCCATATATTCACCAGCAGACACTCTTTCGTTATCATCTATTCTTCCAAATTCACAGGTAGCAGAAACAAATAGTGTTAAACGATCTATATTATCCCAACCTTGGATCTGTCCAACAGTAATAATTCTCTCAGAAGCTGCTCCCATTGCACCACCATGCCCTACGAAACAAGTTACAAGTGATCCTGAAGATAAGGTCCTATTAATATCTTCATTAACATCGGGATACCTTTCTCCCCCAGCCGTTGAAATTTGTGTATATGCATCTGAGTAGATTTTTTTCGCATTCATCTCTGGATGAGTTGCTGTTACATGAGCGTAAGCAGGTTCAGTATCATTAACCACGAAATAACCATTTTCCTCGTCATCTGTAATCATAGTATATTTGAGACGCCAATCACCGTGTGTCGAGATATAACCATCTTCTCCACAAGATAAATCTTCACCCGCATAAATCGAAGAACCATTCTTCATGTAGTGTTCCACTTTATTGATTAAATCAACCGCGTGTTCTTGAGTTGTCGCTACAATTCTCCCAACAGCAATATCTAAAGCATCTGCTGAATCAAAGGATTCACCGAAATCCAAAAACCCGAAATAATCATCCGATAGCAATGTTGAAATATAACCTTCAGATGTAACTGTATGGTAGACAGGTACCATATAATTATTATTTGAAACTCTATTTAGCGGATCATAAGTACCATCACCAAATAGACATAGGTATTTAGGCATTAAATTAGGATCACCTTCAGCTCGATCGTAAAACATTTTAGCAAAAAACTTAATAGCAGTTGGGTCTTGTGTTCCTCCCGAAAATTCATTGTACACCTGCTGTGTAGTAACTACATGGACAGACATTCCATTATTTTGGTGAAGTGAAGCCAGCCTATTTGCCTGACTTAAAAATGAAGGATGAGTTACAATTAGGTAGTCTGCCTGAGCTAAACCATGTAGATTTTGGTTATTTACTGTTCCTATAAAAGTCGGTGTTTTATAATCTGAACTATTAAATGTCATAAAGGTTCTCAAGCTATCAGTCTCAACCGTAAAAGAATAAGTTCCTGAATTGTTAGTGCCATTCACCAACTTTGGTTTTGTCCAATCTGTAGTTTCCCACACTTGTGCATTGGAAGGAAAGTTTCCTATTTGAAACTCAGATACATTTCCAACACCTACAGATTCTCTGTCTCTAAATTCAAAACCATTACTATGAAAGTTCAAAAAGCTACGTGCATTGACTTCTATATAGTCTAAATAAGCATAATCACTGGGGGACACACGGTTAAAGGATACACTTAATGTAAACGACCCTGAAGTTGGGTTGAAATTACCAGGAAGTGTAGTAAATCCTGCTCTCGAATAACTATCAGCGGCTGAGGTAGGAAACGAATCAAAGCCAATAGTAGTTCCATTATGTTTTATATCAAAAGTAACTGAAGAACCTGAACCCCCTTCCTTGCAAGCCATAAAGCTCTTCACTATTGTCGTACTGGATGGGTCGAGTTGTGGTATATTAAAAGAAAAGTTTTGTGTAAGGGCTACATCAAATTTCTCACCATACCATCTTTGACCACCTTTAATTAGGTTAACTAGCCCTCTTTCATGAATTGCATAAGAATTATACTTGTTAACCGTTTGATTCGAAGGAGATGCACTTAAGTCCGCATTTTGAATTCTCGCTGCCGTTTCAGATGGATTTATGTTAATATAGTATGCAGAATAGTTCGCATAATTATTTAAGATCCTTTTAAATCCTGTAGAACCAGACTCCACCCACTTGTGAGGACCTCTAGCAAAGAATAGAGCATAGTCATTTTGGTCAAACGAACCGTCTCCATCTCCTTGAATTAAAATATCATTCTTGATCAAATCATCTGGTCTATAATCGCTATTATTTTCTGGGAGTCTTCCAAAACCATTTCCATATACATTAAGATGGTTTGGGTTTAACGCATCTACATTTACACCTATGGATTGAAGGAAGCTATATGTTAGAATATGCACACCATCTTCCTCTACCTTAATTTTATACCATTCACCAGAACCATTTTGCAAAACTGAATTCGCAGCAAATTCGTGACCATTTTTCAGTTGATATACTTGTATATTCTTCTTCTTAAATGAAATAGAAGAGATCTTCTTGATTTCACCATTCTCTTTAATAAAAGGATTTAATACAACAGAGGTTATTGGTTTACCTAATGCCTTATGATTCTTATATTTGAAACTAGGAGTACCATTTACTTTAATCTTATGTTCTTTGATAAAATTCTTTTCAAAAGTCGTTGCAGGCGATAATGAAACTTCTTCAACTTCTAACTCCCATTTAATATTGGGGTTTTTTCGATCCCATCTTTTAATATAGTACAAACTCTCACCATCAAATACTCCTCCTTCTAATGCAGGGTATTTTACCGAACCTCCTTCAGAGTTTGCTTCTGCAGGTTTCGCAGACCAATTTAACTCAATATTAAATTCTTGAGAAAAAACTACGTTTGAAGCGACTAATAAAGAAGTTAAGCTTAAAAAAAACGTCTTGAAATATTTCATAGGTTTCATTATCTATTATTAAAACTGTTTAATTTAGTTATTGTTCAATTATACAATTCGAATTATAAAACGTCGAAAATACACGCTTATTTTAAAAGAACTTTAATATTTTTGTAACTATCAGCAATTTTTTTCGTAAAATTGACGGTTGTTTGTGTATTCGCCAAATTAGTATTATGCTAAAAAAGAAAATTTTAACATATCCTATTGTTGCTACATTGCTGGTAATCTTGACGTTACCGAGCTCTGTAAATGCTCAGGATCCGCAGTTTTCGCAATTTTATGCGAACCCGATATATTTGAACCCTGCTTTTGCAGGTAGTCACGGGTGTCCAAGAATTGCACTTAATTACAGAAATCAGTGGCCTGCATTGTCTGGTACGTTCGTTACCTACTCTGCTTCTTATGACCAGTATTTCAAAAACATTAATGGTGGTATCGGTATAATTGCAACGCATGACCAACAGGGGAAGGGTACAATTAATCACACTACACTTAGTTTGATTTACAATTATCATCTTAAGGTTAATAGAAAATTTACAATGATGTTTGCTGCTAAAGCAACATGGAATCAAAAATTTCTGGATTGGGATAAATTGACTTTTGGTGATATGATAGACCCAAGAAGAGGATTTATTTATGCAACTGGTGATGTTCCCAGAGGTGGTTCAAGAGGGTTTTTTGATGCTTCTGCAGGAATGGTTGGTTTTACCGAAAATTTCTTCTTTGGTGTAGCTGGTCATCACCTTAATATGCCAAACGAATCAGTCATTATTGGAAATAGCCCAATGCCTATTCGTTTAAATGCACACGTTGGTGCAACTATTCCATTAGGACAGAAATCTCAATATACAAATGAAACATCTATAATGCCGAATATGATTTACCAATATCAACAAGGTTTTATGGAGTTGATGTTAGGTACATATATTAAATATGGTGCGTTTACGGTTGGAGCATGGTTCCGTAGCCGTGATGCATTTATATTGTCTATAGGAGTTAATACTGGAACATTTAAAGTTGGATACAGCTATGATGTGACAGTTTCGAGATTGAATAATGGTGTTTCTGGAGGTTCACATGAAGTGTCTTTAGGGCTTGATCTAAACTGTACAACAAAACAGCCAAGCTTTAGAACTGTATCGTGTCCTTCTTTTTAAAAAATTATTGTAACGATTTATTTATACTTCGTTATTAGATTAAATGGATATTAAAAATTATGAAAACAAAGACCAATAATATGAGACGATTAACACAATGGTTTGTAGTATTTAGTGCTATAGCTATAGTTTCCTCTTGTTCGAGAGAGGTATCTGATTCAACAGGATGGGATTATAATAATCCTGGAATGGGTGGTTTCCAAAAAGTACCTTTTGTTGATCAAGAAACAGGTCCAGGGCTTGTCTTAGTTGAAGGTGGTACTTTTACTATGGGACGAGTTGAAGATGATGTTATGTACGATTGGAACAATCGTCCAAGAAGAGTGACAGTTTCTTCATTCTATATGGATCAAACGGAGGTAACAAATTTCCATTGGTTAGAATACCTTTATTGGATTAGTAGAGCTTATCAAAGTTACCCAATGATTTATAAGAATGCTCTCCCAGACACACTAGTATGGAGGTCTCCATTAGGATTCAATGAGAAATATGTTGAATATTATCTTCGTCACCCAGCATATAGAGATTATCCAGTTGTTGGTGTAAGTTGGTTACAAGCTAATGATTACTGTAAGTGGAGAACTGACCGTGTAAACGAATACATATTAATTCGTGAAGGTGTGTTAAACTTCAATGTAAATCAGGCTGATGAGGCTACATTTAATACTGAAGCGTATTTAGAAGGTCAGTACGAAGAGGAAGTAAGACAAAACCTTACTGATTTAGACCCTTCTAAAGCTACAGGTAAAAAAGGAAAAGATTTAGGAACTCGTATAGTACGTATGGAAGATGGTATATTATTACCACGTTACCGCCTACCTACCGAGGCTGAGTGGGAATTTGCTTATTACGGTTTAATAGGTAACCTTGCTGACAATGGTTCTGAAGTAATTAGTGAAAGAAGAATTTACCCTTGGAATGGTCATTACGTACGTCAAGAAAACGAAGAGTTCCAAGGTGCAATTCGTGCCAACTTCGTAAGAGGTCGTGGAGATTACATGGGTGTTGCTGGTAACCTAAATGATGGTGCCGATGTTACTGCACCAGTTGATTCTTACTGGCCAAATGATTACGGTCTCTATAATATGGCTGGTAACGTTGCTGAATGGGTTTTAGATGTATACAGACCCCTTTCTTCTGAAGATGTTGATGAATTTAGACCCTTTAGAGGTAATGTATTCCAAACAAAACAGCTAAATAATGCTGGTTCTACAGACTATAAAAATTTCCAAGTAGAGTATGATGTTCACGGAATGAAAGAATATTTAAATGAGTTCGAACGTGTTAGATACCAAAGAATATCTGCAAACATGCACGATCCAGCTGCTAAAGATCAGTATGAGTCTTTAAATGACACTGTTGTAACTCAAGGAACTAATAAGCATAATGAGTCTGCTAACCCAGTAAAAAGAGGTTATGCTCCAGACCCTTACTTTGTATCTCACAACTCTGTGAAAGATTCAATTGAGTTATCTATTATCGCTAAATTAAATTCAATCTTAGACAAAGCAGTTGAATTTAAGAATGATAAATACAACACTGAAGCTTCAATGGTAATCCAAGATGAAATATTCGATGGTGTATTTGCTGATGAGATTCGTATTGGGCCTCAAGGTGAAGAATACGCTTTTGAAGTAATCTCAATGTTGCGTGATGGATTCAAAGAATTTATCATTGACACTCCTGGTAAGTTGAAGTACAGAAATGTAACTGAAGAAGAAAACATCGGACGTTTAAACTATCGTAGAGATGATTACATTGATTATCTAGATGGTGATATCGAAAGTTCTATTCACTATGACAATGAAGATCGTAAAAACGATATTAATCAGGCCACAAGAGATCCTGATCTAGTAATGTACCAAAATGAGTTTGAAGAATACAATCTTAAAGGTCAAGAGATCAAGCCAGGTGGTGACGATCGAACTGCATGGCCAACGACATTGGTTTCAAATAAATCAAGAGTTTACAAAGGTGGTTCTTGGAAAGACAGAGCTTACTGGTTAGTTGGTGGAAACAGAAGATTCCTAGACGAAGACCAATCTACAGACTACATCGGATTTAGATGTGCAATGGATAGAGTTGGAAGTCCAGTAGGAATGAACTACAACAAAAAGAAAAATAGAAAATAAAATTTCAAATTTCATTATATTTAAGCCCTGATATTTTTATCAGGGCTTTTTTTATTTATTGATATGCAGCAATTATTTAATTTATTCTACGAGTGCTCCTCTATCTCAACAGATACAAGGAAAATTGGAAAAGATGTTCTTTACATCGCGCTAAAAGGTGAAAACTTCAACGGTAATGAATTTGCTGACGATGCGATAAAAAAAGGAGCCAAATATGCTATTGTAGATGAAAAGGAATATGCTGACAACGAAAGAATATTCTACGTTGAAAACGGATTAGTATTTCTCCAAAAATTAGCCAATCATCATAGAGAAAAATTTAGTATTCCAATTATTGGAATAACAGGTTCTAATGGAAAAACGACAACAAAGGAGTTAATGGCAAATGTCCTTACTCAAAAATTCAATGTGTTATTTACGCAAGGAAACTTAAACAATCACATTGGAGCACCCCTTACCCTACTCCAACTCACGAATGATCACGATATAGCGATCATAGAAATGGGAGCAAGTAAATTAAAGGATATCAAAGAGCTTACAGACATTGCTAATCCAACACACGGTATCATAACTAATATTGGTGCTGCGCATATTGAAGGCTTCGGAAGTTATGAAGGTGTTTTAACTACTAAGAAAGAATTGTACGACGCCATTGAATCAGTGGGTGGAACATTATTCTATAATCAAGATGATGAAGTGCTTGTAAACAATCTGCCAACAGGAATAGAATCATTTAGCTACGGAACTAGCAAAGAAAGCGATGTGCATGGTCAGTTGTTAGAGTTTATTCCTGAGGTGGAATTTAAATGGTCGAGTGGTGACTATCATTCAGAAGCCATCAAGACAAAGATTATCGGGAAGTATAATTTCTACAATATGTTGGCGGCAATATCTATTGGCCACTACTTCGAAATTGATCCTGATCTAATCAACAAAGGGATTTCAGAATATGAGTCTAGCAACAACCGTTCTCAGATACTTAAAACAAAAAATAATACATTAATCTTAGATGCGTACAACGCTAACCCTACTAGCGTTAAATCAGCAATTGAGAGCTTTAGTATGATGAGAAGCGATGAAAAGTTCTTTGTACTAGGCGACATGCTCGAATTAGGTAAAGAAAGTACTCGTTTTCACCAAGAAATCATCGCGCTTACAAAAGAGCTCAACCTCCAAGGAATATTTGTTGGGTCGATTTATTCAGAAATTGCTAAATCCGATGACTCCATAATGGTTTTTGAGTCTACATATACAGCTAAAGAGTTCTTAGGAACTGCATCTCCGAAAAACAATTTAATATTACTGAAAGGGTCTCGTAGTATTAAATTGGAGGTTTTGAAGGATATTTTATGATTCGTCTCACTTGAAAAAGCTATCTCTATTCGAGATTTAATCACTTCTTTTCGATTAACTTCAAAACCTGATACATCTATCTATTATTACATTAGCTCCTTTCATAATACATAACTAAGCAAAGATTACAACTAATGAAGAGTTTTGATAAACTCTAATGTATATAACTGTTTATATTACCAAGGAGTGACTCAACGACAAACAGAAACAGAGTTATTCAACCAATTCATCTGTAACTAAAACCTTGTAATTCTTGACTTTAAATCGCGATAATCCTTCACTTTTTGACACTGTATCTATTATTCACAGTCCAACTCAACTATATGTTTATATCCCCTTACCACTAGTTCAAACAGATTCCAGTGTTCTTTTGAATTCTATCAAATCGTCAGGAAAGGATAAAGAATAAATCAATTGTAATTGACATCTATTATTTTATGTAGTAAAAGTTAAACTAGTTAATCATTTAATAAACTTATAAACTAGTTAAGTTTTATATTTGTAATTGTTTAACAGTATTTCAAGTTAAATCTGTCTCATAAAATAGGTTTAATAGGTTTTCCTGAAGATTTTATACTATTTAATATCATTTATAAAGCAATAGATGTCACGCTGGAAGTTATTTAAAGATGCCTTTTTAGGTAAAGAACAAGATTATACAAAAGTAAATCTAAAAACAGCAATTTTTGTTCTTTCTGTTCCAATGATATTAGAAATGATCATGGAATCATTATTTGCTGTTGTGGATATTTTCTTCGTAGGCAAGTTAGGGGAACAGGCTGCTGCAACAGTTGGATTAACTGAAGCTGTTTTGATGATTGTCTACTCTGTGGGTGTTGGATTGAGTATGGCTGCCACTGCAATGGTTGCACGACGATTTGGAGAGAAAAATTTTAAGGAGGCTGGTTCAGCTGCTTTTCAACTACTTTTCTTAGGAGGCTTATCTTCTGTGGTAATTGCCGTTTTCGGGTTTATATTTGCTGAGGATATCTTAGTCCTAATGGGTGCTAGTAATGAGGTACTTGCCATCGGTGTACCGTACACTCAAATTATTTTTGCAGGAAATCTAGCCATTATGCTATTGTTTTTAATCAATGGTGCTTTTCGTGGAGCTGGTCAACCTCATCTTGCTATGCGGGCATTATGGTTGTCTAATGGGATTAACATAGTGTTGGATCCGGTACTTATTTTTGGGCTAGGTCAATGGGAAGGTTTTGGGTTGGTGGGTGCTGCGTGGGCTACAACAATTGGTCGGAGCATTGGCGTTATTTACCAATTGTATCATTTGATGAACGGAAAACATTTGTTGGTCGTTCTGAAAGAGCATATTATTATAAAATGGTCAGTGATAAAGAGAATTGTAAGTATATCAGCTGCAGGAATGGGACAGTTTTTAATTGACTCTGTTGCCTGGATTGTCCTCATTCGTATGGCTGCAGGTTTTGGAGATGATGCGGTTGCAGGTTTAACAATTACATTTCGAATATTGATGTTTACCTTAATGCCTGCCTGGGGATTAAGTGCTGCTGCTTCTACTCTAGTTGGACAAAACCTGGGTGCAAAGAAGGTTAAACGTGCTTCAATGGCAGTGTGGTTAACTGCCAGGTATAATGTTTTATTTCTTCTTGTTGTTACTTTATTGTATTTAGTTTTTGCTAATGTTATTGCTTCGTGGTTTATTCAATCGCCAGAGGTTATTGATATTATTAGTACTGGTCTTCGTGTAATTGTTTTGGGTTACGTGTTCTTTGGTGTGGGTATGGTAATGATTCAGGCTTTTAATGGTGCTGGGGATACTCGAACGCCCATGTTTATTAATATTTTTGTTTTTCTTTTACTCGAAATTCCTTTGGCTTTTTTCTTGGCAATTTTTATGGAATTGGAAATGCTGGGGATTTTTATTACGATTGCTTTTTGTCATTCGTTGCATGCTTTAGTCGCAATTTATTGGTTTAGGAGAGGAAGATGGAAGAAAGTTGAATTGTAAGACTTTTTAATTAAGATTAACGATTGACTCTCTTTTATCTAGTTGAAATAAAAAGTCATCTTTTACATTATCTAAATTATCTCATATTGTGTTGACTGCTAGCTTCAATACCTCACGCTTTTCTCCTCTATGGTGTTGAGTAGTTGTAAAGCTTATCAATAATTTTTTGATGCAAATTAAGTATCTGAAAAAATTTTAATAAAAAAGTTACAATTACAAAAGACTCTAAATTAAGCGGATAACAATTTGATCGGCTAAATAAAAAAGTAAAGAATGGTTATACGTTTTAGAGAAAAATGTTTATTTTTAGTGATGTATTAAAGTACGAGTTTAAACTTATAACCTTTACGCAACAAATAATCGCTAATGATACAGTCGCAAACTAACCTAAAAGGAAAGCATCAGCATATTTTGCCTTCTTTAAACAACGTCTCTGGTAATAAGCAGTCTGTCCAATTTAAGAACAATCGAACTGAACACACAGTGCAATTAAAAGTACAAAAGATAGCCAATCCAAATCAGCTTAAAGAAAATAAAACAGGCATGCCCGATAATTTAAAATCAGGCATTGAAAACTTATCTGGGCTTGATATGAGTGATGTAAAAGTACATTATAACTCCTCCCAGCCTGCCCAATTACAAGCTCATGCTTTTGCTCAGGGGAACCAGATTCATTTAGGAGCTGGACAAGAAAAACATTTACCCCATGAAGCCTGGCATGTGGTACAGCAAAAGCAGGGAAGGGTTGCTACTACTAAACAGTTAAAAGTAAAAGGCAAAGTCAACATTAATGATGATGATGGATTAGAGAGGGAAGCGGATGTAATGGGAGCCAAGGCTTTACAAATGAATTCAAATCATTTAAAACAGTTAAAAACAAACAATGCCAATATAGATTCGAGAGGAATAATCCAGAGAAATTTAGTACGAGATCAGGATATTTTGGATCAAAGGGGCGCCACGTTTAGTTGGACTCCTTTTAGAGGGAAAAGAGGTGATGAAGATATTAGTAAGGTTGGAAAAGAAGAAGGAAGAGGAGCTCAATTAGATGGAGTATTTGCAGGTGGAATTAAATCTGAAATAACCTGGCAACCTATTGATGCAGTTTCTAAAGAAGGAACAGGAATGACAGCCAAAATAGGACCTGATCATAATCTTGGCTCAAGTCCTAGTGTAGCAAATGCACTCGCTAGAGTCAAAGCATTTGCTACACTATCAGGCAAATCATATGTTTCTGGTCATTTACTCAATGAAAAACTCGGTGGACCCGGAAATGATGCAAGAAATCTAACCGCATTTTCAGGAAGTGCTAATACGTTAGAAGCCTCAAACATAGAAAAAGAAGTGCGTGATCCTGTGAACAATGATGGGGCCTGGTTCCACTATAGTATTGGAATTGAATACACTGACGATCAAAAAGATTATTTATCTACAGATACAAAAATAACTAAACTGCCCCCTTCTTTACCTCACGGTATTAATCTTGAACATTTATTTGGTGGTAATAAGCGTGTAAAAGTAAGGTATGCATCAAAACTTAAAGCACACTGGTACCAATACAATACAGTTGGAAACAGACATAGCGCTGAACACAAAAAAGACATCAATATGGCTTCTCCATTGGTTGGTGGCGCATCCAACTTAGATGATAAAGGCGGACCTGTTAATCCCCAACCAGGTATTTTTAGTAGAGGGAGTGCTGCCAAAACTACTATCCAACCAGAAGAACTTGTACTAACGACTGGCACATTACTAAAAAGTGTTGTTGAAAACAGGGAAGGGTTAATTGGTCTTCTGAAAGATTTAAGAGGTGATGTTTCAGATTTAAATAAAACGATAGAGTCATTAGAACTTCAAGCGAAAGAAAGTGGAAGTGAAATATTGGCACTTAACAACCTACTATATGGTGCAGGCTACGATTGGGGATATGCTAATGGGAGCAGTGCATATGAAGACGGTGCATATAGATACTCTTATTATGAACATGGATTAGAAGGCTCTTATGCTAGAGGGTATGAAAAAGGATATGATAAAGGCTATGAAGAAACGAGGCAATATCATTATGGAAAAGAAGATGGCAAACGCTCTACGGATCTTGACGAAAATTATCATGGTAGATGGTTTGATCACTCTTACAGAGAGGGACATGCTGATGGTGTTCAGGAAAAAAATGGTTACAAAGCAGGCTATCAAGCTGGTTTTAATGACAACTTCTATTTTTGCTGGAGTCATAATGAACATTACTGTACTGGTTATGAAGATGGGTATAATAAAGGGTATGATGAAAGCCCTTTTAAAACTGGAAAACGCCCTGTTTTTTATGGTATAAGTTTATGTTCGGATAAGGGAGCTATCAATTCTGGCGCCATAACAACATTCAGATGGGGAGCAACATCTGTAGAAATTACAGGTGAAAAATACACTAAGTTCCCCAATACATGGTATGAGGTAAAAATAATAAGTTCCGGAGACTTTGGATTATCTGGCTACATTGGAAATACAGCCTGGATGAAAAAACAATGGATCCATAAAGGGCAATAAAACTCTATTTATAATCAAACAATAAATCATTTAACCTTAAATATAAAAATGTATACTTCTCTAAAAAATAAAGCTACTGCTTTATCTGTAAATAAAGACTACCAGCATCAACCGTTAGTTCATTTTCACGACAACCGATCTGAAACTAAAAAGCAATTAAGGGTTAATCAAATGGCTAATCTACCCCCTATTCAACGTCAAGAAAATAAAACAGGGATGCCCGATAATTTAAAATCAGGTATTGAAAACTTATCGGGAATGGATATGAGTGATGTGAAAGTCCATTACAATTCTACTCAGCCAGCACAATTACAAGCCCATGCTTTCGCACAAGGAAACCAAATACATATCGCTTCCGGACAAGAAAAACATTTACCGCATGAAGCCTGGCATGTAGTGCAACAAAAACAGGGAAGAGTTACTCCAACTAAACAATTGAAAGGTAAAGTAAATATTAACGATGATGCGGGGTTGGAGAAAGAGGCTGATGTGATGGGGAATAAAGCTTTACAAATGAAGAATATCAACTCAAATTCTTACAGTTCTTCGGTCACATCTAATGTGGTGCAACGTTATGTTATACGTGGAGATTATCATGTGGCAAATGATTTTAGTATAGCAGTCGGTAGTGCCGATCAAAATAAAGAACTTTATGCTACTCACGCTCATATTGGAGCTGCGAATCAAGTTCTTCGAGAAAAAAAAGGAAGCATTGAACTAGAGGAAGGACCTGCTGTTAACCTTCACCTGCAAAATGTTCCTGCCTTACGAAGAGCCACACCACGAGTTCACACTGCCGACAAGAATGATAACTTGAGAACAGGCGTCTCTGCAAATTTAACAGTACGAAGAAGCGTTGGTAATCGTGTGGAGATGCCTTCCGAATGTGAGAAAGGTGCAGTTTCTATTATTGGTGGTTATCTTAAAGAAGACTCTCACCTGGGTAACAATTTTGCTTTCCCGCCTTCCAGTCATGAGAAAGCTCGGATCGGAAATATGATTGGGAAATCACTGGCTCTCCAAAATCGTAAACAAGGCTGGTATAATCGATGGGAGAGGATCGGTGAATTGATTAGCACAGCGGCAGCTGCCCATAATCGTTTCAATTCGCACGATGATATTCAACATGCTGATCAATTCGATCTAGTTATGCAACACATTAATATATCTAATACCGGTCTTTTCGGCCATTTTCAAGCAAATTTTGCAGTAGGACCTGGAAACACATATATTACTAACACTACTAAAGCACATTCCATTACTGTTTTACAACAAGTGATCCGGTATTTAGATGAACAACGTAATCAGATTGAGCATCACGTAATGATGACAAGTGATCTCACTTACAGGAATAGACATAATTCCGTTTTAGAACAACAACAGCTCCAGCAGAGTCTGATTGCATTGTATAATGCTCATAATTTCCCAAAAGCTACTATAAACCGTGCTTTGCAGTTAACCAACCAGAATGCCCGACTTGCCACATATTTTAATAACGCAAATGTTGCCAATTATGGAAATAATCTCACTTTTTTCGCTGGTACCCGAATGCGTAACCTCTTACAGGAACTTGTAGGAATACTAAATGCTAATATTATTAACCTTGAGCGGCAGAAAAAAGCAAGAGTCGGCAGAGGGGGGAATCAGAATGAAGTTACTAACCCTGAAATCGGAGAAGCTTATGGTATAATTGGAGGAGGTTATAATTATACGGATCATGGCCGATGGAACTGGCATTGGGCAACAGTTATTATGAAAGCAGCTCAAGACAACGTAACCATGGAAGCACATGCCTCCAAAAAACAAGGTAATGAAACTCATAATTATAGATGGGATATTAAGATGTATGGTCAACCTGGACATATTGCCAACAGAGGATTGACTTTTCATGATAGATGGAAAGGAAATGGTTTTGGATCAACGCCAGTAACTGTTGTAGGTAAAGCATATACTCCACAGGATCATAGTGATAACTTTGACGACTATTATATAACTGGACTTACAGGTCCCCAAACAATTATTGTTCTGAATGAAGTGGCAACACTCTTTGGAGTCTTAAATCATTTTGCTGACAGAACACAAGGAGCAGCACAATTATTGGTACTGGATAACTTACATCGTGCTGAAATCACTAGAATTACGCAACTAGCTATGCTAGTACCTTTTGTCCATGCTAAGCTAGATGTAGATCTAAATCCTTTTAATACAGCCATACAACACTTAAGAGCAGGAGGTTTGGATGATGTAGCAAGAATGAATGAAGAGACAGATTTACATGATGCAGCTGTAGACATGCGTGCTGAACTAAGATCATTTTATCAACATGCAAAAAATTATCAAACACTACAAAAGAAGAAAGCCATAGCAGGTTTTTAAATATATTCTATGATACAACTCCATCAAGAACCTAACGAAAAAAGAAGCCATAACAGTAAAAGTTCTTCTGCTACTGTTGCTTTTACAGATAACCGTTCCGAAAATACAAGGCAATTAAAAGTACAGGAAATGGCTAACCAGTCTATTCAGCGCCAAGAAAATAAAACCGGTATGCCTGACCAGTTGAAATCAGGCATAGAAAATTTATCAGGTATAGATATGAGTGATGTAAAAGTGCATTACAACTCCTCTCAACCAGCACAATTACAAGCCCATGCTTTTGCTCAAGGCAATCAAATACATATCGCTTCTGGACAAGAAAGGCATTTACCGCATGAAGCCTGGCATGTAGTGCAGCAAAAACAGGGACGCGTGCAGCCCAATAGGCAGCTGAAAGGGAAGGTAAAGATTAATGATGATGAAGGTTTGGAAAGAGAGGCTGATGTGATGGGGGCTAAAGCCTTGCAAAGCAGTTCCCCAACCGCTAAAACAATAGACTCTACCAAAACTCTTAACCAAAAAGATACAACTCCGATTAATGTACAGAGGGTTTTAAAACAAGGTGATTTGCATGGTTCGCCCCAGCAAGTTATCGAAAATTATTTGAGAAAAAATAAAAAGTATGAACTCCTTCTTTTACCTCAACATAAAAGTATCCTAAGTGATCTCATTCAAGAGGTTACAAATGAGGGGGGTCATACAGAATATTACATCCCTGGTAGTGTGGAAAGTACAAATGGGCTAATTTCTATTGATTCAAAGTTGAATGAAGCTTTTTTGAAAGCTATCCCAAACCCAAGTCAAACAACAGGACTCAAGTTATATAATAATTCTCATGTAAATAACCCTTGGATACTCTATAAAAAGGATACAAACACAATAGAACTTAATGATCATGGTCGTTCAAATGATAGTTTTGTTACTGTTGCTCAAACATGTTCTGTTATGTCTATAGTTTGGCTGAATTCCGGTAAAACAAAATTTACAGACCTTGATAAAGGTGCTCAAATAAAATTCGCCAATATATTAATCAACTACAAGAGTTTGGCAGATCAACTTCAATGGGTTTTAGATAAGGTAAATGGTGCTGGGTCTTATGTTATATATACTGACAATCATTTTTATGCTGCAAAAAAAGTTGATAATAACTATGACGTTTATGATTCAAATACTGGTGCGATACAAAACTATAATGAAGTAGGTTTTAATGCATTCGTTACACAATCAGGGTATACAATATATCCTCCTTTAAATATTAAAAGTGATTTGGCTCAAACTTCAAATGGTCAAAAGAATGAATTAACAGGGCTATTAGATGTTCAAAAGAGACATTCAGAGCTTAGAGATGAAAGTAACTCAGAAAAAAAGGAACAACTAAAGGGTGCTTTGGATAAATCAAATGAGGCTCAAATGCATCATCTGTTTAAAGACGATATTGTTGAAAATGCAGATAAGAAAAAAGAATATGATGTTCATCGCAAATTATATTCACTAAAACTCACTGCTGGGTTAGATCTTGCTGAAGGAGTTTTTGAGAAACTAAGTGTGAAAGAAAGACATGCAAAATATAAAGACTTCAAATTGACCATACAACCTCCTTTAGATAAATTTGCAGAAGCCTACCATCATATAAACTACTTCATACAACAAAAATTAGCTAATCAAGCTAAGTATGAAAAAGCTTATCATAATAGGTCTTACTTTGATGTTAGACCTTATGATACTGAAGATGAATCAAAGTACAAAGAGTTTATTATACAGGCAGAGCAACAAATGGCTCATTGGGAATCTCAAATAGAAGGTATACTTAATGAGTTAAAAGAAAAAGCAGAAAGGTTTGTTCATAGTATATTAAAGGAAGAACAAGTTACTGAAAAAATAGAAGCTGGCATCAAAATAATAGACTTAGACCCTGTAAAAAACTTACAACTTTTTGTGGATAAACAAAAATGGCTAACAAGTACACTTAATAAAATGCTGGAAGAAGGAGTTGAGAAATTAATGGATGCTAAGGACTCCAAAGACAAGAAACAAATTCTCCTTGATATGATGAAATTTAAAAACGTTATACAAAGATATATTCAGGGGTCGTTGGATACGTATATACAAATGAAACAAAACAATGCTGCTGAAGTAATTAAGAATCAAAATTCTTTAGCCGCTGTAGAACTTATTCATAAGTCATTTAGTTTAGCAGCTGGCGCTTTAGCCGGAGGACTAGGTATTTGGGAGCATTTTGCCAAGCAAGACTCTCCCAGTCCGGGTATTGGGCTTCACACAACAAGCATACCTTCAGCTGCATTAACCCATACGTCTGCAAACCCTAACACTTGGAGAGCCTCTACATCAGGTCAGTTGGGCGTAACAGCAAATCTAACTGGCGGACTTGGAAGTGCACAGGTAGCGGTAGATGTAGTGGAAGTTTATACAGTGTCTTCCACTTTGGTTAATTTAATATTTGGAGTAATAAAAGCCTATTATGGAAAAAAAGAGCCTGTTCCAGCAGAACAAGCCAAATATACTCTGTTGTTAGAACAAGCATCAATGCATATGAGTCAGGAAATGAGTCTGGTTGAAAGTACTTATAGAAATGCCCTAGAAACTGTTAAAACGTTTGCTGCAATTAAGTAATCAAGGACTTCCAGTGGTAGAAGTCATACCTCTTATATGCGATTAAAAGCATAGCTATTATCCAATGCAGGCATTAACAGAGAGCATACTACTTTTCATTATTATATGGGCAAGTAATACAACTAACGAAGATCGGACAAAACAAAAATAACCCTCCTACACAAACAAAATAGTATATCATATTCCTCTCCTTAAGCAATAACAACCTAGCCAACTCAACGCTTTCTATTCTCCTCTACTCCTACCACCCCTTCTAAAATAGAAAATACTGCGTCAATGATAAGAAAAACACCATAAATGCCAAAGAAATGATTTTGGTTAAATTTAAGTTCTCCAGAGCTTATATCTCTTGTAATTTGGTTAATCCCTATAATGATTAGAATAATAGAAATTAATAGTTTTACATATCGATTATTAATAATCATTCTTACCAAGGCAATAGCAGGTTTCATAGTATTAGTCTTTTTTAGCTACAATTTGTTTAGACATTTGACCTTTTACTTTTTCAATTTTACTCAACGCTTGCAAGGCATTAATAATGGATTTTAAAAACATTACTAAACCATACAAAGCAATACCATGATGAATACTCAACCCCTTAATATTAGATTGGTAGTTATCAATTAATCCTGTAATACTGGTATACAAAAACAGTAATGCCAAAAACATATTGACATATGGACTATTTAAAATAGCATTGGTAACATTAAAAAACCTTCCCATTTCCTTTTGTTTAAGACACCTGGCACTGCGTTTGCCCCGGTTGTGAAAAAGAAATTACACCTCCCCACATACAGTTGCAAGTGCAGCTATTATCCAATGCTGGCATATTAGCAATCATTGTTTTAGAAGCTCCCGGAGACCAGGGTGCTACTGTGGCAGGCACACAAGGCATCGGAGTTAATACTCCTAACGCTGCTGCAGTGGCAGCAGCTACTTCAGGATTCGAGGGTGATGAACACATTCCAAAGGTAGGAATGTTTACCATTGGTTTATTGTCCATAATATTAGCCGCTGGCATATTGCTTGTCATTACTTTATTAGCTGGTAATACAACCAATGAAGCCGGTGCTACTCCAAATGAGCAAGTCATCATTGCTCCCATACATACTTGTTCTGGCATATTTTTATTTTTTAATACTTCGAGTGCCTTGAATTTGGAGTATTTAGAGTTATAATTCTAATAGTCTTAATTTTAAGCACTTCTTTTTTATATCGTTTTATTTGATTTATTATATTCTCTTCGAACTCCAATAATGATGTCGTTTAATTCAATTATTTTTTGATCTCTTTTGGCTGCTTCTAAAGCGCAATATCTTAACACGTTAACCATCTCTCCCCCACTCAATTCATATTCGTCAGACAACGATTCGAGGCTAATTGAAGGTTCCAAGTCAAAAGTATCTTCAAACAGCCTTTCCCATAATAACTTGCGTTCTTTTCTACCTGGTTTAGGAAAATGGATCATACTTTGAAATCTTCTGGAGAAGGCTTCATCTATGTTCGTTTGAATGTTAGTAGCAAGCACAACAAGTCCTGAAAAATCTTCTATGCGCTGCAATAGGTAAGCTACTTCCTGATTCGCATATCTATCATTTGCACCTTTTGTAGATGTTCGCTTACCAAACAATGCATCAGCCTCATCAAAAAATAGAATCCATTCTTTGTGTTCAGCTTCATCAAACAATTGTCCAAGGTTTTTTTCTGTTTCACCAATGTATTTTGAAACAACCAAGGAAAGATCAACTCTAAAAACTGGACGATCCGTCACTTTCCCTAATAAAGACGCAGCCATCGTCTTACCTGTTCCAGGAGGCCCATAAAACAACACTCGATAACCAGGTTTTAACTTATCGTCTAATCCCCATTCATTCAAAATTAAATTACTGTGTATTAACCAATCTTTAATCTCTGTCAAATCTTCCATTACATTCTGATCCACGATCAAATCTTCCCAATTTAATTTAGTAGTAATCTCCTTAGCGGGAAACTTAGCCCCAAATTGAGGTAAGTGCTTTTGACCTGTAGTAAAAAAACCTAAATATTCATTCGATAGTTTTAATGGCTGATCTAATCCGAAATCCTGATCCGTATCATAATCCAAAATCCCTCGCTTATAGAAAGCGTGGTCTTTATTCATCACATTTAAGAAGGTAAATCGCGCATTCAAATCATCTCCGCTTAAAATAAAACAAGCCGTTTCAAGTGTTGGTAAAAAGCCATATTTATTAGTCGTTTTAATACCTCCAAATTCTGAAAATTCACAATCAAGGTTTTGGTTCTTAATTAAAAAGACATCTAAACATTGAGGTTTCACATGGGGAATTAAAGACAATATCAATATTAGTCGTTCTTCAAACCCCAACTGATAAGCTATTACTAATTCAGCATAGGCTGAATCAACAGTATCCAACTTAGGAGGCTCATGAGCATAAATAGAGTCATGTTGACTTTCATTTTTAAAATAAAGCGTAAGCGCAGTATCTACAACTCTTTCGAACCACTCAATCTCCTGTTGAATCCTATATGTTGCCTGATTTATCATCTCCATTCTATCACTATATTTTTTTCCATCCAGCTTAATTTAATGTTACTGATGTTCCACGAAATCTGATCCAACAACATATCAAATGCTTTTTGTTCAATTTTCAAAAAATACTGTTCCTCTTCCTCTTCCAATTTACCTTCTCTTTGTAAAAATGACTCCTGCAAACCTTCAATAGAGGTTCCACTTAATGGTTTCCATTGTTGAGTAATAGCTGTTAAAAGTCCATTTACTGTTTCTTTATCTTCTTCAGTTAATTCAATATTCTTCTCAATAGGATCAGTAATTGTCATTCCACACAATAACTTATTGATCACCAAGCCATGCTCTTCTTTACTTGTTTCCCCTGTTGCTGCATATTGTAATAAATGAACTGCTTTAGACCTACTTTTATCATTCACATACTCACTTCCCTGCATCAATCCACACCGTTCAAATAGCATTCCCAGGTATGGAGAAAGAATAATCAACCCAGCATTTTTGACAAAAATAGGATCTAAAAACGCTCTTGGCTTTTCTTCTCCTAACTTTCTGTAATCCTCATCTTCTTTTTCTATTTCCAGCGCATCCTCATCCTTCACGATTATGAGGTGTATTTCATCAAGTAGCTGCATCCCTTTTTTGTACTCATCTCCAGTTTCAACGAGCAACTTTCCACTTACTTTCATAAATACCTCTCTACTCTTTACCTTTTCCAGTACACTTTCTGTACACCCCAGCAGTAAACTTGCCCAATTTGCAATACTCCAGGTAGTAAATCCACCTGCTCCTATCTTTAAAAGAATCAACTGATAATAGTACTGCTTTAAAATGTTGAGTTCCCGAGTTGAAACAAACGAACCACTTGATTCAATTACTGCTATTGATTCTCTTAAGTATTGTTGTTGATTTACATTTAAGTTAAGCAGAACAAAGTTGAATAAGTCCTTTTCATTCAGTTCTTTTATTAAACTTTCTCTTAAGGTGGTATTCGCTAATATTGTTTTCAACTCATTATCAGCTACCTGAATCATTTTTTCCAGTTGCTTTATTAATGGTAAATCTTTCCACTGGAATACCAAAGGATGTTGTAACAAAAATGTATTTACCGACTTTATGTTTTCTTTATTTATAACTGTTCTCTCATTTACAGAAGGTACAGTTAAAACCGCTAATTGAGCTTCTAACTTCTTTCTTAACGTTAACAATTGATTCGTATGCTCCATTCGATGCAAAGCATCAATCATTAAGTTTAGAATAATTCTACTTTCTGTTTTTCCAATTGAACCTAGCCAGTTTACCACAATTTTCAACAAATCTTCTGTCGTTTTTTTCAGGGAAGATTGTTTTAAAAGCTGGAAATATGCTTTGTTAACTTCCTGATATTGGTGTATTGTTATTAGTCCAAGAGGTAAAATTTGGTTTTGAAATACTTGATCTATTTTGACCAGTAAATTACTATTCGCTTTACCAGAAGATTTATCCAGAGCCTCCCAAACACTATATAAAACATTCTTATTCAAAAACGTATCTATAGCATTATTATCTATCCTTTTTAATACTAACTTCATCAATTCTTGTTGGTTTGATTTAGTATTCCATAAACTCAAAAAATCTGCATTGAAGTCTTCTAAATCATAGTTCTCTACCCACCACGGAAGCAGTCCTTTTATCAATACGTACTCTACTTTGTTTCTTACGTCGCCCTTTTTTTCTTTTGTGTTCAGATCATTAACTTCAGAAGTAGACTTTAATTGAAGAAATTTTTGATGTAATTGTTTTTCCGCTGTTTTTTGTGCTAAATAATGGATAAAGGATTCAAAAACAATGCTAACGCTGAGGTTGTATTTTTTACTTGCTTTTTGAAACACTCTTATAATTTCTTTACTCCACTCTGAAAACAAGCTATACTCTTTTGAAATTAGAATACTCTTTTTCTCTAATAATTCGAGTATAACCTGATTAATACCTATTATTTTTTCCTCTATTAGCTTATCACTTTTGCTGATACTTTCGATTTGATTTAGTTGCTCACTGTCTTTTCTGGTTGCTAATACTGAGAGTTCTTGCACAAAGGAAATAATCTTTGGTTGAGCTACTTTTTCGATTAGTCTGAGTCTTATTCCAGATAATAACTCTTGATTTCCCAACCTTGTTATAGATCCCCATCTTCGTAGTTGCTGATTTACCCAGTAATGCCATAATTCTTCTTCATTATGATGGGTGTAATCAATAATTTCTTGACTAATTTCCTCTATTATTTTTTGATTGATTAACAGTTGTTCCTTATTTGTCTCTAGCATTGAATATGTAGCTATGAATTCCTCTATGGACTTACGATACTTTACCTCTATTTTCTTCTTAACTTCTGATAAAAAATCAAATACAATTGCTTTTTGCAATTGGAATTCACGCTGTAAGTTTTTCAGTAAGTCCGATAGTATTTCACTATCAATACCTCTTGTTTTAGTAAATGATCTCAATATTAACCTTCCTTTCTTTTGTTCTATTTGAGCTAAGAATGTTCTTGAACTTGAAGAAAGGCTGCTTCTGTTTTTTGCTATTACTTCAAAAAAGTCAAGGTTTGCTTTTACAAATGAATTAAAAGTAACTTTAACAAGTTTATTAAGTACCTTATCGTCAGCTATCTCTAATAATTGATTTATTTTTACAGTATCATTTAGAAAAGCTTTAAGAAACTTAAGTATTTCAGCGTTTTCAGACTGCAGTATAATATGAAATTGGTGATTAAATATTTTTTTTGATTGATGTGGAAAAGAAGATGGAAATGTTCCATATTTCAAATAGTGATCCATTTGCACTATCCATTCTGTTATTGTGCCTTTTTCGACAACTACTGTCTTCTTTTTTGTATTTCGCTGATTTTTTTCTTCCGTTTTTAACTCTAAAATTATTTTTTGAAATTCCAATTGAGAAGATGCTTGTTGTTCAATTGTAACACCTTGAGCAACCGCTTCTAGAAGAAGTTGATAAGTCAGGTTATATTTCTCTGCTGTTTTACTTATAAGGTGATGCACGAAACTTTTTTTGTTATAGTAGCTACTGGATTCAACAAATAAATAGGCCAAAATAACTTCCCAAACAACATTTCTAAATTCGGTAAATTCAGTATCAATAAATTGCTGTTGTTTTTGTTGTTCAAGCATATTACGCTTATAGGAAATAATATAGGTGCTTTCTGTATTGGCTACTACTTCAACAATATCTTCCAATGCATCGTCATCAAATTGATAAATCAAGCGTCTGCGAACTAACTCTTTACTACCGTGCTCTTTGAATAAACTTACTAAACCAACTTTATTCTCTGCGATCAATTCTTTCAAAAGAATTGAATGTGATTGGGATATAGGAGAATCCCAGTTTAAATATCCTTTTAGAATAAAGTGTTCGAATTGTTCGAGTTTACGATCGTTTAGTAAAATTGTTTTTCCATTTCTAAGTGTTCCGTTTTCTCTAAAATTTGCAGTAAAGAACTTAATTAATTCCTCTTCTATTCGAAGAACCAGTTGACTTTCATAATTGGTTTTACTAATCACTC
This sequence comes from Fluviicola sp., assembly GCA_002734085.1. Taxonomy (GTDB): domain Bacteria; phylum Bacteroidota; class Bacteroidia; order Flavobacteriales_D; family Crocinitomicaceae; genus Brumimicrobium. Next base: position 76,090 of record NVXV01000009.1, on the reverse strand, counting down.
CTAAATCCAGCTCTACTATATCAAATTGGTAGATGTAATCACGATTAGAAAAGCTACTTAAAACAGCGTCTAACATTTCATTAACCTGAGATTGTTGCAGTACACTTATTTGAGATTGAACACCATATGCATCTTCCTCTTTGTCAAGTGTAACTTGATATTTCTGTGCTTTAATCGTATGTGCTATATACTCATTCACTGGCTCTTCTGATTATATTGCTGAATTTTAGTGATTAGTTCGTAAGCGTGAGTCATTTGTTCTTCTGCATATTCATTATTCGACACCAATCCCAGCCATTTATAATATACTTTTTCAAAGTGAATCATCTCCATTAAATCCAACCAAAAGGATTGAAAAGCAATATGAATGGGAGCTTGTTCATAAGTAATATTTGTCAATTTAGTTCTGAAATTATGATCTTGAAATCTCACAGGCCAAGAAGGCATTATCATACTCATTTGGAAAGAATAGAAGGTTTCATCTACTTTCTTATCACCGTAATAAGCATAATAACTCACCTTTTCTTTAAATTGTTCCTTTTCAAATGTATAGAACTGTTTTACAATGTTATCTGCTTCCTCCTGTGCCGTTTGCTTGTCATCATAACTGTTAGCAGTTACAGCCAATGCATTACCGGCTTTGGTTAAAACACGAATAACATAGCCATCTCCTTTACCAATCACACGTAACTGCAAATTACCACTACCTACTAAATTACTGACTACTTTATCTACACAAACATTTCGATCTCCGTTAGATTGTAGTTTAACTTGAATAAATTCAATCATTTTTCCATCCAGCATAGGTATAGAAAAAGAAAATCCAAAATAATTCCCATGATAAGGTGGAGCCAATAAAATATGTTCGACTAAATAAATCCCTTCACTTTTTTGATTCAAATCAAGCAAAAAATTAACGGAATAATTAATGGCTTGCATGGCTTCTACTTTCGAATCGGAAATATGTACTACATTGGATTGCTTTTCTCCTTTATATAGAACATAAAAAGAGTTCTTCTTGTCATTAGTAGTTTGTTTGATCTGATAATTTTCGATTTTTACACCGTTCCTCAATACATCTTTTAGAATAGTTCCTGAATGTCCGAGATAGTAAAAGGAATCTCTTAAATTTTCAACTGTTTCGTCAATAATTACAATATCATCTACAGTAATTACTTCAATATCGGATTTAGAATGAACGATTTCCAGCTTTTCGCTGATAATTTCCATTCCTTCTTTTTTCTGATAGATTTTTATTCCTGAATCAGCTATTACTTGAGTTAGATATCGTGCTTTGTAATTTCTGATCCCCATTAATATAGCCGTTTTCTGGACAATTCCTGGGGTAATACTTTCTCTAACTTCTTCAAGTACTGTATTATCAGTTATGTTTACTTTTTGGGTGTAATCATACGCTTTTGCCCTGTTATAACTTAATTTCCCATAATTAGCAATTAATGTTCGCTTCCATTCTAATAATTCATCTTCAAATTTGTCTGTAGTTAATTTTTTACCGTAAGAATTAATGTGAATCTTTTTTAAGGAATACGTTGGGAATTGCTCGCTATATCTAGCTAATAAGTGATCTGCTACCTGATTTAAGCGCTGCAGTGCTTCTGAGTCAAACCGATTATTTAATGTTCTAAGCGTATTGCTCCAATTGTCTAAAGATTCTTCTTTACTTTCATCTTCACTTGTTTTAATCAGTTGAGTCAACTCAGGCATATCATCCAATTCCTGATAAAAATAAGAGTGTAACTCTTTAGTATTGGCATTAAAAATTTGATACAGACTCGTAAGTTGTCCTAAAAAATTAGTCATCAACTGGTCAAACGGCAACAAATATGCTTTTAACTGATTCGCTTGTGCATATCTTTTTTCTGGAAGATCAGTTGGCAGTCCATACTCGCCTATTCCATAATGCACTGGGAATTGTTTTCTTAGTGGGTAATAAGATGCGAGATCAAATGACTGTCCAGCGGGAATCTCTAAAGTATTAAATGCTTGCGATACAGATTTAAAACTACCATAGTTCATAACCTCAACATAAGCCAACTGCTTTTGAACTTCTTTAAGATCTGGAAAAAACTGAACCCCTTCATGTTCAAAAACCTGATCTATTTTGTTTTCAGGAAACACTAAAACTGGTGAGCAATTTTCAGGAATGATAAATCCTTCTTCACTAATAGGTGTTACATTATTTTTTTCTGAAGTACTATTTTCGTAGGATAATTCAAAAAAGTCAACACTTATTACACCTTCTTCATTTGCAATGATTTTTATAATATCAGAAGGTACTATGCGATTTAATCGTCCTCTAAGTTCACTATCATCAATAAATCCATTCTCCAATGATGGCCCATTAAAAATGGTATTAACATCTTCTTTTTGCTGTTGTAACTCCCATAAAGAGTAAAAACGGACCTCATGAGTAAGATAATCACTTACTTTAAAAAAAATATTAGCAAAAACTTCTTCCCCATTAGCAATATTACCTAAAGTAACTTTCAACCTCATATGAAGTTGAAAAGGCTTAAAAATAGTTACTTTATAAAGGTCTTCACATAAGTTTCTATGCGTATGAAATAATTCTCTTATCTCGTGTATTACCCTGTCTTCTTCATCTTGTAACTCAACAGGGTCAGTGGAATAATCATACATTTCTATAAAAATGTGATATAGTCCTTTTAAATTTTTCTGAATGGATTGGAAACTCTTTTCAGATTGCTGATTTTGTGATTTTATCCATACGTTTTTCACATTCGTAACTCCATCAATAAAAACTTTTCTAAAGTCATTTACTGTTATCGGGTTAGTTGTTAAGATGTCTGAAGGTATAAAAAAACCATTATCTCCAGACTCTAATTTGCCCCCTTTAGATTCGACCAAAATATCTTTAATGGGCTGACTGGCTTTATTTGAAAGGTCAGTCATAGTATAAGCTATGTTTTCAAGTATAGTTACTCCTGGATCATGCTCATTGTAATCTGTCCATTGAGCGCCTGAAAGTTTTTGAAGTAATTCAATTCCTTCTAAATAAAGTTCTTCGTATTGTCCAGAATCTTTATCTTTTTTATTGATATACCCTTTGCTTATTAATTCCGACATCTCTACTATTGTTGATTAAAAAGTGCCATTATTTCATTATCCCAGAGTTTGGTAACATGAAATTTAATTTCCTGATCGCTTCCATAATTAGAGCGGGTTTTCATCTGTAATGAATAGTTATATGTAGTTCCTGTCCATCTTAATGCTATTTTATTCCACCACCATCCGTAATGAGCTTGAGTGGTTTTAATTTTATTTCTCGATCTACCAAAAGTACTCAAGGCATGTGCATGCACTAAAGAGTACTTACCCGTTTTTTCTTTTCCAACCTGTGCCATTATTTCGAAAGCACAACATCCATTTAGCCCAGTAATAATATCATGCCAAGAACCATCAGCTGGAACAGTTGAAAGTTCATAGGTCCCAACTCTACTCTTTGTACCCAAAATCCCATTTACTTCAAAAGTGGTTTTAGGTTGAGTGGTATCTATGCCAACATTTCCATCTTTTTCAAAAAATAATTTTGTTTTTGTTTCTGTGTCTGAAATTGGCTGAACAATCCCCAGCCCTTGCTGTCCATCCTGAGCAAGTTTAATTCCCCATTGCGGTAAATCATCCAGTATTTTTTCGTAAAAACTAACCAAACGGTCAGACTCATCTCCTTCAGGAGAAAGTATTAATCCATCTTTAACATTCTTTGAAATCCCATCATCTACTTTATTTACCATTGAGTCAATAAAGCTCCCAAAATTATTTTGGTTCGGTCGGTTTCCATTGCTAAAAATGGCTTTTAAACTTTTCCTATCTAGTGGTTTTTCACCCATAATTTTCTCTATTTATTTTTAAACACTAAAATTGCATCATTACCCGTTTTCGTTTCTTGTGCGCCTGAAGTTGCAGGTATTAATGATTCCATTGCTGTAGTATAGTTAATGTTACTCCCTACAATAAAGTCTAACCCAATTTCCATATCACCTACGCCCACGTCTAATGAATCGTCATCTTTACTTTTATTAACTACACTGATAATGTGATGCTTCTTAACTGGTGAAAGTATAGACCAAGGTGTCGTTGTTTTTATCTCTTCCCCACCTTTATACACGTTTAAAGAATACTTATCAACTCCTTCACGAACAATATGCTCAATAGTGAGTTTTTTAATTGACTGCACATAATAAAGGTTTTCTAAAAAACTCATCAGCATAGTAGGCATAACACTTCCACCAATTCCACCTAAACCATTATCTATACTAGACATAGGAGATAAAAAATCAGATATATTCTCATTCAATAAGTTTAGATAATACCCTCCGTTATCTTCGGGTTTAAATTCCACAACGCAGTTGGCTAAGAGGTATTCCACTTTAGGATTCACAACTTTAATATCAGCAAAAGAACTGGAATGCTTTTGTAAAAACATTTTCATCTGATCAAGGCGATCAACGTCGAAATAATGTCTTTCATCATTACTCCATGCATCACTTAAGACTATTAATTTCACTTGACTTGGAACTGATTTAAAATCTTGATCAAAATTGGTGCATTTTACTACTCTTACATCATTGAAGTTTTCAAGTATAAGACGTTCATGATCCCATAGTGTCACTGCTCTTGATTTATGTCTTATACGTTCACTAACGTTTTGATAAAACTGATCTTCAGATTCTCCTAAAACTCCGCCATGGGATGTTACTGGTTGGTTGACTTTTTTAATATCAGAAGAATTTCCTGCAATTTTTTTTATACTATTTGCAGGCACTTCTTTTCCTATAATTGTTTCATCTTGACTTATACAAGTTGCTTTAACTGCATTTAAGTATATGCCTTTTATTTTAGGGTAGAAAGCTGCTTTATCAACGGTAGAGATCCTTATCCAGTACAATTTCTGATGATCTTTCTGACCTACACCCTCTACTTTAGGTAGTAAAAACTCTATAATTCCTGATTTTACGAACCCACCTGTCTCGTCTGAAATAATATTTCCTTCTTCAAACTCGACCCAGCGATTCGTTTGAAAATATTCCCAGGTCAAAGAACTTCTATTAATTTTCACTCCTGTACTAGATTGTAATAAATGAAAAAAGACAGAAATAGTAGTGTTGTTTTTGATTCCTTTTAACCCTAAGAATAAATAACCTTCCTGTTCATAATTACATACCAACGTACGTTTAAGTACATTCTGATTGATAATTACTTCTTCTACTCCGAAAGGAGTAATGTGTATAAATTCCCCTGAACCCTCTGCTGAAATAGAGTTTTTAGATAATTCTTCGTTAAAAACAAGACTATCAGAGGCAGTATAATCTACAGAAACCCCCTTAAGCTTAGGAACAAATGGTTTATTCGGGTATGGAATTTGTGATTTTGGATTTTTTGCATTATGTGTAGCTATCTCTACATACTCCTTTTGGTACAAGTCATTTCCAAACCCATACTTTGGTGTGACTAAGCTCAATTTAATAAAACCGCTTTGGGTACTCACTTCATACTTTAAAGGATCTTTTAGTTCAAAGTCTTGTGTCGCGCCAAACTCATTAAATTCACTTAATTGAATCGTTGAAATATCATTTAGCTGAACGCTTTTATAACCTTCTGGTGTCAAGCTTGTATGTGTACTGAACAAGTTGATTATAGGTGCTTTTTTAAGGTCGGTTGGCAACCAGTAATTATTAGAAAGTGCTGTTACTTGTACATTAAAAGAATCATTATTGATATCTTCTGAGTAGCCTTCATAATAAGACTCAAATCCATCAAAATCGTCAGGCAAAGAATCCCACTCCAAATTTATGGACAATGTATTCATTCTTTTCTTGAAAAATTCACTTTTTCCTACCATTAAATAAGAACCGACATTAGGGAACGGTCCAAAAATATCGAATGATTTTCCAGGAGACATCTTACCAATGTTATTGTACAGTGACAGATTTCTTATACGTTGAACATTTACATCTATATCAATTGTATCTACTTCTAATCCTTTCCAAAAGGAGTATAAATAGACAGGCGCGTATTCATTTAATTCTACTTTAACGGATGGCCATTTTAATTCTTCCTGAATCTGGACTCCAAGCTCCAATTCAGGGTCTGAATTTTCAAGTAATAGATGAATGGCAAAATAATTTTCAGACTCGTCATATTCAACAGAATAGTTTTTAAAATCTACCCACCCTTTTTTAGTCGTATATGAAACTCTCAAGCTGTGATTAAAAACACTTAAAAAAACCAAATCCATCCCAATTTTTCGATTAGATTTGATCTGGTTTAGTAACTTCCAAAAAGTCTTGGAAGCTGATTCAGTATTCATATTCACCTGAATTTTGATTTCCCTTTTTCCTTCACTTAAAAAAAGTACTGGGGAACCAATGATAAAACCTAAAATAGCAACTTCTGAGGAGTTAATTTGCGTTTTTTGCAATGTCTGTTTATTCGCTCCAAAAGCAAACCATTTTTCAACAGGTTCAACACTTTTTCCTTGGGTAATCAGGTTGTGCATAGAAACGGAAGACACAGTTGGCTCATCTGTTCCTACTTGAATATAAGAACTGGAGTTAAAGAACAACGTCTGCAACTCCATTAGCTCCATTTGATAGGCAACAAGTGGTTTTTCTGTTTGAAAGAGCACATCTGTTTTACTCCCAAACAACTTACCTGCAGTAAGTTGAGTATCTTTTTCAATTAAAGAATACTGAATGGCTGGCAAGAGTTCAAAATTAACAATAGTTTGTGTTGCTTTCCCTTTGTTTATTCGCTGTTGTAGTACTTCTTTGTAATAAAAGTCTAAATGTCTTTTAGAAAGTGCGTTTAAGTTTTTTTGAATGTTTTTGTACAGTAAAGCAAATGCTATATACAATGCATTATTCGGCATATGCGTGTTATCTGTACAAATGTTTTGCTCCAGATAATCCTTTGTGAATTGCTGAATATGCATAATCACCTTCTCAAAAGTGTGCGTTGTTTTACTAAAATTGAGATCACCAGTTGGTGCTGGAGGTGTTGGTGGAGATTGGATTAGCCCACCATGTGAAGGATGTGATTTTTGGTTTGTTTGTTGTGTTTTTTGCTGATAAAGTAGCAGGTTGTTTTTTGGACCCTCCAGTACATCTGTTAATACATTTTTTATTTTGTTAGCTAATCTGAACTCTCCTTGATCAACTAATGTATCGTGCCACTGAGTAATTTTATTGTACCAGTTAATTAACGTTTCTGCTGTTTGTTGATTATCTGGATCAACTGTTTTGGCTTCACTAATAGAGTTTGTAATATTATCAAGATCTGATAAAGGCTCATTAATGATCAAAACCATATAAATAATAGAATCTCCTTCTACCAAAGACTTCCAATTAGCGTCAGCATTAAATTTATTTTGCAGATCATAATAATTTACTTTTTCAAGGTAAGAAGCAATGTATCCCATGATATCCCAAAACGATCGCTGATCGATTTTGAAAGCCATTTCTAAAAGATCCTTATTAGGTCTTTTATCTTTTATAGTACCATTCCTTCTTTCAATCATAACTCCTCTGCTTCTGATACTACGCTTTGTGTAACCTGTTTATGAAATAGTTGTGGTATATTGGTTCCCTCTACTTTATAATATGGAAATACAAGGTTAAATCTTGTATTAGTTGAAGCTATGCTATAATCCAACTTAACTCGAATAATGCCCTCTTGGTAATCAGAATAATCAACAATAACGTCATTTAATTCTACCCGAGGCTCGTAAGTCACAACGGCTGATCGGATAATTTCTTTTAAAAGGTGCATTTTTGAATCATTAATCGATTCAAATAAGAATGTTTGTAAATCACAACCATAATCAGGTAGCATTATGCGCTCTCCTTTACTTGTATTCAGTAATATTTCTAGTGACTGTTGAATATCCACCTCACTCTCTACCAATTCAACTCCTACGGTTGATTCGTTGTGAAATGTTGGAGGAAAACTCCAGCCCTTTCCTAAAAATGAATTTTTATTCGCCATAATTAATTAATCATTACCATTGATCCTTTTACACTTGTCTGCCCGCTACTAGACACTTCACACTCCGAGCTTCCTTTTACAGTCACAGATTCATCTCCACTTACAGTCACTGACATCCCCTGAACAGTAACATCTTGCGCTGCTTTTAAGGTAAGATTCGACTGACTATCTACTGTTATCCCACTACTGGTCATTTCTATTTTATTACTACTTTTATCAGTAAGCGTTATTCCGTCATCGTTCATTTCTATTTTGTTATTATTTTGATCGGTAACGGTTACCCCCTTGTCTTTATCACTAAAAACCATTGTATTACCACCCGGAGTCAACACAGTGAACACTTTATTTTCATCATCAAACTTCAGTTGAAGTTTACTTGATGTTATCAACGTTTTAATGGTATTTTTCTCGTCTGGCGTTTCGGGTGCGGCAATATTTTTACTGAATACACTTCCTAAAATAATTGGGTCTGATGGGACATCATCCATAAAGCCAAGTATCACCTCATCATTGACTTCAGGCATAAAGTAAGCTCCAATCTCATTACCAGCATAAAACGTAGTTAATCTTGCCCAAACAGGTTCGCTATCATCTCCTAAAATAGGGATTTGTACTTGTACCCTAAAAAGATTGTCGGGATCTTCATTGATTTTTTTTACAATTCCGGTTTGTAGCCCATGGATTAAAGCACCTTTAGTACTACTTATATTTCCAGGTGTTGACAAACTATTTTTTTCTCTGAATGATTCTTGTGACATTCCAATAGTTGCTGTTGTTTGCCAATTCCCACCGCTGATAGAATGTTTAATGGCTGATATGTAAGAGTCACCATTGAAACGATCACTCAGTCCTAACAACTTAATCAAGGTATTTACTTTCGCTTTTGCTGTTCCATGAAAAGCAACGGAACCTCGAAATCGTGATAAACGTATTCTTAGCAATGTAGCATCTGCCCATGCTTGTAACTCATCTTGTTGATAAGTCGCTGCTGACTTTAATTCTAAAACATTAGCCGATAATGCGTCTGAAAGTGCTGAGCCCTCTATATCTCCTTCCTTGTTTACAGTCGGTTCTGAAGCTGTTGCTTCTATTCTTTTTAATGTATTTATATCCCAAGCGCTACATTTAACACCAGAATACTGATCCGCTGAATTAATTTCTGTGTCGAATTCCAACATATCATATCCAAATTGAACCTGTAACTCTGGAGTGGTTGATAAATCAGGCTTAGTAACTGTTACCTTACCAGCATCTGTAATGATAATCATTCCATTTTTTTCTGCAAGTTCACTTATAAAATCCCAATCGGATTGTTGAGGTTTATTTACTTCTTCTCGGGTCAATGTTGTAGCTGTAACGTCAGCCGTTAATCCCGCATCACTTATAATTGATTCTATGATATCACTGTCTTTTTTCTTTAAAAAATTAGCAGTCTCATTATTTTTGGTTAAAACATCTGATTTATCCTTGCAATAAACTTTTAATGTTGTTCCACCATCGCCAACTGAAATATTTTCAGATAGAACCGTTCCTTTAAAAACGCTATCATTCTTAGACTGATATCCTAACTTTATCTCTATTTCAGTTCCTGGTTTAAAAGTATCTGAATCCGTAACCTCAAACATCTGATTCGCTGCACTTCCATCACGAACTGTGATTTCTGCACTACTAATCATATTGATTTCCAATGAAACATTTATTGACATTATTTCATAGGTTCCTGGTATTTCACTTCCACCTGAAAGAATGGAGTATGAAAATACATTGGTTTCTTCGACTAAAGGAGAACTAGGCATAACATTACTTTATAGGTGGTAGGTATAATTTGGTACCCGGCACCAGGTTTCTAAAATTGACAATATTGTTGTACTTCGCTACTTCTATATAATAACTAGGATCCCCATAAATTCTATTACATATAACAGGTAAAGTATCGCCTTCCTTTATTTCTATTAAATGGGTTAAATCTGGTGACTTATTGTTCGCCTCTTTGGCTAATGAATCTGCATCAATGGCTTTAATAAATGAACATGAAGCTTTTGCCCTTAATGGTATTCCATTCTTTTGAAAAAGGGTATACTCTATTTTTAAGGATGATAACTTACACTTAAATACCAAAGATCCCCAATTGAGAATAAGGTAATTTGGCTCATGAATATCACCATTATAAGCAAAACATACTTTTTTAAATGCAGTGATCTGTATACCTATGGGTAATTTATTAACAGGCATCATTGTAGGTGCTTCTATTGCACCTGTTGCATCAAAATAAATATCAAAAGAAATAGTTTCGGGTGGAATACCTTTAAACATTAAAGGCGTCCCAGGCGCTCCAATTGGAACATCTTCATTATAATTCACTTTATGTTCGTGAGTATATGATGCAGGATTAATGACTACCACCGTTGCTAATTTCGGGGGTAGAGAATATTTATTATCCTTAAATGCAGCTATTTTTAATCGATCATGCATCTCACCTTTCTTTTTTCCTGTTCAATTCTCTTTTAATTTCTTTTTTACACTCCTTCAAAATAGATTGCTTTATTTTATTTATATCCAATTCGGAAGGTGTTTTTTGGACTGATTCTTCTATTTTTACCTTGATGACTAATTCTCTGATTTCTATTGCCATTACTACTATTTAAAGTACTTTAAAATAACTATAAGCAAATTCTAATGACTCAATAGCTATTTCGTTGTTCATGGAATTAAAGTCGGAAATAGACCATTTCACAGGCCATGCATTCACAAAGCTCCATGATTTTAAAGGTGTGCCTTGTTCATTTAGGAGTTTCACAACAATATTTTTTGTCGTAATCGTTTCTGTTAATGAAACGGGGCCTAATGAGATTCCACCTACGGGATCTAAACACCATTTAGCTACTGCAGAATTTTTAGCAACCAATCCTCTTTTTAAGACCAAATTAGAATATTTTACAGCAGTGGGAACTCGATGAATAAACGGGTTCCCACCTTCTGTAATTTCTTCTATACCTCGCTCCAGCGATATTCCTGACACTTCTTTAAAAGAAGCATCAGCTTTCCCAGTAACACCTGAAAAAGACAGCTGGAAGTAAAATGCTACTGGAGGATATATTTCACTCATTTGTTAAGCGTTTGCAATGGTTACTCCTTCATGGGCTAACTCTAATGTTTCTACTGCCACTTCATTTGCATCTGATTTTAAATCAGGGCTAGAAATCTTAGTAGGCCAAGCATTAGTTAAAGTCCACGTCATCGTAGGACTTCCTTTTTCATCCAATAACTGGATAGTAACCGTTTCTCTTTTAATGGTATTCATCTTAATAGCATCATACCATTTAAAGAAGTTGTTATCTTTTACAAACACTCCCTTCTTAAGTGTTACATTCCCAGTTTTAGCTATTCCAGGCATTTTAATAGTAGAGAATTGTTTGCTATCTCCATGTCTGTATTCTATAGGCTGGGTTTCTGTTTCAAGTCCGGAAATTTCCTGAAATGAAACTGTGTTATCTTGTGAGCCTAATTTTACTGTAAAGTAAAACTTTGGTAGTGGCCAATTACTACCTTGAGCTGATCCATCATCTGCCATAATATTATATTTTAAAATTTAAAAAATTGATTATTTATCCTTTTTGCATTTCTTGTTGGAATGTAATTTCAATGAATTCCGCAGGGTGAGAAACAGCTACTTTAACAGCTACTCTCATGATTCCATTTAAAATGTCTTCACCTGTCATTGTACTTCCTAATCCTACACTTACTGAAAATGCATCAGCTGGCTTAGGTCCTACTAATCCACCTTGTTTCCACAAACCTGTCAAGAAACTGCTAATCATACTTTTTACATTCACCCATGTTCCTGCATCGTTAGGAGCAAACACATACGCTTTTGCAGCATCTTGTACTGATTGTTCTATGTAAATTAGCGTTCTTCTTACGTTTACATAACGCCAATCATTAGAATTACCATCCAAAGTTCTTGCACCCCAGACTAAGTTTCCTCTTCCTGTAAAAGCTCTAATAGCACACACAGACTTTCCGTCAATTGGCATATTTAAGTCTTCTTGCGCTGCATGATCTATTTTAATAGCAGGCATAATAGTACTTTGTATTCCTACATTTGCAGGTGCAACCCATACTCCTTCGTTATTGTCTACAGAAGTATAGATTCCAGCCATTCCTGCACTCGGAGCTATCAGGTTCATATTTGACATGATTGCTCCCGTTAGTAATTGGTAAGATTTACTTAAGTTAGATAATATCAAATTCGCTTTATCTAAAGTAGTTTCCTGAGGGGTATTAGCAGGATCAGATGTAAAAGCTGAAATAATCTTCTCCATGTTAGTACTCAAGACACCTTTCGCATCTGTAAACTCAACATTTAACATATTAGTTACTACTTCGTAAGAGGCTCTATCAATGTTTTTATAGGAAACCTCGGACGTTTGATAAACAGTTGTGTGTAACCATGGGTAATAAACAGCTGCATAACTGTTAAATTTAGGATCTAGTGGCTCTACACTATTTCTGAATTGTTCTACACTTGTTGTACCAACTAAGGGCTCACTATAACCACCTGGAATGTCTAGCACTGCTACTCTATTCATCATTTCTCCACAGTGATTAATCATCTCATTTTGCAATGAATAAGCATTCGCATATTTATCTTGCAAATACGTATCTGATTCAGGATCTGCTGTTGGGTCCATAATTTCCACTAAATCAGGAATCACTAACATAGTAGGTTCTGTTTCCTTTTTCAATAGCGTAATGGCATTCATAAAATCCGTGGTATCAGTAATCGCTTTTTTCGAATAATCATAAGCACCAATACTCATTATATAACAGTCTCCTCCTCCATTTTCATAAAAGAATTTAATGCTACTGTACATTCTATAATTAACCGTAGTTGTGGTTAAATTATAAGCATAACCTCCTGTAGAAAAATCTGCCTCTAAGACCACTTTATCTAAGGTAGTCTGAGCCGACTTGACCGCTGCAGCTAATTTACCATCTGGATCAGCTGGTTTATCAGCTGTTGCTGCTGACTCCGCTTTTTCAAGTTTTGACTTTGCAGCTATAAGAGCTGCAATGTTTTCGTCTGCCTGTGCCTTGGTTAGAGCCTCTGTAGCATTATCATTAGCTGTTTTTGCATCCGCTGCTGCCTTAGTTTGTGCAGGGGTTACTTTATCTCCAGCTTTGGTTACAGCATCATTAGCCGACTTCAATGTTTTTGCTGTTGCATCTACAACTTTTTGCAAAGTATCTAGTCGTTCAGGCAAAATAGCTGAACTAACCTCATATTGGACTTCTGGAGCAGTTGGTCCAAAAATCATTAAAAACTCGGCTAACGAAGTAACCTTTACTGCTTTGTTCAACAGACTTTTTCCGTTGAAAGATGTTTGTGCTGTGTATCCAATAAATGCCGGTACGGCAGTTGGAACAGGTACGACAGCATTCCCAAAGGCATCCAGCTCCTGGATATAAACCCCTGGGGTTTTCATAGTTGTACTCATAATTTTAATTTATTAAGGGTTAAACATATACTATAGTTGATGAAAAAAATGAACCTTCATTCTCTCCTTGATTATACTTTTTTATTTGCTCTACATCAGGATTCGGTAGTTTAATTTCCACTTGATTTTTTCTGTTAGAGAAATCATTGGAATACGTGACCTGCAATTGTGGATTTTGCTCTAATTTATTTTGTAATTGTAAGGGACTAGAAGTAATAAATACCTGTGCTGTTTGTCCTCCTATTATTTCCTGATCTACAGGACCCTGATATTTTTCATCCTTTATACCTGATATATTCATATCGTGCACCTGAATTTTTCTTGATTTTGAAACGACAACTTGATATTGCCAGAAAACATTGCGGGCATTGAAGTTGATGGTGTAATCTAGGTTATTTGAATACTGATCAATAACCTCTTTCACATTAAGTCTTACTACTCCTATACAGTTTTGATCTACTTCTTGATCAGACATAAAAAATGTTTCTTGGAGCTGATCATTTACCCATAACTGATAAACACCATTATCAAATTGACTAAGGTTTAAGGAATAAATTTTAATTCCACTAATTGTTTTAGTTATAACAGTCTCGCTATTGCTTTTTATTTCAAGTATTACTTCTTTGTCTTCATTAGTTAGGTTTACATTAAATCGTTTTGACCTTAAGCCTATTAAGTCTTGTTGAGCAACAAATTGGGTTTTCTGAAAAAATTCAGGTTTGTTAGCATTAATGCCGTTTTGAAAATAATAAAGTTCATTATCACTAATGGAAGGAATATCTGTGTAATTAAAGAACAATGAATCGTTATTAATCAACTGAAAATAAATATCTTCTAAACCGTTAAAATGGGTATCTACTTCAAATGATTCCGTACTATTTATACCTGCATAAAACGAAAAAGTATTCTTTTCTCTTTTTTTCAGAATCCTATAATTATTCATCTGATGAGATGTACTATTGAATGGAATTAAATCAAAAGCTGAACACACTCCATTCTCAAAGTAATTATTAATTATCTTAAGTTCCATCCATTTATGATAGTTTAGATTCATGGCTTAATTATTTTTTGATTTAGAGGTATTATGTGTTCCTGATAATCCTGGAACTTCTTTGCTGACACCACCCTGGTTAATCGTAATCATTCGCACTTTATAAATGATCGATGGAACATATTTTGCACCTATTCCACTCCATATATGACTAAGTTCGTTAATGGGTAAATTAAATATTTCAAATGTTAATTTCTCTAAGGGGCTTTGCATTTCAGGATTCTTTTGTTGATTGAAATAAGTGTTTTCCTGAAATATGCTAATCACTCTGGAAATCATTTTAAGTGCCTCCACATAGTTTCCTGAATCATAATTAGCCGAAACGAGCAAGTACAAATTAAGGTAAACAGGGGGTGACACTTTTCCGTAATTATTGCTATCCCCGGGAACATAATTATTTAAAGATTTTACAGTGGTTTCATGTTCCAGATTAATAACTGAAATAACAATTTTATTCTCTATATTTTCTGCAATAGTTCCGTCTGGATTAATTAAACTACTTACTACAACACGATTTTCATCTATACCATAAGACATCTTAATTTGATGGTTAAGAAAATCAGATACAAATGTTAGTGCTTTAGCTATCATAATAATTTAGCTTTTTGGTTTATTAGTCAATAAATGTATTGCTCCTACTACTGTTCTGGTAAAATAAATTCCTACTAAACTTAGTAGGTAAGCTCCCATAAACAATGATTTGTCTTTTAGTATCTTAGTAGTCATTTCCAAGATTTGTTCAGAAGCGTATGTTTCTAGTATATAAGTTATTATTAGTGCTAATGGCAAGCCTAATAATAAAACTAGAAGTACCCACAAAAATTCTTTTGCAAAAAGCTTTTTTATAGCTACCAACAACTTCTTAAGTTTCCCTTCTTCTTTTGCTAATAATGCTTTCTGACTTGTAAGTGTTCTACTATTCATGGGAGTTCTTTATTTATCTTTTCCACGTACTTATTAATAAAATAAATAGCTACTGCACCAGCAATAAAGCCTAAAATCAGAGCTATTAATAGATCATCTATTATGTTTATCCATCGTAAAATAACAAGTAGAAGCAGTAAGGTAAATCCACTATAATACACCTTATAAGTCGTTTTGCTAAAGAAATATTTTCTGGTTTCAGGCTTGAACATGGCAATTACAAACCCTGCTCCACCAAAAAGAACTACCAATGCCATGATAAATAATAATACTGTCTTATAGTCAGTCACTTCTTCAAGCATTCCTTCAATGTCTGTAAGTTCATTCCAAAAGCTTGCAGAAGTATTACTCGTTGTATCACTAATTAATGTATCAGATTGATTGGCTATTGTTGCGCTATCATTCATGGTTGTGCTCGTTAAATTACCAGCAATTACCTTCCAAAAATTGGAGTACCCTTTATCATAACCTAATGCCCAGATTCCCATCCCTTTTAACTTATTCTTTTTGATTAAATCTAATTTAGCGGTTAAGGTCGAATCATTATCAAACCAACATTGCCTATGATGCTTACCTTTAGAATCTAATACATAACTACACCAGGCTGTTTGGCTTACTGAGTCATATTGAACAACCCCTACCTTTCCTTCAACCTTGTTTTTGATATAATCATATGTTCTATAACCAATAAATTTTTTGACTTTAGCACCTTTATCGCTCGTTTTAGTATCCCACATTGCGCCATAATAGGGTAAAGCCATTATCAGTTTAGAGGCTGGTATTGAATTCGATAAATAATAATCAATGGATTTTGTTAAGTTGTAAGGCTTCCAAATCTTACCACTTTCTGAAGGAGCAACAGGTCCGGCAACACTACTCGTAGAGCCATAATAACCATATCCCATAATCACGAATTCATCCACCGCTGTAATCAACGTTTTAAACTCTAAACTTTCCGCCCAATCTACACTGGGAACAGTCATATAAACCAGATAACTAGAATTTTCTTTTTTTAACTCCTGACTGAGCAATGAAATAAATTTTGCATAAGCAGTTTTACGCTTTCCATCCACTCCTTCAAAATCCAAACAAACACCGTGAGCCCCTCTTTTACTCAGTAATTTTTTAACTTCTGTAATTAGGTTTTTTATAGCCTTATCATTTGTTAGAAACATCTTATTATTTAATTGTCCAAAATTGGTAATCGTCAGTAATACTTTTACATTATTCGCTTTTGCAGAGTCGATTAAGGGGGTTGTTTCCCAATCATAAACTGTTTTAGGCTTTCCAGATAAAGGGTCTACTTTATATGAAAAATAAGCAATTGTGGTTAATAAAGAATAGTTTAAATTTTTATGTAAATCTTCCTCCCAATGTGGGTACCATCCAAATACCTCATAATCTAAATTAAATTTAGTAGAGGCCTTGTACTCATGATTTTTAAGCTTTAATTTCTCATGGTCTAAATTATAAGGATAGTCTTTTTTTCCTATGGTCAGTTTGTGATGTTCATGAATGAAATGTTCTACTAATTTACCCGTATCTTCATAATTAGCAGAATTATTAACTGCATAGAAATTTAAATCAACTTCTTTTGTCGGACTTTCCTTTTTTTCAAGTGGTAATGCAAATTCCGTAAATGAAGAACCCGTATTGTTAACACTAGCTAGAGAATGGAAGTCAGAATGTTGAGGGTGGCCGAACATCGTCAAGTTTCCCAATAAGGATATAAGAAGAAAGGCTTGTTTCAATTTAGTGTGCTTAGAAAGTGATTTAATTTTACATTAGTTAATTAGCTGTTTTCGATAAATCGAAATGATTCTGTGATAAAACTAAAATATTTTTCGATTAAATGTATTTATTTAATTTAAATTGTTTTTTCAACACAAAAAAAACAATTTGCTTACTACTTTCTAAAAGTTCTAATAAACAGTTCATTAGGATGTTTATCCACAGTAAAAATAAAGTTTTACACAAAAGGCTTGCTTTAAAATAATTCAATATCAGTAAGTGATATTCCTAAATTTTATTTGTAAAAACCTACATATCAATAATCTAATCATGACCAGTATTGATATTAAAGGTCTAATAAATTACAATTAAGTGATAACTGAATATTGAAATGTGCAAATACAGCTAGCTTAAAATTCTTTTGATTCTTGTGTAAAATCACTCATAAATCTCGCTATTTGCCTCAAAAGCTAACCAAGTAAATGCGAAGTAATTTCTTTATATCTGACTTCACTTCTCTTTCATCTTCTTTGTATTATAGGAAATCTGAGTTTTGAATGATGTTATCGAAAATGCTTTCAATATTTTTCGGTTTTTCTGAAATGATTATATCTATCTCAATAGAAAACCTTTTTGGTTCTGGAAATAGTAATATAAGTGCCGTTCCTCCTTTGAATATAAATTCAAGATTGTTTTTTTGAAGTTGTTCTAAAAGATATGGTGCACGCACTACTTTTTCTACTAAATACTAATATTGGATCTGACTTGTGCTTCTTGGCAGTTTCATTTATCCATTCTAACTTAAGTGAATCTGTATGTATCGTTTTTCTATGATTTGGTAGTATTATTTGAAAAATGCCATTTCTTTGTAGTTTGATTTAAGGGATTTGTAGCAAGATTTGATTTACAATTGACTACGATTATTGTAGTTAAGTGTGAACGGTTACTTATTGGTTCAGAATATAGATAAAAATACGGTGGGGTCACGCACTAGCTTAAAGATAACTAGTTTGACACTCTGCATAGTTTCACAATGGATACATTTTACGATGAAGAATTGAGTTTCAAAAAGAAAACAAATTATATTAGATCAACAAAAGAAGGCTATAATTCAAACTCAACCCACAATGGATAATGATCGGAGATCATCCATGATTTTCGGAGTTTGGATGTGTTTCTATTGATTAAGGTTGTAGGAAGGAAATCGTAGTGGCCGCCGTTTAGGAATTTCATTGAGAGTTGAGGGATGTTTGAATTGGGTTTTTGGAACCAGGCGATTTGGTCGTAGTATTTGGTTTGGTTGAAGATCGATCGAAGGACGGTTTTGTTTTGGAGTTGTTCGGGGATATGAAGGCCTTCGGCTATGAAGGTTTGATTGAGGAGGTCGCCGCGCTTGTCGATGTTGAAGTCTCCGAGGAGGATGAAGTTCTGATGGTAGGCGTGGATGTCTTTTGCCCAGTCGGACATCCATTTGGCGATGCTTTTGATTTCTTTGATTCTGTCGGATGAGGTTTTGCCGTATTTGATGTGAAGGGTTACGAGGATGAATGTTTCGTTGTTGATCTTGAAGCTAACTGCATAGGGGTTACGGACGAATTGTTCTGTTAGGGCTTTGTCTGAAATTTCGTTGAGCCATTCTTGTGGGATTACAAGTTCTGCTGCTAGTCCGGACATTTTTACCCGTCGGGTGTCGAAGATATAAGCCATTCGTTCTCCGTTTCCAGCATCTCCCCTATTTACGTCTGTTAGTATTAGAGACCAATGGCTTCCTAAGATTTTAAGGGTATCTCTTAATGCTCTTAGGTTCGCTTTTACTTCTTGTATAGCGACGATATCAAATCTTTTGAGGATTTGTGCTATGCATTGAATGGAGTGTAAATCTCTTTTTGGCGTATCATTGTCTGCTGATTTCCACTTTCTCGTGAGGTCTCCAAATGCCCGGATGTTCCAGGTTGCTATAAGGAGGTTTTTGTCTATTTTTCTCGATGGGATTTTTTGATCGAGATCTTGATTTAATTGATTTAGCTCAAGTTGAATGTTTGGTGGGATGTCATGGAT
Source organism: Fluviicola sp. (assembly GCA_002734085.1). Taxonomy (GTDB): domain Bacteria; phylum Bacteroidota; class Bacteroidia; order Flavobacteriales_D; family Crocinitomicaceae; genus Brumimicrobium. The sequence goes on along the minus strand of NVXV01000009.1, from coordinate 56,800 downwards.
ATTCATAAGTATCTGTTTATCTTGGAGATAAAGATAGAATTTATTTTTTTAGAATTTGGTTTGGAGCAAAGCTATACTATCGAGCTGTAACAGTAATATCATTAACCAAAGTACCTATTCGTCTATTGTCGGCTTTTTAACCTTGCATTGCCTTTTTCCAATTCTTTCTTAAAATTGGCTTCGCAAAAGTAGTTTGTCCTTTCGATTCTTCCCCACTAAAATGACAATACTTTTCTGGATACTCTTCATTAGAAAACTTGCTCCAACTGCGAAATGCACTATCTGAAAATGGTTGTTTTACATTAAAAGGAATTTCAGCCTTTGTTCTTATACAATAACCCATTTTAGGTTTTATATCCTTTGATATTACTTTACTTTTCTTAGGTGATGAAGACTTTGAATCAGTTTTTGAGTTAAAGAATTCAGATAAAAGATCAACTTCAACTGTGGAGGAAACAAATTTCTCCTTTAACCCTAAATACTGTTTTTTATATGTTGGCACACGTCTGTACAAAACGTCAGATTGTTCAATCACACGGTCAAAATATTCTGAAGTTTGAGCGTCTAGTGATTTATCACCAGAAACTGAATTAACTATGCTATTTATCGCAGAAGAAGGTTCTGTCTTTATGCCAGCCTCGATATTATTATCTTGAGAATACTTATGCAAATTCATTGAGGTCAAAATCCCAACATGTTCATTTGAATAGTATTTTGCGTGTAGTCTTTTCTCATATCTAATCTCGATGTTTGGGAACTCCTTAAAGAAGTTAAAGTCTTCCTCAATCATACTTTTAGAATAATCCTCTTCATTTTTCCCAAAGACAATAATTATTTCCAATCTAGGAAATGCTAATTTCGTTTTTAGGATTGAAATATATCTCTCATGTAGTTTAATATAAGGAGAAATTAATACTAGTTTTTCATTAGCATCCTCAAACAGGTTTTCAATGGCTGCATTCAGACCATTACTAGTAAGGAATTCATTCATTTTATGTTAGATTTTTAAGTGGAAGTAAATATAAATATTTTTAGGTTATACTTCGCCATTATTAATCCAACTCAACACATCCGTTTCAATTTGCTCTTGCCAGGTCTTTACATTTGTATTACTGCTTATAAACATCAGTCCACATTGAAGAGTACTTCCTTCTGACTTGCCTTTTATCTTGGAGAATGTTCCGTTAATTAAACTACTATCTCCTGGGTAGACTAAAGCTACTTTTTCTGCTTCGAAATAATGATGGTATGCGTACATTTGTCTAATATCTTCAATGGATGGTTTCTTCTTAACATTTTTCCATTTGGTATCTAGAATAAAGTTTTTTCCTTCCATTTCAATTTTGATATCAGGACGAATAGATCTTGTTTTACCATTTGTGCGTTTCCAGAACCCAGTTGAATTTTGACCGCGAACCTTAAATCTTTTGGACTTTTTTAAACTGATTAAAACAAATTGCTCCCATAAGTTATTCATATCAAACATCAGTGCTAGAACATCTTTGTTTCCACCACTTAAATTTGGATGATATTGCATCAATAGCAAACGAGCAATATCAATTGCTCGTTTATACTCTTGTGTTTTACGATTATAACTCAGCTTCTCAAATGTTGCTTCTGTTATTTTCTGGTTTGGCATTTCAGGAAAGTTCAGCAGCAAAGAATTTACGCGACTTATGAGCCGGGAATTTGTATTAATTTGAGCTAATAAAATGATAGTTTTATATAAAATAATATGTAAAAGATGTTCCTTATCATAAGTAGTGTATTTAGTATAAAATCGTTCTTTGTGTACAAGATTCATACTAATTTGTTTGCTAAAAACTAAGCTTCCTTTAAGTGCTGTGAGATTTCCTTCTGTTTTTCGATATTTCTTTGCTAATCCCTTATGAAGTAATTTTTCCACTTCATCAATAAACATCTCAAAATACAAATCCAGAACTGAGTTATTTTTTAGGTTTAAGCTGCTTTCACTAGGCGCTTTAACATCAAAGCCATTTACTGCACGCATCATATCAACTAAGGCAGATTGCCATTTGGCTTTATCACTAGAATCATTGTCTTTATCGGCTTTCGGTAATACCTCTACTAATGTATCTCCAATTTGAATAGCGCCGACATATTCATTGAATCTAACTCCGTCTCGCAGTAGTTTGAAATAAGGAACTCCATCACCAAAAAATTGAGCGAACTTTTCATAGAGCTCTTGTGTAAAAGTTGTGCCATCATAAGTTCTATCTACTTTCAGAGAAGTATGCTCGTAGACTATAAAATGATTACGCCTAATCATGATGGCTTTTTAATTTTTTGAGTTAATTAATTGAATTACTGCTTTTTCAAAGTTCATGTCTTTCATGACATATTGGTAACCAGGTGTACCTTTTCTATAATCTATAATCTGAAACATTTCTTTTTCAGCATAATCATCTTCATCAAAACCATCTGCGAACGAAACAGATTCTGTTTCTTCACTTTTACGGATAAATCCTTTACCCAGAACAGCTCCAATCTTAGCATAGTCTCCAAAGAAATATTCTTGAAGTAGAGGAATGATATTACGATAAAAAGCATCGATGAGAATTGATTCGGAATCTTTCTTCTTATCAATTAAAAAATAAGAGTGACCGATTAAATGATCTCTATCCAATAGTTTTTCTATACGTCTATTAATGGTTTCTAAAATCTCACTCCCTGTAGTATTGGCAAACTCGTAGTTTAGTGTAGCATTCTCTTCATTTATATAGTAAAGTGGAGGCATTTCTGTGAAGCTAAATCTTCTTCTTAAAGCTGTATCCAATGCTTCTACAGAACGATCGGCGGTATTCATGGTACCTATGATATAAAGGTTTGGTGGAACAATGAAATTAGTTTTTGAATACGGCAACCTAACAAATAACTGATTGTCATTACTAAATCTTTTATCCTCTTCAAGCAAGGTAATAAGCTCACCAAAAATGGCTGATACATTACCTCTGTTTATTTCATCAATAACTAAAACATATTTCGGAAGTTCTTCTATTTCGGATTCAGAAAGCTTAATATCTTCTAATTCCAACTGCTTACCTTCTTCCTTTATCGATTGTTCGTATTTCTCTTCAAAGTTTTTAAAGGCAGTAAGTGCAGCATAATAAAGGCTAGAGTTACTTCCACCAATCACATTACGTATTTCATCATGTACATTTGTAATAGATTCAGGATTCGAAATTTCATCGACCAATCTTTTTAACCTATTGGCAGAAATTATATAATCTCTGGTATCTTCTCCAGTCATTAACCGCATATTTCCAGCGGGAGAAACTTTTGTGATTTTGGCTTCTAAACCACTTCTTGTTTTTACTTCTATTAACCCTGCTTGGATTTGACGCACGAACTCTGCATACTTTTCTTTATATGTAACTTCTTCCTTAGGTTTTTGATTCTTTTGATTTACTATTTCCTTAATCTCATCTAAACATTGTTCACAGATAGATTTAAAAATACCATCTTCAACTCTATATTTTAAGGAGTCAGAATCCTTTTTGGGAGGTACAGGCTTTATTCCTTCAATAAAATCCTCGTAACTCATGCTTTGATGAAAAGTGGTAAAGAATGCTCTACCCTCATTAACCAATTGATCATATAGATTTTTGTTTGAATCTCTGTCTTTAGATTCAAACTGATTTGGTTCACATATTTGAACTACTTTATCAATAGTGGAAAAAGTCTTACCCGTCCCAGGAGGACCATACAATATTTGGTTTAAAGGATCTTTCGTCATAATTTCTAATTTTATTCCTTGTTTTTCAACTAGTGTTCTGTTTGTTTTTAGATGATTGATCAATCGGTCATTTGTGTCGTTATAAAGTTCAATGACTTGATCAGTGAGAGTTTCAATCATTTCGTCATATTTCTCACCTTTTTTAGTGACTATCTTTAGTTTATTGGGGTGAACAATTCTATTAAAGGTTCCTGGTTTAAAATCTCCGATAGCACCACATAGCCAACTTTCTGGTTTGTACTTTGGTGTATAGGACTGAACAAAGGGCTCCATTAAGGTTTTAAACTCAGTATTACCTTCAGGGTGAAACTCCCAAGCGATACGCTTGAGTAGTCTTAGCTCATAATGCATTAAAGCTGTATTATCCCTATTTGGAAGTGCCGAAACCTGTCTATAGTTTGTTGTGTCCTTTTGTGCCCAATAATGATTTTGTAAAGGGTGATTTCTTTCTACAATTAAGTTTTGAATATCATCAAAAATTTCACTCAGTAATTCTTCTTTTACTTCCATTTCTTTATCTACTACTAAAACCCTATAAACTATATCTTGAAAAATCAAATTTGAATGGTCAAAACTGAAGCCTTCTTTAACTTGATTATAAAAATCTAAGTTATGAATTTGTTCGCTAGAATTAATATCCTGTTTAACACTTTCCCCAAGCTTTTCGAAGTGAAGAAATTTTTCTCCAACCGGTTTCTGTTCTATATTGAGAAACTGACAATAAGCCTCATATACATTATACTTATACAGATAGTGTTTATTAGGAAATCTCAAAACCAAAAGAAATGAAATTGTGCGTTCGTCTTGTTGATGGCTAAAATTAGGCTTATCTAGTTTAACCTTTAGTTTTTCAAGTAGTTCATCTGATTTATCTTGATGATTCTTTATTCTATCAGAAATCGATATTGTCTCATCATATAATTGACTAAATAAGGATTTTGCTTCATTGGGTAAGTGGAGCGCTAGTTTATTTAAAAAGCCAAACGAGTTTTGATAAATAAGATTCTCTTTCTTCTTAAATGAATCGGAAAACATTGTATAAAAATCGTCTGCACTTAAATCCCAATGTTCTTGAAAATGCTCTATTGCCTCCCACTTATAAATTTCCCTACCTTCATCATCCTGATTAACTATTTCTACGTATTTAGGAATTAGATCTGGAAACTTATTACTTATACTTCTTTCATCTCGAAAGAGATTTTCCTGTTCAATAGCCTCTACTAACTCTGGTCGTAGTCTCCATACAAACAAACTACCCTCGTATTTACCAGTCATAATAATTGGCCAATAAGTAGGCTTTCCATCCGTTCCTATAACCTTGAAGCGATTTAATCTTTTTTGAATAGAATTAGCAAAACTAGTAATTGAGCGATTAAGTGAAGAAAAGTGAACATTGTACTTTTCACCCAAATATTTACAAGATGACTCATGTCTTGGTTCGAAATAAAATTTACGTAAGGTTTCAAGGTATTGGCTGTATTCCTCTTCACTTAAAATACTTTTCCATTCTTCAACAGAAATATCTATGGCACTATTGTATACACCATCATCGTCTATTTGGACTCGTATTTCTTTCATAGATTTAAAGTTAATTTTTTTCTATTGACTAAATAGGAAAACTCTCTAACTTATCCTTCAATTTCACCCAATCCGGGCAGTACTTATTCAAAAGCTTCCAAAAAGACGTTCCGTGGTTATGATATTTTAAATGGCAAAGCTCATGAATAATTACATAGTCAATGCAATGTATAGGTGTTTTAATCAATTCTGCATTAATAACAATATTCCCTTTTGTTGTGCAGCTTCCCCATCGTTTTTCTAGTTTTCGTATGATTAAAGAATTGAAATCTAACCCTTCTCGCTCTAGCATTGGATGGAACAATAGAATTCTTTCTTCCAGCTTAATACGGGCTCTTCTCAGATACCATGAATTAACTAGCGCTTCTATTTGCGATTTATTCGATTTATCTGGAACAGTTACTTTTAAATATTTTCCAGCCATTTTTACGTCGGCAATTCCTATATCTACCTTCAGACGATATTGGCGACCCAGGTAGAAAACATTCTCTCCACTGATCCATTCCTTTTCAGTTCCTATACGTTTGGCGCCATTAAAGTATCGCTGCTGTTTCGCTATCCATGGAGCTCTTTTTTCGACTTTGGATTGAATTTCTTCAGGGGTAGCTTTTAAAGGAGCTACTACATGAACAGAACGATCGGGATGAACCTCGATGGCTAACGTTTTACGTTCTCTAAATTCAACATCGTATGCTATGTTCGTTGTTCCGTATGATATAGAGCTACTCATTTAAAAAACGTTTTTAGCCACTTTCATTACTTCATCCAATATGATGTCTAACTGTGTAAAGCTTAACTCTACTCCATAATCCTTGCGATGATCCAAGAGATAATCCTCTATATCATTTTTCATTTGTTTTTGAATGTCATCGTTTCGTTTCCAGTCTCGAATAATCAAACGCTCAATAATAGCTGTAAGCTCTATACCAGTCATTACAATTGAATTATCAACTTTTGACAGGTCATTACCCTCGGTTTCTTTGGAAAGTACATCTTTGACGATTCCATAAAATGCTCTGGCTTCTGGATTCCCTTGAAGTTCTTCTGGTAAATCTCCATAACTGCCTTCAACAAGATCCTTGCGTGCTTCGAGCATTTGCTTTAAATATTCTGCTTCGGAAATTCTTTTCTCTATAAAAGCACGAATTGCTTCATCAATGAGAGCTCCAAATTTCTTGTAGAAGACAGGGTCTTCATCGAGCTTTTCGGTTATCACTTTTTTCATACGGTATGCAATAGTATCCGCTTTTGAGGCTTGTGATCCTGTCATGCGCTCCACCTCTTCTTTAAAGATCTCCTCATTAAAAATGTTGATCGGTTCTGTGGTTTGCTCTACACCTTCAACACCAACCTGCATATCTAATAGCTTCTTTACACGACCTTCGTATTCTTTATAGTCTATTTTTTCAGAATACCTTAACTGTACAGATGATCTTAGACTTTGGAAGAATTTTAAATCGGTGATGAACATTTTCTGACGCCCTTCATTATACATTTTGTAGTATACATCAGATGCCATACCCGACTGCAAAGCTTTCGCATAAGAAATAAGTTGCTCTCTGAAATTATCCCGAATATCTTTGGGTGCGAGAAACCGCTCCATCTCCTCGATGTCTTTTGGATTTTTCACTCCTTTGAAGACATCCCATACATCCGAATGATATTGTGGGATTTTTTCTATCTCTTCATCCACTTTTTTGATGGCACCTTCTAGATCACTTTCGTCAAACTCCTGCAATGCACTGTAGGTCGTTAACGCTTTATCAAGGTCTCCTAGGATACCCACATAGTCTACTATATAACCGAAGTCCTTCCCTTCATAGAGTCGATTGGCTCTTGCTATCGCTTGAAGCAATCCATGCTCTCTAAGTGGTTTGGCAACATACAAGGTGTTACATCTGGGTGCATCAAAGCCTGTAAGCAGCTTACCAACAACAATTAGCAATTCTATTTCGTCATCGGATTCTTTAAATTTATTCGTAATGATCTCTTCGAATGACTCAACCGAGCCATAACGTGAATTAATCTTCTTGAAGTACTGTTGGACTTCACTCGTTGTCTCTTCTTCAACATCTTCGTGATCAACCCGGGTATCTGATGATGAAATCACAACAGCCGTATCAATTCTAAGCCTGGGATTCGTTTGATTTTCGAAATACTTATGATATTTCAGAGCGGTGTCTTTGAGCGGAACAGCAAGAATCGCTTTAAACTTTGTTCCCTTCCAGTTTTTACAATAATGCTCGGATATATCGTATGCTATCTCTTCTATAACCTGCTGTGATTTATAAATTTCTGTAATTGAAGAGAACTTCTTTTTTAAGTCTTTCGCTTGGTATTCAGAAAGAGGTTCTGCTAATCGATCAAAGCCCTTATCTAATTTATCTTGATTCACGCTTAATTTGGCAGACCTGCCTTCATAGAGCAGCGGAAGTACTGCGCCATCATCCACAGCTTGATCAATTGTATACTTATCAATATAACCTCCGAACTTATTAGCCGTATTTTTTTCTGCGCTCATTAATGGTGTTCCTGTAAACCCAATGTAACAGGCACGAGGCAATGCCTTTTTCATGAGCGCATGGTTCTTTCCATACTGACTTCGATGACTCTCATCCACGAGCACAAAAATATTCTCTGATTTATTTCTAAAATCCTTGCGCTTCAAAGCTGATTCAAATTTATCAATGATTGTTGTGACAATCTCAATATTGCTTCCTTGTACAACATCTATCAAATGATTTCCACTTTTTGCTCTTACAGGGTTTTTACCGCAATGACTGAATGTTCTGAATATTTGTTTATCCAGCTCTACTCTATCGGTAACTACGATTATACGTGGATTTGGAATGTTGTCATTGAGTACAATGGCCTTGGCTAACATTACCATAGTAAGCGACTTCCCACTCCCTTGTGTATGCCAAATCACCCCTCCTTTTCTTTTTCCTTCTTCATCTTTATCCTGAACACGTTTTATAGAGTTCTTAACGGCAAAGTACTGTTGGTAGCGAGCTACCTTTTTTAATCCGGCATCAAACACAGTGAATTTATACGAAAGTTCGAGAATACGATCAGGTCGTGCCAAGCAGTAAAGCAATTTATCCTGTTCTGTTGGTAATCGATCTTCTGCTGTTTGGTTGTTGATTTCAGAATTTACAATCTTTTGTACCTCTGGCTCCACATCAGCTTGTTCTTTCCAGTAACTCCAAAATTTAGCAGGAGTATCTGTAGTACCATACTTGACTTCGTTCGGCTGAACAGCAACCAATAACTGCGTATAATGAAACAGCTTCGGAATTCCAATCTCCTTTTTTTGATTACGAATGAATTGAGAAATACTTTCTTCAATAGAAGCATTTTTATCACGACGTTTATTTTCCAACACTCCAAACGGAATTCCGTTTATGAACAATACTAAATCTGGTCGTCGAGAACCATTCACTCCAACAACTTCGAATTCATCTGTAACGTGAAACACGTTGTTTTCAGGGTTTTCCCAATCTACATATTTAATTGTAAAACTCTTTTTATCCCCCTGAACATGTTCTTCAAAACTCTTTCCTAGATTAATGAGGTCAAAAATCTTCTCAGAAGTTTTAACCAATCCTTCATCCGGAACATTTTTAATCGCGTAGATCGCATCATGTACACTTCCCTGAGAGAAGTTATACGTACTTCCCTTATAATCGAATGAGTTTATTTCGTTGAGTTGCTTTTCCAGGATTCCTTCTAGAATAACATTACTCAAGATGCATCCACGTTGATTTTCCGTTTCCTCTGGAGAAATATATTGCCATCCTAGCTTCTGCAACAGTTGCAATGCGGGACCTTGAGAATCTTTCATTTCTGTATATGAACTCATTTGATTATCATTTAGTTATTACTTTATCAAATGTTAAAAACACCTTAAAAAAGTCTAGTTTATATAAAAAATTTATATATTTGTTGAAGAAAGTATCAATCATTGATATTTTAAAATATTTGGATCGGGGTGTCCCCAATCGGTAAAAAGCCATACTTCGAGTGTGGCTTTTTATTTTAAGGAAAGATTTTGAGACCATATCGTTTACCATATCTACTGTAAAATTTATTTTGAAAAACATCAAATGCAGGGTTTGCTCGTTTAGGATCAATAACATATCTAGCTAAAGGATAAGCGATTAAGTCAGCCAATTGCAATCCATTAATATTATCCTTTTTGTCTTTAAATTCAATATCAATATTGTAGCTTTTCAAACGTTCCGCTGAAACATATCCAGTTCCTCTGGCTAACAATCGCTGAAAGTGCTGGTGTAATTGTCGATCCTCTTTCTTTCCCCGCTTCTCAATAACAATATTCAATTCAATGTCTTCTTTATTCAAACTGTCCAAAAAGAATACAGCACGTTCTATAATGAAAGACAACGACAATTCATAAACATCATTTCCCAAACGACCATACTGTTTGATATATTTATTCTTTTGTATTGCCGAAGCAATAATTCTATACTCAGATTCTGATATGATTTGATTTAAACCTTCGTAAAACTTTTCCTTTAGCTCCATATTGAAGAGTACCTGAAACTCTTTCTCACATTTTCGAATATCCCTAGAGTGAAAAATCACTTTTTTATCATCCCATACAGATGATTTCAGTTCATTGAATCGTTGGCGCAAATTTTCGTACGTAGAGCGATTGAACAACACTCCACATAAAAGGAATACAGGGAAGTTAGGATTAATTTTAGTCAACCCATGATCGCCACTTTCGTCTATATATAGGTAGTACTTCATTGCCAGCTATCTAAATTATATTTTTTTGCTACACCAAATAATTTCTCTGACATAACAGGGAAACTCAAACTATAACTTTCCAAGTCTTCTTTAAAAATCCGTACTAGTTCCCTAGCATATTCTAAATCATCTCTTTCAGGTCTTAAGAGGGTTTCTTCTAATTCTTTGTATTGATCCATGACTAAATCTGAGAGTTCTTGCAGTTCAGTACTCATACTGCGTTTACTCTCACGGTAGATATACTTCCAAATATTTAAACCAAACTGAGCTATTCTATAGTTATTGGTGTAAATAAATGCATCGTAGGCTAAGTTAAAGCCAGTATGAATACATTGCTCTCCATTTTCTTTTCTCAGTTCTACCTCCTTTTCACCATGAGAAGAAGGATAGTATGTAATAATCAATGAATGAATATTCAATGCTACATCCGTTGGAAAGTTTGTTCTTGCATGATTAGAAACGGTTTGATGTAAAAAATCGAGTATGGACCAAGCAATCGTTTCATTTCGGTATTCGCTATAAACAAAAAGCTTATCCAATAACTTAATGCTTTTCTTCCAATCATTTGAGAATTCAAATTTGAGTTTTTCGATTTCGAGTTGAATTTGAGCTGTGCGCGCAATTTCTAATTGTTTAGAATAATCAAATTTACATTGATTAAAGTCCTTGGTATTTTCTTTAATTGATTGTACTTTTCTTTGATAACTGGACTTAACTTCCTTTTCAATTAATTCAGGGAAAAATTCTCTCGTAATCTCTATGTTTTTTGAATTAGATAATTGCATTTCAATTTGACTTGGCACTTGCCAATTTATTTTAACCTCTAAATCCTTGGCTTTTTCTTCAATTTCTATTTGGTATTTAGGTTTTTTCTGACCTTTGATTTTTGATTCCGAAAAAGGTTTGTTAACATAAAAATATATTTCATGGAGATTAGGGTTTTTTCCTACAGTTTTTTCCAAAGAATTTATAAATTTCTGCTTACGAGATGAAAAAGAAACTGATGGCTCCAAATATTTTGCTTGAAATCCAACCCACCTGCCATTCACATCAATTGGTTCTGTTTCTATTCCTACTTGATTTTTATAGGCGAAAATGCCATTTTCTTTATTGAATCGTGAACAAAATAAGCCATAAGCCATCCGTTCGAATGCAGCTTGTTGTTTGCCGTTGAATTTTAATTCAAATATGTTCCAGTTCAGTTCTTTCACAATTCATAGTTTAAAATGATTGCCAATCATTTTTGAACAACACTCCACATTAAAGGAATACAGGGAAGTTAAGATTAATCTTTGTTAACCCGTGATCGCCAATTTCGTCTATATAGAGGTAATACTTCATTCGACCTAAGGATTTTTACTTTTATTTACCTCTTTTAACAAATCCACAATCGGTTTAATTACCTCTTCTAATTCTTTTGCCTTATTAGCGGTTTTACTTGAGCCAGAACTTCTTTTAAGTAATAGACTTTGCTTGTCTTCCTCTCGCCTTAGTGGAGATGAATATAATTTATCAAGAACTTTAGAAAGTACTTGATCCTTAGTTTTCATTTGATTCACATCATCGTTACTTAATAAAGAAGTGTAAGAAGTTATTGTCATAGCAACTGCTGACTTGAACGCATACTCCTCTTCGTATTCACGCTCTTTTTTATACTGATTTGTTGTAAACGCAACAAGAAACCAAGCAGGCGTTGTTTTAACAAGGCTTATTAACAGGTTTAACCACACGTTTCCCACATCAGTACTTAATGAGGTAAACACGATTATCACCCAAACTGCAGCTACTACGTAAGAAAGAGGCACAGCTATTTTCCAAAACCAAATATTTTTGAATATATTTTTCTGTCTCTCATCAAACTTGTAACCAATTGCTCCATCAGTTGCTAAACCAACCATTTTTTCAATTTGTGATTTTTGTGAATCTATGTACTCATTGGTTTTATTAACCTTTTCATTAGTTTTGCTTGAACTTTCAATTGTTTTTTTAAGTTCAGTTTCTAGATTTTTTTGCTCATTTACAATTTCATTAAACTTTTTAGAGTTTTCATTAATGTCTGTAGAGACTTTGTTTAAAGATTCTGTAATCTTGGTTTGAAGCTCATTTATTTGAGTCTTCACTGTACCAGAGTCCTCTAGATTTCTTTTTAACAAGGTTAAAGTTGTTTCTCCCTCTTGTTTATATTCAGCTATAAGACTAGAATTAGAGGTGATCTTCTCCAATCCACCATTTAAACTCGACAACAAAGATGAGACTGACTGTAGATCTTTTTCTATTTTCTCTCGTTGACTTTTAAACTTCGCATCTAGTGCGTCTAATTCGTTTAATCTTCTTTTAATATCTATAGATCTTGGATCATGAAGATTTACAGAAGATCTATCCCAAAAACCGAAATTCACTTGATAAAATATCAATTTGTCAAGAATTTTAGTTACTAAGGGCTCATTGTCGTGTACTTTTATAGCTGACAATAAGCTATTAGAATCCTGGACTAGATTAATATTACCAAACTCAGTATTTGAATTCAAGGTCAAAGGCAAAAATCGAAATCTATCGCTATTTATCTCTTCTTGCAATTGTTCCAGCATTCTTTCGTACTGACTTGTGAATTCAGAAAATGGTCGATCATTATATTGATACTCATCTAGATTCTCAATCCCTTGAGATTTGAGAAATCCAATAAAGTCAAAGCTTTCAAGCTTTTCTATTAAGTCTAGTAAATCCTGTCTTTGTGTTAAATTCATAGTAGTGTTAGATTAATATATTTATACTCTAATTTTTCCAGTTAACAATTGCTGCATCAACCCTTTCTTCTGCTCCTTAAATCTTGTTAGCTCCTTTTTTAATAATTCTATTTCTTTATCCGCTTCAGAAAGCAAGGATGCTATTTTTCGTTGTTCTTTGAATTTAGGGAGCCTTATTTTATATATGGAAAACTGAGGTGCTGTTAGTTGAGGAACACCCGTACTTTCAATAAATACTTCAATCATATTATTTATAAATTCTGATACATAAGTTATATCTAATTTCACTTTTGGCGTAAGGACTAACAACCTTCCAATTGCCATGAAATCTTCAAACCTAGGATTTGAATAGCCCAACATCCCACGGGCTGTTACAGTTATTTTACCCCCAGAATAGTCAGAAGTCCTGTAAAAACCATAAAGACCATCACTAGTAAGTTTATTAGAATAAACAGGGAAATTAAATTCATCAGATTGAATTTTACTGAAATATTTCACATTAAGGTCTTTTCCTGCATTAATGATAAAAATATCCCCTAACTTCTTCTCCTCCCACTCCTCATCAAACCCCGGAAACCTCAATTCACCAGTCAACAACCTCTGCATCAAGCCTTTTTTCTGCTTTTCTTTGGCTTCGATCAGCTTAGTTTGCTTTTCGATTAATTCATCCCATGTGGATAGTATTTGGGCTATTTTCTTTTGTTCTTTGATAGGTGGTAACACCAACTCTAAATCAGTTATGTTTGTTTTTGATACTCCATAAACCTTCGAGCCTGTAGCAAGTTTTTTTAGTTCATTCTCTACCCATGGATGCTTTAAGAGGTAACTCCTAAAGTGATTAGTGGTTAATCCAGATTTATCACGAACAGCAAAAGTGTGAAGTCCAGCTGTAACAAGTTTATCCTTCACATTAATTATTTCCGCAGATTTACCTACACCTTCATAATCCTCGCTAGCATCGGCAATTATCAAATCTCCATCTTGCAAGAAAGTAAGTTTATTTATATCAACTTTTTCATCAATAATTGCAGGAAGTTTCTCTTTGTTGCAATCAAGAATTGAAGTGCTAAAAGTAGAGTGAATATCTCCATAATGTATATTAAATACTCCAACACCTTCATCCTCTAGAGATAGACTGTTTCTAGAGAAAGTCGCAGTTGAAAGAAAATCAAAGATATCTCCGAATTTTTCAGACTGCCATTGGTTTGGTATATTTTTTTCGATCCTACTCATCAGCTAATTCCTAATTCTTTTAAATACTTATCGATATCGGTCCTAACCTCTTTTATACTAGATTCTAGAGATTCAATTTCTTTTTTTACTTTCTCCAAATCCACTTGCTCTTCTGCTTCAAAAGTGTCTACGTAACGAGGAATATTCAGGTTGAATTTATTCTCTTCAATTTCTTCCATGGTTGCACGGTGCGCGAACTTTTCAACTCCATCCCAGTCTTTTCCAATCGTTTTTTGGAACTCTGTATAAGTATCTACAATTTTATTGATGTCCGTTTCACGTAGCTTGTTCTGTTTTTTACCATTCTCGTATTCTTTACTTGCGTCAATAAAAAGAACATCATCGCTTTTCTTTCCTTTATTAAAGATGAGAATGGCCGCAGGTATTCCAGTACCAAAGAATAAGTTAGATGGTAAACCTACAACTGCTTCTAATAGATTTTCACGTAGCAATGCTTCACGAATTGTCTTTTCAACGCTCCCTCTAAATAATACACCGTGAGGAACTACCACTCCCACTTTTCCAGAACCTTCAACAGCAGAGTCGATCATGTGTAAAATGAAGGCATAATCCCCTTTTGTTTTTGGAGGCACACCCCGCACGAATCTTTTGTACATGTCATCAGCAGCATGTTGAGCGCCCCATTTCGCAAGAGAAAATGGAGGATTTGCAACAACTACATCAAACTTCATCAAGTTATCACCTTCAATAAGCTTAGGGTTATTGATAGTGTCCCCCCATTCAATTTGAGCCGCATCCATTTCATGTAAGAACATGTTCATTTTAGCCAATGCCCAAGTTCCACCATTACTCTCTTGTCCGAATAGCGAACAGTTTCTGATTTTCGTTCCTTTCTTGAAAGGGACTTCCTCAGCAACAGTAATCAACAATGAACCCGACCCACAAGTAGGGTCATAAATTCGAGCCCCTGCTTCTGGAGCCACTAGTTTAGCCAAAAGAGTAGAAACTTCATTCGGTGTAAAAAATTCACCACCTTTCTTTCCTGATCCTTCAGCAAAACGCTCTATCAAATACATATATGCGTTTCCGATCACGTCCTCTGTCCCAATTACAGATGGTCTAAAATCTAACTTTTTCTTGTCGAAGTCTTCAATAAGGTCTTTTAGAATCTGGTTCCGTTTCTTCGCATCACCTAACTTTGTGCTCGAGTTAAAATCCAGGTCTCCAAAAACTCCTTCGAGTTTCTTTTTGTTGTCATCCTCAATTTTCTCGAATACCGTATTCAATAATTGTCCAAGCTGCGGATCATTCTTATTCTCTACCACATATTCAAAGGTACAGTCATCACTGAGCACAAAAGGCTCACGCGCCATCTTACGCTTGATTAGCTGATGGTCATCACCATACTCTTCTTTAAACTCTTCGTACTTATCCTTGTACTTATCGCTCAAGTACTTAAAGAACAAGAAAGCAAGTATGTAATCTTTATACCCTTGCGAATCTATCGATCCACGAAAGCTATCACACGCCGACCATAGGGCTGCGTTGATTTCTTCTTGGGTTGGTTTTGTTTTAGTTGCCATATTTTCTTTTTAAATCATTTATAGAGTCCTCTCCGAAAAAGTCCTTGATTGATGAGTAAAGCACCCTCCTCATTTCCGCAACATAGTCTTTTGACCTATTTAATATATTATAAACTTCCTCCTCATTACGTTCCTCTATTGCCTGATTAATCAGCGAAAGATTCTGAGCTTTGTGAGACTTCACCAAATCAATCATCGCCCTAAGAGACAAATTTCTTTTCTCAAAATATTCGTTCGCTTCTTCTAACTTGTCTATCTCTTCTATATATATTCTTTCGAAGTATTTTTTATAATCTACCATTAAATTAAATTTTACCTTTATTTATTATTTACGTCAATCATCACTATTTAGACCTTACCATTTTGACCTCACTTGTATGAATATTGATCACCTCAATTCTACTAACCTTGTCAAAAGGAATAAAAACCACCCCCTCTTTAAACTCTGAGTTCGTCTGTCCCGCCCGAATAGCTGTATTCAAATTAATATCCCAGCCTGCAACTCCAAAAACAGTAAGTGCGGCACCTCCCCGCGTCAATTTACCGTATGAAGGCTGTAATACTCCTAAACTTCCAGTTAAAGAAGAATATTCAATACCGTTTATATTCAATGGATCTTTTAAGGTCACCGTAGATTGATGATAATTAGTCAGTTTTTCCAAATCTAACCAATAATTATAAATCTTATCCTTTTGTTCTTTTAAAATCTTCAACTCTCTCATAATATTTTACATTTAATAGATCCATCAATAAACCGTTCCTTTTTAGCCATATACTTAGCAACTAATTCTTTTTCACGCACTAACAGGACGCTCAACTCCCCTATTTTACTTTGTGTAGATAAATCAGGTAAAGCGATTTCCAATCTCTCAAGCTGAGACTTTTTAATATTCCCTACTGAGCTCCCAGCGCGATTTCGATCAAAATAAGCTTGTGCCTCACTTGAATTTATATACCAAGCTAAATACCATGGCTGCACCAACTCCTTGTCAGGTCTAATCACAAAGAAAAAAGAAGCTGCAACAGCAGGCTCTTCATACTCATACACTACTGCATAATTAGTCCTGCCTTTAGCTACAAAAATTAAATCCCCGAAATAAAGCAACTGATTTTCATTCACTTCGTTTCTTTCTATATACTGCAAATCAGAAGAAATGCCATCTCTAGAAACATCCCTCATTTGGATCAATCCACACCCATCACTATTGATGAACTCAGGTTTCTCTCGAAAGGATTTTCCCGATTTAATTTCAACTATGTCAGCAAGTCGTTTTTTCATTCATTCTGTGTTTCAGATTACAAATATACGAAATATTTATAGATAATCAATAGATTTTATTGCAGTAAACAAATACTTGCATCATTCAGTATTAACAAAACTCAGTACCAACATAGGCTTCAGCGCTTATATTTTTTTTGAAAAAAAATTAAAAATATTGAGAATTAAGCCTAAAAAGCTTGAGTATATATTCTATTGGGTTTTATGTTGAACCTTAGAAATGAAATTAGATCAACAAGACGCAAACTAACATTAGCACTTAGTATGATATTAATTCAATTGGAAGTAAACAATTCACCTTTATATGAAGCTTGATATTTAGAATATTTGTTTTAACTTAGTCCTGATTTAGGTGGTTAGGTTAGGTTGATTAGTATGAGGGAATAGAACGCTCGTTCATTCCCTCTTATGTTTTTTTGGTATTTTTATGGTATGAAGGCTTTTAACCATTTTGCTATAACTCTTACTTTTAGTTTGTTGATTTCCCTTTTTTCTGTTGGACAGGAAAATGGAAGGATGGTTTATAAAGACTCAATTAGAAATATACAACTGCTCGATACTTTGGTCTTGGAGAATTTTGGAGGACTTAGAATTTGTTTCGGAGGACCTTATAATTGTAAAGGGTTTATTTCTGAATTTGATACTTCCGAAGTAGATTTAGGTAGTAAGAGTATTAGGGCTATTATAAAACACATTGATAGTACAGAGTTTGAGATTAAGTACAAGTTTCGGAAATCTGAAGATTTTTTGGTTGAACGATTTAAAATATACTGTTCAAATGGCAATCACTCATTAGCTGTTCCGATTAGCTCTGATAATCTTGAATTTGATGAATCATCTTTGCTGTCTTTTATTGCTTCCTCATCTGACGAGCGTGATGTGGTTTATGCTATTTTGGAAGAGGGTGAGATTGTTTTATATGGGATGGAGAGTTATTTGATGAATGAAGATTGATATTTCTTATATAAGAATCATAAAATATTCAAAGTGACGAAAAGAACTTGGATAGGAAAATATGGTTATCTGTATGATGATGCTGAAAGTGACTTCTATTCTTTTGAAATAAATGCTACTTTAGAGAAGGGAAGTTTTGAAGGAACTGTTTTCGAGGAAGAGTTTTCGGGAGCGACTGGAGATTTGGTTGCTGTTAAAGGGTTTATTGATGGTGATTTTATCAGCTTTGTTAAAACCTACCCTTACGGCTATTGGAGAGACGAGGATGATAAAGTAATTGTAGATAAAAGTACTCCTGGATCAGATGTAATCTACCAAGGGAATTTCGATTCAGATACTGGGGTTTGGAAGGGTGAATGGGAAATTGAAATATCCGTTGAATCTCTTGATGATGATAATGACGAAGTAGAAGTTGCGGTTGGAATTTGGGAGATGCAAACTAAGGTTTGACCTTAGTTGAAGTATTATTACAATGTAATTTTAGAAATATGAAACATGTTGTATTGTCGTTAATTAGTTTAATGTTTTTGGCTTTTTTTGGATGCAGTCAAAATTGCTCCACTCAAGATATCGATTTGATTGGTTCTTGGGAGGTTTACAAGGTTGAATTGGTTGACGCTGATAATAAATTAAAAGACTTTTTTGAGTCAGAAAATCAGGATTTTGAGGCTTATTCTAAAGGTGTGAAAATATTTGAAGAGGTTGAGTATCTTTTTAAAGAGGAAGGAGTACTGTTCGTTAAAAACCCAGAAGAGCTCGGAGGAGACGGAGAGACTACTTATAGCTTTAAGAAAGGATCTGATGAAATAATAATTGGAGAACGCAATTATGGGTTTGCTGTTAATAGTTGCAGTGAAATTGAGATTGTTGATTTCACACCATTTGAAAGTGCTTGGTTGACTATGTATTGTAGAAGAGTAGATGAAAAATGAGTTATTTATAATGGGGTTTGAATAATGAAAACAGCAAAAAAAATACTATCAATTACTATTTATAGCTATTTAGCTTTGCTGGTAATCTGGAGCTTTTTGTATTTTACTCCTTTAGAAATCACAAATAAACTCCTAAAACAAATAATTTACGAAACTGTATTTTTTGGTGTTTTCCCTTTTACCATAATATTTGCAATTAGGATATGGTTGAATCGAAATTTAAAGAATCTAGTTAAATTCATATCGTCTATTTGTATTATTATATCTCCATTTTTAATACATGAAGCGTTGCCTGGTTTTGGAATTGTTAGTGTTTTTTGGCATTCTCGATCTGTTTGGGAAGACTTGGAAGTTATAGCCTATAAATCAGAAGGAGATAAGATTTTAAAACAAAGAATAGATTCTGGAGCCCTTGGTTATGATAAGCGAATTGTACGCGAAATAAAAATCACATCATATTTGAGTTGGTCAATAGATTATTTTAGAAAGGATTTAAAACAACTTGAGAAAGAAGATTGGATTATTAAATCTAACCAAAATCTAATCATAGGAGGTTAAATTAATCGGCAACTAAAAAAGTAAATTAAAATGTACAAACTATTCTTCTTCATATTTCTAGCTTTAAGCTACAGCCCTATTTTCTCACAAAGTCAAAATCTCATTGATTCACTTCGTTCCAATAATGAAAATAAAGTTATCGTTTTCAAGACTAATTGTACAGGCTGCATAGTGACTGATAAACCATGTGAAATTTATGTTGAAAATGGAAACCCTTGGAATTTGTATGTTATTTGGAACAACGCTAATGGTTCTTACATCAAAAAGTTTAATAATTGCGGAAGTTCCGAAATTGTATCTATCAGAAAATGGAAAGATGATCCTTTTTACATCATAAATTCAAATGAATCAGTAATTGACACAACACAGTTAAAATACCCTTTATCCTTGAATCTCGAAGACTCGACGTGGTATGAAACTGGTATAAATCATTATAACTATTATGAACTATCTTTCCCGAGTTATGACATAGAAGATAAATTAATAAGAGATTATGCGTTTCAAGAAACAAAAAGTGATGAGCAGTTTTTTGTTGGAAATAAAGATGAGTTTGATAGAAATGAAAAAAGGTATGCTTTTAACAATTCAACTTCGATTAAGAAAATACTTGACAGTTTATTATTAACTATTGAGAAAAAGGAGAAGAAACTCAGAATAATAGAATAATTACAAATGCTATATTTATGTAATGATTAAGCTAACTCTAAATATCATTTTCTTCTTGATAACTTTAGGTATCTACTCTCAAACGAATATTTATGGGACGGTTACTGATCAGGGGAGCTCTGAAGTGATTCCTTTTGCTTCTGTACATTTAAATTATAATGATACAATTCTTGATGCAGAAACGGATTTTGAAGGTAAGTTCTATTTTAGTAATGTAAAATCAGATAGTTTAAGGTTGAGTGTTCGTTCTTCTGAGTATTTAGATTTTGATTCGACACTTTTCCTACATGAGGATTCAATTGTGTTTTCTATTGACCTTATTTCAGATAGTACTGCTGAATATTCTGTATTCATTTCTCCATACAATAGGAAAGGCGCATTGAAAGATATTGAAAAGGGAAGACTAAATCTTCTTTTGCCAGGTGGAATTGTTAGTGCTGCTGAACTACCTAACGACTCTATTTTTGAAGAAAAATATAACGTGGTTTTCATTAGTCAAGGGTGTGTTCGTTCTCCTGGAGAGAATCAGGCTGAATACAATTATGAAATATTCAAATATTTAGACGAAACATACGGCAGGGAGTGGAGAAAGGAAATTAGGAAAGACGTAATTGGATTTAAAAAGAGATGAGCAAACCATAGTATCCATATTTATTTTATGCGTTCTATTCTCATGCAGCAATTCTGGAGAGGACAACAACAGTACTCTTGAGCAAAAAGTAAATGTTCACGATACAATAGTTAAAACTCAATCATCTTTGATTAAAGAGAGAACTATTATTTCGGAGCCTTTTAAGTCTAAAGATATTGAAAGCTTATACTTTACCTCGGGAGGCGTATCGAAAGCAGAAGGAAATGAATTTTGTGATAGTCTGGAAACTGGAATCTTTGGAAAGTACTATTTGATTGATGAAGACTTCTCTGAGAAAACAGGTGAAGGTGTTGGTGGTACGATTACTGTTCATGTGAAGGAAGAGAATATTGGTTGGAGAGCAGACGACACAACTCAGACCATTTGGAAAATCCATCTTTTGTCAGATGTTGTTTCTGTTTGGGACTCGGTTCATGTTGGAAATACAAGAGAGTATATTGAACGCTTTTATAAAGAGCATGGTGCTACCTGCAGGAGAGAAAGTGAGATGTATTTCTGTGAGTTTGAAAACTACTCTGTGGAGAATAAGTTTGAAAAAGATCGTTTAGTAGAGATGATAGTGACGAGATTGTGTGACAAGGAAAATCGCATTAACTACATAGATTCAAATAATCTCAAACAAGGTAAATGGATTACTAAAGGGTATAAAAATAAAGTTGTCAAAATAGAAACCTTCAAAAATGACACATTAAACGGTTACTGGTTTAATTGGGATGGTATGCAAGAAGATGGTAATTATTCAAAAGGTAAAAAAGATGGATATTTCAGAGTGTATTATGGTGATAGATCAGAGCTAGTGGTAATGCAGCTAAAATACATCGCGAATGATTCAATAATATGGTCAGGAGCTCCAGCAGCAGATTCTGAATCAGCTTTTCCTGTGAAAGGATTTAAAGTCTATAAAGATTCAGTTTTAGTTAAAGCACCTCATGTGAATGGGGAGTTATGGTATAAAGGACTTTTCATTGAGAATGAGCCGAAAGGCATTCATAGTATATTTGATAGAAATGGTAAATTGCTTGCAAGGATGAATTATAAAGACAGTACGGTCAGGTTCACAAATCAAGCAAATGATGAATTTATTGAAACGTCTAAAATGATGTCAAGAGGATGGGACTTGCATTATAAATGAAATTGATTACGAAATCGAGCGTTAGAGAGAGGGTTAATATATAGAGCGGATCAATTTTTGAGAAGAATTAGAATATGAAATACTCTATTATTACATTTTTTCTTTTGTTTTCGATCTCCTTGTTTTCTCAAAATGAAGAAAACAACGAGGATTCGGTAGCAGTATTTTATCAGTGTCCTGCTGAGTTTATTGGTGGTTATAAAGCAATGATTGAATATATTTCCTCTAATCTTGATAATTCAATTATTGATTACGAAAAATTGAAACATGACAAAGCATACATTACATTTTATGTTGAAAAGGACGGAAGTGTGACTGATCAGAATATTGTAAATAAAGACCGTGAAAGTGTATTATTAAAGGACGAAGTACCTTTTCCTAATATGCCAAAATGGAAAGCTGCCTGTGATGAAAATGGTGATCCTTTGAGAGAGTTGGTTCGGATTCCTTTGAATGTTGTAAAAAAGTAAGTTAAAAAATGAAAATAGTATTAGTGACAATGATAATTATTCTGCTTGGTCAATTCACTTTAGCACAAGGATATGGTGTTAAACAAGACTTTTATCCTGACTCGATTCCTGAAGGGAAACTATATGACCAAGACTTTTGGAAAGAAAAGTCGGAAGTTCTTTCACAAGAGAGTGAAGAATCACCAAATGATCCGATGCTCCTCTATAAACTAGCAATTGCAAAAAGCAATGTTATGTCTATTGACTTAACAGATGCTATTCTTTTATTAGATAAAGCTATTGAAATAGACTCTACACAAGCCAAGTTTTATGCAGTAAGAGGAATCATTAAATATGATTGGGGCGCATATTCACCAGACTATGATATTTCTGAAGGTTGTCCTGATATTAGGAAGTCATTAGAGATGGGACTAGAAGATAGGTTGAAAAATAATGAAGCTATTATAGGAATTTTAAATCATCCCAGTTGTAATTAAAAAGTGTTTTTGAAATAGATATGAAGAGTATATTTAACATATTATTAGTTTTCTTAATGTTTTCGTTGACTGCTGCAGGTCAATCTGACACAACAGACTGTGATTCACAAATTGATACACTAACTGGTTTAGAATTTTATAAATATGTTGATAGTGAACCTACACCTAAGGAAGGTGAGAAAGCCTTATTTAATGAGTTTCGTAAAATAAAGGTTCCAACATGCATGTCTATTCATGGTAGACTTTTTATCGCTTTTATTGTTGATGCAGAAGGTAATGTTAAAGGAAAAAGAGTCTTAAGAGATCTTGAAGAGACTGATTATGCTGAACAGATTTTCAAACTAATAGACAATATAGAATGGGTACCAGGTATTTGTAATGGTGCCACAGTTTCTTCTTTAAGGGTGGTTTCTGTGAGGATTTGTTTGTAATTAATTAGACTAAAATGAATAACAGACTTAAAAAGTTTTTTATTAGGTTTCACTTTGTCACTTTAGTGATCGCGATAGTAGATATTATCGTTAAAAACTTAACTGCCTATAGTCTTGAAGGCAATATAGCATTTTGGATAACTATTTCAGCTCTTTTGAGTGGAGTAGTACTTTTCTTTTGTTTTTCGATGAAAAGGCCGTTCAATAATTTAAGTTTTTATTTCTCCCTTTATGCATTACTTGCGACTATAGTGATAATTGGTTTTGTTTTCCGTAGCATTATATGGTTCATTATTTTATCCATTCTTATATCACCCATATACCCCGATGAAAAGAAATATGAGCAAAATGGTGTTATTATTTCGGAGCCCTTTCAAGGGTTTCTTTCTAGATGCTGCACATTTCAACTTAAAAAGCGTGAGCTTTTAATCTTTGAAAAAGATTATGGTATTTTTGAAGAGGAAGGCACTATTAATTTTGAAACTATGAAAATCAAAGAAACTGAAGACCAGATTGAATTATCATATACAACACACTCCAAAGAAGATAAAGTTAAGACAATCAAAAAATGAGATTTGTTAGACCGAAAATAATAGGAACTCTTAAAGTTCAGAAAATGATGGCGGGAAATTGGCCTGTTATGAATGATATAAAAAATGCGCCAAATAAAATCATTGTCCTTGCCGTATTTACTTTTTTATTTAGAATTGATTCAACCAGTCAAAACATGAATGCTGAGGATCTATTAGAAATTATTGATAAGAAGATGATCGCTTCTGAATATAATGGTTTGTTGACCCTTGAAACGTTATCTCCTGTTAGTGTTAAAGATTACAATAAGTTTCAGCAATATGTTAGAGATTCTACAGCCAAAGAAACAATCTACTTCGGTATTGAAGAAGATGAAATGTCTCTTGATTATTTAAATGTTGATAAAAAAACGATGGTTCATCCAAGCGAAAGAGAACTAAATCGATCTATGTTTAATTTAAGAGAGAAGGTAAAAGATCTATATACTAAATACATACATGTGGCTCAATTACAGTTCATGAAAATTCCTCAACGGTATTATTCAGTTATAAGCAACGAATATTCATATGACGATAGAACTCTTTATTATGAGTCAGACCCTAATAAATCTTATAGTTATTCAGATACTTCCTTATCTAGTTCGGCATATTCTATATTTCATAATCACTGGAGGCTATTGGAGTTTTCGAACAGGAAACATGATATTCCTTATGTTTTAGCTCAAACACTACCAATATTCTTTCAGAATCAAGCACCTTATGATCTTACGATGGATCAATACAATGCATTTTTGCATTGGAAACGTAAAAACATTCAATCCAGTTTGAAAGAAAACAAATTTGACGCAGATATAGATTTAGTTCCAATTTTTCAAGTTGATACTTTTCAATATTTAATTCAAGGACCAGAGCTTGTTGATCAATGGGGTATTGAAAGGGAGGAGTATGAACAATTTCTAAAGTCAACATGCGACTCTGTTGTAAGGGAGACGTTGTATTATGAATTATCTGAATTTAGGAAAGCTGAGAGATTTCTGAATTATCAAGATGAATACTTCTGTGAAGAACACCTTGAGTTTGTTGAATTCGATCCTACGACGAAGGTTGAAAATAGAAAATTATTTAGTTTGAATTATAAGTCTAAAATACGAAATAGAAAAAAAGAAGTTGAAGAGATCGTATCAAAAACAAGGTCAGAAAATAAGGAATCGCTAAAGTTTTGTTATCTCACTATTGATATTGAGGAATCACTATCAAACTCAAAGTCGTTTGAAGAGAAAAATTGGCGAAACTATCCTTGGTTTGAGATTGATACGAATTACGCAGAAATATTTCCTATCCAAGAAATTGATTCGACTGAACGATTTATGGAGCTCCTAAACTATAATCAGGCTTTAGCTTTTTATCATTGGAAATTTCCAATAAGTAAATCATCAGAAAATACGAATTGGAAAAACTATATTTATCCAACGAAAGAGGAATTTATTAATATGCAATCTGGAAAAAGTAGTTTGATTAATAATAAGTCATTTGAGTACATTTCAAATTCACTTAACTACAGGATTCGTTTCACTAATTAAAAAACAGCATTTCTTCTATATTATTCATACAAACTTTTCTAGGGATATTTTAAAGATTTTACATAACTAAAGAATAAATTAAAACCTATGATCAAGACTTTAAGCATTTCAGTTTTTACGATAATTTTTGCACTTTCCTCGTATGCACAAGATATTATTACTGCGGATAGTATATCGATGGGACCAAAATCAATCTTTATGGATGTTTGTTTAACGAATATGAACAGCAGTGACTTTTTAAATTCCATGGAAGATTATAGTTCTCTAGATTTATGTAATTGCATGGCAGATGAATTACTACCTACTTTCACTAAAGCGCAAATCAATTATTATTTTACTCAAGGACATATGTCTGAAATGTTCGAAGATGAAAAATCTAGAAAAATACTAACTGATTGTATTAATAGAAGCCTTAAATTAGTGCCTCCACCAGAAGACGCTACTGAAATCGACAAATAAAAGCTGAGATTAAACACTTCAACAAAAATGCCGAGAATAGAATTAAATACTAAAATCAAAGCTGACATACAAGTAGTGTTTGATCTATCCAGAAGTATTGATTTACATAAGATTTCAACGGAACACACTAATGAAGAAGCTATAGCAGGAAAAACAAGTGGATTAATTGGGTTGAATGAATCTGTTACTTGGCGGGCGAAACATTTTGGGATTCGTCAAAAACTTACTTCAAAAGTTACAGAGTATGACAGACCTAAGTATTTCTCAGATGAAATGGTGAAAGGAGCTTTTAAGCGCTTTAAACATGAGCATCATTTTAGTGAAGAGAATGGAGTAACTATTATGACTGACTATTTTGATTATGTTTCTCCATTAGGGATTTTAGGTCGGTTAGCTGATCGATTATTTCTTGAGAAATACATGACTCGGTTGTTGGAGAAGCGTAATTCTGTTATTAAGGATTTTTCTGAGTCGGGGAAGTGGAAAGGAGTACTTAATAATTAGTGAGTCTTAAAATAAACTAACATGAAAATTAAAATAATATTTTGCTTTTGTTTAGGGGTCTTCTTAAGTTCTTGTAACCAGAACACCGAGTTTGACAGTGAAGAATGGAAGAGGAATGGAGGTATTCGAATCACTCTTGAGAAGAGAATGAATATGGTCGATGACTTAATGGACAAAGAAATTTTGTTGCAGAAAAGTGAATCTGAAGTTGAAGAAATAATCGGACATTCTAGTAATCCGCATAATATGGATAATAGAACAACTAAATACTATGCAGTTCAGGAAATATATGGCTGGGCTGATATAGATCCGAAAGAATTAATTTATTTAAAGGTTCAATACAATGACAAGGGGTTGGTTGAATCGGTTAACTTGTACAGCACTGAATAGAGTGTATTAAGAATTTAAATGTAAGTTTGAATGAGAGATTTTGAATCATGAGTAAAACTAATCAAATCATCAATGTTTGTCTTATAGCACTCCTTTTGGGTTGCACTGATGCCGATAAAAACATAAACGAATCGTCTTCGGAGAAAATAGTAGAAGAAGTACAAACTAAGTCCAAGCTTGAAATACCTGTATTAATGAACTTTCCAGAAAATGGTCATGCAATTGATACTAATGCTCAGATTGAGTCAGTGACCTTTCCTTTTTACGTTAATTCATCACCGGCAGATACTATTTACTATAACGATACCTTAAGGTATCATATAAAAAACCCTTTCTATCAGTCCAGTATGGAATTTACTCCTGGAGATATTTCGAAAACCAATGAATTGAAATTATTTGTCGATGACAGCCAATCATTTGCTTGGAAATTTTGGGAGCCTGGTTCTATTGAATCATTCATAGTCGAATTAGATGAAGATGGGAATGAAATTCCAAACAAACCTTCAAAGCCTTCATATGAAAACGTGGAAAAGACTCCTGTTTTTATATTTAACCCTACCGACAGTCTTCAAGGAATAGAAAACCATGATGGAGCATTAATTGTGGTTCAAGAGGCCCTTACAAAAAAGGGTGAATGGAAGCCAATAGAGTTTTTTCAGTTTAGTGGATGTGGAAACAGTTACGCGATATCTGTTATAGATACAAATAGCTTCCTCATGTTTGGGATAAATAAGTATTCTGGAGACTTTAAGACAAAGCTAAGGGTTAGACTTTATACAAATCATAATATAATTCTATCTAAGGAATTTGACGGTAGCGTTAATTTGGGTCAATTTGAGGAGAGGGAAGCTTCGATTGATAGGAGAGGTTGGAATAGATATTTAAAAGATAATAAGTGGTAATTTCGATAGAATGACTGAGCAGAGAAGAATGCCTAGAACCACATTTCAAATCATATTGTGGGTAATTTTACGATTAGTCATTTTAAATGCGGCTATTCTAGCTCTAAGTGTCACTCTCTCTTTGATACGGAACTTTATTGAGCAGACTGATGTATTTGTTGTTCGTTTTCCTTTTGAATTATTTGTGACAGCTTTCCTGTTGACAAATCTCGTTTATATCATTGGCAGCTTATTCGAGATCATTTACTTGAAACTTTGGGATAAAAAATTAAACATTTATGAGTTTGAGAGTAAATTCTTCAAAGGTGGGATTGTTATGATCGTATTTGTTCATGCAATTGGAGTGGTTCGGTACTTTATTTATTACCTTGGATGACTATAGAATGATTCGATGAAGAAGACACTAAAAATTTTACTTAGAGGAATACTCATAATCTTTCCATTGGTTGGAATATTCTATTTGATAGCTTTCTTATTTTTTATGGATGGATTTGGAAAAGGTTTCGGTGGAGATGGTAGTGTGAAGAATTATTATGGAGACACAATTGAAAATAATCGTGTTGTCAAAGACACCATATTGAATTGGCAATTTTACATGGATTCGGAATTGTTATTTAAAAGTAATATTGTTGAGTCTCGAAGGTATACTGCAAATGTTGATGTTTCAAAGGATTATGAATCTTTAGTTTTAAAAATGTTTCATGACTTTAGTAATGAAGTAATACAACGGAAGTTAGAGTTAGTTTACAATGATACAGTTCTTACTACTTTCGAGGATAAATCATTAAGCCGCTCACCATTTTATTTGTCAAAAGAGGAGGTTGATAAAGTAACCAAAGGAAATGTTGGAAAAGATATTTACATAAAGTATTATGATTATTTCCATGAGTCTGGATTAACAATTGGAATTTTAAAATTTGTTGAATGAAATTAAAGGTCCGATGTTTAATGACTATTGCGATCAGGAAGAGTTTAAAAAGTGAATTAATGATGTATGACTTCAGAGATAAAAAGGATGGCAATAAAAGTAAAACACCTTACACCTTTTGGGATTTCATGACTGATTTTAGGTTTTATATTGCTTTAATTATATTGATCATAATAGCTTTTGGGCAGTGTTCAAAATGAATTTTGACTATATGAGATTAATTAGACCGAAAATAATAGGAACTCTTAAAGTTCAGAAAATGATGGCGGGAAATTGGGCTGTTATGAATGATATAAAAAATGCGCCAAATAAAATCATTATTCCTTGCGCAACTATTGATGAGGGAGAAGAAATAATTAAGCAGATTAAGAAAGCGAAGTATAAAGATGTTTTACATTTTTAAATTTATTTGAGTGAAGCGTCAACAAAATAAAACAGCATTTTTTATCACCCTTTTTTATTGGGCTGTTTCTTCTTATTCATTGTTTTCAGTAATCTATCAATTTGAAAATCATCTACATTTTATTGTTGAGGCTTTATCACTTCCGGCAACTTATATAGGGTTTTCAGTTTGGTTGGGAGGAGCACATATATCAGCAGTTATCATTGCTCAAATTTTAAGTTTTCTAGTTTTTTACTACTTAATTAAGATAGTTGTACAGTTAGTTTATGTTTTAATTTTAGCAATTAAAGGAAAGTAGAAATGAGGCTAATTGGCACATATTTTTCGCGCAAAGTTTATTGGTTTGATTACGATCAATTTAACCTAGACCAACTGCCAAAGGATAACTGGCTTTGTTTTGCTACTTCTGATATAAAGCCAGACACTAATACATTCAAACAGTTTGTAAAATACGGTATTCAAAAACATATATTAGAATTTAAAGGGCATGGTAAATATGGAGAAGTGCTTCATGATCTCTTTGACCAAGTAATGATTGATATAGAGCTTTCTAAAAACTTAAATTATATAGACATTGCAACTACTTGTCATAACGACGAATCCTATGCCGATGCATTTTGGCAGTGCTTTTTTGCGACAACACTGCCAATAAGAGCTAATTTAGATGATATTTCAATAGTCTGTATGGACTTAAATGGTAAAGATAGAAGTGTTGAATTGAAAGGGATAATTGACCGATTTGAAAGGGGATGGATTCCGGAAGAATGAATAAATGCAATATGGTGTGTATTCGACTAAATAGATTGATTTAAGAATTTGATTGTAATAAAAATGGAAAACATAAAGACATCAAAAAAAGATTTATTATTTCTTGCTTTACTTTTAACATGCATATTTGGTTTTTGGTTTTGGGGGTATATTAGACAAGAAAAGAGAGTAGATATTGTTATGAAATATGGTAACTACTATTTTGGGCGGGTTACGAAACTGAGTCCTGTTGGAAATGCAGGTGGAAATCATGTACACTACTACTTTTTGAATAAGGGTAAAACAAAAAAAACGTTTACTTTAATAAATAAGCCGTACTGGTTGTCTCTAGAGGTTGATGATACTATTTTAATCAAAGCCATAATTTCTGATACTCTTGAGCAGCTTGTGGTTATTGAAGACCAAAATTATATAGACCTTATTCCTTGTTTAAAGGTATACAAACAACCGGCTGATGGATTTTCTAAACTACCTGTAAATAAATGTGATTGATTAGCAGTAGAATACGAAATGACTCCATAATTTTTCATCAAATTATATGAATGCAATAACACTTCAGCAATAGAATTACAATCACTAGCAAACAATTTAATGCTTTGTTCTACGCCTAGATCATCAAGGCAAAACGTGCGGTGCGCTTTTCCATAGGTGTTTATCTTCCAAGCTGAGGATTTGGATGACGTTTATCCAAAAGGTATTTCCGTTCTCTTTCTCGTTTCACCAAATATACAGTCAAAATAGCGGCACCAATTAACAATCCGACTATAGCCAGGTATTTAATGCTCGAATTGTCTGTGACAATCGATGTTGTTAACTTCTTAATTTCAAGTTTTTCTACAGGTATGAGTTCATTAAATTCGTTCATATTTATTTCACTTTTTCAATTTTCACATATTCTTTATTTTCAGTACTTAAAAAACAATATTTGTAATTGTACATAAAGTAATATCTACGACCATCTTTTTCCATATTACCTACAGATATTGCACTATTAAATCCTGCATCTTTCAAGGAAGAAAGTCGAGGTTTTGCCTCTCCCCCAACCTTTTGCTCATAGAAAAATCTTAAAATTGAATCATTCTTACGAATGTGTTTAATTACTGTGCTTGAGTTTGGGTCTCGTTCTTTGCGCTTACCATGGTTATACCCGTGATTTGCATGTATAGTATCAAAATAGATTTGATCTTTTCTTCTCGGTTGAAACTCTATCTCACAACCACATTTACAAATTCTCTTTTTTAAAGGGGATATTGATTTATTCATTTTCTTTTGTTTTACTAATTTAATTATTCTGATTCTTTGATTTCAGTAAGCACTTCCTCAATCTCGGTACGTTTATAATATACTCGGTCACCAACACCGTATTTCTTAAGGATACCTTGTTTCGTCCAGTTCCGAACTGTTGAGATGTTTACTTTGAAATAATTAGCAACTTCTTTACGTGAAAGTAACTCCTCCAAACTCTTTGTCGAGGAAGACTCTTTTGAGGACTGCTCTTCAAGTTTAACTAGCCGTTGTTCAATTCTATTTAAACAACTGACCAATTCCTGAAGATCTAGTTCACATGCCGCTATTTCGAAGTGCTTAATCATTGCTAATACAAAGAAAAGGGATATTCAAAGGCTTCTAAATAAAAAAGCTACTTAGTTTCTAAGTAGCTTTTTGCTCAATCACATGTTTCACTAATTGGTCAATTTCATCCTTGTTGATTGTTCGGGTCTGTCGGAAATATTCTCTTAAAAAAAAACTAACTATATTCAATTTTAACTCTAAAAATGAAGGCTTTCTAGAAGTTGGGTTTAGCTTATAGTCTCTAACTCTATTTAGGAATTTGTAGAATTTCTCCAAACTTATGTCATTCTTTATTGCTCCAGCTGTATCGTGTACAAGCATTTTATAGATTAAACCATAGTCTCCAGGTTTGGGAGTTTCAGAAGGTATAATTAACGCTTCTTCTAAATCGATGAAAAGTGAATACGCATAGCCTGATGAAAAAACATCTGGGAAATCATTATGTGGCTCATCTTTAAACAAGCTTCTGTATGGGTCAGTGAATAATCTTAAAGGATCGATAGAATTATCAAACTTTGAAATATGTTCATATAAGTTTATCAGACTCTCACCGTATACCTCTGGTAGAATATAATGTTTATGATTAAAATATTTCGAATTTGGACTAGGAACAAAGCTAAACACTTTAGGAAAACCCTTCATCCTGCGATTAATATAATTATGATGATTCAAGTCATACGACTTTGGAAGAGATTCACCAATTTTTTCTATCAGTACCTCCTCCTTTGAATAATTATATCTTTTACCTCTTAAGTAGGCTATAATGCGATTTGACTCGATTTTCAAGGTTGATTCTGGAAATTTGCTCTCTGTAAACCTTTTATTAAAATCATCTATGAGTTTTGAGGATGTCTCCTTTACATTTACAAGAGTATCGAATAACTTCGATTGCTCTAGATTTATTTTTTTTAATTCGTCCTCAAGAATACTTTTAGGGCTTGCTTTATATGGTAGGTCTTTCTGAGACTCATCTGGTTTTCGATAAACTGAATTAAGTTCAAATTTACCCTCAATCCAGTTTTCGTATGTAAGTTCATTAGTTTTCATAGAGATTGATTTTATAAAAACTAAATATAGGCCTTTTAAGACTTATTAAAAAAAAATACGGCAGAATGATATAAAAAAGTAGGAGGCTTTATAATGTTGGGAACATGATGGTCATGAAAAAACAAAAACGTTGTAATTCATTTACTCAAAAAGCTTTTATAATAATTAGTTATATTTGATTATATAAAAGCGAACAAAAGGTGTACATATCCGCAACCTGTATTCGGATATGTGCACCTTTTGTCTTCTTATAAACGAGTTAGCGGTAATTATGATGAAAACTATACTTTACTTTTCGATTTTAATAATCACTCATTTCTGTTTTGCCCAGAACAGCGAAGTTGATTCAATACGTGAGTTTTTAAGATCTAATTCTTTTGAAGGACCTTTAGAATTTGAAAACCCAAAAGAAGATATTCTTGGAGAATGGCTGGTAATTGGTTTATATAGAAAAATGAAGAAAGCTTCTGAGCTCGAGTCTCCTTTCACTATGGGATTTTCTAAAAAAGAGGTGTTCTACAGGACAGATACAAGTTCATTTGAAAGACCTTATGCATTATATAAAAATTACAACGAAGAGGCAAAAGAGTACAAAATTGTACAGTTAGAAATAGAAGGTGAATTAAAAGAGGTATTCGTAATTATGTATTTCGACAAAAAATATATGGTTATCGAAA
Organism: Fluviicola sp.; assembly: GCA_002734085.1. Lineage (GTDB taxonomy): Bacteria > Bacteroidota > Bacteroidia > Flavobacteriales_D > Crocinitomicaceae > Brumimicrobium. The sequence continues at coordinate 23,861 of NVXV01000009.1, read as the reverse complement.
GATTAGTTGAAAAGAAAACAAGGAATGAGAAACGATCCGTTGTTAAGTTTGAGAATTACTATATTCTTCAGAGACTGTAAGTCTGTTCGTATATTATTCAGTTAACTTATTATTATGCTAAAGAGCTAGTAGGATATAATTAACTAGATTAGGAAAAACTACCGCTAACACAGGTCTAGCAATCAAGCCTTAGTGAACGGCGGTTTGGAAATTTAATTGTAAATTTAAACTATTCAGGTGTTTAAGAAGTGAGTTGTGCGAGATCGGCTCGATTGCCAGCCCTGAGAACGTTAGGGTCAATTATAGAACAGTATGAAACATTTCTTAATACATATATTTTTTATTTCATTTTTCTTGAGTTGTTCATCTGATTCAGAACAGTCTGTATCACCCCGAAATACAGAAATTACTCCTGTCAATGATTCTAACAACTATGAATTTGAAGGGAAATGGATTCTAACAGAATATATTGATAGTATTATAATTGATAAAAGTATTTCAAAACATAGAATGAAAGAATTATCATGGACAGCTATAGTACTTGATATATCTGACAGTCTAATAAAATCTTATGGTTCAATTATGAAACCGATTGACACGATTCGAAATTTAAAAAGTGATACTTTAGGTATTCTGAATCATTGGGGAACAAAATGGCAACTTTCTTATAATAGAGATAACTCACGGCTTGAAGCTGTGAACTTAGATAGTCTTAATGAAAAATATACTTTTCGCCGAATGACTGATGATGAAAATAAAATAATAAAAATTGATACTACTGATCACTTTCAAATACGAAACGGATTAACTAACTACTTCACTCAAAATATTTTTACAGGAAAATACATTGATATTTTAAATAATGATACAATAGTTTTTCACTCAGATGGTTCTATTACTGGCTCTAGAAAGTATATAAGTTTTAAACCCAATATTTATTTTGGAACTTCTCACCCATTCAGAAATAAAGATGTGATTTATCTATACAACAATGATAGTATTATATCTTATTTGAATTGGAAATATTCGGATAGATTTATAACATTTACTTACTTCTCAAGAAAAAGAAATGAGGATAGTTTTGACTTAACAAACAAGTCTTTTAAATATCAAACAATAACAGCCCCTAACACAGGTCTAGCAATCAAGCCTCAATGAACGGCGTTTTAGAAATTTAATTGTAAATTTGAACTATTCAGGTGTTTAAGTAAATTGGCTGATTGAATACCTCTCGAATTCTGGTCCAAAGAACATTTTTACTCATTCAAAATACTACCTTGAAAATTCTCATAGCACAATTATCACTAGGAAAACGTAACTTTCAACATAAGTTTGAAAGACTGAGAAAACATGTTGAATCTCCCGGTACTGAACTTTTAGATGATTTTGATTCTAATATATATAGCGTGATAATACCAGTTTACCTGAGAGGTAGAGGTCAAGACGTAGAGATGAAAATCAAGTGTCAACTCAAATTAAAAGGAAATAATAGACATTCATATCTTGAGGTATCTGCAGACATTACCAAACCTTTGATCTTAACAGTACTGATAGGCTTAGTACCTAGTATTATTGTGTTTCTGATCAATAATTCAATTACAGCGTCATTGCTTGTATTAATTTTTGGGATAATTATTTCTTCACTATCGATTTTTATTCCGCTCAACCGACAGGTTGAACGTAAGGTTCGGGATTGGTTAACTAAAGACTAGTAGTATCAATTAAAAGTATAGAATTTCTAATGACAAAATAACCAGACATAGACAATCACTATGTGAAATTATTCACTAAATTTATGAGTAGCAGTGATAAAAGAGCATCAGAACGCTTTAATTCATAAAATAAACCAAATATTGAAATGGTTAACTAACATATTCAACCGTAAGAAAAGGTTCGACTTCCATAAACCAGAAAGTAAAATTGATTATATAAAAATTACAACTGATTGGAACGCGGACCCAGTATCTCCTGAGATTCAATTAAAAGTTGTTGTTGATGATTTAGTAGTAGAAATGCTTGTTAATCATTTCCAGTTTGATGAATTTATAGAAGGAGATAAAGTCAAAATCACTTTTAAAAATTGCTCTATTTATTCGTTGAATACATGTAATGATAAAGGTTATTTCTTTGGACAATATAGAATAAATCCGAACGAATTACCTTGGGGAGAGTTCTATGAAATAAGAAGTGGGTTAGATAAAAGTCTTCCTGACCCAGTAGTTCAATTAAATAACAAACAGAATGTTAATAGACATTATATTTTCTTCTTCAAGGACGAAACTTTTGAATGTTTAGCTACCAATTATAAACTAGAGTTTTTTGATAAAAATGGTCTTCAAAAAAATCTTAACTATAGTTATAAACTAAGACCCGCATACAATTCAAAAGAACAATTGATCGAGTTTGTAAAAATTGGAAATGCAGATAGTTTCATGAAGAAACTAATTAGCGTGTTAGGAAAAAATGGATTTTCACTTGATGACATATCTGATGTTTGGATGAATGACGAAATATGGATTCATTTGAAGTCCTCTAGCGGAAAAATAACAATTACGAAAGATATTTGGGACATGATATTTATCCTTGGAGAAAAGAATCAAGAAGATATTAATAGAATTAACCAAATTCTAATTGACTCAGGCCAATTTGAAAAGATTGAAATTAATCCCGAAGAGTATAATATATAAGAAAAACAACTTGCTCAACACGGTATAGCTATGACAAACACATTGAACAATAGAATAAATAAATGAAGTTAACTACTAAAGAAATATTAAACATTACCCATCATCGTCCTTGGCCATTATCACAAGATAAGTGGAAGTATTATCAGGAATGGAATAATTCAATTTTTCTTCATTGGCAAGTTGATTTTGATGAATTATCAAATTTAGTTCATCCAGATCTTGAAATAGACTTATTTGAAGGTAAGCCTTGGGTTTCTTTAGTTGCATTTGATATGGAAAAAATAAGACCAAAATCTCTGCCATCAGCATCTTTGATTTCAAACTTTCCAGAAATAAATATTCGTACATATGTGAAATACAATGGCAAATCAGGTGTCTATTTTTTAAGCATTGAAGGAGCTAAAAGACTATCCTGTAATATCGCAAAAAGCGTATCTGATTTACCTTATAGGTTTTCAACGATGTCAAGAAAAATTAATGGTTTCAATTCCGTGAATAGAAAAATGATAGACTCCTTTAAAATGTCTTACTTTGTGGGAGATAAAATTGAAGAAAAACGTGATTTGGATCATTGGCTAGTTGAAAGATTTGCTTTATTTCAGGACTCAGGGAAATATATTAATGAATTTCAAATTCATCACATTGAATGGCCGTTATATAAAGTGCAACTAAATGAACTTGAAATAAGTTATCCAAGATTTGAAAAGCTATTAAATAATAGTCCAGATGAAAAACACTATTCAACAGGCGTTCAGGTTATAGCTTGGGCAAAAAAGAAAAATAGAATGATATGTATTACAAATAGTAGCAGAATATGAAAAGAGGAGTAAAAATAGTACTCTCTATTTTAACAATTATTTTAGGATGGATATTAAATGCTTTTGCATGGACCACTAAACTTGGACATCCAGTAAGCACGATTTGTTTATCTTTGGGAATTGGACTCTTTATTGCTGGAATTGTTTTCTTAATAATTAGCATTAATAATAAAGCACATGAGAACTAAACTTTTCATTCTTCTTTTTCCCATGAAATCAACGCTCATAACACTTATCTTTTTGATTACATCTTCTAGCATATGCGATGCACAGTCTTGTAATTTACCGGAACGCTTAGAAAACCGAATAGAAACGTTTTGTTCTTTGGACTCTATCGAACCTGAAGCTTACTTTAAAGTTTCTGGAGATCTTTTTTTATACGGCTATAAAAATGAAGAACTGAACCTATCCAAATGTAAAGTTTATAATTATGTAGATTCAAAGCTATTCTATTCAAATGACACACTGGAAAGGCTATTCGCTTATCAACTGATTTATGTTGCGGGAGACACCAGTTATAATGAACAACTTAACGAGAGACTTAATTCAGTAAATCCAATATTAAACAAATCGTTCATAGCAAACATCTTAATGCAGACTAATGATAGAAAATATTTTTCCTCTATTTTCGATTTCTTAGTCTCTTTGAAGGATGGTCCTATTAAAAACATGTATATATCCAACTTATCACAAGAAGATCACACTGCTTTTAAATCGATCTGCTGGGAGAATATCGATTCAGACAATATAGATCGACAGATCATAGCTATTAGATGTCTGGCTCAATATAATCCTGATAAAAAATTTCAAGGAAAAATGACAACAAAGTTCAGTACTTGGGATGACGAACACAAAAAATATTTGATTCAAGCAATGCTTTTTCAAAAGATGGTACTAAAGCCCTATCTAATCAAGTACCGAAACAATCCAGTCATTGGACATGTAGTTTTAAAAGCTCTAAAGTTAAGTAATCATGAAGAAGATAACGCTTACGCAAAAGATTTAGAGAGTGATAATTAGACAAACGAATAGTTATTAACTAATGAACTAAAATATTATGAAACTATCTTTAAGGTATTTGACTTTGTCTTTGTTAGTTGTGTTATTTAGTTGTGCTCAAAGAATCAGTAATAATGAAATTAAAAAATCATGGTGGCTTTACGGTTCAGGTTATCATATTAAAGATGCACTCCGTTTTGATGAGAATAATTTGAAAGGTGATATCATCTATGAAAACAATAAGCCTGTAGCGGTTATCACGTACTGTGGAAAAGGCCATTTTAGGAGCTCAGCAATTCTTGAAGTCGAATCTATTGCAAGTGGTAAAGCAGGCACTTACCATGATAAAGGACCACGGTAATCATTAAAAGCACATAAAAATGAAAAAACTCAACTTACTTTTTATATTCGTCTTAATTGAATTAGTAACTAAATCAGTCTAGAAATAAAGCCACAATGAATCACGATTTCAAAATTTAATTGTAAATTTAGGCGGCTTAGACGTGCAAACATTAGAGCTGAATTAGTTTAGCACTGCTGTTTGCTCCGAAGACCTATAATTCCTAATTACTATGAATACAGTAGATGAAACAGGAGGAGCAAGAATTGGAAGAGCTAATGCAACCTGGCCTTTTGCCTCCTTAAATGTGACCCAGTCCAAGTTAACATTAAATGTGATAATTATTGGCAAATTTATTTTTCAACCCTCAGACATTAAATCTATTGAAGTCTACAAATCCCTACCTGTAATTGGTCAGGGAATTAAGATAAATCATAAAGTCGATTCATATAAAGAACATGTTGTGTTTTGGACCTTCAGAAACCCAATAGATCTGATTGAAGAGATTAAACAAACTGGATTTCTCAATATAAATCCTAATGCTGAGAGTCTAAATTCTCAAGAAATAGAGGCAACTCAAAAAAAAGGGGGCTTTCCTTTAAAAACTCCATTTGTAATTGCAATAATCCTTCTTTGGAATATCTTATTCATAATAGACATTAAGGAGCTTCTTCAAAGTGGACAACTTATCTTTGGATTTGGAAAAGGAGTATTGTTATCTACAGGAACAATTCTGCTAGCTTCAATTTTAATGTTGGTTTCTTCATCTTTCCAAGAGCTTGTCCTAAAAGAAGGAATGGAAATGAAGGACATCTCTAAATTTCTCTATTTTGTATTAGCAGTTGTGGGAATAATATTTTTATCGAGACTCTTTTTTTTCATCTGATGTGTAACTTTATAGTTAGCTTACTAAAAATGAAAAAAACATTGTATAACAACCCTAAACCAACAAAGACTATTAAGTTTATGTAATTCCGAATAAATGCCGACAACTGAAATAACAACAAGACCAAAACATATGCTACAAACGTTTAGTTATGCTAGTTCCATGACTTTTCAAAAATTAGCTTATTACGGTTGGAGATCAATACTTTTTCTTTTGTTTACCGATCAATTAGACGATTCTAGTTCGTATGATCTGGATAGTCTATTTTTCTGGATAGCATTAGGGTTAGCTATAGCTTATCTTTTAGGAGGAGTACTTGGTGATTTACTACTTGGTAACAAAAGAACGGTAATCACTGGAGGTATATTTATGTTCCTTGGTTCAATTCTTTTTTTCTTTGATTCAACAATCTATCCATATATTCCGATAGTTTTATTCATTATTGGTTGCGGTTTGTTCAAATCCAATTTAAAGGCTATTTATGCAAAACTGTATCTCCATGATCCTAGACTTCTTGACTCTAGTTTCTTATTGTTATATCTATTCATCAACATTGGATCTTTCTTTGGAGCATACGCAGTAGGGCTAATTGCATATTATTATGGTATTGAGTACGGTTTTCTTACAGTTGGTCTTTCTATGGTATTATCAAGTTTAATACTTCTACTTACTAAAAAACCAGTGCATATTTCAGAAGAATCAATCCCAGAAAGAAAATCGATTCTTAATGCTATCAACCTTAAGCGTTATGCTTTAGTTTTTTCTCTTTTCGCAATCTTTTGTTTTACGTGGAGGATTACATATTATGAAATCGACTCACTTTATTGGGAAATTGACTTTGGTACATATACCATACCTCACTATTGGGTTGAACAATTAAGTGTTATTTTTTACATGATTATTGGAATTTATCTAGTGATTATTTGGTCAAAAAAACATTATGATAATATCACTAAACTGACTATTTCAGTTGTTATGACCTTGATTTCTTTTGGTCTTTCTTATTTCCTTTATAGTGAGGATTCAATTTCAACTAGTGTTATTACCATTATAGCATTATTTGCATACACTTTTGCCGATTTACTTATTGCACCATTAGTTGATTCTTCCATTGCCAGATCAATTAATCAAAAGTTCTTAGGTATTGCCTACGGATCAGTTGCTCTTTTTTCAATAGGGATTGGGTATGCTTTTTCCTATATGGAGAAAGGTCTAAAACTGTTAATTGAAAACATGTTTTACATAGGTCTAGGTGCTTTGTTAGTATTAAGTATTGTTCTTTTGTTCAAGAAGCTTAAAACAAGCTAATTGCTTTATTAAATCTTTAGGTATTTTATGTATATTCATAGTGGTGACAATATAATTTAGAGCCTTTCTTGATTAACACAAATCGATAATGAATAAAATTAATTTACTCTTTGTATTACTTCTTATTGCATTCATTTCAGCCTGTAATTCTGATAAAAAAATTATAATAGGCAATGGAAATGATGTTATTGTAACAATGGATGTTATAGATAAAAAAGGAATTGAAAAGATTGAATTTCAGACAGAGTTAAATATTGAGGTAGTCACAAGTAATGACTTAAAAAGACATAATAAAATCCAATATAGATTTAATAGTGGAGCTGAAGGAACATATAGCGTTTGTGTCTATTCGATTAAAGACACTATTTGTAGAACCGAGTATATTGAAAACGGCTATAGGCCTAATCTTAAATGCGATTCAAAAGAAATTAAATCTTTAGATCAAACAGATATTCTATATTGAATACAGCTTAATAATTAGCGTTCATATATTCACGCTGTCAAACTTAATATGTAATTTTATAGAAAGCAGAGAGAGCAAAAAAACTATGAACGTCAAAGGCTTGTAAGTCTATTCGGGTTTATTCGAGGGCTTCGGAAAAAAAGGAGGTAACTTTGATGTTGGGAATATGTTGGGTAGTAAAATTAAAAAACCCTGTAAATCAATAGTTTACAGGGTTTTTCGTGATCGCGACAGGATTCGAACCTGTGACCGTCTGCTTAGAAGGCAGGTGTTATAAAAATCAATATGTAATAAAAAACACCTAAAATCGTTATATATAAAGGGTTTTGTGAATAACTTAATTTTCATTTTGAACTTTTTGAGCCTATTTTAGATCAAAAAGCACGCAAAAAAGCACGCAAATTTTAAAAATTATGGCAAAAGTAAAAGTTAAATTAGATAGAAGAAAAGCAAGTCAAAAGAAAGATGGATCATTTCCAATTGTGTTGGTTATCAATCACAACTCTAAAACCCGTACTATCTCATTGAATTACTCAGTGAAAGATGACAGTTGGAAAGATTCAACAATAGAAGTCAAATCAATAACGAATCACAAGCGTATAACTGCAAAAATACGATCACAACTTTCAAAAGCAGAAATGTACCTCATTAATAACAAAATTGAAGTTGATTCGATGGATGTTAGTGAATTAAAGCAGCGAATTCAAGCTGAAATACTCTCTAATAATAATACAAGTCAAAGAAAGAGAGAACGTTTTATTTCGAAAAAATTAAACTCTGCCTCTATTGTCGACTATTCAAAAGGCAAACTTGAAAGATTGAGGGAATCAAATAAGAATGGATATGCTTTTGCAATAAATACAAGTCTCAATACACTAAAACGTTTTACAGGTACAGAAGACATTCTTTTTGTTGAAATAGATCTAGTCTTCCTTAAAAATTTTACTGCATACTGTGTTGGAAGAGGTAATAAACCAAATACCATCAGCGCTTATTTACGCCCTATTAAAACGCTATTCAGAGAAGCCATTCAAGAAGGTGTAATTCCTGCGGAGTTAAACCCTTTTCCAAAATATAAGATTCCAAAAGCTAAAAACACCAAGAAACGGGCTTTACGTATGGAGGATATTGCAAAAATAAGAGCGCTTCAATTGAAAGAACGATCCGCTCATTGGGATGCTCGAAATTACTTCATGTTCATGTTCAATAACATGGGTATTAATTTAGTAGATATTGCTCAACTCAAGAAAAAACAAATCATTGAATCAAAATATAAAAACGGAGAATTAATCTCTGGAAGAATGGTCTACACAAGAAGTAAAAACGGTAGACAATACTCTATTAAACTAACTTCAGAATCAATAGCTATACTGAACAAATATAATATCGCTGAAAAGAAAGATAATGAATTATTATTCCCAATTGGCTATGAAGCTTCTTCTTCTGGGTTTAAACGATATTCCAAAAAAAGGCAAAGAATCAACAAAAGAATTCGACAGATCGGAGAAAAGGCTGGAATTAAAGAGGGGATTACCTCCTACTACGCACGTCATTCATGGGCGACCATTGCAAAGAGAAAAATGATACCCGTTTCTGTAATTGCTGAAGGTTTAGGACATTCTGATTTAAAGACTACACAGATTTATTTGGATTCGTTTGATGATGATATTTTGGACGATGCAAATGATAGTATTGTTAGTTAAAATTATAAATTACATGAAATTATATAAAAGAAGTAACATCGTTAAGGTGGTTATATATCACTCGTCATCAGGGTGATTTACTTGAGTATACCTAAAACTAATGTAATCATCAACAACTTCAAATATATACGGTTCTTTGTATGTTGGTGCATTTCCAAGGAAAAATACATACGCATTTGTTTCTTTATTCTTTTTCTTTTCCTTGTAGTCCAAATTGGACTGGTTATTAACTGTCTGTCGATCCTCTAATATTCGATTCAATTTAGTTTTAGATAGGTGATTTTTATTAAGTTTAACCCAGTAAGGATTTACTTGGTTTTTCCCGCTAAAATCAACTTCCCATCTTTCACAAGACAAGAGTTGAAAAAAAACAAACTGATCTTCATGTCGAATTGATTTTTTCGAGTTTGGATAAAGAACTCCATGGAAGATTTTCCCACTTTCATATTGTCCCTTACTTTCACCAAAAATACTCTTAAAAAGATGCCTATACGTACCCTCCTTACTTAATAATTTCAAATAAACATCTCTATTATACGGACAACTTATAAAAAAGTCAATGATCAAATTTATAGAAGTGACATGTTTATTTGATGGCATTACAGAATCAAACTCACCTGACATAATAGTCTTCATTGCTCTACCTGTATTTGGAGACAAATCATCACTAGTAGAAGTGTCGGTAGATAGTATTTTCTTCTGTTTTTCTATCAGTTTTGAAGGATAATCAAACCTAGAAAATTCATCATCTGTAATCTGTCTATTCTTACCAATATTTAAATACTTCAGTAACTTACTATATTCACAATTTGAGCTATGCTCAACTCCCTTATTTTTTTTAAAGTAAGGTCTTACTTTATTAAATTTACCATATGAGCACGGAATAAGGTCTATATCACAGTCTTTATCTACACAGGCAAAATCGAGTTCATTCACCTCTGGGATAACTTTCAAATCCTCAGCTTCAACAATTTTTTGCGTTTTTCTGATTCTAGCTTTATACATGGCACAATAGATTAAGTGTGGTATAAATTTAGTGAAAATATATTTTAATACCCATTTGATTTTGATTCAAATTATTCATCATTCAGGTTTGTACTTATGGAAAGATCAGTATCTTTTGGTTTAAACCAATTTTCACTGATTTTATTATTATCACTTAAAGGAAGAGGGTCTGCTTCATTTACTTTGAATGTGGTCGGTAAATTCACTGAATGTCCAAAGATTAAAGCATGTTGTGTTGGAATAGACGGCATTCTTTTTAGAACAGTATCTGAAATATGAGGTGTAATTTGTCTGATATGAGAAAGGTCTTCGGGATTCTGAATTCTATGAACAATAAAATTACTGCATTGGGAAAGCACAGTTTTGGACAATTCACTTGGTCGTTGAGATGAAACGGTTAAAAACATTCCAAACTTTCGTCCCTCTTTAGCTATACTATCGAAAATAGTATTTGCTTTAAGAAATTCTCTTTGGGGATTATGACCAATATAACGATGTGCCTCTTCTAGTATAAGGTTCACAGGAAAGGTATTCCTTGGCTCAAAGTTCTTTATTGTCTCATATAACAACCTTGAAATCACACAAGAGATTACTTCAACTACTTCATCCTCTACCGTACTTAAATCAAGAATAGTAATCTGAACATCCTTTTTAACGACACTGCCCTGTGCAATCCCAAGTAAGTGTTTCTTGTATGCCTTAATGTCTCCTTCAGTCTTTCTAAGAAACTTGAAATCCTCACGATCCTTTAAACTTTTTATTCTAGTTATCAATGACGAACAATAATCCCTTATTTGTCTATTTCCATGAGCTTCTTCAAAGAGAATAGCCAAATCAATAGCGTCTTCGATTCTATTGAAATCAAACTTTATTCCTTCCTCATAAATTGGCATATGAAATTCGGGGGACAAAAATTTTGGAATGTCTTCTTCCTTTTGTTCTAAAAATTCAATAAGAGGTGATAAACCAACGAGTTCACCGTAACTAATTTGTAAACAACTTCTCAAATTCCACTCTGATTCTGAGTTATTATCCTGTGTATATTCAAATTCTTGACTTAGGTTAATATCGGTAGTATTAAATTTTTGTAAGATAGATGTAATTCGATCTTTTTTAGACGGACTACTTGATTCATCTCTTAATATTTGAGTAATGCAAGTTGCGAGAATATGATTTTTTGTTTCTTCAATCTTTTTCTTATCTTCTTCACCCTGTTTTGAAAACAAGGAAGCAAGACCAAGAGCGTTTCTTAAAATTGGTAATTGCGTTCGTTCAGTTGCTTTTAAAAGCAAAGCCCACTCATCTATGTTTAAGAACCAATTTGGTAAAGTAAATATTTCATGTTCACCAGAGGCTTTCTTCTCATCTAAGGTTAGATACCGAACGGCTACGTCTCCATTTCGTTTATTGATCTCAGAAAAGGCTTTCTTATACTCTCCATTAACGTCGAATAAGACAAAGGAACTACCTGTTGCACTATAGTTTTTTAATCTATAGAAAATCCCTTGAATTATTGAACTAATAGTACAAGACTTCCCACTACCCGTATTACCCAATATCGCACTATGACTACCAAAAAATTTGTTAATGTCTATTTTAACATCATAATCTGGAAAAATGGTTGACTTTCCTATTGCCAAAGTGTTGTATCGTTGATTATCATCATGTGGACAGTTTTCATCTCCCTCCCATTTATCACAAATCTTTTCACCCGAATTTCTAACATTAAAAATAGCATCTAATTCTGCTTCTTTAATATATAGTGTATCGGTGTATAGTGCTGGATAAACACTCACCCCAAATTCAAAACCGTATTCTCTCTTATTTTCAGAATCTGGCTTTAGTGTACCAATTGGAAGCACTTCTAAAAACTTACCTGATTTTACTTTATTTAAAATTTGCTCTTTAGGATTAGAAAAGGGAACATTCAAATCTTTTTCTCGAACACCTGACACCTCTGCCACAATGTAATAATTCTGATAAGAGATAATTACATAACTGTTCAGTTGAGCAAAATAATGAATATCGTCAAATCCGCTAATATTAAAATTATCAATTCCACTGAGTAACTCAACGGTAAATCGGTCTGAGTTAATAGCAACGACTTTTCCAATGACTCTTTGTTTATCTTCTTTATTCATTTTTCTTTAGCAAGGTTTTTATCGCATTTTCTATTTTATCATCAATGTCGTCATTGCTTAAATCGGGCAGAACACTTTCAACGAACCCATTAAAGTAATGTAACTTTATACCATCCTCTAAAGCTCCTCCAATTATCCATATTCTAGGGTCATTCAATTGTTTAAGCTTCTCAATTTCACTGTTTTTAGTAGGCGCACCCAATACAATCAACCTAAAAGAAGGTATAGTAAATGCTTGGTAGATAAGATTGTTTATATGCTCATCACTAAAACTATATCCAATAGTTACTAAAACATTGTTGTTTTGCATCAGTTTCTTTTGGAACTCCCTAAACAAATCAGAGTAGGGACTACCTAAACTTGCATTTTGCTTTAACGGTGTCGGATGAATCATAATTGTTTCTTCATCCTTTAGCTTTTCAAAGGTAGCGTCCTGAATTTCCCTAACCTGAAAAAGTTTTGAGTCTTCTCTGTCTTCAATCCAATTTATTGATCCATGAATCTTATATAGGTAAAAAAAGTTGTCAATGACACTCCATTTGGTCTGCGACAAATCCATTCGTTCTGCTAAGGCATAGTTAAAAATTGTTGGATTAAAGTATTTTTTTATACCTCCCGTAAATCCATTAACATAATGAATTCCTAACCTGTCCAACGCATATTCAGAGTACAGATCGTAGTTAGTTGTGAAAATATTGGCTTTCGGTAAGTTGGTATTTCGGTAGAGAAGTTTCCTGTAAAATTTTTCATAAAGTTCGTTAATTGGCTGATCTTTTTTTTCTTTCCTTTTTTTCTCGTTTAGGACTTTTTCAATTAAAAATTCTTTTACTTGTTGGATGGTATTTTTCACCAATTCAAATTCTTCTTTTTTAGAGCTTTCTGTATTTTCATAAAAGAATTCAGCACTATGTAATGTTCCTAAGAAAAATTCAAGATTATTTTTAAATTTATCTGCACTTACATCTAAGTTTAATTTCTCTTTTAATTCATTAGACCCTTTCTCCTTTAGAACTTCACTATAAAACTCCTTTGCTAATTGCATCATTGTAGGAATTCCTACCTCATTATTATCCACAATGTGGGAGGAACAACCACATCCCAGCAAAAAGGAAAGATTTTTACCATCAAGAACTTTCCCAAATGAATCTCTTATTTTTTCTAAAGGCTCTTTATCTTCTTTTGTCTCACTTTTTAAAACATTCTCACCCCCTTTAAAAAAATGTATATCTAAGTCCATACTCATAGTGTTTTACTTTTCTGTTTGTTATGGTGCGTTGTCAAATTCTCGACTAAAAGGTATTTATATAAAATTATTTGAATGCTCATTCTCCCCTTTTACTCTATTTTTAGCAATATTCTCAAATTTTAAACTAGTTTGTTTCACTATTACTCGTCAGTAAGAAAGCTTTTTTCAAATGGTATTTCGTTGATTTAGTTCACATCTATTTTTTTAAGAATAAGTGTAAATGTAGTAATAACTACTACAATACATACAATTAATCACATACTTACAAGAAATCAGTATAAATTAATGGTGTAATAAAACATAATCTATTTACGTTATTTGAAAGAATTTATGCGCTCCAATACTTGCCCCAAAAGTTTCTAACTAGATATTATTTTTGAATATTCATTTGTACAAATGAATGAATTTTATGTAGTAAAAGATGTCCCAGATAAGAAAAATATATTTACTAACCATATAGTAGTTATATTTTTTTATATATTTATACCCTAAATTATTTTATTCCAGATAAATGGAACGAAATCTACCACATAAAGAAAACCAAAACTGCCTTACATTTTATGTATACGCTACTGCAATTACTATATTTTTTCTAACCTCATTCTCACATTTTTCGTATACGCAGGTTTCCAACCCCAATTCAGTATCATTTACTAAACACTCTCTAATAAATATAGATACTCAAAAAAGTAATCAACATTCACCACAGCATAATGGCAGTCAGAATTATAATCGACAACCCAATGGATCAATGGGAGGAAATGCCACTGATTTAAGACGTCAAATGCAAAAACAAACTAAGCAAAGGATGGGTTATAAGCCTCCACCAGTGCCACCATCTGACCCTGCTTTAAGGCATCAATTTATTGTTCAACAGGCACAACTTCAAAAACAAAACAAACAACAACAGCAAATAGCAGCAATTAAAGCATTATTAAATGAGGATCTTCCTTCCATACGTACCCAAGATGATTATTTGTTTAAAATAACAAAACATTATCGGCAGGCATTTGATAAACTAATGAAAATGAAAGAGGATAAAACTTCTTTTTCGTTAAAGGAAAGTGTGTTTATTGTTGAGAATGCATACGCCAATAATACATTAGATTACGAACGTTATAACAAACAAATAGCGATTAAGGTAAATGTGTTGAATATGCTGATGAAAAAAGAAGGTATTACTACAACTAATAATTTAGGTAAGAACTATGTGATTCAAAAGCTTTTTTCAGAGCGAATTGTGGAATTTAAGGATACCGTCGTTTGGCGAGTGCATCAACCTTATCAATATGCGTTTGATGATTTTTTAGGAGAAGAGGATTGGTCGAATATGTTTGTTACCAAATTACTTCATACCGGCAAAGGACAATGTCATTCAATGCCCTTGCTCTATTTAATCCTTGCGGAAGAAATTAATGCAAAAGCATGGCTTTCTCTTGCACCTGAACATTCTTTTGTGATTTTTAGTGATGGGAGAACCTTTTTAAATTTTGAAACAACAAATGGATATCCTGTAACTGAAAATTGGATGATGGAATCAGGGTATATCAATAGTATGGCCATCAAGAATAAAATTTATTTAGATACTTTAGGACAGAATGCTTTAATTTCAACCCTTTTAGCAGATTTAGCAATGGGATATATTGATAAATTTGGTTACGATGATTTTGTGGTTACAATGACTGACCAGTTACTACAAATGTATCCTAAAAGTATTCAAGGACAAATTTTAAAAGCTGATTTGTTGGCTATTGAAACGAAAAGACGCTTGCAAAAAGCGGGAGACCCACCAATTGAAGAAATTAATAAATACCCCGAGGCGAATCAAGCTTATAACGCATTACTGGAACAGTATAATTTTATTGATATGTTAGGCTATAAGTACATGCCAAAAGAAGTGTATGCTTCATGGTTAGCCTCACTGGATGATGAAAAACATCAACAGGAAAAAAAGAAACTAAAAACTGCAATCATAAGAAATGCAAAAGCAAGTAATTAACATATCATTAATAATAGGAGTTGAGATTATATTACTTATAACTATAAGTGCATGTCACACCACCAAAATGGCAGATACTAATGAGCAAATAACAACAAAGGACACAACAGCTGTTTCCAAAAAAGCTACCGTAGATACTCTTCATAGAAAAACACTTATACATAGAAATACACCTATCCAATCCCAATCAAAACAGCTAAACTACTTAGATTACTACAACATTGCTTTTAATGAATTAGAAAACATGTTAAAAGACAATCAACCCCTTGATTTTAAAAGAGCTGTTTTTATTACAGAGAACGCTTATTTTGGAGATAGTTTAAGTTATAAAAAGTTTAATAAATCCATTGATTCATTGGTCAGAATAACTAATTTGTGGATGAATTCAAACAAATTGAAAGAATACAGCTTTCCTGATAGTATTTCAGTAAAGAGGAATGGTGCTATTTTCACTTTGATGAAGGACACTATTTATTGGAAAGAAGGTATATTCCATACCCCGTTTCAATACGATTTTGAAGATTTTCTGGGAGAAAAAGAATGGTCGAGTCAATTTGTAACAAAACTTCTCTTGAGTGGCTCAGGGAATTGCCACTCACTGCCTTATTTATATAAAATACTGGCAGATGAATTACAAACAGAAGCATATCTTTCTTTAGCTCCCAATCATATTTACATTAAACACCGATCTATAAAATGGGGATGGTATAATACGGAATTAACCAGTGGTGAATTTCCGACAGATGCGTGGGTCAAAGCATCAGGTTATATTACATTAGATGCTATTCGAAACGGTATTTATATGGACACTTTAGGGCAAAAAGAAAGCGTAGCTTTATGTGTGTATGATTTGGCAAAAGGTTATTTGACACAAACTAAAAATTACCAAGATAGTTTTGTTCTAAAATGTTGTGATTTGGTGCTGAACTACGATCCACAGAACATTAACGCTATTATTCTAAAAGCCGAAACGTTGAAAAGGCAATATAACGTATTTAAAAGTAATAACGAGATAAGCAAAGCACAACAGACGTATACTCAAATGCAACAGCTTTATGTAAAAGGATTGGAAATGGGGTATCGAGAAATGCCTTTAACAATGTACCTAGAGTGGTTATCTTCCATCAATTTACAAAAAGATAAATATGTAAATTCAGAATTAAATCGTACATTTAATAATAGATAAGATGAAAAATATAATTTTAATACTATTGACCTCTGTAGCATTTTCAATAAATGCACAGGAAATTAACCCTTTTGAAAGTATTGGCAAAGAGGGTAAAATACTTACGTTGTCAAAGGGTAAATATACCGAAGTACATATCAACGACAGTTTACAACGTATTGGTTCAGTAATTATAAATATGAATACTGGAACAATATATGAACTATTGAATACTGATACGTTATATAGCGAAGCAACTTTAGATCCTACGGTGATTAGTCGGTGGTATTCACCAGATCCTTTAGAAAGTAGATATCCTGGCTCTTCTCCTTACGTTTTTGCAGGTAACAATCCAATTATGTTTATTGATCCTGATGGGAGAGCTATAAAGCCTGCATCTAGTGGAGGGTATAGTTTAATGGCTGCTGCCTTTAATTCATTTGGTCTTAATGATCCTCAATCACTTTTTGGAAATTTCGAAACTACTAATAGAGATGGGAAAGGAGAGGTTATTAGAACCTACTTAGGTGAAAAATCATTTAAAAGAAGATTGCGTCGAACTGCTAGGAGAAATAATTGGGACAAAGAGCAAAAGAATAGAGCGAAAGTTATGTATAAAGTATTAAGTTCGCCAGAAATAATTGAGATAGGCTCAGTTTCGGTTCATACTGAAGCGAATATGGATGGTCAAGGAGGTGGAAGTACAGATTCTGATGTTGAAGTTGGTACAGAAAATAGTGAAGCTAGAAGCTTATTAGTAAATAATTCTTTAGGAAAAATTAATCAAACTGAATTGACAAATGAACTCAAAGAAAGTAACGGAAAACTTTATCAAGACGGCTCCTCTTTCGGTTTCTTTCAAGATGAAGGTGTAGATACGTCCACTGACGGTTTTATTTCAAGAAGTAATTCTATAGGTAATTATTACGGATTATTATTGATTAACGTACCTACAGTAGAAGGTGAAAACACATATGATTTCAATGACAATAATCAGCAGAGTACTCAAATATTTATAGACTTGTTTTTTGATGGAATGGAAGGTTTAAACCCTGCTTCAACACCTGAAGATCATCAAGTTGAAGATGGTCAAAAAAGAGAGGGAAAAGGAGACCTTAGAATGAGGTAAAACTAAATTTGTTATTATGAAAATAGTGTTTTTAATAGTGTCCATTTTTTATTTTATAAATGTTTCTTCACAAGAAATTGATACATTTATGATTAATATCGACTCAACAGAATATTTTGAAGTTGACTCTTCATCTTTTTTCTCAGCTTTTTTAAAAAAGAAACAGCTAAAAACTGATTTACCTGATGGTCATTATGTTGTTTATCAAAAAAAAACCTATAAACGTTTTTTAAGGAGGGATGAAGAGTATTTCGATATTATTATTCAGGTAAGTGTTATTGATAAAAAATATGAAGGCGATTACGTTAAGTATGATCCAGAAACAAGGTCTCTATACATAGACAGTTACAAAAACGGAGTTCGTGATGGATACTCCATTGAATATCATTTCGATGGTATTCATTTTCTTGTTGGAAAAAAATACTATTACGAAGAAGGTAAATTAATAAGAAGAGAAAGACATAGTGAATTAATAAAACACTGGGAAATTAAAAACTAAAATGATTCCTATTACCTGTAATTAATCAATAGATTTCACTGTAGAGGAAAGTAACTTATGAATATATAGGAAGGAAGTGTAATGAAGATGAAAAATTTAATGACTTTAAAACTTACATTTCTACTAAGTCTTTTAATAAGTACAGCCGTTTTTTCTCAAAAAGAAATTGAGGAAATTGATTCCRTTTATTTTGAAGTTGTAAAAAGTAAAAAAAGAGGACTAAAAGTTAAAATTACTAATARTAAAACATCCGAAATATTTGTTATGAATTCAAAGTATRCTGGGCARGGAGCATATAAGTATATAACTAATTGCGATAGTTTAAACAGCAGTTCATATAGTATACCAATAAATATTCCACCAGATCACTATTCTAAAAAAACGATGACAAGAATTATGGCAGGCACTTCTAAAAGGGTTAGATTCAGATTGTCATCAGATTACTTCGGTGTTAACCAATGTGATTCTTCCAAAAGTGCTTATACTTACTTGAAAGTATTTATTTATGTAATTAATGAAGAACAGGACAAGAAAAAAATTGGCTATATTGAAACAATTGGGTACACAATGAGCAAAGAAAAAATTAAAATTAAACTTTATCATTCAAGTGAAAGTAGGAGTCAGAAAGATTGAAAATAAGTTAATTACCTTAAATATTTCAGGCGAGACATTTTTAAGATAGATACATAGAATAAAAAGAATGTATATTGCATTAAGACAGTGTTAATTGAAATTCTGTTTGGACTCAGGTTGAAATATAGCATTATACGAATACTGCATATTATGAACTTGAATAACTGTCTCTATCAGTATTTCAGAACTGTGCTTATCTACAAATGAATTTGCTCCCATTCTTCTAACTTTTTCTACCGTGAATAGATCAGACTTTGAACTAAACATCACCACTTTTATCTCTGGGTATTTCTCTTTAATCAATTGTAGTGTTTCAATGCCATTTAATACAGGCATGTTTATATCAAGGATTACTACATCTATTGTTTTATCAATTAAATTATGAATAAGCTCTTGTCCATTTTCAGCCTCAATTTCCAAAATAAAGCGACTATCCTTCTCAAACAACATAGCAATTGATTTTCTAAGAAGTACGTGATCTTCTGCAATTGCAATCTTTATTATATTCATAATCAGATGATTTAAATGTGTTAATCATTCAAATATACATAAAATACTTACCGTACAGTCATTATTTAGTAAAAATACTATACTGACCTTTCGGTCATGGAAGAAAAAGAAATATTATTAGGTCTTGCTATACGTTTAAAAGACTTACGAAAAAGTAAAGACCTTACGCAAGAAGATGTCTATAACGACACGGGAATTCATATTGCTAGAATAGAACAGGGAAAGCGTGATATTTCCTATTCAACACTTATAAAGTTGTCCAGATATTTTGAAATAACACTAGATTACTTTGATGAAAGCCAATTAAAAAAATCTGTTTCGGAATCCGAACATTAAGAACAAACAAGAACAGTTAAGAACGGTTAAGAACAGTTAAGAACGAATAAGAACAGATAAAAATGAATAAAAACGAACCAATAATGCAAAGTTCACTGTCTTATACCTAAAACAACTGTAAGGTTATTTCAGTTGTATATCGTCCTAAAATCCATCGAATAGAATTATAGCAAAGGCAAATAAAATTGGAGTAACTCCATGAACTTCATGTTTTTAATCTATGCTTAAATCTAATATTTTTTAAGAATAGTTTAATCTATGTAATATTGATCCTATTATTGGAATTGAACTTTTATCAATTATTCGTAATTTTGCCTATTATTTAATCATAAAAATGATAATATTATAAGAATATGCAAATACCAGTTACATTAGATATTTTTGTTTCGGATACTTCATCAGAGTTGAAACTGCCTTTAGTTGAGCATGGGATTAGTGCAGGGTTTCCTTCCCCAGCAGATGATTTTTTGGACATATCAATTGATTTGAATAAGGAATTTGTTAAGAATAAAATGGCTACGTTTTTTGCTCGTGTTAAAGGCGACTCTATGAAAGACGTGGGAATTGATGAGGGAGACTTGTTAATTGTTGACAGAAGTTTAGAACCAAAGAATAGGAAAATTGCGGTTTGTTTTATTGATGGTGAATTTACTGTTAAGCGAATTAAAATTGAAAAGAATGTTGTTTGTTTAGTAGCCGAAAATAAAGCATATGCACCAATTAAAGTAACCGAGGACAATAATTTTATCATTTGGGGAATTGTAACGAATGTAATTAAGTCTTTTTAATGTTTGCACTGGTTGATTGTAATAACTTTTATGCGTCTTGTGAGCGTGTATTTAACCCTGACTTGAGGAATAAACCAATTGTTGTGCTTTCCAATAATGATGGATGCGTAATTGCTAGAAGCAATGAAGCAAAAGCTCTGGGGATTCCTATGGGTGCTCCAGCTTTTAAATTTCAACAAGTATTTGATAAATATAATATTCATGTGTTTTCATCTAATTTTGCTTTGTATGGAGATATGAGTTCACGTGTGATGAGCATACTTGCGAATTATACACCGATCATTGAGATTTACAGTGTTGATGAAGCTTTCTTAAAGCTGAGTGGATTTGAGTATTTTGATTTGAATGATTATGGTCAGAAAATGCGATTCGATGTAAATAAGTCAACTGGAATTCCTGTTAGTGTAGGAATAGCACCAACTAAAGCATTGGCAAAATTGGCTAATCGCATTGCTAAGAAGTACTCTAACCAACTCAATGGAACTTATGTTATTGATACCGAAGAAAAGCGATTGAAAGCATTGAAATGGCTTAAAATTGGAGATGTTTGGGGAATAGGACGGCAACATTCGAAACGGTTAAAAGCTCAAGGTGTTTTGACTGCATACGATTTTGTACAATTTCCAGATGCTTGGGTAAGGAAACATCTTGCTGTAGTTGGTTTGCGCTTGAAAATGGAACTAGAAGGGAAATCTGTTTTGGAAATGGATGATGTCAAAGAAAAGAAATCCATTGCCACTACGCGAACATTTGAACAAAACCATACGGATTTTGCAAATGTTCAGGAACGTGTGTCTACTTTTGCAAGTACTTGCGCTGAAAAGTTGAGACGACAAGGATCGTGTTGTAATGCTATTATGGTGTTTGTGCATACGAATGGTTATAGGAATGATCAGCCACAATACAGTAAGAATATTGTGGTACAAACGGACTATCCTACAAATTCTAGTATAGATATTATCAAGTATGCAGTGATTGGACTTAAAGCCATTTTTAAGGAAGGGTATGCGTACAAAAAGGCAGGTGTGATTGTAATGGAACTTACACCAGAAAATGAAAAACAACTAAATTTATTTACCTTAGAGCATCCGAAACATAAATTGTTGATGGCTACAATAGATCGGTTGAATAATTCGATAGGTCAAAATAAAGTTCGAATCGCTTGTCAGGATCTGAAGCGTACTTGGAAGATGAAACAGGAACGGATTTCAGCACGTTACACGACCAGACTTGATGAGGTAATAGTTGTAAAAGTATAAGATTATGTGTTTTCACTCTAAGCAAAGCAAAGAAGCGCAAGAACTTGAAAATAGGTTTAAGGCAAAAATTGAAGATATGTCTTCATTTGAGACAACTGAACATTACAATGCTTTTGCATATCCTAAAACTCCAATTATTACTGATGTAAAACAGGATGTTATTCAGCATTTTCATTGGGGTTTGATTCCTTCCTGGGCAAAGGATGTGGATATTCGTAAATACACGATTAACGCTAGACTGGAAACCATTAAAGAAAAGCCCTCATTCAGAAACTCTGTTAACAAACGTTGTTTGGTTATTGCTGATGGGTTTTATGAATGGAAATGGCTCGATAGTGCAGGAAAAAAAAAGCAAAAGTATTTGCTCGAATTACCAAACCATGAGCTTTATGCTTATGGTGGTATTTACTCGGAATGGGTTGATAAATCTACGGGGGAAATCTTGTATACCTATTCGATTGTTACTACTGATGCAAATGAAGTTGTTAGCCAGATTCACCGAAAGAAGAGGATGCCTATTGTTTTAAAAGAAGAGGATGAAAGAGATTGGTTAGGTGGTAAAGATATTGATGGGTTTGGGTATCCTGAATATGGGAACGGGTTGGTTGGGAGAGCTGTTTGAGGGGGGCTGCATCAAAAGAATAAACCATATGACCCGCTGTATCGTTGTATCGTCCTAAAATAAGTATACAAGTTATGGAGTGTTGATGAAGTTAGATGGACACATTATGAAGTTAGGTGGAGTTAGATGAAGTATTGTTGATTTTTAGAAAAAAATCTTCAGTTTGTTTTATATGATTAATTCAATACATCTCCGTAAAAATCTGGATTATACTTTTCATAAAGTCCTTTCGCTTTTAAATGCTCAATGTATAATTGCTCGAAGTCTGTAAATTGATTTATTTTTAATTTAAAGTCCTCCCTAAAATCAAAGCCACTTTTATATGGGATAAAATCGAAAAGAGATTTCTTTAAATAGAAAAAGTCAGAGCTTATTGCTTTAGATTGAACAAATTTCTTTACCAACTTTATATCAATATTTAATCGCTCACTTTTATCAACTCTTTGTTCTGTGAACTCTTTTAATATTTCATTCTCAATTTTTAAATCGTTTGTTTTATACACAAAGGAATTGACAATGTCTATATCATCATGGTAAAACAAGGTAGATACTCCCGCATAGTTGTAAATACGTCTAACAATAAATTGTGAAGTCTTACCTGGTTTTATATATCCCCTATTCTTGAATTTCAAGACATACAAGAACATTGAGTTGCCTACGATCTCATTATTATATAGCAAATCGTAGTACCTGCTTAATTTTTTGAAAGTCTTTGGGTATTCCTCTTTAAAAGAGTCCTTTTTCAGCAGCCATTTTACGTATGAGGGATCATTAACTACAACCTCTTCAATTGGCTCTAATACATGTTTTCCAAACTTCATGTAGTTTGGATTCTCTTTTTTAGGTATAGTTTTTTCTAGTAATTGATCAATAAATTCTAAAGTATCTGGATATTTATTTCTAATATTCTTTTGTTTCGATGCCCATTCTAAGTAATTTCTATCTTCTTCTAAAATGAATTGAATGTCAAAACCAAAATACTTTTCGCCAAAAGGAATTTCCATCAGAACTTATATAAAAGGTTCATTTATTCTATGAGATCTTTATAGTCTTTTTTACAATTATCTAACGACTTGTGATAATCAACCAGTCTTTCAAAACTCTTTACATTGATTTTTAGATCATCAATATCTTTAG
Organism: Fluviicola sp.; assembly: GCA_002734085.1. Classification (GTDB taxonomy): domain Bacteria; phylum Bacteroidota; class Bacteroidia; order Flavobacteriales_D; family Crocinitomicaceae; genus Brumimicrobium. The sequence continues at coordinate 188 of NVXV01000009.1, read as the reverse complement.
AATTTTCAGGCTCATATTTACCGATCAAGAGTTTACATTCATGGAACATTTGAAGATCACTTTTTTTCCATCCAAGTACACCAATTAACTCAGCGTTTTGGTCAATTAAACCATCTATAGAAAGATATTCCATTTCAATTACCATTTTAGACATTACCAAATTACGAAATAAAAGATTAATTATTGTT